>NZ_JBDZYI010000002.1:0-1394062 GCF_040329435.1 Roseibium sp. SCP15 | reverse complement strand
CGTCGATTTTGACCCGACGGGGTCCCCGCAACGAGGACAACGTCCGACGCAACGGCGCACAAAACAAGAAAATCATGCACAAACAACAAAACAAAAAAAGCCCGCACGGTGCACTCCCGCGGGCTTTTTGACGTCGAAAACGGAAACAGAGCAAAAACTAAAAGGGATGTTTTGTTGGCCATGAGCGAAAGAAAGGTCATCAGAAAATTAACCCAGAAAAAAACTTAAGAGAAATCTAAAAGTCCCAAGAACCTTGATTGTCCGGGGCATGGCACAGGTTCGTATTGGGTGCGCAGCAGCATTCAAAAGAGATTGAGAATCAGTTCGATAAGTAGAGCTTTCGCATCTGCGAAATGACTTAGGTCAAGGA
The DNA here is from genome assembly GCF_040329435.1 of Roseibium sp. SCP15. NCBI lineage: Bacteria > Pseudomonadati > Pseudomonadota > Alphaproteobacteria > Hyphomicrobiales > Stappiaceae > Roseibium > Roseibium sp. SCP15. Next base: position 1,393,692 of record NZ_JBDZYI010000002.1, on the reverse strand, counting down.
GATGCACCTCAAACCTGTGCTAGCCGTAAGCGCAACAGGTGTAGGCAGGCCATGCAGGACCAACTTATCACTCTGGCCTTCTCTCGAGGCCATTTCAGCGAATGTACAGATTTTCAGATATCCAGGCATGTGGTCAGCGCTAACGGCCGCTTTCGCCGGATGGTGAAACGAATCCTCACAAAATCCAACTTTCTTCGCATGTCGCCGATTCAGGTCAGGCAGCACGAAACTCTTCGCTCTCAATTCCCCCTAACCGTACAGGCCACCAACGAGGAGACGTCATGTTGAACGTTTGCGGATGCCTCGTCCACATCAATCCGGACATTGCCAACCAGGTCATCGCCGACATCGAAGGCATGATCGGCTGTGAGGTCCATGCCCACGACAACGGACGTCTTGTTGTCACCGTCGAGGACATTGATGGCAAGTCCGCCTCGGACCTGATCATGGATCTTCACAAGGTACCAGGCGTCCTGACTGTCACGCTTACCTACCACCAATTCGAACCGCACGGCCCCAATGAGGCCGCGGCCCCTGCGCTCTGAGGAGGCGATAACATGACATTAGATACTTCCCGTCGTACTTTTCTGAAAGCGACCGCAGCGGCAGCTACCGCCTCAGCCGCCGGTATCGCGCTTCCGGAAGGCGCTGCTGCGCAGGTCGGCAAGCCTGACATCCGTTGGGACAAGGCCGCCTGCCGGTTTTGCGGAACCGGTTGCTCCGTGCTGGTCGGAACGAAAGACGGCCGCGTTGTTGCGACCCAGGGCGATCCTGAAGCGCCGGTCAACCGGGGCCTGAACTGCATCAAGGGCTATTTTCTGTCGAAAATCATGTACGGCCAGGACCGCCTGACCACGCCGATGCTTCGCAAAACCAACGGCGTTTATGACAAGAATGGCGAATTCACCCCGGTTTCCTGGGATGAAGCTTTCGACATCATGGCCGAAAAATTCAAAAAGGCGCTGAAGGAAAAAGGGCCCGAAGGCATAGGCATGTTCGGTTCCGGACAGTGGACGGTCTGGGAAGGGTATGCAGCCTCCAAATTGATGAAGGGCGGATTCCGCTCCAACAATATCGACCCGAATGCTCGCCACTGCATGGCATCGGCCGTTGCCGGTTTCATCCGCACTTTCGGGATCGACGAGCCGATGGGCTGTTATGACGACCTCGAGCACGCCGATACGTTTGTGCTGTGGGGCTCCAACATGGCGGAAATGCACCCGATCCTGTGGTCCCGCCTGACCGACACCCGGCTGACCAAACCGGGGGCGGAAGTCCACGTTCTCTCGACATTTGAGCATCGCTCATTCGAACTTGCAGACAACGGCATGATCTTCGTGCCACAGACTGACCTCGCGATCCTCAACTACATCGCAAACTACATCATTCAGAACGACGCGGTGAACTGGGACTTCGTCAACAACCACGTCAACTTCACCAAGACCAATACCGACATTGGGTATGGCCTGCGTCCGCAGCATGCGCTGGAACAGGCAGCCGCCAACCCGGCCCATGAAGGCAAGCACGGCAAGATCGAGAAGATTTCCTTCGAAGAGTACAAGGAATATGTCTCTGAATACACACTGGAGAAAGCTTCCGAGCTGTCCGGTGTTCCTGCCGCAAAACTCGAGCGTTTGGCCAAGCAATATGCCGACCCGAACCGAAAAGTCATGTCCCTTTGGACCATGGGCTTCAACCAGCACACGCGCGGCACGTGGGTCAATTCCCTGATGTATAACGTGCACTTGCTGGTCGGTAAGATTTCCGAGCCGGGGAACTCCCCGTTCTCGTTGACGGGGCAGCCGTCTGCCTGCGGCACTGCCCGCGAAGTCGGAACCTTTGCCCACCGCTTGCCGGCGGACATGGTCGTCGCCAAGGAAGCGCACCGGACCTTCTCCGAAGAAAAGTGGAAACTTCCCAAAGGCCTTTTGAACGGCAAGGTCGGAGCGCACGCTGTATTGCAGCACCGTAAGCTGAAGGACGGCGACATCAACGCCTACTGGGTTCAGTGCACCAACAATATGCAAGCCGCTCCGAACATGAACGAGGAGGGCTACCCCGGCTACCGGAATCCGGACAACTTCATCGTTGTTTCCGATCCCTATCCGACCGTAACCGCGTTGTCGGCAGACCTGATCCTGCCAACCGCCATGTGGGTGGAAAAGGAAGGCGCATACGGCAATGCCGAACGCCGTACCCAGTTCTGGCGTCAGCAGGTCCAGGCACCAGGTCAGGCTCGTTCGGATGTCTGGCAGGTGATGGAATTCTCCAAGCGTTTCACCACCGACGAAGTCTGGCCGGCTGAAATCCTGGACGCCAATCCGCAGTACAAGGGCAAGACACTGTTCGACGTGCTCTACGCCAACGGGCAGGTTGACAAATATCCTCTGTCGGAAACCGCTGAAGGCTTCGGCAATGACGAAAGCGAATATTTCGGTTTCTACGTCCAGAAAGGGTTGTTCGAGGAATATGCCGCATTCGGCCGCGGAAAGGCGCACGACCTTGCCGACTTCGACACTTATCACAAAGCTCGCGGCTTGCGCTGGCCGGTGGTGGACGGCAAGGAAACGCTTTACCGCTTCCGCGAAGGCTACGATCCCTATGTGAAGAAAGGCGAGGGGGTCAAGTTCTACGGCAAGCCGGATGGCAAGGCGAACATCATCTTTGCTCCGTATGAACCGCCTGCGGAAGTGCCGGATGCCGAGTATGACCTGTGGCTGATCACCGGCCGCGTTCTGGAGCACTGGCATTCTGGCTCCATGACCCGCCGCGTGCCTGAACTTCATCGGTCTTTCCCGACAGCAGTCGTCTACATGCATCCGGAAGATGCCAAGGAGCGCGGTCTGCGCCGTGGCCAGGAAATCACCATTTCGACCCGTCGGGGCGATGTCCTGAGCCGCGTTGAAACCCGGGGCCGCAACAAGGTGCCTCGCGGCAGCGTGTACTACCCTTGGTTCGATGAAAGCCAGTTGGTCAACAAGCTGACGCTTGATGCCACTTGCCCGATTTCCAAGGAAACGGACTTCAAGAAATGCGCCTGCAAGGTGCAGCGCGCCTGATGAACTAGGCAGAGAAGAGCCATGTCCGCCGCAAAGTCAAACCCGAAGAACCCTGACCGCCGCCGCTTCCTGAGCGACACGGCGCGCGGTGTTGCGGGATGTGCCTTGGCGGGCATGGGGCTGGCCTGGCTGGCAACGGGCGCACGTGCGCTCCCGCCGACAGCCATCCGGCCACCCGGAGCGTTGGCGGAACAGGACTTTCTGTCCGCCTGCATCCGTTGCGGCCTGTGTGTCCGCGATTGTCCTTACGACACTTTGAAGCTGGCGGAGCTCGGCGCGGATGTTCCGTCGACGGGAACGCCATACTTCACGGCGAGAGATATCCCTTGCGAAATGTGCGACGACATTCCTTGTGTTGCCGCCTGCCCAACGGGGGCGCTCGAAAAGGGACTTGAAACGATCGATGACGCGGACATGGGTGTCGCGGTTTTGATCGATCTCGAAAACTGCCTCAACGCGCTCGGTCTGCGCTGCGACGTCTGTTACAGGGTCTGCCCGCTGATCGATGAGGCGATCACGTTGGAGCAATCGCATAATCCGCGTTCGGGCCATCACGCGATATTCATGCCCACAGTGCATGCCGACAAATGCACCGGATGCGGAAAGTGTGAAAAGTCCTGCGTCCTGCCCAATGACTCGGCAATCAAGGTTTTGCCGGCCCGTCTTGCGCGGGCGGAAGCTGCCGAACATTACCGTCTCGGCTGGGAAGACAACCAGCCCATTGTAAATGAATTGATCGATCTTCCCGATCGCTTGCCCGGTCCGGGAACCGACAATCTTGAGGCGCCCGGTGGCTACATAGACGGTTTCAAGCCGACATTTTCATTGCCGAATGGGGGGACGGGCCAATGAGTGCCAAGACCAAACTCCCGGTCGGTTCGGAAGCAATCGCAGAAAAGGGCTGGGTTGGAGCTCACAAATACCTGCTGTTGCGCCGCCTCTCGCAGGTCTTTTTTCTGAGTCTGTTTTTGCTAGGTCCCTGGTTGGGCATCTGGTGGGTAAAGGGAAACCTTGCGGGTTCGATGACCTTAGACTTCCTGCCTCTTACAGATCCCTTTGTGTTGCTTCAATCCGCAGTTTCCGGACACATTCCTGAACTCACCGCCCTCATCGGCGCCATCATTGTCGGTGCTGCCTATGCTCTGATCGGTGGACGCGTCTATTGCAGCTGGGTCTGCCCGGTCAATCCGGTCACCGATGCAGCACATTGGCTGCATCAGAAGTTCGATTTGCCCAAAGGATGGCAGCCCAAACGGCAGACGCGATACTTCCTCCTTGCCATGGTCCTGGTCGTCTCAGCGCTGACCGGCACCATTGCGTGGGAGCTCGTCAATCCCGTTTCCATGGTTCACCGGGGGCTGATCTTCGGCGTCGGCTTTGCCTGGGCCTTTGTCATCGGCGTTTTCCTGTTCGACCTGATCATCGCGCGCAGGGGCTGGTGTGGCCACCTGTGTCCGGTCGGCGCCTTTTACGGATTGCTAGGCAACCGATCGGTTTTGCGGGTCACGGCAACAATGCGTGCCGCCTGTGACGACTGCATGGATTGCTTCGCCGTTTGTCCCGAGATGCATGTGATCACGCCCGCACTGCGGGGCCAGGAGGCTGACACGCCCATCATTCTGTCCCCCGACTGCACGAATTGCGGCCGTTGCATCGATGTCTGCTCGGTCGATGTCTTTGAGTTTACCCACCGGTTCGACACGCGGCCAAGCCCTGGCCGCGTACGAGAAAAATCCAGTCTTGCGCCCAAGGCAAACAAAGCAGCCTGAGCAAGCAAAGGAGGTACTGACATGAAAAAACTTGGTTTAATTGGTGTGCTGATGCTCTCGGTTCCGCTTGCATTAGGTGGTTTCGCTCTCGCGCAACAGGCTGCGGATAACGAGCGTGTCGAGACCCTGAGGGGAGCCGCTGTCGACGAGCACGTGGCGGTTGAGGATATCTTCCATCAGAACGAAGGCCGTGTTTCACGCAACTACCGCCAGCAGCCTCCGCTGGTCCCGCACAAGATCGACCAGTACCAGATCGACCTGGCCGCCAACGAGTGCCTCGCATGTCACGACTGGACCAATGCGGGGGAACGCAGAGCGCCAACGCTTTCCATGACCCACTATCTGGACCGGGACGGTCATCAGCTTGATTCCGTGTCCGGTACACGCTGGTTCTGCAACCAGTGCCATGTTCCTCAGGTGAATGCCCCAGCCTTGGTCGAAAACACTTTCGAACCATCGAACTGACGCCTAGCTTAAAAGGATCAAAAAATGGCTGTCCAAGAGAATCAAGCCAAAAAGCCAGGCTTCTTCAAGCGTTTATGGCGGTTCATCGCCAGGCCGTCGGTTTCCCTTTCCGTCGGGTTCCTGACAATGTGCGGTATTGTTATCGGCGTCCTCTTCTGGGGTGGCTTTCACTGGGCACTGGAGATGACCAACACAGAAACATTCTGTATCAGCTGCCATGAAATGCGCGACAACGTGTTTGCCGAGTATCAGGGAACGGTTCACCAGAACAACAGCTCGGGCGTCCGCGCAACTTGCCCGGATTGTCACGTGCCGAAGGAATGGGGACCGAAACTGGCCCGTAAGATCGCCGCAACGAAGGAGCTCTACGGCCACTTTGTCACGCGTTCCATCTGGACGGAGGAAAAGTTCAAGGATCAGCGTGTTCATCTTGCGTCCAACGAGTGGGCTCGCATGAAGAAGACCGACAGTCAGGAATGCCGGAACTGCCATGCCTTCGACTACATGGACTTCACCCAGCAGGAAAACCGCGCGGCTCAAAACCACCAGAAGGCGCTGGATGACGGGTTGACCTGTATCGACTGTCACCAGGGCATCGCTCACGACCTGCCGCCGAATTATCTGGAAGCCTATCGGGGAGTTGTTACCGAGCTGGTTGAAAGTGGTGAAATCGAGCCACAGAAGCGCGACATCGAGGAAGCTAAGGCTTCAATCAAGCAGTGATCAGCGAACCTTGCACAGAAGGGCGCCGTTTAGGCGCCCTTTTTTGTTGCGGATCGGCCAACAATTCCAAACATCGTTCTTCTCTGTAAAGCCAAGGCTGGCTCGTCAGAGCATCCCATTGCATCTGCCTTTCGGACCAGCGAGACAAGTTTGTGTCCGTTTTGAAGGAGATCGTCTGATCCGATCCCGGTTAGGGGAAGATGTTGAATGCAAAACAATTGATGGGATTGGATTTGATCGAGCTGAGGCGACTAAGTAAAACCGGAAGAGGATTGTACCAGTCAATGGCGGCAAGTCGGGAAAGCTGCCGGCATTCCTTGTGGCGCCTGAGAAAGTAAGCAGAATGAACAAGCCTTATTGGAACTTGTCGCCTCTGGAGGGGGAGGTCAGCCGGGATCTGGTAGTCGAGATATTCGTGCAGTCCGGCTTTTCCGATCTTGAACTGGCGGCGATCATTTCTGTTCTACGGGCTGCAAATGAAGTGCTGAACCGTGACCAGTTCACCTGGCACATAACGTCCGACACCCCGGGGCTTCTCACCAGCGGTTCGGAATTGCTCGTGCGTGCTCACCCGACAATTGGCGATCAGTATCTGCGAGACTGCCTGATCGTTGTCGGCGGGCGGGAGTGCAGGGCGGAAGGGTGGATGAGCCGCTTGAGGGCGATGCAGAAACTCCGGAATCCGGTTGTTCTCCTCTCGGACGCTGCTCGTGAATACATCAAGGCCGTCAAGACGCTGAACGGACCGGCGACCACACATTGGCGCGACATTGCCCTTCTGCACGAGATCGGATCCTTTCCAACGCTTTCCGAGCGCCTTGTCGAAAACAACTCCGGTGTTCTGACCTGTGCCGGGCATGGGCACACCATGGAAACCGTGATCGGCATCCTGTCGGAGGTGCTCGGTCCGCAGGAATGCGCGGAAATCGCCAGCTTCCTGATGCTGGACAACATCCGGGGCTTTACCCAGGAACAACCAAGGGGAACGAGCTACAACCCCAATTTCCTGGAGAAAAGGCTGCAAAAGGCCATTCGCATCATGGAGACCAATATCGAGCAACCGTTGCGCCTTGCGGATCTTGCCGATGAGGTTGGACTCTCGGCGCGTCACCTTGAGCGCCTTTTTACCGTTTATCTCAACACGTCACCGGCGAAGCTCTACAAGAAGATACGGCTGAAAAAAGCCCAGACGCTTATCACCAACACCCATATTTCGCTGATTGAGGTCGCGATCGCATGCGGCTTTCTGTCGACAGCCTCTCTTTCCCAGGCCTACAAGGCGGAATTCGGTGAAACGCCCAACCAATTGCGGAAAAAGAAAAAATAGCTGCGGACCACGAAATGGTTTCGACTTGCGTGGAGTTGCTCCTGTTCTGCCTGGAAGGTTGAAAACTCCGGGAATGAGCAGCAGTCCGCTGGTCTCGATTTGACAAGCTCAAGTACGCCTGCAACTCATTCCCACATGTGTGAGAAGCTTAGTTCCCTCATATCCGGGCCGGCGGTCTTTCCGGCCGCCTATTCTTCTGTCGCCTTGCGGTGCAAACATGCGTTGAAAGCAACATGACTGACATCCGGCACATCGCACGACTGGCCAACGTCTCGCCTGCAACAGTTTCGCGCGTTCTCAATGATCATCCTCATGTGAACTCAAAGACCCGGGATCGGGTAATGCGGATTGTGCAGGAGGAAAACTATCACCCCAATGCTCTGGCCGCGAACCTTCGAAGAAAGGTTTCCGACGTGATTGGCTATTTCCAGTTCGACCGGCCGACCCTGGAAAACAGCCGAATGGCGCAACGGGTGGAAACAGTACTGTTTGAGGCCGGTTTCAAGACATTTCATTGCGATGCCAGTGGGACGGCAGAGCGCAAGGCCTTTTATCTTGAGGAGATGATCACGCGAAAAATCGCAGGTGCGATCCTCCACGCAAACGCCAATCTGGAGCAGGCGATAGCGGCAGCGAACAAGCTGGAGAAAGCCGGCATACCCGCACTCCTGCTTGGAACCGAAGTGCCCAGAGCCGGCGTGAGCACGGTCAGTGTGGACTATCGGCAGGGGTGGGAGACCACGATCGCTCACCTCACAGAGTTGGGACATCGCAAAATCGTATACCTGGAGCAGGATCATAGCGACTGGACGGAGCGAATGCCGCACTTTTCGCCTGAAACAAGCGTTGTCACAATACCGCTCGATGAAGAACTTTCCTTGAATGCCGGTGTCGAACGTGCACTGGCGGAGCTCAAGGAAAAACACGGCGATGCAACAGCCTTGTTTTGTGCCAGCGAAAGCATCGCCATGACGGCGATTCAGCTGCTTTCGAAGTCGGGCACAAAGGTTCCTGAAGACATGTCTGTTGTCTGCTTGAGCGGTACCGGATTCGGCCGAATGGTTTTTCCCAGTCTCACCGTTGTAAATCTGCCTGTACAGGATCTGGGTGAAATGTGTGCACAACAGTTGCTGAGTCAAATTCGGCAACCGGACCGGTCATCCGTGAAAATTCGCGTGGAAAGCCAACTCGTTGAGGGTGGGTCATCTGCAGCGGTGAATTTGAAAAAATAGCGATAAATATGAAATCCTTTTCAAGAAAGAGAGAGCCTTTCTGAAGCTGCAAACTCTCTTCCTCAAATGAGATGCGCTTCGATTTTCAATAAAAGCGTTGATTTTGAGCGATTCTATTCCTATGGTTTTTGTCAGGGGCTGCGGCTCCGCCTGGGAAAACGTCACCAAACTGACGCAAAAAAGCAATAAAAACTGAAAAGCTTTTCAAAAATGGAAGCCTGTTGTCGGGTGATCGAAAGGATTGAACAGATGAAAAACAGACCTCTCCTGCTTTCAGTGGCCCTGGTGGGGTGCCTTGCCTCTGGCGGTGCTCTTGCGCAAGGTGTCTGTAAGAGTTTTCAGGAGGCGCCGATGCTTGCTGAAAAAGTGGCGACTGGTGAACTGCCGGGCGTTGAGGAGCGACTGCCGGCCGAGCCGCTTGTTGTCGCTGCGGCCGAGGTGGGTTCCTATGGCGGAGTGATGAAGGACCTTTTCACCGGGTCGCGTCTCGGTGACTACCGTCACTATGGATACGATCCGCTGGTGCGCTGGAGTCCCGATGGGTCCGAAATTCTTCCTAACATTGCCAAAAGCTGGGAAGTCTCTGCTGATGCCACTGCCTACACCTTTCATCTGCGCGAAGGTATGAAATGGTCGGACGGGCATCCGTTCACCGCCACGGATATTCAGTTCTGGTGGGACAAGGTCGAGACCAATCCGGACATTATGGTGAAGGGTCCGCGCAACATCTTCGTTGTGAACGGCGAGCGGGCGAAGGTCGAGACGCTGGACGACCACACGATCCGCTTTTCCTGGAGTAATCCCAACGGCAATTTTCTGCTCGATCTGGCGGGACCCTACGGTCAGCGCGTTGTCCAGTTCCCGGCACACTACATCGCGCAATTTGATCGCAATCTAAACCCGGAAGGTGTTGCCGGTATGATGGCGGAGGCCGGTACGGAGGATTACACCAGCTGGTGGATGGGACGTGTTGGAACTTATGGCAAGAAGGCTGAGCAGAACGATCCGGACCGGCCGACAATGCTGGCATGGGTGACCACTGAGCCTTTCATCGGCAGGCAGTATTTCGAGTTGTCGAGAAATCCCTACTATTTCAAGGTCGATGCCGATTGCAATCAGCTGCCTTACATCGACACGCGCAGCTACAATCTGGTGCCTGACCCGGAAGTTCAGTTGTTGAAGACAATGGCAAGCGAGTTCGACTATTCCTTGCCGAACATCTCCGTTCCGCAGAACAAGGGAATCTTCTTCGAGAACATGGAGCGCGGCAACTATCGCTTCGCGAAGGCGCAAAGCTGCGACTACAACAACATGTTCATCGAAATGCCGTTCAACCATCCCGATGCCTTCAAGGCAGAATTCTTCCAGAACAAGGACGTTCGGGTTGCTCTTTCGGTGGCGATCGACCGCCAGGGCATCATCGATACGGTCTATCTGGGGCAGGGAATGCCGTATCAGTCGGCCGCGCGCCCGACGTCTCCCTTCTATAATGAGCAGCTCGCGACCCAGTACACAGCCTATGATCCGGACCAGGCCAATGAAATCCTCGATGGTATCTATCCCGACAAGGATTCCGACGGATATCGTCTCGGACCGGATGGCAAACGCATCAGTGTTTCCATGATCGCAGAAAACTCTTTCCGTGCGGAATGGGCGGATGTCCTGCAGATCATTGTGCAGAACTGGGCTGACATCGGCATTCATCTCAATGCGGAAGCGGTCGGTCATGAGATCTACGAGACCCGCCGCCTTGCTCGCGATCGCGAAATGCAGGTATGGGCTGGTGAAAACGGTTGTGGCCAGTTGCCGACCGTCAGTCTTGATCGGTTTCTGCGCTATCAGGGGAACTGGGACAACTGGATTGTATGGGTGAGCGAGCACATCGCACCTCAGCCCTTCACGATCGAAGGGGTTGAGGCCGTCGAACCGCCTGCCGAGATCAAGCGTCTCTTCGAGATACAGGCGGCGATGCCGACCAAGGCGGGAGCCGAACGCGATGCTCTGATGGCCGAATTCATGCAGACCATGGCCGATGCATTCGTCAATATCGGGACGGTTCTGCCTGAAGGCAACTACCGCGTGGTCTCCAACCGGATCGGCAACGTTTACGAGCCGATCACGGAAGGCTGGCTCTACCCTGGTCCTGCGCCGACCAACATGGAAAGCTGGTTTATCAAGCAATAAGGTTCCAACCCAGGTGGAACCTCGCAAGGGCATGCGGGGAGGAAATCTCTTCCCGCATGCTCTTCTCAACTCAATTTGGAATACCGGATTTTCTCGAGGGGGCGCCGTGGGCCGCTTTATCTTACATCGTCTACTCTGGGTGCCACCGACCCTGCTGGCGATTTCCATCGTGGCGTTTTCGCTCATTTCCCTGCCGCCCGGTGATTTCGTCGACCGGTATGCTGCAAAGGTTGCCGCCGAAGGCGAGTCCATGAGCGCGCAGGAAAAGGAAGCCATGCGCCAGCTCTATGGTCTCGACCGACCGCTGCCGGTCCAATACGTGGACTGGGTTACGAAAGCGGTTTTCAAAGGAGATTTCGGCTGGTCCTTTAACATGGAGCGACCCGTTGCCGACGTTATTTGGGAGCGTCTTGGCCTGACGACCGTCCTCGCGCTGTCGACGCTGTTCTTTACCTGGGTCGTGGCGATTCCGATCGGCATCTATTCCGCTGTCCGCAAATATTCCATCACCGACTATTCGTTTACCGTGATCGGCTTCCTCGGTCTGGCGTTGCCCAATTTCCTGCTGGCTCTGGTTCTGATGTACGCCACATTCCGTTTCACCGGGCAAAGCGTGGGCGGCCTGTTCTCACCTGAATATGTCGATGCGCCCTGGAGCCTCGCCAAGGTTGGTGACCTGATGCAGCACCTCTGGATCCCGGTGATCGTGCTCGGCACCGCCGGAACCGCGTCGATTATCCGTGTCATACGCGCCAACCTTCTTGATGAGCTGCATCGCCCCTATGTTCTGACCGCGCGAGCCAAGGGCCTTCCTGAAGCCTGGCTCTTGACCAAATACCCGGTGCGCCACGCGATGAACCCTTTCGTGAGCAGCCTCAACGACATTTTCGTCAACATCATCTCCGGAGAAACGATTGTCGCGATCGTGTTGGGCCTGCAAACGGTCGGGCCGATGCTGTTCGATGCCTTGCGGGGAGAAGACATGTTCCTTGCCGCCACCCTGATCATGTTTCTCGGCATTCTGGGCATGATCGGAACTCTCTTTTCCGATCTCCTGCTGGCCTGGCTCGATCCTCGCATCCGTCGGCAGTTTGAAATGGGAGGGGCAGCATGACCCTCGGTTCTTTCGACAACGCCCCCCTTGCTGCGGAACCTGCTTTGCCGGAAAGGCAAAGCCAGGCCAGCCAGATCTGGAAGCGTTTCCGTCGCCATAAGCTCGGTGTGATCGGGTTGTGCATCACCGTCTTCTTCTATGCGATCACACTCTTCGTTGAAGTGCTGGCACCTCAAGGCGCGGATGCCTATTCAACCCGGCACGCCTATTATCCGCCTCAAAGGGTGCGCCTGTTCCTGGATGATGGAAGTTTCCAGCCGCATGTTCTCAGCTATAAGGTTGTTTTCAACTACGAAACCGGGCAGCGCAAGTTTGAACCGGATCCTGCGAAGGTTGTCGAGCTGGGTTTCTGGGTCAAGGGCGACAGCTACAAGTGGCTCGGCCTGATCAAGGGGGATCGGCATCTTTTCGGGGCCAAGAACCCGCGGCAGAAAGTGTTCTTTGTCGGCGCTGACCGGTTGGGGCGTGATGTGTTGTCCCGCACGATCTACGCGGCCCGCGTCTCCATGACCATCGGCCTTCTGGGGGTGGCGATCAGCCTTGTTCTTGGCATCCTGATCGGTGGTGTTTCGGGATACGCCGGTGGTACTGTCGACCAGTTGATACAGCGGTTCATAGAGTTCCTGCAGTCGCTGCCGTCAATCCCCTTGTGGATCGGTATTGCCGCCGCCATTCCGAGCGATACGCCGCCGCTGCAAACCTATTTCTTCATAACCCTGGTGCTTTCCGTTCTGGGATGGACCGGGCTGGCGCGCGTGGTTCGAGGACGGTTTCTGGCGCTCAAGGCTGAAGATTTCATCAAGGCGGCAAGATTGGACGGATGCAGCACACTTCGCATCCTGCTACGGCACATGCTGCCGAACTTTTACTCCCATACGATCGCGGTCATTACGCTTGCCATACCGGGCATGATCCTGGCCGAGACTGCTCTCAGTTTCCTGGGTATCGGTCTGAAACCGCCAGTCGTGAGCTGGGGTGTCCTCCTGCAGGAAGTTCAGAACGTCCGCTCCATGGCGACCGCTCCGTGGCTGTTCCTGCCGGGTGCGGTCGTCGTGGTTGCCGTCCTGGCACTCAATTTCCTGGGTGACGGTTTGCGCGATGCCGCAGATCCGCACGCGCAATAGGTTTGCAATGAAAGACACTTTGATTGACATAAAGGACCTGACGGTCAGCTTTACAGAAGACAAGGCACGTCTCGTTGCGCTTGACCAGTTGAGCCTGACCATCCCGGAGGGCAAGACACTTTGCCTTGTCGGGGAATCCGGGTGCGGCAAGTCTCTGACAGCAAAAACAATTCTTCGAGTGCAGGGAGAAAATGCCCGGATCGAAAACGGTTCGATCGACTTTCGGAGCGACAAGGGAGGGCGTACGGATCTGGCGGGGCTCGATCCGAAGGGCAAGGCCATTCGCGCGATCCGGGGTGATCAGATCTCCATGATCTATCAGGAGCCGTTGACCGCGCTCTCGCCTCTCTACACGATCGGCAACCAGATCACCGAAGCGCTTCGCTGGCACAGGAAGCTTTCGGAAAAGGAAGCCCGCGCCGAAGCGCTCTACATGCTTGAGCGCGTTGGCATGCCGGCTCCGGAAAAGCGTTTCCATTCCTATAGCTTCGAGTTGTCGGGCGGTCAGCGGCAGCGTGCGATGATCGCAATGGCACTGGTCTGCCGTCCGCGCCTGTTGATTGCCGATGAGCCGACGACCGCACTCGATGTCACCACCCAGGCGGTGATTCTGGACCTTTTGAAGGAACTCCAGAAAGAAGAACGCATGTCCATGCTGCTGATCACGCATGATCTCGGTGTGGTTGCCGATATCGGCGATGAAGTTGCGGTGATGTACATGGGGGAAGTCGTGGAAAGCGGCCCTGTGGACGAGATCCTGCGAAACCCCAAGCATCCCTATACCCGCGGACTGATTGCTTCATTGCCGACCCTTGGCGGTGAGGAAGGTCAGCAGTTGCAATCGATACCGGGCTCCGTTCCGCATTTGCGAAATCGGGTAGCCGGATGTTCGTTTGCAAGCAGATGCGGATTGGCGGTCTCGGAAGTCTGTCAGGTGCAAAATCCGTCACTGATGCAAATCGAAACGGATCACAGTGTTCGGTGTCACGCCCTTCAGGAAACGAACTGGCCACGCAAGGCGGCAAAGGCTGAAGTCAGGGAAACTGGAACAAGCAAGCCGGATTATTGCGCGCCGCCGATCCTGAAAGTGAGCGGACTGTCCAAACATTTCCTGATGAGCAGAGGTTTCTTCTCCAGGCAAAAGGAGCTGCGCCCGCTGCGCCGCGTCTCCTTTGATCTTTGGCCGGGCGAAACACTTGGTCTGGTCGGGGAGTCCGGATGCGGGAAGTCAACGCTCGGCCAGACCATTCTTGGCCTGCTCAGGCCAACGGAAGGCCAGATCGAATTGCAGGTCGACAACGGCTACGTAAACCTTGCCGACATGCCTGAAAAGCAGCTGAAATCCTATTGGCGCGATCTGCGCATGGTCTTCCAGGACCCGAACGGATCCTTCAATCCGCGCATGACGGTCTTTGACATTATCGCAGAGGTCCTGCGCACCAGTGAAGGCAAAATTGCAAAACCGACGATCAGCGAGCGGGTCGAAAAGGTCATGGAAATGGTTGGCCTCAGCCGCGATTTCCTGGACCGATACCCGCACGCCTTTTCAGGCGGCCAGCGTCAGCGTATCGGAATCGCTCGGGCTCTTGCACCAATGCCCCGGATCATCGTTGCAGATGAGCCGGTCTCAGCGCTCGACGTTTCCGTGCAGGCCCAGGTCCTCAATCTCCTGAAGGAATTGCAGGGTGAACTCGGTCTGACCTACCTGTTCATTTCGCACGATCTCAGCGTCGTTTCTCATATCAGCGATCGCGTTGCGGTCATGTATGCGGGAGAAATCGTGGAGATCGCCCAGACCCGCGACATATTTTCCGCGCCGAAACATCCCTACACCCAGGCCTTGTTGTCGTCTGTGCTCGAACCGGTGCCCAGGTCGGAACGCAAGCGCCAGCCGATCCGTCTTGGCGGTGCGGTACCGGATCCGGGAAATCTGCCAAATGGTTGCAAGTTCCGGGATCGTTGCGCATTTGCTCAGGCGCGTTGCGCTTCCGAAGCACCGACTTTGAACACGAATGGTCTGGAACGAGTGGTTGCATGCTTTTATCCTCTCAACACAAGCGAGGGGCAAAACGGACAGGGGGCGCATGCATGGCAGGCATAAAGGACGTCGCTGCGCGAGCTGGAGTTTCCATCTCGACCGTTTCAAGGGTCTTCAACGGCCACGAAAATATCAGCGATGAGAAGCGCAAGGCCGTGCTGGAAGCCGCAGATGTGCTCGGTTATAGCGCCAACAGTCTGGCCGCGAGCCTTCGCCGCAAAAGTTCCAACGTTGTGGGCGTGCTTCTGGCAAGCCAGGGGTCACCTTTCGGTACGATGCTTCACACGGCAATCGGTAACACCCTGTCGGATCGGGGGTATCTGCCCATGGTCTGTTCCACTCTCGGGGAGGACGACCGGCAGGACGAATACGTCAGGACGCTTCTGGAAATGCAGGTCGGCGGTGTGATCATCCGCCCATCCGGGTCACTTTCAATAACGACCCGGCATGCGGCAAACCTGGAACGTGAAGGCGTGCCGGTCGTCTTTGTCGAAAGTGCTCCCAGAAAGAAATCGGTTTCTTTCGTTGTGTCGGCAAACAAGGTCGGTGGTCAGCTGGCCATTCGCCGGCTTTGGGAACTGGGGCACAGGAAAATCGGCATCATGATCATGCCATGTGACGTCAAATATCATCCGAATCGGCCTGTGTCGCACCGGTTGGAAGGAGCCCTGGAAACCGCGCGGGAACTGGGTATTGCCGACGGGATTGTCTTGTCACCCGACATGCCGGGAGAACGCTTCGACTATGGCTACATGGCCGCAAAACGCATGCTGCGGGAACACCCAGAGCTGACGGCGATTTTTGCCATGACCGACATGATGGGAACCGGAGCGCTCTATGCCGCCCGTGAAACAGGTCTGTCCGTGCCCGAGGACATTTCCGTACTTGGATATGACGGCCTTCCGCTTTCCGAGATGACATTTCCGCCGATGGCGACCGTCAGCCAGTCCGTGGACCTGATGGGACAGACAGCTGCCGACCTTCTCATCAACCGGTTGGAGGGGAGCGAGACAAAGTCGGTGCAACGAACCCTGAACCCACACCTGATCGAGCGGGAAAGTCTGGCGCCAGCGCCCAAGACGACCTGATAAGAACGAGGAATTCGAATGAACGACTTTCGGCCCAACAGCCAGAATGGCATCGCTGCGACACCAGAAGAGATGAACGCCGATACAGCTATCCTGGCCAGGCGGCACGCACCGGTTCTTCTGTGCGACAGCCGGGAACCCTTTGTCCCGGTCGCGCTCGGGGTGACCAGGCTTGCCCACGGAAGCCAATCTCCAAGTTGCCGTCACGTGCCGAAGGGACCCGACAGCTGCGAGACCGTTCTTGAATACGCGATCTGGTGGGATGGTGATATCCAGCACTTCTATGAACTGGAACACGTATGGGTGTTTCTGGACGCTGCGGGCAAACCGGTTTACGCGGCGGCCAGTGCGCACGGGCATTTGAAAGACATGGGTGAAGCCGAGTGGCGCGACGAACGGATCGTTCTTTACTGCGAGCCCGGTAAGCATGCGCATGCCGCGAATCCGGCCGACATCATCGTCGACAGGTCCAGGCTCGATGAAGCTTGTAGCAGCGGCAAGGAACTTCGGGGCGTGATGGTGGAAGAGCCATTCAAGGAAGCGTTGGCATTCCTGACGCCTTATGACCAGTTCCTCGGCCGGCAGAATCTCAGGGCGCGCTGCTTTGAACCAAGCTATTGTTTTGACAAGGAGTACGACCTGGCTCCGCTGCCTGTGCTGACCTGGCTTGAACTTGCTTCGTTCATTCCGCGGTTCCTGCGCAATCAGACCGAGGAATTCCGGGCAGCTTATGACGGCATCAAGGCGGTCTTCCTCGATAGCGGCGACACCATGATCGATGAGGTCACTCAGGTATTCGACACGCAGGAAGACGAACTCGTCCTCTCAGCCGACCCTATCGAAGGGGGAGACAAGCTCGTCGCCGAACTCAAGGCAAGAGGATATCTCGTCGCCCTGGTAGCTGACGGCCGGGAAAAGAGTTTTCTGAACGTTCATGAGGCGCTCGGCTTCTGGGATCTCTTCGATGCAAAAGCCATTTCGGAAGTGTGCGATTCCCTGAAACCCGATGCGAGAATTTTCAGGGAGGCGATGTTCAAGCTGGGACTGCGCGAGGAAGACACTTCGGGCATCGTGATGGTGGGCAACAACATCACGCGAGACGTGAAGGGCGCCAATTCTTTGGGAATGAACTCGGTCTGGATCGATTGGAACGATCGCTATCCCCGTGAGCCGCAGGACGAGTTGGAGCAAGCCGATCACGTCATCCGCAAGCCACTGGAGCTCCTCCCGTTGCTGGAGCAGATGGAAGTCACAATGCGCTCCGGGTCGAACTGAGCGGCGCATTTCCAGGCACGAGCCGGGTATTGTGTTAAGTGTTCGCCCGGCGATGGCGTTCAGTTCAAGGCCAACGAGGATATGGTTTGTGACATACCGGAAGTCCCGCCGGCATGTTGAACGGCAACTGCGCCACAGCGGTTGCCGTTTTCCAGACAGGCTTCCAGGCCTTCACCGGCGAGCCAGGCGGACAGAAAGCCACCATTGAACGCATCGCCCGCCCCGGTCGTGTCCACGACATCGGCCGGAAATGCGGGTCTATGAACGGTTTTGCCGTTCAGGGATGTGCGGGCTCCGGTGCTGCCTTCCTTGATAACGGTTACCGGACAGCAGTCCTCAGGCAATCCGGATGACCGGAGCGCTCCATACTCGCTTTCATTGGGCAGGAAAACGTCGACTGCGGCAATGTATTCGGCAACTTCCGCTCCTGCGCGCAGCAGATCATCATCCCAGCCGCAATCGAGCGAAATGGTCCAGCCCGCTTCGCGTGCCTTGGCAACCAGTTCGGGAGCCTCGCACAGGCTCTTGAGTTCACCGATGTGCAAATGCCTGACAGACCGGCAGGTTTGCGCAGCAGGGTTCAGCTCAGGAAACGCCGGCCCTGACTTGTGGCTGAGAAACGACCTGTCGTTCTGAAGGGCCATCGCAACCGTGATTTGCGGGGAGGCGCCGGGCACGGCAGGTTCACACAAAGACATATCCAGGCCAAGCGCACGCCCTTCTTCCAGAACCGGAACGTCGAATGGCGCGGCCGGCAATGTTCCCAAAAGAGCTGAAGACCAGCCCAGAACGGAGAAGGCGACGGCGGAATTGAAGGCACCGCCTCCTGCATGAAGGGAAACGCCGCCGGCAAAGGTTTCAGACCCGAGCGTCGGCATTCTCGGGATGTCTGCAAAGACCAGGTCGCAATAGACGCGGCCTGCGCAAAGAATGACCGGTTTGTCGCCTCGTTGCAGCATCAGACCAGCGCGGCTCCTGTATCGGCATCAAAAACATGAAGGGCTTCCGGCGGAGCGCCCAGACGCACTTCGTCGCCAACCACCGGGGCGTCTTTGCCCGACACTCTTGCGACCACTTCCCCGTAGGCACTTGTCACATAAATCAGCGTTTCGGAGCCAAGCGGCTCCCGGACCGAAACCGTGCCTGAGATGAAGGATGTTTCCGGATGAAGCACAAGGTCGTCGGGGCGCACGCCGAGAAGCAGCTTTTGTCCGCTCAAGGTTGTTCTCGACAACGGGATCCTTTCCCCATTGGCAAGCGACAATTCCTGGCCGTTTCCGGTCGCATCGAGCATGTTCATGGAGGGCGCGCCGATAAACTGGGCGACAAATGCATTCACCGGATTGTGGAACACGTCTTCCGGCGTGCCGACCTGCTGAATATGCCCGTCCTTCATGATGACGATCCGGTCCGCCAGCGTCATCGCCTCTACCTGATCGTGGGTCACGAAAATGATCGTGTTGCCGACCTTCTGGTGCAGTTTCTTGATTTCAAGACGCATCTGGGTGCGCAACTGGGCATCCAGGTTCGACAGGGGTTCGTCAAACAGGAAGACCGCCGGGTTCCGCACCATTGCACGTCCGATTGCGACGCGCTGACGCTGTCCACCGGAAAGCTGTGATGGCTTCCGGTCAAGAAGGTTGGCCATGTCCAGGACCTGGGCGACTTCCTCGATTCGGGCAGTTTTCTCGGCTTTGCTGAGCGGCGCGTTCCAAAGCCCAAAGGCAATGTTCTTGCGCACGGTCATATGCGGATAGATGGCGTAATTCTGGAACACCATCGCGATATCACGTTCCTTGGGCTCAAGGTTGTTGACCATGCGCCCGCCGATCCAGATCTCACCTGCCGTGATATCTTCCAGTCCGGCGATCATCCTGAGGCTTGTCGACTTGCCGCACCCCGACGGACCGACAAAAACAACGAACTCGCCATCGGAGATCTCAAGGTCAATCCCATGGAGTACCTCAACTGGCCCATAGGACTTGGTCAGCTTTTTGAGGGAAAGGTCGGCCATGAATTCAAATCTCCAGCAATGCCGCAAATGCAGCATCAAGCAGTTCGGTTGATTGCGTGTGGCGGGCGTTTCGTCTTGCCTGTTGTTCGTTCAGGCCCGCAAGGCGCGCCTTGTAGATCTCAACTGCGTCCCGAAGCGCTTCGGGCGCAGGACCTCCCGGTCGGGTCCTGCGGGCAATAAAGGTCTCTGGTGAGACGGAAAGCGAAAATGCTTCTGCGTTGAGCGTCGTGTCTCGCCCGGTTTCGGCTCTGAAGGCTTCGCAGAAATGGGTGAAGCCTTTTGCCAGAGGTTTCTCGTCGGCAAGGACACCACGGGCAGTTGCCGCTGCGATTTCGTGTGCCTGCCGGAAACTCAGGGTTTCCTCTCGAACGAGTGTGTCGGCCAATTCGGTAATCGTGATGCAGGCAGCGTCCGAATTGCGGCGGACCCGGCTGGCGTCGATGCTGCACGCGGGGAGGAAGGCTGTCAGCAGCTGCAGCACTCTGCTGCCGCTCTCAAATGCAGCATATCCGGCCTGTTGGACTTCACCTTCGCTGTCGTTCATGTCCGTAAAAGGCGTGTTGCGCATGGTGTCGACCATGACATCGCACCGGCCCGCGGTCACAGCTGCCAGATGACGCATGTGCTCGATCGGAACCGGGTTGCGCTTCTGCGGCATGATCGAGCTGATCTGGACAAAGGCGTTCGGCACGTAGAGCTGGCCGACTTCAAAGGAAGACCAGAAGGCCATGTCCTGAATCAGGCGGCCAAGGTGCACGAAAACCAGCTTGAGAGCAGAATAGAGACCCGTGACATAGTCCACGGACGCGATACAGCCATAGGAGTTGAGAAGCGGGGCCTCAAACCCGAGCAGATCTGAAACCTGTTGTCTGTCGATCGGAAATCCGCTCGTGGTGATGGCCGCGGCTCCCATCGGGCAATGGTCGAGATCCTCTGCCGCCAGGTTGAGGCGCGCCATGTCCCGCAAAAGAACTTCCAGGGCCGCACACAGATAGTGGCCGAATGTGGAGGGCTGCGCCGGCTGTCCGTGCGTATAGGCGACAATCAGTGTCTCGGCTTCCGCTTCAGCCTTGTCGGCGATTGCCTCGGCGAGAGCTGCAAGTTCCCGCCACAGGACCTGCACCCGATCACGCAAGGCGAGCTTGAACAGTGTATGGTCCATGTCGTTACGCGACCTTGCGGTATGCAGCATACCGCCGAGGTCACCCAGCTTCCGGCGGAGCTCTGCCTCAACGAAGAAGAAATAGTCCTCGTGTTCGCCGGTGTATGTGAGGGCGGCGACATCCGTTTCCGCGTCGATTTCCTTCAATGCCCCGGCAAGGGAGCGGACCTGATCCGGGTTTAGAACACCGGTATCCTTCAGCATCACCAGATGGGCTCTGTTAATCGCTCCCATATGCTGCGCGTAGTGGGCCTTGACACCTTCGAACAGGGCCGACAGCACCGTGTCCTTGTAAACCGGATCCGGAAACCGGGAGGTGTCGTTGCGATTTCCGCTCATCCCTTCAACCCCGCCATGACAACACCGCGGATGATGAACCGCTGGAAGATGAGAAAGACGATCAGAGTCGGCAAGGTGGAAATGGCCGCACCGGTCATGATCAGTTCCCAGGCCACGTCGACCTCGTCGCCGAACCCGGAAAGACCAACCGGCACCGTGTACATCTCCACTGAATTGGTCACGATCAGCGGCCACAGGAACGCCGTCCAGTTGCCGAGGAAAACAAAGATCGCAAGTGCTGCAAGTGCCGGTTTGACCAGCGGCATGGCGATCCGCCACCAGATCTGAAACTCGTTCAGCCCATCGATACGCGCTGCTTCCAGGAAGTCGTCGGGAACGCTCTCAAAGAACTGTTTCATAAGAAAGGTGCCAAACGCGGTCATCAATCCCGGGAACATGATGCCCCAGTAGCTGTCCAGCCATCCAAAGGACTGGCTCATCATGTACCAGGGGATCACCAGCATTTCGGTCGGGATCATCAGGGTCGACAGGATTGCGATGAAGACGATCTGGCGGCCGGGAAAGCGGAACTTGCAAAGGGTGTACCCGACAAGACTGTCGAAGAACAGGTTGGACGCCGTCGTTATCAGCGCGATGATGATCGAATTGACGAACCAGCCGTAGAACCGTCCGTCTTCAAGAACATAGGTGTAGTTCTCGATCGTCGGCTCATCAGGGATCAGGTTGACGTTGTAGACTTCGTGGGGCCATTTCAGCGACGTCGAGATCATGTAGGCGAGGGGCGCGATCATCATCACGCCGCCGAGAAACAGGACCATCCAGCGCAGTACCTGGCCCATATTGCGCTGCTTGTTCGCCTTCTTGGAGAACAGCGCGTCTGCGCTTGCATTAGGCTGCCCGGATGCTTCGGAGGCAATGGTCATGTGTTGTCCCCTCTAAGAATCCAGAGCTGAAACAGGCTGACAAGCAATAGAATCACAAACAGAACAACGGTTTGCGCAGCCGCATATCCCATGTCGAAACTGCTGAATGCCGTTTCGTAGATCATCAGAACGAGTGGTTTGGTCGAGTTCAGTGGTCCGCCAGGGTTGTTCGTTGTCATGTTGAACACATGATCGAAGATCCGCAGGAACCCGATTGAGGAGAACACCACGATGAAGACGATTGTCGGCTTCAGAAGTGGCAGGGTGATGCGCGTCAGCACGGTCCACCAGCCGACACCGTCAATACGCGCCGCCTCATAGTAACTGACCGGAATGGCCCGCAGTCCCGCCATGAAGATGATGATCTGGAACCCGAGCCCGGCCCACACTGCCGGAGCCAGCACGGATGGCAGCGCGTTGGTGGTGGAATTCAGAAACTCGATTTGCGGGATGCCCATTGAAGCCAAGGTGTTGTTGAAGAGGCCGATCGGAACCGGCTGATAGAACCAGCGCCAGACCCAGGCCATGGCGACCGCCGACGTCATGAATGGCAGGAAATAGAGCATGCGCAGGAAGCCATGCATGAACCGCGTCTTGTCCAGGTGATAGGCAATGACAAAACTGATCACGAGTGAGATCGGAGTGCCGAGCAGAAGATAGGCAAACGTGTTGCGGAAGACTTTCCAGAAAACCGGGTCGTTCCACAGCTTCACGTAGTTGTCCATGCCCGTCCAGGTTCGAGCCCCCAGAAGGTTCCAGTCCTGAAACGAGGTCACGAAGGCTGCGCCGGTCGGATAGAACCGGATCACGACGTAAAAGAGCGTCGGTACGGCAAGGAAGATCCATGCCCACAGAATCTGTTTCTGCCGGATCGATAGATTTTTGTAGGCTGACATTACCCGCACCGCTTATGCGAAAGGTCCGGGCTGCCGGTTATCCGGCAGCCCCTTCAGGCGAAGATTACTTGCCGTAGTACTCGTCCAGGATCTTCTGCTCCTCGGCGGCCGCGGCGTTGAGGCTTTCTGTCGGGTCCTGGCCTTCGATATCGATCCGGGCAACCATGTCCATCAGGGCCTGGCGCTGTGCGGATTCGTTGGCGAACTTCGTCGTGTTCGCATATTCGAGACCACGGATGAACGGGCCATAGGTCGGGTCGTTGGCGTTTTTCTCAACGAGGCCGACAGACGGTTTCGCCGGCAGTTCACCAACCACGTCCAGCCAGACCTGCATCGCCTCATCGGAGGTGAGGTAGTCGAGGAACTTGACTGCGGCGTCGTACTTTTCGCCTTCAGCCTTGGTGGTGATGCCGTTCACCCAATAGGAGGAGTAGTTGGATTTCTTGCCGTCAGGGCCGGCGGGCAACTCGGCAACGCCCCATTTCAGGCCACGCACCTTGTTCAGAGATCCGATGCGGAAGGAGCCGTCGATATGCATGCCTGCGCGGTTGCCCTTGAAGGCTGCCTGAGGCTCATCCATGAAGCCCGATTGGGTCACCTTGTGATCTTTTTCCAGACCCACATAGAAGTTCAGGGCGTCGAGACCGGCTTCATTGTTGTAGTTGACGGTCTGATAGTCGTTCTCGTAGGGATCGCCACCAAACTGACGAACGAGCACTTCACGGAACCAGTGGTGATCCTGGGCGTTCATGCCGGTGGTGATGCCGACCTGGGTAATGTTGCCGGCCCCATCGACCTTGGTCAGCTTTTTCGCTGTATCAACAAGTTCGTCGAGAGTGGCCGGAGGTGTTTCGATGCCGGCCTCGTCGAAGAGCCGGGTGTTGTAGAAGAGCGCAAGCGAACGGACTGCAGTCGGTAGCGCGTAATAGGTGCCGTCCTTTTTCATGGCCTGAACCATGGGGAAGAACTCGGAATCGATCTTTGCTGGATCGAAAACGTCCTTGGGAAGAGGCTGGATCAGGTCAGCTTCGATGTAATCGTTCAGCCAGCCGTAGAACAGTTGCACCACATCCGGGCCTTCGCCGGCGGGAATGGCGGCTGCCACCTTCGTCCGGTAGTCGGCATATGGGAAATGGGTCATCTTGACCGTGATATCCGGATTGGCTTCCTGGAACTTTTCGATCAACTGTTCCATCGCCTCGACACGGGCATCAAAGAAATATTGCCAATATTCAATTTCGACAGCCCAGGCCGAACTTCCTATCAGGGTCGCTGCAGCGGCAACCCCACCCAGCGCCATGCGCTTTAACTGCTTCAACATTGCTGATGCTCCCATCTGGATTGGTGTGACCGTATCGCACCGAAGTGGCAGTCTTTTGCCGCCTATCGGAAAGTGATTAAGTCAAATAAATTGAATTGTCAATTTTCTTGAGTTAATAACAGGGAATGAAGAGCGACACACAAATCAGGGGGTCGAACCCGCTGCGCAGCCGAAACCGGAACCGGCAGGCGGTGCTGGGCCATATTCAGGCGGCCGGCACGATGGGCCGCGCCGAAATTGCGCGTGCCCTCGGGCTGTCGACCCAGGCCGTCTCAAACATCATAGCCGATTTGCTGGGTGAAGGGCTGATTCTGGAAAAGGGAACCCGGATTGCCGGACGCGGCTTGCCCGCCGTCCAGTACGGGGTGGATCCCAAAGGAGGTTATGCCTTCGGTGTGGAAATTCGCCCGGATGCCATTTTCACCGCACTGCTGGACCTTTCGGGAACAACGGTCGACACCGCGCGCACGGAACTGACGGACAATTCGCCAGACATTGTTGTGGGAAGAGTCCTGAGTCTTCGTGAACGGATGCTTGAGGCCGCCGGGGTTGTTGATGAACGCCTCCTGGGAACGGGAATTGTCATGCCGGGCCCATTCGGCAAGACCGGCCTGTCAGGCCGCAGTTCCGACCTGCAGGGCTGGGAGGATACCGATGCGCGCTCCCTCTTTGAAACCTCGCTTGGAGGCGCAATTGAACTCTCCAACGATGCGAACGCTGCCGCACTTTCAGAACGCCTGACCGGGGCTGCGCAAGGCATCGGTTCATATGCATTCGTTTATTTCGGCAAGGGCCTCGGGCTTGGCATCATCAGCGAAGGGCGTCTGGTGTCAGGCGCTTTCGGCAATGCCGGCGAGGTCGGCCACGTGCCCGTTCTCGGCCCGGACGGACCCGTGCCGCTGGAAAGCATGCTCAGTCGCGTCTCCATCCAGTCGTTCATCGGTGGTGACGACCCGCTTGATCAGGAAACTCTCGATAGATTGTTCCGGGAGCGGGATTCCCGTCTGCTGGATTGGCTTTCACGCGCCGCCGAAGCGCTTGGACAAGCTGTCCTCCTTCTGGAAAACATTCTCGATCCTCAGACCATCATTCTGGGCGGCGCAATGCCGGGCGCCATTATCGATCATCTGGTTGAAGCCTGTCCGTTGTCGGCTTCCTCGGTGTCCAACCGGCAGGACAATCCGTTCCCCAGACTTCAGCGCGGTACTTGTGGGCGCATGACAGCCACTTTGGGTGCAGCGTCACTTGTTCTGCACCGCGCCTTCACTCCTCAACAAGACACCTGATCTCCCGGACGAATTTCATGGCCCTGACCGACCCCGAGCGTATCGCTCTCGAAATCGAACACCCGCATATCGTCGAGTTGTGGCGGGCGCTTGTGCCGCTGCGGTCTCTTGTGTCTTTCATGAACACAGGCGCGCACCCGGATGACGAAACCTCCGAAATGCTCGCTGTTCTGGGATTTCAGGACGGTGTCGATCTCTCTTATGCCTGTTCGACCAGGGGCGAAGGCGGGCAGAACGACATCGGCCGCGAGGCAAGTCAGCAGCTTGGCGTCTTGCGTACCGCGGAAATGGAACGTGCAGCCGACCGACTGGGGTTGCGGCTCTATTGGCTGTCGGAAAGCCCTGATGATCCGATCTTCGATTTCGGGTTTTCCAAATCCGGAGAAGAGACGCTTGCCAAATGGGGCAGGGAGCGAACGCTCAAACGTTTTGTCGATATCCTGCGCCAGGAAAAACCGGACATCATCTGCCCGACATTTCTGGATATCCCGGGGCAGCATGGCCATCACCGTGCAATGACGGAAGCCGCCGAAGAAGCCATTGGTCTTGCGGCTGACCCGGCCTACCGCGACAGCCTCCTGCCCGCGTGGGAGGTGTCGAAAATGTATCTGCCTGCCTGGTCGGGTGCCGGACAGGCTTATGACGATGACCTTCCGCCTCCACCTGCGACATTGATGATCGGCGGCAAGGGCTTTGATCCGGTCACCGGGTATTCCTATGCCCGCATCGGAGAACAGAGCCGCGTCTGCCACAAGACACAGGCCATGGGACGCTGGATCCCGACAGGGTCTGAAAGAGACTGGCCGCTGCACCTCAAGTTCAGCCGGCTCGGACTGCAGGACGACAACCTGAAGTCAGGGTTGCCGACTTGTCTGGCAGATCTGGGAGCCGGCCCGGATCTCATCGAGGCAGACCGGGAAATGGCTGCGGCTGTTTCAGCATTTCCCGATTCCGAAGCAGTCCTGAAACACGCCAGCAACGCGCTCGCAGCCCTTCGGCTCGGGGCCGACAAGGTCGCTCAGCGCTTCGCCAACAAGATCGCTCGAAAGGAAGCCCAGCTTTCAAAACTGATCCGGACTGCCGCACGTGTCGAGTGCCGCGTGCGCCTGGAAAAAAATGTCCTTAGCGCGAACGACTTCAGCACGGTCCAGACGGAGTTTCGGTCCGGTCTCTCAGAAGCACATGCACTTTCGCTCGCGCTTCCGGAGGGCTGGTCGGGGACTATGAGCGAAGTGCGCACGGAAAATGCTCCCTTCAGCAATCCTTATCCGGACACCTATCTTCCAGGTGAACCGGATACGCCTCACGCCAGACTATCTCTGACAACGCATGGTGTTGTCAGCGAAACGGCCATTCCCTTCGAAGTCCCTCCTCAGGTGCTGCCTGAGCGCAGCGCCGTTCTGTCGCCCATGGCGACGGTGCTCAACCGGTCCGGCGGCAATCGATCCCTGACCTTCAAGGTTCCGGCAATCGTGCCGGCCGATTGTCAGGCCACGCTGGACCTGCCGGAAGGATGGAGCGCGCGCGAAACCGCGATGGGGTTTGAGGTCAAACTTCCATCCGACGTTGCGGAAGGAGCCTACAAGGTTGGCCTGCTCCTCGATGGAGAACCCGCGAACACCGTCATCCCGGTAAAGTATCCGCACATTGCGCCCCGTCACATGATCCTGCCGGCTGAAGCATCCGTGTGTGTTGTGAATGCAGGAAAGAACTCCGCGAGGGTCGGCTATATCGGCGCAGGCAACGATCGCGTCGATTACTGGCTTTCCGGCCTCGGGCTGGACGTTGTTTCTCTTGATGCCGATGATCTGACGAATGAGGCCGCTCTATCAGAGTTCGATACGATTGTGATCGGTATCTTTGCAGTCAGGTTCAAGGACGGTTTGAAAGAGGCAATGCCCGCATTGCGCAAATGGGTGTCTTCCGGTGGAACGCTGCTCACCCTTTATCATCGGCCATGGGACAATTGGGACCCTGATAGAACGCCTCCTGCACGGCTTGAGATCGGGCAGCCCTCCTTGCGCTGGCGGGTGACTGATGAAAATGCAGCCGTGACGGTGCTGTCTCCGGATCATGACCTCTTTACGAAGCCGAACCGGATCGACAGCGACGACTGGGCCGGGTGGCAAAAGGAGCGTGGTCTTTACTTCGCCAAGAGCTGGGACCCGATTTACGAACCTCTGCTGGAAATGGCGGACCCGGGTGAGGCACCGCACATGGGATCGCTCCTGGCTGCGGACATCGGCAAGGGGCGGCACATTCATTGTGCATTGATCCTGCACCACCAGATGGAAAAACTCGTCCCCGGTTCCTTCCGGCTCATGGTGAATCTTGTTTCGCCGAGAACCTGAACACGCGGGGCATCAGACCTCCGCCACCAGGGAGAATGCGGTCGGTGGCCTCTGGTTGCTGGCAGACATGAGCCTCAACATCTGGGCGCTCAGTATCGTCAAGGCGCTGGGCCTCGATTACAGTTCTGCGCAGTTGGTGTTTCTGCGCGCTCTGACCGGGCTGGTTCTGATCTTGCCGTGGATATGGCGTGCATCAGGTGACTTCAGAAAACCCGACCGGCTGACGCTTCACTTTTTCAGGGTCGCGGCGTCAACAGTGGCGCTGACAACGAGCTTCTTTGCCATCGCCCGCTTGCCGCTGGCGCTGGTAACCGCCATCAATTTCACGCGGCCTATCCTGACAATGGTGCTGGCGGTTGTTTTTCTCAAAGAGATGATCGGTCCGCGTCGCTGGATAGCCGCAGCCATTGCCTTTGTCGGCGTTCTCATTGCCGTCAGTCCAGGATCCGTACCGTTTTCCTGGGGACTTCCCGCGATTGCAATGACGGTTCTTGCCGGAACATCCGCCGTTATTCTGACGCGCAAACTTGCCGATGTTCCTCTGGTCGTGATGATGACGTTCTACACGGCTGGCCTCGCAGTTCTTGTCTTGCCATTGGCGGTTGTCACCTGGGTTCCGGTGCGGACCGAACATGCATTGCCACTCATTGCCATCGGTGTATGTGCACAGTGTGCTCAATTTTGTTTTTTGAATGCGCATCGCCGTGCCGCAGCGGCGTTCCTGGCGATCCTGAGCTATCTCAGCCTGCCGCTTTCCGCAGGTGTCGGCTTTTTTGTCTTTGGTGAAAGTCTCAGCGTCAATTTTCTTATCGGCGCCTGTTTGATCGTTTGTGCCTCCGCCTGGACGGGGTGGCGCCAGACACGGTCCGGAAAAGCAGCGTAAAAACCTTACTGTAAGACTCTGTTTTTGCTCTGACTTGACAATCGTCAAAGCGAAACCAGTTCGAAACACCGAGAATTGGGCCAGCGTCATTCAAGACAAGTGCTGGAGCGCTTCTCGTGCGTCCCCTATTTAATATCATTCGCCTGTGTGCGATCGGCCTCGCCATCCTTCTGGTGAGCGCATTGTCGCCTTCGGCAGAGGCCCTTGCGGCTCAAGTTACGCGTTTCCTCGACAAGGTCGAGGCCGGAGACCTCGTGCCCGGTGCGGATTCGTTCGGTCCATTGCAGGAAAACGTTCCTGTGGTGGCCGCACTCAAGAACGGGGAGACCGTCGGTTGGGTCTTCCTGACATCTGACTATGTGTCCACTACCGGCTATTCGGGCAAGCCGATCCATACGCTTGTCGGCGTGGATCCGTCCGCCGTGATTACCGGTGTCAGACTGGTCAAGCACTCCGAGCCGATCGTTCTGATCGGCATTCCCGACAGCAAGATCAAGGCCGTCACGGAAGGGTATGCCGGACTTGATCTGAAGGCCGAGGCCGAACGCGGCGGCTCGGCGCACGATCTGGACATCATTTCCGGCGCTACGGTGACCATCATGGTGATCGACGACTCCATCGTTCGGTCAGGACTGAAGGTTGCAAGAGCGCTCGGACTTGGCGGACTTGCTCCGGAGGTTGCCGAGCAAGGTCCTCAGCTGGAAATCGACTTCGACAAGCAGGAAGTTTCCGACTGGATGACCCTGACCGGTGATGGCTCTGTTCGCCGCATGTCCCTCGACGTTGCCCAGATCAACGAGGCTTTTGTCGAGCAGGGTGACGAAAGGGCCATCGCCCGTCCGGAACCCGGACCCGATACAGATACCTTTATCGACCTTTACGTTGCCCTGGCAGACGTGCCGTCCATCGGCCTTTCCCTGTTGGGTGAAGCGGAATATCAGAACCTGAAAAACCGCTTGAAGGAAGGTGAGCACGCAATCCTCGTCATGGGACGCGGCCGCTATTCCTTTAAGGGGTCAGGCTACGTCCGTGGCGGCATTTTCGACCGGATCCAGATGATCCAGCACGATGTTTCCGCCAGGTTCTTCGACAAGCAACAGGTTCGTGTTGGTGAAATCCTCGCCGATGGCGCTCCGTCCTTCACGGAGATGGACCTTTTCATCATCCCGGCCGACATCGGCTTCGATCCGGCAAGAGATTTCCGCTTGCAGCTGCTTGTGCAGCGCGCTGTCGGGCCTATCGACAAAGTCTTCCTGACTTTCGACCTCGGATATCAGTTGCCGCAGGATTACCTGAAGGCAATCCCGGTCGCGGCTGCTCCTGCGGACCCGGCAGCAGCTTCAGCCGTTTCTGCCGGTGATCAGACCGTTGTCGAGAAGCTTTGGGTGCGGATCTGGAAGGGACGGGTGTTCGATGTCGTCGTGCTCGGCGTCGCGATCGGTGTTCTGACCCTGGTGTTCTTCTTCCAGATGCAAGTGACGAAAAACGAACGTTTCACATTCTGGTTCCGCATCGGGTTCCTCACCTTCACGCTGGTTTGGCTTGGCTGGATGGAAAACGCCCAGCTTTCGGTCGTCAATGTGCTGGCCTTCTTCTCGGCACTGACAAATGAATTCAGCTGGGACGCGTTCCTGATGGATCCGCTGGTCTTCCTGCTGTGGTTCTCGGTCGCAGCCGCGCTGCTGTTCTGGGGCCGCGGAGCCTATTGCGGCTGGCTGTGCCCCTTCGGCGCCATGCAGGAACTGACCAACCGGATTGCCAAGTTCTTTCGCGTGCCACAAATCGAAGTGCCCTGGGGGCTTCACGAGCGCCTGTGGCCGCTGAAATACATGATCTTCCTCGGCTTGTTCGGATTGTCACTCTATTCGTTGGACGTGGCTGAACATTACGCCGAAGTCGAACCGTTCAAGACTGCAATCATTTTGAAGTTCCAGCGCGCATGGCCGTTTGTCCTGTTCGCAGTTGCTCTTTTGGTCGCCGGACTTTTCATCGAACGGTTTTATTGCCGCTATCTGTGTCCGCTCGGAGCTGCATTGGCGATTCCTGCCCGCCTGCGCATGTTCGACTGGCTGAAGCGGTACCGCGAGTGCGGCAATCCCTGCAATCGCTGCGCCAAGGAATGCATGGTCCAGGCCATCCATCCTGAGGGCAACATCAATCCCAACGAGTGTCTGAACTGCCTGCACTGCCAGGTTCTGTATCAGCACGATCAGAAATGTCCTGTCTGCATCAAGAAACTCGCCAAGCGGCGGAAATTCGAGGTGCAGACGGGAATCCGAAAACCGGAAAAGGTAGCCCAATCGGCAGAACCCATTCCGGCCAAATAACCTTCAAACGGCAAATAAGGAGATCAGCCATGAAGGATAAAGAACAACATTGGGGCATGTCCCGAAGGGACCTGTTAGGCGGCACTGCCAAGACTGCAGTCGTTGCGGGCATGGGGGCAGTCGCTGTCAGCGGCGCCAATTCCGCGCTCGCGGCTGAAGGCGGACAGAAATTCGAGATGGCGCCTGGCGAGCTCGACGAATACTACGGCTTCTGGTCATCGGGTCAGGCAGGCGAGCTTCGCATTCTCGGCGTTCCGTCGATGCGCGAACTGATGCGCGTGCCGGTTTTCAACCGCTGCTCCGCTACCGGTTGGGGACAGACCAACGAATCCCTGAAGATTCTGACCGAAGGTCTGTTGCCTGAAACCAAGGCATTCCTGGCGGCCCAAGGCAAGGTTACCTACGACAACGGCGACCTGCACCACCCGCACATGTCCTTCACCGACGGCACTTATGACGGCCGTTACATTTTCGCCAACGACAAGGCGAACACCCGCGTAGCCCGCATCAACTGCACCACAATGAAGTGCGACAAGATCATCGAGATCCCGAACGCGCACGACATTCACGGAATGCGGCCGCAGAAGTATCCGCGTACCGGCTACATCTTTGCCAACGGCGAACACGAAGCACCGCTCGTCAATGACGGTAGCATCCTGGATGAGCCGGACAAGTACTCCTGCATTTTCACCGCTATCGACGGCGATGAAATGAAGGTGGCCTGGCAGGTGATCGTTACAGGCAACCTCGACAACTGCGATGCCGACTATCAGGGCAAATACGCTTTTTCCACCAGCTACAACTCGGAAATGGGCATGAACCTTGCCGAAATGACCGAGAGCGAGCTGGATCACTGCGTGGTCTTCAACATCAAGGCCATCGAGGAAGCTGTCGCAGCCGGTAATTACCAGGAACTCAATGGTGTTCCGGTCGTCGACGGTCGCAAGGAAGCCAATTCCCAGTTCACCCGCTACATCCCGATCCCGAACAGCCCGCATGGTTGTAACGCGGCTCCGGACAAGA
This sequence comes from Roseibium sp. SCP15, assembly GCF_040329435.1. Lineage (NCBI taxonomy): Bacteria > Pseudomonadati > Pseudomonadota > Alphaproteobacteria > Hyphomicrobiales > Stappiaceae > Roseibium > Roseibium sp. SCP15. Next base: position 1,361,808 of record NZ_JBDZYI010000002.1, on the reverse strand, counting down.
AGCACATCGTCATCAACGGCAAACTGTCCCCGACGGTTTCCATCATTGACGTGACCAAGGTGGACGCACTGTTCAGCGACAACGCCGATCCGAGATCTGCAGTCGTCGGTGAGCCGCAGCTGGGTCTTGGTCCGCTTCACACCGCGTTCGATGGTCAGGGCAACGCCTTCACCACGCTGTTCCTGGACAGCCAGGTGGCAAAATGGAACATCGACAAGGCCATCCGTGCCTATGCCGGTGAGGAAGTCGATCCGATCATTTCCAAGGTCGATGTTCACTACCAGCCGGGCCACAACTCCACTTCCATGGGTGAAACCGCGGAAGCAGACGGCAAGTGGCTGATTTCGATGAACAAGTTCTCCAAGGACCGGTTCTTGAACGTTGGTCCGCTGAAGCCGGAGAACGAGCAGCTCATCGACATTTCCGGCGATGACATGAAAGTTGTCCATGATGGCCCGACCTTTGCCGAGCCGCATGACAGCATCATTGTTCACCGTTCGAAAGTGAACCCGGCAATCGTCTGGGAGCGCAATGACCCGAGCTTCGCCGATGCGGTTGAGCAGGCGAAAGCAGATGGCGTTGATCTGGAAGACGCCGCCGACGTCATCCGTGACGGCAACAAGGTCCGCGTCTACATGCACTCCGTCGCACCGACCTTCAGCCTTGAGAAATTCACGGTGAAACAGGGCGACGAAGTTACGATCTATGTCACAAATATTGATGACATCGATGATCTAACTCATGGCTTCTGCCTGGCGAACTATGGTGTTGCTATGGAAGTCGGTCCGCAGGCGACTGCGTCCGTGACATTCATCGCCGAGCGGCCGGGTGTGCACTGGTTCTACTGCCAGTGGTTCTGCCACGCACTCCACATGGAAATGCGCGGCCGCATGCTCGTTGAGCCAAGAGGAGCCTGATCCATGCATTGCGCCCTGCAAAAACTAACGGGTCGCCTGGTCGTTCTAGCAGCAGCTCTGGCGGTGTGCGCACCGTTGTCTGCCAAGGAATGGTCTGTCCCGGCAGAGCAGGGCGCCCTGCAGGACACTCTGGAAAAAGCGCAGGCCGGGGATGTTCTCCGGCTTGCTCCCGGTGACCATGCCGGACCTGCTCTTGTCGACAAGAGCCTGGTCCTGGATGGTGCCGGAAAAGCCAGGATTGTTGGAACAGGTGAAGGCAGTGTCGTAACGGTTACGGCAACGGATGCCGAAGTCAGGGGTCTTATCCTGACGGGTTCCGGCCTGTCTCATGAAACTCTGGATGCAGGCGTCAAACTGACCAAGACCGCTCATCGGGCAGTCGTTCGAGACAACAGGATTTTGAACAATCTGACCGGTGTCGACGTGCATGGCGCACGCGATGCCCTGGTGTCGAACAACCTGATCGAAGGCCGGCAGGATCTGCGCATGAATGAGCGCGGCAACGGCATCTATGTCTGGAATGCGCCCGGTCTGCTCGCAGAATTCAACACCATCCGCTACGGCCGCGACGGCGTCTTCGTCAACACCAGCCCCAAGGACACGTTCCGCAACAACCGGTTTGAAGGCCTCCGCTTCGCAGTCCACTACATGCACGGCAATGGTGGGGTGGTTGAAGGCAATGTCTCGGAGGGCAACGATATCGGTTATGCGCTGATGTTTTCCGACCGTCTCAAGGTCCGTGACAATGTTTCAATCGGTGACCGCAACCACGGCCTCATGCTGAACTATGCCAACCGCGCCAAGATCACGGGCAACCGGGTCTCCGGTGGCGGCGAAAAATGCCTGTTCATGTACAACGCCAACAAGAACACGGTTGAAGACAACCGGTTCGAGGGCTGTCCGATTGGCGTTCACTTCACTGCCGGTTCCGCCAACAACCGTTTTCAGGGCAACGCTTTCATCCGCAACAAAACCCAGGTCAAATATGTCGGCAGTCGCCTTCTTGACTGGAGCACGGAAGGTCGCGGCAATTTCTGGAGCGACCACGCTGCCTTTGACATGAATGGCGACGGTCTTGCCGATACGGCCTACCGGCCCAACGATCTTGTTGATCAGGTCCTATGGACCCAACCTTCTGCGAAACTTCTTGTCGGCAGTCCGGCTGTACAGCTGCTGCGCTGGACCCAGTCCCAGTTTCCGGCCTTGTTGCCGGGAGGGATCGTCGACAATGCCCCTCTTATGCATCCGCCGGTTCGGCCCATGCCAAATTCTGGAGTTCAAGGATGACGAATTCCACTCTTGCTGTTCAATCCGTCAGCAAACATTTTTCCAGTCACACGGCTGTTGATCAGGTTTCCTTCGCCCTTGAACCGGGAGAGCGTGTTGCGCTTCTGGGTCACAATGGCGCCGGCAAGACCACACTCTTCAAGATGATCCTGGGTTTTCTCAAGCGCGATGGCGGCGACATTTCTGTTCTGGACGCCGCCCCTGGAAGCAACGCTGCCCGTTCTGCCACGGCTTATCTGCCGGAATCCGTTGCCTTTCCGGCAGCGCTCACCGGCGAAGAGGTTCTGAAGTTCTACGCCCGGCTGAAAGGTCAAAAACCGGCGGTCGCCATGCCGCTTCTGGAAAGGGTTGGCCTGGCAGAAGCTGCCAGAAGGCGGGTTGGCACCTATTCCAAGGGGATGCGCCAGCGTCTTGGCTTGGCTCAGTCTCTGATCGGAAATCCGCGCCTGGTGCTGCTGGATGAGCCGACAACCGGCCTGGACCCGATTTCCCGGCAGAATGTCTATGAGCTCATCGGTGAAATCGCCGAAAAAGGGGCAACGGTTCTGCTTTCTTCCCACGCTCTCACCGAGCTGGAAGCGCGGACCGACCGGATCCTGATCCTGTCGAAGGGCAAGCTGGTTGCCGACGACATTCTGAGTGAACTCAGGGCACAGGCTGGCCTGCCGATCAAGCTGAAGGTCTGGACCAAACCCGATGCGGTCAAAGAAGTCGCCGAACATCTGGGCGCTGGCCGGATGAACGGCCGGTCTGTCGAGCTCGACTGCGATATTGAAGAAAAGGTCAAAGCCCTGTCGGCCATCAGCGCTCTTGGCAACCTGGTGGAGGATGTCGACGTGCACGCGCCGAGCCTGGACGACGTCTACAGACATTTCTCCAACGCGGCACAAAAGGAAGCTTGAGCCATGTTCTCCCGCATCTTGACGATCGCCGCCCAGGAAATCCGGATAGGTATCCGCAACAGGTGGATCCTGCTGGCGACGGTCATTCTCGCCGTCTTTTCTCTGGCCCTGGCCTTGCTGGGCTCAGCCCCGGCCGGAACGCTCGGTGTTGACCGGCTGACGATCACTGTCGCTTCGCTGGCAAGCCTTTCTGTCTACCTGGTACCGCTTATCGCCCTGCTGCTCGCATTCGATGCGGTTTGCGGCGAGGTTGAACGCGGCACGCTGCTGATGACCTTGTCCTGCCCCATTTCGCGGCCCGAGTTCCTCATCGGCAAGGCAATCGGACATACACTGGTTCTGACCTTTGCTCTTGTCATCGGTTACGGACTGACGGCGGGACTGCTGGTTGCCACTGGCGCCGGGTCGCTGACCGGCCTGATTGATTTCTCCCGGTTGATCGCAACCTCGGTGCTGCTCGGGGTCTGCTTTCTGGCGATCGGCTATGTGCTCAGTTCCCTGACCCGTCAATCGGGTACTGCGGCAGCTGCCGCGATTGCAGCCTGGCTCATCCTGGTCGTTCTTTACGATCTGGCGCTGCTGGGCGCGCTGGTCGCCAATCCGAGCGGCGTCTTTGCGTCGAAGGTGTTTCCCTATGCGGTTCTGTTGAACCCAGCCGATGCCTTCCGCCTGTTCAATCTCGCGGCTCTCGGCGCCAGCGACCTTGTTGGCGGCATGGCGGGCGTGGCGGAAACCCTGCCGTTCGATCCTGTTCTGGCCCTGGTATCCCTGCTGGTCTTCGCCGGCATGGCCCTCGGTCTTTCCACCTTGCTCATCCGGAGAATTACGCCATGAAACGCAGTGTGATTGTCCTTCTCGCTCTTGGCCTTCTGACAGCCTGTCAGGAAGAGGTTCAGATCGCGAAACCCGATCCGACGGCACTTACACCGGAATCCGCCGGCTTTTATTGCCAGATGACGGTTCTGGAACACACAGGGCCTAAGGCGCAGATCCATCTGACCGGAAACCCCTTCCCGTTCTGGTTCACCCAGGTGCGGGACGCGGTTGCCTTCAAGCACAATCCTGAAGAGCCCAAGAACATCGCGGCCATCTATGTGAACGACATGGACAAGGCGGCGAGTTGGGATGATCCGGGGTCGGAAAACTGGATCGACGCGGATGTTGCCTGGTTTGTTATCGGCAGCACCCAGGTCGGCGGCATGGGAGCGCCTGAAGCGATTCCATTCGGAACCGAAACAGGGGCCAATGCATTTGCCGAGGAAAATGGCGGCAGTGTCCTGCGCTTTGCGGATATCCCGGCCGACTATGTTTTGGCACCTGTGGAGTTGTCTTCAGCCTCACAGCTGAGCACGGACAACGATACGGTCGGAGTAAAGCAATGAACCGGGGCCCAGCTACCAGATCGACTTTGAATCGCAGACGCTTCGTGAAAATCTGTGCTGCAGCCGCAGCTGGACTGACCCTGACACCAGGTCTTGCTCAGGCCCGTCCGGTTCTGCACCGCTGGCGCGGCATTGCACTTGGTGCAAAAGCGGAAATCAATCTTCTCCACGAAGACCGGGTAAAGGCGCAGGAGCTGTTCCAGCTCGTTGAAGCGGAAATCCGCCGTCTGGAGGCTGTTTTCAGTCTTTACAGCGAAACCAGCGAACTTGCCCGGCTGAACCGAGACGGACATCTGGACGCTCCGTCACTCGACATGGTCAATCTTCTGGCTCTCTCCCATCGGATACATGCGGTGACGGAAGGAGCCTTCGACCCGACCGTCCAGCCTCTTTGGGCCTACTACGCAGACCGGGCTTCACGCGGCATGGCGCTTGACAGTATGGATGAAGAGGCAGGCGAACTGGAGGAAGTTCTGGAGCGCACAGGCTTCGAATATGTCACCGTCGAGCCGGGCCTCGTTGAATTCCGCCGAAAGGGCATGGCCTTGACGCTGAACGGGATTGCGCAGGGCTACATCACCGATCGGGTCGCTGCCCTTCTGGGCGCAAGAGGCTGTACGGATATGGTCGTCGACATGGGTGAAATCTCTGCGACCGGAGACGCGGCGCGTTCAAGAACACCCTCCGCAAGAGGGTGGCCCATCACGCTTCGTCCTGATCCGCAAACACCGGATGCCGCCGTTGAGGTGAAGATAGCCGATGCAGCGGTCGCCAGCTCAGCCAGAACGGGAACGACATTCGACCAGGCTGGACAGTCGTCCCATATTCTCGATCCACGGACCGGACGTCCGGTAGGAACGGATCTGACGGCAGCCAGTGTCATCGCTCGAACTGCAGCCTATGCCGACGGTCTGTCGACAGCGGCTCTCGTATGCGGTGAAAAGGTTCTGTCGGCAGCCCTCACGCATGTTCCTGAAGCCAAGGCTTTTGTCGTGCGCAAGGGCGGAGCCTCCGGTTGGCTCGAAAAGCAAAACAGCTGATTGCCTTCTTGAAAAAACTTACCTCAGGAGCCGTTTCCCGGGCGGCTCCTGAGGTCATTAAAATCGCTGCTTGGCAACACGCTCCAGAAACACCATGACGTAGCGTTAGTAAACGGTTTCTTAATTTTAACGTTAAGATTGCAGCCCTGCGTCCCGCCACTTTGTGCGACAGTACTTGCTGCACTTGGGACCAAGCTCGAACACTGGTATTGTTGCAATTTCAGGTTTTGAGGTTGTCACGATGCGTTTGAGTTATCCACGACGAGCATTTATCCGCACAATTTGCGTCACCTTGCCCGCATGTTTAGCCTTGGGGCCGGTGGCTTATGCGCAGAGCGGTGCGGGAAAAGCACAGAAAGGTGATGGTATGAGCGGTTCAGATATCTCTTGGGTCTTTTCAGTAACGGTGAAAGAGGGGGCACAAGATAAGCTGAAAGCGCTGATCGGCAAGATGGCCGATCAAGCCAAATCCTCTGAACCCGGCACACTCGGGTATGAATGGTCGATCAGTGATGACGGCACACATGCCCAGGTTCACGAACATTACCGTGACTCGGACGCGGCCCTTACTCATCTGTCGTCATTCAACGCCAATTTTGCCGGGCCCTTGATGGAACTGGTCACGCCGACAGGCATGGTCGTGTTCGGTGACCCGGATGCGGCCCTGAAAGAGGCAATCGAAGGGGCAAAGCCGGTTTACATGAAGCCAGCGGGAGGTTTTGTGCGTTAGCCGATGAACGGGAACCTTGGAGATTGAGGGAACGTGCTATCCCTCAACTCACCTTTTTCCTTCCGCTTCGTCCATCAGGCCGCGTACCCACTTGGCTGCCCACCACGTCGCCGGGACGCCGAGCGGAATGCTGAGCCAGATGGCGGTCACAGGCGGGATTGCCGGAAAGCCGAGGGCGATGCCGATCAGCCCAAGCAGAAAAAGGTTGATCGCGACGGCACCTGCCGTGAACGGATAAAGCACGATTGCCAGCTTCTTGGCTGACCAGGAGTCTTCCGTTTGTGTCATGCAGCCATGCTCCGAATTGCAGCGCATTTCAATGAGTGGGCGATGAGGTCCGGGATGAACCAGGCCTGTCCGATGCAAGGCAGGCGAACCCCCTTGAAGTCCGCCGCATCCAGTGCCTGGGGCACGTCTTCCATCACATGACCTGCCGGCGTGGCAAAAAACGGCAGCGCCAGCGTCTTGGGTCCTCTATCTTTCGCCACCTCCGAAAGATGCGGGTCCTGTTCCAGAAATCCACGGCGGACCTCTCTCACCGGTAGAAGGTGCCTCAGGGCGGTTGCAAAGTGGTGGCAGCTTTTGGCTGCCGCTGTGCCGGTCGGTGATCCGTGCGCGGCTATCAACACGTCACAGTCCTCAAGTGACCATCCGCGCCGTTCCGCTGCTCGGCGCAGCAACCGGGCCGCTGAACGCGGCAGTTCGGGATGCGTGCCCAATGGAGACAATTGCCGGCAGTTGGCATCACCCAGCCTGTCCGGAAGAGCCTTCCTGGTGAACCATCCTTCTGCCATGAAAAGCGGAAAGACGAGCGGTTCGCCCTCGGATTGTTCAAGAACTTTTTCGAGGGAACCGGGAGCTGCCAGTGTGGCGGACCGGATGGACCAGGAAGGCAGCAGCTGGCTGACCTGTTTTGCCAGCGTCTGCACCTGGTATTCCCCGGCCTGTGGCTTGGATGGCTGACCGTGAGAGACGATTATCGCCTCAGTGACTGGTCCCCTCCGAAAATGTGATCTTGTTCCAGACATTGTATTTTCCTGAGGGTTTGCGCATCGGCAGTCGGCGAACTTCTTCCAGTGTTTTGGCGTCGTAGACGATCACCGCACCTTCGTCTTCCCAGATGGAGACCAGGGCGTAGCGGCCATCGCGTGTGAATTCGACATGAGCGACAGTTGCCCCTTCTTCCGGGCGAAGGGTCTTGACGATCTCAAGGCTCTCCTTGTCGATGACATGCATGACGTCCTTGTTCGGGCCGAAGAACACGTCGACCCAGACGTAGGGCGTGTTTTCATGACTGCGCATGAAGAAACCCGGACCGAGCGTGTCGATCGTCTTGACCGTTTTCCAGGTCTTCATGTCGATGACCGAGACCGTCCCGTCCTTCAGGTGAGGCGTCGCCATTACGGTGGTGTCGCCGTATTTCCAGGTGATGCCGGAACCAAGATGCGGCATGCCAGGAAGATCCAGGTCTGCGACTTTCTGACCGATCACAAGGTCGATGACCTGCCCGCCTTCGCCGCTTCGGGAGGCACCCATGACGTATTCGTAGCTCTGGTCGAAGAAGAAATCGTCCAGATAGTCGGGTGTGGTGATCTTGCGGATCGGGAAGGGGGTCGTATTGGGGGCCGGGCCTTCAACCCGCCAGTCATGGGCAAATCCGTAGTGTGGCGGGTTCTTGCCGTAAAAGACTTCCCAGATCTCCGGCACGTCTTTCAGGGCCAGCACGAAGCTTTCGCGTGGCGGTGCCTGATAGACGGCTGAAATCCGGCTCGGAGTACCGTCCTTGCCCTTGACCTCCCGGACGCTCGCAACGCTCAGGTCCTCCGTCGAAAGGATCGTAAGGGAATTCGGCAGATAGTTTGCAACAGCAAGCCACTTGCCGTCGTGGCTCATGGCAATGTTGCGGCTGTTTAGCCCGGCGCGAACACGGCCGACTTCCTGAAGGGAGTAGAGGTCGTATTTCTGCACCCAACCGTCACGTGACATGATGAACACGTAACGTCCGTTGGGGCTGAATTTCGGTCCGCCATGGACCGCGAATGGAGTTGCGAATCGGTCCAGCGTCTCGAAAGTGTCACCGTCAAGCACACTGACATGATGGTCGCCGGTTTCGACTGCCAGCGTAATGTTCATGGGATCGGACGACCAGACTGGTTTGTCCGCAGGCGTATATTCCTCGTTGAGCACCCGGCTTGCCATGATTTCGGCTTCACCCCACGGCGGCACATCCGCCAAGGGTTGCTTCAGATAGGCGGTCAGGTCTTCGATCTGTTGCTCCGACAGGATTTCACCGAAGGCAGGCATTTGCGTTGCTTCCCGGCCGTCCCGGATGACCGAGACGAGATTGGGGCCACGCATGCGTCCCAGCGTTTGCGGGATCAAAGCAGGACCCAGTCCGCCCAGCCGTTCTGCACCATGGCATTCCTGGCAATTGTCGGCGTAATCCTGCACCGGGTCCGCCAGCGGTGCGGAAACCATAAGGGCCATTGCCAGGGTCTGGGCGCTAAGCGAAACGATGAACCGGGTCATGGCTCTTTCCTCGGAATGGGGTCACGGTAAGGCGCTCGTAGTCGCCGTCTTCAACGCCGATTTCACTGTCGCTCAGATAACAGGCCGGATCTTCGGCCCAGGGATCACCGGTCAGCTGAAGCGCCCTGATACGGGTGTTGCCGCCGCAGACGTCTTTCAGAGCGCAGGCGCCACAGCGTCCCTTGAGCGGACGCGGTCTGGTGCGCAGCTGCGCCAGCATCGGGTCGGCGCCGGTCCAGAGGACTGAGAAGAGATCGGTTTTCACACTGCCGATCGTGTAGTCGGACCAGTAGGTATCGGGGTGAACATTGCCGAGCGTGTCGATATTGGCGACGCCGAGACCGGAGGAGTTGCCGCCCCAGGCCGCCAGGTGAGTGCGAACGTGGTCAGCCTTTTCGTCACCGAACCTCTGACGGATCCAGTTCAGGAAATAAACCGCATCCGAATCATTGTTGCCGGTTACGATATCCAGTTCGCGCTCGCCATTGACGCCCTGCCAGGCCCGTTCCATGAGAAGGTCCATCGCCCAGCGGGTGCGTTTGTGTTCGGCGTCTTCGCCCCGGTGTTTGTCGCCACGTCCGGCGTAAACCAGATGGGACAGGTAGAACTTGTCGACGCCTTCGTCATCGCACAGGCGAAGCAGATCCGGCAAATGGGTGTGATTGCCTTCCGTCAGGGTGAAACGCAGTCCCACCTTGATACCGCGGGCCTTGCATTCGCGCACACCGCGCAACGCGTCGGCATAGGCTCCTTCCACACCGCGAAACCAGTCATTGGTAGCGCCGATCCCGTCGATCGAGATCCCGACGTAGTCGAACCCGATCTCTGCGACGCGGTCCACGGTTTCGCCATGCAGCTTTGTTCCGTTGGTCGACAGCGCAAGCATGCGAACAAGCTGCCTCGCTCGCGGCGCGATCTCGAAAAAGTCATGCCGGTCAAGGGGCTCTCCACCGGACAGGATGAGCGCAGGTATCCGGAAGGTACCCAGATCCTCAAGTGTCGACATCGCCTGCTCGTGGGTGAGTTCACCCGGAAAGTCGACGTTGGCGGACACCGTATAGCAGTGCCGGCATTTGAGATTGCAGCGCCGGGTCAGATTCCAGATCACCACCGGTTTTACCGGCCCGGTTGCCCTGCGTGTACGCACCGGTGTCGGGTTGGCGATCTGATGCATGTATTCCGACAGACGAAACATGGTCAGCGCTCCTTCCTGCGCAAACGCATTCCGGTTTTCTTCAAAATGCGCGTGGAAAACAGAATGTCGCTGGCGCGGCAGGCATCGGCGAGCAGTTCGGCGATTTCCCCGCGCTTGGCATGAACCTCTTCACGGTCAGCGCCATGCACCATGGCAAAAAGGTTGTAGGGCCAGTCGGGAAGGGCGCGCGGGCGACGATAGCTGTGGGTGACGAACGGCAACGCTCCAACACGTTCACCAAGTTCGTCGACGACAGCATCATCGACGTCCCAAACGGTCATCCCGTTCGAGTTGAGACCAAGGCGATAGTGATTGGGAGCTGCACCGATCCTGCGAATGACACCTTGCTCTTTCAGACGAGCAAGCCGCTCCAGCAGTTCCGCTTCGCTCATGCCGAGCGTTTCAGCAACAACTTCGAAGGGGGCTTGCACAAGCGGCAAACCCGCCTGTGTGGCTTCTACGATTGCCCGGTCTTTTGGATGCAAAGTCATGCGTTTACCCGGAATCCGATGAAAAATTCGCGTTCTTTCGGAAACAGGAGAACTTGAAGTCCGGTCTCTTGCTCGATGACTGCGGCAGTATCGGCAATGTCCTTCTGGCTTTCGGTCGCCAGCACGAACCACATGTTCAGCCTGTGATCCCGTTCATAATTATGCGCGACTTCCGCATGAGCATTGACTTTAGTTAAGACCTCGTCGAACCGGTCCTCGGGGACTGCCATTGCACACAGGCAAAAGGCTCCGCCAAGCGCTTCAGCGTCGAAAAACGGTCCAAACCTTGTCAGGAAACCATCGTCTCTCATCCGCCTGGTGCGGTCGACGACCTCCTGTTCCTCCAGGCCGAATTCCTCGGCAATCTCGGCAAAGGGGCGTGAAGTCAGGGGAAGATCGTCCTGCAATCGGTTGATCAGCCGTCGATCGAGATTGGAAAGTGTGTCGCTCATGCCGCCACACTCCTGTCTGCAATCATGGCACCCGTCTGCTTGAAACAGCGGCTGGAAAAGAGAACCTGATAGGGAACTCCGGAAAGCTCAGGCAGATGGGCTGCCTTTTCAAGCGTATCCAGAGCCTGGCCCCTGCTCTTTGCGTGGATCATGCAATAGAGCCGGTATGGCCACAGACCATCAACGGGACGGCGTTCGTAACACAGGGTAACGCCCGGATGGGCCGCAAGCGCGGGACCTGCCGCCTCCATCTGTTCTGGCGGAACATTCCAGACGACCATGGCGTTGGAACTCCAGCCGAGTGCACGGTGACGTACAATCACTCCCATTCTGGAAATGATGCCCGCGTCTTCCAGAATGCTGATGCGGGCGAGAACCTCGTCGGGATCTCTTCCCAGGTCTTCTGCAATGCGGGAAAATGGACGCCCGCACAAAGGCATGCCAGTTGTCAGAGCCTGAAGAATGTCCCTGTCACCGTCCTGGAAGCGATCCAGGCAAACTGGCCTCGGTGCAGGTGCGGTCTTCGCGTCGTCGGTCATCCGAAAACCGAGATCGACATTGAACGGCCGGACAAGGCGCAGGTCGAGAACCTTCAGGCCGGTTTCCCGGTGAATGGTATCCAGTGTGCGGTCGACATGAGCGCGATCAGGGCCTGTTGCCACGAACCAGAGGTTCCAGTGATTTTCCCGCAAGTAGGAATGATTGACACCTGGCTGGCGACCGATGATTTCGGCAACTGATTCAAGCATCTCCACAGGTGCTGAAAGTGCCGCCAGCGTGCTGGCCGAAATTGTGTTGGGTGCGCATGTGGCACCGACCCTTGAGATCCTGCCCGAGTCCTTCAGAGCTTCAAGTCTGGACAGGACTTCGGCTTCCTCGCAACCAACCCGTTTTCCGATTTCCGCAAAGGGCCGTTCCACCAGAGGAAAGTCGCGCTGCCATTCGTCCAGCAGCCTGATGTCAATGGGATCGCCTATCCGTTCCATCGTTCAAAGCCCCGTTCTGTGAGCCCGAGAGGTGAAGAAAATTCCTGACGGGCTTTCGGCGTCGATTTCGCCGAGTTTTTCAAATGTGCGGGTGTCGTAGATCATGACCTTCCCGGCATCGCGGACGGAGACCCAGACCTGGTGTCCCCGCGGAGTAAATTCCATATGCAGGATGGCCGGGCCCGGTTTGAACTCGTGGATCACTTCCTTGGTCGGAGTGTCGATCACCTGGATGGTGTCGTTGAGCGGGTGGGCGAAGTTCACCCAGACCTGACGTCCATCCGGTCGTGCCATGGCAAAGACAGGTTGTCCGTAGGTGTCTGTGCGGCCGGTTTCGGCGAGAGTGGTCTCATCCACCCACAAGACCTGATGATGACCGACCGCCGGAAGCACGAACTCGCGTCCTGCGCGCGCCCAGCCTTCCAGATGGGGCATCTTGTAGACCGGCAACTCCTGCTGGCCACGGCCATACTCCGGCAGAACCCGGATGGGTTTTGGATCTTCGTCCCAGAGGTCAAGTGCCGTCAGGCCGTCTTCTCCGAAGAGACCCGTAATATAGACCCGGCCGTCACCGGTGATCAGCGCATCATAGGGGTTGGTCCCCATATCGGTGATTTTCTTGATGTCGACCGTGCCAGAGGAAAGGTCCGCAATCCAGGTTTCGCCATCGTCCCAAAGCGTGAACACGAAGCGGCGTCCGGGAGCGTCGACGAGACCGATCGTCTTGGATTCGGTTGGAATATCCGCAACCATCTGGAGCGTTTCGGCATCAAAAATCCGCACGCCGCCCGGCTCGTAGTTGGACACGGCCACCAGGGAACCGTCGTCGGAAATCGCACCACCGATGGCGTTGCCGGCCTGGACAACGCGGTCCACGACCTTCTGTTCCACCAGATCGACTTTGGTGAGCCCGCCATCGCGTCCGAAGACATAGGCAAATCGCTGGTCCGGCGAATAAACGAGGCTGGCATGGGAAAGATCCCCCAAACCGTCGATCCGGGAAATTGCAGCCCGCTCGGACTGATCAACCAGCAGCAGCGAACCGGTGGCCCGCTCGACAACCAGTCCGAGATCCCCGGTCGCTACAATATTTTCAGCGTGCACACCGCCGACCATCATCATTGCCAGAACGGCGCCAGAGAGCCACTTCATTTCAAGTCTCCTTGCAAGAGATATTCGGCAATTTTCTTTGCATCCGCTTCGCTCATCAGCGGGCGCCAGGGGGGCATGGCTGTGCCTGGAACACCGTCGAGGACAACAGTGGAAAGCGTCTCGATATCGTAGTGAGACAGGGACTCGGGCCGGATGTCCGGTCCGAGCCCGCCCTTCAGCGTCAGCCCGTGACAGGAGCCGCAATCCTGATGCACAAGATTGACCAGCTTGTCGGGTGCGCTGACCTCTTCCGCCATGGAGGGAGTGGCTAGGAAGAAGAGGATGGCAAGAAGCTTACGCATGAGCCTGCTGTCCGAATGACACTTCGCTTTCGGCAGCGCTGATGAAGTCCGTCGCCGTGTCCGGCCATTCGGCGCATAAGGTCACGACCTGGCCGATCACGAAGAGAACCGGAGCCTCTAGGCCTGCTTCGCGTACATCCATCGCAACCCGGTTCAGTCGCGTGAACAACCGTGTTTCGCGAGGGGTTGTCGCATTTGCAATCGCCATGACAGGTGTTGATTCATTCAACCCTTCGGCAATCAATCGCATGGCGATCTGACCGATATTGGCAACGCCCATGTAGACAACGAGTGTCGTTTCATTGCTGGCGAGGCTGCGCCAGTCCAGATCGAGCGTGCCGTTGGCCTGGCGGTGACCGGTCACGTAGCGCACACCTGTTGCCAGGCCCCGGTGAGTGAGCGGAACGCCGCTGGATGCCGCCGCACCCTGGGCAGCTGTAATGCCTGGAGCGTATTCGACCGGAATGCCAACGGAGGTCAGGTGAGCAGCTTCCTCCGACCCACGGCCGAAGATAAGCGGATCGCCGCCTTTCAGGCGGGCAACCGTCCGGCCCTTCTGGGCAAGGTCGGCCAGAATTTCATTGATTTTTTCCTGGGGAACCGGGTGGTTGTCAGGCGATTTCCCGACAAAGACCTTCTCCGCTCCCTCCGGAGCGAGTGCCAGGATTTCGGGAGAAACGAGCCGGTCGTAAACAACGGCGTCCGCAGCCTGAAGCATGCGCAGTGCACGCAGGGTAAGAAGTTCGACATCGCCTGGACCGGCTCCGATGAGATAGACTTTACCAGTCATGAGGGACCTCGCTTCTCCCGAGAAAATTGGATGCTTGGTTCTTTGTGAAACCTGCCTGCACCAGCGGTCTGCCGACTGGGGCAAACCGGGCCGAAATGGCCGCTATTTCAGTGAGGCGTTTCATGGCAGCATGATCGCTCATTTTGAGCGGAGGCGGCTTGACAATAGTCAACGGAACCGCACTGCCTTGCGGACTTTTTCAAAAAGCCCTCAAGGCGTTACGCTCACCATTCCGATCATCTTCTGCGTTTCCCAATGCGGGCCGCACAGATAGTTCTGCTGTCCGGCAGAAAGGAAGGTGAATTCGAAAGTCTCTTCTGGAAAAAGCCGGTCGGATTCAGGTGTATCCGTCTCTTTCAAAAGCACCGTATGACTGGTGCGCTTGTCGACATTGACCCAGCGAACCGTTGTGCCGACCGGAACCGTCAGTGCCTCTGGACAGAACTTGTACTTGTACATCTTGACGACAGTTACGCCGTCTTCTTCCGAGGAGGGATGCCCGAACATGTCGGAATAGCGCTCTTCGGCCTCGGCGCAGATGGCCTCGGTTTTCTCATCTGCGGATGCTGCAGGAACAAAGGCCAGAAGCGAAAGCAGCGCGGCGGAAAAACAGAACGGTTTAAAGCACATGCAGTATCTCCTTCGCTTGAACGGAATTGGGGCGGCCGGATCCGGCCGCCCCATCTGGGTTATTGTTTGACGACGTCAATTTGTGCCGTCTCGTCATCCAGCGCCAGACTGGTGTTCAGCGTCACGTGGTGGAAGCGTGCAGCTGCGTAGTCGTCGTGGATGGCAAATCCGACCGTGTAGGTCTTGCCTGGCTCAAGCGGAACATCGCCGGCGGCACCCGAGATGAGCGGCCGTGAGAACACGACGGTCCACATGCCACCGGACAGGCTGGCTTCGGCGGCGATCTCGCCTCCATTTTCGACACGGCGGTCCAAAAGGTATCCGTTGCTTGCCGTGCCATCGGCATAGACACGCAGCAGATCCAGGAAGGTCCCGTCGTTGAGAAGCTGGTCGATCTCTTCGGCAGATTTCAGCTTGTCCCAGCCACCCTGGGCCTTGCCTCTCCGGCCTTTGACTTCAACCTTTGTGCGGCTTTCGGTCAGGTACTTGGTGATCGTCTCTTTCGCTTCCAACTGGGCAGCGACATCCGCATTGGCGGCAATCGCCTCCGCTCCCGGGTCGAACGGCATGTAGGTGTTGTCGGCATGACAGGAGGACCAGCATCCGACCTGTTCACCCAGTTCAATACCCGTACCGGTGATCATCATGGCCACCTTGACCTGGTTGTCCGGATCCATCTTGCCGCCTTCGACAAATGGAGCAGGGCTGTGCGCGGTTTCAGGCCACTGAAGTCTCACATAAAGGTTTTCACCGTCATGTGCGGCCTGCACGGTAGCGTCAATCGTGCCTGGCTTCCCGGGGATCGGGGTCGGTTCGGTCTCGCCACCGGCCGCGATCTTTTTGCCGATCGTCTCCAGTTCCTTGGCATGGCAGGTCGTGCAGGCATCGCCGCCCTTGGTGAGCGGGCGTGCGCCACCGTGGGTCTTGCCGTTTTGCACCCACTCGAATGAAGCCTGTCCGGGATAGAACAGGGTCATGTCGACCGGCGCAACGGCGTTCCAGTCAATGTTTGACGCGACGTTGCCACCACCAGCAGCAGTACCACCAGCGTTGCCGCTTGCGGCCGCCTCTCCGGCTTGGCCTTCCAGTTTTGCCCGCTCTTCCGCGCGCGCTGCTTCAACGGCGCTGGCGATCTGTGCCTGAACGGCTTCACGCTCGGCCTTTTTCGCAGCCTTTTTTGCAGCTTCTTCTTCAGCTTCCTTTTCGGTGATGTATTTCAGGCTCGCAAGATACTCCTCAGGCACGTCGCGTTTGAAAGCCGGGTTCGGTGTTTCAAGTTTTTCGATGTAGTCGGGATCGGCGCGGTCGCGCAGGTCCGAGTGGGCGATGCCCTTGTGACAGTCGATGCAGGTCTGACCGGTTTCCATTGCGTTCAGGTGCTGCTGGCGCGCACGCGGTTTCTGGAATTCCGGCATCATCGAATCGAAGCCGTGACAGTTGCGGCATTCACGCGAATCGTTCGCTTTCATCCGCTCCCATTCGTTCATGGCCAGATGAACGCGCTTTGCTTCGAATTTTTCCTTCGTGGCGATCGATCCGGTCATCTTGCCCCAGAGCTCTCTGGAAGCCTTGATTTTGCGGATGATCTTGTGTGTCCAGTCTTTCGGCACGTGACAATCGGAGCACGTCGCTCCAACGCCCGAACGGTTCACGTCATGGATTGTGCCCGTGTATTCTTGGAAGACGAAATCGCGCATCTCGTGGCAGGAGATACAGAATTCCTTGGTGTTTGTGGCTTCCATTGCGGTGTTGAAACCGCCCCAGAAGACAATGCCGGCGATGAATACTGCTGCGGCTGCCCCGATGGGCATGCCCCAAAGCACGTATCTGCGCCAGATCGGCTTCTTCTTGTCTCCACCCTGACTGCTCTCGGTCATGTCCAGGCTCCGTATTCGGTTATCTTGGTCGACCCTTCGCAGTTGGGCCGCGAACCAACGGACTGCAGGCTGCGCAAAAGCGCCTGTGAAAGTCGGCTGCCCAAGCGCCGACACCGTCCTGTTGCCGCTGGAAAAAAAAGAAGGGCGGGCGAGCAGCCCGCCCTTCAAAGGGTCGCTAGGTCACGTTAGGTGACGTGGTTCGAACGGTTGTAGACGTTGAACTTGCCGGTCGGAGCGTAGAGGCCCTTGATCCGTGCTTTTTCTTCAAGCGTCTCGGCGTCGAAGATGACGATCTCGCCATTGGGCTCCAGGGAGTCCGCCAGGTTCCACTTGGAAACCCAGACTTCGGTACCGTCCTTGTTGAACTCGAAGTGAACGGCTGCATTGCCTTCCTCTTCGGTGATCTGAATCGTTTTCACGATCTCACCGGTCTCTTTCGAGATGACCTGCACCGACTGCTGAATTTCAGGCTCGGGGTGCTTGGTCTGGTCGGCCCAGACGTATTTCGAGTTCGGGTGCGTCCGGATGAAGAGGCCGGCACCATCGGTTTCGACTTCGTAGCAGACCTTCCAGGCGTCATCCGCGCGGTTTTCCGGGTCGTTACCCCAGACCGTCACGGTGCCCACGCCAAGGTGAGTCGTACCTGCAACCGGGCCACAGTTCGGGTCGTTCCAGTTGGCGCCCGGGCCGGGGTGCGGCAGGGCAGCAACGTCGATCATCGCCTCGAGTTTGCGGTCCTTGGTATCGACGACAACCATCTTGTTCGACGCGTTCGCGGCGATCTGGAAGTACCGGCCTGTCGGGTCGAAGAACCCGTCATGCAGGAACTTGGCAGAATCGATCTTGTCGATGCGCAGGTTGTCCAGGTCGGAGTAGTCGACCTGCCACATCTGGCCCAGTTCCTTGACAGCAACCAGCCAGGTCGGCTCGTTCGGAGTGGTGTAGATGGCAGCCACGCGGCTTTCTTCCACATACTCTCCGTCCACATTCATGCCGCGAGTGGAAACGACCTTCAGCGGTTCCATGGTCTGGGCGTCGACGATCGCGAAATGCGGAGGCCAGTAACCGCCACCGATGACGTATTTGCCGTCGCCGGAAATCGCCACATCGCGGGCGTCATAGGCAATCTTGACTTCCGAAACCAGCATCTTGTCCGGCGTCTGCCAGAGGTCGATCTTGGTCATCTTGCCGTCGCGGCCCATCGTGTACCAGAAGCGGCCCGGATTTTCCGGTTCTTCCAGCTTGTGATGCTCGGAGGCCTTGATCACGTGAACGGCGTAGCCGGTCGGGATGTGGGCCAGGACTTCCTTGGTGTCGCCGTCGATGATGGCAACCTTGCCTACGTCACGCTCGATGACGACGAAGAAGTTCTCCCAGTTCCGGCCGTGCAGCGGCTCGGTCGGGTAATCCTTCTCCTCGACATAGATCTTGCGGGTCGCCTCCATCTGTGCCAGCGACATTTCCGGCGGCTTCGGCGGCTCCATCATGATGTAGGTGGAGAGGTCCTTGATTTCCTGCTCGGTCAGAATGTCCGAGAAGTTGTTCATACCGCCTTCGGTACCCCAGGCGATGATCTTCTCAAGCCGTTCCTGACCCAGTTTCAGGGTGCCGCCTTCGGTGACGGTTCCGTCAGCCGCGGTCTTCTTCCAGTGAGGCTCGAGGTTTTTACCGGTCGCACCCTTGCGAAGAACACCATGGCAGCCTGCGCATTGCTCGAAGTAGAGCTGCTTGGAACGTTCAAAGGCCTCCTCGCTCAATGTAGGACCTTCTGCAAAGGCAGGCGCTGTCACGCTGCCTAAAAGCAACGCAAGCCCGGCCGCTAAGGCGTGGCCTGACCCTTTTCTCTTTCTTGGATGTGACATTTCAAACTCCAAATGCTGGTGAGGCACTCGCGAACCTCGTGCATTCGGCAGCTTGCTTCCTTGACTTTCGTTAAGATGAATCCATGGAAGGTACTGAAAACAGACGTGTTTTTAAAATATGCATGAATTTGGAATGATTATAAGTGGCTGAAATAAGGCACGAAAAAGGTATCGTCGAAAACTGACTGCTCAAGATTGTCGCAGGCAAAATCAGCTGTTTCAGACGGCAAATTCGTCTGAAAAAAATTCTTCAAACACATCCAAAGCGCGTTGAATTGCATTGCTTGACTTTGGTTAAGGAAATGCCAGCCCACCCTGTCACCCTTTCGCCACATTCAACACGGCGGAAAGGAGCGCGTAATGCGCGAAGTCATGACTAAAAGCATGGCCCGAAATATATTCTATGGCGGGTCACTGTTCTTCATCATCATCTTCCTGGGTCTATCGGCGCACAGCCATTTTTACATCACTGGCACATCGACCGATCATGCCGGCATCACGGAAAGCGTGGCAGCCGGCAAGCACGTCTGGGAAGAAAATGCCTGCATCAACTGTCACACGATCCTCGGCGAGGGCGCCTACTACGCACCTGAAGTCGCCAACGTGATGACACGCTGGGGCGTCCTGGACGATCCGGACGCTGCTTTCGAAACCCTGAAAGCCTGGATGGAATCCATGCCGACGGGCATCGAGGGCCGCCGGCAGATGCCTCAATTCAACCTGACCGACAAGGAAATTCGCGACCTCGCAAACTTCCTGATCTGGACCGACAATATCGACGCCCAGGACTGGCCGCCGAATGACGCCGGCTGATCCGAAAGCGAAAAGGAACGAACAATGAAATACGAATCACAGAAAGTCGCCCTGGCGTATTTCGCCGTCGCCCTGGGCCTTTTTGCCATCCAGGTTCTGGGCGGGCTGCTGGCGGGATTTGTCTATGTCCAGCCGAACTTTCTCTCCGAACTTCTCCCGTTCAACATCATCCGGATGTTGCACACCAACAGTCTGATCGTCTGGTTGCTGCTGGGCTTCTTTGGCGCTGCCTATTTTCTCATTCCGGAAGAATCGGAACGGGAAATCCATTCGACCAAACTTGCCTATCTGCAGCTTGCGATCCTGGTGCTCGGCACGCTCGGCGTGGTCGTGACCTATGTCTTCAACCTGTTTGAAGGCAACTGGCTGCTTGGCAAGGAAGGCCGCGAGTTCATCGAACAACCCAAATGGGTCAAGGTGGGCATCGTCGTCGCCGCGCTGATCTTCCTCTACAACGTCACAATGACGGTTCTGAAGGGTAAGAAAACCGCCATCACCAACATCCTGCTGCTGGGCCTGTGGGGTTTGGCGCTGCTGTTCCTGTTCTCCTTCTACAACCCGAGCAACCTGGCGCTCGACAAGCAGTACTGGTGGTACATCGTCCACCTCTGGGTTGAAGGCGTCTGGGAACTGATCATGGCCTCCATCCTGGCCTACCTGATGCTGAAACTGACAGGTGTTGACCGCGAAGTCGTCGAAAAGTGGCTCTATGTCATCGTTGCAGCCGCACTGTTCTCCGGCATTCTGGGAACCGGCCACCACTACTACTGGATCGGTACTCCTAGTTACTGGCAGTGGATCGGATCGATCTTCTCCTCACTTGAAGTCATTCCGTTCTTCGCAATGATGGCGTTCGCCTTCGTCATGGTCTGGAAAGGTCGCCGCGACCATCCGAACAAGGCCGCTCTCCTGTGGTCGCTCGGTTGTGCAACGCTTGCCTTCTTCGGCGCTGGCGTCTGGGGCTTCCTGCACACGCTGCACGGTGTCAACTTCTACACCCACGGCACGCAGATCACTGCAGCTCACGGTCACCTTGCCTTCTTTGGTGCCTATGTATCGCTGAACCTGGCCATCATCAGCTACGCCATGCCGATCCTGCGGGGACGCGATCCCTATAACCAGGTTCTCAACATGGCATCCTTCTGGCTGATGTCCGGCGGCATGGCGTTCATGACCTTCGTCCTGACCTTTGCCGGCACTGTTCAGACACACCTGCAGCGCGTCAATGGCGACTACTTCATGGACGTTCAGGACCAGTTGGCTCTGTTCTACTGGATGCGGTTCGGTTCTGGCGTGGCAGTCGTTCTCGGTGCCCTGCTGTTCATTTACTCGGTTGCGGTTCCCCGGCGCGAAGTCATCGCCTCCGGTGAAACTGCAGAAGTACCTGCGGAGTAATTCCGATGGAAGGAAGTGTATCCTTGGGAAAAGGGGCGGCTGACGCCCCTTTTTACCTCGCCCAAAGTGACGAATGCGCCGTCTTCGAGGCGGCTCACAGCAACGGACTGCCGGTTCTGCTGAAAGGTCCGACCGGTTGCGGCAAGACCCGCTTTGTCTCTCACATGGCGGCAAAGCTCGGTCGCAAACTCTACACCGTTGCCTGTCACGACGACCTGTCCGCCGCCGATCTGATCGGTCGCTATCTTCTGAAAGGTGGCGAAACGGTCTGGGTCGACGGGCCGCTGACCCGCGCGGTCAGGGAAGGTGCGATCTGTTACCTCGATGAAGTCGTCGAGGCGCGCAAGGACGTCACCGTTGTTCTTCACCCGCTGACGGACGACCGCAGAACCTTGCCGATTGACCGCACCAGTGAAGAGCTGGTCGCGGCGCCGGGCTTCATGCTGGTGGCATCTTACAATCCGGGCTATCAGAACATCCTGAAGACGCTGAAGCCGTCGACACGGCAGCGTTTCATATCACTTGAATTCGATTTTCCCGCACCTGACCTCGAAGTCGACATCGTTGCGGAAGAAAGCGGTCTTGACCGCGAACGCGTGAAAACTCTCGTCCGTCTGGCCGGCAAGTTGCGGGCACTCAAGGGCCAGGATCTCGAAGAAGGAGTGTCCACCCGCCTTGTGGTCTATGCCGCAACGCTGATTGCACAGGGAATGCCCGTGGAGCGGGCCATTATCGCCGCAATGATAGAACCGCTGACCGACGATGACGACGTGAAACGCGGGCTCCAAGATCTTGTCACGGCCGTGTTTGGGTGAGGCCAGACCGATGGGCAAGATCGACATCGAGCCATGGGAACCCGAAGAAACGGTCGGGAAACTGTGGCACGCATTCGCAAGCCGCCTGGATGCACCCGAGGTGCATCATGGAGCCGCGGTCGACCTCAGTGAGGTCGGCGGGCGGCTTGCGGTTCTCTTCAGGGGACTGGGTGGAGACCACAGTGTGGAATTCCGCTCGGTTTCCGAAGAGGTTTCCAACCACCGCCTCAGTTTTCTGAGGCGGCTCGGTACGGAAGCTGAAATCGTTCCACGCGCCAGTTTTGACGGCGAGATACTGCGGCTGCCCGCAAGCCTGGCCGTATTCCCGATCCGCGAAGCCAATGCAGCGCTTTATGTCTGGCTGACGGCCATGGCTGCGAATGCTCCTGACTTCGCGCCGGAAGAGGATCCGCTGCGTGCAGACTTGCAGGCCCTGCGCGTCGTCGGTGAACTGGTGGACCGGACGCTGGACGGTGCGCCCGGACTTAAGAATCTTTACGAGGCCCTTTGCGACGGTATCCTGCGGCAAAGGCCATCAGCATCTCTGCCGACAGTGGAAACCCGGGTCGAGCGCCTTGTTCGACATCTACTGGGCGACACCGCAGACCTGCCGCGCGATGTGCTGGATCTGAAATCCAGGGTGGAGTCCGGAGAGCTTGGGGACATGTCTGCCCCTCGAGGGTATCGTCCGTTCCGTCCTGTTGCTCTTTGGCCTCAGTTTCGTGACGTCGTCTTCTCTACCGGTGATGGTGTCGAGAACCGTGAAACGGACGGCGAGCGAGAGGAAGGCACAGGCAAGACCGTTCGCGCTCGCAGGCGCAAGTCAGATCAGGCGGAGCGCAAGGACAGCCTGATTCTGCACAAGTTCGAAGCGATCCTGAGCTGGGCGGAATTCCTGAACCTCAATCGCCGTGTCGACGATGATGACAACGACGACGCCAAGAAGGCGGCCGAAGACCAGGACGAGATCGGTCTCGGCCAGATTTCCAAGGCTCCGGCGACCAGATTGAAACTGCATCTCGACCTGGCACCTGAGGATGTCGATCGGGAGCGCCTGTCCGGACGCACGCTCTATCCGGAATGGGAAGCGCGGAAGGGCAGGTATCTGCCTGACCATGTCTGCGTTCTGACAAGTGTCGCTGACGCCGATCCGGAAAACGATATCGTGGCCAGAGATCCGGCCGCAGCACGGCGGATCCGTTCGGTCAAACGCCAGTTTGAAGCTCTACGCCCGGGCCGGGTCACGACCCGTGGGCACCTGGAAGGCGACGGTCTGGATATGGATGCAGCCGTGCGGTCGCAGGTAGAGCGGATCGCGAGCGGTGTCGGAAACGAACGGATCTGGCTTCAGACTCGTCCCGAGGCACGTGATCTGGCAGTGTCGATCCTGCTTGACGTGTCCCGCTCCACGGAGAGTGCGGTGACCGGGAGAACTGTGATCGACATTGAACGCGAAGCACTGACGGCGCTTGCCTGGGGATTGAACGCGTGCGGAGATGATTTCGCGATCAGCGCCTTTTCATCCCTGAAGCGTCATCGTGTCTATCTGCAAAGCTGCAAGCGTTTCAACGAGCCGATGTCTGCGACTGTGGAACACAGGATCAGCGGTTTGAAGCCCGGCTTTTACACCCGTCTCGGAGCGGCGATGCGCCATGCAAGTGCCGAATTGGCCGAGCAATCGCGCAAGCGCAAGCTTCTTCTCGTGATCACAGACGGCAAGCCGAACGACCTTGATCACTATGAGGGTCGGCACGGCATTGAAGATACGAGAATGGCAGTACGCGAAGCTCGGCGCGCCGGCCAGTCGGTTTTCGGTGTGACCATCGACAAGTCGGCAAAGTCCTGGTTCCCGAGACTGTTCGGGCAGGGTGGCTTCGCAGTCATTCCGCATCCGGACAAGCTCACTCAGGCACTGCCGCAGATCTACCGTCAGCTTGTCGGAGGATAATCATGAACGACCCGGTAGCGGCAACGCGGGCCGGGTCGCTGGACGAGTTGCCCGGCGACCTGATGATGTGGGTTCTGATCATCAGCGAGCTGCTGGTGTTCGGTGCAGGGCTGGCGGCTTTTCTCGGCGTCCGGATTTTCGACCCTGCCGGTTTTGCGGCCGCGCGGGCCGAACTGCATCCGACGCTCGCAGGCATCAACACGATTGTGCTGATCACAAGCGGATTTCTGGCGGCAAGGGCTGTTGAATTCAGGCTTGACGGCAAGCGAGCGGCTGCGCGCTGGCACCTGTTGGCTGCCATGGTTCTGGGAACCGTATTCCTGATCATCAAGGGCTACGAATACGCTGACCTGATTGCGGCGGGCGTCTCGACCGAAACCCATCCGCTTTTCACGTTCTACTATCTGCTGACCGGATTTCACGCGGCGCACGTAGTCGCCGGAATTGCCATTCTCGCCCTCGTTGCCTGGAAGGACGCCCCTCGCAACCAGGAGGTGGGAACAGCCTTCTGGCACATGGTGGACCTTGTCTGGGTGCTGCTTTTTCCGGTGATTTATCTGCTCGGCTGAAGCGAGGTCCGGGGATCTGAAATGACAATCAATCCGACAACACGTGCCTGGTTGGTGCTTTTGTTCCTAAGCGGAGCTTCCGTTCTGGCGGCGGTTCTTGCCGGCGCTTCGGTCAGCGCCAGCACCATTGGTGTGTTTGTCCTGGTCTTCGCCTGGATGAAAGCGCGGGTGATCCTGTCGCGCTACCTGGGGCTCTGGCAGGCGCCTGCCTGGCTCGCTGGCTTCAATTGGGCCCTGGGGCTCTACAGTTTGCTGCTGCTTGTATTGTTCCTGGTACCGGCATTCACGGTCTGAAGGCTGCGGCCAGTGTTTGCGGCAGATCGAACTCCTGAAGGACCCTCTGCCGGGCATCTTCCGACATCTTACGTGCCGTTTTCTCGACGATGCCCTGAACCTTGTCGTCGCTGTGTTTGGCGGCAAAGGGCGCGAAGTACCATTTCAGGAACACGAAGCAGATAACGTCTTCCAGGGCCTGTACATCGGCGTGCCGCTTGATGCCTTCCTTGCGCAGAATCCGTCCGGCGTCCGCAATATCATCCTCTGAATATCCGGCATCGGCCATGATCGCACCAACGCGTTCGGCATGGTGTCCGGCGAGGTCCCGACGCCAGGCGTGGTAGCCGGCTTTGCCTTCCGGATAGCTGCTCCTGGGAATGGACCACCGTTCGATGTGTTGACCTCTGGCAGCAATTTTCAGGCTGTCGGGTGCCTCTGGAAACAGGCGGTCCAGCTCCGATGTCATGCGCTGTCCGTATAGCAGGGCGGCAGGCTGTCCGTCTTCGGCGTTGGGGTCTGCGGTGTTTGCAGTGTCGATAGCCTGCAGGGCTGTGTCCAGTTGTGTCATTGCGCTTTGTGCCAGGCTTCCACGGGATCGGTTTCGGAAAAGTCCCTGAGGCGCTCGATATTGTCGATGGCCGCGTGGTTGCGCTTGATATGCACTCCGACGGTCTTCAGCTTGGCGAACGAGCGCGACAGGCTTTCCGGTTTCATGCCGAGACGTCCGGCGATCAGGAACTTGTCGTAGGGAAGGGTCACGACGCAGCTGCCTTCCTCGTGCTCACAAAGCTCCAGCAGGAACTCTGCGACCCGCTGCGGACCCGTTTGCGCCTTGAGCTGTTCAAGCTGGGACACAAGCGAATGCAGGTGTGCAAAGGTGGATGCCAGCACGGAGACCGCGATTTCCGGATCCTTGCGCATGGCTTCCAGCAAGGCAACGCTCGGGATGCGCATGACTTCACAGGCCGTCACCGCTTCCGCCGAAACGGGATAGGCATGGCCACGGAAAGCTACTGCTTCGCCGAAACTTTCACCCTTCGCAAACACGTTCACCACCGCTTCGCCTCCGTTCGGCGCGATGCGATAAAGCTTGACCCAACCTTCGGTGACAATGTGAATGGCCTGCGCGGTTTCACCTTGCAGGAAGAGCGTTTCCCCTCGGTCGTATTCGCGCCAGCTGGACATGCTCAGCACCATGTCCTGAATTTCCTGGGAAAAACTTTTCAGCAACAGGGAATTCTGCGCGATCTTCCTGCGGCGTTCGTTCGGCATCTCTTTAAATCCTTCTCAGACCCAGCTTCTGGATCTGCTCTCCGTTGCCGCACCTTACACAACTGCTTCAACACGTCACATGCGTTGAAATGCGGACATGGGACGTCTTCTTCCCGACAACTTGACTATAGTCATTTAATCCTGCGCGTCCGGTGTCTAGCTTTTCAGGCAAGATGAGAAAGCGAGGATACCATGGACTATCAGGCCTTTTTCAGAAACCGGTTGACCGAGCTCAAACAAGAGGGAAATTACCGGGTTTTCATCGATCTTCAGCGTAAGCGCGGTTCCTTTCCCGAAGCGGTCTGGACCCACAACAACCACGCTGACGAGGTGGCTATCTGGTGTTCCAACGACTATCTGGGCATGGGGCAGCACCCCAAGGTGATTGCAGCGATGCACGATGCCATCGACCGCTGCGGTGCCGGGGCCGGTGGAACACGCAACATTTCAGGCACCACCCATGACCATGTTTTGCTGGAAGCAGAGCTTGCGGATCTTCACGGTAAGGAAGCCGCGCTTGTTTTCACCTCAGGCTATGTGTCCAACTGGGCGGCACTCGGAACACTCGCATCGAAAATTCCGGGCTGCATCGTCTTTTCCGACAGCCTGAATCACGCATCGATGATTGAGGGCATACGCCATTCGCGTGCCGAAAAGGTGATCTGGAAGCACAACGACCTGGAAGACCTCGAGGCAAAATTGGCTGCCGCGGATCCGGACAAGCCGAAACTGATCGCCTTTGAAAGCGTCTACTCCATGGATGGCGACATTGCTCCGATCGCCGAGATCTGCGATCTGGCGGACAAGTACGGTGCGATGACCTACCTGGACGAGGTGCATGCGGTTGGTCTTTACGGGCCACGTGGCGGCGGCATTGCCGAGCGCGAGGGGCTGATGGATCGTCTGACGGTGATCGAAGGCACACTCGGCAAGGCCATTGGCGTGGTCGGAGGTTACATCGCGGCCTCTGCGGAATTATGTGACTTCGTGCGCAGCTTCGCCAGCGGCTTTATCTTTACAACAGCACTACCACCCGCCATTGCTGCTGCCGCGACCGCTTCCATCCAGCATCTGAAGCAAAGTTCCGTGGAACGGGAAGCCCAACAGGCAAATGTTGCAACGGTCCGCAGGCGGCTCGACACTCTCGGCATCCCGCATGTCGACAATCCGAGCCACATCATTCCGGTGATGGTTGGCAACCCGGCCAAGTGCAAGTTCCTGTCCGATACGCTGTTGACGGATTTCGGCATTTACATCCAGCCGATAAACTATCCCACGGTGCCGAAGGGGACGGAACGGCTGCGGATCACTCCGTCACCGGTTCATACGCCTGCCGATATCGACCGGCTGGTCGCCGCCCTTCATTCCCTCTGGAACCAGTGCCAACTGGCAAGGATGCCGATTGCGGCTCAATAAGCTGTCCCGGCTTGATGATAGTCAAGGAGTGTGCGCCTCAATCGCAGTTTTCTGGCTTCGCAAATATCTGGTGCACGCGTTTTGACCGTCTCCGATAAAATGAGGCCAAAGGGAGCGGTCGTACGGCCGGTTCGGGTTCGGCACCATAACCGGACCCGACCCGGTACACATTGAAGACCTTCGTGTCGAAACGAAATCAAATACCAGGCCGAAGCGTCCTCTTTAGGCCTGGAAACAAAAAACGCCGCAAGGGATCAGCGCGTTTTTTTGAGCAAACTGCCCATATGTGCCGGGCAAATGCCAACTGAAAGTCCCTGCCGCTTTGGCAGGGACTTTTTCTTTGGCCACCTGAATGAAGGTCAATTCGCAGATGGCAACTGCTCAAGCGGGATTCACTCTCTCAATAGCGATATTGAAGAGAATCTGGCGTTTTTCCTCCGTCGCGATTTTGATGGCGCGCTCCAGAGCACCCGGCAGATCTTCGCCGTCGGTGATTGTCTCTGTGTAGGCCCGGCTGGCTTCGGCCGTTCTGGCAAAATCGGGACTGGGTTTGAGTGAAGTGAGCGGAACCTCGTTCGCCTGATGTGCAAGGCCGCCCTTGTAGGTTCCCACCACCGAATGGCGGACGGCGCCCCATTCCTCGTTGTTGAGCACCAGTACGATGACCGGGAGCTCCAGCGCCTCGGCTACCTGATGGCAGACCGTCGGATTGGCGAACATGTAGCTGCCGTCGCCGACCGTTGCGAACACCAGCCGGTCGCGATCGGCGAGCTGCGCGCCGAGTGCCGCCGGCAGTCCCCAACCCAGGCCGCCGGAGTAAGGTTCCTGAAAATAGCTGTTGTGGCTGTCAAGGTCGAGTTGATCCAGTGGACACCCAAGCTCGTGAAATACAGTTGCCTTGCGCCCCTTGATGGCTTTGCCGAGGCAGTGACTGACCCACTCCTTGGTCATCGGGCTGTTTTTGCCGCGCTCCGCTTTTTCAACAACAGCCCGCCGATTTGCGGCCGAGACTTCAGAAATGCGTTGTCTGCGGCTGTCGATATAGGCGTCGTCCTTGGAGCGCCGGTTCATTTCCGCAATCAGAGCCAGAAGCGTGTCCGCTGTCTCGCCGGCCAGGGTCACATGTGCCGGGAAATTGCGGATCGGGGTTCGGGTAAACAGCGGGTCCGGTCCCAGCTGAATAACCTTGACGTCGTCGCGCAATGTCACCTTGTCCGGCCACCATGGAGCCAAGGCGTTGATCACGAGAACAACGTCGGCCTCGGCCAGCATCGCTTCCGGCGCCGAACCGATCTGCATCGGATGAGACAAGGGGACGGACAGCATGTTCGCCCAGTAATGGGAAAGCGGGATGGCCCAGTCGGCAAGAAACTGCGGTAGTGCCGCAAAGGCTTCTTCGGAGCCGGCACCGCGCTGGCTGATGATCAAGGGTTTTTCAGCGCCAGCCAGAAGGTCGGCCGCTCTCTTGATGTCGCCCTCGGTTGCCGCTGTGATGACAGGAGCCATGCTTGAAGGAGTGTCCAGTCCTGCCGGGGGTGTCGGTTCACACAGGACCTCTCTGGGCAGGCTGAGATAAACAGGGCCCTTGGGTGTGGAATTGGCAATGGCCCAGCCCCGGTCGAAGAGCTCCGCGACCTGTTCGGGAAACCGAAGCTCGTAGTCCCATTTGGTGACCTCGCGGACCAGCGCGGTCTGGTCGAACATCTCCTGGCCCCAGCCGATTGGCACTGTACGTGCGCCAAACCTTGCGCCTTCGGTCACCGGTGTGCGCCCTGACATCATCAGAACGGGGATCTGGTCGCACCAGGCGTTGATCGCCCCCGTCACACCGTTGGACAGACCGACATTCGTGTGCAGCATGACCGACTGGATTTTTCCGGAAATCTGGTAGTAGCCGTGCGCCATGCCCATGGCGACATGTTCATGCGGCACGACGACGGCGGTCGGCAGTTCGATGCCTTCGTGCGCCGCCGCCACCATCCCTTCGATGATCGGCGGGAAATCGGTTCCGGAATTCACAAAGACATAGTCGATGCCGAGAGCTTTCATCTTGCCGAAAATCGCGCCACCGGCCGATAGAGGGCCTGCGTCCTGGCTCATGTCGTTCTCCTTCACGGTCATTCACATGGCTCCCTTGACAACAAGGTCGGACTTCAGCCCGACCAATGCTGCCAGGGCGGTGTTCAACGGAGCGGCAACGCCCATGGTCCGAGCCTTCTCAGCGACCACAACGCTGAGACTGCCGATTTCAGTCGGTCTGCCTGCCTCCAGGTCCTGGAGCATGGAGGGCTTGTGTTCTGTGTGTTCAGCCAGTGCATGGGCGATCTGGCTTTGTACCGTTTCCAGACTTGCGGGGACGTTCTGCGTGTGGGCGACGGCGATGACTTCCGCTGCGATTGCGTGCAGCAGATCATGAATATCTGCATGTGCTTCGAAATCTCCGACGCGCGCGCCCGTCAGTGCTGCGCAGGTGTTCATGGCACAGTTGAACGCCGCCTTTTCCCAGATGATCTGGTCTGTCCGATCTGATAGGGACAGTGAAAAACTGTCGTCGTCGATTGCAATCTCGCGGGCGAACGGCTCTCCCTCCGATGCATATGCCTTGAAAGAGGCTGAACCGTTTCCCTGCGTTGCGACGTGGCCGGGCGCAATGAAACGACCCGGCATCATGGTGCAGCCATAAAGCAACCGGCCGGCTGGCACGTGACCAGCCACCCGCTCGGCGTTCCCCAGACCATTTTGCAGTGTCAGGACCCGGGCTCCGGCCTCGATATGTGCGGCAATACCGGACAGGGCCGTGTCCGTGTGAATGGTCTTGGTGAGCAGAACGATGAGATCTGGCGTTTCGACGGCTTCGTCAGGACGCATTGCCGGAATTTTCAATGTCTCGCGGCCTGCCGGTCCATCGAAAAGGAGCCCGTCCTTCCTGATCGCCTGCAGATGATCCATGTTGATGTCCCACAGCGAAACGTCTCGGCCTTCGCGGAACAGAAAGGCACCGATAACAGAGCCGAGAGCGCCCGCACCGAGTATTGCTATGCGCATTGTCCTGTCCTCAGATCGGATAGTGCTGGTTCGGGTCTTCTATGGTGATCCAACGCAGTTCGGTGAATTCGGGGATCGCTGCGGTACCGCCAAACCGGCCATATCCGGATGCCTTGGTGCCGCCGAACGGCATTTGTGCTTCGTCTCCGACAGTTGGTCCGTTTATGTGGCAAATCCCGGTCTGGATCTGCTTGGCGACTTTCATGGCCCGGCCTGTGTCGCGGCTGAAGACCGAGGCGGTCAGACCATACTCGGTGTCATTGGCAATCCTGATAGCGTCAGTTTCGTTTGCTGCACGAATGATCGTGGTAACCGGGCCGAAACTTTCCGCAGAATAGATGTCCATTTCCGGAGTGACATGATCCACGACAGTCGCGGGCATGATCGTGCCATTGTCCGGCACACCGCCGGCGATGACCTTCGCGCCCTTGGCCACGGCATCGTCTATAAGCGATTTCACATGCTGGATTGTGTCGACATCAACGACCGATCCGAGATGAACCTGCTCGCCCGGGTCGCCGGTCACAAGACTGTCGGCCTTTCCGGCAAATGCTGTTGCAAAGTCGTCAGCAACCTCATTCAGAACCACGATTTTTTCTGTCGACATGCAAATCTGGCCCTGGTTCATGAAGGCGCCAAAGCCGGCCGCGTTGACGGCTGCCTGAAGGTCTGCATCGTCCAGCACGATCTGAGGCGCCTTGCCTCCGAGCTCCAGCAGGCAGGGTTTCAAGTGCTTGGCCGCTCGTTCCGCGATGATCCGTCCGACTCGGGTTGAACCTGTGAAGTTGATACGGCGCGTCAGCGGGTGATCGATCAGTGCGTTCACGACCTCCGGGGCATCCTCGGGAGAGTGAAGAAGGATGTTCAGAACGCCCTCCGGCAATCCTCCCGCCTTCATGCAGTCGCCGATAAGCCTGTGTAGCGCGGGACATTTTTCCGATGCCTTCAGCACCACCGTATTGCCGCAGGCAATCGGCATCGCAAAGGCCCTGACGGAGAGAATGACCGGAGCATTCCAGGGGGCCATGCCGACCAGAACGCCGACAGGTTGCCGGTAGCCCATGGCCAAGGTGCCAGGCTTGTCGGAGGGGATTATTTCTCCCTTGATCTGGGTTGTCAGCGAAGCGGCTTCGCGCAGCACACGGGCACCCAGCATGACATTGAACCCGATCCACGGTCCGGTCCCGCCGGTTTCCTGAACCCCGAGCGCGATAAAGTCTGCGCTACGGGCCTCCAGTGCATCCGCACAGGCATTCAGAATGGTGCGGCGCTGGTTTGGAGATGTCTGCGACCATGCCCCGAAAGCTTCCTGAGCAGTTATGACAGCAGCGTTGACATCTTCCGCCCCCGCAGAAGCTGCGGTTGTGACCACATCGCCGGTTACAGGCGATCTGCGGTCGAATTTTCTACCTCGATCTGCCGGAACATCCTCGTTGCCGATAAAGAGACCGATTTCCATTGCAAACTCCATAATCTCATTATATAAGATATATATTTCATATATTGAACTGATGTGCCGAGTTCGTCAAGGCGGGCGCACTGGATTGCGATGCGACCTGGGCAGACCAGTGAGACAAGAAAGGGGGCATTTGATGAGCACGCCGCTAAACGGATCTTTGATAAAAGCCTTTGAAATTCTGCGCTTGTTCGATGAAGACCAGTCCGAACTGTCGGCGGTGACGGTCGCGCAGAAACTTGGGCTCAACACATCCACGGCGCATCGCTTTCTGCTGACGCTCGAACATGTCGGCGCTCTTACCAGTTTGCGACGCGGGCACTTCGGCCTGGGACCCAGGCTTGAGGAGTTGGGGCGTCTTGCCGAACTTACAAATCCGTTGCCGGTCATGGTGAAGCCGGTACTCGACGCGGTAAGCAAAGACCTGAACGAATCTGTCATGGCCTGCCGGCTGAACCGGCTTGGACCGGTTTGCGTTTCGGTTTCAGAGAGCGAGCGGTCGATTTCGGTCATTGTGAAAACGGGAACCGTTCTGCCGTTTCAGCACTCGGCTCAGGGAAGGCTCTGGCTTGCTCATATGACGCCGGAGACAAGAGCTTCCTACCTTCAGGACGGAGCGGTTTTGAGAGCTCATTCTCAGAAACAGATCGATCCTGAAAGTTTCACGAAGGACCTGGAAACCGTTCGGGGGAAGGGATACGCGCTTAATCTTGGCGACAACGAGCCGGATATCGCGGCGGTGTCCGTTCCAGTCTGGAATGCAGAGGGAGACATGATCCTGTCGCTGTCGGTCTTCGGCATGTTGAGCCGGTTCGATGCTGAATTTGTCGAGCGAGCAAAAAGCCGCCTGCGTGCGGCGTCTTCTGAAATCAGCAGCAAATGGAAGTGAGGCTGCTCGGTTCGGTCAAATTGAAGGAAGAAGGATTTTTATTTCCAAAAACGGAAAGTATATGGCCCGATATCTCAATTTACATTACCAAACTAATTAGTGAAGATGATTTGTGGAGGAGTGGAAGATTTTGGTCTCACGGGAAATCTCGAACCTGATCTTTAGAGCCTCAAACTGTCGGGTCAGTTCACCTGGCAACGTCGTGAGTTCTGTTTGCTTAATTTGACAATATTTAACAAAGCAAATAAAAGCAGACTGAGAAACCGGAAACTGCCGGCTTGTCGCGAGCGTGCAAAGGACTGCAAATGACCGGACTTGCAATCGGCCTTGATACGGTCGGTTGTACCGAGAATGACGGGAATGTTCGCTGATGAAAACGCTCACTGTGATCCTGTCGGATCGATAGCGCATCAGTCATCGGAAAATGGAATTCGCTTGGAGGAGGAATCATGAGCAACATCAAGAATGCGATATTGGGAACCGCGCTTTTTGTACTCGGTGCATCGTCGGCAGTTGCCGCGGATTACGAGTTCAAACTTCACCACTTCCTGGGTGAAAAGGCTCCGGCCCATTCCAAGATGCTGGCGCCTTGGGCCAAGCAGGTTGAAGAAAACTCCGGCGGAAAGGTTGCCATCGAAATCTATCCGGCAATGACTCTCGGCGGCCGCCCGCCGGAGCTGATCAACCAGGTGCGCGACGGTGTTGTCGATCTGGTCTGGACGGTGAATGGCTATACGCCGGGCCTGTTCCCACGGTCCGAGGTTTTTGAACTGCCGGGCGTTCACAAGAACGACACAGCAGCCACCAACCTGGCCTTGATGGATCTTTACGAGAGTGACCTGAAGGACGAATACAAGGGCGTCGAAGTCATGTTCCTGCACGTCCATGCAGGTCAGGGAATTCACATGACCGACACGGAAGTGCGCTCTCCGGCGGATTTGGAAGGCAAGAAAATGCGCATCCCGACCCGCACGGGGGCCTGGGTGATTGAAGCACTGGGCGCATCGCCGGTTGCCATGCCGGTTCCGGAACTGCCGCCGGCACTGCAAAAGGGCGTCATCGACGGGGCTTTGATCCCTTGGGAGATCATTCCGCCGCTCAAGATCCAGGAACAGACCGAATACCAGATTGAAGGTGCGGACAAGGAACGCTTCGGTACCACGGTCTTCCAGGTTTCCATGAACAAGGATCGTTGGGAAAGTCTGCCGGATGATGTGAAGCAGGCCTTCAGGGACGCGTCCGGCAAGGACTGGGTCAAACAGGTTGGTGACATCTGGGCCGGAGCCGACGACTTCGGCATCGGGCTTGCCACGAAGGCTGGCAACACGCACATCACGCTGACCCCGGAGGAGACGTCCGTTTTCAACGAAGCGCTTGCACCGGTCGTTGACCGCTGGGTCGAGGAAGTTTCCGAAAAAGGCATCGACGGTGGGGCTCTGGTCGACAAGGCCAAGGCTGCGGTTGCGAAGAACGCTTCGAACTGATGCCTGGTATCCAACAAGAAAGCAGCTCCGGTTTCATCGGGGCTGCCAGCCGGCTGATAACCTTGTGGGCGCTCCTGGGAGGGGGCGTGCTGCTTCTGGTGGTCGGCGTGAACATGCTGTCGATCATCGGTTCGATCTTCGGCGCGCCGTTTCCGGGCGATTTTGAACTGACCGAAGTCGGTGTTGCGGTCGCCGTCTTTGCGTTTCTGCCCTATTGCCAGCTTGTCGGCGCAAATGTCTCGGCAGATATCTTCACCGCAGCCGCATCCAAACGGACCATTGCGTTTTTCACGATGCTCGGGTCGTTGGTGGCCCTGGGCTTCGCCATCCTGCTCATCTGGCGCATGTATTACGGCATGCTTGACCAGAAGGAATACGACTACACCACGACAATCCTGCAATTTCCGCACTGGATTGCGTTTATCCCGATTCTCATCTCCCTGGCCTTGCTGGCGCTTGCTGCTTTCGTGACGCTCATGCGTGACGTCAACGCGCTGTCGAAAGGATAAGAACAAGATGGCAGACGCTCTTCTGTTGGGGCTGGGCGGCCTTGCGGTACTGATTTTTCTGATCGCGATCAGAATGCCGATCGCCTATGCCATGATCCTGGTTGGTGGTGTCGGCACCATGATGCTGAATGGGCCGGCGCTCGTTCTGAGCCAGCTCAAAACCCTGGCTTACGGCCAGTTTTCCATCTACGACCTGTCGGTGGTGCCGATGTTCATCCTGATGGGGGCGATCGCTTCCAAGACCGGACTTAGCCAGGCTCTTTTCAGGGGGGCGAACGCGTGGCTTGGATGGTTGCGGGGCGGCACTGCGATGGCGGCTATCGCAGGATGCGCCGGTTTCGGCGCTGTCTGCGGATCCTCGCTGGCAACTGCTTCGACCATGGGCAAGGTCGCTCTGCCGGAACTGCGTCGTTACAACTATTCCGGCGCGCTGGCGACGGGCACCCTGGCCGCCGGCGGTGTGCTCGGCATCCTTATCCCGCCATCGGTTGTTCTCATCATTTATGCCATCATCGTGGAGGCGAACATCGTCACCATGTTCATGGCGGCGTTCCTGCCGGGCCTGCTGGCGGTCGTTCTGTTTCTGCTGACAATTGCAATCTATGTGGCGATCAAGCCCGAGGCGGGACCCAAGGGTGGCACACCCGACCGGGCCGAGTTTGTCGAAGCAACGGCGGGAATGATCCCAGTGCTGATCATCTTCGGCCTGGTCATCGGCGGGATCTATTTCGGCTTCTTCAACCCGACCCCCGCGGCAGCCGTCGGCGTTTTTCTCGTGCTTCTGTTCGGGCTGCTCCAGCGCAATTTGAGTGGGAAGGACCTGGTTGCCGCACTGAAGGAAACCGCGTCGACGTCCGGCATGATCTACCTGATCATTCTGGGAGCGGAGCTGCTCAAGATCTTCATGTCCCGGGTAGGTCTGCCGCAACAGACTGCGGCCTGGATCGCCGGCTCCGGTTTGGAGCCGATGACGGTGCTCATCCTGCTCCTGGTTGCCTTGATCCTGCTTGGCTGCCTGATGGACAGCCTCTCCATGATCCTGCTGGTTATCCCGTTTTTCTGGCCGGTGCTGGTGGAGATCAACGGCGGGATCTATCAGGGTCCGGAGGGCGCTGGTTTCGGCATGAGCACAGAAGACCTGAAGATCTGGTTCGGCGTGCTGGCATTGATCGTGGTTGAGCTGGGGCTCATCACGCCGCCGGTCGGGATGAACGTCTTCGTGATTTCCTCGCTTGCGCGCGACACGCCGATGATCGAGACATTCAAGGGCGTTGCACCCTTTTTCGGGGCTGAACTCGTGCGGGTTGTCCTGCTGGTGAGTTTCCCGGCGCTGACACTGTGGTTACCACAGTTACTACAGTAGCGAACAATGCTGTAAGACAAACGGCCTCGTAAGTGATCTCGAGGCCGTTAACAGCTCAGATCGGTAGACAAGGAGAAATATCGTAGGAGTGGTTCTTCCATCGTATTGTAATTCAGAGTAGTCGAATGCCTGATGAATTTCTCTACTTCAAATGCCGCTGGCCAGAGGTATCCGTTCCAAACGGTGAACCTGAATGGATGCACTACGAAGTAGTTAAAGCACTTGATGTCGTTACGCGCACCGTTGATTTTTACGCGGATGGCGATGCTGTTCGAAATAGTATTGAACTCTCTGAGCGCGAGGGACCTGACCAGCGATTGCCTGAGCACAGGTCTCTTGTGCACGGACCATTTCTTAAAATCGCTTATGAAGGGCTGATTTCAATGACACAGGACGAATTTCAAGTCCTGTGGGAAAGCGCCCGTGACAAACCGTGGCACTTGGAGGACGGACCTACTGATAGGTTCAGATCCTGAGTTTCAGTCCGGCAGATTGCGCTGCGCGAAGATCCGGGCCGACATCTCCTTGGCCGGCTCGACAACCTCTTTCGGGTCAAGGGCTGTTCGCCAGTTGATCTCCAGAGGACTGACTTTGGCAAGGGCTTCGGCAAAGGGGGCAGAATCAGCGGCTGCGGCTGCAACCATGTTCTTCGCTTCGGACCTCACAATCCCGTTCTTGGCGAGTATGAAACTGGCCGTTTCAGCCATCATTTCAGGATTGTCGTCGAGTGTTGCCGAGAGACGGTCAGGATGAGGTGCCAGGCTTTCGATGAGTCTTTGTGCATGGTTGAGAGCTGTGCCTGCCGAAAGCAGCATTTGCGGCAGGAACATCCATTCCAGCGGCCACCTGGAACCATCGCGTTCTTCTGCTGGATCGGCAGCTGCCGCAAGACCCGCTTGTGCGGTGACCGCGATCCGATTGAGAACCCTGATCGTTTCCGCCTGAACCGGATTGGCCTTTTGCGGCATGGTCGAAGAGCCCCCGCCAGTGCCGCTGGAAACTTCGGCGATATCCGTCCGGCCGAGCAGGATGAGATCACCTGCCATTTTGGAAAGCGCCGCGCAGATCTGCTGCAGCCATCCGGCCAAAGCCAGGATGGAGGAGCGATTGACATGCCAGGATGGGCTTGGATGCAGATCGAGTTCTTCGGCCAGTTTCTTGAGGACGAGAGGGCCCTCTGGAGCAATTGCCGAATTCACGCCAGAGGCACCGCCGAACTGCACCTTCAGCACGGATCTGCGGAGTTCTGGAAGGGCGGATTCGATGTTGATCAACGGATGTGCCCATTGGGCGATACGGTAGCCGAGCGTGATCGGTGTTGAAATCTGACTTCGGGTTCTTCCTGCCAGAAGTTGGTCGGCGTGATGATTGCTTTCCGTCTGCAGTGTGTCGATCAACCGTTTGATCCGGGCTTCCAGAACTTCAAGACAGGAGCGGATCTGCAGCACCTGCGCAGTGTCCATGACGTCCTGGGTGGTCGCGCCCCAATGCAGCCATTGTGCGGCGTCACCGCCGACAAGCTGGCGCAGTTCGGTAACAAGCGCCGGTATCGGAATACCCGCTGATCGAGTGCCGGCGCTCAGTCGGCCAGGATCCGGCGAGGCATTCCGAAGCGCTTCATCAATCTGTTCGGCGGCCTCATGTGGGATCACGTTCAGATGTCCCTGAACCCTGGCGAGCACCCGCTCAAAGAGCACCATATGCGCCACATCACTCGCATCGTCGAGGAGCTGTGAAAGCTCCTCGTCAGCAAACAATTCTGAATAGATCGGGCTCGAGAACAGGGATAAGGGCATGGATCACACCATTGAAGATCAGCCCTTTATTGAGAGCCAAGATTGGAAGAGCGTCAAGCAGGCGCTTTGAGATCCAGTATTTCCCGGGCCTGCTGCCAGGTGGCGACCGGCCGGCCGTATTTTTCACATAGATCTGCCGCCCTCTGCACCAGCGCCGCGTTGGAAGGAGCAAGAGTGTCCCGGTCAAGCCGGACGTTGTCTTCCAATCCCGTGCGGGTGTGCCCTCCGGAGGCGATGGACCATTCGTTGACAGCCAATTGATGCTGACCGATTCCGGCGGCACACCACTCAGCTTCCGGTGCCAGACGCTCTACTGTCTTGATGTAATAGTCAAAAACATCGCGATCGACCGGCATGGCGTTTTTCACGCCCATGACGAACTGCACATAGAGCTTGCCTGGAATGCGGCCATCCCGGTTCATGGCTGCCGCCTGGTGTATGTGACTGAGATCGAAAGCTTCGATTTCCGGCTTAACCCCGTAAGTCCTCATTTCGCTTGCAAGCCAGTCCACAAGATCCGGCGGGTTCTCGTATACCCGAGTCGGAAAGTTGTTCGAGCCGACCGAAAGCGACGCCATGTCCGGCTTGAGGGGCAGCATTCCGCCGCGCGCATGCCCGGCTCCGGAGCGGCCGCCGGTCGAAAACTGGATGATCATGCCCGGGCAATGTTTTTCCAGCCCCTCCTTCAGACGGGCAAACTTCTCCGGGTCGGAGGAGGGCGACTGGTCATCATTACGCACATGTACATGGGCGATTGATGCTCCCGCCTCGAACGCCTCGTGCGTGCTTTCCACCTGTTCCGGCACGGATGTCGGTACCGCTGGATTGTTTTCCTTGGTTGCCACCGAGCCGGTAATGGCAACGCAGATAATACAGGGCTTGGTCATTTTATTCTTTTACCCGATCAGATGTCGAAGAAGACCGTTTCGTCTTCTCCCTGCAACTTGATATCGAAGCGGTAGACGGTCTTGCCGTCGCGCTCGGTTCTTTTGGCAAACAGCGTCTTGCGGCGCCGTTCCCATTCGATCAGGTTTATCACAGGGTCAACGGAATTTGCTGCAGATTCGTCTTCGAAATAAAGCCTTGTGTGCAAACCAACATTTATGCCCCTAGCGACAATCCAGAGCGTTATATGTGGGGCCATCACCTTGCCGTCGTTGCCCGTCACCGCCCCGGGTTTGACAGTCTCGAACGCCCATTCTCCGGTTTCGAAATCGGTGATCACGCGGCCCCACCCTCGGAAGCCGTCTTCAACTTCGCCCGCATGTTCCGGGTGTGCGTAGAGACCCTCGGCATTGGCTTGCCAGGCTTCCAGCAGCACATCCTTGATCGGAGAGCCCATACCGTCGATGACGCGGCCTTCAATACGGATGCGTTCGCCCGCTGCATTCGGTCCGGCGATATCCCAGCCAAGCTCCTGCTTGTAGATATCGAATCCGGCAGCGCCGGGAGCCAGGCCGATATGAACATAGGGACCGGCAGTCTGCGAGGGAGTTTCTTTCAGATAGTCAAGTTGCTGACGCATGATCAATTTCCCTCAAGCCTGTTTTCAAACAAGGTCGACCGGCGCCCGCGGAGGACGATGTCGAACTTGTAGGCAATTGTATCGAGCGGGATCGTTGAATTCAGATCGAGTCGGGCAATCAGCTGCTCGATTGCTTCCGGATCCGGAATGGTGTTTACGATCGGGCACTTGGCGATGAGCGGGTCACCCTCGAAGTAACACTGTGTGATCAGGCGCTGGGCGAAGGCAGTTCCGAAGATCGACATGTGAATATGGGCGGGCCGCCAGGAGTTCACCCAGTTCCGCCAGGGATAGGCGCCGGGTTTGACGGTCCGGAAATAATAGTAGCCGTTCTCGTCCGTCAGCGTGCGTCCGCAACCGCCGAAATTCGGATCGATCGGCGCCAGGTAAGTGTCCTTCTTGTGCCGGTAGCGGCCTCCCGCATTGGCCTGCCAGATCTCCACCAGCGTGTTCGGAATGGGCTTGGCATTTTCATCCAGAACCCGCCCATGCAGAATGATGCGCTCGCCGATCGGGCTTTCGCCCGGCTTCGCGTAGTTGCTCAGTAGGTCCTTGTCCAAAGGGTCGATGTCGTTTTGCCCGAAAACCGGACCGGTGGTCTCACTGACCGTCGTTTCCAGACTGATCATCGAATATTGCGGTGAGCGGGATACGCTCGTCTTGTAATCCGGCGTCAAGGCCGGTGGCTGCCATTGCCGGTCCCGCTGATAGAAGGGGCCTGGTTTCATATTCCTCTCTCCCGTTTGAACCTGGCTTCAGCGGTCCGTCCGATGGATATCCTGTTCCATCTCCGCATAGGTTTCCTTGGCGATTTTAAGCGCCTGATTTGCACGCGGAACGCCCGCGTAAACAGCAACATGTTGAAAAGTCTCAAGCACATCTTGCTTGCTGGCACCAGTGCGTGCCGTGGCCCGGATATGCATGGCAATTTCTTCGAAATTTCCGAGCGCTGCGAGAAGGGCAAGCGTCAGCATGGACCGTTCTCTCCGGCTGATGCCGTCCGATGCCCAGACGGTTCCCCAGGCTCCTTCGGTTATCAGGGTCTGAAACGGTGCATCCAGCTCGGTTTTGCCGGCTTCCGCACGCTCTACGTGATCTTCGCCCAAAACGGCTTTCCGGATGACCTGACCACGTTCATAGCGTTCTGACATGGAGGTCCTCCTTCAGGAATGTCATGAGATGATTGGCAAAGAGTTCCGGCTTTTCCACGCAAGGCAAATGACCGGCGTCGGCGATCTCGATGAAGCGGCTGCCGGGAACGAGCTCTGTTGTCGTTCGCACAAGGTCGGAAGGGCTCGCCAGGTCGTCTGATCCGCCGATACCGAGAACCGGAAGCCTCAAATTCGAAGTCGATGCTGCGAGATCGGTACCGGCAATCGCCTCGCAGCAACCGGTGTAACCTTCCATTGGGGTTCGGGTCAGCATGTGGCGCCAGCCCAGGCATTCGTCGGTTTTCCTGAACTCTTCCGAAAACCAGCGTTCGAGAATGGCCTCTGCAAGGCATGCGATCCCGCCTGAGCGAATGCGTGCAACGCGGTCCTGCCACATGCTCGCTTCACCCATCTTCGCCGCCGAATTGGATACTACCAACCCATTGACAAGCTGCGGTTTCCTGCTTGCCAGAAGCTGTCCGATCATGCCGCCAATGGAAAGGCCGACAAATACGCATGAGGAAATCCCGATATGCTCAAGGAGCTGTTCGGTGTCCTCGACAAGATCTTCCATGGAATAGGGACTTGCCGGACAGCTGGACAGACCGTGGCCCCTCTTGTCGAAGCGGATGAAGCGAAGGTCGGTGTGCGGCAGCCGATAGATGACCTTGTCCCAGACCCGCAGATCGGTTCCCAGGGAATTTGCGAAAACGACGGGCAGTCCGTTCGGATCCCCGTCCTCGCGCCAGTGCAGGTCAGCAGATTGTAGCCGGGCAATCTTCATCAGTAGGGCAGTCCGACATAGTTTTGCGCGAACCATTTCTGCGCAACTTCGTTGTAATGCAGGGATTCAATTTCAGCCCGCTGCATTTTCAGGTCGAATTCCGACTGATCCGGAAACCGGTGAAGAAGATTGGTGGTTGCCCAACTGAAACGCTCGGCCTTCCAGACGCGGGCAAGCGCCTTTTGCGAATAGTGATCGATGCCGTTGGTTTCGTTGTCCTGGTAAAACTGAACCAGCGCTTCGTATAGGTAATGAACATCCGAGGCGGCCGTGTTCAGGCCTTTGGCTCCGGTCGGTGGCACGATATGCGCGGCATCGCCGCACAGGAACAACCGTCCCCAGCGCATCGGTTCGCTGACAAAGGATCTGAGCGGTGCGATGGACTTTTCGATGGACGGTCCGGTCACCAGCTTGTCGGCAATTGCTTCAGGCACCCGCCGCTTCAGTTCGTCCCAGAAATCTTCGTCGCTCCAGTTTTCAACCTTGTCGGTCAACGCACATTGCACGTAGTAGCGGGAGAGGTTCTCGTTACGCATGGAACACAGGGCGAAGCCACGATTGGAGTTTGCATAGATGAGCTCATCGTGAACCGGTGGCGTTTCGGACAGGATACCGAGCCAGCCGAAAGGAAAGACCTTTTCGAAATCCTTGCGAACCGTGTCCGGAATGGTGGTACGGCTGACGCCGTGGAAGCCATCGCAGCCGGCCACAAAGTCACAGTCGATCCGCTGTTCCACGCCGCCCGAGTTGAATGTCACATACGGCGCGTCGCGGTCCGCATCACAGATCTTTACATCCTCGACTTCGAAGATGGTTTTGGCGCCAACCGCTTCCCGTGCGTCATAAAGGTCGTGGGTCAGTTCCGTCTGGCCGTAAACGATGACGTTCTGTCCGATCAACTTGTGAAAGTCGATATCGAACATCTCGTTTTCATAGGAGATGCAGGTGCCATGATGCACAAAGCACTCGCGGTCCATGCGCTCCGACACGCCCGCCTCGCGCATCATGTTGACAAGGCCGGTTTCCAGAATACCGGCCCGGATGCGGGCAAGAACATAATCACGCGTCTTCCGCTCCAGAATGACGGTTTCAATGCCTTTCCGGTGAAGCAGCTGTCCCAGCAGCAACCCCGATGGGCCACCGCCTATGATGACAACTTGAGTGCGCATGCGATCCTCCTCTGTTGTCTCCATATTGAATGTTCAAAAATGAGAAGTAAATTGAGTAAATGAGCCTCTTTGTTGCCAAAACAGGAAACTAATGTCAGCCTTGGTGCAAATCGAGAGGACGACATAGGGCTCAGTCATGATTGATCGGCGGATCAAGTTCCGGCACATCCAGTGTTTTGTTGAGATTGCACAGGAGCGCAGCCTGAAACTGGCTGCCGACAAACTGTTCCTGACGCAGCCTGCTATCTCCAAAACGCTGAAAGAGCTTGAAGAAATCATCGGTGCCACTCTGATGACAAGAAACAGGGCGGGGATCGCGCTGACCAAACAGGGTAAGGTGTTCCTGCATTTTGCGCAGATTTCCCTGGCAAGTCTGCAGCAGGGACTGGATGGCGTCGAAAAGGAAGGAGAGCACGCCCGGGCGACGTTGAAGGTCGGCGCACTTCCAAGCGTTGCAGCCAGCTTCATACCTCCCGTCATTCAGGAATTTTCCGAGCTGGCGCCCAACGTCATGGTGCACATCATGGACGGTCCCCACGGGTACCTGATCGAACGGTTGAAACTGGGTGAACTGGATCTTGTCATCGGGCGTCTCGGCCGTCCCGACTCCATGGAAGGTGTCTCCTTCACGCAGCTCTATTCGGAACGCGTCGATCTCGTCGTGCGTACCGGTCATCCGCTATTGAAAAATCCCGACGTCAAGCGGATCGTCGACTGGCCGGTTATCTACCCTCCCGAGGGCTCGGCGATCCGGCCGCTGGTCGAGCGCTTCATGATTGCCAACGGAGTCGGAGAGATCCCGAACAGGATAGAGACGGTTTCAGGCGCCTTCGGTCGGCTTTACACCCGGCAGACGGATGCTGTCTGGATCATTTCCTCAGGCGTGGTTCAGACCGAAACCGTTGACGGTCATCTGGTACGCCTGCCATTCGACAGCGATATCACAAAGGGACCCGTCGGGTTGATGACGCGACCGGACACGCAGGCAAGCGCGGAAGAACAGGTCTTCCGGCTCGCCGTACAAACCGTGATCGACGATTTGCAGCTCAAGTCATGAGTTGAACGTCGGCGTCAGATCCCGAGCATCCGCCGGATCTGCTCCTGATCCGTGTCGCCGCCGGCAAAATCGTCAAAGGCCTTGTCGGTGACTTCGATAATGTGGCTTTCGATGAACGGAGCGCCTTCCGCAGCCCCTTGTTCAGGAGACTTCAGGCAGCATTCCCATTCCAGAACGGCCCAGCTCTCATAGCCATATTGCGCCAGTTTGGAGAAGATGCCGGAGAAGTCGACCTGACCGTCTCCAAGAGACCGGAAACGCCCGGCTCGGTTTACCCAGCTCTGGTAGCCGGAATAAACGCCTTGCCGTCCGTCCGGATTGAATTCCGCATCTTTCACATGATAGGCGCAGATGCGTTCGTGATAGATGTCGATAAACGCCAGATAGTCCATCTGCTGCAGCAGGAAATGCGACGGGTCATAATTGATTTGGCAGCGTCCGTGTCCGCCAAGTGCATCGAGGAACATCTCGAACGTCGCGCCGTCAAACACATCTTCACCCGGATGGATCTCGTAGCCGATATCCACGCCATGGTCCTCATAGGTGTCGAGGATGGGTTTCCACCGCCG
This sequence comes from Roseibium sp. SCP15, assembly GCF_040329435.1. NCBI lineage: Bacteria > Pseudomonadati > Pseudomonadota > Alphaproteobacteria > Hyphomicrobiales > Stappiaceae > Roseibium > Roseibium sp. SCP15. Next base: position 1,317,983 of record NZ_JBDZYI010000002.1, on the reverse strand, counting down.
GGCCAGCTCCGCAAATGCTTCTTCAACGAGTCCGGCCGGCCGTTGCGGCCAAGGATAAAGATAGGGGAAAGCCAGAGAGCCTGTGAAGCTGACGGACGTATCTAGTCCCAGGTTGCGGCTCGCCTTGGCCGCCTTTTTCATCTGGTCGACAGCCCACTCCTGCCTGGCTTTCGGGTTGCCATGAAGATGCGCAGGTGCAAAACCATCGAACGCGAGGTCATAGGCCGGATGCACGGCAACCAGCTGTCCCTGCAAATGGGTCGAGAGCTCGGTTATTTCAACGCCGGCATCGGCACAGATCCCCTTGACCTCGTCGCAATAGGGCTGGCTTTCGGCAGCTTTGTCGAGGTCGAACAGCCGTCCGTCAAACGAAGGTATCTGGATACCCTTGTAGCCGAGATCCGCCGCCCATCTGGCAATCGAAGGCAGGGAGTTGAACGGTGCTTCGTCGCTGGCAAATTGGGCGAGAAAAATTGCGGGTCCCTTGATCAGTCCAGCCATGGCTCACTCCTTGGTTCAATTTGGGCCTGCGCCTGATGCGTCAGGTGCCCTCAGGGGCATAGGAAAATCTGGTAAAGTCCGCGGTCTTGCCCTGACCCGTAAGGTCAAAGGCGAACATGCCGATGAAGGCTCCGGTAAACGAGGCGTGCTCGCCGCGGCCACCTTCATCAGAAATCACACTGGCGTCGAGTTCGGGGCCGAACGGTGACCACCTACCGTTCGACGTGCTCTTCTGCCGCCAGAAAAACTGTTGTCGGGCGCCGGCGACTTCGACTGCCAGCTCGATCGGATCGGAACCGATGGCAATCGGTTCCGCTGGAAAGGACAATTGACCCTCGGGCCAGTCCCCGGCACAGGACAGAATGGTAAGGCAACGGCCCAGTTGGGCGTTCCAGCTGACTGCAATCAGGTGAAACTTGTGACGGTTGTAGTAAGTCGTCAGCCCTGCGGCCTGCTGGTAGGTTGTCGGCTCAAAGGCCGTCAGACTGGTCTCGGCACGATAAGCCAGATGCTCTTGCCGTCTGGCAACGAGCGCCTGTTCATACCAGCTGCCGATGCTTTCACGACCGAACAAACGCAACGCTGATCCGGTCAGACTGAACAGCCTTTCCGGAAAAGGAGTTCGCAGCCACTGGAACTCTTCAGGCAATTCGTTGCCAAAGAAGACACGTTCAACCTTGTGAGGGCTGCGCGGCCTGACGTCTGCCAGGCCGGGAACGTCAACATCCGGTACAAGGCCGCCGCTAGCCAGATAGAGCCAGTCGTCGTCCCGCCATTCGCATTTCTGAATTGCTGTCTCGCGTCCAAGCGGCGAGAAGCGGCCAGGCAAAGGTCTTGAACACAAATGCGTATGATAGACCTGCCCATCGGGTGTTTCGACGATCTGGCCGTGTCCCGCCCGCTGCAGGGCTGCGTCAGGGGCATCCTTGGCAGTGATCAGGTGGGTGTTCGGATGGAGGTCGTATGGACCACCTATGGATCTTGAGCGGGCCATGGTGACGGCGTGGTCATATCCGGTGCCACCTTCCGCAACCGTCAGATAGTACCAGCCACCGCGCTTGTAGAGATGAGGACCTTCTGTAAGCCCGTGCATGCTGCCGGAAAAGACATTCTTTTGCTCGCCGACCAGACCTTCGGTTTCAGTCCATTCCTGCAAGAGAATGCCGTCGAAGGCAGGATGACGCGGATGTCCTCCGACGGAATTGGAAACGTGATTCCACTGCAGAACAAGGAACCATTTGCGTCCGTCGTCATCATGAAACAGGGAAGGGTCGAATCCATGCGAGCAAACATAGATCGGATCGCTCCATGGCCCGTCGATTGAAGGCGCTGTTACGATGTAATTGTGAGCGTCCTTGAAGTTCCCATCCAGCCGTTTCACATCCGTATAGACAAGCCAGAACCTGTCGTCGGCATAGCTCAGACATGGAGCCCAGATGCCGCCACTGTCCGGATTGCCGCGCATATCAAGCTGAGCAGGTCGATTGAGAGGGCGGCAGGCAAGATCCCAGTTCACCAGGTCCTTTGATCGGTGGATCTGGACGCCCGGATACCACTCGAAGGTGGATGTGGCGACGAAGTATTCGTCGCCCACACGGCAGATCGATGGATCAGGGTTGAAACCCGGCAGGATGGGATTCCTGATCATTTGCGCGGCGGTCCTTTTCGCTCCGCGGATGCCGCCCACAGATTGATGTCGGCTTCGCGTGTTTTTGCCGCGATTTCCTCAAGCTCGGCATCCGTGAAGTCGAGGTTGGCAACCGCACCGACGCAATCCTCCACCTGTTCCTTTCGGCTGGCTCCGATGAGTGCCGTCGTGACACGGCCACGGCGCAACACCCAGGCCAGGGCCATCTGGGCAAGTGTCTGGCCGCGTCTTTGCGCGATCTCGTTGAGGTCCCGGATCGTCGCCAGGTTGGCTTCATTCAGGAATTGGTTCTTCAACGACTTGCCTTGCGTCGCCCGGCTTCCTTCCGGAATTCCGCCCAGATACTTGCTTGTGAGCATGCCCTGGGCCAGTGGAGAAAAGGCGATCGATCCGACGCCAAGGTCTTCCAGCGTGTCCAAAAGGCCGTCTTCCTCCACCCAGCGGTTGATCATCGAATAGCTCGGCTGGTGAATCAGACAGGGTGTGCCCAGTTCTTTCAAGATGGCGACGGCTTCACGGGTGCGCTTCGAGTTGTAGGAGGAAATGCCGACATAGAGCGCACGGCCTGAACGCACGATGTGGTCGAGGGCCATCATGGTCTCTTCCAGCGGCGTGTCCGGATCGAAACGGTGCGAATAGAAGATGTCGACATAGTCGAGACCCATCCGCTTCAACGACTGGTCGCAAGAAGCGATCAGGTACTTGCGGCTGCCCCACTCCCCGTAAGGCCCCGGCCACATTTCGTAGCCGGCCTTGGAGGAAATGATCATTTCGTCCCGGTAAGGCGCAAAATCTGTGCGCAGCAACTCGCCGAAAGCCTGTTCGGCAGCCCCTGGCTTCGGGCCGTAGTTGTTGGCGAGGTCAAAATGCGTGATCCCGAGGTCGAATGCGGTGCAGGCGATTTCGCGCTTGCGGGCATGCGGGGTGTCGTCTCCGAAATTGTGCCACAGGCCGAGCGAGATGACCGGGAGTTTCAGTCCCGATCTCCCGCACCGGCGATATTCCATAGTGTCGTAGCGCGTCTGCGCAGCGGTCCAGGTCATTATGTCTCCGATTGTGACAGGAGGTCCTTTGCCGCTTGTGGTCCAAGAGCCTCGGGACGCTCGCATGTGGTGAGAATGTCTTTGTACTCACCCGTTTCACCGGAAGCGAGGATTGAAGTCATCACATCTACGACATGCAGGGAAAACTCCAGCGAGCAGCGATGTGGTCGTCCTGCGAGAATGGCCTGGGCCATGTCGGCGAGACCGGCCGCCCGGTAGTTGGCGTTGATGCCGTCATTGGCCTTGGAGAACGGATGGTCCCAGTTTTCGCAGATGTTGACGAAGCTGCTCTTCTCCGTCAGCCGTACTTCACCGCCGAAGAAATTCGGGTCCGGCACATGCAGCGTTCCCTCGCGACCATAAAGTTCCATGTTGGAATGGCCGTGCTGCCAGACGTCCCAGCTTGCGCAATAGGTAACCTGGGCCCCTGAATCGAACTGCATGATGGCGTGGATCGTGGTCGGCGTCTCAACCTTGATCTTCTCGCCATGTCGAGGCTGCGAGGTGATCGTCCGGTACTCCGAACCCGATGAACTCATTGCGGTGACCCTTTTGACCGGGCCCAGCAACTGCACCAGATTTGAAATGTAATAGGGGCCGAGGTCGAGGATCGGACCTCCACCGGGCTGGAAGAAGAAGTCCGGATTCGGATGCCACATTTCCATGCCGGGGCTTTGCACGAAGCAGGTGCCTGAAGTCACCTGACCAACGGCACTGGTGTCGACCAGATAGCGTGCGAGCTGGTGAGCACCTCCCAGGAAGGTGTCCGGGGCGGAGCCGACCCGAAGACCTTTTTCCTCTGCGATGGAAGCAAGGGCCTGGCCTTCTTCGACGCTCAACACGAAGGGTTTTTCCGAATAAACGTGTTTGCCCGCATTCAGAATGTTGCGTGAAACCTCGAAATGCGCCGCCGGAATTGTGAGGTTGACGATGATGTCGATGTCGTCGGCAGCGAGAAGCCCGTCAACGGTTTCTGCGCGCAGGTTGAATTCCTCGGCACGGCTCTTTGCCGCCGCCTCGTTAAGGTCGGCACAGGCACGAACTTCGATGCCGCGAAACAGCGGTGCGAGGCGCATGTAGGCAGCCGAGATGTTGCCGCATCCTAGGATGCCGATCCCAAGTGTCTTACTCATGATGTGTCCTTAGTAGGTGCGGAAAGCTTCGATTGAGCGTGTTGCGAAACGGTCGAAGTCGGACGGTTTGTCGTGTTCCATGACAAAGAGGTCGACGCCGATGTTGCGCAACGCACCCATGATGGCTTTCCAATCCATGGTGCCGTGGCCGACGTCGGCCCAGCCATCTTCGTCAGCGCATTCGCCTTCCGGGGCGATGTCCTTCACATGGGCTGTGGTGATCCGATCGGCATAACGGTTGATCCAGTCCATTGGGTCCTGACCGCCGCGGACGATCCAGGCGATATCGGCTTCCCATTCGATCGAAGGTGCGGCCTCAAGCAAAATTTCCATCGGCAGACGGCCGTCTGCGCAGGCAAAGAATTCAAAATCGTGATTATGCCAGCCGAACCGCAGACCGGCATCACGAACCTTGTTGCCGATGACTTCCAGACGCTCGCCCACAGACTGCCACGCCGCTGCATTCGCAGCCCGCTGGTCCGGCGGAAGAGCCGGGCAGAACAGGCGCTTCATGCCGAGCGTTTTTGCAGTTTCCAGGACCTTTTCCAGGTCGTCCTCGAACTGCTCCATCGGGAAAAAGTGTCCGGACGGCATCGTTAAGGCATTCTTGTCGAGCAGCTCCCTGAAGGCAGGCGCGTTCTCGTAAACTCCGCCAAAGCCTTCGACCTGGGTGTATCCCAGTTCCGAGAGCCGCTCGAGCACCATTTGCCATGGCGAGAAGTCGCGGGCGGAATAAAGTTGAAATGAAACATCCATTGGTGTGTTCCTGAAAGTTGAGAGGAAACCGGTCAGACCCGGTTTTCGGTTTTCTTGTCGAAGAGATTGGCGCGCGCCGGGTCAAAACCCACGGTGAGGCTGTCGCCGTGATCAACGGAAGCCTGGCCGTCCAAGCGCACCCAAAGCGTGTTGCCTTCTGCCGAGACGCGCGCGAGCGTGTCCGAACCGAGCGGCTCCACCAGTTCCACCTGGCTCTTGAAGCTGATCGTCGCCTGTTCGGCCTCGGGCCCGCTGACCATGTGTTCAGGTCTGATGCCGAACCAGGCAGGGCCTGAAGCGGACGTGTCACCCGAGAACTCGTACCCCTCCAGCGGGAACGTCCGGTCTCCGGTCGTGAAGCTGGGCGCGATTGCCGTATCAAGATGCCCGTCAAAGAAGTTCATGGTCGGAGAACCGATAAATTCGGCGACATACTTGTTGGCGGGCCGGTTGTAGATTTCGTTGGGAGAGGCAAGTTGAAGAATCTGACCGCCGCGCATGATGGCAATGCGGTCGGCAAGCGTCATGGCTTCGATCTGGTCATGGGTGACGTAGATCATCGTGTTGCTGAGTTTCTGGTGAAGCTGCTTGATTTCCACCCGCAGGTCCGCCCGCAGTTTTGCATCCAGATTGGACAGTGGTTCGTCAAAAAGGAAGACATCCGCGTCACGGACCAGTGCCCGGCCGATTGCCGCCCGTTGCCGCTGGCCACCTGAAAGCGCCGCAGGTTTGCGGTCGAGCAGGGGTTCGATCTGCAGGATCTTGGCGGCGCGGTTCACGCGCTCCGAGATTTCCGCCTTTGGCAGACCGGCATTCTTCAGACCGAAACTCAGATTGCCCGCAACGGTCATCTGCGGATAAAGCGCATAGCTCTGGAAGACCATGCCGATGCCGCGTTGCGAAGGCTCCTCCCAGGTGACATTGCGTCCGCCGATGAAGATCTGGCCGTCGCTGACGTCCAAGAGGCCCGCGATGCAGTTGAGCAAGGTGGATTTGCCACATCCGGAGGAGCCGAGCAGCACGAGGAATTCACCTTGCCCGACATCCAGATTCAGGTCCTTCAAAACGTCCAGGGCGCCAAAGCTCAAGGTCAGGTTTTTGATAGCGATACTTGGTTGCATGGGACTAGCCTTCAGCCTTTCACGGCGCCTGCCGCGATACCGCGGACAAAGAGTTTTCCGGAGATGAAGTAGATGGTGAGAGGAACAAGGCCGGTCAGGATGGTGGCGGCCATATTGACGTTGTATTCCTTCACCCCTTGCGTCGAGTTCACGATGTTGTTGAGCTGCACCGTCATCGGATAGAGATCCGGTTTCGTGTAGATCACGCCGAACAGGAAGTCGTTCCAGATGCCGGTGACCTGCAGGATCATTGCGACGACGAAGATCGGCAGGCTCATGGGAACCATGATCTGGAAGTAGATCGCCCAGAACCCGGCACCATCAACACGCGCAGCCTTGAACAGCTCCTGCGGCACGGATGCAAAGTAGTTGCGGAACAGCAGCGTCAGGATCGGCATTCCGAAAATGGTGTGCACGATCACCAGTCCTGTCAGGCTTCCATACAATCCGATTTCACGCAGCATGATCACGATCGGATAAATCATCACCTGATAGGGAATGAATGCACCGACGATCAGGATCGTGAAAAATGTCTCCGATCCCTTGAAGCGCCAGTTGGCGAGCGCATAGCCATTCACCGAAGCGATGATGATCGACAGAATGACGGAAGGCACCAGGATCCGTACCGAGTTGAAGAAGCCCCGGGAAAGACCGTCACAGTTCAGACCGGTGCAGGCTTCCGCCCAGGCTTTCACCCAGGGCTGGAAGGTGATCTCGACCGGTGGCGAGAATATGTTGCCGAGCCGGATTTCCGGCATGCCCTTCAACGAGGTCACGATCATGACGTAGAGAGGCAACAGATAATAGAGCGACACGACAATCAGCGTGCCGTAGATCATGATGTTCCGGCGCGAGATCATCTTGCGCGGCTTGGGACCGCGCGGTCCGGTCATGGTGTCCTGGGTGGGAGCGAGTTCGATCCCTGAGGAAATGCGTTCCATGTTACCCACGGCGTTTTCCTCCGAATTCGAGATATGCCCACGGAATGACGATGATGGCGACCGTGAGAAGCATCATTGTGGAGGCAGCAAAGCCCTGGCCGAGGTTTTGCGACAGGAACATTGCGTCATAGACGTATTTGGCCGGTACTTCGGACGCAATGCCCGGGCCGCCGCCTGTCTGGGCGACCACCAGGTCGTAGACCTTGATGATACCGGAGGCGACCAGGACGATCGCGGTAATGAAGATGCCGCGCATCATTGGAATGACGATGAAGATGTAGGTCTTCCACATGGGGATGCCGTCGATCTTCGCTGCCTTCCAGATATCTTCATCGATACCGCGAAGGCCTGCCAGCATCAGGCACATGATCAGGCCGGTTCCCTGCCAAAGGCCCGCAATCAGAATGCCGTAGATCACGATGTCGGGATCGTAGAGCGGATCAAATGAGAAGCTCTCCCAACCGAGACTGCGCACGACGTGCTGAATTCCGAAATCCGGATTGAGGATCCATTGCCAGGCGAGACCGGTCACGATGAAGCTCAGAGCGAACGGATACAGAAGGATTGTGCGGAACGTGTCTTCAAAGCGGATCTTCTGATCCAGCAGGGCCGCAAGTACGAAACCGATGACCAGCGAGAATATCAGCGAAAATCCGCCGTAAATGGCCAGGTTCTCAATGGAAATGAGCCACTTGCTGCTGTTCCAGAGACGTTCGTACTGGGCAAAGCCGACGAATTTCTCCTTCGGCAGGAGCTTGGAACTGGTGAAGGAGTAGAGAACCGTCCAGGCGGTCCCACCGATGAAGACAACCATCGCGGTGGTTATCATCGGAATTGCCGCAATCTTTGCACTCAAGTTGCGGTGCCATCTTGCGGGGCCCGTTGCAGCCGACATGCCTTGTGTTTCCTTGTAGAAATCTGTCCGAAAATTGTTTCGGATTTCCCTGCGCGCATTGCTGCGCGCAGGGCTGGAGGACGCCACCCCCTATGGAAGCCCCCATAGGAATGGGATGGCGGAACACATGCCAGCGTTAGTCAGCGTTGCCGATGATGGATGCAAACAGTTCCTGTGCATCTTCTGCTGACATGGACGGGTTGTTGAAGAACTCAACAAACAGATCGTTCACCTGTTGGTTGGAGTCTGCAGACATCAGCTGGTCGGTGCCCGGAATGATGTTGCCTTTGGCCAGGATATCGAGGCCTTTGCGCATGCAGTCGTTTGCGGCTGCAAGATCGACGTCGCCGCGCACCGGCAGGGAACCCTTCTTCAGGTTGAAGGCAACCTGGGTTGCAGGAGAAATCATCACCTTGGCCAGTTCGCCCTGAGCGGCCGTGATCGCGGCATCATCCACCTTGGGGAAGTAGAAGGCATCGCCACCGGTCTGGATGACTTCGTTCACGCCAAGACCAGGAAGACAGGTGTAATCGGTGCCTGCGACCTTGCCGGCAACCTGGAACTCACCCTGTGCCCAGTCACCCATGATCTGTCCGCCGGCCTTGCCGGTGATGACCATGTTGGTGGCATCGTTCCAGGCCTGAACATTGGAGTCTTTTGCCAGATCACGAGCCGTTGCTGCAGCCTGGAAGACCTTGGCGACTTCATCGCCGCCCGCGAGGTCTGAATCCTTGTCACCAAACACTTTCATGTAAGTGTCCGTGCCGGTAAGAGCGACCATGAGAACCTGGAAGGCGAGCGTTGTCTGCCAGGGTTGCTGACCCATTGCCAAGGGCACGATGCCGGCTTCCTGGAGCTTCGGCGCGGCTGCGACGAACTCGTCCCAGTTGCTGGGAACGGCAATGCCCAGATTCTCGTAAACCGAGTTGTTCAGCCAGAGCCATTGCGGCGAGTGGATGTTGACAGGCACGCAGTATATCTTGCCGTCAACGGTACAGCTGTCGAGCAGGCTGGATGGACGTACGAGTTCGGCCCAGTTTCCTTCGGCAGCGACGTCTGACAGGTCACGCATCAACCCCGCTTCCACCAGCTCCTCTGCCTGGCGGCCGTGGTTGAATTGGGTTGCGCCCATCGGATCGCCGCCGGTGATGCGGCTGATCATGATCGGACGTGCGGTCCCGCCGGAACCAGCAATGGCGCCATCGACCCATTTGTTACCTGTTGCATCGAATGCTTTTGCGAATTCGGCAACGGCAGCGGCTTCACCGCCAGACGTCCACCAGTGGGTGACTTCCAGATCAGTTGCATTCGCTGCGCTTGCTGCGCAAAGTGCTGTAGTCGCCGCAAAGACTGCGCGTAGTGCTTTCATATCTTCCTCCCACCGAACAAAAATCGTTCGATTGTCCTCACATGCGGCAACTGCCGCATATTTGTAATCGATTACATTTAGTTGTATATAGACATGTAATCGATTACATTTATCATTCTCGGGAAATGGCTTTATGTCAACCCGGAATGTAAGGAAAGCGAAAATTCAAAAACCTCCGGAGACGGTCTTGGCCCAGAAAAGCGTTAGAATTCGGGATGTTGCAAAAGAGGCCGGTGTGTCGACTGCGACCGTCAGCCGTGCGCTCAGCAACCCCGAACTTCTCACCGAGACAACGCGAGAAACCGTTTTCGCAGCAATCCGGTCGACTGGTTACAGGGTCAACAAGGCGGCCCGAAACCTGAGGACCCGTCAGGCGGGAGCGGTTCTTGTGCTGGTTCCCAATCTGGGCAATCCGTTCTTCTCGCAGATTCTGGCTGGCATGAGCGAATGTTTCGGTGACAGCGACACCTCGGTGTTGATTGCCGATACGAAAGATCAGGCACCGTCAGGCAAGCTGATTGTCGACTATTTTCTGGATTCCCAGGTAGATGGCATGATCTGTCTGGATGGAGGGCTGTCAGGTCACGAGCTGCAGCAGTTCAGTGACAAGGGATTGTCCAACCGGATCGTTTTTGCCTGTGAATGGGTTCATGACACCTGCCTGCCTTCCGTGCGCAGCGACAATGCTCGCGGAGCGCGGCTCGCCGTGCAGCATCTGTTCGAACTTGGCCATCGGAAAATAGCCCACATCACCGGTCCGCAGGAAAATGTCCTGACCCACGCGAGGCGCGAGGGAATGCTGGCCGAGCGTGCACGCCTGGAGCTGCCCGTCAAGGACGAGTGGATTATCCGCGGAGACTTTTCCCTGGAATCCGGCCGGCGGGCGGCGGAAAAAATCATCGCGATGGAGGATCGTCCGACCGCTGTATTTTGCGCCTCGGACCAGGTGGCTTTCGGTCTGATGTCCACCCTGAGTGCCAATGGTCTGCGGGTTCCGGAAGATATCTCGGTTGTCGGTTTCGACGATATCGAACTTTCCGAATATTACGTTCCGGCCCTGACGACCATCCGCCAGGACCGGCACGCACTTGGCCGAAAAGCAGCGACGCTCCTCATGGAATGCATTGAGCCGGAACCGGTCGTATCGGCCGAACGCGTGGCTCCGGTAGTTGTCGACGTCGAGCTTGTGGTTCGACAAAGCGCGGCCCCTCCTGCGAATTGACGATCCGGCGTTTCTCACGTGTAAAGCCCGCTTGTCCGGGGATGTCATTGGAGATCCACCTGGGCCCTCATGCCGCACCGTCGAATGTGCTTTTGGTAACAGAAAGCGTTTCGGACCCTACGTAAGCTTCTGCGGGATTTCTGGTGATTTCAGCGATATCGAGGCCGATTGAATTTCTTGGAGAAGTTGTATGTCGGTTGTGCCAGATAGAATTGCAGAATGCAGTAGGTAAATATTTCCCATGGGTAAATAATACCTGACGAGGTAGTGTTTTACATTTGCCTTGATTTTGCCTTTATCTTCAATTCGCTCAATTTAATTACATTTTCATTGTAATTTTTCGCATGCACTTAGTCTTTAATTAACTTGAATGAGGCATTCTGGAGAACACGAGTAAAATTTGGTGGTAAAAATGCGGATTCTGGCCGTTAGTCTGGTTTTGTCGTTTTGCGTGATGTTTATGCAGCCGGAAAGTGCCTTGGCGCAATCCGAGCTCAAGGTCGTCGGAACTGGCGATGGTCTTGAAATGCTTCGGGAAATCGGTGAAGGCTTCGGTGAAGAACATCCCGGTATCAATCTGTCGATACCGCCAAGCATCGGATCCGGTGGAGGCATTGCCGCGGTCAGCTCAGGAGCTGAGCGGCTTGGAAGAGTTGCACGGCCGCTGAAGGAAAGCGAAGTCGAATACGGACTTGTCTATCTGCCGATTGCGAAGATCCCGAGCGCAATATTTACGCATCCCTCGACAGGCATCGACGAACTTTCGAGTGAAGATCTCGTCAAAATCTATTCAGGCAAGATCAAGAACTGGTCTGAATTGGGCGGAGCTGATCTGCGCGTACGTCTTGTTCGCCGGGAGGATGCAGACAGCACATTGCAAGTGCTGCGCGATTCCATGCCCGGATGGAATGACCTGGAAATATCTCGGCGTTCCAAGACGGCGCTGACAACTCAGGATGCGATTTCAACCGCCCGTGACGAAAAAGGGGCAATTGCATTTGGCCCTTATTCCCGCCTGCTGGAAGACGGTCTGTCCGTCATCAGCATCAACGGCGCGCATCCGACGGACGACAATTACCCGAGCGCGGTAACCCTGGCGTTGATCTACAAGGATGGCACCCTGGATGATCAGATGAAGGCATTTATCGACTTCAGTCAGTCTGGCAAGGCTCACGAACTGATGAAGAACTACGGTGGTGTGCCCGTCAAGAATTAGCACTCTGGCAAAGCATGATACGTCACTCGTCACTTCTCTGGCATTACACGTATGGCGCTGTTTTCACAGCGCTATGCGCGTTTGCAGGTTTGATCGGGCTTGTTGCGTATCAGCTTGAGGACAGCATGACCCGTCAGCAGACGGAACTGCAGAAGCTGTCTCACACGCGTCTGCTCGAAGCCCTCACGGCAGATGTCAAGCTCGCTGGAACACGTCTTGAATTTCTGTTTGAAGACAGGCTTCGGCGCGTGAATGCCATTGCAGAGCGGTTGGATACCGGCAACGCGGTCAATTCGCGCAATGTGGTGGCGATGTCGGAGTTGCTCGGACCGGCGGCGCAGCTGGCAGATGTCGACGGCATTGTCGTGCTTGACGAGGAAGGGCGGGTCATCGGAGCTTCATCCTATGAAGCCGATCTTGTGACGCTCGGCGCCAGAATTCAGGAATTCAGCTTCTTCGGCGAAATCACCAATTCGCTGCAGGACAGTTTCCCCGATGCCAAGCTCACTTATTCCGCAATTCTACCTCTCTCCGAAACACAGGTTCTTGTTCCCGGAGAGAACATAAACAGTATTTCACAGGTGATCTTCGTACCGGTCTTTGATGACTTCGGTTATGTCATCGGGGGCCTTCTTGCACAGCGCTGGCTGCGACCGAACGAGCCTATTCTTGCCGATCTGGCCAAGATCAACTCCTTCGAACTTGCCGTTGTCTACAATGACACGGTGATTTCCCGCGCCAATTTCGACGGCGTTCTGACCGACCTCAACCGGGCCGCGAATGAGCCCAACATCACCATGAACGGTGAGCATGTCATAGAGTGCGGTGTTCCGGTGTACCCGATGACGGTCTGTGCTCTGTTGCCGATTTCAAAGCTCAACGAGACGCAAAACGAACTGACGCGGATCGGAACGGAAGAAGAAGCAAAACTGCTCAGGTGGCTGTTCCTGTTCGGCTTGCTGACACTGGTCGCGTTTGCCTCCGTGGCATTCTTGCTTTCCCGCCAGATCACACGCCCGCTGACCAACATCACACGCGTGCTTTCCGGGATCGCCGCGGGGGATTTCGAGAGTGAGGTTGTCGGGACCGAGCGCCTCGATGAAGTTGGCGACATTGCAAGATCGGTTGTGTCCCTGCAACGCTCCGTCAAGGAGCGTGATGCTTTGCGTGTTCGTGTTCATGAGAAAAACACGATCCTGAAATCACAGGAAACCAAACTTCGGGAACAGAACATTCTGTTCGATGCGGCATTGAACAACATGTCTCATGGCCTGTGTATGTTCGATGCCGACGGCAAGCTCATTGTGTCGAACCAGCGGTTTGTCGAGCTCTTCGAACTGGATCCGGACGCCATGAAGCCCGGCATGACCGCGGCCGAGCTCGCTGCGCTCCAGAAAGTCGAGAAACTGGATTCCGAACCAGAAAAGGCTCTGGATCGCCACGTGCCGCTGGCGGTATCGCAACCGGCAACGCAAAGCACGGAGATGGTGAAAATCCGGTCTGGCCGGATTGTTCTGACCACCCGTCAGCCGCTCTCCGACGGCGGTTGGGTCGCAATCTCCGAAGATATCACGGAGCGTCAGGAAGCGCGTGACAGACTGGCCTTCCTTGCCCGTCACGATATCCTGACCCAGTTGCCGAACAGAATTGAGTTCCGTGACCAGATGGAGCAGCTGCTCAAGCGGCAGCAGCGCCTGGGTGGTGAGTTCGCGATACTTTGCCTGGACCTTGACGAGTTCAAGACCGTCAACGATTCCCTTGGACACCCGATCGGTGATGAACTGCTGCGCCAGGTGGCGGAGCGCTTGAAGGCGTTGGTGAGCCCGCGTGAGCTGGTTGTCCGATTGGGTGGTGATGAATTTGCAATTCTTTCCGATCTTCCGGCTGACCGCAGCATGATCGAGGAATTGGCACAGTCGGTCATCTGGGAATTGCATCAGCCATTTCAGATTGCCGACCATGAGATTGTCATCGGAGTGAGTATCGGCATTTCGATCGCCAAAGGCGATGAGGCCGGTTTCGATGAGCTGTTCAAACAGGCCGACCTGGCGCTTTACCAGGCGAAGGAAGATGGGCGGAACACCTACCGCTTCTTCGAAGTAGATATGGGAACTGCGGTAAACGATCGCAGGGAACTGATCACGGATCTGCGCAACGCAATTGTGAATGAAGAACTGGAACTGTACTTCCAGCCGCAACATTCCCTGAAGGACAACTCGATCTCGGGATTTGAGGCATTGCTGCGCTGGCATCATCCAACGCGCGGGATGGTTTCGCCAATCGAGTTCATTTCACTTGCGGAAGATACCGGCCTGATCCTGCAGATCGGCGAATGGGTACTGAACGAAGCCTGTCGCGTTGCGGCTCGTTGGCCTGCACAGCTTCGGATGGCGGTAAACCTGTCTCCAAGACAGCTGCGCGGTCACGCATTTGGGCCGGTTCTGATCAATGCTCTTGCCAAATCCGGCTTGCAGGCCGATCGACTTGAACTCGAAGTCACAGAGAGCGTTCTTCTCACCGATGCCGATGATGTTCTGGATGCGCTTCATCAGGCAAAATCCCTGGGAGTGAAAGTTTCCATGGATGATTTTGGAACCGGCTATTCTTCTCTCAGCTACTTGCGGCGCTTCCCCTTCGACAAGATCAAGATCGACCAGTCTTTCGTTCGTTCAATGGCCTATTCGGAGGACTCCGTCTCTATTGTCCGGGCCGTGATCGAACTGGCGAAAAATCTGAACATGACGACCACGGCGGAAGGCGTCGAAACGAAGCAACTTCTGGATATGCTCACGGAAATCGGCTGTACCGACGCGCAGGGATATTTCCTCGGTAGCCCGAAACCGATTGAAGAAACCGAGGCGCTGGTCTACGCCAGCCAAAACTCTTTCACCGCGGCTGCTCAGTAAGAGCGCCACGCCTCAAGACCCATTGCCTGAAATGATTTGCCCGAAATGATGTGCCTGTCAGCTTGCCGCTGCGCTCGCGAATGGTGTCTTGGCCTTCCGCAGTAGCGAATTTGCAAGCGTCAGCAAGCCTTTGCTTTCCTCGGCTACGAAGAACGGGTCCGCGTAGAAGGTTGCGCCGGCCTGGCGGGCAACATCACGCGTGGCATCTACGTGCGATGGTGCTCCGGCGGAATAAACGATATGGTCTGAGGAAAGTTCGCCAAGTAGCTCGTAAGGGCGGGCGGTCAGAACCGTCTCGTTGTCTCCATCACTGGCAGTGAGCGTTATCGAAATACCGCGGTTTTTCAGCCAGCGGATGGCGTCCCGCATGTAAAGTCCGTCCCGGGTGCGCGAACCGACGATCATTCTGATATCGCGGTTGGGCTGACCCATGCTCGCGGCAACGGCAATCGACCAGATCGGAGCAAAGCCGGTGCCGGTGGACGTGAGGACAATCGGTTCAGGCTGCCTGCGCAGGAAGCCATTGCCAAAGGGTCCACGAAGTTTCACGGCGTGGCCCTTGTCGATCTGATTTCCCAGTTTCGAGGAAACGATGCTGTTCGGGTAGACCTTGATGTGGAACACGATGACATCCTGTTCCGCATCCAGGTTGAGCGGCGTGGTCGGGCTGTAATCCCTGGCCGGATATCCGGCGAAGGTCGCCCGCAGATACTGACCGGGAAGCCACGTCACCGTTCTGGCTGTCCGCACGCGCACTTCCAGGTAATCTTCTTTGATCTTTCGGATACTCTCCACCGTGCCCTTGATCGTCTTCACGATCGGGACAGGGTCGTAAGAGATTTCCGCATCTCCTTCCAGCACGGCAAGGCAGCCCAGAACCGAGTTTTTCTCACGGGTGCCCAGATCATCGACCTGACCGCTCAGAACGCGTACCCGGCAGGTTTCGCACTGACCGGAACAACAATCGTGAGGAAGCACCAGACGTCCGCCAAGCCCGGCATCGATCAGCGTGTCGCCGACATTCGCCTTTATCTTCTTGCCGTTGATTGTGACGGTGCAAGTGCTCTTCGACATGTTGATTGTCCGTGCTTGAGGGCTTGTTTGATCAGTTGAAGGTCAGGCGAACCGGGCGGGAGTGCCTGGTGTGGCGGGTCTGGTTGTGATCGAAAA
This sequence comes from Roseibium sp. SCP15, assembly GCF_040329435.1. Classification (NCBI taxonomy): domain Bacteria; kingdom Pseudomonadati; phylum Pseudomonadota; class Alphaproteobacteria; order Hyphomicrobiales; family Stappiaceae; genus Roseibium; species Roseibium sp. SCP15. The sequence continues at coordinate 1,302,062 of NZ_JBDZYI010000002.1, read as the reverse complement.
CCGATAGCCAGACATAAAGACCATCTTCCATCGCCAGGTCCTGGTGGTTGCCGGTGTCCATGTCGCGAACCACTTCCAGCGTCCAGTAGCCGTCCTTCCATTTCGCGCCGCCGTTCAGATCCGCGCGGCTGCCCAGATATTCACCCGTAATCAGCACGCCGGGAATGACAGTGCCAACGGGGATCTCTGCATCTTTTTCCGGGGAATAGGGGACGCTTTCCGCGTCAAACATCCACCACTGCGACCCTTCGTCGTCGGTCGCTTCGGTGTCCATGTCGATCTTGCCCATGAGAGAAGCAGTCTTCACGTAATCCAACGGAAGACGCTTGACGCTGACGGTTTCCCGATAGCCGGTCTCTGGCGAGCCTTTGTAGTTATAGACGTAAAAGGACTTGCCTTCGTCAGCACCGTAACCGGCGCTGTAACGCTTCTTGCCTGCTGCCTGGCCTTCATTGGGCTCCAGCGGCGTGCCGAACCACATGTCATCGACCTTGCCGATCATGCCGCCGCGCGCTGCCTTCCACTGCCAGACGTCCAGAAGGCTTCCGTCCGTCGTATAATGAAGGCCGCGCCCGTGAAAGGAAGACGGTTTATCGGAAAGTGGTTTCGGCCCCATGTGTGTGGAGGCGCCGCCACCGAATGCGTCCGTCTTTGAAAAGGCGACGGAAAACTTGTCTTCATAGTAGGCCGTCTCGTCCGAGATGTCGGCGCGATTGTTGAGCATGCGCCAGCCTTCCTCGGTCTTGACCAGCGGATGGCGCTTCAACGACCGTGAGGCGTCTTCCCAGCGGAAGGCAAAGGCGATCTTGTCTCCGATCTGCGCCGCCCGCACCTCAACGGTCGATTCTCCCGTGCCGTTGAGGTTTGAACCCTGCTGCGTTCTGACGAAAACCGGTCTTGCGTTCTGCCATGCCGGATCGTCCAGAACGCCGTCCAGCTTGGGCAGCGTTGAGGCCTGAGCGACAATAAGGTCGTCCCGGGTGCTGAAATCAAGCGCGACTGCACCTGCCAGGACGACTGCGCCAAGGGCTGCTGCCTTGGCAAGTGGATATCGGCCCATTCCGGGAAACTGGCGGAGGGATTGCGGGCGGAACAGGCGGAGCAATTGTTCCCAGCCGCCATAAAAGTAATGCAGAACAACGTGCGCAAAGATGTAGGTCAGAACGGTCAGGGCAGAGATGTAGTGAACGTCCACCCACAAGCCACCGTGGCCCAGATAGAGCAGAACGCCGGTTGCCGTCAGCACCAGTACTGCCGCGAACAGGATCCAGTAGGCAATGACATTGACCGCCGCGATGCGAAGCTTCGTGCTTGCCGGCAAGGTCAGGACCACGACTTTCTTGGAAGAAACCCGGCGCTTCAGGCGGGCAAGCGACATATAGGCCGTATATGCAAAGATCAGGGCCAGGACAAAGACGGCCGACACGTAGTGCCAGGTCCAGATTTCACCTTGAGGCAGGATTGGTTCGAACATGATGGCGAACCAGGAGCCTTCTGCATCGGAAGACAGTCGCAGGCCCGTCAGCAAGCTCGTAAAGATTGCAATCACCAGCGTCCAGTGAAGAAGGATTGTGCCGAGATCACTGCGCACGGGTGCTTTTTGATCTTCCGGCCGGCCTCCAGCCTTGCCCGCACGATCACCTTGAGCCTGCGCTCCGGCACGTCCCGAGGATTTTGGCGGAGAAGTGAGTTCAAGGGTGTGATCAGTCACTTGGTCCGTCAACTTTTCCTCCAACCTTCAGGTGCGTAGCGACAGGTTGTTAAAACCTGATTCGTGCCGAAAAATTAATGAGAGTTTTATATTCTTAGTTAAAAAATAGCACCGGAAGGAAAAAGAAAAGCAAAAAGATGCTGCAAAGTCGCCACTTTTCTATTTTTTCGTCGACAATGTATGCATTATAGGGTTAATAATTAATAAACAACTAATATAACCTCTAATTGTAAGAGAGGTTGTAAGTATTACTGCATCTTGCTAATAATAGTTGTGACGCTGCGGCAATTGAGATTTGGGCCGTAAGCGGTGCCAGCAGCCTGGTGAAGTCACTGTCAGTTTTGTCAATATCGAGGGACGCGTGACGCGTCGCATATTCGTTTTCCTGCCCCTCTGATCATCGACCTTTTCCGGGAAACTGCGGGTCAAGCACGCGAATTCGTTGCTTTGCATTGCCGTCCTTGATGCAGGTCATACACGTGTAATCATTTCGTTTTTAACTTCGTTCCGGTTGAAGCTGTTCGCCTTCCTATGCCTAATGTGCAGGTTGTAAGAGGTCAGGAAAGCCGCCTAAGATAATTTGTCCGCTTTGACCGGATCAGGCTTGCGGGCCTTGCGCATGTTCCATGCGCCGTATTTTGAGAATAGTCCATTCCAAGGGGGCATTTATGCTGGTCTCCCATACCCGGATTGTCGATATTGTCGGTGATATCATTCGTATTCAGGTGTCTTCCTCGAAGGCCGAGTCCGAGGGACGGCCATGCCTGGGGGATCTGGCGTTGGTCGATGCCGGAGACGGTGCGTCATCTCTTGCCCAGGTGATCAACATTGATCAGGACATGGTGTCGCTTCAGGTGAACTCGGGCACCAAGGGGCTGGCCAACAACGCTTCGGTCAGGTTTATGGGTGAGCCGGCCATGGTCACCTACTCCGACAACATCCTTGGTCGTGTGTTCAGCGGTGCCGGCCGGCCGATCGATCAGGGGCCTGATCTTTCCAGCGATCCGTCCGTGCCCATTGGTGGCCCGTCAGCCAACCCCATGAAACGGGTTCTGGCCTCGCGCATGATCCGCACAGACGTGCCGATGATCGATATTTTCAATTGTCTGGTCGAGAGCCAGAAAATCCCGATCTTTTCGGTATCGGGAGAACCTTACAATCCGTTTCTGGCCCGGATCGGCATTCAGGCCGACGCCGATATCGTTGTGTTCGGCGGTCTTGGCCTGATTTTCGATGACTATGCCTTTTTCCGGAAGCAGTTTGAGGATGCGGGCGTGTTCCCACGCACCGTGATGTTCATCAACCAGGCTTCGGATCCTGTTGTCGAGAGGCTTCAGGTGCCGGATATGGCGCTCGCGGTTGCGGAGAAATTTGCGGTGGAAGAAGGCAAGCGCGTCCTGGTGCTGCTGACCGACATGACCGCCTTTGCCGACGCAATGAAGGAAGTCTCCATTGCGATGGAACGCGTCCCAGCAAACCGGGGATATCCGGGAGATCTTTATTCCCAGCTGGCGCGCCGCTACGAAAAAGCCTGCGACTTCAAAGGGTCGGGGTCTGTGACCATTCTCACCGTAACGACCATGCCGGGCAATGACGTTACTCATCCTGTGCCTGACAACACCGGCTATATCACCGAGGGACAGTTCTACCTCCATAGCGGCGTGCTTGACCCGTTCGGATCGTTGTCCCGCCTCAAGCAGCACGTCATCGGCAAGGTGACGCGTGAGGATCACAACCAGATCATGAATACCATGATCCGGTTCTATTCCGGTGCGCGCGATGCGGAACAGAAGCAATCGATGGCGTTCGAGCTGTCCGATTACGACCGGCAGCTCCTGAAGTTCGGTGCTCTGTTTCGTGAGCGTTTCATGAATATCGAAGTCTCCAAACCTCTCGAGGAAACACTGGATCTTTGCTGGGAGACCCTGGCGGAGTGCTTCGAGCCAGAGCAACTCCTGATGAAACAGGGATTGATCGACAAATACTTCCCGAAAAAGTCGGCCACCTCGGATCCTTCGGATGAGGAGGCCGCCTGATGGCGAAGCTCGCGCTCAACAAGTCATCCCTTGCCCGGGAGAGCGCACAATTGTCGGAGTTCAAGCGATTTCTGCCGTCGCTGGAACTCAAGCGCCTGCAGATCATGGCTGAACGCGCCAAGGCGAAGGAAGCAGCAGTCCGCCTTGAAAAGGACTATGAGGAAAGGTTCGCCGACCTAGCCGGTTCCCTGCCCATGATGGCTAACGACCAGGTCCCGCTTGAGGGGCTGGTCACGCTCAAGAACGTTGTCCGGGGTGAGCAGAACCTGTCCGGTACGATTCTTCCGGTTCTGGAAGACATTGAAGTGGAGACAGCGCCCTATTCTTTGCTGGCGCGGCCACATTGGGTCGACCCTTATGTGAAAGGAATGCAGGACTTGCTGCGCCTGAACATGGAAAGGGAAGTCGCCAGAGAACGTATCGAGCGGTTGATCGAAGCTGAGGCGGTGATTTCCCGCCGGGTCAACCTGTTTGAGAAAGTGCTCATCCCGCGCGCTGAACGAAACATCAAGAAGATCCGGATGGCGCTGGCAGACGCGGAACGCGACGCCGTTGTTCGCGCCAAGATCTCCAAGCGCAAGACGGCTGCTCGCAGCGCCGAGGAAAGGATGGCCGAGATATGACCATCGTCCCCCTCGTCAAAGTAAACCTCGTCGGCATTCTGGACGACAAGGAAAAGGTTCTGGAAGCGGCACAGGTCTTTGGTACGTTGCACCTCATTGCGTTGACGTCAGCGCAAAAGGAGCTTGAAGCCGTGCCTGCAGGCCTCGGCCGTGAGGCTGTGGAAGCCTTGCGCTGGCTGATGGACTGCCAGGCGCAGCGTCGCCCCGTGACAGAGCCGGACGACTTCCATCTGGAGGAGGTCGTCGACCGGACCCTGAAGAACCGAAAGGCGCTGAAAGACTGCCAGGATCTGCTTGCCAAGCTGGACCGCCGGATACAGGACGTTGAGCCCTGGGGCGACTTCAGCTTCTCGGAACTTGAGGAAATCGGCCATAACCGCCTTTGGTTCTACGTCGTGCCGCACAGCAAGCTCAAGGCGGTAGACACTTCGGACAAGGTGCTGGAGGTCGTGCATCAAGACAGGTACCGGTCTTACGTCGTGTTGCTGTCTCCTGAAGAGCCGGCAGTGAACGCCATGCCCGTGCCCAGAACCCATGTTGGTTCGGCCTCGCTTTCACAGCTCAAACGCGCTTATGAAAAGGCTGCGATCGACCTTGAAGAACTTGAGCTTGAACGGCAGTCGCTGACCAAGTGGCGCTACATTCTGGCGCGGAACCTGGCGGCAGCACGAGACCTGTCCGCCCGCCAGCGCGCCGCACTTGAAACGGCTGACAGCGAACGGATTTTCATGTTGCAGGCCTGGGCGCGGCGCGATCAGGTTGCTGAAATCCAGGAACTTTCCGCCAAGCTCGGGATTGCTGCGGTCTTTGAGGATCTGTCGGAAGAGGATAGACCGCCAACCCTTTTGGAAAACGCGAAAGCCCTTGAGGCCGGGGAAGACCTCGTTGAATTCTACCAGACACCCGGTTACCGGGATTGGGACCCGTCGTCGGTCGTCTACGTCTCCTTCATCATCTTCTTCGGAATGATCATGACGGATGCGGGCTATGGTCTTTTGCTGCTTGCACTTCTGTTCCTGTTTCGGAAACGCTTTACCGGTTCGGAGCTTGGCAGGCGCATGTTCCGGATGTTCGCCTGGTTGATGGTTTCCACGACGGCATTCGGCGTGGCGACAGGCAGCTATTTCGGTGTTTCGCCGCCGGAAGGCAGTTTCCTGGCTCATCTGAAAGTGCTTCATCTGAAGGATGTCGACACCATGATGAAGATCACGCTGACCATTGGCGTGGTCCATATCGTTTTGGCCAATCTGCTTCGGGCATTTCATGAAAAGACACCAAGTGGCCGATACCAACCGGTCGGTTGGTCTCTCGTTGCCCTCGGCGGACTGGCGACATTTCTCGGGCAGGGCACACTGTTCGCAACCGCCGGGCCGGTTAGCATCATCGTCGGATTGCTTACGGTCGGTTTTTTCGGCAGCGACAGAAAGGTGGAGTCCGTCAAGTCAGGCGGCCTGCGGTTATTCGATGGTCTTGCGGCACTCGCCCGGATCGTCAACATCTTTTCCGATGTTCTCAGCTACATGCGTCTGTTCGCATTGGGACTGGCGGCAGCGTCGCTGGCCGAGACCATAAATTCCCTTTCGGGACAGCTCAATCATGCCGTGCCCGGCATCGGCCTTCTGATCGCACTGCTGGTCCTGTCCATCGGCCACGCCATCAACATCGGACTCGGTGTAATCGCGGGGTTTGTCCACGGTCTGCGACTGAACGTTATTGAATTTTTCAATTGGGGTTTGAAAGACGAAGGCAAGCCCTTCCGTCCTTTTAAGAAAGAGGAGACACGCCTGTGAACGAATTCGTTGTGGCTCTCGGTTGGTTCGGGCTTTACGCGCCGGTTGCCCTTGGGGCGATCGGCAGCGCCTGGGGATGTGCTCTTGGCGGCAGCGCCGCGATTGGTGCCATGCTGGACAGCGAGGGCGGGTATGGCCGCTTTATCGGTGTTTCCCTCATGCCGTCGTCTCAGGTGATCTACGGCATCGTGATCATGTTCTCCCTGCAACAATCCAGTGTGGACGCAGCGAACGGGGCCGCGCTGTTCGGTATCGGCGTTCTTTCCGGTTTCACCATGCTTTTTACAGGCATACGCCAGGGCGAGGTTCTGGCCTCTGCCATTCACGCATCAAAGGCAAAACCGGAGATTTTCGGTATTTCGCTGGCACCTGCGGCTGTGCTTGAGGGCTTCTCGGTCTTCGCACTCGTCTTTGCCCTGGTCCTGGCCGGCTCGATCCCGAGTTAGGAGGCGATGATGTCCAAGAGCAAAGGGGCGACAGACCTGGAAAACACAGCAGGCGCAGGGGTTCAGGCTCTGATTGACCGCCTGAAATCGGAAGGCGTTTCGGCGGGCAAAACCGAAGGCGACGAGATCCTGGCCAAGGCGAAGACCAGGGCAGACGAAATCGTTGCCGAAGCGCAGAAAAAGGCGGACAGTCTTCTGGCGGATGCGCGCGCAGAGGCCGCCAAAGAGAAAGCCGCCACGGAAGACGGCCTGAAGGTCGCGGCCCGGGATCTTGTCCTGAGCCTCAGAAACGAGCTCGGTGACCGCATTCAGCAGGAGGCCGGCAGACTGGTCGGGACGACCCTCGGAGACCAGGAGTTCCTGCAAAAACTCATTCTGGCAATGGCCGCCAACGCCAAGGAAAACGCGTCGGTCAGCGACACGGAACCGATGGAAGTGGTGCTTCCGGAAAAAGTGGTGACATTCGAGGAGCTGAAGCAGTCCCCGGAAGCTGTCGAACCTGGGACGCTGACGCATTTCGTCATTGCTCTTGCAGGAGAGGTGTTGCGCGACGGGGTGACATTCTCCACCGCGCCGGGATTTGACGGCATCAAAGTCAAGCTGACGGATCGAGACGTGACGATCGACCTGACCGAGGAAGCGATTGCGACCTTGTTGAAGCGCCATCTTCAGCCGCGCCTGCGCGCTGTCATGGAAGGAGTGCTTCGCTGACCATGTCCCGGCCGCACCAATATATCGCGCTCATGACCAGCCTGCCGCATCTGGGCAAGCTGTTCTCGCGCAAGGATGTTCCGATTTCGAAGTTCCGGCTGAAGCAGCGTCTTGCGATGCTTGAGGAAGAACATCAGCGTCTGTTGCGTGAAATGGTGGAAGTCACTGCTTGGGCAGGTGTGGCAAAATACGATCAGGATGTTGAAGTCATTCGCCGGGCGAACCAGGTCATCGCCGATCTGAAGGACTATCCCGATCTGCAGGACCTGGTGCAGGCACGCATGGAAACGCGCACTCTGATCGCAGCGCTCAGAAGACGGGGGCGAGGCCAGGACGCCGCCGGAGATATTCAGAACTGGGGTTTTGGCTGCTGGTGCAGCCAGATAAAGGCAAACTGGACCGATCCGGCTTTTGGTTTGGGGCATTTCAAGCCCTGGGTTGCCGAGGCACATCGGCTGATGCAGTCGGACGATCATGTCGCCATGGAACGCCTTACCCTGACTGAAGTGTTCCGCCAACTCGATCAGTATGGCACGCGTCACGAATTCGATTTCGAGGCCGTCGGCATCTATGTGTTGCGTTGGGTCATTGTCGAACGCTGGTCGCGTTACGACGAAGAGGAGGCGCGCAAGCGCCTTCTGTCGCTGGTTGCCGCAGCATTGAACGGCCCGCAAGCTCCCGAAAACCCGGGTGTGGGGCAGGAATTCTTGAAAGACAGTTCATTACCTCTTGAGGGAGCCATTTCATGACAAGCCATGTCCAGCTTCCGGAGCCGACGGCAGAAATCATCGCCGTCCAGGACGACCTGGTGACGATTGCCCCGACAGGCGATGCTCCTCTCATCAAGAACGAGGTGGTCTACATCATTCCTCACGGTCCGGAACGTGAAGGCAAGCCTCGAGAATATCTGAAGGCCGAAGTGCTGCGGGTTCGCGGCAAGTCTGCCGAAGCTCAGGTGTTTGAAAGCACCCACGGCGTCCGTGTCGGCGACAAGGTCATCCAAAGCGGTGAAATGCTGTCCGTCGCGCTGGGCCCGGGACTGCTCAGCACCGTTTTCGACGGTTTGCAGAACCCTTTGGCCGATATTGCTGCAGAACATGGCTTCTTCCTGCCGCGTGGTGTGCTCACCAATGCACTCGACCAGAACCGGAAATGGGCATTCGAGCCCAAGGTCACATCGGGAGATCCGGTCAAGGCGGGTGATACGCTTGGCACGGTCCCTGAGGGCCGGTTCGAGCACAAGATAATGGCTCCCTTCTCTCTGACAGGTAACTGGTCAGTGGAGCGGGTGCGTGAGGGTACCTTCAACATCAACGAAACGGTGGTCACGCTCAAGAACGATCGTGGTGAAACCCGCGACCTGAGCATGGTTCAACATTGGCCGGTCAGGCGAGCGCTTCCGGAAGGTCTGGTCAAGGCAGGGCAGAGTGAGCGGCTTTATCCAAGCGAGCCTCTGATCACCACCTTGCGGTTGATCGATACTTTCTTTCCGATCGCACGAGGCGGAATGGGATGTATTCCCGGCCCGTTCGGTGCCGGCAAAACGGTTCTGCAGTCGCTGATTTCCAGATTTTCCGCAGTCAACATCGTGATCGTCGTTGCTTGCGGCGAGCGTGCCGGCGAGGTGGTGGAAACAATCACGGAATTTCCTCATCAGCCTGATCCGTCGGGCGATGGCACCCTGATGGATCGGACGGTGATCATCTGCAACACGTCCTCGATGCCGGTCGCGGCTCGCGAGGCTTCCATCTATACCGGGATTACGCTTGGCGAATATTATCGCCAGATGGGTTATGACGTGCTGCTGATTGCCGACAGTACATCCCGCTGGGCGCAGGCCATGCGTGAGACCTCTGGCCGTCTGGAAGAAATACCAGGCGAAGAAGCCTTCCCCGCCTATCTCGATTCCGCGATCAAGGGCATCTATGAGCGCGCCGGAGTATTGAGAACGGCAACGGGTGATACCGGAAGCCTCACCATGATCGGCACGGTTTCGCCGGCCGGCGGCAATTTCGAGGAGCCGGTCACCCAATCCACGCTAGGCACGGTCAAGACCTTCTTGGGTCTGTCCTCAGAGAGGGCCTACAAGCGCTTCTATCCGGCAGTCGATCCGCTTCTGTCCTGGTCCCGCTATCACGCACAGCTCGGTGACTGGTACCTGAAAAACATCGGTCCCAACTGGGTGCCACATGTCGAAGAGATGATCGAGCTCCTCGCCAAAGGCGATGAAATCACCCGGATGATGCAGGTCACCGGTGAAGAAGGGGTCTCGACCGAAGACTTCGTGCTTCAGCAAAAGGCGCTTTTTCTCGATATGGTCTACCTGCAGCAGGATGCCTTCGACGATGTCGATGTATCTGCCCCGCTTGCTCGCCAACAGCAGACATTTGATCTCGTCTATTCCATTGCCAAGTCCGACTTTGCCTTTGAGGACAAGGACGCGGTACGCAAGTTCTTCACCGAGCAGACGTCCCTGTTCAAGAATCTGAACTATTCTGCGGATGACAGTCAGGAACGCAAGGACCTGTTGCAGAAAATAAAGGAAAACGTCGCTGAAGCCCCACGGCAGGTCACGTCATGATCTGAGCGTTTTCGGCTTGGAGCAGGCACGCATGACGCCTGCTCATTCTCGGATCTTGTTTCAGAACACGCTGAGAATTTCCTCAAGCGGCTTCTTGATTTTCGCGACCGCCGGAACCGTCGCGTCCTGTGCCGGATGCCCCACAGCCAGGATCATTACCGGTTTTTCCGCTTCCGGCCTGTTCAGAATATCGTTCAGAAACTTCATCGGGTTGGGCGTGTGCGTCAACGTGCTGAGCCCGGCATGATGCAATGCCGTGATCAGCACACCGGTGGCGATGCCAACGCTCTCCGGGACGTAATAGTGCTTGTATCTGCTGCCATCTTCATAGGTGCCCCAGCGCTGGGCGAAGATGACGATCAGCCACGGGGCGATGTCCAGGTGCGGTTTGTCAGCGTTGGTTCCGATTGGCTCGAGCGCCTTGATCCATTCATCTCCTGCGCCGCCATCATAGAAACGGCGTTCTTCTTCCTCCGCCGCAAGGCGGATCTTGTGCTTGAGCTCCGGATTGGAAATGGCCACAAAATGCCAGGGCTGGTGATTGGCGCCGCTTGGAGCGGTCCCCGCTGCACGAATACAGGTTTCAATCACCGCGCGGTCGATCGGTCGATCTGTGAACTCGCGCACGGTGTGGCGCGTGCGGACATCCTCGTAAAACGTCTCGGCACGCCTCAGCATTTCTTCGTCGGAAAAGTCACGCCGGTCCGGCAGGGGGAGTGGTTTGTAGTCCAGTTTGGATTTGGCAATCATGTTCGTCGTCCGGTTCAGTTTCCGTGCCGCCCGGCCGGCAATCGGTCAGGCGTGTCATAAGCACTCAGAGACCAATTGCACAATTGAAAGAGCGTGCGCTTTGAGATCACTCTAAGTCCCTGAAATACCTGAACACAACATTGCAGTGGCAATTCGTTTTCCGAGAGGATTGAAACGGCCTCGATCGCTTGGTCGAGCGAGAGCGTGAGCACATTGGCTGCGGAGCCTGCCGAGGCTATGAAGGGGAGCATCATGGAGGAAAAACTTGAAAGGATCGTGCCTTTCGCACGCGGCATGCAGCCGGAGGCATTGGCGTACCTGAATGAAAACATTACCCGCACCGTCGTTGCTGCCGGCGAGGACATTCTGCATCCCGGAGACACTGTTAACGGCGTCTTTCTGGTCAAATCGGGAAACATTCGCGTCTACTACATCGATCCGGAGGGGCGCGAAGGCACGCTTTACTGGATAGAACCCGGTGAGAGTTGCATTCTGGCGCTGAACAGTCTCTTTTCAGACATGCCATACCCCGCCTTTGCAGCTGCGGACACCGAGGGGGTCGAGTTTCTGACCTTGTCCGGTCACGTGTTCAGGGAACTGTTTGCCAAAGACCCTGCAGTTCAGGGGTTTTTGTTCGAGCAGCTGTCGGGGCGCGTGTATTCTCTGCTCTACAGTCTGGAACAGTCCATGCGCCTGCCGCAGGAAGAGCGTCTGGTGCTGCTATTATTGGCGAGAGCGGATGAAGAAGGGGTCATTTGCCTGTCGCAGGACAGGCTTGCGCGTGATCTTGGCACGCTTAGAGAAGTCGTTTCCCGCCTGCTGCGCAACCTTGCCAGCCAAAACCTGATCTCGCTTGCGCCCAAACGGATCACGATCCTGGATCGACGGCGCCTGCAGGAGCTGGTCCGCTCTGAGGCTCCGGAAAACTGAGTTGATTGGGTCTGAGCTGTAGTTGAAGCCGATCCGGAGCAAACGCCAGGGGCCCGTCCGATATTCCCCTGGCGCGCAGCGTCCTAATTGGCGAGGGCCTTTGTTGTTTCCTCGGTGGTCAGAACGCCATTGGCGATCATGCTGTAATTGACGAGTGCCGCATTGTAGGCATCAGTGCCTGGGGCTCCGACGGCATCTTTGACGACATACACCTTGAAACCGTTTTCCATGAGCGCACGCATATGCGAATCCACACACAGGTTGGCAACAAGTCCGCCGAGAATAACCGTGTCTATTCCACGGGCACGAAGCTGATAGATCAGATCGTTGCTTTCCGGTCCGTACATCTTGTGAGGAGCGACAACGATCGTGTCGCCGTCATGGATGTACTTCTTGTACGGCTCGTAGAAGTCTGCGCCTGATCCTTCAAACCCTTCTTCATCATTGAGGGATTCGCGATAAAGAGCCTTCATATCCAGCAACTGGCGCTGAAGGGCTCCCGCGCGGGACCAGTCGATATCAATCCGCGTATAGACCAGCGGGTCAACAGCAAGGGCAACACCCTCGGACTTTGCGGTCTTCATCAGCGTTTCAATGTTGCTGATGGTTCCAAGTTCCGCCAGATTTTCCGCAACGAGGCCATAGAGCTTGCCGTCAGGTGCCAGGAAATCATTCTGCGGATCCGTGATCACGATCGCCGTGTGTGCCTTGTCGAACGTTGGCAGCGGATTTTCAGCAGCCGGTGCAACGGCGCTGGCAAGCACGAGAGGCAGGCTTGCTGCGAGGGACAACAATAAGGTTTTCATTTCTACAACTCTCCGTTTGTCTTCAAAAACGGCCGGTCGACACGTTGGCAATAGTCGTTGCCGGCGGATCTGGTTGTAGAAAACTGGCGAGAAGCGCTCTGGAACATTTGTTCCACCTCGCGAAAAAAATCCGGGCACCATTAGTTCGACTGCAAGTGGCGCATAAGAGCCGGTTGCCACCGGCAAAATGACGGCAAATGACCCTTGAACAAAAAATAACCTTGACCAAGGACGTGGCTGCTTTCTAGATTTTCTTGACCAATTGGTCAGCGGAGGCGTTCAGAAGGCAAAAATGCCCGGATGTTCTTGCAGCGGCCAGATTGCTGGCATCCAATGGGGCGGTCGGGAGCTGTCCCGTCGTTGGATCGGCAAGGTGTTGATAATTCCAGAGAAGGACTTTGCCGACTGAGCAAGGTCCAAAACCAGTAGGGGAATGGCAATGAAGGCATTGAAAAGTCTAGCGCTTGCTTCCGTTTTGGGGGCGAGCCTGGTCTCGGGAGCAGCGGAAGCTGCTGATGAACTGACGCTTCAGCTGAAATGGGTCACCCAGGGCCAGTTTGCCGGTTATTATGTGGCTAAGGACAAGGGCTTTTATGAAGAGGAAGACCTTGACGTAACCATCAAGCCGGGCGGTCCGGACATTGCTCCGCCGCAGGTGATCGCTGGTGGCGGTGCCGACGTAATCATCGATTGGATGCCTTCGGCGTTGGCATCCCGCGAGAAGGGCGTGCCGCTCGTCAACATCGCGCAACCGTTCAAGAAATCGGGAATGATGCTGACGTGCCGCAAGGATACAGGCATCTCCATTCCGCCGGATCTCAAGGGCAAAACTCTTGGTGTCTGGTTCTTCGGCAACGAATATCCGTTCCTGTCCTGGATGAGCCAGCTCGGTATCTCCACCGAAGGTGGTCCTGAAGGCGTGACTGTCCTGAAACAGGGCTTCAACGTTGATCCTCTGCTTCAGAAGCAGGCCGACTGCATCTCCACAATGACCTACAACGAATATTGGCAGGTCATTGATGCAGGCATCCCGGCAGAAGAGCTCGTTGTCTTCAAATACGAAGACCAGGGTGTCGCAACGCTGGAAGACGGTCTCTACGTTCTTGAGTCCAGCCTTGAAGATCCGGCAATGGTCGACAAGCTCGCACGGTTCGTCAAAGCTTCCATGAAGGGGTGGGCTTATGCAGCTGAAAACCCGGAAGAGGCGGCCGAGATCGTTTTGGAAAACGATGCGACCGGTGCTCAGACGGAAAAACACCAGATCCGCATGGTCGGCGAAATCGTCAAACTGGTCGATGGGTCTGACGGCAAGCTCGACATGGATGCATACGAGCGGACGGTGAAATCTCTTCTGAGCGGCGGTTCAGCACCGGTGATCACGAAGTTCCCGGAAGGAGCAACCTCCACCGCGGTGACCGACAAGCTCTAAGCCGCTGTCGCCTCGGAAATCAGCAATTGGGAAAGGCCGCCCACCGGGCGGCCTTTTTTTGCGTTTGTCAGATGACTTGTCGGACCTCGGTGAGAAAGCCTGATACTTCACTGCGCAGCAGGTTGCCTTTTTCTGCAAGCGCACCGGCTGCCAGAAGCACTTCGTTCGCTTCTTTCTTGGTTTCACCGGCAACCGAGCTGATTGCTCCGATATTGGAGCTGACTTCATTGGCGCCGATTGAAGCCTGATTGATGTTTCTGGCGATCTCGGACGTTGCGGCGCCCTGTTCTTCAACGGCGGCGGATATGACCGAAGATATTTCATCGATCTTGGAGATCGTGGTGCCGATCGAATCGATGGACGCTACCGCCTGAGAGCTTGCCGACTGGATATCGCCGATCTGAAGGCCGATTTCCCGGGTTGCCTGGGCGGTCTGGCTCGCGAGCTCTTTCACTTCCGCTGCAACCACAGCAAACCCCTTGCCCATTTCCCCGGCCCGGGCAGCCTCAATACTGGCATTGAGTGCCAGAAGATTGGTCTGGTTGGCAATTTCGGTAATCAGGGACACCACTTCGCCGATTTTTTCCGAAGCATCCGACAGCGTACCTATATCCGCATTCGTTTGATCGACCTCGCCAACGGCCTGGCTGGTGATTTCCACGGACTGGCAGACCTGCTGATTGATCTCGTTGACCGATTGGGTCAGCTGTTCTGTTGCCGCGGCAACAGCGGACACGTTGACGGAGGCTTCCTCGGCGGCGGCTGCTGCCGATGAGGCTTGTTCACTTGCTGAAACCGATGAGGTGTTCATTGAACCGGCGGAAGCTTCCAGTTGTGTGGCTGCAGTTGCAACCGATTCAACGACTTCTTCCATCGTTCCTTCAAAACCCAGAACAACGTCCTTGAATGAGGTAACCCTGTCTTCCATCACCTGCATGGCGCTGTTGATCGTCTGGCTTGCCTCGCCGAAGGCGCCTGACATGCCTTTTTCGGAAATCCGGCGGAAATACTTGTTGTCGGCGACGTATTCGAGCGATGCCTTGGATTCGCGCACATAGGCGTCGGCCCGATCGATCATGCGGTTGATGGAATGAAGCAGCCGGCCGGCTTCTCCGCTTTCCGTGATGTTGATGATGCGCGCCTCGAAGTCACCTTCTGCTACCCTCTCCACAACATTCAGTGCCTTTTGAATGGCCGAGTTGTTCTTACCCATCAGCATGGTTCTTGCCCCCCAGAACAAGTGCGAAATTCAATTCAATTTTCGAAAGATCTAAAGTGTGGCTATGAACTCGTCATAGTCGACGGCGTGGTCTTCCAGCAACGATCTGATCATTGCTTTCGACGCTCGAAGACCGCTCTTGCGGTCCTGGTGTCCGCGCTCTTCGGCCAGCAGGTTATCGTAAAGCGGCATGATCGCGGTCTCCAGCACCTTTCGGTCAGGGACACGGCGATTGGAATGGTAGCCGACAACCGTCCCGCCCTTGTCCCTGCTGGGTGTCACATGCGCGTGGACCCAATAGTGGTCACCGTTCTTGCAGCGGTTCTTGACGTAGGCGAAAATCTCCCGGCCTGACTGAATCGTTTCCCAAAGCAAATCGAAGATGCAGCGCGGCATGTCGGGATGACGGATCAGACTGTGAGGTTGTCCGAGACATTCCTTTTCCGTGTATCCGGCAACTCGCAGAAAAACATCATTGCAATAGGTGATGCGGCCCTTGAGGTCGGTTTTGCTGACGATGATCTCGTTTTCATCAAAAAAGCGCTCAACGTCAGTGAGAAACACGTCGTTTCGCAATTGGTTGCTCCGTAATATACAAAGATTCCAGTCTCAAACAGAATGGCAAGAACTCAGGGTTGCATTAGTAGAAAGTTTCTCTTTTAAATATTACGTTGAGTTCCGTAAACTGCTTCGAATACATTGTTAGAAATACTGTGATTAATTGCCGGTTAACGCTACGTAGATAATTGTCAAAAACTGCATTTTATCGTAGGTAATTCTACGTAAAGAAGAAGTGATTACCTAGGGTAATGTTGAGGTATTCGCTAGGTTGCAACAGCAGAAACACAGGTCGGCAGCAGGATTTCAAGCAGCAACCTGTGAGGTTGCGGGTGGAAATTACCACTTTGTATTTTACTCGTCGGACGGCCCGGCCTAAAACCCAAAGAAAACCGGGCAGGATATCGGGGCATGAAAAAAGCAGTCGTTCTTGGGGCTTACGGCTTTATTGGAGCTGCTTGCGTCCGCGCGCTGCAAACGGCCGGCTATGAAGTAACCGCCGTCGGCCGTTCAAGGAACGCGGCGTTTCGGGCATTCCCGGACCTGTCCTGGGTACTTGAAGATATTGCAAACTGTTCGGTCGAGCGCTGGAAGACGGTGTTTCGGGATGCGAACGTTGTCGTGAACGCCTCAGGGGCTCTGCAGGATGGTGCCCGGGATGATCTTGTGGCAATTCACGAAACCGCTGTGGAGCGGCTTCTCGAGGCGCTGACGGGAACGCAGACCAGATTGGTGCAGATATCGGCCGCCGGTGTTTCGCTTGATGCTCCGACAGATTTCTTCCGGACAAAGGCCAGAGGGGATCAGCTGATCTCGGCTTCCGAGATCGACTGGATTGTTCTGCGCCCGGTTCTGGTGCTCGGAGCAGAAGCCTATGGGGGAACCGCTTTGCTGCGGGCGGTCGCGGCCCTGCCGGTCGTCGGAGCAAAGGTCTTCCCGAACGCCCCGGTTCAAACGGTACATCTTGATGACGTCGCCAGCGCCGTTGTCCAGGCCGCGGAAGGTGAACTTGGAAGCCGGTTGGTAGCGGATCTGACGGAAGACGGGTGCTGGTCCTTTCATGATCTGACGGTACGGATCAGATCGTGGCTGGGCTTTCCGTCATGGCGCATTGTGGTGACCGTTCCTGAAAGCGCTGTTTCACTGCTGGGTAAGGGCGCTGATGCCCTGGGATGGTTCGGCTGGCGCTCACCTTTCAGAACGAATGCGCTGGTGTCGCTGGACAATGGAATTCGAGGAGACGCAACGGCATGGAATGAGCGCGGTGGCCGCCCCGTGAAACCCCTTGAGGAGACGTTGCAGCATCTGGAAGCGACCGCGCAGGAACGGGCATTTGCGCGCCTTTATCTCTTGTTGCCGCTCGCGATTGCATGCCTGGCGGTTTTTTGGGGTCTGTCGGGTTTGATCGGGCTGGTGTCCTTCGAGGCGGCGGCAGCGGTGCTTACCGACCGCGGCCTGTCTTCTGGCTTTGCGAAGACTGCCGTCTCCTTGGGAGCGGTTATGGATCTTGCCCTGGCAGGAGCCGTGCTGTGGCGACCGTGGACACGGCTTGCTTGCTTGGGAATGATTGTCGTTTCGCTGGCTTATCTTGTGGGGGCAACGGTTTGGGCGCCTTCGCTTTGGGTAGATCCGTTGGGACCATTGGTGAAGGTTTTTCCGGCCATGGTGCTGTCCATGTTCGTGGCCATGCTTGTGGAGACACGGTGATGATCTACGACCTGTTGCGCTATGCCCATGTGATCGGTGCATGTGTGCTGCTGGGGACGGGCGCGGGCATCGCTTTTTTCATGGTGATGTCCAACAGGTCGCAAAATCCGGTGCTGATCGCGCATGTCGCCGGGATTGTTGTCCTTGCCGACACGGTGTTCACGGCAACCGCGGCGGTCTTTCAACCGGTCACGGGGTATCTGCTTGCCCGCGAAACCGGCTGGCCGATCCTGGAAGGCTGGGTTCTGGCCTCCCTTTGCCTTTATGTGTTTGTCGGGATGTTCTGGCTTCCGGTTGTCTGGATCCAGATCAGGATGCGCCGTTTGGCACTGGCTGCAGCAGAAATGCAGACAGAATTGCCTGCCACCTATCACAGGCTTTATCGCGTCTGGTTTGCCTTTGGGTTTCCGGCCTTCTTCGCGGTTCTTGCCATCGTATGGCTCATGTTGACCAAACCGGACCCGCTCTTTTAGGCGCGGTGTCCGGCTTCATTCAGGCTTGTCCGGCTCCTTGCGCATGATCAGCCAGATCATTGCGCCGATGAAGGCGAAGGCGCCGAGGTTCAAAACAGTATCGAGCGGATCACCGATCAGCATGTGAAGCCTCCGTTCTGCTGTCCAGGATAAGAGCTCTGACGAGGCAGGCCAGCAACAGGCCAGTGATGAGCACGAATGGCAGCGCGCCCAGTGCGATCAGGGTCTTCATGGCCTGGGCGGAGCCGGACAGGATCATGGCTGCCCCCAGGACACCGAGCAGTCCACCCCAGATAACCCTGACCTTTGCACTGGGGTTGGGATTGCCCCCTGTCGAAAACATGCCAAGTACAAACGCTGCGCTAACGACGCTTGTGACAATGAACAGGAAAGCGGCGGCGATGGTCGCAAGCGTGGTGATGGTTGAAAGCGGAAGCCTGTCGAGAAGGGCAAAGGTCATCCGCTCGACATTGGTCTGGGTCATGGCAAGCAATTCCCCCTGACCGTTCAACGCTTCGAAAAGTCCGACACCGCCAAAGGCGCCGAACCAGATGGTGGAGAACAACGTGGGCCCGATCAAAACGCCAAGCACGAACTCGCGGATCGTTCGTCCTCTTGAAATCCGGGCCACGAAAACGCCAACAAACGGTCCCCAGGCGATCCACCAGACCATGTAGGTAAGTGTCCAGTCCTGGAACCAGCGGCTCGCTTCATCGCCGAAAAAGGTGAACGTTTGAAGGCCTCGTGGAACGACTTCGGCAACGTAAAGGCCAATTCCGCTGACGATCGAGTTCATCAGGTATTCGGTTGGCCCGAGAATGATGGTGTAGGCGACGAGGCCGATGGCAAGGCACATGGCAATGTTGGAAAGGCGCGCCATGCCGCTGCCAAGATCCACCAGGAGCGGCGGAATATAGGCAGCCACCATGATCAGGAACACAGCTCCGATCATGAACGGTGTCGCGGTCTCACCGCCCGTGAGGACGGAAACTCCGTCCGCCACCTGATAAACGCCCATGGCAACCGAACCGCCGACACCGATCGCAATCGCGGCAATGGCCATGAAATCAGAGAACCAGCCGACAACTGACGCCCAGGTTTCACCCGGAAACAGATTCTTGACTGGCGCGCTCACCAGCATCGGTGTGCCTCGCCGAAAACTGAAATAGGCGATCGTGAGCGCTGTCGTTCCGTAAATCGCCCAGGCGTGAATGCCCCAGTTGAAGTTTGCAGCCAGCAGGGCCTGCTCGGCCGCGAGCGGTGCGGGCAACGCCTCCTTGGCAAAGTAGAAATGCGTGAGCGGTTCGGCGACCGCCCAGAACAGCAGACCGACGCCCATTCCGGCTGCAAACAGCATCGCTATCCAGGTGGGGGTGGAGTATTCCGGCCGATCCGTGTCCTTGCCGAGCCGCAAGTCACCGAAGCGGGTGAAAGTCAGGCCAAGGCAAAACAGCAGCATGACCGTCACGGACAGCATGACGAACCAGCCACGGCTGAAGAAATACTGATCGACAATGATCTTGGCCAGGGCCAGCAGCCCCGCCGGGTCAACAACGCCCCAAACACCGATTACGGCACAAAGGCTCAAGGATGTCGCCAGAAGCAACCGGGAACTCTGCATCATACCCCCTCGGGAAAAGTCCTCGGTTACAGGCTACCGGCGCAAGCATTTGAACGCAAAGGTTGCTTTTGCGAACGGGAAATGAAAATGCGCAGGCAAATTCTGGATTTGCCTGCGCATGATATTGAAGTGGCCGGAGGTGTTACTCCGCAGCTTCCTTGACCGCCATCGGATTGTTCGGATGGGTGGTCCAGTTGGCGTAGTCCTCTTCCACTTTCTTTTTCGTCCGTGGATCGGTGCTGCCGGGGTCCATCGCCTCCATGGAAATGCAGTTCTCGACCGGGCAGACGTTGACGCACAGGTTACAGCCGACGCATTCCTCGTCGATCACCTCGAACATGCGTTCGCCATTCACCATGTTGGTGATCGCCTGGTGAGACGTGTCTTCGCAGGCGATGTGGCACCGGCCACACTTGATGCAGAGGTCCTGGTCGATCTTCGCCTTGGCAATGTAGTTCAGGTTGAGATACTGCCAGTCGGAGACATTCGGGACTGCACTGCCGACAAACTGGTCGACGGAGGTGTATCCCTTGCTGTCCATCCAGTCGCTCAGACCATCGATCATGTCTTCGACAACCTTGAAACCATAGGTCATCGCTGCGGTACAGACCTGTACCGAGCCTGCGCCAAGGGCCATGAACTCGGCGGCATCGCGCCAGTCGGTCACGCCGCCGATACCGGAAATCGGCAAACCATGCGTTGCCGGATCGCGGGCGATCTCCGCAACCATGTTGAGTGCGATCGGCTTGACCGCCGGGCCGCAATAGCCGCCGTGAGCGCCCTTGCCGTCAACCGACGGGGAAGGGGACATGATATCGAGATCGACGCCCATGATGGAGTTGATCGTGTTGATCAGCGAGACGGCGTCTGCGCCTCCTGCCTTGGCAGCTTGCGCTGGTTTACGCACATCGGTGATGTTCGGCGTCAGCTTGACGATGCATGGCATGCGTGAATGCTGCTTCACCCAACGGGTGACCATCTCGATATATTCCGGCACCTGTCCGACGGCAGATCCCATGCCGCGTTCACTCATGCCGTGCGGACAGCCGAAGTTCAGCTCAACACCGTCGGCTTCGGTCTCTTCGACGCGTTTGAGGATGTCGATCCAATTCTGCTCCTCACACGGCACCATCAAGGAGACAACCAGTGCCCGGTCAGGCCAGTCGCGCTTGACCTGCTTGATTTCCTGCAGGTTCACTTCCAGCGGACGGTCGGTGATCAGCTCGATGTTGTTGAGGCCGGCCAACTGACGGTCCTTGCCGTGAATGGCGCCGTAGCGCGGGCCGTTCACGTTGACGACGGCAGGATCTTCCCCAAGCGTTTTCCAGACGACACCGCCCCACCCAGCCTTGAAGGCCCGAACGACGTTGTATTCCTTGTCTGTCGGCGGCGCGGAAGCCAACCAGAACGGGTTCGGCGATTTGATGCCGATAAAATTTGTACGCAAGTCAGCCATACTTGCTCTCCCTCGAATCCGTGGCGCCGAGCGATTGTTCGCTCAAGGCGGCATTGATGCTTTCAGCGGCGATTTTTCCGTCCTCTACGGCTGCGACCGTCAGGTCCTCGCCGCCGAGTACGCAGTCGCCCCCGGCCCATACGTCGGGAAGGTTGGTCTTGCGGTCATCGTCAACAACGATCCGGCCCTTCTCCAGGGACAGCGCATCGCCGAGGTCGGCCTGCACGAGTTTTTGACCGACTGCCTTGAACACCATGTCGGCAGGCATCGTGACGGTCTGTCCCGTACCGTTCAGACGGCCATCCTGCTCTTCGGTACGCTCAAGTTCAATGCCGGTCACGGAGCCATTTTCCGTCACCAGTGCCTTCGGTTGCGCCCAGGTCAGGATACGGACACCGCTTGTCTGTGCAAGCTGCTGCTCGTATTCCGAAGCATTCATCCGGTCCTGCCCGCGCCGATACGCGATCGTTACATCTTCGGCACCCAGCAGCTTGGTTTGAACCGCGATGTCGACCGCGGTCATACCGCCTCCGATCACAACGATCCTGCGGCCGACGGGAAGCTTGGCAAGCTCCTTGGCCTGACGCAGGTCGGCGATGTAGTCAACGGCGTCCAGCGATCCGGCCTTGTCTTCGCCATCGAGGCCCAGGGCGTTCACACCGCCAAGGCCGATTCCCAGGAAAACGGCATCATAGGTAGAGCGCAGGTCTCCAAGATCCAGGTTATCGCCAAGGCGCATGCCGCTTTTCACTTCGATCCCGCCAATGGACAGGACGAATTCGACTTCGCGCTGCGCGAAATTGTCGACGGATTTATAAGAGGCGATACCATATTCGTTCAGCCCACCGGCCTTTTCGCGGGCGTCGAACAAGGTGACGTCGTGGCCGTGAACAGCGAGGCGATGGGCACAGGAAAGCCCAGCCGGTCCGGCGCCGACAACGGCGATTTTCTTGCCGGTTGGCGCAGCGCGCGTGAACGGTGTGCTGTCGTTCTCGCTCATGTAGTGGTCAGTGGCGAAGCGTTGCAGCTCGCCGATCTTTACCGGTTTGCCTTCGGCAACTTCCCTGACACACACCTGTTCGCACAGGGTTTCAGTCGGGCAGACGCGGGCGCACATGCCGCCCAGGATGTTCTGCTCGAAGATCGTCTTCGCCGATCCGGTCGGGTTGCCCGTCGAGATCTGGCGGATGAACTGGGGAATGTCGATGCTTGTAGGGCAGGCCTGCATGCAGGGCGCATCGTAGCAGAAGTAACAGCGGTCAGCTTCGACGCTGGCTTCATGCGGCGCCAGCAACGGATGCAGATCACTGAAATTCTCTGCGTACGCGTCCTCAGGCAAGCGTCCGGCGGCGATGTCCGGGCCGGCTTTGGTCTGGGTCATGGAGATCTCCGGAAGGTTGGCGATCAATTTTCAAGGTGGCCACCTTCGTTTTTTGAGGCAGCTCATGACCCTATTGGGCAAAAATTTGAACAGTTAGTCAAATATTTTTAGAACAATTATAAACTTGAGGAAAAGTATCAGAAATTAAATTACTGAAAACACAGCAGCTTACGACAAATCTGAGTAGAAAATTTATCGGCCTTGAAGAGCCAGATTTTGAGGATTTTCCATCCGGGATGATCAAAATCTCGCCAAATCGGCCGGTGCACACCCGCCCCAGAAGATCCAATCAAGTAGTGAAAGAGATCTGCCTGCAGGTGCTGACCAACACGTTTCAAGCGAGCGATGGCTTGAGCGGCATAAGGGGAAGGCGATATTGGAAGTGCGCACCGGCCGTAGGGTAGCGCTTCCAGATCGCGCAGTTCCGTCTTCTTCCGCTCACCTGGGATACCAGAGCCGAGCCTTTTCGGCCCCTCTTTCGATAATGACGTGGCCATTGGCGAAGACCCGGTAGCTGTGGCTCCAGTCACCATCCGGCCACTTGATGCGAACATTTGCGCGCTCTGCGACACCGAGACCGAAATGGACGAAACCCATCTGGCCAGAGGCATGACCTGCACCGACCTGGATATCCTTGACCATTGTCCGGTTACCGGTCTTCACGCTGATCTTGGCACCAACCGCTCTGGAATTCGGTTCTCCGGGTTGGCGAATGTCCACCGCCAGCCAATTGCCGAGAGGTCTCGGTTTCTCAGCTGTTCCCTGGCCAACATTGCGGAAGAGACTGGCGGGGGCAGCCCGGTTGACGACAACGAGATCCAGAAGACCGTCTGCATTGAAATCTGCCAGGCCCGCTCCACGGCCGCGCCGGTCCAGGGCAATCCCGGCCTGATCGCCTGTCTCGACGAATTTGCCGGTCCACTGGCCGATAAGAAGGTTGTCGGGATCGTAGGCTGCGAAGTCCGGCATGGCCTCGACATTGCCTTTTGCGATGAAAAGATCCCAGAGCCCGTCATTGTTGACGTCCTGAAACTCCGAGTGCCAGCCGGTGGAAGGCTTCAGGTCCTCGCCGGCGTAGGGGCGGTGGGCGGTGACCCCGAGGTCAAAGGCTATGTCCTGATAGACCGGAACGGTCTCATCCGATTCGTCATCAAGTTTCTGCAGCTTGGTATCACCCATGCTTGTCAGCGCGTATTCGGGATATCCGTCGACATCCAGGTCGACCGAGGCGATTCCCATGCCCCATATTTTCAGGTGTTGCCAGCCGTCGGTTTTGCGGTACGGCCGTGGCGGACGCCCCGGGGGCACGGCCCAGAGTTGTTCCTCACCGCCCCGGTAGTAATGACGGTCATTCGAGATGCGCAGATCAGCCTCACCGGACCGGTTCCAGTCAGTGAAAAGGATCGACAAGGTGCAGTAGCCGGGAGAAAGCCGCGTTGCTTCCGGGTAGCCTGCTCCTCTCTCAGCGGTCGCTTCTGGCCGGAACAGGAAGTTGTCGTGGCACGTGCCCCAGGGCGAACCTGGAGCGGAACGATCGACATAATTGCCGAAGGCAAGGGTCGGAAATTTCTGTTCCGGTTCGAATGTGGCGGAAAATGCCGTGGTCCATTCCCGGCCACCATCAAAAGCAAGCGCGCGATTGGCCACCTCGAATGTGCAGTCGCCTTTGCCCTGCAGGATCAGGTTCTCACCAAGGCGCAGAAGAACCAGATCCAGCACGTCGTCATTGTTGATGTCCAGCGGATAGGCACCGAGAACCTTGCGCAACTGCTTGTCGGTCAAACCGCTGTCGACCTGTTCGAACGCGAGCGCGCCACCTGTCGGACTGGCGTTTCTGTAAAGACCTGCAGGGTTCTTGCCACCTGCAAGAAACAGGTCTGGCAGCCGGTCATTGTTGCAATCGAATATTGCGGTGCCACCACCCACGAAATATTCCCACGCGCCGTCATATGTATGATAGATGCCGGCCGCCCCGGCTTCTTCAACGAATTGGGGAACGGGAGCAAGTGACGTTTCGCGGCCTTCTTCTGCAATTGCCGGAGCGGCGGCAAGCCCGGCAAGCAGCACCCCTGACAGCAAAAGACTGAAGTGTTTCATTCTGCAATCTCCAGGCTGCGCAGGAAGGCAATGACAGATTGCCGGTCGGTTTCGCTCAGGTCGGCGTATGTTTTTCGGCTTCCGCTTGCCTCACCGCCATGTGCCCGGATGACCTCGTCAAGCGTCGTCAGATCACCTCTGTGCCCGTAAGGGGCCGTGCTGCCAATTCCCCAGAGTTCGGCGGTGATGAATACATCCCGAGCCACAAATCTCTGTGCCAGCAGCTCGTTGCCAAACGTGTCATTGCCTGCATCGGCTATCTTGTGGCGTTTCAGGTCGCCATAGAGCGGCACGAGAACCCGCCCTTCTTCATCCCGGGGCAAATCCTGCACCCAGTCGAGTGTGGCAAGATCCAGAGCAAGCGGCGTTTTCAGGTCGCTTTGGCGCAAGGTGCCCGCCGTGTCGAACGGCCCCGGATCGTAAAACACGAGGCTTTCAAGTGGAAGAGACGGAACATGGCAGGAGGCGCAGCCGATTTCGCTGAACAGAATTTCACCCTTGTCCGCTGCATCCTGCCAGATATCCGGCAAATCCACTTTCTGCGTCGGTGCCGGCAAGGTTGCCTGCCAGGCGACAAGCGCCGAAACCTGTCCGGGGCTCATTTCGTTTTCATAACCGTCGGCGTCGAAGTCGGTGGAGCCCGTCCATTCCGGGCCGAAGCGCTCGCTTGGTTGAATGCCGTGATGAGCGTTCATGGCATTGACGGTGAATTGCCGAAGCGACGAAAAGACACCCTTCTGGCTGAAGGGGCGCAGGGTCAGATCGTCATCGATCCCATCAAGTCCCGACACATCCAGGGTTCCATCAGGATAAGCCGTCAAAGTTCCGAACGAGATGCCTTTGGTCAGAAGGTCAACCTTGACCGGCTCACCAACCGTCCGGGCCTGTTCCAGCAGGTTCTGACGCTGCGCACGCAAATCGACGGTCATTTCCCGGGCAAGCAGCTCGATCAGTCCTGCGCCCTGAATGGCATTGGTGTTGCGCTCGTTGGAAAACTGCGGATCTATCGTGTCGAAATCGGCACTCTCGAAGCCCTCGGAAACGAAGACATTTGCTGTAAAAGCCCCGGAACCGCCGATGGCCGGTTCATTATGGCACGAGGAACAGGCGTTGGCGTCCGGTCCGGCGAGGCGCTGAAACGCCAGATGAGATTGCCGGCGAACTTTCGTCGGAACGATTGCACCCGTCGCGTCCGGTCTTCCCGCTCCATCCTGTGTGGTGAATTTGGCGGAAAACAGCTGTTCTCCGAGCGGTTGGAGAATGGCAATCGGGTCCTGACCGGAGGCCGCCAGCGCATCTATGTCGACGTCTTCCTGAATGGCCTTTTCGCTCCAGGGGGGCAGGTCCGGGTCTGCCTGCGCAATGGACGGCAGGCCGACGCCTGCAGCCAGGACGGCCACGGACAATCTGGATGCCCGGGTCATGCCGGGATCTCCGAACTATCTGTTCTGGACACGCGGCTAGAAGCAGGCGTCGCGTTGCCCAGAAAGTCCTTGTCGAGCCGCTCCATGGACTGGGCGATCAGACCGCTGCGGATGAAATCCTCATTCCAGGGCATGACATCCAGCGAGAAGTTGTTTCTGAGATCGGCAACAAGCGCCTCCTCAAGACCTTCCCACATGCCCTTTTCCATGAACGAAAAGGCGCGCATCGCGGCACCGGTCAGGACAAGCCGTTTCGGGTCGATCATCGCGATCACACGGGCGAGGCCGTAACCCAGAACGCGGCCGGCTTCATGAAATGCCTTGAGGGCGTTTTCATCACCTGAACTTGCAAGTTCGATCAGCCTGGCAAGACCGCTCACACCCGCTTCGATGGAAATCGGATCGGTGTTTTCAGGTAGATGGGATGCGGCTCGAACGAGCGCGTAGTCTGACAGGTAAGCTTCCAGGCATCCCTTCTTGCCGCAGCGGCAAAGCGCACCACCTGGAATGTGGTTGGCATGGCCGAATTCGGCTGCCGTGCCGCTGGCGCCGGCAAACAGCTGATTGTTCAGATAAAGCCCCATACCGACACCGTAATCCAGCATGATCACGGCGAATGTTCCGCTGTACCGATTGGGATCGGACCAGTGCAGCGCCTCGGTTATCATATTGGTATCGTTGGAGATATAGCACTCGGCACCAAAAGCGGACTGCAGCGGTTTTACGACCGGTATCTTGCGACCGGCAAAGGCCGGGCTCCAGGCTACGACACCCGTTTCCGTTTCGACAACACCCTGTGCCGCAACGCCGATCTCCCGCACCCTGGAGGGGCCTATCCCGGCTTCCTGCAGAAACAGTCTGATGGCGTCCGTCAGCGTTTTTGGAAAACTGGCGGCATCCGCGCTCGCACTGTCGAAATGCGTGCGCTTTTCCCGAGTGACTTCACCGGAAAAATTCACCAACGACATGTCGATGTTGTTGACCGAAAGCCGGACACCGACGGTGTAGACCGCGTCCGGATTGAGTTTCAGCAAGGTGCGCGGCCGACCGCGCGCCTGCGGTGTTTTGGGCTCTTCGCTTTCCAGACTGAGAATCAATCCCTGGTCCAGAAGGTCGGAGGTGATGGCCGTCACGGTCGCAGGGCTGAGCCGTGTCATCTGGCCGAGATCGATCCGAGCCATCGGACCGTTCCGGCGCAGGGCCTGTAGAACAATACTTCTGTTTTGTCGCCGGATCTGATCCCGGTCCGCCTTGCGTGTCATGCTCGCTCAGCTCTTCCCTCGGTGTTTCCTCTGTCCCGGTTTTTTCCCGGTTTTCCTGCTCTTCTACGGGAATTTCAAGTCCCGTGGAGCAGAGTTTTGCAAAACCATGTTGACAGGAGCCGCGCTTTCCTGCAACTTTTTTTCGGACACTAAAAAAAATAACAACAAGGTTGTCCTATTTGCAGGCGCCTCAAAAAGGCCCTTGCTAAACAGACGCATTTTAGGCGCAGCAGCTCGACGTATGCTGTGCCAACTGGAGGAAACATCGCAATGCGTAAGATTACCACTTTGCTGGCGGGCGCCCTATTGTCCGCGACTGCACTGACAGCCGCCCAGGCTTCCGACATCGTTGTCGGAGTGAGCTGGTCGAACTTCCAGGAAGAACGCTGGAAGACCGACGAAGCAGCCATCAAGGGTGCTCTGGAAGCTGCCGGCGCCAAGTATATTTCCGCTGACGCACAGAGCTCTTCTGCCAAGCAGCTGTCCGACGTTGAAGCGCTGATCGCACAGGGTGCCAATGCCCTGATCATCCTGGCTCAGGACGCTCAGGCTATCGGTCCGGCTGTTCAGGCTGCTGCCGACGAAGGCATTCCGGTTGTCGGTTACGACCGCCTCATCGACGATCCGCGTGCTTTCTACCTGACTTTCGACAACGTCGAAGTCGGCCGTATGCAGGCCGCTGAGGTTCTGGCCGCCGCGCCGAAGGGCAACTACGTCATGATCAAGGGGTCCCCGACTGACCCGAATGCGGACTTCCTCCGCGGTGGTCAGCAGGAAGTTCTGCAGGCTGCGATCGACACCGGTGACGTCAAGATTGTCGGTGAAGCCTATACCGATGGCTGGTTGCCGGCGAACGCTCAGCGCAACATGGAACAGATCCTGACCGCCAACGACAACAAGGTTGATGCTGTTGTTGCTTCCAACGACGGTACCGCTGGTGGTGTTGTCGCAGCTCTGACGGCTCAGGGCATGGAAGGCATTCCGGTTTCAGGTCAGGACGGCGACCATGCCGCTCTGAACCGCGTTGCCAAGGGCACACAGACTGTTTCGGTCTGGAAAGACGCGCGTGAACTCGGCAAGGAAGCCGGTGAGATCGCCGTTGCACTGGCAGACGGTGCTGAAATGTCCGACGTTCCGGGCGCAGCCAAATGGACTTCCCCGGGTGGCACCGAGCTGACCGCCAAGTTCCTGGCTCCGTTGCCGGTCACCAAGGATAACCTGACCGCCGTCGTCGACGCTGGCTGGATCTCCAAGGACGATCTCTGCCAGGGCGTTTCAAACGGCCCGGCGCCTTGTAACTAATAACAGTACGCTTTAAGCGCGGCCCCGGTTATTCTAAGGAACCGGGGCCAAATCAGGGTTGACTGCCACTGCAGTCCCCCCGGGACAGGCCACCCGATGCGAAAGCGTAATGGTCTCCAAGCAGGAGTAACCTCTATGTCCGACACCGCACTGCCTGGGTCGAAAAACCCGGCAGCACGAAACTTCTTTGCCGCGTTGCAGCTCGACACGCGCCTATTGGGCATGATCGGAGCGTTTATCGTTCTGTGCCTGGTGTTCAACGTGTTCACGGACGGCCGGTTCCTTACACCGCGCAACATCTTCAACCTGACGATCCAGACCGTTTCCGTCGCCATCATGGCAACGGGCATGGTGTTCGTCATCGTCACCCGTCACATCGACCTGTCGGTCGGGTCTCTGCTGGCAACCGTTGCGGCGGTCATGGCTGTGGTTCAGACGGACATCCTCGCCCATCCGGACGTTCTCGGTCTCGGGCATCCCGCGATCTGGGTAATCGCTCTCATTGCCGGTATCTTCGTGGGCGTGGCCATCGGCGCTTTCCAGGGCTGGATGATCGGCTATCTGGGCATTCCTGCCTTCATTGTCACTCTGGGCGGTCTTCTCGTCTGGCGGAATGTTGCCTGGTTCATCACCTCGGGCCAGACCATAGGTCCGCTCAACGAAACCTTCACCATGCTCGGCGGCATCGGCGGCACCATGGGGGAAAGTGCGTCCTGGATCTTCGGCATTCTTGCCGTTGGCATGTCGCTGTGGCTGCAGATCGGCTCACGCAGGCGCAAGGCATCGCACGGGTTTCCGGTCAAGCCGGCCTGGGCTGAAGTCACAATTGGAGCGATCACCACGATCGCAATCATGGGATTTGTCGCTGTCCTGAACGCCTATCACATCCCCAAGGCTCGTCTCAGAAGGATGTTTGAAGCGGCTGGTGAAACGATGCCTGAGGGCCTGACTGTCGGCTATGGCATTCCTTATTCCGTGGTTCTTCTCATTCTGGTGGCTGTTGCCATGACCGTCACCGCGCGTCGCACGCGGTTGGGTCGATACATCTTCGCAACAGGCGGCAATCCGGATGCGGCGGAGCTCTCGGGCATCAACACCCGTTTCCTTACGGTGAAGATCTTCGCCATCATGGGTGGATTGTGTGCGCTGGCAGCCGCGGTTGCCTCGGCACGTCTCGGCTTTTCGACCAATGACATCGGTACGCTTGATGAGCTTCGGGTGATTGCGGCAGCGGTGATCGGCGGCACGGCACTGGCCGGTGGTGTCGGTACGATCTATGGCGCAATTCTCGGTGCCCTGATCATGCAGTCACTGCAGTCGGGCATGGCCATGGTCGGTGTCGACGCTCCGCTTCAGAATATTGTTGTTGGCACCGTGCTGGTTCTCGCCGTTCTGGTCGACATCATCTACCGCAAGCGCACGGGAGAATAAGCGATGGCAACCCCTCTCGTAGAAATGAAAGACATGTGCATCTCCTTTGGCGGGGTGCACGCCGTGGATCATGTTTCCGTTGATCTTTACCCTGGCGAAGTGGTCGGCCTGCTCGGTCACAACGGTGCGGGCAAATCGACGCTGATCAAGATCCTCTCGGGGGCGTACAAAGCCGATAGTGGAGAGATCCGCATCAATGGTGAAGAGGTCCACATTCACTCACCACGGGACGCTCGGGCGCAGAACATCGAAACGATCTACCAGACCCTTGCGCTGGCGGATAACCTCGATGCGGCATCGAACCTGTTTCTCGGCCGTGAATTGACGTCGCCTCTCGGCTTTGTCGACGACGACAAGATGGAAGCCGAAACCCGCAAGATCATGGGCCGGCTCAATCCGAACTTCAAAAAGTTCCATGCACCTGTGAAAGCCCTGTCCGGTGGTCAGCGCCAGTCAGTGGCAATTGCCCGTGCGGTCTACTTCAATGCCAAGATCCTGATCATGGATGAGCCGACAGCTGCGCTCGGTGTACATGAAACCCAGATGGTGGCGGAGTTGATCCAGGAGCTGAAAAAGCAGGGGCTCGGCATCTTCCTGATCAGCCATGACATTCATGACGTGTTCCAGCTTTGCGATCGGATCGCAGTCATGAAAAACGGTCAGTTGGTCGGCACCGCCAAGACAACCGATGTGACGGACGACGATGTCCTCGGAATGATCATCCTTGGCAAATGCCCTGAAGGCGCGACCCCGGGCCCCGGTGCTCTTGTCGATGATACCGTGCTCGGGTAAACCGAATTGGTCCCGCGGGCGTCAGCCCGCGGGGTCTGTCTGCCGGAAAAGGGCGTAAGCTTTTGTTCCGGCACGTATAAGAACAGTGCGCCGAGATCCTGTAACGGGCATCGGCATTCTTTTTGAAGCTTTTTGAGGAACGCACCTCATGTATATCGGTCTCGATATCGGCACCAGTTCGGTGAAAGCCATTCTGCTCAGCGAGGACCAGTCTCTGGTTGCCTCCGCGACAGCGGACCTGACAGTGGAACGCCCGCATCCGGGCTGGTCGGAGCAGGATCCCGACAGCTGGTGGACCGCCTGCGAAACCGTTCTGGATGCCTTGAAGGAGCGAGCGCCTAAAGAGTTGGCCGCCGTGAAAGGTATCGGCCTTTCCGGTCACATGCATGGCGCGACACTGCTGGATGACGCAGGCAGGCCGCTCCGGCCGTGCATCCTGTGGAATGATGGACGTTCCGGAAAGCAATGCGCTGAACTGTCAGCTGCGGAGCCGAAGTTCATGTCCCTGGGGGGCAATCTGGTCATGCCGGGCTTTACTGCGCCCAAGCTGCAATGGGTCCGGGAAAACGAGCCGGAGATCTTTGCAAAGACCGCGATGGTCCTGCTGCCGAAGGATTATGTGCGTTTCAAGCTGACTGGCGACTATGTCGGCGACATGTCGGACAGTGCCGGCACGCTCTGGATGGACATCGCAAAGAGAGAATGGTGCGACGATCTGCTCGCCGCAACCGGACTGACCAGAAAGCAGATGCCACGTCTGGTGGAGGGGGCGCAAGGCTCCGGAACCCTGAAAGCGGAGCTGTGCGCCCGATGGGGCATCGAAACACCGCCTGTCATTGCCGGTGGCGGTGGTGACAATGCCGCCTCAGCGTGCGGTGTCGGTGCGGTTGATCCGGGCTCGGCCTTCGTCTCTCTCGGCACGTCCGGGGTGCTTTTCGTTACCAATGACCGCTTCTCGCCAAACGTGGAAGGTGCGGTCCATGCATTCTGTCATGCCGTGCCGGACACCTGGCATCAGATGGGCGTTATCCTGTCGGCAACAGACTGCCTCAACTGGCTCTCAGGTATCCTGAAAAAGTCTCCGGGCGAGTTGACGGAGGGACTGGGTGAGGTCACCGGACCTTCGCCGGTATCGTTCCTGCCTTATCTGGGCGGCGAACGGACACCTCACAACGATGTCGAAATTCGCGCTGGCTTTGCTGGTATTTCCCACCAGAGCGACGATGCCGCGCTGACACATGCGGTGCTCGACGGTGTCGCGTTTGCGCTCAAGGATTGCCTGGATGCCCTGAGTGTCGCCGGCACACGGGTCGACCGGTTGCTGGCCGTTGGCGGCGGGTCGCGCTCGCGCACCTGGCTGGAAATCATTGCCAGCTTGCTGAACGTGCCCGTGGATGTGCCGGTCGATGGCGATTTCGGCGCCTCCCTCGGTGCGGCTCGACTTGGCCAGGCCGCAGCTGAACAGACAACAAACGGGATTTTCACCAGACCGGAACTCAAGATGAGCATCGATCCCGTTCCTGCCCTCACTGAAAGATATGCCGAGGCCTTCGGCCGCTGGCGTCAACTCTATCCGGCCTTCAAGCAGGCTGGCTTCTAAGGAGAATTGTCATGAGCACTGGGTTTTTCGGCGATTTGCAGCCGATTCAATTCGCCGGACCGGAAAGCCGCGATCCGCTGACCTAT
Organism: Roseibium sp. SCP15; assembly: GCF_040329435.1. Classification (NCBI taxonomy): domain Bacteria; kingdom Pseudomonadati; phylum Pseudomonadota; class Alphaproteobacteria; order Hyphomicrobiales; family Stappiaceae; genus Roseibium; species Roseibium sp. SCP15. The sequence goes on along the minus strand of NZ_JBDZYI010000002.1, from coordinate 1,269,840 downwards.
CGCCACTACAACAAGGACGAGATTGTTCTTGGCAAGCGCATGGAAGACCATCTGCGTTTCGCCGTTTGTTATTGGCATAACTTCTGCTGGCCGGGCTCCGACCCGTTCGGCGGCGAAACGTTCATGCGCTCCTGGATGGCGGCCGGAGGCGATCCCATGGAGCAGGCAAAGCTCAAGGCCGATGTCGCTTTCGAGATGTTCCAGATCCTGGGCATGCCGTTCTTCACGTTTCATGACCGCGACGTCGCCCCGGAAGGCAAAACCCTTGCCGAGAGCAATGCCAATGTGAACGCGATTGCGGACATCTTTGAGAAGAAAATGGCCGATACCGGCATAGGGCTGCTCTGGGGAACCGCCAACATGTTCTCCAATCGCCGGTTCATGAGCGGCGCGGCGACCAACCCGGATCCAGATGTCTTTGCCTATGCAGCGGCCCAGGTGAAGAACGCCATGGATGTGACGGTACGCCTCAATGGCGCGAACTATGTGCTCTGGGGTGGGCGTGAAGGCTACGAGACTTTGCTCAACACCGACGTCAAACAGGAGCTCGACCAGCTCGGCCGGTTCCTGAACATGGTGGTTGAGTACAAGCACAAGATCGGTTTCAAGGGTGCCATCCTGATTGAGCCGAAGCCGCAGGAACCCTCGAAACACCAGTACGACTATGATGTCGCGACCGTCTATGGTTTCCTGAAAGCCTATGGCCTTGAGAACGAAGTGAAAATGAACATTGAGCAGGGTCACGCCATTCTTGCCGGTCATTCCTTCGAGCACGAACTGCACATGGCACGCTCCCTGGGCATTTTCGGTTCCGTTGACATGAACCGGAACGACTACCAGTGCGGTTGGGATACCGATCATTTCGGCATGAACGTGCCGGAACTTGCGCTTGCCTATTACGAGATCCTGATGGCGGGCGGGTTCACCTCCGGTGGCACCAACTTTGACGCCAAGCTGCGCCGCCAGTCGCTCGATCCTGTTGACCTGATTCAGGCTCATGTTGGCTCAGCCGATGCGATCGCCCGTGGATTGAAGGCGGCAGCGGCCATGATCGAAGACGGCCGCCTGAAAGGTTTTGTCGACGACCGGTATGCCGGTTGGCAGAAGCCGGAAAATGCGGAAATCCTGCAAGGAGGCTCTTCGCTCGAAGCCCTTGCAGACCGTGTGCATGCGGCTGACCTGGAGCCGCAGCCGAAATCCGGCAAACAGGAATATCTGGAAAGCCTGGTGAACCTGTTCGCCTAGCGGAATTCACCTGATGTGATCCGAAAGATCCTCCCAGAATAGACCGAAGTTCTATCTGGTACCTGGCCGCGACTTGTTCGCGGCCATTTTTTTGTGGCTGATTTTTAGCGTTCCGCGAAAACCTTGAAACAAAGAGCACTGCTTATCGCATTGAAATCTTCAAATTCCGGCAGCGACAGGTGCTTCAGACCGTCTGAACACTTAAAGACCGTCAAAGAAGCGCCGGCCGTCGGGGTCCGACAGGTCATGCAGGCGATGAGCGGCATGGCGGGCAAAGCGAAGCGTTACCGATTTGCGCGTGGCTGCAGCCAGCTTGTGCTCAGGGGCTTCGCGCAGGATTTCCGCTCCGAAACCGTCGGAGATGATGAGGCCTGCTTCTTCGGGAAAGATATCGACAGGAACATCCGGATGGGTGGCGAAATAGAGCCGATCGCAGTGCTGGCGGTAATCCGGCCATTTGTTGTCCGCTCGCAAATCTGCAATCGATGACTTGACCTCGATTATCCAGAGCTCGTGCCTGGGGCCGAGGGCAAGGAGGTCTGCCCGCCGCGCCGATGCAAGCGTCACTTCCGGCAGGCAGGCAAAATCCATTTGGCGGAGCAACCGGGCAGCACCACGCCAAACCTTCAGCGCTGTTTCTGATTGACGACCGTCAACCAGTGGATCCTCCAGCTGAATTCGGCCCGATTGATGTGATGCTTCTTCGTTCATGTGAATTTTGTTCCACATTTGTTCGAAATAGACAAGTCGACCTCTCGCAGAAGTTGATCGGTCCGTGTAGATTGCCTGTTCCAATGGAAGGATTGCGCATCTATGAATTGGATAAGTCAATCCGGGAGGGGTTATGCGGTTTGATTTTGTGAAGGTGAGCGCTGTGCTTGCCGTGCTGAGCGCCGGGATGGGAGAACCGGCCTTGGCAGGAAAAGGCGATTTGAAAATTCAGGTGCCGAAATCGGCACCGTTGCTGCAGGGGCGAACGCTCGACCTGCGTTTTGCCAGCTTCGCGCAAGGGATCTGGGTGCGCGACTTGAAAGATTGTCCTGCTCCGCGCATCGACCAGAGTGCTCCGGGGTCGACCCTGGCCATCTATCGCGGACTCTGGGAAATGCCGGGACGCATCTGCCAGGTTTACGGGGCCGAGTTGGGCAGCCGTGATACGCAGCGCGCGGCCATCAATTGCCTGATGAACGATGGGGGAGAGGCGATTGAGCTGGTGACCGTTCAGCCCAGGGGCACCGATGGCCTGCTGGTGCAGGAAGGCGAAAGGCCTCCGGTCCAGTTCCGCTTCTGCGAAAAGATCAATCCGGTCCTGAAAGCTGACGGCAGCGATTGATTGACCCCTCGGGGTCAGATCTCTGGCCCTGCCCAGACAACCGGTCGTGCGGTTTTCTTCGGCGTGCGGGCCTCTGCCAGATGCGCTGTCAGCGGGTCCAGCGCACACAAAGCCTCGTACTGGCTGAGGAAGACCCGGCCCGTCAGATGATCGAGAAAATCGGTTCTTTTCAACCGGTCCATCACAGGTCCTTTGACCTCCGAAAGGTGGAAACAGACGCCGGAATCTGAAAGCCGGTGATTGATCTCCTCAAGACTTTCCAGGGCACTGGCATCGATCTCATTCACGGCCGGGCACATCAGGACGACATGGTCTATCTCAGGTCTCTCTGCCACAAGCTCATAGACCCTGTCTTCCAGATAGCGGGAATTTGCGAAAAACAGGCTTTCGTCGACGCGCAAGGTCAACACACTTTCGCCTGTGACCACCTTGTGCCGGTCGACATTGCGGAAGTGTTCGGTTCCCGGAACGATACCGACAATCGCCATATGCGGGCGGCTGTTGCGGTAAAGGTAAAGCGCGATGGACAACAGAACGCCGGTGACGACACCTGGTTCGACACCAAAAACCAGCGTAACGGCGATGGTCGCCGCCATCGCGGAAAAGTCGCTCTTTGAATAGGCGAAGGTGCGTTTGATAGCACCGAAATCGACCAACGAAAGAACGGCCACGATAATCGTCGCAGCAAGAGTTGCCTGGGGAAGATGGGTCAGCAACGGCGTCAGGAACAAGGTTGCAAGCGCGATACCGACAGCAGTGAAGGCACCGGCCGCAGGCGTTGCGGCACCTGCATCGAAATTGACGACCGATCGCGCGAAACCACCCGTCACCGGATATCCGCCGGAAACAGCAGAGGCAATATTGGAGGCCCCGAGGCCGATCAATTCCTGATCCGGATCGATGCGTTGCCGTTTCTTCGCCGCCAGCGTTTGTGCAACTGACACGGATTCCACGAAGCCGATCACGGAAATCAGCAATGCGGGACCGGCAAGTGCCATCCAGAGTTCGCTGTCGAAGGCTGGCAACTGCGGCACGGGCAGTCCGGACGGGATATCGCCAACGATCCGAACCCCCCGTTCCCCCAGGTGAAACGTTGCGGAGGCAAGTGTCGTGACGGCGACGGCCGCCACTGGTCCGGCCTTGGTCAGGATATCGGCAAGAAATGGCTTGAAACCAAACCCGAGCAGCATCTTTTTCAGTCCCTTGCGAACCCAGAACAGAAATGCCGTTGCTGCGGCTCCGATGGCGAAGGTGATCCAGTTGATTTCGTTGAGGTGATCGAGGATCGACAGCAGGATATCGTAAAGGGTGTGCCCGTTCGCCGGTACGCCGAGAATGTGTTTCAGCTGGCTGGAGGCAATCAGCAGCCCGGAGGCGGTGATGAAACCTGAAATCACCGGATGGCTTAGAAGATTTGCAAGGAAGCCAAGCCGGAAAAGCCCCATGACGACCAGCATCAACCCGGAGAGGAATGCCAGGACGATTGCCGCCCCGAGATATTCCGGCGTGCCCTGCTGCACCAGTTCGCCGACAGCCGAGGCGGTCATGAGCGAAACGACGGCAACCGGGCCGACTGCCAGAGCCCGGCTGGTGCCGAAAAGCGCGTAGGCAACCAGCGGCAGGATCGATGCATAAAGTCCGACTTCCGGCGGCAGTCCGGCGAGCAACGCATAGGCCAGCGATTGCGGGATCAGCATGATGGTCACGATCACCGCAGCGACCAGATCGTTGGTCGCAGTTTCCTTGTCGTATCGCTTTCCCCAATCGAGGATGGGCAAATAGCGCTGAAGCAGGTTCATCAATTGGGCTTTCATTCCGCCGGGACATCGCTCGAGCCGGAGAACCGGCTCGAGCGATGAAACAGGTTTTCGATTAAAGGCTTATGAAGCGGTGACTTTTTCCGGTTTGGCCATCCACTCCTTGCCGCGCAGCATCGCGCGCCAATAGATCGGTGGCAGGATGCGCTCTTTCAGAAGCCATGCAGTCCGCGTTGGTTTGGTCCCGTCCACCAACCATCGCGGAAAGCTCGGCAACAGCGTCCCGCCATAGCCGAATTCCGCGAGTACGATCTTGCCCCGTTCCACGGTGAGGGGGCAGGATCCGTAACCGTCATACTGAGCCGTTGCACTGTGTCCTTCGATATCCGACACGAGGTTCTCGGCGACGACCGGTGCCTGCTTGCGGGCGGCGGCCGCAGTCTTGGCATTGGGAGCGTTCATGACGTCACCCAGAGACCATATGTTGTCATAGGTCTTGTGGCGAAGCGTCGACTGGTCGACGTCCACCCATCCGGCGCCATCGGCAAGCGGCGATACGCGAATGAAGTCGGGAGCGGTCTGCGGCGGGGTTACGTGGATCATGTCGAAGTCGGTTTCGAAACGCGTTGGCTCCTGACCCGGCTGTTTCACTTCGAAGACAGCCTTTTTGGCCGGTCCGTCGATCGAGACCAGATTGTGAAAGAAGTTCAGCTGGGCGCCGTAGCGTTCGACGTAATTCATCAGCGCCGGAACGTAGTCCTTGACGCCAAAGAGAACGCCACCGGCATTCATGAACTGAATGTCGATGCTGCCGAGCCTGGCGGTTTTCACCCAGAAGTCAGCGGAAAGATACATCGCCTTTTGCGGCGCGCCGGCACATTTGATCGGCATGGGCGGTTGCGTGAAGAGCGCACGTCCCGCGTCCATTTCCTGAACCAGGCGCCATGTATAGGGAGCCAGGTCGTAGCGGTAGTTGGAGGTGACGCCGTTCTTGCCGAGCGTATCGACCAGGCCTTCCACCCCGTGCCAGTCGAGTTTAAGGCCCGGGCAGACGACCAGACGGCCATATTTGACGACACGGCAACCATCCAGCACAACGGCGTTGTCCTGCGGTTCAAACGCAGCAACGGCTGATTTGATCCAGTGTACCCCGCGCGGGATCAGTGAACCCATGGTCTTCGCGGTGTCGGACGCATTGAAGATACCCCCGCCGACCATGGTCCAGCCGGGTTGATAATAGTGTACATCGGCCGGATCGATGATCGCGACATTCAGATCGGATTTGCGGGCCAGGAGACTGGAGGCGACCGAGATGCCAGCAGCGCCACCCCCCACGATCACGACGTCAAAACGCGCATCTTCAGCCGATTCCGTCGGTGTGCGTCCGCCATTGGCGATCCGGCGCACAACGCCTGCCATGTCATAACCGGCAGATTTGGACTGAGCCAGAATGTCTGCAAGCGGAAGCTTGTCCGACTGGGACAGCGACCAGAGCGTTGCCGAGCGCGTTCCGGTTCGGCAATAGGCGAGCACCGGTTTGGGCAACGTGCTCATCAACACATTGAAAGCATCCGCGTCCTCGTCGCGCACCTTTCCCGCAACGATCGGAAGATAGTGGACTTCAATACCAAACTTTCCGGCGGCTGCCTCGATCTCTTCGAAGGTCGGCTGGTCAGCGCCTTCGCCGTCAGGCCGGTTACAGATGACGGATCGGAATCCGAGTTGGGCAATGTCGGTCAGATCGTCTGGTGTGATCTGCGGGGCAACGGAAATTTCCGAGTTGATTGCCTTTATCGTCATGGCCGTTTCCTCCCGGCGCTTTTGTTCAAAACGGATTTTGAGCGCACTGAACGACCCCGATCGAATTGGCATGGCGATCAGGCTTCAGAATTGCGCAATTCAATGCGTTGAAAATGCAGATAAATCGATGACAGGGCAGAACCGGAGCGGATCTGCCCGTGTGTCCCGGGTCTAGAGTGTGTTTACCGGCACCTTCAGGAATGTCTTGCCGCTGTCGTCAGCTGGCGGCAGTTTCCCGGCGCGCATGTTGACCTGCAGCGAGGGTATGATCAGTTTCGGCATGTCGAGCTGGGCATCCCGTTCCGTGCGGAACTTGACGAATTCTGCTTTCGTCTTGCCGCCGCCGACATGAATGTTGTGCTCTTTCTCCGCGCCGACGGTCGTCTCCCACTGAATGTCCCGTCCATTGGGCCCGTAGTCGTGGCACATGAACAGGCGCATGTCGTCGGGTAGCGAGAGAACCTTCTGAATTGAATCATAGAGCGTGCCCGCGTCACCGCCGGGGAAGTCCGCGCGGGCGGAGCCGCTGTCCGGCATGAACAATGTGTCGCCTGCAAAAGTCGCATCACCCATGACGTGCACCATGCAGGCAGGCGTGTGACCAGGCGTGTACATGACAAATGCCGTCATTTCGCCGATCTGGTAGCTGTCGCCATCCTTGAACAGCTGATCGAACTGACTACCGTCGCGTTGAAACTCCGTGCCTTCGTTGAAGACCTTGCCGAAGGTTTCCTGAATCACGGTTATCTTGTCGCCGATGCCGAGTTTGCCGCCTAGCTTCTGTTGAATATACGGTGCACCCGACAGGTGATCGGCATGGACATGCGTTTCAATGAGCCATTCAAGCTTCAGGCCATTGTCCTGGATATGGGCAATGATTTCGTCGGCATGATCGTAAGTGATACGGCCGGCCGCATAGTCGATATCCATGACACTGTCGACCACGGCGCACGAATTGGTCGCCGGATCCTTCACGACGTAACTGATCGTGTTCGTCGCCGGATCGAAAAAGGCCTTCACTTCCGGTTTGACAGCCATGTCGACCGGGTAGTTTGAACTGCTCATTATTATCTCCCTATTAGCGGCCGTACTCTGTTGGGATCAGGCACCGGCCGGTTGTCCGCCATAGTTCAATTTGATCATCCATCTGGCCGAAACAATACCTGCCGCGATGGCTGCTGCTGTCAGCAATGGGCCGCTCATGCCAAGTCCGAGCACCGGAATGAGACCACCCGGGCAGAAGCCGCTCAGACCCCAGCCGACACCGAATATGGCGGAGCCACCGAGCAATCTGACGTCCAGATCCTGTTTGCTCGGCAGGCTGAATGCCTGCGCCAGCAGGGGCTTTTGCATGCGGAACACCAGACGATAGCCGATAGCCGTGACCAGCAACGCGCCGCCCATGACGAAGGCAAGACTCGGATCCCAGGTTCCTGCGAGATCAAAAAAATTCAGGACCTTTGCCGGATTTCCCATTCCGGAAATCAGTATACCGCTGCCGAACAGAAGGCCAAATGCGAAAGCAAAAACAAGTCTCATTCGATCAGCCTCCAAAGACGTGACGGGTCAGAAAAACGGTCGCGATGGCGGTGGCCATGAAGGTAAGTGTCGCCGCAATGGAGCGGGCCGACAGCCTGGACATACCGCACACCCCGTGCCCACTCGTGCATCCGGAGCCGAGCGTGGTACCGACGCCGGTCAGAAATCCGCCGACTGCGAGCAGCACGGGAGAAGATGGTATCGAGATGGTCGGGAGCTGCCCGGTCACTGCGAGCATGATCAAAGGGCTGGCGACCATTCCCGCCAAAAACGCCGCCCGCCAAGCCCAGTCCTGCGTCAGCTGGGTTGTCAGAAAGCCGCTGACAATGCCGTTGATACCGGCGATGCGGCCGTGAACCGCCATCAAGGCGACCACGGCAAGGCCGATCATCGTGCCGCCGGCAAAACTCAGAAGAGGAGTGAAGTCAGTCATGGTGGTTTCCTAATTACGTTATATTCGAATATATGAATATAATAACAAAGTCGCAAGTAGTTCCCCGAAGACGAGGTGTCGCAGGCTGAAAGATGGAAAAATTGCGCCGCAAGGCACTGAAAATGCGTCAGTACCGGCTGATTTGCATTCGCTCGAGTCAAAGCGGGATTGCAGAGAGGAAGAAAACTTCCTCACTTTGTTTCTGGTAAGGGGACTGAATTAGACCTTATGGCTGTCCTGTCTTGTCTTCCGCGAAACCCAGAACGACTTCCGTTCCATCCGACCGTGTCCGGATCACAGAACCGGGTATATGCGTGGCAGGATTGTCAGCCAGGGGAGGTGCATGGATGTCGGTGCGTGGCCCGGAGAATTCTCCAAGCGGGCGTACGATGTCCTCATGCACCACGGAGCCGACATATAGAGGCTGCAGGCGGCCTCCTTCCAGAACTTCGTATTGGCTGGGCCACAGGCGCAGAACCCATCGTCCACTCTTGTCTTTGCCTGGATCTTTCCTGATCAGAACGAGATCTGGTTGATGACCGTTCTGGCTGCGCGGAAGGATCGGTAGCGAATCCGGCGGCGTTTCTCCCTCGACAAATCCACCGGCCGTTGTGAGCGACCATTTGGGCGGCAAATGCCAGCCATCCTTTTCGGAAATGTCGGCAAAGCGCCGCAACGAACCGGCATACTGAATGACCAGCGGCTCTTCCCGGTCTCCGTTCAATTCGATCCGGCGGGCCGGAACGGAAATCCAGCCATATTCGCGCCAGCTGGACGCGGTCATGACTTCCTTATTGGTTCGCGGTTCGTAAGTCAGCAACGCCTTGTCGAAGCTCGTGGACAGATGCCAACCACCGAAGGCCGCCAGCGTGACCACCACGATCCATGCCAGTGTTGCACGGCCGATCTTCTCGTTGTGAATGGGGCCGAACACAAACGCGAACGCCGAGACCATCGCCGTGCCAAACAGGAGACCGGCCAGAACGTCCGACATCCAGTGAGCACCAAGATAAATGCGCGAGAAGCCTATGGTGATCACATAGGTCGCGAACACCGTGAAAATACCTGCCTTGGCCCATCTCTTCAGGTCGTGGGCAATCAAGACCGCACAAATGCCGAAAAGGACGGCATTGAGCGTCGCGTGTCCGCTGGGGAAACTGTAGGCGTCAGCACCGGCATAAAGCTCTATCGGTCTGGAGCGGTGCAACAGAAGCTTGATGAGCGGAACGAACATTGCCGTTCCCGCCATGGCGATGACGAAGCCGATGCCGCGCCGCCAGGCTTTTCTGCCGAACAGATACGCAGCCACAGCGACTGTAACCCCGGTGACGACAACGCCGTCGCCAAGGGTTGTCATGAACACCATGATCTTGTCGCCGACTGGCGTGCGGAGGCTGTCGAACAGGTTCAAGATGGCAAGATCGGCTCGCACCATCGGTTCGCCCGGAGCAACTTCGCCCATGATCCAGAAGAATGCAGGCATGCTGATCAGCAGCAGCAGGGCGGAAGCCAGCATGCCGGTCGAACGCGGATGGGCAGGGTCGAAGTTTTGCGCAATCCAGCGGGAGACCCGGTCATCACGTTTGGCAAACCAGCTGACAATCATTGCATGCGTGTTTGGAAACAGCGGCAGAATGATCAGGATCAGCCAGCGGCCAAGCATGACGATCAGGAAGATGACGACCAGCAGCGCTCCCAACACGAATGCCAGGCGTCCGCTGATCTGACCGATCGCACCAAGTGCAGAACCTGCGATGATGCCAGGGCCCATATGGGCAATCGTCCACGCAAAGGCGGACGTGACGTTGACCACGGAAAACCGTGTGAAATTCATTCCGGCCATCCCGGCGATCCCGGGAACGACGGATTTGACGCCCGGAACGAACCGGCCGATGAAAACGCTTTTGCCGCCGTGTTGTTGAAAGAATTTTTCTCCGCTCTCGATCATGTGCGCATATTTGTTGAGCGGCCACATGCGCTTGATCTTGTCTTTGAACGTGTAGCCGATCCAATAGGAGATCGCGTCGCCCGCGGTTGCACCGAGCGTTGTCCAGATGAACAGCGGCACCGGATCCAGCTTGCCAAGGCCTACAAGTGTGCCGGCGCCAACCAGAACGACTGTTGTCGGCACGAACAACCCGATGATGAAAAGAGCTTCGCCCATCGCTGCCAGAAAGCAGATCAAACCCGCAAGCGACGGATTGTTGGCAATGAAGCTTAGTATGGGATCAATAAAATCAGATACGGACATCTGCCGGTTCGACGAAAGTCATGTGGTCAAGATCGAGACCGGTCCAGGCAAAACCTGTCGGGCTCTGATATCGTTTCATATAGGCCTCCATTGTTTCCTCCAACAGGAAAAAACGGATTCTTCTGCAATTTCGAACCTTTGATCTGGAACATGGCCTTTTGGTTTCAGCTGATTCAATATGCAATCAGCGCGTTTTTCCACGGAGGCCCCGATGTTCGAATCTGCCCGACTGCCACAAAAAATGGACAAGAAGGCCTTTAAGAAACTGGAGCCGAAACTGAGGGAAGATCTGCTTGCGGCACAGTTGCCCGTGGTGGAGAACAAGCAGTTTTCGACACTGATTCTCGTTGACGGTCTGGACGGTGCGGGCAAGGGCGAAGCGGTCGCGCGGCTTTATGGCTGGATGGATGCTCGCCATCTGGGGTGCAATGCCTATGGCGAACCGATGGACGAGGCCCGCTTGCGCCCGCCGCTCTGGAGGTACTGGCGGGACCTGCCGGCAAAGGGTGAAACGGCCATTGTCTTTGGCAGCTGGTACCAGTCGATCCTGCGGGACTTGATCTACAAGAAGATCGATGAGGACGCATTTGAGAAAGCACTGGTGCGCATCCGCCGCTTCGAGGAAATGCTGTCCAACGAAGATGTGCTGATCCTCAAGTTCTGGTTCTTTCTGCCGAAAGATGTGCAGGAAGAGCGGCTGAAGAAGATTGAAAAGAAACATGCCGCACGTCACGTGCTGGTGGACTGGGCGGCCCTGAAACATCACAAGAAAGCCACCCAGGCAGGTGAAAAAATCATCCTTGAGACCAGCAAGGGGTACGCGCCGTGGTTCGTGATCCCGTCCCAGGACCCGGAATATCGGGATGCGGCGCTTGCCCAGACGGTTGCCCGGTCCATGAAATTGAAACTGGAAGACGGCGAGCCGCACTCGGTCGCCGCGCCGCCCGTGGTCGGCGGCCTGAAGCGGGAAACCGCGGTGGACACGATCGATCTGACTGCCAAGCTCCAGAAGGCCGAATACGAGGAGCTGAGGGACAAGTATCAGAAGGTCTTGTCGGAACTCTCCGATCGCAAGGCCATGTCCAAGACCGGTGTCGTCCTCGTGTTCCAGGGCAACGACGCAGCCGGAAAAGGGGGCGCGATCCGGCGGGTGATCCGACCACTGGATCCCAGAATTTACAAGGTCCACCCGATTTCGGCACCTACCGATGAAGAGAAGGCCCGGCCCTATCTTTGGCGCTTCTGGCGCCGGGTTCCCCGCAAGGGCCATTTCGCCATTTTCGACCGGTCCTGGTACGAACGCGTGCTTGTCGAGCGTGTCGAAGGATTTGCCGGGCATGATGACTGGCTCCGGGCATACAATGAAATCAACGAGTTCGAGCAGGAACTGACAGACTTCGGCTACATCGTCTGCAAGTTCTGGCTGGCAATTTCCGAAGAAGAACAGCTGCGCCGCTTCAAGCTTCGCGAGGACATTGCCTACAAGCAGCACAAGATCACCGACGAAGACTGGCGCAATCGCCTGAAGTGGGACCAGTATGCCGTCGCTGCGGGCGACATGGTCGATCGCACCTCAACTCACTATGCCCCATGGACACTGGTGTCTTCCGAAGACAAGAGGCATGCCCGGGTTCAGGTGCTCAAGGCCATCTGTGAGCGCCTGGAAGAAAGGCTTTGACCGGACGAAGAGATGTTCTTCAATAGCGGACACCCGGTAGGGAGTTGGTAGGGAGGGCGACAACTTGCTGCATGGCAGTCCACTTGAAGAAGCTGCGGACCTGCGGTCGCTGATTTCGTCTCACGTTCGTGAAAAACCGGATGCCTATGCGCTGACCGGGTCGGATGCGCGATTGACCTGGCTGGAGCTGGAGACGCTCTCTGACCGCCTTGCCGGGCATTACGTCAGCATGGAATTGTCACCAGGTTGCGTGGTGGCATCTTTGATGCCGAACAGGTCTGCACTCATTGTGCACTATCTGGCTTGCATGAAGGCGGGCCTCGTCGCGATGCCGCTGAACTACAGATACACCGCTTCGGAAATCGATCACGCACTGGCAACGGTGCAGCCGGCAATGATGATCGTGCATTCGGAGAGGGCATCTGAAATCGAAGCAAGTGAAGAAGCCGGAATACTGCCGAAGGGACTCTTCTTCTTTGAAGGAGATCAGACTGGTGCCGATGACAGCCTGGAACGACTGTTGAGTGAAGAAACGAAAGACTTTTCACCTCCCCAGGTGAATTACGATGATCCTGCGTTCATCCTCTTCACCTCCGGCAGCACGGGAAAACCGAAGGGCGTCACTCACAGCCTGAAAACGTTCGGATACATTACCTCCAGCTTTTCCAAGGCCCTGGTCATGACGCAGGACGATGTCCTGCTGGCTGCGTCCTCCGCCTCGCATATGGGGTCCATCAAGCTTTCACTGTCTGGACTTTGGGCGGGAGCGGAAGTGTGCCTCGCGCCGACCTTTGATGCCGAAGGCTTGCTGCCGCTTTTACGGTCAAATCGACCAACGGTTTCCCTGATTCTGCCAGCTGCGCTCTTCGGTTTGATCCGGGATATTCACTCAACGTCTGCCGATTTTGAGTCCCTTCGCCTGGTCATGTCCGGCGGAGACAAACTGTCGGCCGAGTTGGAAAAGGAGTTCACTGAAATTGCGGGGATCCCGATCAATGAAGCCTACGGAATGACGGAGATCGGCACATCGCACCTCAATCCGCCCTATGGCCTTAACAAACTCGGCTCGGTTGGGCTGAACAATCCGGGTTACACGTCCGCGATAAGGGATATGGAGGGCCAGGAGGTTCCGATAGGTGTTGAAGGTCAACACTGGGTCAAGAGCCCCTGCACAATGACGGGTTACTGGAACGACCGGGATGCCACCGACCGGATCCTGAAATTGGGCTGGCTCGATTCCGGTGATATCATGCGTGCGGATGAAGATGGTTACCTGTGGTTTTGCGGCCGCAAGAAGCAGATCATCATTCACGACGGTTCGAACATCAATCCGCAGGATGTTGAAGACGCCTTGATGGATCACCCTTCGGTTGCCTATGCCGGTGTCGTTGGTGTGGATGACCTGGTGCACGGTCAGAACGTTTGGGCTTTCGTGACGTTGAAGAAAGAGGACGCAAGGCCGGAATCGCGGGAGTTGCTGCAATTCGCGCGGGAGAGAGTGGGCTACAAGGCACCCGAAGCTATTGTCTTCCTGGAAAGCCTGCCGCTTACCGCCGTTGGCAAGCTTAACCGGCCGGAGCTCAGTAAAATGGCTGCCGCCATGATGGCTGGAAAACACGCCTGACGGGACGCCGGTCAAACGATCTTATTAATTTGCTTCCAGGTCTTCCAGGTTCTCGTTGTGGTGCAGGTCACCGTAAAGCGTGCGTGCAGCCTTCACCAGATCACGTGTGACATGTTTAGTGATTGCACTTGCATTGATCAGCGCTGCGCCTTCTGAGGGCGTGATTTTTTGTTCGCGGATGAGCTCGTCCACTTCGGAAAATATCGTGATGTCATGTTGATCGGCGTCCCGCCTCAGGGTCTTGAACGCTTCGTGAGTGCGCTGCTCCGGTTCTTCATTGAAAAGCTCGAACAGTGAGCGAAGCAAGCGAGCGACGACAAGCCGAATTGAATCTAATTCATGAAGAAATGGGGGATTGGAAGGATCGGCATCCCGGATGGCGATCGTGTTGAGAACAGCGATATTTTTCAATACGTCCAGCATGCGGCGGTCGGCCAGCCGGATTGCCTGGATCTGATCCTGCTGCGCTTCGGAAAGGTCATGTCTTGCCAGAATGTCGGAGGAATAGCGCAGCATTTCTTCATAGAGCGGTTCGATGCGATTCAGAAACAGCGTCTGGGTGTCGTATGGTTGCACCGGTCCTGCTTGCCGGATAGCGTCCTCCAGCGAGGCCCGGGACTGGATCTTGGTTCTCGACAGAGAGAGGCCGTGGGCGACACCCTCGAACAGGGCGTTGTTGAACAACCGCCGGGATTCCTTCAGGAAGGCATCGATTGCAGTTTCGGGATATTTCAGCGCAGAAGCCGTCAGGAACTGTGGCTGGGCAAATTCGCGTTCCGGGTCGGGCTTGTCCGTGATTGCCGCTGTCACGAGCCTGGCGAGCAATGGAACGAAACCGATCTGAAGCGCAACATTCAGAACGTTGAAGACGCTGTGGAAGAGAGCAAGACCGAGAGGTACCGCGGCAGCGTCCGTCAGGGGGGAACCGCTTCCAGCCAGCAACGCGGCATGGACGACCAGTCCGATCAACGGTTGCAGGAACAACAGCGCCCAGACAACACCGAACACATTGACGAACAGGTGCGCAAGAGCGGCTCGTTTGGCATTGGTATTGGCCACCAGCGCCGCCAGGTTGGCGGTGATGGTTGTTCCGACATTTTCACCAAGAATGATGGCGGTGGCAGCTTCAAACGGGAGCCAGCCCTGGCTTGCTGCCACGATGGTAATGGCCATGGTGGCGCTGGAAGACTGCAACACGACGGTGAGGGCCGTGCCGATAAGCAGGAACAGCAGCGTTGAGAGGAAGCCGTATCCGGATGCGCGCTCGATGAACTCATAGACCGCCGGATTGTTCTGCAGATCGGGCACCGCGTCCTTCATGAACTCAAGTCCGATGAACAGCAGTCCGAAACCAATAATGACACCGCCCCACTTGCGCGCCTGGGCCGACGACATTGAAAACAGAACGAAACCGAGTGCCATCAACGGAATGGCAATGGCGGTCATCGACACGCCGAAGCCGAGCAATGCGATCAGCCAGGCCGTGAAGGTGGTGCCGATATTGGCGCCCATTATTACCGGGATCGCCCCGGTCAGCGACAGGAGACCAGCATTGACGAAGCTGACAACCATGAGCGTTGTCGCCGATGACGACTGGATGACGCAGGTGATGAAGACACCGGTGAAGACGGCCTTGAACCTGTTGGAGGTTAATTTGCCGAGGGTTGTTCTGAGACTGCGCCCCGCAAGCTCCGACAGGGCGTCGCTCATCACCTTCATTCCATAAAGGAACAGTCCAAGCGCACCCGCCAGGTTCAGTAAGATCGCCATCGCCCCCTCGTGTCTTCAGTATTTGGCCCAGACCAATGACAGCTGGTCACAGCAGGTTGTCAAACAGCCGTTGCCAGGTAGTCGATTGCAGCCTGTACTCCGCCTTTGCCATATGGAATTGCCAGTTTCTCGAAACCGAGTTCGATTGCAGCAAGCGTCCCCAGCAGCATGACCGCGTTCACGTGCCCCATATGGGCGATACGAATTCCCTTGCCGGACAGTTCGCCGATTGTGCCGCCCACAGTGACGCCGCAAACATCCTTGGTGAAGGCGCGCAAGGCTGCCGCATCCCCATTGGCCAATCGAAGAACCGTTACGCTGTTGGAGCGTGCGTGCGGATCGCTGATGTTGAATTCAACCGCACCGTTCCTTGACCATTCAGCCACCGCGCGGCGCGTTGCTTCCCCAAGCAATGCATGGCGGTGCCAGACCTTTTCCAGGCCTTCGGCAAAAATCAGGTCGAGGGCTTTGTGGAAGGCAAACAGGAGATGCTCCGGGGGAGTGCCGCAGTACTTCTGGTAATGTTCTGGCCCCTGGCGAAAGGTCCAGTCCGTATAGTTGGTTCGCAAGTCAGCGGTCTCATGTGCCTTGTCAGCTTTGGGACCGGCTGCAACAAAGGAAAGACCGGGTGGACACATCAGCCCTTTTTGTGAGCCGGTCAGAGCGACATCAACACCCCATTCGTCCATTTCGAATGGCATGCAGCCGAGCGAGGCGATCGTATCCACCATGTAGAGCGCAGGATGGTTGGCTGCATCGATGGCTTTACGCAGTGCTGCAACATCGTTCCAGACACCTGACGCGGTATCCACCTGAACAACCAGAACCGCCGCGATTTCATGCGCGCTGTCCTGTCTCAAGCGCTCCTCCAGCCTTGCCGGATCAACGCCCTTGTCCCATGCACCTGGTAGAACTTCCACGTCCAGCCCGCTCACAGCTGCCGCTTCACCCCAGCCGAGCGCAAAGCGGCCCGACTCCAGCACAAGGATCTTGTCGCCCCTCTTCAATGTGTTGCACAGCGCAGAGTCCCATGCGCCATGACCGTTTGCGGCATAGATGTATGTCTTGCCCGCGGTGCGGAACAGTTTTTTCAGGCTCTTCAGGCAGTAATCCGTGGTTTCCAGCAGCGGACCTTCATAAATATCAACCGCCGGCCTGTGCATGGCTCTCAAGACTTCTTCGGGCACGTTCGTTGGCCCTGGAATCATCAAAAACTCTTTGCCATTGCGAAGCGTCATGGCGGTATCCTCGTTTGAAGCGCGGTTCCAGATCTGGAAGTGGCAGCTGATGCAAGCTGCGTAAATGTGGGCTTTGAAAAATTGCGCGATGGGTGTTCCGCGTCAAGGGAAAGACAACGAAACATTGGTCGAGGGAGCTGAAACTCGACTGAAAATTGCAGGTTCGTTCAAATATTTGTGTGCGCAACAAACCACCGCGAGTGTTGGAGGTAGTATCTTTGGAGTTGGTAAAGGCACGATAAGTGGCTGATTTATATAGAATAAAATTCCGAGAGAGAGTGGGTTTAGACGTTCACCTGTTTTTCGACTGTCAAGAAAACGTCTTGTTTCCGTTAAGTAAATTATTCAAATTAAAGACCAATTGGTATTTTTGAGTAAAGCGTTACAGCATGATCCTGGTTGAAGAAGGGCAAAGCCCCCTCATTCTGTGTCTGCCCCACAGCGGCACGGAAATACCTGAAGTCGTCGGCAAGCGACTGAACGCAACCGGGCGTCTTCAG
The DNA here is from genome assembly GCF_040329435.1 of Roseibium sp. SCP15. Classification (NCBI taxonomy): domain Bacteria; kingdom Pseudomonadati; phylum Pseudomonadota; class Alphaproteobacteria; order Hyphomicrobiales; family Stappiaceae; genus Roseibium; species Roseibium sp. SCP15. The sequence continues at coordinate 1,252,672 of NZ_JBDZYI010000002.1, read as the reverse complement.
GTCGATTTGGCATGGCGGCTGGAGCGGGTGTTCGGAATTCGCGAGGAGCTGGATGCGACCCTGGTAACGTCCACCGTCTCGCGGTACGTCATAGATCTCGACGAAGAACCTGTCTTCCATGGCAACGGATCTGCGCTTGGTAGGGGCCTGTGCCCGCTCACCACGCTGGACGGCAAGCGACTCTATCAGGAAGGGGAAGATCCCGGTCCGACCGAGATAGAGCAGAGATCACTGCTGTTCTACGAGCCTTACCACAATGCTTTGGGCAAGCAGGTCGGCAGGCTTCTGGAAAAGCATGGAACCGTCGTTCTTCTCGATTGCAAGTCCATGCGAACTCATATCAGAGGCGTGACCAGCACCGGCCTTCCGCTGGTGAGCATCGGCACCGCCGGGGGCACCTCCTGCGCTCCGGATCTGAAGCATCTTTTTGCCGGGTCTTTTCGCGGCCGCGAGGGCTATTCGCTCAGCGTTGATGAGCAGACCAGAGGCGGTTTCATCACGCGTACTTTCGGCAGCCCGGAAAACGGTGTTCATGCTCTGACGATGCTTCTCGCACAGCGAGCCTACCTACGGCACGAATCTCCGCCATTCGAACCGGACAAGATCCGCGTTGCGCGGATCCAGGCGGCTCTGAAGGAGACGCTGTCGCAGGCAATCGACTGGGCCGTGGCTGACAGCGATACCATCGCCGCGCAAAATCGTGCAGCCAATGCCGGAGCGGACATTATTCCCGTTCATGCTCAGGACTTTGCCAAGGTGGCAAAATCTCAAACCGGTCAAGTTGAAGAGGAACCCGTCGTTCCGCTTCTCGTGGCTGAATAAGACATCTGATTGTCAGACGACATTCTTCTCGACGATTGGGGCGTTGGAAAGAAGCCGGTCGTAGGACAGGGGCGAAAGATCAAGTGTCTGGTAGGCCCCGCTCGCGATCAGCTCTGCCAACCCCCGTCCGACTGCCGGCGATTGTTGCAGACCGTGACCGGAAAAGCCGAGCGCAAGGAAAAAGCCGTCCAGGCCAGGCACGCTGCCGACAAAGGCGTTGTGGTCGAAGAGGTTCATGTCATAAGTGCCTGCCCAGGCGGCACCTGGTTTGATCGCTTCAAATGCAGGAACTCTGGAAGCGAGTGTCGGCCAGATATGTTCCTCGAACAAGGCATAGTCGACGTTGAAATCGGTGCAATCGGGATCTTGGTCCGCCGGAGGCGCGGAGCCACAGATGTAACCCGTCCCTTCCGGACGCACATAGGTTCCGCTCGGATCGATCAGCAAGGGAAAGCCTTCAAGTCGGTCGCGGCATTCAAAGGTGAAGACGCAACGTTTCTTCGGGACGATCTGTACCTCCACGCCGGCCTGCTTGCAGATTGCTGGGCCGCCTGAAGCACCTGCGCAGTTTACAACGACCGGGCTTGCGAGCGTTTCTCCGTTGGACAGGCTGACCTGCCAATTGCCGGACGTGTCCTTATCGAGCTTGGCCTCTGCGGATATGTATTCGACACTCAGGTCTCTCGCTTTCTTGCGAAAGGCCTGCATGAGGCCATAGCCATCGAACCAGCCTTCGCCGGTCAATCCGTGGCAACCGGAGGCAAGATCCGACACGTTCAGCCAGGGAAACTTCTCCTTGAGCCCGGACTGGTCGAAATGGCCTATGTCCGCGCCGAGGTTTTGCTGCAGTTGATGGTTTTCTCGAAGGATCCCGGATTTTCCGGGCGTTGCCAGAAAGAGGTACCCGCCTTCATGAAGGTCAATGGCGGGCATGTCACCGTCGACCGCAAGGTTGATGCCGATCTCGCGAAGGTACCGAATCCCGTAAAGGGAGATTTCAATATTGATGGCAGAGGAGAACTGTTGCCGAATGGAAGCGGCGGAGCGGGCCGAGGCGCATGTCTCATAGGCCGGGTCAGCCTCGACAACGACGATGCGACCGGAAAAATCGTCGCGCTGGGCCAGGTGGCAGGCAACCGAGGATCCCATGACGGCTCCTCCGATGATGACAACATCCGCAGTCCGTTGTGCCATACGGCCTCCTCAAAAAAGAAAAAGCGGGCCTGAAGGCCCGCTGGAAAGAAGTTCAACGTTATCAGAAGAATGCCTGCAGGCCGGTTTGCGCGCGGCCGAGGATCAGCGCATGAACATCATGCGTGCCTTCATAGGTATTCACGGTTTCCAGGTTCTGGGAATGACGCATGACGTGATATTCCTCCTGGATGCCGTTGCCGCCATGCATGTCACGTGCCTGACGGGCGATATCCAGCGCCTTGCCACAGTTGTTCCGCTTGATGATCGAGATCATTTCCGGTGCGACCCTTCCCGCATCGAACAGCTGGCCGACGCGAAGTGCCGCCTGCAGGCCGAGCGTGATTTCCGTCTGCATGTCGGCAAGTTTCTTCTGGAACAACTGGGTTTGCGCCAGCGGGCGGCCGAACTGCTCGCGGTCGAGGCCATACTGGCGAGCGCGCGCCCAGCAGTCCTCGGCAGCGCCCATCGAACCCCAGGCAATGCCGTAACGGGCACGGTTAAGGCAACCGAACGGACCCTTGAGGCCGGAAACGTTTGGCAACAGGGCATCTTCGCCGACTTCGACCCCATCCATCACGATTTCACCGGTGATAGAGGCGCGCAGGGAAAGTTTGCCACCGATTTTGGGAGCGCTCAGCCCCTTCATGCCCTTTTCAAGCACGAAGCCGCGGATGGCCCCGTCATGGGCCTCCGACTTCGCCCAGACAACGAAGACATCTGCGATCGGCGAGTTGGAAATCCACATCTTCGAACCGGTGAGCTTGTAGCCACCGTCGATCTTTTCTGCGCGTGTGCGCATGCCGGCCGGGTCGGATCCAGCGTCTGGTTCGGTCAGGCCGAAGCAGCCGACAAATTCGCCGCTTGCCAGTTTCGGCAGGTACTTCTGGCGTTGCTCCTCCGAGCCGTAAGCATAAATCGGATACATTACCAGGGAGGATTGGACGCTCATCATGGAACGATAGCCGGAATCGACCCGTTCGATTTCCCGCGCGACAACGCCGTAAGCGACGTAAGAGGCGCCCGCACACCCATACTCCTCCGGCAGGGTGACGCCGAGCAGTCCGAGCTCGCCCATTTCGTTGAAGATGGACCGGTCAGTCTGTTCTTCCCTATAGGCATCAATCACTCGTGGCAGAAGCTTCTCCTGAGCATAGGCGCGGGCGGTGTCCTGGATCAGCTGTTCGTCTTCTTTCAGCTGCTCCCGAAGGTGGAACGGGTCTTGCCAGTCGAAGGTGCCGCCGCCGGCGGGTGAGGACTTGATATGTGCCGGTGCATTCATACTTTCTCTCCCGGGCCCTTTCGTCGCGGCCCTCGTTTTTTGTCGCCGATTATCGGCTTAGGTCATTCTGTTTTTTCTAGTGTTGCCGGAATTTCATTTGCAGAAAAGCGAAAGCTGCTCCATCTTTCATGACGAAATGGAATGAAGTAGGGCAAAACACATGCGCCGCGCCTTTGTCCCACCGGCGGACACCCTGATCGCGTTTGAATGTGCTGCACGGCATTTGAGCTTCACGCGGGCGGCCGAAGAACTGCACCTGACCCAAGGCGCTGTTTCAAAGCAGGTTCGCCACCTTGAAGACAGGCTGGGGGTCGAACTGTTTCGGCGTGTGCGCCAACGCATCGTGCTGACCGACGCTGGCCGGCTGTACCTTCATGACATACGCGGCGCGCTGGAGCAGATGACCGCGGCGACGCGGCAGGTGATGTCTTATGCCGGCAGTGCCGACGTTCTGAACCTGGCGGTGCTTCCAACCTTCGGAACGCGCTGGCTCGCACCCAGGCTTGCCGAGTTCGTCAGGCGATATCCTGATGCAGGGCTCAATCTGAGTGTTCGCCTTCAACCGTTCGACTTTGACGAAGAGCCGTTTGACGGAGCCATTCATCATGGGGATCCGGTCTGGGCAGGCGCGATAGCGGAGCGCCTTTTCGACGAGGAGGTCATTCCCGTGGCCTCCCGTGCATTTCGCGACCGGCATCAAATCAGGACACCTGCCGATCTTGCCCGCGTTCCGCGTCTTCAGCTGGCAACCCGTCCGCTTGCGTGGCGTCAATGGTTCGACCGGGCCGGGGTCGAAACCGACGCCGCCTTCCAGGGCGCGCGTTTCGAACAGTTCGTCATGATATCCGAAGCTGCCATCCACCACGCCGGAGCGGCGCTCATCCCAAGGTTCTTTGTTGAAGCGGAACTGGCTTCAGGTCGCCTTGTGCGCCTTTTTGATCTGTCGCCGGATCAGCAGACGGCCTATTACTTTGTCTATCCGGAAGGTCGGACCATGCGGCCCGTCGTTGCGGCCTTCCGGCAATGGCTGATGGAAGAGGCGAGAACCGCGCGCACAAAACGCGAGACCATGTTGCCGGGCTAGTCCCCGGCAGCGCGTCGTCAGAACAAGGAGAAGGACTTGGACAAGCAGCATTTGCGTCTGATCCTGAACGGTAAGTCGGCTGGCCGCAACGATGTGCGGGCCGCCGTGCAGGCTGTACGTGCGATGGGGCATGAGGTTTCTGTGCGGGTGACGTTCGAAGCTGGTGACACGGCGCGGCTGGCGAAGGAAGCCTTGCGTGATCAGGCCCAGGAAAAGATCGATACGCTTGTAAGCGGTGGCGGCGACGGAACGATCCATGAAGTTGTCGATGCGGTCCTGCATGAGTTGCCCGCTGGTGAAAAACCGCCCTTTGCCTTTGCCGTTTTGCCGCTCGGCACGGCCAATGATTTTGCCCGCCACATTCGCCTGGATCCGGCTGATGTGCCGTCCTGCCTGCGCTTTGCCGCACGCGCCAGCGCCAAGCCAATGGATGTGGGCGAAGTGAATGGCTGCGTCTTTGTCAACATGGCAACAGGTGGTTTTGGCACACAGGTAACGTCGCAAACCGACCCAAATCTCAAACGGGTGCTGGGCGGAGCGGCCTATCTTTTCACTGGCCTGCATCGCTTTTCGGAGCTGGCAGCCTGTGAGGCACGCATCGAGGCAGAAGGGTTCTCCTGGGAAGGGCCTTTCCTCGCCCTGGCCATAGGCAACGGCCGGCGCGCCGGTGGCGGTATCCGCCTGTGTCCGCGGGCCAAACTCGATGACGGCTTCCTGGATCTGACAATCCTGCCTTTTCCGAAATCCGGGCGGGGAATCGACATCCTCTCAACCCTTCTGGACAGGGGTGTCGACGGCATGAGCAATGGTCTCATCCAAAGAAAAGCCCGCAACATCACCATCCAGACTCAAAAACCGGTCCAGTTCAATCTGGACGGCGAGCCGATGAATGGACAGTCCTGGCAGATTGGGATAAGGCACCATCAGATTGACATGCGGCGTTAGAGGCACCCAACAGGCGCTTGCTTTTCCACAGTGCATGCCGGACCGATGAGACCGAGATGATGGACGAATACCAGCTTAAAAACTTCCTGAAATTCGCCCCCGCCCGCCTGGGCATCGTCCCAAAGAAGCACTTGTTGATCCATATCCCGAAAAACGGTGGCATGGCGCTTCGCGAAGCGCCGGAACTCAACGGCAAACTTGTTCTTGCTCATCGCAGGCGGCTGAAAAGCAAGGCCTACGCGAACGGGCTGCTGGACTACATGCGCTCACGAGGCCTGCACCCCGGATACGAGCATGCCCGCCTGCGCGATATCGACACGTCCGTCCGGGCAGGAACCGTGCCATTTGCGGTGATCCGGAACCCATGGGCGAGAACCTTTTCGCGTTTCAAGTTCTATCTGCAGACCAGCGGTCAGCATGAGCGTCAGCTTGAACTCACCGTCGAGGGCTTCGAGGAATTTCTGGAAACCAGACATGAATGGGGAACAAAGGACTATTTCTGGCATCGCGCGTCCCTCGGCTGGTACCCTCAAATGGACTATGTTGTTGATGAAACCGGCAAGGTTGCGGTCAACATTCTTCGCCAGGAAAACCTGAGAGAGGAAGTTGCGCAGTATTTTGAGGTTGAGAACACCTTGAAACAGAAAAATGTATCACGCAACGCAGGCGCGAGTTACAAGGATTTTTACAGCAAAAAATCAATCCAGATCGTCGCCGACTGGTATACCGCGGAGGTAAGTTTTTTCGGCTTCGATTTTGAGACAGCCGCAACCAGAGGCGTTTACTTTGCAAGCGAAAGCTGACCAACGCGGCCTTTTTCCGATGTTGTCTGTAAATTAGCCACGGTTTTTCTCTGCTGCATTTCATACCTCAGCAGGGACATTCTTAATTCTCTTCGTTTGTCCAGACGCTGTTGCCGTCAATAACCGTTTTTGTAATTCCGTGTTCGTCTCTGTGCTGTCTGCCGATATCGATTGCTACAAACTCCCGACGGGCGCCGATGAAGTGGTTGCGGAAATCTGCCGTATAGGCATTCAGCTCCGGGTTAAGAGTGTTGAGTTGCTTCTCGGGATCGAGTGTGTCGTTCATGAGTTCAGCGCATCGGTGTGCGAAGTCCCGACGAACGAAACTTGGGCTGGTTGTGAAGATGGGCCTTCTTCTATTGAGGCTTTTGCCAAGGTCTCTGCCCAAGAAGGTCAACCGACTCGGTTCATAGTGATACATGGATCTGTAGCCCCAGTTTTTTTCCCGGGTCATCAGCGAGATTTGCGCCACGTTCCTCTTTTGGGCATCGTGAAACTCTTGCAGTGAAACCTCGCGGCTCAGCACCCAGTCGTCCTCAAGATGAAAGCACCAGTCGGCCTTGGGTCGGCTCCACAACCATCTGACAGCCTTGGTAAAATGCGGTTTGTCCGGTTTCCTGGAAACGACTTCGGAAAAATATTCCCGGCAAATCAGCTCACAAGTCTCAACTTCCTCCGGCCCACCCTCGAAAGGATCAATGTTCACATAAAGGGTCTGGAGATCAAAATTCTTGAACAGCTTGGAGTAAAAACTCTCCAGAGTTTCCCGAAGCAGACCGGGGCGTGCACCGGATACGAGAGAGATGTCTATTTTTTCGTGTTTTTTCATTGAGTTAGGCTAGTGCGTTAGTATCTAATCTATCTTCAGAGGAAGATAGAGTGAGTTATGTCAAACGAGTGAATCTCATTTCAACGGTAGTGCCATTTTTTTGCCGATCCAGGTCTTTTCGAAATCGGAATATATAAATTTGTCTCGACAAATGCTTCTTTGAAGGAGTTTTAGTTAACAAATCGGATGCTGGATATTGTTATGAGATGGTCCCGGCCCTTGCTGTAGAGATCGAGAGTTCTTTTCGTGTTTAAGTACAAAGGAAACCGTTGAGAGCTTTCTGATGTCAAACGCAATAAGGATGCGAGGCATATAAGTTCAGGTGAGAAAGTTGCGAAATCTGTTTCGATTTGTGGCATTGATTCCTCAAATTTTTGCCAGTAGTTTCGCGCCAAGTTCAGACCTTGGAGAACATACAGAGTGCTTAACATTTTTATTGGTTACGACCCGAGAGAAGCGGTAGCTTATCACGTTTGTGTCAACAGTCTGACACGGCTGTCGAGCGATATACTGGCAGTTACGCCATTGTCTCTACGTAACTTGGCAACGTATCAAGAGACACACACGGACGGATCTAACCATTTTATTTACACTCGTTTTTTGATTCCGCATCTGATGAACTACAATGGCTGGGCGTTGTTCTTGGATGGCGATATGATTGTCCGTGACGACATCGCCAAACTCTTCGCCATGCGTGATGAAAAAAAAGCGGTTCTTTGCGTCCACCACGAATATGAAACCAAGCAACAAACAAAGTACTTGGGATCAAAGAACGAAAACTACCCAAGGAAAAATTGGTCGAGTGTTGTTCTATGGAATTGTGCCCATCCGGCGAACCGTGTTGTGACACCAGAGTTCGTAATGAATGCGACCGGAGCGCAATTGCATCGTTTCACTTGGCTGGAAGATGACCTCATCGGTGAGCTTTCGATGGAATGGAATTGGCTGCCAGATGAGTTTGGCCCGAATCCGGATGCCAAGCTGCTTCACTATACACTCGGAACTCCATGTTTCCACGAATATGCCAATACCCCCATGGCAGCGGAGTGGCACCGGGAAAAGCTTCTTACCAACTATTCGATGCAGCACGTCATTGATGGGCCGTTCGACTGAACATGATCGGGTGGCGGATTTCTGCGATCAAGTCTTGACGACGTAGATCATTGAAGCCGATGGCGCAGTCAACCCTGGTGGGATCTTCCCAATTGTTTGACTGTGCTTTTCTTTTCTCGACGCTCTTATCCGGTTCGGTACTCAAGATTTTGCCGTCCGCAGTTTCAATGAAATTGTGCAGGGCCACTCGAGTTCGCTCACGAATGACGTTTGCCCTTGCGCGTAGTGAGCGTTCAGCTTTGCGCATTCAAGGATCGCATTTCAATTGACGCTCGGAAGCGCTTGACGCCAATTATTTTCGCTGACATTAGCATTGAACAAATACGCCGAAACCGGACAGGTTCAGAAAAATGCAAAGTAAAATAATGAACAAAATAAAGTGCGATCTGTTTAAGTTAAGGAGGCGTGTGTATCAAATTCTGAAAGTGAAACGGGTAAACGTGGGTGGATTCAAACTGAATTCAGACAGAAACTTTATTCCAAAAGATTTGGTTAAATTTCTTTACGACGACTCTTATGAAAAAGATGAGAGATATCTTGTTGAGAAATACCTTGATAAGAGCGACCGGGTGCTCGAAATCGGCGCGGGTATAGGTCTGGTGAGCCTTACCTGCGCGCGAATTGTAGGGACTAAAAACATCGTTTCCTATGAACCAAATCCAGGAACACAGGATATAATCAAGCAGAACTTTGCACTGAACAGGCTGATCCCTCAATTGAGGGCCAGGGCAGTCGCACCGGACTCCGGCAAGGCAGACTTTTACTTTGCAGACAATATAATTTCATCGAGCTTGTTTAACCGGGACTTGGGTACAAAACAGACAGTTGAATGTGACAGTTTGATTGAAGTTTTAGAAGAATTGCGTTCGAACGTTATTGTAATGGATGTGGAAGGTGCTGAAGTTGATTTGCTTGGCAGATTTGAATTACCTTTTGTGAACAAAATAATTGTTGAAGTTCATCCGCATGTAGTTGGGCATGAAGGAATTGAGGCAATGGCGATGAATTTGAAAGAGCAACGATTCATCTTGCAAGAAGAAAAAGGAAAGTGCCACGTTTATTTAAGAGCGCGTGGAAAAACTTAGTTTTTGAATAAGGCTGATGGAGTATTCTTGTGATTTGTTTCAAATAGTGAATTGCAGAAACTCTAACCTCTCATAACCGGTTCCTCATCGAGAAAACCATGTTTGTTGCTAGCTTCTTTACAAAAGACACACCCTACGAAATCGAGGCAGAAAACCTGAAAAAAAGCCTGGAGCGCTTAAATGTGAGGTTTGTGATAGAAGGATTGCCCGCTCAAAAAAGTTGGGTCGAGAGCTGTGCACTCAAGGCTTCCTTTGTGAAAAGTGTCCGCGATCGATACGATGAAGATTTTTGGTGGCTTGATGCCGACGCCGAACTTCGCAGGCCGTTGAAAACCTATTCCGGCAATGCTCCTGATCTTGCTGCCTATATGAGTGACGGTTACAATTTCAGAAGCGGTGCCGTATATTTTTCACGTTCGTATACGACCACGTGCATTATTGACGAGTGGGTGGAGTACTGCAAATCTTATCCCTATGTGTGGGATCAGGTTCTACTGTTGTTTGCGCTGCACAATAACATCGTGTCACGCGGAGCACGTTTTGAGGTTCTTCCCGAAGCCTATTGCAAGAAAGACCCAAAGAAAAAAAAGCGGTTCCTGAAAAGGCTGGTTTCCGAACCTTTGAGTTTTCTGGAACGACCTATTGTTTTACAGCATCAGGCCTCTCGGCGTCTGAAGCAGGTTTACGACCAACCTGTTCGCCTTGATGTGCGCATTGAAGATATTGACGCACCGACAATTGAAGTCATCAGGACGAATAGCAGCGAGCTGATAGATGTAGAAGCGGTGGTCACTGCCGCAGCACAAAAGAAGAGCAATAGGCAAAGGAGTACTGCCTAGATAGCTCCGAGAGTGCTGACATGATTATGTCGATCCTTCTATTTCAATGGTTTTTAATAGCCTAATTTTGCCTTGTTAAAAGTAATCTCTGAGATTTTTGCCGGTCTACTATAACTGTACTTGAAAACCAAGTTTCGAGACGGTCCAGTTCCTCCCTTGTGGTCTCTTTTCGCACATCGAGAACAACCCGTGAGCCAATGGCGCTGTTCGCCATGAGATAGTCCACATAAAATTCAATAGGATAATGAAAACCCATGGAATAGAGGGATATCAGGAAATCAAATCGTGAAGCTGGCAGCTTAGCGTGGTGCGGGTTGCATGTCGAAATTTCGACCTTGCTCAATCCATTGGACAAAAGGAATTTTTTTGTCGCCGCAAGAGATGCATATCCTGCCCCAGAGGTCTCGAAACCGTGGTGATGTTTACCTGTTGTTGTTTCAATATCTATCAGAAGCAACTGGTCATATTTCTTGGTCCGATAGGCAACCATCTCAAACATTCCGTTGCCAGGCCCAATCGACACCCATTTGCCCCCGATCTTATGATCGCAGCTTCGGGAAATCAGGCGCCATTCCTGCTCAAGGTCATCAATAGTCTGATTGAGAAAGGTCTCGAGCTTCTTTTGTGAGAGCAGAAAATCTGAAATTTGATATGTTTCACCGGTTTCAAACCAGGATCTCAGAGCGGGTCCACCCCCCAATTCTTTGAAGCGGTCAGTTCGTTGCAAAACGAAATGTTCAATAAATTTTGGATCGGGTACCTCGACCGTAGGTAAATTTAGAATCGAAGATGTCCAGCTACGGACCAGGTCGTGTTGCTCTGCTTTTATGGAATCGTGTTTGTTTTCTGGCACAGAACGTTTGAATGCTTTGAATATACTTTTCATTTGAGCCTCAAATCCGCGCCGCCTATAAGGGGCAAAGTCGGCGTATTCGGGTTGTTGGTTTGGTTGATGCCGGTCAAGCGGACATGGGTGACTATCACAAAAGCTTAATGTAGCAGAAATTCTGGTGTGTTGTCGAAGGCTTCCCTCAGGTTAAGGGCTGATTGCGCGTTTGACGGCTACCGGAATTTTGCAGGCGATACAGCGGGAAATATAACTTTGACGACTCCGATCGGAATTGTAGTTTGCGATGTCAATGACATTGGAAAAGCACTCTCAATGGCAGGGCCCGAAGACACGATTATTGCCGGGTCAGCTCACATAAAGAGTGAGCTTGAAAAAAAGGGGGCGGACTTCGTGTCTGGCGAAGACCTTTATGGGCACGAGAAAGCTATTTCCGCAAATAGCCGGATTGTGGGTATTCTGAAAAATGTACGCGGCCAAGTGCGCAACTCACTTCCAGATCAGCTTTGCGAAACGGCAATCTCCATCCTTGCGGTTCGTCTGATGTTGTACTTCGCAAACGAAGCCATGAGTGAACAGCTCAGCGGGAAACTGATCTACCTCACGGATGGCAAGTCTTATGATCTACCGCCACCCGAAGTGACTGCAGTGCTGGCGGACGAGCTCGGTTGTGAAGATGAAGAGGTGCTTTCCAGCACCTTAAAGCCGGGCCATGTTTTCTTCAAGAAATATGAGCTGGACCTTCGAACGATTTCGGGAAAAAAACTCGAGAGCGCCCATTCTGAAATACCCAGGGTTTTCTTTAATTTTTCCAAAGAAAAACAGTCGCGCAATTTGACCAAATTGTTTTTCACTCGATGGATCAAGCGCAAAAACGCCTATGCGTTGCGGTATCATCTGCGTGTTCCGGTTAAGCCAATACCTGATAAGAACAACGTTGAAGCCTTATCCTTTACTGCGGACGACACTCTTAATGAATTCATCAGGGAGAATTTGCAAAGCACGATCCGCGACTATTTTTCGTATCGGGATGCTATGGTGCGTTTTTTGAACAGACACGGCACGCCGGTCCGTGCCGTTTTTAATCACGTTCAAAACACTGAGCGGGCAGCTTTCGCATCTGTCTTGAATGAAGCGGGCGTCGAATGTGAAATGTATAGCCACGGGTGCTTGGTTCCTCATGGCAGATCGCCACGCCGTGAGATCGTGAAATGCCTCGCAGATGCGCAATACAACGGTTCGCCATCACTGACCAAACTGCGTCCGCGTTCTCCGCTCCAAGTGTACCAGCACTCGCCAGCCCAGAAGATCGAAAAGAAACAGCGTGTCGTATCGTTCTCTAAAGCAAAGGCAACTTCTGCTTCGGCTAAGACCATTTATTTTGCGCCGAATTACATTACCTGGCACAAGGGATTCCACGGAATATCTGCAAACTGCTTCGAGACTGTTGTTGTCACCGAAAAGTTGGCTAGTGCGATTGCCTCCATACCGTCGGTCAATTTGCTTGTCAGAATCAAGACGACAGCAAAAGATGTAGCTGAGGCAAACAAGGGGGCCGAAGGCAGAGGATTGTATCCCAAAGATGTTGCGTATCTGCTTGACCCTGAAAATGGCGTCTTGGACGCGTCTTCAGGATCTCATTCGGAGTATCTTGTTCAATCAGATTTGGTCATTACCGAAGGGGTTACCGCGGTGATGTTTGAAGCGCTCGAAGCTCGCAAACCAGTATTGCTTGTCGTGAGAAGTAGGTCTTTGGATGCCTCGCTTCCGGGCTGGTCAGCGGAAACGCTTTTGTCTTCCGATGGCAGAAATGCGGTTTACTGTGCGAGCCTGGAAGATGATCTGCCTGCTGTTCTGGCATCAATTTTACAAAGACATAATAACAAGCCGCTAAGGAACGAAGAACTCCAACCCTACGTTTGGGTTTAGTCGGCGCATTTGGTCCACAGTGCATGTCTAAACTAGCCTCAGGCATGCCTCGCCATCTATGGATGTATGTTTTTTCAGGATCCGGCCATAAAGACATGAGCTTCTTCGCAGTTTGTTCAAATAACGCTTTTCTTGCGGCGTCTCGGAAACCATGCGCCCTTCCGGGCAATTTGTTAGGTAGTCCGACCAAAACGAGATATCTTTTCCTAGGTAATGGAACGGTTTGGTTGTCGAAAAATCAGATGCCTTGACTGCTGTCTGGTCTTTTTCTTTCTTTATGCGGTAGTTATGAACAAACCAGAACAGATCTTCGTCTGACAGTGCAACTTGATGCCAATTCTCACCGTATTTGTTGGTTAAATACGAAGAACCTTGAACGATTTTTCGATAGAAATTAGATTGCGGATTAGTTTCGATCTTATCTCTTAAGTATTTAGGGTTCAGAAATGGCACATGATACAGTGGCGTCTGAGTGTTGGTGAACCTAGAGCCTAAGAAAAGGTCCCGGAACCGGGCTAGCGGACGCAACACAAAATGGTTGCCATGGCGTATCCAAAACTCGCCTGTCCTGTCGGTGTTATATGCGAGCTTCGTGACCGTGGAGTTGTAGTTGGAAAACTGAAATACCGAATCATGATGAATTTCTAACTGATTTTCATCTGATAGAATTCCGTTTTTCCATGGCATGTGGATATAGCCATGTGTTTCATTCAAATCAAAAAACTGTTCAATTTCCGAAGAATTCTCGAACGGCAAGAATTCATCGACGTCCAAAATGAAAATCCACTTGAATTCCTTTTTTAGGTTCAAGTTGGAAAGCAACGCATTGATGCCAAGGTCCAGCGCATACAAGCCGATCGAAGATCTGATCACCGTCACATTTCTTCGGGACATTGTTCGGAGATCCCGGTTCGAATTGTGGTCGATCAGAAAGACTTGATCGACAAGCTGGGCATTTCTGGCAAGAAACGCGGGTAAATATGCTTCGCTGTTTTTAACCTGACAGATTACACAGGATTTTTGCTCTTTCATCTTTCTGCCTGCGATTGGGTCAGCGTCCTGAACATCCGCGTACCAACGTTTGAGAGGGAAACCTATGTCTTGACAATCTTTTCACCTTTATGGCCGCTGCGCGCGCAGACGTTCAGCGTAGCAACAACAAGCTTGGAGCATTCCACAATCATTTCCCAGTCGATACAGTCATGGTCGGTCGAGATCAAGATAGCATCGTAGCCGGCGAGTGTTTCCGGGGTCAGGGGGGACTTCAAGCCCTACGGTTGCGGGTAAGCGCGCGTTGAGCCAATTTCAGGCACATGCGGGTCATGGTACTCGATCGGGCTGCCGCGTTCCTGCAGGAGTTCGATCAGTTTCAGCGAAGGGCTTTCTCTGATGTCATCGACATTCTTCTTGTATACCCTTCCGACAATTAGAATTTTGGTGCCGTTTAGACCTCGTGAAAATCTTGTGTCGAGAGCCCAGCAGAGCCGATGCAGAACGTAGTAGGGCATCGTTGTGTTGATTTCACCAGCGAGTTCGATAAAGCGGGTCGCGACTTCGTATTCGTGTGCCTTCCAGGTCAAATAGAAGGGATCGATCGGGATGCAGTGGCCGCCAAGGCCCGGATAAAAGGGCATGAAATCGAATGGCTTGCTTTTTGCCGCCTCTATGACTTCCCAAACATCCACGTCCATCTTGTCGTAAATGACCTTCAACTCGTTTACGAGTGCGATGTTGACTGAGCGAAAAATGTTTTCGGTCAACTTGACGGCTTCTGCGGTTTTGGCCGAGGAAACCGGAACGACTCTCTGAACAAGTGACCCACAAAGGGCTTCAGCCAGATCAAGCGAATTCCGTTCGTCTGCTCCGACCACTTTCGGGATCGCTCTCGTGTCGAACTGCGTGTTTCCCGGATCTTCCCTTTCGGGAGAAAGGGCAAGGAAAAAGTCCGTTCCACAGGTCAATCCACCACGTTCCAGGATCGGTTTTTACCGGCTCGCCTGTCGTATCCGGCCAGGACGTTGATTCCAGAACGATCAGCTGACCAACTCTGAGATTTGCTGCGATGGCTTCAGCGCTGGCCTCAACGTAGGAAAGATCTGGTTCTCGTTGTTTGCTGAGCGGTGTCGGAACCGCGACAAGGATCGCGTCAGGTTGATCAAGCTACGAAAAGTCATTGGTTGCCCGAAACCGTTTTTGCCAGAGCCTTATCGAGCATGGCATCGTCGATATGCTCAATTGCCGATTGCCCGGCACTTAGCAGATCGACCCGCGCTGCGTTGATGTCGAAGCCGACGACATTGAAGCCTTCCTGAACGGTGGTAATCGCAAGAGGAAGACCGACATATCTCATGCCGACAATGCCAATGGTGAATTCGCGTCTTTCAATCCAGGTGATCAACTCGGCGAACTGCTTGCTCGCCCCTGTGGATTGACTGGACAAAGGAAACCTCGAGATTTTCTTCAGGAATGGGTTAGAGGCAGCTCGAGCGATTGCTGTTTGCCACAACTGGAACAAAATTCAAGCATCTTGCGTTCGTGTCACCGAGAGCAGAGCACATGACGGTCAAGGGACCCGGCGTTCTGGGTTCGAGCTCTCGTCATCAATGACGCCGGTGCAAACCAAGTTTTGTTAGAGCAATCGGCATTCAGTCGCGCAACATGAGCTCCAAATATCTATCGCAGATACTGTCTTCAGAATACTGATCGTTCAAATATCGGGCAGCGTTTTGAACGAGCGTGTCGCGCAATTCACCTGAGCTCACAATCCCGGAAATCGACGCCACCAAGCCCTCAACATCTCCACAGGGTGAAAGCAGCCCCGTCTTGCCGTGTTCGATCAGCCAGCTCGGTCCAGGGGATGCGGTTGCAACCACCGGGAGGCCGGCGTTCCAGCCTTCCAGGACGACGTTGCCCAATGGTTCCTCGTCTGTCGGGCAGACAAGGATGTCCGCAGCTTTCAGGAACGGGGAGGGATCGCGTTGCCAGCCGAGGAAATGGACGCGGGAGAGAACGCCGCACTCCGTTGCCAGAGCCTTCATGTCGTCCAGCAGCTCACCATCACCGATCAGCCAGGCATGGACAGTATCTGGCAATTGCTGCAGCGCGCGGATGATCAGGTCGAACCGCTTGCGTTGAACGAAACGTCCGAGTGCGATCAGCACCGTCGCGTCTTGAGGCGTGTCGAAATCCGCGCGTTTGACCGGCCGCAGATCTTCCGGCAGCGGATCGACGAAATTGCTGATCACGTGGGCCCTGTCGGCGGGCCAACCCATCTCGACTGCCTGGCGGATGATTTCAGGCGTGTTGCCGATCAGGTCACCGACATTGCCGTAGGTGTGAAAGCCGTCAGGCCAGTCTCCGAGACGCAAAAACGTGCGCATGTCGGGCCCGGGCTTCGGGAGCCATTTGCTGGCCGGACTCATCCACCCCATGGTAGCAGTTGCGCCGAAATGGTGAATTTCCCGCGAGATTCCCCAGCGAACGAAATGGCGCTTGATGTGCGAGCGGCTGAACTTCAGCTCTCTGACCTCGCAATGCTCAGCCAGCTCGTCGCGCCACGCCCTGCCGGGTCTGATGAAGGCAATCTGCTCCACACCGCGTTTTGCCAATGCCCGGGAAAGGCGCACGAAGAACCTCTCCGCACCACCGTCAACGCCGAGATGTATATGGGCAAGTTTTCGGGAGCCATGCGACACGTCAGTGGCCATCGATCACGTCATAGTAATTGTGCGCCCGCCCCAGGAGGCCCCGCAGGTTGCCTGATCCCTTCATCAAACGGATGAGACCGTAATAGAAGAGTTTTTCACCACGTTTGCGGGCGACCGGCTTCATCACGAAACCCACAAGTGTTGCGAGCGAGCCGAAGAACATCCGCCGAAAACTCTTGGGAATGAAATGAAGGGCTGCTTTCCAGCGCCCTTCGCGCAAAACGATGTTGAAGGCACCAGATGTGGCGGCCATGTGCATGCGGCTCAAAAGCCGGCCCGTGGTCACACGCGAGGCCGGGATGTCTTCCTCGACAAAGGCATCGTCGACCCAAATCATTTTGGCACCGGCCGCGTGTGTGCGGCGGAAAAAGTCAATGTCTTCACTGCCGAAAGTCAGGCGTTCATCGAACCTGAGACCCAGTCCGTCCTTGCCAACAATCCGGGCGCTCAGAAGCACATTGTTGGTCGGCGCTTCGGTGATCACGGTTCCGGTGGGGCGGGGTTTCAGCAGCTGCGACTTCCACCAATGCGGTGCCGGTTTTTCATAGATCCGGCGAACCGGACCATTTGCGACTTCGGCCTTGTGTTCCGCACATGCGGAAAGCAGCTTTGCGATCCAGTCCGGTTCCGCGCGCTCATCATCATCGATCAGGGCGATCCAATCCGGATCCTGCTCAAGAGCGGCCTCAAGCGCCAGGTTCCGGGCAAATGGGATACCCTTTCTTCTTTCGTGATAGAAAAACACCGGCAGCGAATAGCGCGCCTTGGTGTCTTCCGCCGTCTGACCAGAAAAATATGGCTCCGGATCGTTCTCGACAACAACGATTGCCAGCTCGGTTCCATCCGGCCGGATCAGTTTGTCGAGGCTCGAAAGACAGGCCTGCAGCATTTTCGGCCGTTGCGCCGTGCAAACAGCGATGACCAGTTTCTGGGTCATAAGGGGATCTCAATCATTCCGTTTGGCAGCCACCCGCTCGGTGCCAGCTGCTTGCGCAGGGTTTGGCGCAAGTCCGGCGCTCTGTCAAAGGATTTCACCGGAACGGGCTTCCCCGTTGGGGAAGCTCACGCTACGGTTGCTCCTAAAGCCCTTTGGGAACTTGCTAAATGCAGCCGGTGTTGGGAGGACACACATGAAGGGATTGATGATGCACCGTCCGCTGAAGGTGGCGGACCTCATCACTTTTGCCGCGGAAACATACCCTTCCGGGGAAATTGTGTCCGTACGCACTGAAGGGGACGTTCACCGAACGACCTATGGCGAGACCGCAAGACGGGTCGCGCAACTGGCACATGGCCTGAAGAGCCTTGGCGTGAAACCGGGAGACAGGATCGCGACGCTTGCCTGGAACGGTTACCGCCATTTCGAGCTCTATTATGCGATCTCGGGCATAGGCGCGATCTGTCATACCATCAATCCACGACTGTCAGCCGAGCAGATGCTCTACATCGTCAGTCATGCCGAAGATCGTTTGCTCTTTGTTGACCTGACGTTTGTTCCGATCCTGGAACGGCTGGCTGCACATTTGCCGAAAGACTTGCGTTTCATCATCATGACCGACCGGGCTCATATGCCAGAAACGTCGCTGGAAGGTGCGTTTTGCTACGAAGATCTTCTCGATGGCCAACCAGGGGAGATTGATTGGCCGGAGTTCCCCGAAGATCAGGCTGCAGGCCTTTGTTATACCTCCGGCACGACCGGCGAACCGAAGGGCACGCTGTTTTCGCACCGCTCAACGGTTCTGCACGCTTTCAGCATGTGTGTGACGATCCCCAAGATCCTCCGAGAGGGTGTCCGTATCCTGCCGGTCGTCCCGCTCTTTCACGTGAATGCCTGGGGATTGCCATACGCGGCGCCACTCTCCGGGGTAAGCCTGATTTTCCCGGGAAGTGCTCTGGATGGCAAAAGCCTTTTTGATCTGATGGACCGGGAAAAGGTCTACTCCGCCTGGGGAGTGCCGACGGTCTGGCACGGACTGCTGAATGAAATCACCCAGAGAGGCCGTCTGCCGGAGGGCCTTGGCGATATCGTCGTTGGCGGTTCGGCTGCTTCCCGCAGTCTGATCGAGACTTTTGAGAGCCGCGGCGTCAACGTCTGTCACGCTTGGGGCATGACTGAAATGAGCCCGCTTGGCACCCAGTGCAACCTGCCGTCAGAAATGGACCAAATGGCTTTCGACGAGCGCATCGACCGCAAGCAGTCGCAGGGGCGGCGGGTCTTCGGCGTTGACATGAAGATTGTCGACGATGCCGGCATCAGGCTGCCGCACGACGGCAAGACACCGGGCCACCTTTATGTCCGTGGCAACACGATTACATCCGGGTATTTCAACAATGACGAGGCGTCCAGGCCAGTGTTCGACGGCGAAGGCTGGTTCTGTACCGGTGACATTGCCACGATCGATCAGGACGGTTTCTTGAACATCACGGACCGGTCGAAAGATCTCATAAAATCCGGAGGCGAGTGGATCTCTTCGCTGGATCTGGAAAATATCGTCATGTCTCACCCGGGGGTTGCCAACTGCGCGGTCATAGCAGTTCCTGATGAGAAGTGGGACGAGCGACCACTGTTGATCGTTCAGGCCAGAGAAGACGCACAGCCGCAAAAGCAGGAGCTTTTCGACCTTCTGGCCGAACGGGTCGCGAAATGGCAGGTGCCGGACGATGTCGTCTTTGTCGATGAACTGCCACTGACGGCAACGGGCAAGGTCTCAAAACTGACGCTCAGAAAGCAGCATGCCGGAGAAGCCGAATGAAGCCGGAAGATTTGTTCAGCCTGCCGGGAAAAACGGCGCTCGTAACAGGTGGCGCAACGGGAATCGGCCGGATGGCTGCGGAAGGGCTGCTGGCAGCCGGCGCCAGTGTTTTGATCGCCAGCCGCAAGGCGGAAGCCTGCAAGGCAGCAGCGGCTGAGCTGAACGCGGTCGGATATGACGGAAAAGCGGAAGGGTTTGGCGGCGACGTGTCGACGGAAGAAGGCATTGCCGGGCTTGCCGCGGAGATCGGCAAGCGAACCGATCGGCTTGATATCTTGATGAACAATGCCGGCACAAGCTGGGGCGCACCTCTTGGCCAGTTTCCGCACTCTGCCTGGGACAGGGTGATGCAGCTAAACGTGGCCGGCCTCTTTCAACTGACGCAAAGCCTGTTGCCTTTGTTGGAAGCTGCCGCAAGCGATGATGACCCGGCGCGTGTGGTCAATGTCGGCTCGGTTATGGGGGAAACGGCTCATGGGGACAGGGCCTACAGCTATGCCGCATCGAAAGCTGCCGTCCATCATCTCACCAGAATTCTCGCCAAGGAGCTGGCAGAACGGCGGATCACGGTCAATGCCCTGGCTCCTGGTCCCTTTGTCAGCAAAATGACCGCCTTCGCCACGGCAGATGAAGAGGTCAGGTCACGGGTTGGGGCTCAGGTACCGCTTGGCCGCGTCGGGCGCCCGGAAGACATTGCTGCGGCAGTGCAGTTTCTGTGCGGGCGCGGAGGAGCATACGTCACAGGGGCAATCTTGCCTGTCAGCGGCGGCATCAACGTGGAAACGGGGCCGGACCTGTTTCAGGAGGCGTATGAGTGACGGCAGCACGCAAGACCGGGCCGGTCACGATCGAAAGCCTGATGGCGATGACCGGTCAGGAGATCGGCGTTTCTTCCTGGTACCTGATAGATCAGCCTCAGATCGATGCCTTTGCCAAGGTTACACACGATCACCAGTTTATCCATGTCGACCCGGAACGCGCGGCCGCGACGCCGTTTGGCGGCACGATTGCGCACGGCTTTCTGACACTTTCACTCCTGTCTGCAATGGGACAGGAAGCGCAGCCGCAGATCGAAGGTGCCGTCATGGGCATCAATTACGGTTTCGACAAGGTTCGCTTCCTGTCACCGGTCAGAAGCGGAGCACGTCTGCGTGGCCGGTTTGTTCTTGGAGACGTGAAGCAGAATAAGCCGGGAGAGGTTGATGTTCTCTGGCAGGCGACCGTGGAAATCGAGGGTGAACGACGCCCGGCGGTGAAGGCCGACTGGCTGAACCGCTTTTATCTAACGTGAACTGGGGGACACATGGACCTTGGAATTTCCGACAAGGTGCGGCCGCTGATCGAAAAGGTCCGCGAGATGGTCGAGACCGAAATCGAACCGCTTGATGTCGAGTATCATCATGAAGTTGGACGACACCCCTCAGCAGATCGTTTTCAACTGACCGACCGCCAGATTGAAATCCTGGAAGACTTGAAAGCAAAGGCAAAACAAAGGGGGCTCTGGAACTTCTGGCTGACCGACAGTGAGAAAGGCTTCGGTCTGACAACCGTTGAATATGCATATCTTGCAGAGGAAATGGGCAAGGTCGGCATCGCCGCGGAAGTGTTCAATTGCAACGCGCCCGATACGGGCAACATGGAGGTGCTGGAACGTTATGGCACCGAAGCGCACAAGGAACGCTGGCTGAAGCCTTTGCTGAACGGCGAAATTCGCTCCGCTTACCTGATGACCGAGCCTGATGTTGCGTCTTCGGATGCCACAAACATCGCGATGACCGCGCAAAAACGGGATGGTCGGTGGATCCTGACCGGCGACAAGTGGTGGGCGACAGGGGCGGGTGACCCACGGTGCAAGCTCTATATCGTCATGGCCGCAACGGATCCGGAGGCTCACAAGCACGCCCGCCATTCCATGTTTCTGATACCCGCGGACGCTCCGGGAATTGAAGTCCTGCGTCCCATGCATGTCTTCGGTGCAGATGATGCTCCGCACGGTCATATGCATATCCGTTTTACCGATGTATCTGTACCCGAAGAGGATCTCATTTTGGGCGAGGGCAGGGGCTTCGAAGTGGCTCAGGGCCGCTTGGGTCCGGGGCGCATTCACCATTGCATGCGGGCCATCGGTCAGGCTGAAAAAGCATTGGAGCTCCTGTGCAAGCGCGCCATGAGGCGTGAAGCGTTTGGAAAAAAGCTGACGGATCTGGGCGCCAATCACGACATCATCGCAAATGCACGCATGGAAATCGAGATGGCGCGGCTCCTGTGCCTGAAAGCCGCCTGGGTCATGGACACACAAGGAACGCGTGCTGCCCAGCCCTGGATCAGCAAGATCAAGGTCGTCGCACCGCTGATGGCCTTGAAAGTCGTAGACGAGGCAATGCAGGTTCACGGTGCGGCTGGCATCAGCCAGGATTTTCCGCTGGCAGGCATGTGGACGCATTTGAGAACCCTGCGATTTGCCGACGGTCCCGACGCGGTGCATCGTCGCCAGATCGCCCGGACCGAGTTGCGCAAGTACACCAACGACAAGGTGTGAAAATGTCCGGACGCGGAACGGAACTGGATCCGGACGCACTGGCCAGCTGGCTGGAGAAGAACCTGCCCGGATTTCGCGGCCCGGTTCGAGCTGCAAAATTCAACCGTGGTCAGTCCAATCCGACCTTTCGGCTCTCCGCGGCTTCGGGCAACTATGTGCTGCGCCGGAAGCCTCCCGGCATTCTGCTGAAATCGGCCCACGCGGTGGATCGTGAGTTCCGTGTCCAGAATGCGCTTGCCGGTTCTGAGGTTCCGGTCGCCGGCATGCACGTGCTTTGTGAAGACGACAGCATTGTCGGTTCGTCCTTCTACATCATGGATCTTGTGGACGGCCGGAACTATGACGACCCGCGTCTGTTGGATCTCGCCTCGGACTTGCGGACCGTCGTCTATGACGAAATGAATCGGGTTCTGGCCGCGATACATTCAATTGATCTGGAGGCGCGCGGCCTGACTGATTTTGGTCCTGCCGGGAACTACTATCGCCGTCAGATCGATCGTTGGACCAGGCAGTACAGGGCGAGCGAAACGGAATCCATTCCGGCGATGAACGATCTGATCATGTGGTTGGACGGGAATATCCCGGAAGATGACGGAACGCGTACACTCGTTCACGGTGACTATCGTATCGACAATCTGCTCTTCGCCAGGAAAGGCCCGGAATGTGTCGCCGTACTCGACTGGGAACTGTCGACCATTGGACACCCCTATGCCGACCTCGCAGCGCTGATCATGCAATGGCAACGGCCAACCGGCGAAGAAGGTAGGGGGTTGGCGGGCGTCGATCGGTCTAAGCTCGGTCTGCCTGAAGACCAGGCCTTCATAGATGCTTATTGCAAGCGGATGGGACTGCCGGGAATTCCGGACTTCGGCTTTTACCTTGCTTTCTGCTTTTTCCGGATGGGAGCGATCCTTCAGGGTGTGAAAAAGCGCGCATTGGACGGCAATGCATCCAATCCGGAGCTGGGCCTGCGCCTCGGCGCCAGCGTTCCTGAATATGCTCATGGTGGTCTGGACGCAGCCCGGAGGATTTAGCACGTTGCACGGATGCTGGCGTTTAGGGCGATTACTGGGTTTGGGACTACTAGATCCCGGCTCTCCGCTACGCTGCGGCCGGGATGACAATGAGAGCCGGTCGCCGCTACTGTTGTCATCCCGGGCGACCAGCGGGAAGCCCGGGATCCAGTACCCTTGCGGAGTTGCGAATAAGCGCCGCGCGATAGGGACTTTCCGGACCCTAATTTGCCGGCTTGCCAGGCTTTGAATTTAACCGCCGCCGAGCGCCGCAGGCCTCACACGCGTTCGTTCATCTGCGCAAAGGTCTCGCCAGTCTCGGCCATCTTTCTCAGAAGGTCGGGCACTTGCCAGTAATAGTCGTCTTCCTGGGCATATTCCTCGATCCGCCTCACCAGCTCTTTCGGGCCAATCTGATCGGCCGTGTGCATCGGGCCGCCGCGGAAGCGCGGGAAACCGTAGCCGAACAGGAACACTGCATCGACGTCGATCGGGCGCAGTGCAATCTTCTCCTCAAGCACACGTGTCGCCTCCAGGATCATTGCGGTGGTGAACCGGTTGACGATCTCTTCTGAGGAAAAGGCTCGAGGGGTAACGCCCGCCTTTCGGCGTTCGTCATCGATGATTTCCAGAGCTTTCGGGTTCGGCCGAGTGCCGTCGTCATCATAGATGTAAAAGCCCTGACCGGTCTTGCGGCCGAACCACCCTTGCTCGCACAACTGATCGGCGATCGGAATGTAACGTTCTTCGGGGGGGCGCGTCGCCGCGCGGCGCTTGTTGGCCGCCCAGCTGATGTCGAGACCAGCAAGATCGGCGACCTGATAAGGCCCCATGGCGAGGCCGAACCCCCTCATGGCTTCGTCGATTTCTTTGGGTGACGCGCCGTCCATCATCATGTAGTCGGCTGCCTTCTTGTAGAAGGTCATGATGCGATTGCCGATGAAGCCGTCACATACCCCTGATCTGACACCGATCTTCTTGAGCCGCTTTGCGAGGGCAAATCCGGTTGCCACAACGTCGGCACTCGTCTTGTCGGCAACCACGACTTCAAGAAGGCGCATGACATGTGCGGGCGAGAAGAAGTGCAGGCCGATAACGTCCTGCGGTCTGCTGGTTGTAGCGGCGATCTGATTGATGTCGAGATAGGACGTGTTTGACGCCAGCACGGCGCCGGGTTTCACGCACTCATCGAGTTTTTCGAAGATCTCGCGTTTGACGCCCATATCTTCAAAGACGGCTTCAATGACAAGGTCGGCATTTGAGAGCGATGACAGGTCTGTCGATGTCGATAGTTTGTTTTCCAGAATGGCGTCACGGGCCTGGGTCGTCAGTTTGCCTCGCTTGACCGCGCCTTCCAGATTGTTCCCGATCGTGGCTGTACCTCTGTCCAGGCCGTCCTGATCGCGCTCGGTCAGGATGACCTGAAATCCGGCGAGAAGAAGTGCTGTCGCGATGCCGGACCCCATGGTGCCACTGCCGATCACGCCAATCAGATCAAGATCGCGTGGCGTCGCGGACGCTTCAGGTATCTTGGAGACCGCTCGTTCGGCAAAAAACGCGTGAATGAGCCCGGCGCGCTGCGGACTTTCCATGCATTCGTTGAAGAGACGGCGTTCTTCCTTGAGCCCCTCCGTCAAAGGCAGGTGGCTGGCTTCCACAGCATCAACGCATTTGTGCGGCGAAAACAGCAATGGTTGCGTATTGGCCAGCTTGTCGCGCATGTCGCGGACGGCCTCGTTGTCCTGCTCGGCGGTCAGCTCGCCGGTCCGTCTGGTCTGAAGTGTCTGATCAATGACATCCCGGGCGGCCTGGACAGCGACATCGCGTGGGGCACCGTCTTCGACCCGGTCGACCAACCCGCTCTGCAGTGCCTTGTCGGCGGCAATCGGTTTGCCGCTGGTGATCATCTCCAGCGAGGCTTTCACACCTGCAAGCCGTGGTGCACGCTGTGTTCCCCCGGCACCCGGTAAAATCCCGAGGGTGACTTCCGGCAGACCGACTTTCGTGCCGGTGATGGCAATCCGCGCGTGGCAGGACAGAGCGACCTCCAGTCCGCCTCCAAGCGTTGTTCCGTGCAGGACGCAAACGATCGGAGTCGGGCAGCTTTCAAGAAAGTTGCAGAGATCCGGCAACCAAGGGTCTTGCGGAGGTTTGCCGAATTCCCGGATGTCGGCACCGGCAATAAATGTACGGCCCTTGCCGTATACGGCGATCGCCTTGATGTCCTGGTCCTTCTGCAGCTCTTCAACGGCTTGCCAGAGACCGGAACGCAAGGCGTGCGACGCCGCATTTACCGGTGGATTATCCAGAGCAACGAGGGCAATGGCGCCCAACCGCTCGATGGACACAACGTCGTTGACGCCGACGGCGCCGGTCTCCGCATTCGTTTGCATGAAATCCTCCAGAGCACCGCTTCGGATGAGCGGTTTTGTCGGGGATTTTCAATTCTGACAGAGGCTTGTCAAGCCAGCCACGAGGATAATGTCGACTGACTTGGCGCTCACACCGGCTCAGCTTGAGGGTTTTGGCGGAGCCTTGGGCGTGAAGGAGCAACGGTCCGGCTTCAGGTCGATCAGGGGAGTGCCGTCAAGGCAATCGAGTCCACGCACCACCAGCGTTGCGCCATCGATGGAGACCAGTTTCGCCGCGACCGTGCCGATCGGATTTGGCCGGACGGGGGAACGCAGCGCAAAGGTGCCGAAAGTCCGGTCGCTGTGACCGGGATTCTGGACGACCAGGTCACGCCGGGCCTGATCGAGCCAGCAAAGCACTTCAATCTGGTCGAATTCCTCGATGCCTTTCAGGGCCGGTACCCAGGGCTCGAAAACTTGGATGCGGCATTCCGGGCCATCTTGTTTCCCCTGCCGCGGGCAGTCTTTTCTGTCGTTCCAGGGGGTGTGGATCCTGCCGATGAAATGCAGCCGGGCGTCGTCCGGCGCAGATGTCGGAACCATGATCTCGTGTGGACGGATGTCGCTCATTTAAGTGTCCTGTTCGGCGTTAGGCAGACAGCCAGCGGATCGACCCGTGTTCGGTCAGGCTGTATCCGCCGAGCTTGGTCGCTTTTTCCTGAAAGTCGGTGGTGCGGGCAAAGGAAAACAGCCGTTGCACCGGTTCGGTGAAGAAAGATCTGCGATCGATCAGAAGGTCGAAACACTCGTCTGCAAGCGGCACGAAGGCGAGTTTGAACTGCCGCGCCATCGCTTCAATGCCGAGAGAGGCGTCCGCTTCTCCGGATGCGACGGCTGCTGCGGCTTCACTTTCCGTGTGCGCACGGCTCTTGATGCAGGCGAGATCGTCCTCGCTCAGCCCTGAGTTCGCGAGCAGGTTCGAAAAGAGAACCGCAGTTCCTGCACCCGGTTGGCGCAAGGCAACCCGTTTTCCTTTCAGGTCATTGATCGAATGAATCTCGTCCGCGAGCTCACTTGAAACCAGAAGGCCGCGCTTGCGGGTTGCCCAGTTGATCAGAACAGCGTCAGGAAATCCGCGGCCGGCGACGGTTTCGATGTTCCAGCCGTCTGATTCAGGCAGATGGATTCCCGCAAGTGCTGCCGTTCCGGCCTCAAACTGGTTCAAACCATCGCGGCTGCCGTTGCAAAGCGTTGCAAGTCCGCATTCGGACGCGCGGATTGCCCAGTCCAGAAGCGGGTCATGTGACCCGGCCAGAACGTTGGGGCGTTCTCTGGAGCGCAACTGCCCGGACCCGTCGATCCAGGCGTGAATTTCGTCTGCCGGAAACAACAGCTTCCCGGTTATCCGCCGGTGTGGAATCTCATCGGCTGCCGCCAGGTCGTAAACCTTGCGTTCCTTCACGCGCAAAAGATCTGCAACTTCCTTGGTTGTGAGAAAAAGCGGGTTTTGATGGGCTGAGTTTGACAAATTGTTTCCTGCTGTTTGCACGGAACCTAACGGAGGAAGTCGATCGATTTCAAGATAGTCGAGACTGTGAGAGAAATGAATCGATTGTGGCCCGAATTCGGCGTTTCTCCGGCACCTTGAAGTTTATGAAAAGAACTTTCGTTGGTCCTCTTTTGCCGAAAACGTGTCGCTTTTGGCGTATCGGGAGCATTTTTTGACGTTCTGGGACATGTCGGCCAAGCAGAGGCTTGTGACACTCTTTGGAAATAATCAGAACAAATACATTTGTGCGTTAGAGATAACTCAGCCTGGTGGAAGTTAATCTTTCCTCCGGGCCGTAGGTATTTAGTATAAATTCCCGTTTATTTTCTGCGATGCAAAATATTCAATCGGGTTCTGGCTAAAAAATATTCATTTTTTTTCATTTGCCTCTTTCATTGTAGGATTTTTTTTGTTTTTCTAGTCGCGATCGCAAGGGCGATTGTTACAGGCGGCAAAAATCTCCTGCGACATGTCGGTCGGGCAATTGATAATAATTATAGAACCAGACTTGGGGACAAAATGGCGAAATCACGGGGCGCTGCTGTTAAGTATGACAGCGTTCAAAAGAGCTATGACGGGGAAACCCTGGTCGTAAAAAACCTCAACCTCGATATCCCGCCCGGCGAATTTCTGACCATGCTGGGGCCGTCTGGGTCCGGAAAAACCACCTGCCTGATGATGCTGGCAGGGTTTGAGCCCGCGACACATGGCGAGATCTATCTGAACGACAGGCCGATCAACAATGTGCCGCCGCACAAGCGCGGCATCGGCATGGTCTTCCAGAATTATGCTCTCTTTCCGCATATGACGGTTGCTGAAAACCTGGCCTTCCCGCTTCAGGTCCGGGGTGTTGGCAAGGCTGAGCAGCAAGAGAAGGTGCAGCGCGCGCTGGACATGGTCGAGCTCGGCATTTTCGGCAACCGCCGTCCGGCCCAATTGTCGGGCGGCCAGCAACAGCGTGTCGCGGTTGCCCGCGCCCTGGTGTTCGATCCCGAGTTGGTTCTTATGGATGAGCCGCTTGGCGCCCTCGACAAGCAGCTGCGTGAGCAGATGCAGTACGAAATCAAGCACATCCACGAAAATCTTGGTGTGACAGTGGTCTATGTGACGCACGATCAGACCGAGGCGCTGACGATGTCGGACCGGGTTGCGGTCTTTAACGACGGCGTCATCCAGCAGTTGTCCACGCCCGACGATCTTTATGAAGATCCGCAGAATTCGTTCGTGGCCCAGTTTATCGGCGAAAACAACAAGCTGAGCGGCAAGGTTATCGACATAAAGGGCGAGGAGTGCCTGGTCGAACTGGGTGACGGTACGCAGCTCAAGGCCGACAAGGTCAATGTGTCGGCCGTCGGCGACAAGACCACGCTGTCCCTCAGGCCCGAGCGTGTAGAATTCGATACTCATGATGCCATGGACAATCTGGTGAATGGCCGGATTGAAGAACTGATCTATCTAGGGGATCACATTCGCGTTCGCATGAACGTGTGTGGCAACGATGAGTTCATCGTTAAGGTTCGCAACCGCGGAGAGAAGCGCAAGCTGCATGTTGGCGACACGGTCCCTGTGGGCTGGGCGCTCAACGACTGTAAAGCGCTCGACGCTGTTGTCTAAATTCGCAAGGCGGTCGGCCTTTGGCCGCCAGCGACAACAACGGAAAGATATCCGTTAAATCCTAAAAGAGGGAGCTAGCTCACATGAAGCTCAAAACTGTAATTCTTGCAGGTACTGCACTGGCGTTTGCCGGTAGCGCCGCGCTTGCGAAAGACTTGACGGTTGTCTCTTGGGGCGGTGCCTATCAGGCGTCCCAGAAGAATGCCTACACGGATCCGTATTCCGCGGAGAACCCGGACATCAACGTGATCTGGGATGAATCATCCAACGAAGCGGTTGCAAAACTGCGTGCGATGAATGAAGCAGGCAACATCACCTGGGACCTGGTCGATGTGGTTGCTTCCGATGCGATCCGTCTGTGTGACGAAGGCCTGGCTCTGGAAATCAATCCGGACGAAGACCTTGCCGCTGCTCCGGACGGAACACCGGCTTCGGAAGATTTCGGCGACCTGTTGGTATCCGAGTGCTTCATTCCGCAGATCGTTTACTCCACCACGTTCGGCTACCGTTCGGACGTCGATGAGTGGGGCGGCAAGGAGCCGACCGAGATCTGTGACATCTTCGATCTGGAAACATTCCCGGGCAAGCGTTCCCTGGAAAAGCGCCCGATCAACAACATGGAATGGGCTCTTCTGTGTGACGGTGTTCCAAAGGAAGAAGTCTACAACGTTCTGGAAACCGAAGAAGGTCAGGCTCAGGCTTTCGCCAAACTCGACTCCATCAAGGACAACGTTGTCTGGTGGTCTGCAGGCGCTGAAACACCGCAGCTTCTGGCCGACAAGGAAGTCGTGATCGGCTCCACCTATAACGGTCGTCTTTTTGCTCTGATCGAAGAGCAGAAGCAACCGGTGAAAATGCTGTGGGACGCACAGGTGTTCGACCTTGACGGATGGATCATTCCGGCAGGTCTGCCTGAAGACCGTCTGGCTGAGGTGAAGAAACTCGTCAAGTACGCCACCGACACTCAGCGTCTGGCCGATCAGGCGAAATACATCTCCTACGGCCCGGCTCGTAAGTCTTCCGCTCCGCTGGTGGGTCAGCACGCGAAACTCGGTATCGACATGGCACCGCATATGCCGACCGATCCGAACAACGCGAAAAACACCTTCCTCTATAACTACGAGTGGTGGGCGGATTACCGCGACGACATCGACGCCAAGTTCCAGGCGTGGCTGTCTCAGTAAGCCAATAGGCTCTGGTCCGGGTGGGGATCTCTCCACCCGGACCCTCCATTCTGATTTGCGGAAGACTTTTTCATGAGCGATACCACCGACGGTCAGGTCCTGACGACCCAGGACGGCAAACCGCTGAAGGCGGCACTGGCGAAGGCGCTGCGCCGGGAAAAACTGCGCGCCCTCATGCTGATTGCGCCTCTCCTGATCTTTGTCCTGATTACCTTCGTCGCACCAATTGCGGACATGCTGTTCCGCTCTGTAGAAAATGGGATCGTTGCCGACACGCTTCCCAGAACGGTTATCGCAATACAGGAATGGGATCCGAACTCCGGCGAAGCTCCGAACGAGGAAGTCTTTGCCGCGCTTTACGGCGACATGGTCGTTGCCGTGGAGCAAAAAACACACACCCGTCTCGGGTCTCGCCTGAATTATGAGCAAAGCGGTATTTCCAGCCTGTTCCGCAAGACCGGCCGGCGGATCAAGCGCATGGACGAGGCCGGACCTTTCAAGGAACAGTTTCTCGACGCGGACAAGAAATGGGGCAATGTTTCGACCTGGCAGGTCCTGAAACAGTTCTCGCCGCGCTACACCGGTGGCTACTTCCTGAACGCGTTTGATGCGCAGCAGACTGCTGAAGGCATTGAGATGAAACCGGCTGACGAGCGGATCTATCTGTTCCTGTTCGGCCGTACCCTGTTCCTGTCGATCGTGATCACGGTTTCCTGCCTCCTGCTTGGCTATCCGATCGCTTTTCTGCTCGCCGCCCTGCCGCTGCGAACGTCAAACTTGCTGATGATCCTGGTGCTGCTGCCCTTCTGGACATCTCTTCTGGTGCGAACGTCCGCCTGGAAAGTACTGCTGCAGCAGCAAGGGGTGATCAATGACTTCCTGGTCTGGACCGGGGTGATCAGCGACGCCGGCCGACTGGTGATGATCAACAACCAGACAGGCACTATCATCGCCATGACGCACATTCTGCTGCCGTTCATGATCCTGCCGCTCTACTCGGTGATGAAGACCATCTCACCTTCTTATGTAAGGGCCGCGAAAAGTCTTGGTGCCAATGACTGGATCGCATTCTGGCGCGTTTACTTCCCGCAATCAGTTCCCGGAATCGGCGCAGGCGCTGTGCTCGTGTTCATTCTGTCCATCGGCTACTACATCACGCCGGAACTGGTGGGCGGTACTTCGGGTATCTTCATCTCCAACCGGATCGCCTATCACATTTCCTCGTCGCTGAACTGGGGATTGGCGGCTTCCCTTGGAACCTTGCTGCTGGTTGCGGTTCTCATGCTGTTCGTTGTCTACGACAAGATCGTCGGCATCGATAACGTCAAGCTCGGATAGGAGGACGATATGAGCGCACTTCCACCATATGCGTCCCCTCTTCAGCGGACATGGTTCTACACCTTCAGGGTCATCTGCGGACTGATCTTCTTCTTCCTGATCTTTCCGATCCTGGTGATCCTTCCACTGAGCTTCAACGCGCAGGACTTCTTTACCTTTACCAAGGAAATGCTGGCGTTGAGCCCTGAAGGCTATTCCTTCAAGCACTACAACGACTTCTTCACCAATCCGGACTGGCAACAGGCATTGAAGAATTCGGTGTTGATTGCACCGATCGCAACATTGCTCGCCACCGGTTTTGGCACACTGGCAGCTATCGGCCTGTCGCAGTCGCATGTGCCCTACAAGTCTGCGATCATGGCGGTGCTGATTTCGCCAATGATCGTGCCGTTGATCATCTCTGCCGCGGGTATGTACTTCTTCTATTCCCGCATCGGATTGCAGGGCACTTATTGGGGTGTTGTGCTTGCACACGCCGCACTCGGCACGCCCTTCGTGATCATTACGGTCACGGCAACGCTTGTCGGTTTCGACCGCAGTCTGGTTCGCGCATCCGCAAGCCTTGGCGCAAATCCGGTGACAACCTTCTTCAAGGTTCAGATGCCGCTGATCATCCCGGGTGTCGTGTCCGGCGCGCTGTTTGCCTTCATCACGTCGTTCGATGAAGTGGTTGTTGTTCTCTTCCTCGGTTCGGCCGGACAGAAGACGCTACCATGGCAAATGTTTACAGGGTTGCGCGAACAGATTTCTCCGACCATTCTGGCGGTGGCTTCCCTGATGGTTGCCATTTCAATTGCACTCCTGACCGTGCTGGAACTGTTGCGCCGGCGGTCGGAACGCCTGAGAGGACTATCACCGGGCTGATACCAGCCTCGCTGCTTTCAAACTGAGCCGGTGGCGGAACGCCAGCCACCGGGCGGAGGCCGAAGACCGGTACTCCCGGCAGCAAGACAATTTGAATTTGGGCCTGGCGGGCCGGCTTCTGTGAAGGGAAGCCGGCCCGTTTTGCGTTTCAGGCCCGGAAAACAGCGCAAAGCTGGCCTAGAATCGAAACAGGGAAAGGAGACCTCCCATGAGCGAAGACATGATCCGCATTTATGAGATGAACAATGGTGAGAAGGCTTTCTCGCCATTTTCTCCGCAGGAGATGGACAGTCGTCAGGCGAAACTGAGAAAGCTGATGGCAGACCGGCAGATCGACGCCTGTCTGTTCACCTCCTACCACAACATCTGCTACTACTCCGGCTTCCTCTACTGCTATTTCGGCCGCAAATACGGCATGCTGATCACGCAGTACAAGGCGACCACAATCGCGGCCGGGATCGATGGTGGCCAGCCCTGGCGCCGCACCCATGGCGATACGGTGATCTACACCGACTGGCGCCGTGACAACTATTTCTACGCAATCCAGTCCCTGCTCGGCCTGCCCAACGCATCGGTCAAACGCATCGGCATCGAGTTCGACCACGTTTCGCTCGACCTTCTCAAGCAACTGAAGGACGCTCTTCCGGGCGTTGAGTTTGTTGATATTGCGGCCGACGCCATGGCTCA
This sequence comes from Roseibium sp. SCP15, assembly GCF_040329435.1. NCBI lineage: Bacteria > Pseudomonadati > Pseudomonadota > Alphaproteobacteria > Hyphomicrobiales > Stappiaceae > Roseibium > Roseibium sp. SCP15. The sequence continues at coordinate 1,220,304 of NZ_JBDZYI010000002.1, read as the reverse complement.
GCGCACTATAAAAAGCGCTGAAGAGCATGTTCTCATTCGTGAAGGCGCACGCATTTGCGACGTTGGCGGTGCCGCGCTGGTCGAGGCCGTTCAGGCCGGGGTAACCGAGCATGAAGTTGCCATCGCTTCGACCAATGCAATGATCCGCGAGATTGCCAAGTCCTTCCCGTTTGTCGAGCTGATGGACACCTGGACCTGGTTCCAGTCAGGCATCAACACCGATGGCGCGCACAATCCGGTCACCAACAAGGTGGTTGAGGCAGGCGACATTCTCAGCCTGAACTGCTTCCCGATGATCTTCGGCTACTACACCGCCCTGGAGCGCACGCTCTTCTGTGAACATGCGTCGGATGAGCATCTGCGGCTGTGGGAAGTCAACTGCCATGTTCACCGGGAAGGCCTGAAACTGATCAAGCCAGGCGCCCGCTGCAGCGATATCGCCGCAGAACTCAACGACATCTATCGCAGCCATGATCTGCTGCAATACAGAAGCTTCGGCTACGGACACTCCTTTGGCGTGCTCAGCCACTACTATGGCCGTGAGGCGTCTGTTGAGTTGCGCGAGGATGTCGACACGGTTCTGGAGCCGGGCATGGTCGTCTCCATGGAACCGATGATCATGATCCCGGAAGGTCAGGCAGGTGCGGGCGGTTACCGTGAGCACGATATTCTGATCGTGAAGGAGGATGGTGCCGACAACATCACCGGTTTCCCGTTCGGACCGGAGCACAACATCATCCCGAAGCGGTAAGTTGTTCAGTTGAATGAGCTGACGGGGCTCGTTGGAGCCCCGTCAAAACCCTGAATTCAGATGGATCGATACGATCAGTCGCAGGCTGCGGTGACGATCAGCTCGACCTTCAGAGCATCCCGGGCAAGCTTGGCTTCACCACAGGCCCGTGCCGGAGCATGGCCTTCCGGAACCCATGCGTCCCAGACCGCGTTCATTTCAGCAAAGTCGGCCATGTCCGACAGCCAGATGAGGCATTGCAGGATGCGGGTCTTGTCGCTGCCGGCCTGTTCAAGAAGAGTTTCGACCTTCTCCAGGCAGTGACGGGTCTGATCGGCGACGGATTCCTTGTCCGAGGTCTGGCCGCAGAGATAGACCGTGCCGTTATGCTTGACGATCTTGCTCATGCGCTGGCCGGTTTCGATGCGAGTGATAGTCATTTTCTGCTCCAGTTAAAGTATCTTCCGGTCATAGCGGTCGATACGGAATGCGGACAAGTCAAATCCGGTCTGTCCGGTCAAAATCACTTCGGCAACGACCTTGCCGACGATTGGGCCGAGCTGGAAGCCATGTGCGGAAAAGCCGAAGGCATGAAAGGCGTTTTCAGCGTTAACCGCCGGTCCGATCACCGGAAGATTGTCGGGCATATAGGCTTCAAGACCGGCCCACATGCGGTTGATTGAAGCGCGCGCCATGATCGGGAAGAAGTCGATGGTGGTGCGGGCCGCCCTGGCAAGCTTGGCGTAGTCCAGACGTGTCTTGTTGGTTGTCCGGTCGGCAAACCCCTTGGCTCCGCCACCAATCAATACCGTACCGTTGTCGAATTGCTTGAAGCTGAGCTGCCGGCTGACCGCACCGACGACAGGAGAAGCGAAATGCGGCATGCGCGCGGTGATCATCAGCATGGGTGCCGCATGGCTGAGCGGCACGTTGTCGCCGATCATCAGCGCAACGCGGTCCGCCCAGGCGCCTGCACAATTCACTACGGTAGCAGCTTCATAGGAGTACGATTGGGTTTGCGCGATCCAGGTCGGGCCAACCTTTCGAAGGCTTCGCAATTCAGCACCTTCGACGATGTGGGCGCCGCGCCTTTCTGCGGCCAGGCGAAATGCATTGGTGGAACGGAAGGGGTTGGCAAGACCATCCAGCTTTGATGTTGCACCTCCAACGCAGGAGGGATGGACCTGAGGCAGAATTTCGCGCAGTTCCTGACGATCGATGATGTGTTCGTGCGTATGACCGGCCGCATGCATCGTAGCTTCACGGGCCTTCAAGGTGGCGATGTCTGCCTCGTCCGCTGCTATGTTTACCAGTGACGTTGCCCGAAATCCGGTATCGGCGTCCAGCTCCTCATCCAGCGTCTGCCAGAGGTGCATGGAGGCTTTGGAAAGAGGAACCTCGGCAAGATCACGTCCGAGGAGACGGACGCCGCCTGCGTTCACGCCTGACGCATGGCGGGCGACGTAGTCCTTTTCCAGGAGAGTTACTGCGACGCCCTGGCGGGCGAGATGGTAAGCCGAAGCGCATCCCTGAATACCGCCACCAATGATCAGCACATCTGCTTTCATTGCGCAGCCTCCGACGCTTCTTGTTGGCCAGGTTCAGAGGTGCTGAAGCGGCTCAACTCTTCCAGGCTGAGCAGGCGCTGAGGGCTGCGCAGTCGGTAGTATCCGACCTCTGCCTCGCCTTGATTGCGCCACTTGGCCAGGAGGGCACTGACGGTCGGGCCGCATTGCCGCCCCTGGCACGGTCCCATGCCGCAGCGGGTCTGGGATTTCAGTGCGTTCGGGTCCCGTGCACCGTCTTCAAATCCGGCACGAAGATCGCCAACGCTCTGCTCCTCGCAGCGGCAGACCAGAGTGTTCTCGTCTTGCGGCAGGCGCAATGCCTCAACGGGCCGGTAGAGCCGGTCGATGAACCGGCGGAACCTGGACAAACGCTGTAATTGGCCAATGGGGGCGCTGGAAAGGCGGTCACGTTCCTCGATGGATATTCTGTCAAGCCGCGACAATATGTTGAGAGCGGAGAGGTGCCCCTCGTGACGGGCTCCATCGGCCCCGACGATGGCCCCTGCGTCTCCGGCAACAGAAACATGCGGCAATGAGCTTTGTCCGAACCGGTCTTTCTTCACGTGCCAGGTCAGCTGGTCTTCGTTCCAGATATGGTCGAGACCGAGCGCTCTTGCCATGTTCGGGTTCGGAATGACGCCGTGGTGCAGAAAGATGGTCTCGGCAGATATTTCTCGTTGCACGCGGCAGTGAAACGAAAGCCCTGCAGCGCGATCTGCTCCAAGCACTTTTAACCGTGTCGCATTTCGGAAAACCGGTATCCCGGCACGACGAATCTCCTGCAGAAGAGACAACCCTTTGCGGAGGAGAGACACGGAGCTCAGAGCTCCGGAGACGGTGGGCGCTGCGTGTAGATAGTTTTCTCGCGGGGTGGTGTCGACCAGTCCTGTCACCTTGACGCCGAGGCGCAGATATTGCGCTACGATGAGGTACAACAACGGGCCGGAGCCTGCAAAGACTGCGTTTTCGGCAACCATCGCATCCGATTTGAGCATGACTTGTGCAGCGCCTGCGGTCATGACGCCGGGTAGTGTCCAGCCGGGTATCGGCATCGGGCGTTCGATGGCACCCGGACAGATCAGTATTTCGCGGGCCTCGACCTGTCTTGTCTCTCCTCCAAGAGAATAAAGGACCTTGCCGTCGTCACCGATATGCCAGACGTCTGCCCCGGGCGCGTATTCTGCGCCGCAAGCTTCAAAGGCCGCAATCAATTCTGCACCGGTCGTGTAGTCGGGCCCGAGTTTCGATGCATCGGGGAGCGGGGAGGACGCGGCGGAGCGGTAGATCTGACCTCCGGCTCTTGTGCCGCGGTCCAGAACCAGCAGCCGTACACCATGCTCGGCGAGTTTCAGCGCTGCCGTCATTCCGGCAGGACCGGCGCCGACAATCACACAATCAAAGGCCGTCATTGGTCGCCGTCGTGCTCTCGGTAACAATCTGGGTGGTGATGACCATGTCTGGTGCAACCTTGCGCAAACAGGCCTGCTGATTGGGTTCGCCGTCTATCACCACCATGCATTCGAAACAGACGCCCATGGCGCAATAGGCGCTGCGATCTTCTCCGGAGAGGGCCGCCTTGCGGGTGACCGGCTGACCTGACAAGGCAAGTGCCGACCAGACCGTTTGACCCGAGGGAACCCGGACCGGCTGACCATTGACGGTCACTTGAACGATATCCGGTGAAACCTCTCTCAGGAATCGAAACATGGATGATCTCCAGTAGAAGAAAGAAGGGGGCGATTGGCCGCCCCCTCCTGCGAGGACTCAGTTGCCGATCTTGTCGAGAATGGACTGGCCCCATTCCTGTCCGACGTCTTCAAGAACTTGCGGCCAGACCTGCGCGCGCACGTGTTCAGCCGTGGCGGCGAGCTCTTCATCACTCAATTTGACGATGGTAGCGCCATAGTCGGCCAGCTTTTGCTCAAAGGCAGCCTGGTCGGCTTCTGCTGTTTCCCAACGCTTTGCCTCGAATTCCAGCGCGGCCTTTTCAAGGGCTGCCCGGTCTTCTGCGCTGAGGTCGGCCAGCGCCCCGGAATTGATGATCATGTACCAGACTTCAAAATGCGTATTCACCGGCACATAGGTGGTGGTCACGTCCCGGAAGGAAGCATAGTAGCCTTCAGCGCCAGAACCGACGACACCGTCAACCACACCGGTCTGCACCGCCGTGAAAGCTTCGGAGAACGGGATAGGGGAAGAGATGTAACCAAGCGCATCCGCTGTTAACTGGAAGCTCTTGATTCCCGGTACGCGGACTTTGATGCCCTTGGAGGCTGCCGGGTTGCCCGGGTTTACCGCGTCGGTGTTAAGCGCAATACCGCCGAAATAGACCGGGTAAGCTGCCAGCATGGTGATGTCCTGCTTGGCGTAGAGCTCCTTCATGGCGTCATAGATCGCACCGCCAGGTCCATAGATCTTTTTGGCGTCGGCCCAGTTCGCGGCGACATACGGGAAAGCCGAAATCTGCATGCGCCGGTCGACTGCGGTTGCGGCCGGCTGAACGGCCATGTCGATCGCGCCGACCGAAATACGTTCCTGCACGGAAGTGTAGTCGCCAAGGGCAGATGCCGGGAACAGGTTCAACTCCAGCGAACCACCTGTTGCTTCCTTGAGCTTGTCGGCGAAAACGCGCAGTTCCTTGTCAATCGTCGCATCCTGAGGTCGGATGTGACTGACCTTAAGCGTGTCGGCGGTTGCTATGCCGGTGGTCGTCAGCAGGGCGGCGGCAATGCAGGTGGATTTCAGGAAGTTCATCATCGTTGGTTTCTCCTCCAGTCAAGATGAAACAGGGTCAGTAGCCAAAGACGCGCGGCAGCCACATGGACAGGTCCGGCCAGAAGCTGGTCAGGAACACCACCGGCAGGTAGCCGAGCAGGATCAGGACCATGGCGGGTCGGATAACCTTGGTGACCGGCACATTGCCGATGCGCGCGCCGAGATAGAGAATTGAGGCATAGGGCGGGGTGACGCCGCCCATGGCGGTGTTCACACCCATAATCGCGGCAAACTGGATCGGGCTGACGCCGATCGCTTCCATCAACGGCAAGAGCAGCGGAGCGATCAGGATGATGGCGGTGACGTCATTGACCACCATGCCCACCAGGAACAACAGGATGTTGATGAGGATCAGCAGGACGACCTTGTTTTCGGTGATCGAGAAGATCGCCTGCACCAGCGCTTGCGGAATGCTCTCCAGGACGAACATCTGCGACAGGATCATCGAGAACAGGATCATCAACATGATCGCGCCGACGGAAGTCGCCGCTTCCCGGCCAGCGCCGAGAAATGTCCTGAGGTTTAGTCCCTTGTAGATGAGAAAACCGACCGGGACGGCATAGATCACTGCGACGGCGGCGGCCTCGGTGGGCGTCATGATGCCCCCGTAAATTCCGCCAAGTATGATGACCGGCATCAGCAGCGCAGGGGTCGCCTTGAAACCGCGCGAGGAAGCCTCGGCAACGAAGTCCTGCCCTTTCAGCGGCTTGTCCAGCTTCAGCGGAAACTTCTTCGCCATGCGGATGTTCACCGCGGAAAAGCTCAGCATGATCAGCAGGCCCGGACCGAGAGTCGCCAGGAAGCAGGCCAGGATCGATGTATCCGTGACCCAGCCATAGACGATCATCGTGACCGATGGCGGGATCAGCAGCCCGAGAAGCGAAGAATTGGCAATCAGGGCTGTGGCGTATTCACGCGGATAGCCCTGCTTTTCCATTTCCGGGATGAGCAGCGGACCGATGGCGGCAACACCGGTGAGCCCGGAACCGGAAATGGCACCGATCAGAGCGCAGGACACTGTGGCCACGACGCCGAGGCCGCCGCGCAGATGACCAATGAAGATGTTGACGAAATTCAGCAGGGACGCCGCAATGCCTGAGACGCTCATGATTGTCCCGGCAAGGACGAAAAGCGGGATCGCCAGCAGAACCGGGTTGCCGAGCTGCTGGAAGCCCCAAAGCATGTTGCCCTTCATCACCACGTCGCCGACGAAATACATCACCATCAGTCCGCCGCCGAAGCAGTAGGGCAGTGGCACGCCCAGGGTCAGAAGGATGACAAGAACCAGAACCGCGAGAAGTGCGACCTCAACCATCTCAGGCCTCCTTGACCAGAAGAGCGCGCAGGTGGCGCAGCAGATGCAGGGCGGTGAAGACCATCATCAGGACCAGCCCCACGGTCAGGGCGATATCGACGTAGAAGGTCGGCAGGTACAGCGTCGGGCTCTCTCGCCAGACGCGGATGGAATAGCGGGTGAAATCCCAGGCCCAACTGGTCAGCCAGAGGCCGACGATCAGGCTGATGACTTCGCCGATGACGGCAAGAACCTGATGCTGACGTTTGGTCTTGAGGAAAATCTCAAGAACGTTCGCCCGGATGTGGGTGTTTTCCCGTGAAGCGTTGACCGCGCCGAGCATGTAGAGCCACATGGTCGGATAAAGCAGGCTTTCCTCCAGCCCCATCACCGGGATTTCCAGAACGTAGCGGGTAATCACCTGCACGAACTGCCCCAGGGCGACAACGCATATCAGAAACGTCAGCGTGATGCTGGCAAAGCGTTCCATTCGTTCCTCCCCCGCACCGGTCGACACCGGCACCAAAACCTGGAAGGAACATGCTGTTCGCGGTATATTAGGTCAAAACGATAAAATTGATGCTAGAATAAAGTGACTTTATAAAGTCGGAAAAACGCGTGTAAAAACAATGTTGATGAATGTTAGTTTTCGACAACTTCAAGCGTTCAGAGAGGTGATGCGGACGGGGTCGGTGTCGGAAGCGGCCAAGATTCTCGGCCGGACGCAACCGGCTGTCAGCGCCCTGATCGCCAATCTGGAGACTGAACTTGAGCTGACTCTTTTCCGTCGTCAGCGTGGCCGGATGGAAGCGACGCCCGAGGCGAAGTTCTTCATTGGCGAGGCCGAAGCGATCCTGAACCGGTTGACCCTGTCCACGCGGACGATGCGGGAAATCGGGGCACTCAGCAAAGGTCGTTTGAACATCGCCTGCATGCCAGCAGCGGCCAACATGATGATGCCTCAGATCCTGGCGGAGTTTCTTGAAGATCGGCCCGAGGTCCGTGCCTCCCTGATGATGCGGGCGTCTTCGGTGGTGGCAGAATGGGTTTCATCGCAGCAATACGATATTGGATTTGCGGAAACGCCGTCTCCCAACCCAGCCATTGAAACCCTGGATTTTGAGTTGGAATGTGTTTGCGCCGTACCGGAGGGAGATCCGCTTGCCGAGAGGCAGGAGATTGACGCGCGAGGCCTGTCGGGCAAGCCGATGGCAGCACTTCAGGAGGGTCACCCCAATCTTATCGCGACCATGGCAGCCTTTAATGAACAGAAAGCAGACTTCGTTCACCGGTTTGAACTCCGGACATTCCAGCCGGCCCTGACGCTTGTCGAAAAGGGGCTTTGCTATTGCGTGTGTGATCCGATCACCGCTGCGGGTTATGTCAAGTCGAGGCCGCAGCCCTGCCCCGTGATCTTCCGACCTTTCCGACCGCGGGTGGTGCTTTCCGTCTCGATCATGCAACCCGCTCACCGGCCGCCTTCCGCGCTGACAACCGAATTTGCGAAGCTTCTTGGGTCTGAGCTTGAGAAACTCAAGAACGCGTATGAATGACTTCAGTCTCGGGCTCCGATGACGCCTGACGAAATCTTTCTTCAGCGGAATGGTCTTGCCGATACCGGGAGGCCCCCGGAAGCCAGCTGAAAAGCGGTTGTCCGCTTTCCAGCTTTTCGTTGACCCGCACGAACAACTCTACCGGTCAGGCCTGTGTTGCGTGCTCATAATGCTGCAGTTCCTTCCACAGGTGGCAGGAAACCGAATGCCCTTCTTCGCAGCTTTCCAGCGGTGGCTCTTCGAGCTTGCAGATATCCGCCGCATAGGGGCAGCGGGTGTGGAATTTGCATCCTGAGGGCTGATTGGTCGGCGAGGGGATTTCGCCTTCCAGTTTCTGTGCCGTTCCTCGATGATCCGGATCAAGCGAAGGGATTGCCGAAAACAGGGCCTTGGTATAGGGGTGACGCGGATTGGCGAACAACTGGCGCGTCGGCGCGCTTTCCACGATCCGGCCGAGATACATCACCGCAACGTGGTCGCAGGTATGAGCCACCACCGACAGGTCGTGGCTGATGAACATGAAGGTCAGACCCAGTTCTTCCTGCAAAGACCTCAACAGGTTCAGGATGTCGGCCTGGATCGACACATCGAGAGCGGCCACGGATTCATCCGCAACGACGAAGCGCGGTCCCGATACCAGCGCACGGGCGATGGAAATTCGCTGACGTTGGCCACCGGAAAACGCATGCGGAAAGCGCCGCAGATGCTCAAGGTTGAGCCTGCACTTGGATGCAATGTCGCGAACTCTTGCGTCGGTTTCCTCACGCGTTTTGGTCAGACCCATGACTTCAAGCGGCTCGGCAATGATGTCACGAACCGTCATGCGCGGGCTGAGGGCCGCATAAGGATCCTGGAAAATCAGCTGAGCGCGCTTGCGGTAGTCCTTCAGTTGCGCAGGCGTCATTTCTGCCAGATCGTATTGAACCTCGCCATCGTCATAGGTGGCATGCCCGCCGGTGATGGAAACAGCCTTCAGCAGAGCACGTCCGAGCGTGGTCTTGCCTGATCCCGATTCTCCCACGACACCGAAGAACGATCCTTTGGGGATGTCGATGGAAATGCCGTCGACCGCCTTGAGTATCTGCTTGTTGAACACGCCGCCACCGACCCGGAAGCCAACGGACAGATCTTTGGTCTGAATCAGAATATCGTCACTCATTCAGCAGCTCCCTGGTGGCAAAGGTGGCAGCTTGCGCCGTGGAATTCTCCGGTCTCGATCCGATGTGGCACTACGGTCTTGCAAATGTCGCCGATGATCTGGCTGCATCTTGTGTGAAAGACGCAGCCATCCGGCCGTTCCAAAGGACTGGGGATGTCGCCAGGGACCGGTGTGAGCGGTTTGTCGAGATCGTCCAGCTGGGGCAACGCGTCAATCAGACCCTGCGTGTAGGGATGGAACGGATTTCGGATCACCTCGCGCACCGGTCCTTCCTCAACCATTCGGCCCAGATACATCACCGCGACCTTGTCCGCCGTCTGAGCAACCACACCCAGGTCGTGGGTGATGAAGATGATCCCCATGCCGAACTCGTCGACCAGTTCCTTCATCAGGTCGATCACCTGTGCCTGGATCGTGACGTCCAGGGCCGTTGTCGGTTCGTCGGCGATCAGCAGTTTCGGCTTCGTCGACAATGCCATCGCGATCATGGCGCGCTGACGCATGCCGCCGGACATCTCGAACGCATATTGGTTGAACCGCATGGAAGCATCGGAGATGCCAACGCGGTCCAGCATTTCGATGGACAGTTCCTTGGCCTGTTTCTTCGTCATGCTGGAATGGACAAGCAGCTGCTCGACCATCTGCTTGCCGATTGTCATGGCCGGCGCAAAGCTTGCCATAGGCTCCTGGAAGATCATGCTGATCGCACCGCCGCGCACGACTTCCATGTCGCGCGGGCGTTTGAGATCGAGCACGCTCACCGGACCACTTTCCAGATGAAGCGTGATCTTGCTTTCCGGAGAATAGCGGGCATTGGACGAATTCAGTTTCATCAGAGACTTTGCCGTCACCGACTTCCCGGACCCCGACTCGCCGACGAGCCCCATCACTTCGCCTGGTGCAATTGAGAACGACACATTTTCAACGGCGGTGATCAGTCCTTCGTCCGTCTGGAACTGAAGGGTCAGGTTTTCAACGTCAATCAGGCTCATTTTCTGGCCTCTGCATAGGGGTCTGCGGCATCGCGCAACCCGTCACCGACAAAGACGAAGGCCATGACGAGCGTGATGAAGAACACCACGGGGATGAAGTACCACTGGTAGTTCAGCAGGACGTCGGCCTTGGTCACGTTCTGCAACATCACGCCGAGGCTGTTGACCGGGTCTTTGAGACCAAGGCCGATGAAGCTCAGCGCGGTTTCTGACAGAACCATGTAGGGGAAGGAAATCACCAGATCGACGATGATGTAGCTGGTGAAGCTGGGCAGCAGGTGCTTTCGGATCACGTGTCCGGCGCTCGCGCCGCACAGCTGGGCGGCCAGAACGTATTCCTGGTTTCTCTCGACCAGCAGATGGGTCCGCACGCGACGGGCAAGCGTCGGCCAGCCGACCAGGCCAAGGATCATCGTGATCACGAAGAAGCGCGTCTCTGCCGACCACTCGGGCGGAATAAAGGCGGCAATCGCCATGAACAGGGGAATGGACGGGATCGTTCGCACGGCATCGGTGATCATCTGGATCACGCTGTCAACCATGCCACCGTAATAGCCGGCAACCCCTCCGATGATGAGCGCCAGAACAAACGAGATCACGACACCCAGCGTGCCAACCTGCAACGAAGTCCAGATCGCAAAGAGGGTACGGGAGAAAATGTCCTTGCCGGCGCTGTCTGTGCCGAACAGGTGAACATAGCCCTCTTCCATACCGAACAGGTGCACGTCGCCCGGAATGAAGCCGAACAGCTTGTACTCGTCGCCGCGCACAAAGAACTGCACATAGACGCGTTCGTCATCGTTGATCTTTTCAACCCAGCGGAAGTTGGTCTGGATCGACCGTTCACGGGTGACCGGATGCAGGAACGGGCGGAGGGAGCAGCCGTTCTTGTCGCAGATTTGCGGAATTTGCGGAGCGCCGTTCAGGTAGTCCTTGTCGCGTCCGGCGATCGTCGGGTCATAAGGCGCCAGGAACGGGGCGAACAGGCCGGACAGGATGAGCACGGCCAGCACGGTGGCAGCCACCATCGCCGCTTTCTGTTTCTTGAAACGCGCCCAGATCAGCTGCCTTTGCGAGGCGGTAAAATAGGCTTCCTTGGCCTTTTGGTCTTTTGCTACTGCTGTCATGGCCTACCTGATGATGCTCTTGCGCACGCGCGGATCAATCACTGCCAGAAGGATTTCCGTCAGGAAATTCACGGCAACGATGGACGCGGTCAGCAGAAAGATGATGGCACCTGCAAGCTGCTGGTCGTTGGAACGCGCCAGCGCGTCCAGGAGCAGCGATCCCATTTCGGTCAGCGTCAGGATGAGCGCGACAATGGGAAGCTCGTTGAAGATGCGGTTGAGGTCAAAGCCGAGCGAGTTCACGATCGGACCCAGGGCGTGCCTTGCCGGATACCTCCACAACAGGCGGCGGCCATAGATCCCGCGCGCGGCGGCGGCCGTCACGTAGAGCTTGCCGATTTCATCCGACATCAGCGCTCGTACGGTCTGCAGCGCGAAGGCTGTTGCCGACCAGCCGAGAATGAAGATCGGCAGCCAGGCATGCTTCAGGAGGTCCAGAAACTTGTCGAGTGACCAGGGCGCGTCCTTGTACTCTGGCGAGAAGAGCCCTGTCAGTGTTTCACCGAAATAGACGGTTGAAACGAGCATGATCATCAGAGCGAGCAGGAAGTTCGGCATTGCCAGGCCGAGATAGCTGACGAAACGAAGAGAGTTGTTCAGAAGCGGGTTCTTGGAAGCTGCCGAAATGATGCCGACCGGAATCGCGATCGAATAGGCTAGAACCAGAGATCCGAGGCAGATCGCAAGGGAAATCCAGAACTTGGATCCGAGCAGCTGTGCAATGTTCACGCGCAGAATGCAGCTGTCGCCGAATTCTCCCTGAAACGCACCGGCCAGCCAGCTCGCCCAACGTGTCAGGAACGGCCGGTCCAGACCAAGTCTGGCGCGTTCAGCCTCGATATCCGCCAGGGTAATGGCAGATCCTTGTGTGTTTTTATAGGCCAGGTAACGCTCGGCGCAGTCGCCGGGCACCAGTTCCATCAGCGAGAACACGACCAGCGAAACGATCACCAGCGTGACAAGCGCCAGGGCTGCCCTGATGGCAGTGAAACGGGCAAATTGTAGCATAGCTCCCCCCTCCCAGGAGAAAGCGGGCGCGGGCGCCCGCTTTCGGTTTAACTCAGGAGCTTAGTTGCTCAGGAACCACTGAGCCGGACGGTAAGGATAAGTCCGGTAGTACTCATAGGAGGACGTCTTGAAGTCCGCGAAGTTCTTCAGGTTGTTCGAATGGTAGATCGGTGCCGGAGAGTTTACGACGCCGATGAACAGCAGCTGGCTGGTCATGATTTCAACCATCTTGTTGGCTGCTGCCTTGGAAGCATCTGAACCCGGAGCCGAGGACTGGTAGATGTCAAGCTGGGTCTTCAGCTCGCCAACCCAAGCCGGCGGCTCGATGCCGTTTGCGCCGTTCGAGCTGATATATTCAGCCCAGAGCATGCCTGTACGGACATCGAAGTAACCGTCAAACGGCGGTACCCAGATCTCGCTGTCGCCGAGGATTGAACCCGCCGGCTGACCCTTCGTCCAGATGAGAACGTCGAGCGTATTCGCTGACTGAGCCGAACGGTATTCGTCCGAAGTCACTTCCTTGATCGTGGTTTTTACACCCAGTTCGGTCCAGTTCCGGCCGACCAGTTCAACCAGCTGAGACGAGGTTGCCTGGGTTGCGAACTGCCAGTCGAGGACGAAGGGGTCACCGTTCGGAAGGTCACGGAAACCGTCACCGTCCTTGTCGACCAGACCCATCTCGTCGAGCAGCGCCTTGGCGCGATCTGCCTCATAGGCCATTTCGTGGTTCGACCACTTTTCGTCGATATATTCGGGACGTGGCGAGAAGCCGATATACTGCTGCGGCGTGCCGAGACCGAAGGAGATGACCTCGTTGATCTGGTCGCGGTCGATGCCGATGGACATTGCCGTGCGGAACCGGATGTCGTTGAAGATCTCCCGGCGGGCTTCGTCTTCTGCGGTCACGTTGAACGCAAGGGTCGGGCTCGAAATGGTCGGCTTCACTTCGATCGTGTAGTTACCGTTTTCCTGGCCTTCAAGCAGAACCGGAGCCGATGTCAGGTTGATCGCCTGGGACTTGTAGTCGACTTCGCCGTTCAGCAACTTCAGGTTACGAACCTCTTCATCGCCGATATAGACTTCGTCCATTTCGTTGATGTAGGGCAGCTGATTGCCTTGGGTGTCGATCTGGAAGAAGTACGGGTTGGCGACGTAGTGACGACCTTCAGCCGTTTCCTTCACCAGGATGTGGCTTTCCAGCGTCGGAGCGGCGTCTTTCGGCAGGTTGGAAATACGGTCACCGGCGGTCAGCATCGGCGACGGCGTGTCCATCCAGTCGGAGTTGCCGTAATAGGCCTTGATCAGGTCGTAGCCGCCTTCATAGCCCAGAGCTTTTGCAGCTTCATCGGCACCGTCATTCAGTGCAGGGTGATACTGCTCAAAGAAGTGCTTCGGCTGATAAGGCTGGGCATAGCTGGAGGTGAATGTCTCGACCAGGCCCGGCTTCGGAGCTTCCAGGGTGAACTGAACGGTCGTGTCGTCCAGTGCCTCGACCTTCATCGGCTTGCCGCCCGCCAGGGCGTAGTCCTTCGCCTCGGCAAAGACGTTCTTGTCCATCATCAGGTTGTTGTACCAGAACGCGATGTCGTTTGCGGTAAACGGCGCGCCGTCGGACCATTTGTGGCCCGCACGAAGCTTCACGGTAAGTTGCGTGAAATCATCGTTCCATTCAAAGGACTTGGCAACGTTCGGGACAACGGTCTGCAAGTCGTCCGAATAGCGGAACAGGTTGACGTGGCGGACCGAAAGGAAGTCGGAAGTGCCGGATTCGGTCGCATTGGAAAGCGCGTCGAGAACGCCGCCATATTGACCGATTTCGGTGTACGGAGCCAGAACCAGCGGTTCGGAAGGCAGGCGGTCAGCCACGGCGGGAAGGTCGCCGTTGCCGCGGATACGGCCGTTCAGCTCACCGATTGCCGGGTTTTCTGCAAAGCTAAGCTTACAGTTCGCTGCGGACTCGAATTCCGCCAGATCGTACTGTTGAGGATATGCACCAGCAGCGACCCCTTGCGGGTCTGCGACTGTTACCGGAGGACAGCTCGCATATGCCGTTCCGGTAAGTGCCAGGCCGGCGACACCGGCCATCAGAAGCAGTTTTCTCATTAGTTCCTCCACGTTGAGTGACGTATTTCCCCGATGAAACTATTCACTGCGGAATAGCATATGTAAAATCGATAAAGAGGATGAAACGATAAGACATTCTTATGGAAACGCAGGTCTCTTTTATGCGACCCGGAGTCTTGTCCGGACGATCCTTTCAAGTCTGTTCCATTGTCCGGCAAAACGTAATTCATGTCCGCATGGGTAAAGCGAAGACCGGTTGTCCTGGCGTGCAAAGGCAGATTTCTCATGAACTCCTCCCTCCGCACTTAAACCGTTGAGCCCGAGGCCAGACTTCTCTCGGAAACCGGTGTTTCCGACGTCCTGGACATCTGCCTGGCCGCTACATGGACCGTGACGTTTGCCTGCTTCAGGGCAGCACTCAGGGCTTCCACCGGTCTGGCGTCCGTCACCAGGTCTGTGACCTTGTCGAACCCGCATGACACGTAAGGCGCACGAGCTTCGAACTTGCGGCAATCGGCTGCGATCACCATGCGCTCTGTTCGATCGGCCAGTACGCGCGTGAGGTCAGCTTCGGCCGGGTTGGAAGCAAGGAACCCAACCTTGTGGGAAATCGCATCGGCACCGCAAATCACTGCGTCATAGTTAAACCGGCAGGCGAATTCTTCTGTGGCCCGGCCGAAACTGCCGCGCTCGGAGCGAATGACTTCACCCCCGGCCAGATGGACACGGGTTCCATTCTGGTCCGCCAGGGAAGCGACGGTTGAGATAGAGTTGGTGACGACCGTCAGACCATTCAGGTCACGCAGTTGCTCGGCAACATGGGTGGTTGTCGAACCCACATTGAGAAACACCACCATGCCGTCCGAAACCAGATTGCGGACAGCACGCCCGATGCGTGTCTTTTCCTTGGTGTTTTGCTCAAGGGCGCCGGAATACATCGGCGAACCCTGGGATCTGGACAGGTAGGTGCCGCCATGAACCCTCTCGACCTTGCCAATCTTGGAAAGCGATTTCACCAGACGGCGTACGGTCTCTTCGGAAACATCCATGACCTGCGCAATCTGAGCATTTCTTGCAGAGCCTCCCAACCTTGCAAGAACATCGAGCAGTTCACGTCCCCTATGAGGAATTTTTTCTTGTTCTCCACCCATACGTTCATTAACCCACATTTCCGGCCATGAATCCACAAAAAAACAAAAAAATAGATAGATATGTGTTTTTTTTACCGAATTTGCCGGAAATACGTTCAAAAGCACACAAAATAGGCATCGCTACAGGTGAGGGGAGGCTTTGCAGCTTTTGCGTGTCAGCACACAGGCTTCCGCTGGTCGGCCAAGGTTGAGGCCGACCTAGCAGGTCCATATTTACCTTTTATGACAATGTGTTCGAGCGTGCCCTGATAGCCCTACTTGTGCCGCGAGCGTGTCACAGCGCCATCGTCGGTGATCATGCTCATTGCCAGGGTCTGGTCACGGTTTTTCATCTGATGGCGCAGCATCCGGCGTGTCAGGCGGGCCAGATCGGACTGGTAATCCGGATGATCCGCGACGTTCTCCAGTTCGCCGCCTTTCGTGTGATCGAAAAGAAGCGGTGGAAGATCCGCGGCGAATTCCACAAGCGTGAACCGCTCGTCTCGCATCCGGCACAGGCTGGAATCGAGCGCAGTCGTGCCAAGATCCTGCTGCCACGGCGTTTCTGAAATCGGATCGCCGAAATCCAGTTCGGAAAACGCATAGGTTTTCCAGTTCTCTGGCGTTTGACCATCCAGGAACGGCAGCAGTGATCTGCCGTCCATGGAATTGGGGATCTCCTGGCCAACCCAATCCAGAATGGTCGGCGTCAGGTCGATTGATTCGGTGAATTCCTGAACGGTCTGTCCGGCCTGACCGCTCTTGCCGGGTGCGCGTATGATGAGCGGCGTGTGATAAGCCGCATCGTAGACGGTCATCTTGCCCCAGCTGTGACGGTCGCCGAGCATTTCGCCATGGTCGGCAGTCACGACAATCAATGTGTTGTCGTATTGCCCGCTGTCCTTGAGGTATTGCAGCACGCGGCCGATATGCTGGTCGACTTCGCTCGCCAGGCCGAGATAGATGGAGCGGAGCGTTTTGATGTTCTCATCGGTTTCTTCCAGCTCGGGGAAGCCCTCAACAAAGCTGGCTGCATTCGCCTTTCTGATCAATGGAGCGAAGAACCGGTGCAGGGCTTTTTCTGCTTCCTTGGTCTCGAGCCGGTTGGGAAGGGGAAGCGTCTCTGGCGAGTACATGTCGTTGAAAGGCGCGGGCGCAACCAGAGGCGGGTGTGGCCGGATATAGGTCAGGTGTGCGAACCAGCTTTCCTGGCGATAGGCCGGCATCGTGCTGAGGAACGAGTTGGTCAGGAAAGCCGTGTCGCTGTCTTCTGCCGCATAAAGAGCCGGGTCGTTGAGCTTGGGCGCGCCACCTGTCGGGGAGACAGGTTTGTAGACATCCCAGTACTTGTCGAACTTGTAGCCCCGGTTGATCAGGTGCGACTGCCACGGATAGGACATTTCCAGCCGCATCTCTGTCATTTCGTGGAAGCCGTTCATGGGAAATTCGTACGACTTCAGGGCAGGGTCGTTTGCCGGATAAGCTCTCGGGTCCTGAGAGGTGTCGGTGTAGCCGAACAGCAGCGGCATATAGCCGGATTTGCGCATTTCGGTAGCAATGTTCGGCGTGTCGTGCCGCAGCGGGGTCCCGTTTCGGACCGAGCGATGGTTCATCGCATACTGGCCGGTGAGGATCGATGCGCGCGAAGGGCCGCAGGGGTTCACGACCGAATAGTGGCGATGAAAGCTGACCGCATCGTCCGCAAATGCGCGCAGGTTCGGCAGGTCAACATACTCCGCCAACTCACCGAATACACAATCGGCGCGCAGCTGATCGATGATGATGAACAAAACATTCCGGCTGTCGTGCATGTTGAATTTCCTCCAGGGCAAATCTCCGCACGCTGAAGCCTTTTCGAGTCAGTCGGGCGGGAATTCGTCCGTGTTTCTAGCAAGATCGAACACCTTTTTCCGAGCGAAATAATCGGATCCCGATCATTTTGCACGAACGCTGCGCCCAAAGCGCATCCTCAACCGCGCCTCTTCGTCAACTGGATTTCGATCGTAGAAAATACGTCGTTTTGTGTGTTTATGAGGGGTTTTGTGATTTTTTGCAAAATGATTATTGCGTTTTTGTGGATTTAATGAGGTAATGATGACCGTGATTGAATGTTGTGAGCTGGCTAAATGATTACTCATTCCCACAGGGAGCTTGAGTTATTGAGTGTTTTGCGCAGGCTCGGCGGCTCCGCCCGGAACGCCGATCTTGCAAAAGCCCTGGACGTTTCCGAGGAAACCGTGCGGCGCGCGGTCAAGGCGCTGTCGAAAAGCGGCGCGGTGGCCCGTGTGCACGGTGGCGCTTATCTCGTGGGCGCGCAGGGTGATCCAAGTTTTTTCCGGCGCATTGCCCAGCATGAAGATGAAAAACGGAAGATTGCGGTTGCAGTTGCCGAGTACGTCGAGGACGGCATGTGCCTCTTTCTGGATGTCGGCACGACGACTGCATTTGTGGCTGAAGAGCTGCGGGGATACGCCCGCCTGACCATTGCCACAAACTCGATCGGTGTGGCCCAGGCATTGGTCAACCACAACGGCAACAGCGTGCATCTGCTCGGTGGAGAAATGCAGCAGGATGAACGCGGTACGTTTGGTTCCCTGACCGAGGCACAGGCGAAGGGGTTTGCCTATGATCTGGCGCTACTGAGTGCAGACGGTCTTTCCAGTTCTCATGGCTTTCTCTATGTGAATGCCAGCGAAGCCCAGCTGGGAACAGTCGTCGCGCAATGCAGCGACAAGGTACTGATCGCACTTGATCATTTTAAATTTGAAAAACGTGCGCCCTACCGGGGTCTGACCCTGGATGAGGTTGATTTCCTGGTAACGGATGTGCCGCCCACCGGCGACCTGTCGCATCGGATCGTCAGCGCCGGCGTGGAAATTGACGTTGCATCGCGTGACCTGAATGAGGCCCAAAATGACTGACTACAGCGCGCATGCGTTGCATATGGCAAATATCGGTGCAGAGGCGGCCCGCGGGTACTTCCGTGGCAGGCTCGGCATCGAATTCAAGGAAGACGAGAGCCCGGTCACTCAAGCCGACAAGGCCGTGGAGTCAAAGGTCCGGGCCTATCTCGCGGACCAGTTTCCGGATCACGGAATATTTGGTGAAGAGCACGGAATAGAAGATGTAGACGCTGAAAATGTCTGGATCATCGATCCGATCGACGGCACCCGGTCATTCCTGTCCGGACATCCTCTGTTCGGTTTCCTGCTTGGGCACCTGGTTGAAGGAAAGCCGCGCCTCGGCGTCATCGGTATGCCCGCTTTGCATGAAACATTCATGGGCGTGAAAGGCGAGGGAGCAACGCTCAATGGCGAGGCGATCCACACCTCCGGGCAGACGGAGCTTGATCAGGCCATCGTGTTTATCAACGAGGGTGAAAAGCTCTTTCGAGACAAGCCAGGGGTGTTCGAGCGTCTGATGAATACCGGGCAGACTCGCCGTTTCACCTATGACTGTTACCCGCATGCCCTGTTGGCCGCAGGTCACGTCGATGTCGTGGTTGATTACGATTTGCAGCCCTACGATTATCTGCCGGTTTCGGCGGTGGTCGAAGCTGCAGGCGGCCTCATGACGGACTGGCAGGGCAATGCACTGACGTTGCAGTCGGACGGATGCGTGGTCTCGGCCGCCACGCCCGAACTGCATGCACAAATGCTGAAATTGCTGGATGGCTGACCATGGCGATCGTTAGTTTCCTCATAAGCCTGTTTGGTGCAACCATGCTGCTCCTCTTTGCGGTGCGTATGGTGCGGACCGGTATTGAGCGGAGCTACGGTGCCTCTTTCAAGCGCCTTCTGACCGGTCAGAGCGGGCAGCTGCAGGGCAGCCTGATGGGTATCGGTTTGGCAATCGTCCTGCAGAGTTCTGCTGCCGTCGCTTTACTTGCCGCCGGGTTTGCCGCCAGTGGTCTCCTGAGCTTCGGCATGGGGCTGGCGATTGTTCTTGGCGGTGATTTGGGCTCCGCCTTCATTATCCAGATTCTGTCGTTCAAGCTGGATTGGCTTGTGCCATTGCTGCTCGCAGTGGGCGGCTGGCTTTTCGTCAAGACCGAAACGCGCAAATGGCGGCAACTTGGCCGGATCCTGATGGGCGTCGCCTTCATCCTGATTTCGCTGCGTTTCCTTCGCGAAGCCATGGATCCCATCCGGGACAGTGCCTTTCTTCCGGCCATCGCGGCTTATCTTGAGCGGGATTACATCACGGCCTTTATTGTCGGTGCAGCGCTGGCATTTGTCATGCATTCAAGCGTTGCTGCCATTCTGATGTGCGTCACACTGGTGCAGATCGGTGCGATTCCTTTTGCCGCCGGCCTGTCGCTGGTGCTTGGCGCGAACTTCGGCAGCGCCTTCATTCCCGTCTGGTTGAGCCGCGGCATGCCCATTCTGGCCCGGCGGATACCATTGGCCAATCTCATTCTCAGGGGCACACTGGCGGTCTGTGTTCTGTTCGTGTCGCAAAACATCCTGAGAGCTGGGCTGGTTGGAAATCCTGATGGCGGCCAGATGCTGGTCTATGCCCATATGGGCTTCAACGCCCTTCTGCTTATTCTGGCGCTGCCTTTCTGTAATTATCTGGCCGGTCCGATGGAGCGTCTCCTGCCAGAGGCCGGCAACGATCAGAAGCTGGGCGCCGAAATCGCGCACAAGCCTGTGAGCGTTCTCGATGAAGCCGATCTTGAAGTTCCAGCACAAGCGCTTACCAGCCTGAAACGCGAATTGCTGCGTATGCTTGGCGTTGTCGAAACCATGTTCCGCCCGGTTCTGTCGCTCTATGAAAACGGCGAAAAGGACGCCATCCGATCCCTGCAGGCGATGGACCTTGATGTGAACGAGTGTTTGTCCGGCATTCGTTCCTACGTGGCTTCAATTCCACAGGAAAACTTCGGCAAGGAAAACACGCGTGCGGCGCTCGATCTGGCCGAATACGCTATTCGCCTGGAAACGGCCGGAGATGTCGTTTCAAAGCGTCTTGCTGTTCTTGCCAATGAGCTGCGCAAGAAAAAGGCGAAGTTCTCAAAGGCGGGATGGGAAGAACTCGTGGATATGCATGAGGCGATCCTGTCCAACCTGAAGCTTGCCTCGAATGTTTTGATTTCGGACGACCTGGAAAGTGCGCGCCTGCTCAGTCTTGAAAAAACAGAACTGAAGCGTGCCGAGCGGCAGAGCCGCAAGCGGCATCTGAAACGCCTTCAAGGCGGCAATGCGGAAAGCTTCGAGACCAGCGACATTCATCTGGAGACATTGCGGGCGCTACGTGAATTCAACAGCCACATTGCGGCCGTCGCCTATCCGATCCTTTACGGAAACGGACAGCTCCTGGAGACCCGATTGATTGAAAACATGCCTGAAGAAGGAGGCTCGGTATGACAGAAGCCGTCGAGATTCTGAATGCCGAAGGCAAGGGACGCGTTGTCATCCTGTGTGAACATGCCTCCAGTCACATTCCTCCTCAATACGACAATCTGGGACTTTCGGCCGCCGACAGCATCAGCCATGCCGCCTGGGATCCGGGAGCACGCGACCTGTCACTGTTTCTCTCCAAGGCCCTGGATGCTCCGGTTGTCGCATCGCGCATTTCGCGGCTTGTTTACGATTGCAACCGGCCGCCGGAAGCTCCCGGTGCCATGACCGAAAAGTCCGAAGTGATTGAAGTGCCTGGCAACCGGGGCCTGTCAGCCGAGGACCGTCAAGAGCGTGTGAGGACTGTCTACAGGCCGTTTTGCGATGCGGCCGGCAAGGTGCTCGATAGCCACGGTCCCGATACCGTGGTGGTCACCGTGCACAGCTTTACCCCGATCTATTTCGGCAAGCCACGATCGGTTGAAATCGGTCTTCTGCACGACAGTGACAGCCGGTTTGTCGATGAAATGCTTGACCATGCCGGAGCCCTCTCTCATCGCCGCGTCGCCCGCAACGAACCCTATGGTCCTGAGGATGGCGTAACGCATTCCCTGCAAATTCACGCCCTGAGCCGGGGGCTCGCAAACGTAATGATCGAGGTGCGCAACGACCTTCTGAGCACACCGGAAGACATTGATGAAATCGGGCAGGAATTGCTGAATCTTTTGCTTCCTGCCCTTGAAAAGATCACGAATGGGGAGACTGTTTCGTGAATGGTGTTTTGAGTTTTGACAGCCTGAAGGCACAAGTTGCCGAAGGCGAAGTGGATACGGTTCTGGTTTGTCTGGTCGACATGCAGGGCCGCTTGATGGGTAAGCGTTTTCACGCTGGTCACTTCATCAATGGGGCTTACGAGGAAACCCATTGCTGCAACTATCTGCTGGCAACGGATCTGGAGATGGCGACGCCGGATGGCTACGCGTCAACTTCATGGGAAAGCGGGTATGGCGACTATGTCATGAAACCGGATCTTGCCACCCTGCGTCCGGTACCCTGGCTTGAAGGCACGGTGATGGTCCTGTGTGACATTCTCGATCACCATACGCACGAAGAAGTCACGCATTCACCTCGCGCCATCCTGAAAAGGCAGGTGAAACGGCTGGAGGCGATGGGCTTTGATGCCAAGATGGCAACCGAGCTTGAATTCTTCCTGTTTGCCAAGAGTTTCGATGAAATCCGCAAGTCGGGATTCCGCGACCTGGAGCCAATCTCAGGCTATAACGAGGATTATCACATTCTTCAAACCACCAAGGAAGAACATGTGATGCGCCCGATCCGCAACCACTTGTGGAATGCCGGGATTCCGGTCGAGAATTCCAAGGGTGAGGCCGAAACCGGACAGGAAGAGCTGAACATCAAGTACGCAAGCGCCATGGATACGGCGGCGTATCACACGATCGCAAAACATGCGGTCAAGGAGATTGCCTGGCAGAACGGACATGCCGCGACTTTCCTGCCCAAATGGAATCACAACAAGGTCGGGTCCTCGAGCCACGTTCATCAGTCTCTCTGGCAGGGCGGCAAACCGGCCTTTTTCGATGAAGCCGATGAACTCGGAATGTCGAAGCTGATGAAGTCCTACATGGCGGGATTGCTCAAATACGCTCCTGACTACACTTACTTCATGGCTCCTTACATCAACAGCTACAAGCGCTTCATGAAAGGGACGTTTGCACCGACCAGGATCATCTGGTCCGTGGACAACCGGACAGCAGGTTTTCGCCTGTGCGGTGACGGAACCAAGGCCATTCGTGTCGAATGCAGGATCCCGGGCTCTGACATGAATCCCTACCTTGCCATGGCGGCCATGCTGGCAGCAGGCATCGCGGGTATCGAAGAAGAGCTGGACCTTCAGCCACCGACGAAAGGCGACGTCTATCAGGGCGAGACGGGCATGATCCCGGGGACGTTGCGGGAAGCGCGTGAGACGTTGCGGACCTCGGAGATGTTGAGGGCCGCCTTCGGAGATGACGTGGTGGACCACTACACCCGGGCTGCCGGCGTGGAAATTGAGGATTTTGAACGCGCGGTGACTGACTACGAGATCCAGCGCGGCTTTGAACGTGCCTGATCTCAGGCGCATCCAGACACAGCCTTTCTAAAGAAGGAAATCGGCATGAGCCGGAGTTTGAAATGTATCTCGCCGATCGACGGGTCGGTGTTTGCAGAACGTGAAACCCTGTCGCGCGAAGAAGCTTTTGAAGCCGCCGGAAAGGCCCGCGCAGCGCAGGTTGCCTGGTCCGAACGCCCGCTCCAGGAGCGTGTCGACCTGGTCATCGCAGGCGTTGCCGCGGTCGGCGCGATGAATGACGAGATCGTGCCGGAACTCGCAAAGATGATGGGACGTCCGGTCCGCTATGGCGGGGAATTCGGTGGTTTCAATGAGCGCGCCAGCCACATGGCCAAGATCGCGGAAGAGGCTCTGGCTGATATCAGAGCCGGGGAAGATGAGAATTTCCTGCGATACATCAAGCGGATCCCGCATGGTGTCGTGCTCGTGGTCGCGCCCTGGAACTACCCCTACATGACGGCAATCAACACGGTTGCTCCAGCGCTGATCGCGGGCAACACCGTCCTGCTGAAACATGCCACGCAGACCCTGCTGGTGGGTGAGCGTATGGCAAATGCCTTCCACTCAGCTGGTGTGCCGCAAGACGTCTTCCAAAATGTCTATCTGGACCACGACACGACATCGGAACTGATCAGCGCACGTGCGTTCGATTTCGTCAATTTCACCGGTTCGGTTGGCGGCGGCAAGGCCATGGAAAAGGCTGCGGCGGGAACCTTTACCGGCGTCGGCACGGAGCTTGGTGGCAAGGATCCGGGCTATGTCATGGAAGATGCAGATCTTGATGCGGCCGTCGATACGCTGATCGACGGTGCCATGTTCAATTCCGGCCAATGCTGCTGCGGCATCGAGCGGATCTACGTGCATGAAAGCCTTTACGACGCGTTCCTTGAAAAGGCGGTCGCGATTGTGAACGGCTACAAGCTCGGCAACCCGCTGGACGCTGAAACGACGATCGGTCCCATGGCGAATGTTCGCTTTGCAGACGAGGTACGGGCGCAGATCGCCGAGGCTGTCGAAGCCGGTGCAGTCGCGCATATCGAGACCTTTGCAGAAGACGATGGTGGCGCCTACCTGACGCCGCAGATCCTGACCAATGTCACGCATGACATGCGGGTTATGCGGGAGGAAAGCTTCGGGCCGGTTGTCGGTATCATGAAGGTGTCTTCCGACGAGGAAGCGATCCAATTGATGAACGACAGCGATTTCGGTCTGACCGCGTCACTTTGGACCCGTGACATCGATCGGGCGGTTCGTGTAGGGGACCGGATCGAAACCGGAACCGTGTTCATGAACCGCGCCGATTACCTCGATCCGGGCCTGTGCTGGACCGGCTGCAAGGATACCGGGCGCGGGGGTGGATTGTCGGCGATCGGTTATCACAACCTGACACGCCCGAAGTCCTACCACCTCAAGAAGGCCACAAGCTGACGCGGTCGATCCGCTGATGTGAAACAGACAGTTCCCGAGCACTCCTAGGATATGGAAGCCAAGGGACTGTCTGAAAACCCAAAACAGACGATCAATAAGCTGGGGTGCGATTAGCGGCATACCGCCCGGCGTTACCAGCCTCTTTTACAGGAAACATGTCGATGAGCCTTGTTGGAAACTGGTCTTATCCGACCGCAATCAAGTTCGGCGCAGGTCGCATCAAGGAACTGCCCGAGGCGTGCGCCGCAACGGGAATGAAGAACCCGCTTTTGGTGACTGACAAGGGGCTTGCGAACCTTCCGATAACCAAGTCGACGCTTGATATCATGGAAGCTGCGGGACTGGGCCGCGGACTGTTCTTCGAAGTCGATCCGAATCCGAATGAAAAGAATCTCGAAGCAGGCGTCAAAGCCTACAATGCCGGTGGTCATGACGGCGTGATCGCGTTTGGCGGCGGTTCCGGTCTCGATTTGGGCAAGATGGTTGCCTTCATGGCCGGTCAGACCCGTCCGGTGTGGGACTTCGAGGATGTTGGTGATTGGTGGACGCGTGCCGACGCCGATGTCATCGCGCCGATCATTGCCGTACCGACCACCGCTGGCACAGGATCGGAGGTCGGACGTGCAAGTGTCATCACCAACTCCGAAACCCACGCAAAGAAAATCATCTTCCATCCGAAGGTCTTGCCGTCCGTGGTCATATGCGATCCGGAACTGACTGTCGGCATGCCTGGATTCATCACGGCTGGAACAGGGCTCGATGCGTTCGCACATTGTGTGGAGGCATTCAGCTCACCGCATTATCACCCGATGAGCCAGGGCATCGCTCTGGAGGGCATGCGTCTGGTCAAGGACTACCTGCCGCGCGCTTTTGAAAATGGCAGCGACATCGAGGCACGTGCCCACATGATGTCGGCTGCGGCGATGGGGGCAACCGCCTTCCAGAAGGGACTTGGTGCCATCCATGCCATGAGCCACCCGATCGGAGCCGTTTTCAACACGCACCACGGCACCACAAATGCCGTCTGCATGCCCGCCGTGCTCGATTTCAACGCCCCGGCCATTGCCGACCGCTTCAACACGGCGGCGGCCTATCTTGGGATCGAAGGCGGCTTTGACGGTTTCCGGGCTTTCGTGAAGGAGTTCAACGACAGCCTAGGTATTCCGGGCAGTCTTTCCGCTCTTGGCGTGACGGAAGATGCAATTCCCGAGCTGGTCAAGGGAGCGATCGTCGACCCGAGCTGCGGTGGCAACCCGATTGAACTGACGGAAGAAAACCTTACCGGCCTGTTCAAGGCAGCACTCTGACAACATGAGCCTGAGCGTAATCCTGATCGTCCTGTTGGCGGCTGTGCTGCATGCCACATGGAACACCATCGTGAAAACAGCTGCAGACGGGGCGATCACGCTTGGGCTTGTCGCGCTTGGGCACGTTCTGCCCGGGACGGTGATGGTACTTCTTTTGCCGTTACCTTCAGCAGAGAGCTTTCCATATATTCTGCTGACAACCGTCATTCAGTTCGGATATTTCTATACGCTCTGTCAGGGATATAAGTTTGGCGACCTGAGCGTGGTCTATCCGATTGCCAGAGGCATCGTGCCGGCTCTGGTCTCCCTGTGGGCAGCGCTTTTCGTTGGTGAATATCTTCCCCTTCAGGCCTGGGTTGGCATCGGTCTGATCGCGCTTGGCATCATTTTTTCCAGCTGGTCCGTCCTGCGTTCCGGCATCAAGAAGAGAGCGGTTGGATTTGCGATTGCGACCGGGATCTTCATTTCCGGTTATTCGCTCACAGACGGGATCGGCGTCCGGCTGTCCGGGAACACGCTCAGTTACTGGGCCTGGGGTGCCGTGCTTAATATCTTCATCGTGATGTTCCTGGGTACGCGCTATCGGGCCGTATTGCCCCATATGCCTGCCCGCACCTGGGTCGTCGGCATCGCTGGCGGAATGGTGTCGATGATTGCCTATGGCCTGGTACTTTATGCCAAGAACTTCGCGCCGCTCGGCGCTGTCTCTGCCCTCCGGGAAACATCCGTCATTTTCGCAGCCCTGATCGGTTTCGTCTTCCTGAAGGAAGGTTATTGGGCGCGGCGGTTGACAGCGGCTATCCTGATGGTTGCCGGTGTCACAACGTTGAGCCTTGCGGTCTGACTAGCGTACGAAATCGTAGTTGGCGCAAAGATTGTAGCCGGAAGTGAACGGCACGCCATTTCCGACAAAGGCAAGCATGATCAGTTGATCGGCGGAAGGCTGCGCAAACACCAGATACGTGACGGGTTCATCGCAAAGCGAGTAGCCGCCAAGCAAGGACGGGTTCGCGGGAGGGTCAAGCTTGTAGATCTTGCCGGGCAGGTCAGCCTTCTGGACGGCCCACGGTCCGGGGCGTTCCGTCACGAACTTTATCGGCAGTCTGGTACCGTTATCGAAAGTCAGATTGTCCTCTCCCATCATGATGTCGCCTGTGACGAAACGCGAATTGCCAAGCGCTTTCCAGGTATGACCGCTGGAATGGACCGGCTGCAGCGCTTCGGTATTCACCTTCCTGACACTTGCTTCCCGGTTTTTCGTCTTCGCACCGGCAGGCTGTGTCGGGTCCCGCGAATGTTCGGTGGTCGCTTTTGTCGTTTCGGGTTGCAATGACAGCGCGACCCTGAAGCCGAGCGCGTTGGACCTGCCCCTTTCTATGTCGTTGGGCGCCTCCGGATCGTAGCCGTAGAAGAGGCGTTCCGAAGCCCTCATGGATGTATAGGGCAGCTCGTAACCCCCACCTCTGGCAACGAAAACGGTGCAGTCGGCCCTGCCGCGCGCCGTGCCGTCTGCTGGTGAATCCGCGTGAGAGTTGAAAAAACAATCCGCCGTCATTTCCTGAACGTTGCCGAACATGTCGTACAGGCCCCATGGGTTGGGCTTGTAGCTGCCGACTTCCGCTGTCCACTCTCGAATGATTGTTTCGGCGCACGGCGACGCAATGCCGACGGCGTATCCGGAATGCTGATCGGCAAAGTTGGAATATTCGCACGCTCTGGAGAGATCGTTGCCCCAGAAGGCAATGGTTTCAGTTCCGGCTCTTGCTGCATACTCCCATTCGGCTTCGGTGGGCAGGCGATAGGCTCGACCGGTTTTCGTGCTCAGCCATTGTAGATAGGCCTCTGCTTCGCCGCGCGAAATGCACGTGGCCGGCTGGCGGTCGTTCACGGGCAATCCCGGTCTGCGATGAGATCCATCCGAGATGATGACGGCATTGGGCCCATGCATGATCTTGTGGCTGTCGGGGTGAAGGGTGCCAGAATGCTTGTGCGCCAACGGTCCCCGCTCGATGAGCCGCACGGTGCAACTGCCTCCCACCTCAGTATTGGTCTCTTGCACGAAACGGTCGAACTCTTCGACGCTCACCTCGAAACGGCCGATGGCAAAGAGGTAATCCAGGGTGACTTCATGCCTGGGCAACGCATTCGCCAGATTGAGTTCGATGAAAGGCACGCGTTTGTCCTCGGGAGTTGCTCCCATCAGGAAACGGCCCTTGGGTAGGGAAGCCATTTCGGGGCAGTATTCACAGTCCTTGAAAAACGTTACGTCGGAAGGGCCACTTTCCGTCGTTTTTGCCATGTCGTGCCGATTTTGCACGTCTGCGGTTTCGGTCCCTGATTTTTGAACCAGTTCGACAAGGCGCCTGGTCTGTCCCGGTGTCAGCATACCGGTTGCGGGGGCATTGATCAGCCGTTGGAAGGCAGCGATTGCCGAACGGGTTCTGCGCCCTTCCACGCCGTCAATCGGACCCACGTCGAGGCCGAGACCGTTCAGCAGCCTTTGAATTTCAAGCAGCGAGCGCCCTTGTGTTTTCTCGCCAGTTTGGGTGGTGGAATGTATCGGCAGGCAAGGGTCTTCCCGCAGGATGCGTGAGCCATCGAAGGAATTGTAGACGACGCTGTGTTGCGGCTCGAAGAGGGCAATGACAGGGGCGGCATCAATCACCGCTGAAACCATGTAGGTGCCGCGCTCATCAGCCGGGGGAAACACGAACCCGATCTCCCGGCCGCCGATCTGGAGCACCCTGTCTTCCGGTGCATAGTGTACCTGGTACGAACCATCCGGTCCCCGGCATTCCATGCTTCGGTTTTCGTCAGCCAGAGCTGAAGCCGTGGGGATCAAAATGGACGCAAATCCGAGAATACCGACGTGCAACGAACGTCTGGTCACAATCTCGCTCCCATTTGCGATCATCGGGAAGCGTCAAGTCGGAGTAGACTTGGGATTTCTCCTGTTTGAGCTCGCGTAGAGCCTGTCTTCGAAGCGGCCGCGCCGATGATCGGAACACCATGATCTGGTAGGAAAATGGCAATCAAAATTCAAAAAAGCAGTTCGACCACCATATCAAACAACCGCAATGCGACATATAAATAAGGTTGTTTAGCTAGGTCTATTCGCTTGCTGGTTTTGGTGGCGAAGCCGTGTTCGGCCGCAGAGAAACAGGCAAGTTCCTGTGCTTCTTCGGCACAGCAATTGCGATTGCGTAATCAGAAAGAAACTATCTCTGATGGCAGTGAATGCTGCGACCCAGACAATCCGATTAGAGTGATGGTGAAGGAAAGCCGGTGATCCGATCTAGCCCGCTGCGATAACTTCCCTTCAACCAGGTGAGCTGAATGGTCCTGCAATGGATCAAGCAGGCAATTCCGGAATTTCCGATCATGATGCTTCAGTTGACGCGAGGTGTCCCGGTATTCACGGGTCAACCTTCCGCCTTGATTGCGTTGATCACGATGGAAAGCGCGTGATCCAGATCGGACTTGCTGATTGTCAGCGGCGGAGAAAGTGTGAGCACGTTTCCCTGACTGATCTTGAAACTCAGTCCTGCTTCCAGGCAGGCATAGTAAATCCGCTCGGCGCTATCGCGATCCGGAGTGTTGTCTTCCCGGTCCTCGATAATTTCGACACCAAACATGAGGCCGCGACCGCGAATGTCTCCCACGGTCGGAAGGTTCTGAAGTTCGCTTTTCAAGCGTGAGACGGCGTGTGCGCCCAGTTCTGCCGAGCGCTCAACCAGACCTTCGTCCTCAATGATCTGGAGCGTCGTCAGGGCCGCACGGGACGTCACGGGGTTCTTCTCGTGGGTGTAATGGCCAATGGCATATTCACCACACACATCCAGATCCCGACGCGTGACGCAGGCAGCTATCGGCAGAATACCGCCGCCGAGTGACTTGCCCACGGTGACAATGTCTGGGATGACGTCGTCATGTTCAAACGCGAACATCTTGCCGGTCTTGCCCAGGCCTGTCGGAATCTCGTCGAAAATCAACAATGCACCATGCCGGTTGCAGGCCTCGCGCACCCGCTTCCAGAAACCGGGTGGCGGCACCAGGGGAATGGCGCGCATCGGTTCGGCAATCACCGCGCTGACGTCTCCCTCGCGACCGAGAACGAATTCGATCATGTTGGCGCAGGCTGCCGCGCTGTCCTCAAGGGTCTTGTGTCCATAAGGGCATTGCGTGGGATGATAGGTGGCCACATGTTCTGTCCCCGGCAAAAGCGGCCCGGCAATATGGCTGCGAAACGTCGCTTCGCCGCCAACGCTGGCTGCGCCGAAACCGGCGCCGTGGAACGCATCCCAGAAACTGATGGTCTTGAAGCGTTTTGTCGCCGCGCGTGCGATCTTGAGTGCCACTTCATTTGCGTCGGACCCACCGGTGGTGAACAGCACCTTGTTCAGGTCGCCCGGTGCAATGCTGCCGAGCTTTTCCGCAAGTTCCACTGCCGGGTCGTTGGTGAAGCGCCGTGGCGCAAACGGCAGGTCGTCCAGCTGTGCCTTGATCGCGGCAACCAGGCGCGGGTGTCCATAGCCGATGTGATGAACCGAGTTGCCATGGAAATCCATGTAACGCCGGCCGTCCATATCCTCGATCCAGATACCTTCAGCCTTTGCGATGGTCGAGACGCAAGGGGAGGAAAGCGATTGGTGCAGGAAAGCATTTGCGTCCCGTTCCAGAAGAGGTGCAGACTTGGGCCCGATCGACTTTTTCAGCCACGCCTTGCGGGCGTCGGACGTATTGGATTCACCTTCCGTATGGACGAGTTGCGTCATGATTTTCCTCTCGCTGCCACGCAGAACGTGCAGCCTCTAGGTCGACAGAAAAGGGCGAGGCCACTCGGGCCTCGCAGTCCAGGGAGGAACGCTCCGGCTTATCGTGGCCAGGGCAGGGAATAGGTCTTCACATTGGTGAAGAACTTCATTGCTTCCAGAACACCTTCCTTCACCGCGTTGCCACTGTCCTTGATGCCGCCGAACGGGGACATTTCGATACGGTAGCCTGGCTGTTCCCAGATGTTGCAAGTGCCAACGTTCAAGCCGTTGATATAGGCAATCGCGCGGTTCAGGTCGTTGGTGCAGACACCGGAACTCAGACCGAATTCCGTTGAATTGGAAATGGCCATGACTTCTTCGTCATTGTCCGGAACGCGAACGATCGGAACGATCGGGCCAAAGGTCTCTTCCATGACCAGCTCCGATCCATGCGGAACCTTGTCCACAACGATCGGCGGCAGCAAGGCACCCTGGCGGCCGGGGTGATAGAGGATTTCCGCTCCTTCTTCGGCGGCCATCAGGACCCGCTTCTCGAACAGTTCAGCCGCCTGGGCATGAACCACACATCCAAGTTGGGTTTCAGGGTCCATCGGATCACCGAACCTGATCGCCTTGGCCTTTTCCAGCACCAGGGGAACAAAGCGGTCGGCGACACTTTCCTGAACCAGGATTCGTTTGACGGCCGTGCAGCGCTGACCAGAGTTGCCGGTTGCACCTGCCACAGCAATCGTGGCCGCCTTTTCCAGGTCTGCATCCGACAGGTCATTGAGAATGATCAGCGGGTCATTGCCGCCGAGTTCCAGAGCGGTCCGCTTGTAACCCGCCTTTTCGGCAATCATCTTGCCCACCGGCACACCGCCGGTGAACGTGATGATGTCGATGTTCTCGTTGGTGATCATCTCTTCGCCGATATCCTTCGGCCATCCCGTCACGATCTGGAACATCTCGTGCGGAAGGCCGGCTTCATAAAGGATATCCGCCAGTGCAATTGCCGTCAGAGGTGTCAGCTCTGTCGGTTTGCAGACCACGCAGTTGTTGGTGGCGATTGCCGGCGCGATCTTGTGCGAGACCATGTTGAGCGGGTGGTTGAACGGCGTGATTGCAGAGATCGCCCGCACCGGCTCCCGCTTGGTGAAGATCTTGCGATCCTTGCCCTGGGGTGTCAGGTCGCAGGAAAAGATCTGACCGTCATCCAGGATCGCCATCTGACCGGCAAGGGTGAAAACGTCATACGCCCGTCCGGTCTCATACAGCGCATGCTGATGACAGATCCCGAGCTCCAGCGTCAGCCACTTGGCCAGCCATTCGCGTTTTTCACGGATCAGTTCCGCAGCACGGAACAGGATCTGCTGGCGCTCATAGCGTGTCAGAACCGGTGTGTAGTTCGCGGCAATCTCGAATGCGCGCGCTGCGTGTTCTGCCTTGCCCGCCGGAACGGTTCCAATGATTTCGTTCGTGTACGGGTAATGCACGGGCACGACATCGTCGGTGAAGACCTCTTCACCGCCAATGCGCATCCCCTCGTTGCGGATTTCTACGTTGATGGTCATCTCACTGGGCCGCTGCACTTGTTGCGTAATAAAAGGCATCGAAGTTCCGCAGGACCGGCGCTTCCGGCAGATCGATCTTGCGGTTGACGATGAACGGAACCACCTGCTCGGTCAGTCCACCATGACTGCGCAGGGGCTCTTTCAACGCTGCCAGATCATGACGGTCTTCGGAAGTGCCAATGCAGATGTTTTCGCCCGAAACCATGACAAGGTCACCGATCCGGTCGCCCGGCAGCTCGTATTCCTTGATTGCTTCTTCTTTGGTCAGCACATGCGTGATGCCGTCGGTCGCGCGCAATTTTGCGATGATGTCGGCCTGGTCTGCCCCTTCCGGAAGATAAGCGGTCGCAAAGGAACCAAGGGCACCGTGGTGAACGACGTAAGGGTCGGTGATCGGCAGGATCACGCGAGCCTGGTCCTTGCCCAGCCACTCGTCCATGAGGTCCTGAGCGTAAACAACGGCCGGAGACCCGTCTGCCAGGTGTTTGGGCTTCATGCCGTGGTCAGCGGTGACAACGATGGCCGCGCCCAATTCATCCAACTGGGCCAGATACTTGTCGAACATGGCGTAGAAGTCGAGCGCACCTTGCTGGTCCGGAGCGAACTTGTGCTGGATGTAATCGGTGGTCGACAGGTACATCACGTCCGGCTTGAATTCCTTCAGAAGCTTCACGCCCGCCGCGAAGACGAATTCGGAAAGCTCTGCGGAATAGACTTCCGGCACGTCCATGCCCAGCCACTTGGAAGCATTGTCGATACCGTTTTCGGCAAGTGTCGCCTGATCGGACTTCTCCGAGGAGAAGCAGATGGCGCGGCCTTCATCGAATTTCAGCCCGGCGCCCAGCAGCGCGCGCAGCTTGTCCTTGGCGGTCACCACGGCAACGCGGGCACCGGCTTCGTAGAACTTGGAAAAGAGGGTCGGTGCGCGCAGAAAACGCACATCGTTCATCATCACCTCTTCACCCGTGTCAGGATCGATCAGGTAGTTGCCGCAGATGCCGTGCACGATCGGCGGACGGCCCGTTGCGATAGACAGGTTATTGGGGTTGGTGAAGGAAGGAATGACGGAATGCGCCAGCTTGTCGGTGCCTTCCTCGCGCATTTTCTTCAGGGTCGGCATCAGGCCCTTGGCGATCGCCACATCCAGGTATTCCGGTTCGCACCCATCAAGGCAAATCGCGACGGCTGGTACCTTCGGTCCCTGGTAAACGCGCTCGTTTGCTTCAACGCTCGTGTGAATTGTCATGTTTGTTCCTTGTACTCTCAGGAGGCCAGTTTGGCGCGTTCTTCCAAAGCTGCCGGGGGAGGGGTGGCGGAAGCAACGCCCATCTCGCGCAGCGATTCTCTGGCGGCAACAACAACCTGCCGCATAACGTGTTCATCCATCTGACCGATGCAGCCGACACGGAAACTGTCAACCACGGTCAGCTTGCCCGGATAAATAATGAAGCCCTTGTCTTTCATGAGCTCGTAAAAGCGATTGAAAATGAAATTCGGATCCGCGGGGCAGAAGAAGGTCACGATGATCGGTGACAACCAGCGATTGTCCAGCAGCGTCTCAAAGCCGAGTTCTCGCATTCCCTTGACCATGACATCCCTGTTCTGGGTGTAGCGGCGGCCGCGCCCGGCGACACCGCCTTCGACTTCGTGCGCTCGCAAGGCTTCCAGGAAGGCGGCAACAACGTGGGTCGGCGGCGTGAAGCGCCACTGGCCGGTCTTGTTCATGTGCGCCCATTGGGCATGGACATCCAGGCTGAGCGAGTGGCTGTTGCCCTTTGCAGCTTCCAGCTCGGACTTGCGTGCCAGAATGAAGCCGAAGCCTGGCACCCCTTCGATGCACTTGTTGGCCGAGCTGACCATGGCTTCATACCGGATTTGGGAGACTTCCAGCGGAATTGCGCCGAAGGCCGACATGCTGTCGACCAGCAGCTTCCGACCGGCCGCATAAACGGCTTCCGAGATTTCCTCAACCGGGTTCAAGATGCCGGAGGATGTTTCGCAGTGGATCGCCACGACATGGGTAATCGCCGGATCTTCCGCCAGGATCTGGGCCACCTCATAACCACGCGGAGGCAGATAATCGCCCTTGTCGAGCAGCTGGTAGTCACGCCCCAGGTAATCGAGTGTTTGCGCGGCCCTGAGCCCGTATGCACCGTTTGCCAGCACAAGGGCCTTGCCGTCCTTCGGGATGAAGGAAGCCAGCATGGCCTCAACGGAAAAAGTTCCGGAACCCTGCATCGGCACACAATCGAAATCGTCCGAACCGTCGCCCAGAAGATCGATCAGCCGCTGGCGCAACTCGCGGGTCATGGCGCGGAAGTCACCGTCCCAGCTTCCCCAATCCACGAGCATGGCCTCTTTCACCGCGTAGGAGGTGGTCAGCGGTCCAGGCGTCAGAAGATAGGGTTCACCCAGGCGCGGTGGCTCAATCCGTGGGTTATGGGCGTTCATCGGAAGCTCTCCAAGATTGGTGGTTCCCGAATACCTTTGCAGCAATTATATCTATATGTGAAATTGCAATTTTCAATCGAAATATAGGTGGGGCTTATATGTCGAATGTCGGAGGTTTGCTGTGCGCCACAGTCAGTTGAAGGCCTTTCATCACGTTGCTCTTCTGGGCGGGTTTTCGCGCGCTGCCGAAGCGCTTTGCCATACCCAGCCGGCCATCTCCGAACAGGTGCGCAAACTGGAGCAGGACCATGACGTGTTGCTGTTTCACCGGGAACGAAAGCGGGTGCATCTTACGGAGGCGGGTGAAACGCTGTTTCGTATGACCAAACAGTATTTCGAGATCGAGCAGCAGATCGAGGAATACATGTCCGAAACCAGCGCTGCGATCGAGGGCGAGCTTCGTATCGTTGCCGATTCCGCGCACCATGTGACCGAAATTCTGACGGAATTTCGCAAGAAATATCCGGATGTTACGGTCTCCCTGAGAGTAGGCAACACCAAGGAAATCGTCGAAGAACTTCGTGCCTACAACGCGGAAATCGGGATCGCGGGCAGTGTTGATCCGGGCAAGGACATGGATACGCTCAACCTTGGTTCCACGGAAATCACCGCCTTTGCGGAACGCGGATTTCTGCCTGGGGGCAAACGTGGTCTCAGCCTGAAAGAGCTTTCCAAGCTGCCGCTGATCTTTCGGGAAGAAGGGTCCAAGACGCGAGCCAAACTGGTCGAGGCAGCTGCCGAACATCGCATCCGGCTGAAGCCGGCCATCGTTGCCGAGGGCCGTGAGGCAGTGCGCGAAGTGGTGGCTTCGGGAGCCGGGATCGGCTTCGTGTCAAAGGCCGAATTCGGTCACGATGACCGGCTGGTGCAGATCAATCTGACCGATGTCGATCTGAAAATGAGCGAGACACTTGTCCATCTCGCGCAGAGGCGGGAAGTCAAGGTGATCCGCCACTTCATGGAAGTGGCCCGCAGGACACTTGCGGCGAAATAGAAAGAAGGCGCACGAGGGATCGTGCGCCTTTTGTTTGGCAGTTCAACCTATTTCTTTGGCGTGATGAAGGCTTCACGCATGCCTTCCGGCGCCTCTATCCCGAGAAGCGCCAGAACGGATGCGGCAATGCCGAGCTGCGAAAGTTCTTCTGTTTCCGCCGGGGCCATTGCATCGGAAAACAGGTAGAAGGGGATCTCGGTCGCAGCCGCCGTGGTGCCGCCATGCCAATGGTCCGCCGTCATGCCGTGATCCGCGGTCACAATGATGTCGTAACCAAGCTTGCGCCAGACTGGGATGGCGCGTGAAAGCGCATTGTCGATGTGCCAGATCTGCCGGCGGTATTCCTTGCTGTCGCCACCGTAGGTGTGGCCGAGCGTGTCGGCAGAGCAGGTGTGCAGCAACATATAGTCCGGTGCATGGCGCTCCATGAGCAATGTGGTCTGCGCGCAAAGATCGATTTCCGCCGGTGCGACCGCATTGATCGAGCCGTAGCCTTCCATCGAATAGAACCGCGCGTACTGGATATGCGCGTTTTCGTCCTGGTGTTCGACGGAGCGCAATTGATCCCATGCTTCGTCGACATAGAGCCGGTGGAAGTATTCCTGGGCAACGGCACCGGTCGTCTTGCCGGCAGCGCGTGCCAGGGAAAAGATGTTGGAGGAAGAGGATCGCCGCACGGCTTCGTTGGAAACGATGCCATGCTCGTGCGGCCACAGACCTGTGTGGATCGTTTCGTACATCGGGCCCGACAGGCTCGGGGTCGCGGTATGCATTTTCCAGCGCCGAGCCTGACCAAGCGTGACGGCGCCTTCCAGATAGCCGCATTCGCTGACGACCGAGTCGTAACCCGCCCCATCCATGATCACGAGCGCCACTTTTGTCATTTGGTTTCCCTTTTCATCGCAACAGCCTGCGGCCGGTAGCCGGCTGACTTAGCTCGGATTTCTGAGTTTTAAAATACGGCGGCTCCGACATCCGGTGTCGCGCATGCGGACAAGTCGCCGCAGCTGAGCACGAGTTGTGAACGTTAGGGTCTCCGAGCGGTCAATTTGTATGGAGGGGGGATAGAGATAAAATGGCGCACCCGAGAGGATTCGAACCTCTGGCCTCTGCCTTCGGAGAGCGAAAATGGGCCAAATCCACGGTTGATGGATTTTGCTAACATATTGATAGTTAATTCATATTAGTTCGTTTGTCAATTTTTTGATTCACTGGAATTCATACTGGTTTGTCCCAAATTTGTCCCAAAAAATAGCCTGAATAAGCAGTCCATTAGCCACGTACCCAAAGAACGCTGGAGAGTCGCCGGGGCTGACAACTTGTTCGATCAGTCCTCAGGAACAGTGTTGATGGATGGAGGCTCTGACAATGATGCCTTCTACCATAACAACTCAGGTGCAACCTACGATTCAGGCACTCACGACCTGATAGTCTATCAAGATGTTGCGGCGGCCGATCTCGGTTTCATACGATCCCGCGACAGTCTCGTAATTTACTCTACGGCCGATGCGGCGGACGGAAATCTGAGCAACTATGCCATGCTCTCTGATTGGTTCACGTCGTCCGACCACGTCGAGTACCTGCAAGACGGAAACGATCAAATCTTCGACCTCTCGGTATTCCGAGCATAAGATAGAGAAGGGGAGCGACTGTGCGCTCCCCTTCAATTCAGTCAACTGATTTGGAACGAAATCAAACCGTCGAGTCGACGATCACCCCTTGATTGCTGCGGCCACCGCTCCTGTGTGCAGTTTCCAGATTGGATTGCTGTTCGATCAGGCTTCTTTCGCCTGCCTCGACTTCTTTGGCTGCGGCCTCACGCCTGGCGGTCAATTCCTAGATTGAGGAACCTCCCGTCAACTCGTTTAGTCTGTCGATAGATCCCTGAAGAGTATCCAGCACCCTTTGTTTGTCGTCTTCGCTGGTTGGGACACCATTGTCGTTCACAGTAGCCGACCCGTCCGGTTTGAAAGTGTAGTTTTTGCCGTCCACGACATAGAGAACCGTTCCATCTTCAGATTTCACACTGGGATCCAGCGTACTCACCAATTTCCTGGCTGCCTCCAACTCATCACCTTGCAATTCAATCGCGGGAACCGGCTCCGTGTCTTTGATTTTTGTGTAGTCTGCTTCAAACTTTTTCAACCCTTCAGCAAACGCAATTGCGGACTCGATTTGTGAGAGGCGATTTTTTCTCTCCATCTGATCCATTTTTGCGTTCAGGTAGACTTTCGCCTCTTCAATCTCTGTCGGCGATCCAAGATCCTGTAGCGATGATCTGACAGTGCTGGAACTCGGGCTAGAGGTTTGATCATTGCTATCGCTATTCTGGTTCACAAAGTTCTGTGCTGTCTCGCTGAGTTGAACAATGTCCTCCGGATTGTTTTGGTCCGCTCGGTCAGTGGCAGCAAGAGTTTTTGTAGAGGCTTTTTGGTTTGGGGAGACCACAGATGGGTTCGACGATTGTTGGGAGACAGGAGGCAGCATGGTTGCGTAACCTTGTAGAAACAACTTTATGTATGGGGAGACAATCAGTTTGGAGGTTAAATTTTGATTAATGAAACTTGAAACTGCGTTGATTCTCGGCGTCTTAAAAGATTCTCATCTCTTCCGTTTCTGAACGCTTTTGCGAAATTCAGCTAGGATCAGATGTCCGATGCTTTTCTGCCATTGGTAGTTGCTGAAAAACACTAGCGCACGCCCGAAAAACAGATATATCGAAATCACTTAACAGCAATTGGGGGGCTGGTTTGAAACATTGGGTTTCAATTTCAAGCACAATCGTCTTAGCGTTTGTTTTGACAGGGTGCGTAACTTCCGAACAAGTCGATGCGATGCTGGCAAATGCGACGCCAGCAACAGCAAATGAACGACGCGTAATCACCGAATATGTGAGAGAGACGTTCAAGGATCCCTACTCGATTAGAGACGCAGAGATTTCGTACTTCTTCGTCAATTCAAAAGGTCATCGGGCTGGCTGCATCTCCCTGAATGGGAAGAACTCCTTCGGGGCATACATTGGCAAACGGGAAATGGGTCTTCAAATTGCGGGCGGAAAGTTAATCATTTACGCGGTTCAAGATGATATCTCCTGTAAGACGATGACCAATCGGGGTATTCGCTGGCAACAGTTTCCAGAGTTGGAAGCACTTTGAATTCGCTTGAAGTTGGGCGAGCACGATACGATTTCGTTTGCAGCGTTATCGTAAAACTAGCTGTTTGATCTTAAGAGCTGATGGCGCGATCTGTTCGCCAAAGTGGAAGAAGGTACTTTGGGACAAGTTCTGCGCGGGATCGCCAGGACGGCAATTGCGGTCCTTCAAAGTCAAATTCGAAAATCTGCCGCTGCTATACCAATGTTTCACTAACCAACAAGTAACACTTGTCACGCCCTCAGGCTCTCTTGACTATTTTGTATTGCTCGACGGATCGCCTCTGTCGTTGTGGCGCCCCCGTGTAAAACCTGTCCCATAGTGCATCCTTCCATTCGGGCGAAAAGACTGCACCATCAAATTCTGGGATCAAACACCTAGAGAGTTTCGCGGATGCGATTGCCTTCGTGCCGATCGGTGATCGTCTTTCCGTGACGACCGACCTGGTGACGACCCCTGGCATTGTTTATCTGGTCGGGCAGGACCGGGACCAAGTCGTTGCAGACTATGAGCGGCAACGCGAATTGCGCATGCACGAGATTTTTCAACTGGCTTCTTGAGACCCTTTAATCCCGTCGCGAGAAGTTTGAGGCATTCTGTGTAGCTCCGGTTTTGTAGGGGTGGTCAAAGAAAAAATTACATTGTTACAGAAGGTTAAAGGAGGTTGCGGAATTCTCGAAAGGTTGCTTGCGAGCCTGAAGCCAATCGCTTGATGAGACAAAAGTTTCGTTGCAAAAACACGTATAAAGTTTATTAGTGAATTTTGCAATTTTAACAGGTTATGTCATGGTCAGCAGTTTTTGTCCTCAGCCCCACTACGTCGCAAATCGCATTATCGAAGAAGGAACGCCGCTCGGTGCACCGCCGGTGTCGCCCCTCGCGGACGGCTACGTGGTCCTGACCAAGCCGACGGAATTTTCGCAAAAAAACTTGGAACGAATGGCCGCACAGTGCCTTGAAAACGACCGTTGCCTCACATTGTACAAGCCTCAAGCAAGTACCGAAGAACTTTTGCTGCGTACCGGCAGCAGCCTAGGCCTTCAATTGTGTCGCTTTGCTCCGAGTGCCGAGCAGATCGAGCCTCCGACGTTGGACATTTCCTTTCTGACCACTGACCGGGCGGTCGCGCGTCAGTCGCAATCTGCACGTCTGAGCCTGTTTCAGGCCGGGGGGAACCCTCCCGCCGAGCAAAGCGTGACATTTGTAGGGATCGGCAGCAGCACGGAGCTGATTTCAGCCAAGGTGAGGGACCTGATTGTCAACGCCGGAGATCTCGTACTTTTTCACCGCTCGTTCGAAGAAACGGTCCGGCATCTTAATCCTTCCGGAAACCTTTACGTGTTGCCGTATTTTTACGAGGATTTCGACAGGAATATCCTGTTGATCGACGGTTATCTTTCGGTTCTCAACCGGATGGGGGTTTCTCATGTCACGGTGCTGACCGAAGGCAATCCTCAGATCTACGACATTGCAGGCAAGCTGTGCCGGGAGAACCGCGTTTTCAGATACATCGAAATGACACCGGTCGGCGTCCAGATCGCCGAGAAACTCGGGAATTCACTCGGAACTTCGCTGCTGGATCCGGGGCATGTCTATCTGTCCGGCTTCGTAGATCGGCATGCGCGCAGCAAGTCGGGGCTGCTGGATGAAGTCATCGGATACTCGAATGTCGGACTGACATGCATTCTGGTCGAAATGTACTCGGCCGAGATTGCTCCGATCGTCTGCCGGCTGCGCGCCCTGAATAGGCGGAAATGGGTTTTCGTGGTTTCAAATGCCTTTTCCGCGCGGCAAAAGATTTTTTTCTTGGACACTGCGGCCGCGCAGTTTGAAATCGCTCAACTCGACGATATTAAGGGCGAGCTAACGACGGTGGTCATCACGGACGCTGCGTCCGATGCCTTGTTTCCGGCCACGGCAGTCCTGCCTCCCTTCGGATTTCTTCAGAACAACTTGCTGGCTTCAACCTGACATGTCGCGCTTATATATATACACGGCTCTCCAGTTCGCCATGTTTCATGGCCCGATCCTTATCGTCTTCTACGTGTCGCACGGGCTGTCGCTGCAGCAGGTGTATACGCTTCAAGCGATCCATTTCTTGGCCAAACTTCTGACGGAAATACCTGCGGGCATGTTTGCGGACCGAGTGCGCCGGCGCACATCACTTGCGCTCGGCGCGCTGCTGGTTGCTGGTGCATATGGCGGGATCTGGGCTGGGTCGGGGTTCCTGTTGTTTGCGGTGATGGAGTTTTTGGCCGGTGCAGGGCGCGCCTTTATGTCAGGTGCGGATTCCGCCTACATCTATGACGAACTCAAACACAGAGGCGAACTCTCGCGCTACAGCCAGGTCGAATCCACCAATTTCTCGGTGCTGAACATAAGCTTCATCTTTTACGCCCTAGCCAGCGGCCTGATCGCCAGTGTCGACATCGCGCTGCCGTATCTTTTCAGTGCGGTGTTCCTGCTGGCTGCTGCCGGTTGCGCACTCCTGCTTCCTGAACAGCCGGTAGTCGGTCCTGTGCGCGGTGAAACAAAAAAGATGAACCAATGGCAGATCCGCCGGGCGTTCTCCGCCATCTGGAAGACCGAGACCTTGCTGTTCGCGACCCTCATCGGTGGTGTCTATCTGTTTTTGCGAGAGTTGAATTTCTACACCGAGCAGCCCCTTCTAACTGGGCTCGGGATTGATATTCGCCTGTTTGGTGTTCTGCCGGCAGTGGGTGCTCTGCTGTGGGCAGTGTCCAGTTTTTTTAGTCCGCGCGTCTTTCAAAAAGTCGGCACAAGTGCCTCCTCAATTCTTGTCGGTTGTCTGACGGTCGGTCCCGCCATCTATCTCGTGTCAGGTAGCGAGTCACTGTCCGCGCTTGTCGTCTACGCGATCTTTTACGTGTCCTATGGCCTGGGGGAACCGCTGTTTCGCATCTTGACCAACCGGGCGGTTGAAGAGAGTTCGTTGCGCAGCACGGTCCTTTCGATTCAGTCGAGTTGCGCCTTACTGCCATTCTGTGTCATTGGCCCTTGGTTCGGTTCGCTGCTGGACACCCACTCGCTTCCGGCCGGCTTTGGGGTCATAGCCAGTTGCGCATCGATGGCGCTAGTCCTGAGCATTGTCTGGCTCCTGCGAAGGGGCCTTTCGTTGAATGCCGCATGATTGGAGCTACAAGGTGATAAGAACACTTCGTGGACACCTCAAATGCAGATGTTCCCCCGGCCAGTAACCGTTCCACATTGAGCGACAGCATCGCCAACGGATTGTCCAGACTTGGCATGACGTCGTCTCGTGGGGCACTTTGCAATTGGCGCGTAATCAATCCGGCCCGACACCTGTCCTCAGGCAATTGAGCTTGCCAATTACTCTGGCTGCGAACAACTGCGCGGGAACACGTCTGTTGTCCCAAGAATGACAGTTGAGTCCTTAGAGCAGGATAGAGTCCGCGAACAAATGGTCAATACCTGTAATTCAAATAAGGCAAAGTCGCCGAATCGGTCAATCAGTGCCTCCACTAAAGATATCGACGAGCGAAAACCGTTTTAAAAACCGTTTCAAATGTCCCAAATCAAACGGTGTGGCGTGCGTAACTCACATCGTGTCCTTATTGACTGATAGCTGACATCTTTTACCGGAGACATGGTTTACACCTTTTGCATTTGTAGTGGCCCCGGATGCCCTGGAAAGAGTGAAAGCCGATGGACGAGCGTCTACGTTTCATTGCCCGCCTTCTTGAGCGCGAAAATGGGCCAAATCCACGGTTGATGGATTTTGCTAACGCATTGATAGTAAATTCATATTGGTTCGTGTTAAAATTTTGGTTTACTGAAATTCATGGTGGTTTGTCCCAAAAAAATATCCCGAACAGGCAATCCATTAACCACGTTGTCAAAGAATGCCAGAGAGCAGCGCTTTCTCCATTGCAGGAATTTTCGATCGTCTTACCTTCATTACCTCGGCCCGAGATTTGTTCGGGCTGAGGAAGAAGCGGCTGCCGCCGGTGCTGGAACACCAACGACAGCCTGACCACACACCCGTATCCTTGGGAGATACCGGCCATGGCTATTGCCAAGACTAGACTGCCGCGCATTGCCGCGGAAACACCCTTCGTCATCTGTCCGCAGGTTTCTTTCGGTGCATCCAGCACGGTTCGTGTGGAGCCTTGCGAGCGTTCGGCCACCTGACGAGCCGAATTTTTCCCTGACCATTGATTTGTCGCGATCCGGCTACCGGATCCCGAATGCGTTGTGCCTTTCGCACGGGTTCTCCCTGTGCCTTACGTCGCATTGTGGGTTCCTTGCGCGGAACGCCAGGAGAACTTTGCATGACGAAGACCAGATCAAGGCGGAAAGCCGCTATTACCCCTGCAGCCAATCCCTTGCTGTCCCCCCAGATCATGGCGATGGTGGACAGCGCCGTCATCGGCGCGAGCGAAGCCGCATTCGGCGGAGACCCGGTGCTGCCCGAGGAAGTGTCCTCATTCGTGTCCTTCTGTGCCTCCATCCAGAAGCGCGATGGCGGGCTCATCGAGGCGGTGATCTCGGACACGATCGCCGCGGCGCCGCATTTCACGGCGTGGAAGCCCGACGCCTTTCCGGTCACCCGGCGGGCGGAAGAGCTTGCCCGTAGCGGTGAGATCGACCCGGAAGACCCGCCCCAGCTGCCACATAACAAGGCTATTGCCCGGCACATCAGGATCGACCAGTTTGCCGTCGACCTTAGAA
Organism: Roseibium sp. SCP15; assembly: GCF_040329435.1. Classification (NCBI taxonomy): domain Bacteria; kingdom Pseudomonadati; phylum Pseudomonadota; class Alphaproteobacteria; order Hyphomicrobiales; family Stappiaceae; genus Roseibium; species Roseibium sp. SCP15. The sequence goes on along the minus strand of NZ_JBDZYI010000002.1, from coordinate 1,177,061 downwards.
CGCTCACGGCAACGGCCATCGAGATCAAGCGCTCATCCTATCTGGGCAAGACCATCCGCGAAGCGGCTCGCCATGATCTCCTTTCGACGGCCATGCTCGCTCGATCCTATGCAAGACGGAACGGGATCAAGGCCGCGACCGGCTGTTCCGTCCTCATCTGTTTCTACGGAGAAGTCACAGCTGACTTTCATGGCTTCACGGTCCTGACCCGTGAAACGGTCGATCAGTATTTCGGCGTGGCGATCACCCCGGTGGTGGAAGCGGCACGGGCGTATTTTTCCCATCGCGTCCGGCAACGGCTCGAAGAGCTGGTCACACCGCTGACCGGCATCCTCTCGGACGCGAGAATGCTCTCCTGTCTTGAGGAACGCGGGCTCGGACCGGAGGCGGGGCTGAGAGCTTCGCCTCCACCCGGGTCCGGACGCCGACCGAGGCTCGCCGCAGTCTAGGCAGCCTCTTTCAATCCAATCCCGATTTTACAATGCCGCCCGTAGGTTCACCGACGGGTCAACAGGAGACCTGTGTCTTGTCTCATCTTGTTCCTCATCATCTGGACAGCTCTGATGCTGTCACCGCATTCCTTTCTTCCGAGCTCCCCGATCGCCTCCAGGCCACACGCCCGCTTGCCTGGTGGCGGCGCGACGGGCAGCTCAAGGCAAGCGAGATCGATCTCATTGCCGTCTGCCTCAATGCCGCCCGCGCAGTAACGGCCAAAAGCATTCCGGATACCGGAGACCTGACGGCCTGCTGCCAAGCTCTCAAGGACCACATGCGATCCGGCCGGACTTCTCAAGGGGACAACACTTCCCTCGACCTACTGGCCTCCGCCCTGCTGGTGGCGATCGATTGCACCAGGGAGCGTCTAGTCGAATGTGCCCCCGAGTCCATCACCAACCTCTGCTTACCTGTGTCCGATGATTGTCCCGAGCCACTCCCCGGTCCGAGCGCGATACCAAGGGCCGAAGCGTTGCTGCAGCAGGCCCGGCGGAGTGTTGCGGTTCTCTCGGATAAGGCAATCTGCCGGGAGGTGTGCCGATGACCTGCGTTTCTGAGACCGTCGAGCCGGTTGCCGTGACCCCTGAGACCGATCTCGTAAAGGCGCGCCTTGCCCGCAAGACACCCGAGGCACGGCGGAAGATGCGCATCGACAAGGTCTTTGCCCGCTTGGCCCGTCGCCTGCAACGGCGCGTCAATGCCGAGGCCGACAAGGCCGGGCACTATTCCAACCGGATCACCAGGGTCGAGATCGAATTCCCCGATGGCTTGGAAGACCAGATCGAGATGGATCCGGCGGACGACGAGGACGCGAATGTTACGGCGTCGATTCTCGATCGCGAGGCGCTTCTTCTTCCCCCTGTGCTCACCATGATCACAGCGGCGGTCGCTCGGACCATTGTCGACGCGGATGCGGGCAAGGCGACACGCCTTTTGCTTCCGGCCCGGGTCGTCGCCTTTGAAGCGCCTAAATCGTGGCAGGAAAGCGTGGAGTCGATTATCAAATTCTGTTTTGTCCCTCAAGGCTGGAAGGCGAGCAATCACGCCTATCTTCGCTCGAATTACAGGCGTAGTGGACCGGGCGTTGCTATCTTCAAGAGCACAGGTCCAGGCGACCTCAGGGCCAAAGACATCGACGAGGACGGCAGCGCGTTTTCCTGGCTCGCCCTTTACCTGCACGAGCGCTACGCGGTCTGTATCATTGCGGAGGACATTGAGGAGCTGTCCGGGGAGGCACGCGCGACCTGCGACGTGGTTCTGTCCCTGGGAACACTGACTGTCGAGGACCTGGAGCGGACCTTTCGCGCCTTGCACGACCGGGAACTACGCCTTGCAGATGCGATCAACCCGGATGTCCTGCGCTCCAAATCCGTCATCGAGATCGGCACCGCCATGCGGGAGCAGGAAGGACCGGCCCGTACCCGTGCCAGGTTGCGCCGATTGCTCACGTCCCGCGCGCCAGCGACTGGAAAAGGTCCGATCCCGCTGGAGGATCTCATCGGTTATGGCGAAGCCCGCACATGGGGGCTCGACCTGGCACTCGACCTTGCTGCCTATCGCAAGGGAGACATCGGCTGGGAGGAGCTCGACCGGGGGCTTGTTCTCACCGGGCCTCCGGGTGTCGGCAAGACGAAGTTCGCCGCGAGCCTCGCGCATAGCTGCGATCTGCATCTCATCGCCACCTCCGCCTCCGCCTGGCAGGCCTGCGGTCATCTCGGCGATTACCTGCGAACCATGCGGCGTGATTTCGATGAAGCCCGGCGGAAGGCGCCTTCGCTTCTCTTCATCGACGAGATCGACGCCGTCGGCAGTCGGAACAATATGCAGAGCATAAATTCGGACTACGTGAGAATGGCCATCAATGGGCTGCTCGAGCAGCTCGACGGTCTTGAAGGTCGCGAGGGCGTGATTGTCGTCGGCGCCACCAACAAGGCCGATGCTCTGGACAAGGCGCTCCTTCGGCCTGGCCGGCTGGAAAGGATCATCGAGATCCCATTACCCGACGAGGAAGACCTGGCGGATATTCTCCGGCAGTACCTCAAGGGTGATCTGAAGGACATCGAGCTCGGTCCGATCGCCCGGTTCCTGAGCGGCTCAAGCGGCGCCGATGTGGAGGCTCTCGTTCGTGCAGTCAGGGCACGGGCTCGGCGGGCAGGAGAGCGTCTTTCGAAAAGCCATCTACAGGATGAAATTCTGAGTAGGGTACCGCACTATGCCCCGGAGGAAAGATGGCAGATGGCAGTCCATGAGGCAGGTCACGCGCTCGTGGCCCATCTCTTCGGTCTTCGGGTCTTCCACATGTCGCTTCTTTCGCCGGAAATCGGGCCGCACGCCTTTGTCGACATGGGCTTTTCCGCCATTCCGACAGAGGCCGATATCGACAAGCATCTCGCCATCCTGCTCGCCGGTCGCGTCGCCGAGGAACTCCTCACCGGCATGGCCTCAACGGCAGCAGGCGGTCCGCGCGAGAGCGACCTGGCACGCGCCAGCGTCCTGGCGGCGATGCAGGAAACCTCCTTCGGCCTCGGCAGCTCGTTGCTCTGGAAAGAACCACCTGAGCACATCGAAGCACGGCTCGCGACCGATCATGTTCTGCAGAAGAAAGTAAGGCTGAGGCTTGAGGAGATTGCGGGTCTCGTTCGAGGAATGCTGTCGACGCAGATGCGGCTCCTTTACAGGATTGCCGTTGCACTGGAGCATCGCGGTGAGCTGAAAGAAGAGGAGGTCTTGGTGATCCTTAGCCGGATCAGTGGGGGAAGCGCAGCGAGACTTCGGCGAGGTTTTCTGCATTAGGCAAGACACATACCCGGTGTAGTGTTTGAATTGCAGCGCGCGTCTGCCGTCGTGCATGTCCTCCATTGGATCAATGAACAACAGGAGGTCAATCCGCACTCGAGGCCGACCTTCGCTGCAGTTCAATCAAATGACAGCTACGAAACCTCAATACGGACGTTCAGGCACTTCCCCGGGGTTCTCGATAGCGGACCTCATCAGTGTGAATGCTCTTTGTGGTTTAGTTGAGTATACGCCAGCGGAGCGTCTAGCAGATCTATTTGTAGTGTCTCAATAGGATGGTCTTGTGTCCATTGGGACGTCTACCATCTATATCTAGAGCCTATTGAGACATTTGGGGGATGAGATGAGACACGGCTAGCCGTCTAGTTTCGAACCGATTTCAGCAAAGCGCACAGGAGATGCAGCTCCCTCCTCAATGAACCTCACAACCTCATCCAGTGTATGACCATCGGAGAACTCCCGAGCCGCGCATTCCCAAACGACGAGTAGACGCCAGCCTTGGAGCAAAACCTTTTCGGCAGCGGCAGCATCCCGTTTCACGTTGGCATCGAATTTAGCCTGCCAGAATTCCGCATTGTTTGCTGGAGTCGTGGCTTTTGGACAGCCGGGGTGACGGTGCCAGAAGCAGCCATGAACCTGAATTGCAACGCGCCATTTTGGGAGCACGATGTCCGGGGTTCCTGGGAGGCGGCGATCATGAATTCGAAAGCGGTATCCAAGCGCATGCAGTGCTTTCCGCAATTGGATCTCCGGCTTCGTGTTCGTGCTTTTGATCCCGGACATCATCCGCGATCTCGTCTTCTGATCCACTAAATCGGCCATTCCCGGAATGTATATATCTCGCGCGCATTTTTCACCTGGATTATTCCGCCATACCTGGTAGAGATGCCGATAAGAAAGGGACTACATGCCTCAGGAATTTGCCATCATTGACCTATTTGCCGGTCCGGGCGGGTTAGGTGAAGGATTTTCGAGCGCCGGACGTCGTGATGGTGCCCCGATGAAGATCCATTTGTCTGTCGAGATGGACCATCACGCTGTCCAGACCCTACGTCTTCGGGCATTCCTACGGTCGTTCGACGAGTTTCCGCAGGAATATTATGATGCGCTGAATGAAGGGAAGGCGTTTCCAGACTGGGCAGAACTCTACCCGACCAACTGGAAGCTTGCCGAGCAGGAAGTCCGTCAACGTGTGCTGGGTGATGAAGGTGTCTTCAATGAACTGGCAAAGGAGCTTGATCGTGCCAAAGACAAGCATTCCGGCAACACGATCCTGATCGGTGGACCGCCTTGTCAGGCATATTCCCTCGCCGGTAGATCTCGCAACAAAGGGAAGGCGGATTACGTTCCCGAAAAGGATGCGAGACACTACCTGTACCGAGAGTACGTGCGAATACTAGATCGGCTAAACCCAGCTGCTTTCGTAATGGAAAACGTCAAGGGCATGCTTTCGAGCAAAGTGGACGGCGGTGGCATCTTCAGCAGGGTTCTCGACGATCTCGAAGCGGCAGGTGACGGATATCGTCTGCTGCCGCTTGCCCAGCCAACTGCTTCGGACGGTGGCCGCGTAGATGCCCGCGATTTCCTGATCAAAGCCGAGGATCATGGCATTCCCCAGGCTCGCCACCGGGTCATCATCCTCGGTATTCGGAATGACCTTGCCAGAAACCTGGTTCTTGATGGTCCAGTCCTTGGGGGCAGACAGCCCCAGGTGACTGTCGGAGAGGTCATAGGAGGGATGTGTCAGTTGCGTAGTGGCCTAAGCCGCAAGGATACAACGGGAGATTGGCAGCACGTTGTCCGGGCGCAGGCATCTGCCATTGCAGAAGCTCATGAAGTCGCTGAAGACGTACGTGCTCTGGCACGATCAATCGTTATCGCAAACGACCTTCCGCATCTTCGTGCCGTTAGCAGTAAAAGCGAAACATTATTTGGCTCGAGACACCTGCAAGAATGGTTCTCGGACGAGCGGCTGCACTCGACCCTGCAGCATGAGACGCGCGGGCATATTCCTGACGATCTCGGCCGTTACATGTTCTCGGCGGCATTCACTCACAAATTCGGCCGTGCACCAAAGCTGATGGAGTTCCCCGAGTTTCTCCAACCGGCGCATAAAAACCGGGGCTCCGGCGATTTTGCCGACCGGTTCAGGACGCAGTATGCCAATCGACCATCGACAACTGTCACCAGCCACATTTCCAAGGACGGGCACTACTTCATTCACCCTGACCCGAAACAGTGCAGATCTCTGACTGTTCGAGAGGCTGCGCGACTCCAAACTTTCCCTGATAACTACTGGTTCTGCGGCCCCCGCACGAAGCAGTACCATCAAGTAGGTAACGCGGTTCCGCCGTATCTCGCCTTCCAGATCGGCAAGGCCGTCAGGCAGTTGTTGACCTGATCGATTGTTCCTGACCGCCAGTTAGTTGGCGACCTGTGCTATTTCGTGGGCACCGAAACCGTTCTGCTCCAGTTTTGAAAGAACTTGGAGCGCGACCGAAGTCTGGCGTTCGGTCGGGATGCGGCTGGGGATCTTGGCGCAAGTATCGAGCACCCCGTACTCGGAAGGTGATAGCAGCTTGTGCAGCCGCCCCCAATCACGTGCTTCTTGCCAGAACTTTGCACCGAATTCGAAAACCTTTGCCTGATCTTCGACGCTCTTGGTCAACTCTGCATCATCCTTGACCTCATTATCCTCTGATTTGGCATCTTCGATCGAAATTAGCAGGCCTTTGAAGTCCTTGGGGTATACAAGTTTGGACTTTCGGAAGCGCTCCCAACAGGCTTGCTTCTTCGCCCATTCGCTCATATTCCGAACACCTTCAGGCGGCGTGGTTATCAGCGTCTGCGCCTCGGATGCTGCCACGAGCAGCGCTTCTTCCAAGGCTGCCGGAACAGACTGCGTTCGCCAAACTCGCCCGAGATCGATTACCTTCTCGGCTGCCTCTGCGTCGTGCACCAGCTTTGCAACGGCGTAGGTCACAATGTTGGCACGGTAGCCGCCCTCGTACCATTCCTGAGCTGAGACAAGCTTTTCCAGCCCGCGGAAAATTATGGCCTTTGCGACGAGGTGCCGGAACCAGACTTCATTGATGCGCACACCATTCCGCCCCCACATCTTTTCGATCACCTTGGCGAACTCGGCGAAGTTCTTTTGAGCCCCCTTGGACACAACTTCCGGCTTTCCGTTCCATGAATTCTCGAACTTCGCGAGATCCGTCTTGGTGAAGAATTGGCTCTTAGGGAATTCGGCATCCCACTTGTCCCGTTGGGTTTTGGTCAACTTGCTGCGCTGATCTGCGAATTGCCCCCTAGCGCGTTCATAGAACCATTTCGTTTCGCGATAACCACCAGACCCTGCCGGGGCCAAGATCTTCCGCGACAGTTCTTCGATGCGGATGTGGAAAGGGTGATTGGCAAAGAAGTCTGCCGCATTGACTTTGTTCTGGCTATTGGCGAACTCCGAAATCCGTGGAACCACAGTATCGGCTAGAACCGGAGGCACGACGTTCAGCTTCATTTGGACAAATATGTCTTTCAGACCCTCTCCTGCCAGCTTGCGTGCGGCGTGGATGGAGGCGGTGGTCTGGCCGCCATTCACAATCTGGAGGTTGTCTGCGCTCGTAATGACAAGGCCGTCACCAATCCGTTCCAGTTCGACTTTCTCGGCGGTTGCTGCGAGACCGTTATTATACGCAAGGAACATGTGAGGTTCCTTCGTGATTGTTTCTCTGATCCCCTTGTTTACTTTGCCACGAGCCTGCAAGAAGCTGCGCACGTTGGCTTCGAGTAAGCGAGCACCCCACCGGTCATAGATTTCGGCCAGCTGCTTACCCGGAATGACTGCGATGTAGCTCTCCAGCGCCGTCTCCGCCCCCGATGCTTTGAGTACGGGAACACCGCCCCCAAAGTCTTGTACGAAATCGATAGTCAAATCTTCCCGTGCACGTCCCTGCTCGACGAAAGCCTGAAGACGCTTCAAGTCCCAAACGCTGTAGGTTACCGGCTTCCCGTCGATTTGCCCCGCGGGCCGAGCATCAACCTTGGCTCGGTTGTCGGAATTGGTGATGTAGACAAGCTTGAATTTCTCGATCGCCGACCAGCGCTGTTGGATAAGGTCCGAAAGTTGCGCTGCGTTGCTTGTCTCCTCGAGGTCATCAAGGAACTCCTCTTGCCGCGCAAATCTGAGGAACTCGACCAACTTTGAAAATTGCCCATTCAGATGTTTTCCATCTGTTTTTCTGACTTCGGGCGTGATCTGGAAATCACACAGGATCAGCGCGAGATCACCACCTGTATCTCGAGGGTCACCGCCGTAGCCGGACACCTGCAGTGTAACTCTACGCCGTTTTCCATCCTTTAATACGGAGCGGGTGCCCTCAAAATGACAATAGTCACATTCGTCGATCTCTCCGGCCTCGGTGAGGATTTCACCAACCTTTTCGAAGAAGGCTTCCTGCGTGTAAAAACCCATCGCATCGGCGTCCCCCTGGACGTCGGCGATCAGGCTCTGATGAAATTCCTCAAGCGCCGACATTCCTCACATCTCCCATTATCAAATCGTTCAAATCAAAACCTGTTTCGAATTGGGCGCACGCATCAAGACGTATTGAATAGGCCAGTTCCTCGGTGCCTGGTGGCAGCGGTGGTACAATTCTAGGAAACCCCTCAACCACTTCGAAAAGGCGCACTCCTCCCAAGTGCCAACCACGCTCAAACTGGACCGCGTCTTCGTCGTAGGGGCTTTCCGCGAGGCGTTGCTCCCAGACGTTCAGCGCCGCCATATCGTTCTCGAAAAGGGTGGCGGTTCTGTCTACATGATCCTTCAGGTTGTTACCCGTGGCGCCTAGCGAGGTATCGACATCCTGCACTCTTAGGAATAGCCGAGCGTCGTCGATATCCATCAGCTGTGCCTCGGACGATATCCTTATCTTTGAATGAGCAGCGCTTCTGCGCGCCTTCACCTCAAAGTAAAATCCGGGCAACTCAAAATCTTTTGCAGTGCCGAACGGCCCTTTCCAGGCTTCAACAGCTTTTGCCGGGCCGAGAACGTTGACGAGTTCGCGAAGGAAAGCCAGTTCTCCGACGAGGCCGCGCTGGACCTCAAGCCGCATCTCCTGTTTTCCCCCTCGAAGCAGATGATGCCAGCGCATGGCTCGCCGGACCGCCCGGTTAACAGCACTCTGCAGATCGGCAGCTTGTTCACCTGCCGAAACAACGTCCCGGCAGAGTGTTTCGAACAAGTCGAGGTGCTTTGGTTCCGAAAGAGCAATGCACCAGCAGTTGCTGCCTTCGACGACGCGATAAAAGATCCCGACGTGCTTTAGTTTCGGCAGAGGGCGCACTTCCTCGGTAATTGCCGCCAGTCGCAAAATCAGGCCCGGAGAGCTGTCCGGCATCCGCACCCAGAAGAAATCAAAACGGCCCTTGCCATCGACGCGGCGTGCCTGGTTTTCGGAAAGGTTGGCCCACGGACCCTCAATCGTCTTCATAGGCGCCATCGTCTTCCTCTTCGGTGCCGTAGATTTCGCGGAACTTTTGCGTGTTGATAATGTATTCGACCCGATCATTGGGTTTGCTCGACGGTGGGAGACTGATGCTCCAACCGATCACTGGGCGCTCAGGCAGACGATCGAGGACGCTCTTGTCCCGAAGTTGATCGATTTCCATTTGATCGGGCTGGCGTACTTGCACGACATGCAGGACAAACAAGGGTTTGTCGCGGACTTGGCGGTAGATCCTGTCAGGGAAGGATGGGCGTTTGCTCTCATCCGTGCCATCGAGTTTTTCCTGCGCAAGGTACTGCGCTTCGGCATGTTGGGCCTTCTTTCCGTCGACACCGATACGCTCAACACCACGCGAAGCGATGCGAGAGCGCTTACCACTCATGGACAGCAAGTGATCCGAAAGGTCAGCGTAGCCAATGCGCCGCATTTGCGGCCCAACTGACCAGTTGGCAATATCGAAACTAGTGGTTTCGCTCTTCACGTCTGTCACAAGCACATCCCAGAACTTCAGCTCATCCTCGTGGCGGTCGCGGATGTAGCTGCGTACTGGGCCAGGCTGCGTCAGAAACGCCTGATCATGGTTGCGCCAACTGAGCAGGAACTGGTCGATCAGCTCGACGGGGGCGTCTAGTAGCAAATGACCACCGTTGACCCTCTCCGCAGCATCAGGGTCAAGACCGCGAGCCGCCAGGTCTTGTAGGAGGCGCTTGGCTGCAGCTTCGTTGGCCTCCAATTCTTTCGGTTTTGCGGTGATTTTCGCCGTCTCGACCCACGCATTGGAAAGCCCGATCATGACATGTTTCTGACCGGACCCCATCTTGTTTCGTGCCGTGACAAGAAGCGATGCCGGGTGACTCCTCACGGCCAAGCCGAAGTCCGACGGTGTCGCCTTCGCTTTTTCCATTCTTTTGAGTTCGAGATGTAGTTCTTCGCTGGCTTCGGCGATATGGGCATACCAGTCGATTGCCTCGGAAGGCATCCAGATACGGCAAAGATCCTCGTAGCCACCACGGTAGCCAAACCAGCGTCCCATCTGCATTAGAGTGTCGTACATCATGGTATTGCGGAGGAACCAAGTGATGGTTAGTCCTTCAAGGGTAAGTCCTCGCGACAAGGAAAAGCCGCCAACTGCGATAACGGTCTGACCGATGCTGGAATCCCCGGAGTAATCGAGACCGTTGGCGCGGCTGTTCACTTCGACGACTTTGGTGGCGGCTACGGCTTCCAACATGGCCGCAAGAACCTTGGACCAGTCCGATTCTGCATCAGAGTATTCCATTTCCCAAGTGTCGTGCAGGTCGGCAATCATCGCATCATTTATAGCGGCCGCGTCGCGCGCTCCGTTGACCCGCAAAGAATCCAAAATGCCCTCGACATATTGATGGAGTCGGTTCCGGAGCAATCCTTGAACACTCGTGAAACGGCTTGCATTCACCAACATCGAGCAATGTTTCGCCGCCTGTCCGCGCAAGTTTCGAATCGTACGTGCAATCAGAAAGGCTCGCACAGCTTCCCTCAAGCTTTCGGGCAACTCATCGACAGTCTGATTAATGCGGTGTTTCATTGGAAGGACATCTTCGTTGTCGGAGATGTAACGAAGCCAGATCGGGTCTCCGTCATCTGGAACGCCGTCGATGAAGATCTTCTTCGCCCCGAAGTAGTTGGAGGGCGCATCAAGACCCACGATGAAATGTTTGGGAAATAGGTCTTCTTTCAACGCTTCATCGTACTGGTCAGGATCGACAAAGATGTTAGCGAAGGGTGTTGCGGTGTAACCGACGTAGCAGCTGCGATGGAACATGTTCAGAAGATCGCGGATCTGCCCGTTGATCTTCGTGATTTCTTCTTTGGAATACTTGGTATTGATCGAAGCGTTGTCAGCCTCGTCGTCGATCAACAGCATCGGTTGGTCGATCATCTGATCGTCACCCCGCGCGCTGTTCTCCCGCAGCCAGTCCAAAAGGTTGCGCAAAGTGTTGTGGTTCTTCTTGATCACCAAGACGACCGGTACCTTGTATGAGTCGATTTGGCTGGTATTCGTCGACGCCGTGTCCTTGCGAAAGTCCGAAAGAGTGTTGGTGAGGCTGACCGGAACCTGTCGGTCGTCGAACAAGCCAACACCGATGGCGCGGTTGCCCTTCTTGCCTTGGGTGGCTAACCGTCCTGTATCACGACCGATGAAACCTTCGTCGATTCGCTCCTGCGTCTGGTTCCGTAGATTGTTGTGAATGCCAGCGATGACTACGATCAGGCGATAGCCCGCATCTGCAGCCTTGCAGATCAGACCGGTGTAGTTCGCAGTTTTCCCGCTCTGCACGTGACCGACGACCATTCCGCGCCGGTCCCATTTCTCCGCAAGGCCCGGATTGCCAAGACGGCCAAGAATTCGATCCGTCAACTCGTCCGTTGTCGTGATGACGTCCTGCGGCAGACCATTCTTGTGCAGCAGCTTCTTGTACCGGTCCCAATAGAATGGCTGGATCGACGCCTTAGCTTCGTCCAGCCAAGGACGGAAGTTCTCGGCATCAACCATGGCGCCAAGTCCCATCGTGATGCCGAATCGTTCCTCAATGTCCCGTGCCAGCTGCTCAAGCGCATCAGGCGCTGCGTTTACGTTCAGCGCCATGTTCATTGTAGTGATGAAGTCTCGAAGTTCAGCCCCAGTTTTACGTTGATGAGCCAGCGATTGAGATACCACATCATCGAGGTGTTTCAGTTGCGCTGTCACGAGCGTTCTCCATGTTCGATGTCTTCGACCAGCTTCCGAATCGAGTCTTTGTGGTGGATGAAGGGCTCCGTTGAGCACAGGGTCCGCACCACGTCATTTCCTGTCATGCTTGCCGCTATGAGGGCCCGGACCGCAGTTTCTGCTGCCTCGGCGAGTTCGCTGAATTCGGTCTCATCCGAAGTGACTCGTTCCGCGCCGCCAAGCATGTCAGCGTGAAGCGCCGCGATCGGCAGTCCGGTCCCGAGCAAGTTGATACAGGCCTGGAAGCCGTGGCGGAGTTCTTCAGGCAAGATCTGCACGTAACCGGTGATCGAGGGATGCTCGACATTCGGTCGATAGACAATGCCTTCGTCCTTCCGAATGCGGTTCCACAACGGCAGGTTTTCGTCCGACACCAGCTTGCGGCCGCGCCGTTGGTAGGTTCGCTTGGATGTCCCCTGCAACCGCTCGACAATCCGTCGCAGCCTTTCGCGAACCACGGGCGGCATTTGCGCGGAAGCCTTCCTGACGTCGATCTTCCAATCGGAGTCCATGGTGTTTGGAATGTCGACGCGCACCCGCGCGAGTTTCGTCAATTCGGTCTGTCGCGCCAATCCGAGCCAGCTGCCAGCGATGATCAGGCGCCGCTCGCGATAGATATAAAAACCTTGTGACCGAAGGTGTCCTTCCGAGCCACCCAGTTCTTCCCATGCTGACTTCGACATCTTCTTGTGATGAGGAAGGGTGAAGCACTGAGTGACGACCTCTCCGTTCAGGAGCGGGAGCCGTTCCTCCGGATCAGCTTGGGTAGCTAAGTGGTCTGTCGCAAAGGGATCAATGGGGGACAACTTCCTTTCGTTTAAAAGAATGCGGAGAGCGGGTCTGTTGCCTTCCATATACCGGTGAAAACAAAGACGCAGATGTCGCTCGGCTCCCGATATAGCCTTGTTGATCTCTGCGGACCTTTTCCCTGTATCGTGGCGGAAGTTCGTAGAAAGACGATCCAGCTTGCGCCAGAGAACGATTGTGCCGTTTTCCGGCAAACTATTAGCCGCTGGAATTTTAGACAGATCATCCTCCAGATCGACCCGCCAATCATTGGTCTGCGCCACATTGTCGAGGTCCCATGTCGCGGCACAAGTCTCTCCAGACTTCCGCGAAATTACCGTCAACTGTCGGCACTGGGAAAAACTGGCGCTCTTCAAACCCAAGCCGAAACGACCAAGGTCACGCCCTTCTCTTTCTAGGAGAGGATTTTTTGAACCGGGCCGCATCGCTTCAATCAGTTCGGGCTCGGTCATTCCGCACCCATCGTCGACGATTGCGATCCATGGCTCGTCAGTTGCTGTCTCCGCAAGGATATTCACTCGAGACGCTCGAGCTGTCACCGAGTTGTCGATGATATCGGCCATGGCGGTCTCTAGGGTGTACCCGAAATCTCGCATCCCTTCGATCAGTGAAGACGCGTGCGGCGTTGCATCAGCTTGCCGTTTATTTGATCGGGAAACCATTTACCCTCCACGTGCAGCGCTTGTATTCAGCGCTCTTTAAACTTGCAAACAAGCCGCAGGCAAAGACATTGAGATCACGGCCCGCTCATAAGTTAAAGCGATCCGACAATGCTCATAGAAGTATTTGTACTAATCCCCCAATGTTGTGCACATCCTTATTCAGATCGACGCCGGCAGCTGTCGTTTTTCCCGGCCGAGAGCTTGGAGACCCTTTGCTCAAGAATACTCAACCCTAGGCCGTGTGGGCGAATTGGAGACGTATTTCGTATGACACCGGTCAAGAGTTGGAGTGAAAAGACTTGCAGAGCGTATCGGTGATACGCGCAAAAGAATTTTCGCGCCAAATCGACGGCTGGTGTCACACCCGAAAGGCCGGGCCTGCATCGCTCAATCCCGTCGGGAATCCGCCTTGAGGATGCGCCAGCATCCCCTGCGCCGGATTTCCTTGTTCTTGAACCATGCATTTCCCGGCGAAATGCATCTCCAATTCGTCCACACGGCCTAAGATCACCAAGATTCGACTTCGGGCCAAGGCCGATTCCACCGATCGCAGTTACCACAAAAACATTTACAATGAAATTTCCGATTGATTGGATTGATTGCTTCTCGTTTATGGCGAATGTTTGCGCTCCGCCTTTCAGACCACTGACAAGGGAGACGACCCCTGTCGTGGGCTGGAAGGTCAGATCTCAAAGGAGAGGCACTACAAATACGCACCCTTAGCAAACGTTTGGCTTTCGCCCGTATTGGCCGTTGCAGCTGTTAGCCGAAACGAACGACGGCTTCCGGGCATCGTTCCAAAGAGCGAAACCGACCGAATCGTGGGCGCGAAGCGGAATCGGGTTCCTGCATGTGTCAGTTGCTGCCCATTATGATGAGTTTTGGTCGATTGCCCTTGCCTGCAAAGTTGCACCCGCATCCGAGTAGGTTTTTGAAAATGTTGCTGTCTATCTCGATCCAGCAAATTCCACCGGCATGTCGGTCTGCTGTTTCGTAGATCGCTGGCAAATCCTGCGGTTTTCCATCTTCGAAAGTGGCGTCAACTCTTTTGCTTTCGCATGTCTGGGAAATGAACCCGTGGCAGATAATCGCCTGGATCGGACTTCCGACCAGGTAGTCTGCAAAGGCCGCCGAAGGTGCCGATATAAGCGGCAGGGCGCACACCAGGGCTTTCAGGATTCGGCTGATCATTTGCTGACGCCTTCCGATAGAGCTTCTGCGACATCATCCACGGCTTGTCTGTAGCGCTCGGACAAGCTGACCCTTCTCGGGCTTGGAATTTACAAACCGTCGTTCGAACTCTAGGCACAGAGTTTTCACAGCGAAAATGTAGAATAGGGCTCCCCAACAGGGCGGGCTTCTTGAGGCGTCCAGAAATCTTGAGGCTATTCACTGGACTTACAAGAGCCGCCGCCAAAGGCGGCGTTTCCTGGCGCGCCGCGCGCCGCCGCCCCTGTGCCGCAGGGCATTCCTGTTACGGTCCGACCGGTTGATAATTGTTTGCCGCCTCTTCGCGAATGATGCGGAGCCGTTCGCGATCAGATTTGTACCGTCGGGCGAGATCTGGTCCGAGGACGAAGTCCAGGTCTGTAGCGCCCTTCAGTTCATCGATGGCCAGGTAGAACAATTCGATGTCTTTTCGGTTGCGTGTGTCTTGGGCTTGTTTTCTGGTCGTGAGCCAAGTTCGGACAAGGGACCGTGTCAGTTCGCGGTCTGTCTCGTTGGCTGCAAACTCCTTTAGCTCCGGGTTCGTAATTTCCATGCCTGCCCGTGTCACAGCTCGGGTGAGGCGCTCGCGCCATTCATCCGTGCCGCCGGTGATGACGACTTGCCTCCATCCTTGGCGTTTGGCATGAGCGACAACAACGTCGACAGTATCGGTGGTTGGCTTGGACACCGTTGCTCGTAGAGGCTCTGTGGTGACGACAACACCGGTCTTCAGGCGGATGCGCGCTCGAGCGGCCGCCTGCTGTTCTACCCAGGCAAGTCGCGGGCCCAGTTCTCGTGGAAGGTTAGCGAGTTGAGCCTTGTAGCTATCGCGCCAGGTAACCTCCTGCAGGCTTGGCTGCTGGTAGAGTTCACTTTCTAAGGCTTTAGCACAACGCAATTTTGCTTTTTGCTCCACTTCCAAATCCCTGATGTCACTCTGTTCAGACCCTTCCGCCGGAGACGGCGAAGCAAAGAACGCCGCCTTGAAACGGTCGATCGCGGCGAGAACTTCGGGCGTTAATTGCGCAGGATCGAGCGGCCGAGGCGTTGCCGGTTCAGAATATTCCGGTGTGCCTTTGTGCTCCCCAAGATGCCTTGGGCTTTCGGCCGAAGCATTGGAAAATATTTCAGTTGGCTGATAGCTCGGTTCGAGTTCTTCTTTTGCAGCCTTGCGATTTTCTCGAGTCGCGCGCCCGGTCACACCGAGGCGCTCCACCGCAAAGTCATTCAACGGCTCAAGGCTTTCGCAGTGAATGAGCTCCAGGCCGGCAAGCCGACTGTCGACATCCGCCTTGCGAATTGATGCTTGCCCATGCCGCTTAGCCACCCGGCTTAAGGCCCGCCGGAGCGGCACCCGGTTACATCTTGGCGTGACGACGACAGCAACTTTCTCGCCGGTGGCCAGCCTTAAGCCCGCAGCATCGAGTAGTGCACGAAACGATTTGCCGTCGTCACTCGCATTCCAGGCGCGCCAAACCCGGATTTCCACTTCGTCGATGGCCATATCCTCAAGGCGCTCAGAAGCGGCGCGTTCTTGCGCGGATGTCGCCCGGGTTGCTCGGTGCTGGTCCAATCCAGCTTCAACCATGGCGTTGGCAACAGCGGCAAACTCAGTCTCTCGCAAGGTCGTAATGACGGACCGGTTATAGATGCCGCTGGTAAAGGGCTCGCCCGTCATGAACTCGCTGATACGCGACAGCTTCTCCTGTCGGGGGGCGAGGTGGCTCATGCGAATGGCCTTGCCCTCGGGAGAGACACGCAGATAGGCCCTATGAACATGGGTGGCATGCCGACCGCCACGACCAAATTTTTGGTGCTCGGCCTCAACGTAGGGCTGTCCAACAAGGTCCATCTCGTCCTCGAACCGACACCAATAATCTTCCCATTGGTGGGCGTCGTACTCAATGGATGGGCTCGCCCAGGTATGCAAAATAGGTTTGCGAGAGCGGCAGCCTGAGGCAAGGAGACAAAGCTCTTGGAGCCCATCGACGGCTCCTCGACCGAGAAGGCCATGGGTCCGGATCTCGACGCGCTCATGACCGTCGGCTTTCAACCAATGATACGCGAGTGCCTCATCTCCCGTGTGTTCCGTCATTCCTCCGATCATTTGATCGCTCGTTGGATGGCATAGACCGCCTGGCGTACGGTCTGAAGGTCGGCGATTAGTCGCTCGATAAGCTCGTGGTAGGCCGTCATCCGACCAAGCCTGGCAATACGCGCAGCCTGTATGAGCGCACCGGAAAGTCGCCCTGCATGCCGGGAGAACTCTGCGACAACCTGACGGTCTTCTTCGGACACGATGATCCGGTTGCGGGCAATCCGAGCGACGGGTTCTGCCCCGACGAGATGCTCTGCGAGCACCTGGTGGGCGTAGGTGCCGGGCCGCAAACCGGCCCGAGCGGCCCGATCGGTCAGAATGCCGTAAAGGTCGTCTTCCATACGCACGCCGACCACCTGATTTTTCTGCCGCTTTTCGCTGCCACTGCTCATCCTCATCCACTCCTGGTCGGCCAAACATCGGGGGTCCACGGGGCGCGTAGCCCCTGGCCAGCTGCCTTGGAAACCGCTTGCGCGGTTAACAAGGCACGGCTGGCTGCTGCCTCTCTGGACCTCCTGAAATCGTATGAATGCCCATGAAAGAAACAAGCCGGTCGCCTCGGAAAAAAAGTTTTTGTTCCTTGCATCGCCGTGTGAATAATTGAGGGCCTCTACATTAATCAGCGAGGCTAACTCATGAATGAACACGACCCCGACATCACGCCGACCGAACCGCATACTCCGGACTTCTCTTCTGTGTCTGTGCTTGCGCTTAGGCGAACCCTGAGGGAGTGTCACGCAGCTGCGAAGAGCACACACAACGATCTGGCTGCTCTCAAGAATGGCTCATCTCTGCCAGCAGGAAGTTCGGCCTACGCGGCTATCGCCGGTGTGGCGCTCGGTGAGCGATACCCGGTCCAGGATCCTGACAGAGACCTCTTTTCCCGCGCCATTGAGATGGCGGAGAGGGGGCAGCTTACGGGCTACCTGGATGATGCTGTTGATGAGGTCGGCTCCGTTGTACGCCTGATGGAGAAGGGGTTGCGGGGACTGGAAGTGTTGGACCACCTCACAAGGCCGCTGCCGGCCGGATGGTCCAACCTTTCCGCCCCGGCCATGGCAAGGGCCATTTCGGACCACTGTCTCGCCGTCATCGGCCCGACGCTTCTTCGATAGGAGGGGTTATGGTCCACCCAGCAACAAGGCGGGCTGTCCTGCAAACTCGAACAGCTCTTGATACATTGCTCGACATCGGCTTCATCTTTCCTCCTCGGGAAACCGAAGTTCGGGGCCGTGGCATCTGGACTGGCCGCAATCTGGGGCCGGCAGATGTCGCGAAACTCCTCTCTAGAGCCGCAGCAGCCAATGCAAGAGGTGCGGCCATATTCATACGTCTCGGGCCATCGGCCCGGGACGGACATCCTGGCATCGTTATGCTTGACGATCTGAATGCTGAAGCAGTGGCGCGTGTTGCGTCAGATGGCTTGCAGCCGGCATTGACCGTGGAGACGTCACCGGGAAACTTCCAGGTTTGGATCAAGCTCATCACCGCTGGTGAACTGCCGTACCCCGTTGTTCGTGTCGCGGTAAAACGCTTGGCCGAACTTTATGGCGGTGACCCGCGAGCCGTCAGTCCAATGCAACCCGGCCGATTGCCGGGCTTCACCAATCGCAAGCCGAAATACCGGAAGGCAAACGGAAGTTTTCCATTCGTGCGCCTGGTAGATGCCAGTGGCCGTGTTGCGTCCGCGGGCGAAGACCTGCTTACCGAGGTAAAGGCTCACCTAGCGGCACAGCGCGGGCGCGGCCCGGGCTTTGCCCGTGAAACGCCGCCGGTCGCGGCGGTATCCGGCTGTCCTCCAACGACTGATGATTTCGATGTGCTCGACGGGATCCGCCATGTGCAGGAGGCGCGCATTCGGGCCGAAGTTCAACGCGGGACCCGCCCCCTGGAAGCCTCTTCTCCATCAGAGCTGGACTTTGCCGCAGTGGTTGTTGCTCTCGAGGAGGGCGTGTCGGGATCGACGCTGGAGGCATGGCTCACGGCCCGCCGGCCGGAAAAGGCCGCCGGATATGCGGCGCTTACCATCCAAAATGCCGACCGGCATGTGCGGGCACTCGCGAGCACGCCGCAATCGCCGGGCCGCCCATGAAGAAATATCTGACACGGCGCGAGGTCGCGGAAAACTATCCAATCTCGGAAAGTTCCCTCGCTCAACTGGCGATGAAGGGTGAGGGGCCGCGATTTTTCATGCCGCAAAAGCGCGCGCTTTACCTCGCTGATGATGTGGAGGATTGGATCGAGGCGCATGCGGTGATTTCGCGGTCGCGCCCGGTGTTGAAATCCCGCACCCTGGTGGGGCAGGAACCTGTCATGCCGCAGCAGGCTCCCGCGCCAAAAGCGGAAACCGCTCGACGGGAGCCCTCCAAGGAAGAGCCCAAAAAGATGGCGGCGAAAAAAGGCAAGAAGCTCGGAAGGCCGCGCAAGAGCCTGGTGCCATCAGCCAATTCCTGGCTCCGGAACAACACCGATCCTCAATGACGGTTTGTCACCGGAACCAGGATGTTCACCCCGCTATCCGCAGACCTCCAGCAGCTTGACGCTCGCTTTCCATCCGGCGCAGTCGTGCCACTGCATCGGCCACTCGTGGGTGTCGGTAGCGCAACAGCGATTTGATATCGACGTGGCCGGAAAAATCCATGACCTGCTCCGCGGTCCAGCCGTGATCGAAACAACGCGAAATCGCCTCATGGCGGAAATCGTGCCAGCGCCAATGTTCGACATCAGCGCGTAGGCGCGCCCGCTCGAAGGCGTTTTTCAGTGCCTCGGCCGAAATGGGAAAGATGAGGCCTTTCATTTTCTGGCGGCCGGGCAGGCTTTCAACGACGGCCTGGGCTGCGCTGGTAAGCAGAATATCCCTGCCGCGCCCATTCTTGGCATCACGCAGATATATCGTTCCACCGTTGTGACTGTAGTCGGCCCAGCCAAGACGCAGCAGTTCCGAGCGCCTGCACCCGGTCTCAAGAGCAAACCGGGCGGCCGGAAGAAGAAGCTCGTTCCTGGCACGGCCGAACTCCAGGAAAAGTCTGAGCTCTTCATCGGGTTCGAGCCGGATGATCCGTTCATCTCGCACCTTGGGGCGACTGACCTGATCCAGCGGGGAACCGAGCATGTCGAGATCTATGGCGGCCTGTTTCATGACCGGCATCAGCAAGTTCATTTCCCGGCGCACCGTGCTGGATTTTACCTCTTCCAGCCGTAATGCCTTCCAGTCCTCCCAGTCATGGCGAGTGATATGTGCCATGCTCATCTGGCAGAACGGCGGATGGCGCTTTATGAAAACGGACAAGCGCGCGGCATCGCCATCTTTGCCCTTCCGCTCGCCCCGCCGGATTTCCAGGATGGCCTTTTCCAGCACTTCGCCGAGAGTGATGCGCTCGGGAGCCCGGTGATCGCGACGGCTGCCGTGGTTGCGATCGTTGAGGACCTGGACGACGGCGGCATCGGCGTCCGCCAATCGGTCGAAGGTTTTCGTGAAGTCGGGGAAGCCCTTTTTCCGGATCTTGACCTGATAGCCTGTCAGGCGCCCGTCGGCAGTGATGCGTTCGTAGACGTGAGGATGGTTGTTGAGGCGCTTGGTTGGCACGGGACATCGGTTCCTTGAAATCGGATTTGTCCCAAATTTGTCCCAAACCTATGAAAGGAACAAATTTTCACAATAGAAATTTCGCTAAGCCATTGAAAACATTGGCGCACCCGAGAGGATTCGAACCTCTGGCCTCTGCCTTCGGAGGGCAGCGCTCTATCCAGCTGAGCTACGGGTGCTTAGTCGGCCGCTGGTGAACCATGCGGCGGATAGAGCGTCCTCTTACAAGATCCGGTTGCCTTCGGCAATGGCTTTCTGTGCTTATGGACAAGATATCATGGCAACGATCCCCGTGCTTGTGGCGGGCCGGAGCGTTTGGCTGCGAGGTCTATTTGCCTGTGAGCGCCGAGGAAAAGAGGCGGTCGCGGGTGATGTCGTAGACCCAGTTGAAAACAACGGCATAAACGAGAAAGAAGACCACGGCGCCAAGGTCCATGGCCAGAACCGTCAGGAAACTTTCCTGAAGGACATACATGAGTAGTGGCAGCGATACGAAGATCAGGCCCAGCTCGAAGCACAGTCCGTGAAACAGGCGCAAGGGCAGGCGCCGCGACAGCCGGTCGGCGCCGAACACACCATCAAATCCCCAATTGTAGACAAAGTTCCAGACCATGGCGATCAGCGACAGGCTGACACTCAGGGCGGTCATCGTGCCCGCGCCCTTGTCCGTCACCATCATCGCCAGAGGCACGAAAAGGATCAGCGCAATCACCTCAAAGAGGACCGAATGCAGCACCCGTTCTTTAATCGTCATCAATGAAACTCCAAAATCCCGGAGCTCCTTTAATCAATTATGATGATATTAAAAAATCAATTAATATCAGAAATTATGATAATAGCAGCAGATATAGCGGGAGCGGGGCCATGTACAGTCTGGAACATCTCAGAATGTTTGCCGAAACCGTGGAGACAGGGTCTTTCTCGGCCTGTGCGCGCAAGCTGGGCAAGGTGCAGTCCGCGGTCAGTCAGGGGATTGCCTCTCTGGAAGTGGATCTGGATGTAGAACTGTTCGACCGGTCGACGCGCAAGCCGACGCTGACGGCGCAGGGCAGCCGCATTCTGGAATTCGCCCGTTCGATCCTTCGGCAGGTGGATGACCTCAATGCGGCAACAGCCTCGATCCAGAGCGGCGAGGAGGCGGAAGTTCGACTGGCAATGGACAGCGCCCTGGCGCTGCCGCGCCTGCCTCGGATCTTTCACGGCTTCAGTGACCGGTTTCCGACAACTGCCCTTGAAATCGTTTCCGTGGCCAGCCCTGATATCAGCGGCCTTGTGAAAGCGGGCGAAGTGGATCTTGGTCTCATTATTTCCGAAGCCGAGATCGACAATGAAGTCGAACACTGCTTCATCGGCAATTTGCCGTTTCATGCGGTCTGCGCCCCTGACCACCCGCTGGCTAGCCGGCGGCACCTCTCCATGAATGATCTGATCCCATACAGGGAATTGCTTTTAAGAGGGGTGGATAAAACCGGTCTGGATGCCTTTCCAAAAATGTCGACGCTTGCCTGGTTTGCAAACGATTATCGTACGATCTGCGCAATGGTAATGGACGGTCTCGGTTGGGCCTATCTGCCGGCCTTTCTGGCGGATGAATGGATCGCACAGTCCAGAATGCATCGCATGAACATTCGCTTCGACCACAAGCCATGGAGTCCGCCCATTGAAATCCTTATCGCAAAGGAAACGTTTCAGGGACCGGCGACCCGCTGGATGTTTGATGAATTGAAGTCGCTGATTGTCTGACCACTCGTCCGGCCAGGCCAGAGACGGCCAAAAGCATGTCAGTTTCTCAAGTGAGATGGCATGACGCAGCGGACGTTGCCAGCCTCGCTGGCGAGGGAGTGAAAGTTACGCAGCTGAAGTCATGTAAGGCATTGAGGCCTTGTCGCTTTGGAGCGTTGACATGCCGGACCATCGCTCGTCCCTGCAAGCCGGGATCCGAATTTTTTCGCATCCCGTAAAAAAAAACGCGCAGCCGGGAAGACTGCGCGAATAAAGTTACTGTGCACGTGGCCCCATCGACCACGGCGGCAACTCTAGCGGCATCTTCGGCGAATGTCATTACCGTAAAATATTTTATTTTTTGATTCACCGTAATGCGACTGATCGTTATTCATAC
This sequence comes from Roseibium sp. SCP15, assembly GCF_040329435.1. Taxonomy (NCBI): domain Bacteria; kingdom Pseudomonadati; phylum Pseudomonadota; class Alphaproteobacteria; order Hyphomicrobiales; family Stappiaceae; genus Roseibium; species Roseibium sp. SCP15. The sequence continues at coordinate 1,155,033 of NZ_JBDZYI010000002.1, read as the reverse complement.
TGAGTCAAATACGAAACTTTAGTTCGTCTATATTTGCGAATAAGATTCAATAGGTTAAATAAATCAGATTTTCCCTAGCGTCATGCAGTCAACGACTGTTGCGGCAGTATCGCGAATGATTTATTGGCACTTTTGACGATGCTGCGCGTCAATTTGCTCGCCTTTGCCTGTCACCCGAACCCGTGTGATCCCCTTACCGACGAAGCCAAGCTCTTTTGCCGCCGCCAACGTCACATCGATGACGCGCCCCTTGGTAAAAGGCCCGCGGTCGTTGATGCGGACAGTAACGGTTTTGCCGTTCGACAGGTTTGTCACCTCGACCATGGTTCCGAAGGGCAGTGTTCTGTGTGCGGCAGTCAGGCCATTTGGATTGGCTCTTTCGCCGCTGGCCGTCTTGCCGCCAAGCTTGTACCAGGAAGCCTTTCCGCATTGCTCAAAGCTGTCAGCGGCTGCAAGAGCTCCACCGTTGACGAACAGAAATACAGTTGCGCAGGCAAGAGCCAGCCAATTGAAATTCGATTTATTCGAGAAATTCATGAGTGTTTCCATCGGCATGCAGGGCACGGGGACCCGGGTAAGGACAAACGTCAATGAATGAACATCAATTCGCCGCGGCCCTTACGTCAGCATAATGATGAAATTGTGGCAACTCGAAGCACATGAGATGTAGTTCATCGAAAAATAAGTTAAAATTTTAAATAAATCAGATAACTATGGATTAATTTTTCGTTAACCATAAGAAATTGAAGACTTGTGGGAAGTTTTCCTCGCGCAAGTTTACACGTTAAACTGTGTTAGTGATTTCAGAATAAAGACGGCGCGTTGTTGTATTTGAGTTAGCGCCAATTGCGAAGATTTTTTGAAAGGGCGATCTGGTGCAAATCAGCCATCGGTTAGTAAATGACCGGCGGGGGAAATCCGGGAGTGCAGATAGTAAAACGCTCACGGATTTTCACACGTCCTTGCTGGAGGTGCTGCCGCACGCTGCCGCTTACGTTGCCCGGGACGGCAGCATATTGGTCTCCAACACCCATATGATTTCCGAATGCGCGGCGAAGGCTGTTGCCGATGTTCCCTCGGGTCTGAAGGACTTGCTGTCCGAAGCCAGCTGGAAGCGATGCGAGGTCGTGCTGTCGGCGGCCTTCAGCGGTGTTCCGGCGCAAGCAAGCGGCGCCATTTACCTCCAGTCGGGCACCATCTTCTGCCATCACATGATCTGTACGTCGTTCATTTCCCTGACCGGAGAGCGCAAGGCCGTGCTTGTCCAGTTTGACATGGAAGACGTTGGTCAGGACGAAATAAACGGACAGGCAGAGCCCGTTGAGCATCGAAACGCGGAAACAGCGGACGGTCTTGAAAAGGGATTGCTGGAACATTTCCCTGACGATGTCCTGATTTTCGACGGCACAGAGACTTACCAGCAGAAGGCCGAGATGCTCTTGAAGGTCACAGCCTGCAATTTCGATGCGGATCAGTTGACCGAGATGCTGGTGTCGATCGGTGAGGACCTGCCGCATACGTTTTACATACCGCAAAATGGCGAGACCGATCCTTCCGGCGCCGCAGATCGTCAGATGTGCGAAGTCAGGATGTTCCCGCTTCCAAAGACCCGCAACCGCAGGGAAGGTCAGGCGGTATCGATGGCAATCATCAGGCGGAATGTCGATTGCCCGCGGGAAGTTGCCGAAAACCGTCGGTTGGCCTATCAGGACCCGCTGACGGGACTGGAAAATCGCCGGGCCTTCAAAAAGGCCCTGAACCGTGAACTCGTACGTCTCTCCTCCGACACGGATACCGGTCTCGCGATTTTCTATATCGATCTCGATGAGTTCAAGAAGGTGAATGACCTCGGAGGGCATGATGCGGGGGACGACATGCTTCTGCGGGTCGCTGCCTGTCTTCGTCTGACCCTCGGTGAGTTCGGCACCGTTGCCCGTATCGGCGGAGACGAGTTTGCCGGCATGGTGCCAGCGGCCAACGAAGAGGCCGCGTTGGAAATTGCCGAGAAGATCCTCGACGGGTTTGACCGGATTCGCCTGGAAGTCGGCGAACGGGTATTCACCATCGGAGGATCGATCGGAGTTGCCTTTGTCGACAGTGACGTTTCGCTGAAGGATGGTGATGCAGCCAGCATTCTCGGGCTGGCCGACAGGGCCTGCCTGCGCGGCAAGAGATATGGCGGACAATCGGTTCACATCCATAGCGTCCAGTCTAGTGACTGCCAGACCAGAGGCAGTGAATTGGCGGAGTTGCCGGAGCCCAGCAGCTTCCGGGCAAGCGAACTGGCGCTTTACGCCATGCCAATCATGTGCCTGAAGAATGACAGGATTTGCGGTTCGGAGGTTCTTTTGCGGCTGCAGGGAGACCGGGCAAAGGGAATCTCGTCTCGCGCCTGGATCTCAGCGGCCGAGCGGTCCGGCTTCATTGCGCAAGTTGACGCTTGGGCGCTGGACAAGGTTCTTGACGCCGCTGAACGCAATCCGGTGCGTTCTCTGCTGACAATGAATGTATCGGCGGAATCGGCGCGTGATCCGAATTTTCGCGATGGCCTTTATCACCGTTTATCGGTCAATCCGCTTCTGGCGTCGCGGCTTTGCCTGGAAATTGCGGAAAGAGACTTCCTGCGCGAACCGGCAACAGTAGAATCGTTCTTCAATTTTGTCAGCGAATTCGGCTGTCAGACTGCGATTGACGATTTTGCCGGTCACTGGCCCGTTCTCTCACGCCTGACCGGTCTGCGGGTCGAGTGGCTCAAACTGGAATCGAGCCTGACTCAGCAGGTTGTCGATGAGCCCGCAAAGGCAGCTATCCTGAACGGTCTCGTCAGGGCTGCTCATGAGCTTGGCATTAAGGTGATCGCCAAGCATGTAGAGACTGCCGAGGAAGCGCGGTTGCTGCAGGAATTCAATATTGAAGCGGCACAGGGCTTTTACTTCGGCAAGCCGGAACCCTGGACGTCCTGACGAAGAAGTTGCGGAAGTGCGCGAGATCAACAAAAAAGAGCGGCGAAATCGCCGCTCCTGATCGTTGACAGACGTGCGTCTTCGTCAAATGTCGAGGTTTGCCACCGCGAGCGCGTTGTCCTGGATGAACTCACGGCGCGGGTCAACTTCGTCACCCATCAGCTTGGTGAAGATGTCGTCGGCATCGTCTGCCTCTTTCACCTTGACTTGCAGCAGGGACCGGACATTCGGATCGAGCGTGGTTTCCCAGAGCTGCTCGGGGTTCATTTCCCCCAGACCCTTATAGCGCTGCAGAGAGATACCCTTCTGACCATACGCGTAAACCTGCTGAAGCAGTGCTCGAGGCCCGCGGATTTCCGTCGGGATATCCTTACGGCGAAGGAGTGCGGCCTTGCCGTAAACTTCGTGCAGATGGTCCGCGTGGGCTGCAAGACGCCGGGCATCGGCTGAGCCGAGCAGAGCGGCATCGATCGTGGCCGCCTCTTCGACACCGCGCACCGTGCGCCTGAAGACCAGGCTGCCGTCGTCGCGTGCTTCACCGGTCCAGCCGCGTTCAAATTCGTCTGCCAGAATGTCCATGCGCCGGGCGATATAGGCCGCTGCCTCTTCCGCTTTGGAATGATCTTCCAGGATTTCCGCAGTGAGCGCGCCGGCGATGGCTGCCTGCTCGACGACATCGCGATTGTAACGCGAGTGCAGTCCGTCGAATATATCGGCAATCTTGCGAGCAGTTTCTACAACCGAAAGCAAATCCTGGCCCGTTCTGACTTCTCCGCCCGAAAGGGTCAGGGACGCGTCATCGAGGCCTTGCGCGATAAGGTAGTCCTCCAGAGCCGCCTGATCCTTCAGATACTGCTCCGACTGACCGCGCTTGACCTTGTAGAGCGGCGGCTGAGCAATATAGACATAACCGTTTTCGATCAGGTCTGGCATCTGCCGGAAAAAGAAGGTCAAAAGAAGAGTTCGAATGTGAGCACCATCCACGTCAGCATCGGTCATGATGATGATCTTGTGGTAGCGTAGCTTCTCGACGTTGAATTCCTCTTTGCCGATGCCAGTGCCAAGTGCGGTGATCAGCGTGCCGATTTCGTTTGAAGACAGCATTTTGTCGAAACGGGCACGTTCAACGTTGAGGATCTTGCCTCGCAGCGGCAACACGGCCTGATTTTCCCGGTGACGACCCTGTTTGGCCGAGCCACCCGCGGAATCACCCTCCACCAGGAACAATTCGGCTTTCGAAGCATCCCGTTCCTGGCAATCCGCCAGTTTGCCGGGAAGCGAGGCAATATCCAGAGCGCCTTTGCGCCGGGTCAGTTCACGCGCCTTGCGGGCCGCTTCGCGGGCGGACGCGGCTTCGACAACCTTGGAGACGATCGACTTCGCAGGTGCTGGGTTTTCTTCCAGCCACTCGCTAAGCGTTTGTGAAATAAGGTTTTCCACGACCGGTCGAACCTCGGAAGACACAAGTTTGTCCTTGGTCTGCGAGGAGAATTTCGGGTCCGGAACCTTTACCGATAGAACGCAGGTCAATCCTTCACGGCAATCGTCGCCGGAAAGAGACACCTTTTCCTTCTTCATCAGGCCGGCCGCTTCCGCATAACCGGTAACCTGACGTGTCAGTGCGGCCCGGAAACCGGCCAGGTGCGTACCACCATCGCGCTGCGGGATGTTGTTCGTGAAGCACAGAACCTGTTCGTGATAACTGTCGTTCCACCACATGGCGGCTTCGACGGTGATACCGTCACGTTCTGCCTGAATGCTGATCGGTTCTTCGATCAAAGGATGTTTTGCCCGGTCCAGATAACGGACAAAGGCTTCCAGGCCGCCTTCGTAGAACAGCTCCTCGACCACATCTTCCACGCCGCGCTTGTCCGTCAGGATAATCCGGACACCGGAATTGAGGAACGCCAGTTCACGCAGGCGGTGCTCAAGCGTGCTCAGGTCGAATTCCGTTTTGGAGAAAGTTTCCGGGGAGGGCAGGAACGTAACTTCGGTTCCCTTCTTGCCGTTTGCCGGTCCAACAACCTCAAGGGCGCCTTGCGCTTCACCATGCGCAAACGTCATGAAGTGTTCCTGGTCGTTGCGCCAGATGCGCAGGTCAAGCCGGGTGGAAAGTGCATTCACCACCGAAACGCCAACGCCGTGCAGACCGCCGGAGACCTTGTAGGAGTTCTGGTCGAACTTCCCGCCTGCATGCAGCTGGGTCATGATCACCTCGGCCGCCGAAACGCCTTCTTCCGGGTGCATGTCAGTCGGGATGCCGCGGCCGTTGTCGGAAACGGTCACCGAACCGTCCGGGTTCAGCGTGACGGTTACATGGTCAGCATGTCCGGCCAGGGCCTCGTCGATGGCGTTGTCCACCACCTCGTACACCATGTGGTGAAGGCCGGAGCCGTCATCAGTGTCGCCGATATACATGCCGGGCCGTTTGCGCACGGCATCAAGGCCTTTCAGGACCTTGATGGACTCTGCGCCATATTCGGCACCGTTCTCGGTTTCAGGAGTTGGAACAGGCTCTGACGTGGATGTGTCGCTCATGCGAATCAATCACCAATCGGTTTATCTTTTCTACCCCCGTTATACGGGGTTCCTTGGGGCGTTCAACCACGTGGGGGCTGTAAGCAAGCCAGCAAAGGGATTCTGGTGGAAAACCATAAGATTCAGGCGGTTTTATGAGGTTTGCCCGCCAGTGAGGAGACGGCCACCGTGATCCTTGATCTCAAACACCTCGGCCCCGGGCGGCAAGGCTTCGAAAAGCGCTTCGTCGGTTCCGGTCATGAACACCTGTCCTCCCAGGCCATTCAGCTTGGTGAACAGGGCTTCCCGGCGGTTCGGATCCAGATGAGCTGCGACCTCGTCCAGGAGGAGGACGGGGGTCATTCCTGAGACTTTGGCAGTCAGTTCCGCATGGGCCAGAATGAGTCCGATCAGGAGAGCCTTTTGCTCGCCGGTTGAGGATTGGGCTGCCGGCATGTCCTTCGCAGCGTGTCGGACCTTCAAATCGCTCAGATGCGGGCCGGTGAGCGTTCTGCCGGCGGCACGGTCGCGCGGACGTCCGTCACGCAACATTCGCCGGTAATGATCTTCCCGATCCGAGGCGCTGAGACCGATCGTTTCAGCCTCGAAGGCTCCCTCCAGCGTCACCGCGGCATGCGGGAATGGAAGGTCCTGTTTGGCCTGGTCTGCAATCATCTGGCTGAGCAGACCTACAGTTTCGTTTCTGGCGATGGAAACGGCTGTCCCCAGTTCGGCCACCTGGATTTCCAGAGCATTCAGGAAGGTATCGGATCCACCCTGATCCAGAAGACGGTTACGCTGACGCAGGGCATTTTCGAAATCGCTGACACGTCGCCCGTGAGCCGGGTCGATGGCAAGTGTCAATCGATCGAGGAACCTTCGCCTGTCGGAGCCCGAGCCGGTGAAAAGTCCGTCCATCGCAGGAACCAGCCACAGGACTCGAACATAGTCCAAGAGCGTTTCCGATCCACGAACCTCTTCTCCGTCGATCCGCACCTTCCGGCCACTGGTGCCTGCCATCAGGCCGGTGCCGATCTTCGTCTCGAAGCCGTCGAGCAGTACCGTGGCGGCAACGCTCCAGCTGCCGTCTCCGTCCTTTCGGGAAACGTCGGCCAGGCTCGCTCTTCTGATGCCGCGGCCGGCGGTGAGGAAAGATATGGCTTCGAGGATGTTGGTCTTGCCGGCGCCGTTCGCGCCGACAAAAGCTGCCAGTTTCGCCGAAAGGTTCAGCGACAGGCTTTCATAATTCCGGAAGTTGGTCAGGGACAGGCGGGTCAGCTGCGCTGTCCTGAATTCAGTCATCAAACCGCTTCCGTGTGCCTACGCCGTTGCCAGTCCTCAGACCCGCATCGGCATCAGGACGAACAGGCAATCGTCGACCGTATTGTCCTGAATGAGAGTGGGTGAACCGGAATCTGCCAGCCGGAACAAGGCTGTATCGCTGTTCAGCTGGTTGGCGATATCGAGCAGATAGCGCGAGTTGAAGCCGATCTCGAGAGGCTCAGCATCATATTCGACGGCAAGTTCTTCCGTCGCGCTGCCAGAGTCCGGATTGTTGACCGTCAACACCATGCGGCCCTCATCAAGGGAGAGTTTCACTGCACGGCCGCGCTCGGAGGATATGGTAGAAACGCGATCGACAGCTTCCTTGAACTCATCCCGGTCAACCCGCATTTCCTTGTCATTGCCTTGCGGAATAACGCGGCCATAATCCGGGAAGGTTCCGTCGATCAGTTTGCTGGTCAGAACGATGGAGCCGGTGGTGATCCGGATCTTGGTGTCGGACAGCTCGATCTGCACGTCAGCTTCCGGGTCTTCCAGAAGCTTTTGCATCTCGCCGACCGTCTTGCGCGGAACAATGATGCCCGGCATGCCGGAGGCACCTGAAGGTGCTGGTACTTCAGCCTGAGCCAGGCGGTGTCCGTCGGTTGCCACGGCACGGAACTGCTGGCCGTTGCCGGCATCAACCGTGTGCAGGTAGATACCGTTCAGGTAATAGCGGGTTTCTTCCGTTGAAATCGCAAACTGCGTTGTGTCGATCAGCTTGCGGATATCAGCCGCCGTCAGCGCAAAACCGTGCGTGAATTCGCCTGCAGTGAGATCCGGGAAGTCGGTCTCCGGCAACATCTGCAGTGTGAACTTCGAGCGGCCGGCCCGAATTTCCAAAGTGGCATTGTCACTCGTGGTTTCCAGAACAACCTGGGAACCTTCCGGGAGCTTGCGCACGATGTCATAGAACATGTGTGCCGGTACGGTGGTGGCGCCAGGCATTTCGACCATCGCCGGAACGGCTTCAACGATCTCGAGATCGAGGTCGGTGGCCTTGAGGTTCAACGCGCCGCCATCGGCGCGGAGCAAGACGTTCGACAGGATGGGAATGGTATTCCGGCGTTCGACCACCCGGTGAACATGGGTCAAGGACTTGAGGAGGTCGGTCCGCTCGAGGGTCGCTTTCATACGCTCATTCCGTACTCATGAAAAGCCAGACGGAACCGTCTGGCAAAACTGGACTTAGGGGCTCCTGTAAGGAGCGGGGGGAAGACACTGCCCTCAACTGCGGCCAAAAGCAAGGGGGCGTCCCCCTGGAACGCCCCCGAAAATGGTAGAATATCGTGTATTTTAACCCTAAGAGCACTCAATTTTTCTTCCCACGTGAATTTTCACGAAAAAGAAGGAAATACTCACCGGCCATACGCGACATCACGCAGGACCTAAGGACCTGCGTGACAAGTGCCGGGATCAGGCGTCCAGCATGCGCTTGAGCAGTTCGAGTTCCTGCGCAAGGGCGTAGTCGCCACGAGCCATTTCTTCGATCTTCCGCACAGCGTGCAGCACCGTTGTATGGTCGCGATTGCCGAACCGGCGACCGATTTCCGGAAGCGACCGGGGAGTCATCACCTTGGCAAGATACATTGCGATCTGGCGCGGACGGACAATCGTCCGGGTCCGGCGAGCCGACAGCAGGTCTGCCTTGGTCACGTTGTAGTGCTTTGAAACAACACGCTGAATGTCTTCGATCTTGACCCGGCGCGGTTCGCTGGAGCGAACCAGATCACGTAAGGTCAATTCAGCCATTTCTTGCGTGATCGGCTGATTGGTCAGCTGGTTGTGAGCGACTAGTCGATTGAGTGCGCCTTCAAGGTCGCGGCCGGAAGAGGCCACATGCCGGGCGACGTAGTCCAGAACACTGTCCGGCACGTCGAACTGCGGGTAGTTTTTCTGCGCCATGTCGACCCGGGAAACCAGAATGTTCCGCCGCAAAACGAAATCTGGCTCCTGAATGCCGACAACCAGACCGCCAGAAAGGCGAGAGCGTACACGGTCGTCCAGCGTGTCGAGCTCCGACGGAGCCCGGTCGGCCGCAACGATGACCTGACGCGCACCGTCGATCAGCGCATTCAGGGTATGGCAGAATTCCTGCTGCACCTGTTTGCCGTGCAGGAATTGCATGTCGTCGATCAGAAGAAGATCGATGGTGCGCAGCGTTTCCTTGAATGCCAGTGCCGACTGGGACTTCAGGGCTGCGACGAATTTGTACATGAAGTGCTCGGCCGTGAGGTAAAGCACTTTGCGTCCGCTTGCCCGCGCCTTCGCGGCAACCGCCTGCATCAGGTGGGTCTTGCCCAGACCGACCGAGGCATGGAGGTAAAGCGGATTGAAGGTAACGGCACCACCAGCAGCGACCTGTCGGGCTGCGGCGAGGGCCAGATTGTTGGATTCGCCCTCGACAAAAGTCTCGAACGTATACTTGGGATCGAGAGCGGCACCTTGCAGAACGTCACGTGCGCTGTCTGCTGCCGTTTCACCGCGGCCGAGAGCTGCGGTTGCCGCCTGAGCACGGGTTACCTGTGTCGCATCGACCAGGGCATCGCCGCGGGAATCCGCCGAAACAGGCTTTGCGCCAGACGGAGCTGTGAGGCTCGGCTTGGCAACTGGGGTCTGACGCGGCCGGATAGCTCCGCGGACAGTCAGTTCAATGCGGTGCACATTGTCGCATTCACGCTGCCACAGACCCATCAGCTGGTCATTGTAGTTGTTCTGGATCCACTGTTTTAGGAAACGGGTCGGAACGGATAGGCGCACAGTGCCATCCTGATGTTCCTCGAGGTCTACACGTGCAAACCAGCTGGTAAATACATCATCGCCCAATTCTGCGCGAAGCTGCTTTTTTACCCGCTTCCAATGTTCGGAGCCGCCTGCCTCCTGAACCTGCATGTCATCTGCCTCCTGTACAATGAAGAACGGTCCGCCACAGCCGTTCTTCGGCGCCTTGCTGCTTTTGCAGCATTATTTTGTCCCTTTTTGGGACGGTTATGGTTGTTGACGCCCGAAATTATCCGGCCGCCTGTCCCCTTCGCGAGGAAAGGGTGTCTAACTTTGTGTCCAAGGCAGTCCGGCGGCCTTCCAGCCGGACTGAGTTCCGCGGTGGCTCTCCGCATCAAGCGGGCCTTCAAAACCGTCGGAAACGTTGAAGCATTGTGTGTAACCGGCCTGCGTCAGGGCTATCGCTGCTGCCTGGCTCCGTGCGCCGGAGCGGCACAGAAAATAGATTGGAGCGCTAAGGTCAAGTCCTTTTTTGACCAGGTGGTCTGAAACTGTTGCGGCAAATTCCGGGTTGGGGCCGGAGGAGGGAAAGCTCTGCCATTCGATCAGCAAGGTTTCCTTGCCGATAGCGCGCAGATCCGGCACACCGACAAACGCCCATTCAGCCTGCGTTCTAACATCGACAAGGACCGCGTCCTGTGTGTCGGAAAGCGCATCGAATGCCTCCTGGGAGTTCACATTTCCAGCGTAGCTACCCTCAATTTGCACAACAGCCCCCTTCAATAGCCAAGGGCTATTGATTAAAAGTAATAACAAGAATTTGGGAAAGAGAACTAAGCCTAAATGTCGCTAAGCGCGCAGTATGGTGAATACATTGCTGTATTCGTACCGTGCTCTTAATGCCCCGTGCTCAGATATATATAAAGTTGACTTGTTCATTTTTGGTCCAAGCACTGTTTTTTAGGTTGTTCGCTGATCTTTTCCCTGCCAGCCAATTGTTAATATACAGACCGAGCGGAGCGGGGCAACAGCGGGGTTTACCGTAAGGCCGGTCAAATGCGTTTCTGCCCCAGCGTCATCGATTATTTGCATGCTGTTGCCGATTCACCAAACGCTTTTCACAGCAATGACTTTTTGCTTTGCGGGGCGCTGTCACAATCCAAAAACAACAATTTTAAAAAAAAATTCACGATGGGCGACTTGACTCGTATCGAATCCGGTTTGATTAGGTTACTCAACCCCTACATGTACATAAGTTATTGAAAACAAACGAAATTTACTGTCAGTATTGTAGCTGGTAAAATTGACAATGTTGCGCGCACTGGTTGTTGAGTTGCTTCATCCACAAAATTGCGCGGCTAAAAAAAACCCGGCACTGAGGCCGGGTCTTTTTAACGGTCATATGACGGAAGAATTATGCGCCGAGTGCCTTGATGCGGGCATTGAGGCGGGAAACCTTCCGGGAAGCCGTATTTGCGTGCATGACGCCTTTGGTCGCTGCGCGCATGATTTCCGGCTGTGCTGCCTTGAAGGCTTCGTTTGCGGCACTCTGATCGCCAGAAGCGATGGCTTCTTCAACGTTGCGCAGGTAGGTGCGTACGCGGCTCCGGCGAGCTTTGTTCGTGGCCGTCCGGCGGGCAATCTTGCGGGCCGCCTTCTTGGCCGATGGTGTGTTGGCCATGGGCTCAATCCTGATCGGTAATTGGGACTAATGTCCGGTGGCGATCGGGACCAAGGCGCGAGTGCCGTATGACCCGATCAAAAAACAACGGCGGCGGAAGACCGCCACCGATTGGGCGCTGCTTATAATCGTGCTTGGCGCTTCCGTCAACGGCTTTATCGTTGAAACGCTGAAGATTATTTGTTGTGGAACTGCGGTGCACGCTTCTCGCTGAAGGCGGTCATGCCTTCCTTTTGATCTTCCAGGGCGAACATGGCCTGGAACACGCGCCGCTCGAAGCGGACGCCTTCCGAAAGTGTTGTTTCATATGCCCGATCCACGCTCTCTTTTGCCATCATGACAACAGGCAGGGAGAAGTCGGCGATCTTTTCGGCAGCCTTCATGGTTTCTTCCATCAGCTCATCTGCAGGAACCACCCGGCTGACAAGGCCGCTTCTTTCTGCCTCTTCAGCATCCATCATCCGGCCGGTCAGCACCATGTCCATGGCTTTGGACTTGCCGACAAAGCGGGTGAGGCGCTGTGTTCCACCTGCGCCCGGAATAACGCCAAGCGTGATTTCCGGCTGGCCGAACTTGGCCGTATCGGCAGCAATGATGAAGTCGCAAAGCATCGCCAGCTCGCAGCCTCCGCCAAGTGCGTAGCCCGCGACTGCGGCGATGATCGGCTTGCGGTTCTGCGAGACGCGATCAAAAGGCGTGATCAGGTCGGTCTGGTAGGCGGACGAGAAATTGTGCGGCAGCATCTCCTTGATGTCCGCTCCCGCGGCAAACGCCTTCTCCGATCCGGTAATCACGACACAGCCGATCCGCTCGTCCGCATCGAAACTGTCCAGAGCCGTGCCCAGCTCGGCGATCAGTGCCGAATTTAGCGCGTTCAAGGCCTTTGGCCGATCAAGCGTGATCAGACCAACCTTTCCGCGTTTTTCGACGCGGATGTTCTCATATCCCATATTGCCCACTCCCAGTGCCAGGACATGTCAAATCTTCGGATCATGCCTAACCGACCGGGGTAGGTCTTGCAAGGTTGACCGATTGGATAGGGCGCGGTTCAGGACTGGCAATTCGGACAATAGAATGTGGAGCGATTGGACTGAACGATTCGTTCAATCGTCCCGGAGCATCCTTGCGTCCGGCAGGCATCTCCTTCCCGGTCATAGACCGCGAACGAATGCTGAAAATAGCCGAGTGTGCCGTCTGCCTGGGTATGGTCGCGCAGGCTCGAGCCACCGGCCTTGATGGCATCCTGAAGTGTTGCGCGGATGTTTGCCGCCAGGTCTTCAGCCTTTTTCGAGGGCTTTCCTGTTTTGGTTACAAGCGTGCCGGCTGCCCGGCGCGGGCTGAGACCGGTGCGCCAGAGGGCCTCGCACACATATATATTGCCGAGGCCCGCAATCAGCTTCTGGTTCAAGAGAGCAGCCTTCAGAGGCGACTTGCGACCTTCGAAGAGTTTTGCCAGCGTTTCCCCGCTCAGATCGTTACCAAGCGGTTCCAGGCCGAGTTCCCGGAAATAGGCGTGTTCGGCAAGTTTCGGCCGGGGGATAAGATCCATGAAACCGAAGCGGCGCGGGTCATTATAGATGATCCGGGCCTTGCCGTTGCTCCGGGTCTTCAGGTGGAAGACGACGTGGTCATGTTTGGAGTCCTTGCTTTTCTTGTGCGCAAAAGCTCCAGGGGCCTCTTGCGAATTGTCGTTTTCAATCCGAAACGATCCTGACATACCAAGGTGCATTACCAGAACGTCGCCGCGGTTCGTATCGGCAAGAAGGTACTTTGACCGGCGAGACAGCGCGCGGACTTCAGCTCCCGTGAGGCGATCGACGAACTGATCGGGAAAGGCGAAACGCAGATCCGGCCGGTTCTGGTCGACAGTGACAATGGTCGCGCCTTCGAAAGTCGGTGCAAGACCGCGTTTGACAGTTTCAACTTCCGGCAATTCAGGCATCTGTGGGCTGGTCTCCGCTTCGCTTGCGCTGTATAGGCCTGCGGCATATGGGTTTCTTCGATCGGCAAACATAGCGCTTGCCAGGCGCTTGTACTATGGTCCGCCGCAAATTGAAGATTGTTTGATATGAAGATCCGCCAGGAGAGGCGTTCATGACGCAACAGGCACAAGGACAGAGCGGCGCGACCAACCGGTCCCCGGAAGACATGCCCACGAGCTTTGGTTTCACCAAGGTGGCCGAAGGGCACAAGCAGGCGCTCGTGGATGATGTCTTCCACAAGGTGGCTGATCGTTACGATCTGATGAACGATCTTATGTCCTGCGGATTTCACCGGGTCTGGAAGGACGCAATGGTGTCCTATCTGGCCCCGCCCAAGTCTGGATCGACCAACTGGCGTCTTCTGGATGTTGCCGGCGGTACTGGCGATATTGCGACGCGGGTCGTGCGCCGCTCGAACGAGACGGTCGAGGCCGTTGTATGTGATATCAATGAATCGATGCTGGGTGTCGGACGGGACCGGGCCGAAAAGGCCGGGCTTTCGGACCTGATCACCTTCAGCCAGGGCAATGCGGAAGACCTGCCGTTTCCCGACAAGAGCTTCGACGCATATACGATTGCCTTCGGCATCCGGAACGTACCAGATATCCCGAAGGCTCTGCGGGAAGCACGGCGCGTCCTGAAGCGGGGCGGCCGCTTCATGTGCCTGGAATTTTCCGAAGTCGACATTCCGTTGCTGGACAAGGTCTACGACACCTTTTCCTTCAACGCCATTCCGGCCATGGGCAAATGGGTGACCGGCGACGCTGATCCCTACCAGTATCTGGTGGAATCGATCCGCAAGTTTCCGAGCCAGGAGCGTTTCGCCGAAATGATCCGGGAGGCCGGCTTCGAAAAGGTAAGCTTCCGCAACTATTCGGGCGGTATCGCCGCCCTGCATTCGGGATGGAAACTCTAGTAGATGGCGCTTCCTGTGATGCCTTTCTTTCGCCTGGTAAGGGCGGGATTTGTGATGGCGCGCGAAGGCGTCTACGGGCTTGTGTATCTGCCTGATCTGCCGACCGGACCCAGACTGGCGATCGCCATGGCACGCTTGCTCGAACGGCGGGCGGTCAAAACCAAGAGCGCTAATCTGCGCCTGTCCGATGCCCTTAACAAGTTGGGACCATCCTACGTCAAACTCGGACAGTTCCTGGCCACCAGAGCCGATGTGGTTGGCAAGGACGCGGCACGTGAGTTGTCCGCCCTGCAGGACCAGCTGCCTGCCTTCGATCACGAAGAAGCCAAAGCGGCTGTCGCGGACCTGCTGGGCCGACCGGTTGATGAGGTGTTTGTTGAATTCGGTGAAGCGGTTGCTGCCGCATCGATCGCGCAGGTGCATCCCGCCGTCATTCGCGACAAGGATGGAAACGAGCGCAAAGTCGCGGTCAAGGTGCTGCGCCCGGGCGTTTCCCGCCGTTTTCAAAGGGACTTGCAGAGCTACTATCTCGTAGCCCGCCTGGCGGAACGGTTTCACGCACCCTCAAGGCGTCTGCGTCCCGTTGCCGTCGTCGACACGCTGGCACAATCCGTAGCCATAGAGATGGATTTCCGCCTGGAGGCCGCTGCGCTCTCCGAAATGGCCGAGAACACCGCTGACGATCCGGGTTTCCGTGTTCCGTCGGTCGAGTGGCTTTATACCGGCAAGGGCGTCCTGACCATGGAATGGATCGGCGGCCGCAAGATGTCGGATGTCGAAGGTCTCAGGGAAGACGGGCACGATCTGGAAGCACTCGGGGCCGCAGTCATTCAGAGCTTCCTGCGGCACACTCTGCGTGATGGCTTCTTTCACGCCGACATGCATCAGGGCAATCTGTTCGTTGAACCCGACGGAACACTGGTTGCCGTTGATTTTGGCATCATTGGCAGGTTGAGCAAGCGTGAGCGCCGGTTCCTTGCCGAGATCCTGTTCGGTTTCATCACCCGCAACTACAAGCGGGTCGCCGAAGTGCATTTCGAAGCCGGTTATGTTCCGGCCGATCAGGACGTCGACATGTTCGCCCAGGCGATCCGTGCGATCGGAGAGCCGATACACGGTCACGATGCCAGCGAAATATCCATGGCCCGGCTGCTGACGCAGCTGTTCGAGGTCACGGAACTGTTCGAGATGCGCACCCAGACCCAGCTGATCATGCTGCAAAAAACCATGGTGGTGGTGGAAGGGGTCGCCCGCTCACTCAATCCGAACCTCGACATGTGGAAGACGGCGGAACCTGTCGTCGGTGACTGGATCAAGGAGCATCTGGGACCTGTCGGCAAGCTGCGTGACGCTGGTGATGCCATATCCGCTCTCACCCGGGTGGCAAATGACCTGCCGCTGTTTGCCGACCGCATCGGACGCATGTCCGGAGAGTTGGAAAAGATGACAACGCAGGGGCTGCGGTTCGATGAAGAAACGGCGGAGCTGATCGGGAAGTCCGAGGCCCGGCACACACGGTCAGGGCGCGTCGCACTCTGGGTGATTGCAGCCTCGCTGGCTGCTCTGACGGCAAAGGTCCTGTTCTTCTGAGCAAAATTAAATGAACTTGCCTGCTCCCGATTTCAAGAAAGGGCGGGCAACTCGAACGCTTTGGGCGCACAAACTGCTATTCCTGCAGGGCTGCTTCGATAACAGGTCCTGCCGTTTCCTCAAGTAACTCGACCAGTTCTGCGTCCATGAAACGGTATTCATCGGGAATATCGAGCACGTGGAGTTTCTTGTGCTGAACAGCCTGTCGAAATTCGGCGCGCAGTCTGGCGCCGTGCTTTTCCTCCATGACAAAGATCAGATCTGCCCACCTGATGTCGGCAATCGACACGGTTCTGCGGGCATTGCGGCTTGTGCCGGCTGATCGTGTCGCTACGCCCGACATGTTGCGGAACGCTGCTTCACCGGTCGGGCTTCGCCATTGATTGCGGCTGCAGACAAACAGAACGTTGAGGAGGGCGGTGTCAGCCAAGAGCAGGTCCCATTCCTTTTTCGGATGTGGCCAGAGCCTGCCGGTTTTCCGGGCTCGGATCAGCTTGTTGCTTCGAAGGTAAATCAGCTTCCACCGCTTGGATTCGTCACAAGTCGGCTTGGGCTGAAAGCGGCGTCTGGAATGTTTGCGCGCAATTAAGCGCCGCAAACTCTTGTTTGCCGGGTGTGTCATTTGAATTGTCCTCAGGTTGTCGTGGTCAGCAGCCGCGGCAACACGAGGAGAACTCTTTTTACGACACTGAGGAATGGCTTTCAACGCAATCCGGAAAAGGCCCGCAGTATGATTGAAGCCGTTGCGTTTCTGCGACAGAGAACGCTGGCATTCGCCTGCAGGGTCATGGTTTGGTGACACGCCTCAAGGTCAGGTTGATCCGCCCGCCGTTTTTCAAAAGTGTCGAGCTGTTTTTCAAGATCCGGTCGACGCCATGAAAGGCGAGCCGTGCGTCGCCGCCAAGAACCACCACATCGCCCGACTGCAAACGAAAGGATTTGGTCGGGTCCTTTCGGTTCGAGCCACCTACGCGAAATGTGGCCGTATCACCCAGGGAGACCGATATGACGGGAGCGTCAAAGGTCTGTTCGTCACGATCCTGGTGAAGCCCCATTCTGGCTGTCGGTTCATAGAAGTTTATGAGGCATGCTTCCGGCTCCGGAGCATCGGGAGCAAGGTCGTGCCAAAGCGTGGTCAGTATTTCGGGAATACCCGGCCAAGGGCGCCGAGAGCCGGGGTGAACGGGTTGATACCGATAGCCGTTGATATCTGACACCCAACCGAGTGGCCCGCAGTTGCTCATTCTGACGGAAAAGGGTTTTCCGGTCTTTGGCATGACCGGTTGATAGAGCGGCGCTATTGCGACGATTTGCCGGATCTCCTCCAGAAGCGCTTCTTGGGCGTTCCGGTCGAAGTATTCCGGCAGATATCGAAGGCCCGTGAGGTCACTGATTGCAATTTCCCGCATTGGCACCCGCTGTTACTTCCGGTTTGTTTGCTGCTTCTTCAATCTCGATCGCTTCAGTCTCCGCCACCTCCACACGAGCTGCAACCGCTGGAGTCCCCGGAACCACCGGAGCTTGAACTGCAACCGCCATAATTCGATGAAGAATCTTTGGAAGATCCTCTGCGCCTCCTGGATCTCCGCTCGCTGAGAATGGCAAACACAACAAGAGCGAACACGACGCTTCCGACCAGCATTTCTGTCGTGTGACCGGTGATCCAGTGCACCACCATGTTGAAAAACTTTTCGAGAAATCCGTCGCCAGGAGTCTCGCCGTGGGCGAAAGCTATCTGTGAGCCGAACAGAATTGAAGTCAGGGCGAGAACTGCGCTGAAAAGTGCTTTGCGGATTTTCCATGCCCTTCCGAAAGTCTTGGAGAGAGCACCCGGAACGTTAGGCTTTGGAACGAGCCATACATCATTCGTGTTCACTCGACGGTAGCTGGCACCTCTGCTGAAGCGGTTATCCGCACTTGGCCAGACGTCTTCTGGGGGAGGGGATCCGAACTCGTGGGCGTAAAGCGCTTTCGTTGTTTCATATGCCTCGCGGAAGAATGCGGCTTGTCCTGCACCCCCAGTTGTCGGCATGTGGTGAAGGGCACCTCCAAGGGCGTCCTTGAACGGCCCCCAATAGTGCTTCGTGAACGTCAGGTGCAAATGCCAGACCTGGTCCACATCCTCGCTGGGGGTTACCACCGATGGACTGATCTGGCTGAGATAGGCAAATCGCAGGTATTCCCCGATCACTCGCAAGGCATAGTCGCGGGCCCAGCCATTCTCGCGCGCAAGCCGGGCTGAGAACGGAAAATCAGCTTCAGGAGCGTCGGGGTGCGCGGAACAGACGCGGTTCCAGAGTTCGGGGTCCTGCATGGAATGTCTCGCTGGCGATTTCGGGTCGTAGTCTTGGAGCATGCGCCTGGTTGCAAAATCAATAACAAGAGGGAAGCGCACGCTCTCAAGCGCGCGTGTTTGAAAAAGAACCGGAATGCGACAAGTTTGATCGCCCCGGTAACGTTCTGGGAAGAAAAATCGGTCAAGACATGCAGAACCTGTAAATGTCAGTGAACAGATGTCTTGCAGGCAAAGTTTCATCCACCTATATAGCGGGCAAGCTTCGCGCCAAATCTTGAGCTTAATGTTCGGGCGCGATGTCCGGGGCAATCCCGGAACCCAAGTGAGAGGAGCCGGACTGACGCCTTCATGGGTCTATCCGGTTTGCTAGAAAGAGAGGCAGATATGGCAAAGGTCATTGGTATCGACCTCGGCACGACCAACTCGTGCGTCGCCGTCATGGACGGTAAAGATTCCAAAGTTATTGAAAACGCAGAAGGCGCCCGCACCACACCTTCCATGGTGGCATTTTCCGACGATGGTGAGCGTCTTGTTGGCCAACCGGCGAAGCGCCAGGCGGTCACGAACCCGACAAATACCCTCTTCGCAGTCAAACGCCTGATCGGTCGTCGTTACAGCGATCCGACCGTCGACAAGGACAAGAAGCTTGTTCCGTTCGAAATCGTCAAGGCAGACAACGGCGATGCATGGGTTGAAGCCAACGGCGACAAATATTCCCCGTCTCAGGTGTCCGCGTTCATTCTTCAGAAGATGAAGGAAACCGCTGAGAGCTATCTCGGCGAGACCGTGACCCAGGCGGTTATCACCGTTCCGGCCTACTTCAACGATGCACAGCGTCAGGCAACCAAGGATGCCGGCAAGATCGCCGGTCTTGAAGTTCTGCGTATCATCAACGAGCCGACAGCTGCAGCGCTGGCTTACGGCCTCGACAAGAACGACGGCAAGACCATCGCGGTTTACGACCTTGGTGGTGGCACGTTCGACGTTTCCATCCTGGAAATTGGCGATGGCGTCTTCGAGGTGAAGTCCACCAACGGTGACACCTTCCTCGGTGGTGAAGACTTCGACATGGTCCTTGTCGACTACCTGGCTTCTGAGTTCAAGAAAGACCAGGGCATCGACCTGAAGCAGGACAAACTGGCTCTGCAGCGCCTGAAAGAGGCTGCTGAAAAGGCCAAGATTGAACTGTCTTCCTCGTCCCAGACCGAAGTCAACCTGCCGTTCATCACTGCAGATGCTTCCGGTCCTAAGCACCTGACCTTGAAGCTGACCCGTGCGAAGTTCGAATCGCTGGTTGAAGAGCTGGTCAAGCGCACGATCAACCCGATGAAGGCTGCTCTGAAAGACGCTGGCCTCGCCGCCGGTGAAATCGATGAAGTGGTTCTGGTCGGCGGCATGACCCGTATGCCGAAGATCCAGGAAACCGTAAAGAACTTCTTCGGCAAGGAACCGCACAAGGGTGTGAACCCGGACGAAGTCGTGGCCATGGGTGCTGCGATCCAGGCTGGTGTCCTGCAGGGCGACGTCAAGGACGTTCTGCTGCTCGACGTTACGCCGCTGTCCCTGGGTATTGAGACCCTCGGTGGTGTCTTCACCCGTCTGATCGACCGCAACACGACGATCCCGACCAAGAAGAGCCAGGTGTTCTCGACCGCTGAAGACAATCAGACGGCTGTAACCATCCGCGTCTTCCAGGGCGAGCGTGAAATGGCTGCTGACAACAAGGTCCTCGGTCAGTTCGACCTGGTTGGCCTGCCGCCCGCGCCGCGCGGCGTACCGCAGATCGAAGTCACCTTTGACATCGATGCCAACGGTATCGTCAACGTGTCCGCGAAGGACAAGGGCACCGGCAAGGAACAGCAGATCCGGATCCAGGCTTCTGGTGGTCTGAGCGACAGCGACATCGATCAGATGATCAAGGACGCTGAATCTCATGCTGACGAAGACAAGAAGCGCAAAGAGCTGGTGGAAGCCAAGAACCAGGGTGAATCTCTGGTCCACTCCACCGACAAATCGCTCAAGGACTACGGCGACAAGGTATCTGCCGACGACAAGTCCGCGATCGAGGCGGCTCTTGAAGATCTGAAGTCTGCTCTTGAAGGTGAAGACCTTGAAGGCATCAAGGCCAAGACACAGGCGCTTGCCGAAGCTTCCATGAAGCTTGGCGAAGCCATGTATCAGGCCGCTCAGGCGGAAGCCGAAGCTGAAGGCGGTGAAGCCGGCGAAGGCGAAGAAGCTGCATCCGAAAAAGACGATGATGTCGTTGATGCGGATTTCGAAGAAGTCAAAGACGAAGACGACAAGAAGTCCGCTTAACTGTAAAGCTGCAGCCAGCCGGTTTTCGGCTGGCTGTTTTTGGTTATGAAATGGTTCCCGGCGCCGGTTGCTTGATTGCCTTATGAAAAAGGCACTTGTGTCCGGCGCTTTCGCCGTAAATGGCGCCGGATTATTCCAGGCGGCCAGCGGCGCAACAACAAGACCGAGAGATCTTGATGTCCAAACGTGATTTCTATGAGGTGCTGGGCGTATCGCGCGATGCGGATGACAAGGCGCTGAAGAGCGCTTACCGCAAGATGGCAATGCAATTTCATCCCGATCGCAATCCGGGAGATACGGAAGCCGAAGCCAAGTTCAAAGAAGTCAATGAAGCCTACGACACGCTGAAAGACGGCCAGAAGCGCGCAGCTTATGACCGCTTCGGCCATGCGGCATTTGAAAATGGCGGTTTTGGCGGCGGCGGTGCCGGTGCCAATGATTTTTCCTCCACCATGTCGGACATCTTCGAAGAATTCTTCGGCATGGGCGGCGGTGGACGCCGTTCCGGAGGCCGCGAACGCGGCGCCGACCTGCGATATAATCTGGACATCACGCTGGAAGACGCTTTCGCCGGCAAGACTGTGGAAATCGAGGTTCCGACCAGCATCACCTGTGACATATGCACCGGATCCGGTGCGAAGCCGGGTACAAGCCCGACGACCTGCCGCACATGCGGTGGCTCCGGTCGGGTGCGGGCCGCTCAGGGGTTTTTCACGCTCGAGCGAACCTGCCCGAGCTGCCAGGGGCGTGGTCAGGTAATTTCCGACCCATGCGAAGGCTGTGGTGGATCCGGGCGCAAGACCCAGGACCGAACTCTGTCGGTAAATATTCCGGCTGGCATTGAAGATGGCACCCGCATTCGCCTTGCCGGAGAAGGTGAAGCCGGCGTTCGGGGCGGGCCTGCGGGCGATCTCTACATTTTCCTGTCCATCAAGCCGCATGACCTGTTTCAGCGGGAAGGGGCGGATCTTTATTGCCGCGTGCCGATTTCCATGTCGACGGCAACACTCGGTGGTCAGTTCGACGTTCCAACCGTTGAGGGCTCCACCAGCCGGGTCAAGGTGCCGGAAGGCACGCAGACCGGCAAGCAGTTCCGCCTGCGCGGCAAGGGCATGCCGGTGATGCGTTCCAGCCAGCACGGCGACATGTACATTCAGGTGACCGTCGAGACGCCGACAAATTTGACACGGCGCCAGCGGGAACTTCTTGCTGAATTTGAAAAAGAATCCTCCGGCGAAAACCATCCGGAATCTGCCGGTTTCTTCTCCAAGGTGAAGGATTTCATCGATAATCTGGGTGCTTGAGCCTGCAACCGGTAGCATCTGACCGCGAAGCTTCCTATATTCTGCTAGCGAATACGAGGAGGTGGCATGCTCAAGCGTAGCGGCGGACGGGCCGAAGCCCTGAAGGAAAAGCTGAACAAGGCGAATCTGGTCAGGACCAAGGTTCTGGACGAGGTCAAGTTCATCCGATCCTGGGCACAAAACCCGCTTCGAACCGGTGCGGTTGCCCCTTCCGGTCCGGACCTGGCCGCAAAGATGGCGTCTTTTCTGACACCACGGCCGCATTCTCGCGTTGTTGAGCTGGGACCTGGAACGGGTGTTGTCACCAAGGCCCTTCTTGATCGTGGGTTGGCCCACCAACACCTCAATCTGATCGAGTACAGCCCGGAATTCTGCGAACTTTTGAGTTTGCGCTATCCCGGCCTTCCGGTTTTGCAAGGGGACGCCTATGCCTTGGCGGAAACGCTGAAGGCCCCTGGAGGTTTTCTTTCCGGGGCGGGAGAAAAAGACCATTCTCTCGATGGTATTGTTTCTTCACTGCCGCTGCTGACCCGTCCCGAGCCGGTACGCCGGGCCTTGCTGGAAGATGCCTTCCGGCTGTTGAAGCCCGGAGCGCCCTTCATCCAGTTTTCCTACGGCCTTGTGGCTCCGGTCAAACCGGTCAGCCGGGCTGTTTCGATCTATAGCTCGGAGTGGGTCTGGAAGAACTTGCCACCTGCGCGTGTCTGGGTGTATCGCAAGGGCCACTAGGCCCGATCCAGTTTTCTCATTGATACAACTGCATAAATTGCCTCGGTTAGAGCGCTTTGACCCGTTGCATTGCCTATGTGACAGACTGTAGTGCAATCAGAAAGTTTGACATCTGAATGCGCGAAATCGACGTTGGGCGCAGCGAACCATCGGTTGCTTCTGGTCACGTTGCTGTTGCGTCAGACCCGGTGTGTAATCTGACATAACCATAAATGAAATGCAGAGTTCCGCTGCGTGATTCAGGGTCGAATTCTTGAAGTCAGCATTACGATTTCAAAAAAAACCTGTGTTCACGGTGACGGTGGTCACAGAACGAAGTGGTACTTTTCTCATATCTCTGACGAATTGCATCGGGCTGGCTTCAGACGTGATGGGATCTCGTGAATATGATCAATTCCTGTATCGGTATTACCGGCTCGGTGGGCCGGTTCGGCAAAAACGAAATGTTCGACGTGAAAACGGTTCAGACGCGGCTGAACGCTTTGATGGGAACATCGCGGAAGGAGTTGGCCGTCGACGGCAAGGTAGGCTCCAAGACGATAGGCACCATCAAGGACTTCCAGGCCAGCGTTGTTCGCTTGCGCTATCCTGACGGTCGGGTTGATCCGGACAATCGAACCATCCGCGCGCTCAATGACCCGAACTCCGCACCGATCTGGCAACGCATGTGCATTCCGCCCGCCGCAAATCCCGTATCCGTGGCGAATGACACCAAGCGTGACGATAGATTGACGCCTGCGGAAAAACTGCTGGCAAAAGAAGCGGCTAATATTGGAGACAGCTCCGCATTTGATGAATTCAGACGGGAGCTGATCGACAAGAGCTTCCCCAACATGAAGAAATTCCTTGGCTCGATTGGTCGTGCCGAGGATGCCCGAAAGGTGATCGCGGCCTGGTCGCAAATGCGCAAGTGGGGATTTTCCACTTCTGAAGCGCGGGATGTGATGAAGGCGATTTCCGGCATGAAGGGACGCCAATTCGGTGCGCTTGATGCCATCGGGTCACCAACGTCGAAATTCGGCAGGTTCCTCGGCAGTGCCGGCAGCAAGGCCGGGATGGCCGGACATGTCATCACGATGATCGAGGTGGCGGACAAGTTCGAACAGGGTGACTACCTCTACGGGACGTCCGAACTGTACAAGCACTTCATGGGCAAGGCCATTCCATGGGCCGGAATGGTCGAGGGATTGCAGAGCCTTGTTGAGGCAATTGCACCGGGCTCGGTCAAGAACACCAGGATTTTCAAGGTCATCAGAGCCTGTGATCCCATCGGTCTTGGCGCCTCGGGCATCGACAGCATGACGACGCTGGTTCTCGGGACGGTTCACCTTATCCAGACCGGCAATATCGACATGGCGCGCCTGAGCCGTCTTGTTGACCGCATGAAGCAGGGTCCGACCAAAGTTTTTGCCGAAATGGGCGAAGACCTCGGCGACTCCGTCTATGAAATGTCGAAATGGCGGAAGGATGATTGGAGCTATGCCGTCAAAAGCATTCCAGGCTTCATCGCCAGCCTGTTCTAGCACCGGTACGGCTTGAGGGTTTGAAGTGGACGCGACAGACGGGTTGCGTCCACATCGTAAGTTTCGGCAGCCGGCGAACTGGATAATCCTCTGGCTGTTTGCCATATTCCGGGAATCGGGCTGTCTTGCCCGCCGGGTTGGGAAGGGGCCTCAGATGCGCAATCCAAAAATACTGGTGTGTTCCGGGTCGGTTCGAAGCGGATCGCACAATGGCAAGCTGACTGCACTCGTTGCCAAGCGTCTGGCAATTCTGGACGCGGAGGTGACGCATCTTTCGCTGAGAGACTATCCATTGCCGATCTATGACGGTGATTTGGAGGACACTGACGGCGTTCCGGAAAATGCCAGGAAACTCAATCGGTTGTTACATGGGCAGGATGGTGTCTTCCTGGCATGTCCGGAATACAACGCCGGTATCACGCCGCTGCTCAAAAACACGCTGGACTGGATCAGCCGTGCAAAGGAGCCGGGGGATCCTTTCAAGAACACGGTCTTTGCATTGGGGGCTGTGTCGCCGGGAGGTTTCGGAGGTATGCGGGGGCTGATCGGTATGCGAACGATCCTTGAAGTCGGACTGGGGGCCATGGTGCTGCCGCAGATGGTGTCTGTGCCCAAAGCGGTCGGCGCATTCAACGAGAAGGGCGATTTGGTCGAAGAACGGATCAGCGGTCAGCTCGACAAGCTGGTTGATGCGCTGCTCAAGGCGACCCGCATCGAGATGTCGCATTAGGTTGTTGCCGGGTTTGTTCCCATATTGTTTGAACGAAAGATTGAAATCTGCGGCTTGAATTCAGCCGTAAAAAGCTGGCAGCTTGGAAAAACCGCTATTGCCGCCTACATAGGGCGGCGAGAAAAGTTAGATTCAAGAGGATTGAATGAGCGAAACGCGCGAACCGGCCCAGTGGCACGGTACGACGATCATGATGGTGCGCAAAGGCGGCAAGGTCGTCATTGCCGGCGATGGACAGGTGTCTCTCGGCCAGACGGTGATCAAACATTCTGCTCGCAAGGTGCGACCGCTTGCCAAAGGTGAGGTCATTGCCGGATTTGCCGGTGCGACAGCTGACGCCTTCACACTGTTCGAGCGTCTGGAAGCCAAACTGGAGCAGTATCCGGGTCAATTGATGCGTGCCTGCGTCGAACTTGCCAAGGATTGGCGAACGGACCGCTATCTGCGCCGTCTTGAAGCCATGATGCTTGTGGCGGACAAGAACGTGTCCCTGGTGCTCACCGGGACTGGTGATGTGCTTGAGCCTGAAGGCGGCGTCATGGGCATCGGCTCGGGAGGCAATTTTGCCTTGGCAGCTGGCCGGGCGTTGGCAGATACCGACTATGACGCTGAAACCATTGCCCGCAAGGCGATGGCGGTGGCCGCTGAAATCTGCGTTTACACAAACGAAAGTGTCACGGTCGAGTCGCTCGACGCCGTCGAGTGACCAGACATGATTTCGTTCCGCCCCGTCAGTGAAAAGGATCTGCCTTTGCTCTCCGAATGGTTGGCAAGGCCGCATTGGCGCGAATGGTGGGGCGCCCCGGAGACGGAACTCGGTTACATCAGGGATATGATTGAAGGGCGCGATACGACACTGCCCTTCATTTTTCAGCTGGATGGAACCGACAGAGGCTATATCCAGGTCTGGTTCGTGAAGGATCAGCAGGATAGCGACTGGAACAGGGAGTATCCCTGGCTTGAACTTTTGCCGCGAGATGCGGTTGGGGTTGATCTGTCGCTCGCCGACCGGGATGAGTTGTCGAAGGGAATTGGAACTGAAGTATTGCGAGCTTTCGTCCGGAAGCTGCGGCGCGAGGGGTACGACCGGATCCTCATAGATCCGGATCCGGAAAACCTCAGGGCTGTGAAGGCCTATCGCAAGGCGGGCTTTCGTGAAATTGCGGACCTGATCGGTCGAACCGGCGATTGCTTGCTAATGGAACACCAGGATACGGAAGGCGTGTCTTAACAAATGACTGATTTTTCTCCGCGTGAGATCGTCTCTGAACTCGACCGTTACATTGTTGGCCAGAAAGATGCCAAGCGTGCGGTCGCCATCGCTCTTCGCAACCGTTGGCGTCGTCAGCAGCTGCAGGGCCAGATGCGTGAAGAGGTTCTGCCCAAGAACATCCTCATGATCGGGCCGACCGGGGTTGGCAAAACCGAAATCTCACGCCGACTGGCAAAACTGGCCAATGCGCCGTTTACCAAGGTCGAAGCCACAAAATTCACCGAAGTCGGTTACGTCGGTCGCGATGTCGAGCAGATTGTTCGAGATCTGGTCGAGGCAGGCATCACGCTTGTCCGTGACCAGAAGCGCGAAGCGGTGAAAGCCAAGGCACACGTGCTGGCGGAAGAACGCGTTCTGGATGCGCTTGTTGGCGCGAATGCAAGTCCGGCTACCCGGGACAGCTTCCGCACAAAGCTGCGCAACGGAGAAATGGACGACAAGGAAATTGAAGTTGAGGTACGTGCCCAGGCGCAGATGCCGAGCTTCGATCTGCCAGGAATGCCTGGTGCCAGTGTCGGCGTGATGAATGTTTCCGATCTGCTCGGCAAGGCATTCGGCGGTCAGACCAAAACCAAGCGGACAACCGTAAGCGATTCCTACCAGCTGCTGATCAACGAGGAATCCGACAAGCTGCTGGACGAAGACAAGGTTGTCGAAGAAGCGATTTCTCTGGTCGAGAACTCCGGCATCGTGTTCCTGGATGAGATCGACAAGATCTGTGCTCGCGAAGGCCGCGCAGGCGGCGATGTCTCCCGTGAAGGCGTGCAGCGCGACCTGCTGCCTCTGATCGAAGGCACTGTTGTCTCGACCAAGCACGGGCCGGTTAAGACCGACCACATCCTGTTCATTGCGTCAGGTGCGTTCCACGTAGCAAAACCTTCCGATCTCCTGCCGGAGCTCCAGGGGCGTCTGCCGATCAGGGTTGAGCTTCGTGCATTGAACAAGGACGACTTCAAGGCCATCCTGACTGAGCCGGAAGCCAGCCTGATCAAACAGTATGTTGCGTTGATGGAAACAGAATCGGTCACCCTCGCCTTTACCGAGGACGCGATTGAGGAAATTGCCTCGGTTGCAGTTGATCTGAACGCTTCTGTTGAGAACATCGGTGCAAGACGTCTGCAGACCGTGATGGAAAGGATCCTCGACGAGATCTCCTTCACTGCACCGGACCGGCCAGGCGAAACGATTGAGATCTCTGCCGATTTCGTCAGGGAAAACATTGGAGATCTGGCGAAGAACGTCGATCTGTCCAAGTTTATCCTCTGATCCGGCGGCATTGCGAGCGGCAATTTAGCCGCTTGCGATGCATGCGCGCCAATGGCAGCATGCAGCCATGGTAGCTATTCGAAAAAGTAACGAGGAAGGCCATCGCCGGAAGTTCCTGGTTGTGGTCGACGAAACGCCCGAATGTGATCGGGCGATTGTGTACGCCGCCAAACGGGCTGCGCGCACCGGGGGCGTTGTTACACTGTTGTTCATCATCGCCCCTGGAGACTTCCAGCACTGGCTGGGGGTCGAGGACATCATGCGGGCAGAAGCCCAGGAGGAAGCCGAGGCAACTCTCGCCAAGGCGTCGGAGCGGGTACGTTCGGTCGCCCGCACGGAACCCGAAACCGTGGTTCGCGAAGGCGCGAAGGCCGAGGAAATCATGGAGTTGATCGAGGCGGACGCGGATATTGCGATTCTTGTGCTGGCCGCCAGCACGGGGTCGGAAGGTCCGGGGCCACTGGTGTCATCCATTGCCGGCAAGTCCGCCGGAACCTTTCCGATACCCGTGACGATCGTTCCGGGCAATCTGGATGACGATTCCATCGCCGCATTGGCATAGGCGAGAGCGGAATCTGATCCCGTAAACTTGATCGGCCAGGATTCGCGCCTATCTAGTTTTTAACTATTCCAAACTGCTGAAAGATGGGTTAGAAGGACCCATCGGTGTTTTGCGATGGGGGAGAAGCGCAAGGCACATAGTCAAACGGGCGCGTTGTTGAAGCGCAGGGACAAAGACGATGTTCATTCAAACGGAAGCAACTCCGAATCCGGCCACACTGAAATTCCTTCCAGGACGAGTCGTTCTGCAGGAAGGAACCTACGACTTCCGCTCCAAGGCGGATGCAGGCGTTTCTCCGCTTGCCGAGAAGCTTTTTGACGTACCGGGAGTTGTTGCCGTCTTCTTCGGCCATGACTTTGTCACGGTCACCAAGGACGACACAGATTGGCAGCACATGAAGCCGGCGATCCTTGGCGTCATCATGGAGCAGTTCATGTCCGGTCAGCCGGTCATGTCGGCAGGACAGTCCGAAGACATCGAAGAAGGCGAGTTCTTCGAGGAAAGCGACACGGAGACCGTCAACACGATCAAGGAACTTCTTGAAACGCGCGTTCGCCCGGCGGTCGCTCAGGATGGTGGCGACATCACCTTCAAGGGTTTCAAGGAAGGTGTTGTCTATCTTTCCATGCGTGGTGCATGTGCAGGGTGTCCGTCTTCCACGGCAACGTTGCAGCACGGAATTCAGAATCTGTTGCGGCATTTCGTACCGGAAGTCGAGGAAGTCCGGCCGATTTGACGCGATTTCCAGCATTCCAGGAAAAGCCCGGCGCAATCGCCGGGTTTTTTGTTTTCGAACCCGCTTTCTTTGTGGAAGGCAAGCCCCCCATTGGACGTAGGTCCAAAGCTCGGCTCGACTCGGAGGCCACTCCGGGGTAGTGGCAATCAGTATGCGTGTACTTGCCATAGACACAGCTCTTTCCAATTGCGCCGCCGCGGTCCTGGACAACGGCGCGGAGACCGCTTGCTTTGAAGCCTGCGGCGAAGAAATCGGCCGCGGGCATGCCGAGCGGCTGATGGACATGATCGGTGAAGTCATGGCCGAAACCTCCACAGCCTTTTCCGACCTTGATCGCGTGGCAGTTACCGTCGGCCCCGGAAGCTTTACCGGCCTTCGAGTCGGGCTTTCAGTCGCTCGCGGTTTTGGCCTTGTTCTCGGCAAACCCGTTGTCGGAATCACGACGCTGGCTGCCATTGCGCGCTCGTGTGCACCTGCAGACGGAGGTGCTCCTTTGCTTGTCGCTCTCACCGGAAAAGGTGAAGAGGTTTACTGCCAGGAATTCACTGCCTGTGGAGAACCGGCCGGGGAGGCAGGGGTCAGAACCCTGTCAGATCTTGCAGCTGCGTTGCCTCAAAGCATAAGGTTGGCTGGCTCGGCAGCCGAAAAAGTTGCCGATACCCTGAAAGCCGCACCCGGGCAGGTTCTGTCATGCTGCGGCTACCCGGGCATTCGCGATGTTGCCGAACTCGGTCTGACTGCCGATCCGGTCGTGTCGTCGCCGTCACCGCTGTATCTGCGACCGCCGGATGCAACGCCGCAAAAAAAGGGAAGGATTGAACGGCAATGAGTTTTTGGTGGTTCTGGGCCCAGCCGCCGGTTGTTGAAGAGGCGCTGGACGAAGATCTGCCGAAGATTGCCGAAATCCACGAAACCTCTTTTACCCACAAATGGAATGTGGATGAGCTTGCGCGCATGAAGGCGCAGGACGGAACGATCATTCTGGTTGCCCGCCGGGCGAGCCCGTACGGCACGCGTGCGCCACTCGGCTTTGTCGTCTTGAGAATTGCCGCGGACGAAGCCGAGGTCATAACAATTGCGGTGCATCCCCGCCAACGTGGACGCGGAGTGGGCAAGAAGCTTATGGAAGCCAGCCTTTTCCGGCTTTACACGGAACGGTGCAAACATCTGTTTCTTGAAGTGGACGCGGCCAACGAGGCAGCGTTGCTGCTCTACCGTGGGCTGGGTTTCAAGGAAGTGGGGCAGCGCAAGGGCTATTACAGCGACAGTGGAGGAGACGGCACGGCGCTTGTCATGCGCATAGATCTTCGCTAAGCGCTGTAGGGCAAGATTTTGAAACAGTCATCGGGCGGTATTTCAATGACGGAAGATCGGCAGTCATCGCTGGCGGATATGTGTATTGCAAAGGGCATGCGCATGACCGAACAGCGACGTGTCATTGCTTCCGTGATTGAGCAGGCTTCGGAAGAACATCCGGATGTTGAAGAGCTCTACCGCCGCTCCGTGGCAATTGATCCGGGAATTTCCATTTCGACCGTCTACCGAACCGTAAAACTGTTTGAAGATGCGGGCATGATCGAGCGTCACGATTTCCGGGACGGCCGGTCGCGGTACGAAACCGTTCCCGACGAGCATCATGATCATCTGATCGATCTGCGCAGCGGCCGGGTCATCGAATTTCGCAACGAGGAAATCGAGGCCTTGCAGGAGTTCATAGCCAAGAAACTCGGTTACAAGCTTGTCGATCACAGGCTTGAATTGTACGGAGTGCCGCTCGAGGCTTCAAAGGACAAAAAGGACGATGGCTGAATTCAAGGCCGTTATAATCATTTTTGTCCTGACGATCGTTTCGTTGATTCTCATTCCCCTGCAATGGATTGCGATAAAACTCCGGCTTTCGGTTCGCAAAAAACTGCCGCAAATCTGGCATCTGATTGCAACGCGTCTTGTCGGCATACGCATCCGCCAGATTGGGCAGCCGGCAGCAGACAGGCCGCTTCTCATTGCGTCAAATCACGCATCCTGGGTCGACATTACGGTGGTCGGGTCGTTGATGCCGCTGTCGTTCATCGCCAAGTCCGAGGTGTCCGGCTGGCCGATATTCGGTCTGTTTGCAAAACTTCAGCGGACCGTATTCGTGAACCGGACAAAACGTTCGCAAACCGCACAGGTTGCCGATGCAATTGCAGAACGGATGGCAGCCGGTGATGCGATGGTGCTGTTCGCCGAGGGAACATCCAACGACGGCAATTGTGTGCTTCCATTTCGTTCCGCACTTCTCGGCGCGGCAACCCGGGCTCTGGGTGAAGGGGAAAACTCGAAGGTCTGGGTGCAGCCTCTGTCGGTTGCCTACCAGGGCTTCTATGGATTGCCGATGGGTCGGGCTCATCGTCCTCACGTCGCCTGGTATGGCGACATGGAGCTTGCCGGACACTTGTGGGGAATATTTTCCCGGGGTGCACTCGATGTCGTCGTGCGCTGGGGGCAGCCGGTCCTGGTCGACAGGACAACGGACCGCAAGACCCTGACCCGTCAATTGGAGCGGGAAGTCAGGGCCATGACGATTGCTTCCCTGTTGCAAAAGCCTGTTGAGCAGCTCGATTCTGGTGAGCGTGAAGATTCTGATGCCATCGAATCACACGAGTTCTTCTCAAACGAGGAAAAAACCGCTAAAGCTGGCGCCTGAATTTGGAGTGCCGCCCGCCATGAAGGCTGTGCCGAAGATGTGATGCGAGACGGATCAATTGAAAATCCGTCCCCACAGCACTCGCAATCAGAACATACCGGCCGAATGAAAAGGCCATGAGGAACGAATGACGAGCCGTCCGGAAACAGACCAGGAAACGACCCCAGCCGCCGTTGCCCTGAGTGAAGATGCACCAGCAGACAAAGGCAGCAACGCCCGCAAGGTGTTTGTGCGCACCTATGGCTGCCAGATGAATGTCTATGACAGCGAGCGCATGACGGATGTTCTGGCACCGGAAGGCTTCCAGGCGACTGAAAATCTGGAAGATGCCGACCTGGTCATTCTCAACACCTGTCATATTCGGGAAAAGGCGGCAGAAAAGGTTTACTCCGAGCTTGGCCGGATCCGGAAGGTCAAGGAAGAACGCGCCAGGTCTGGCAAGGAAATGATGGTCGGCGTTGCCGGCTGTGTTGCCCAGGCGGAAGGCGAGGAGATCTCCAGGCGTGCCCCGGTCGTCGATCTTGTGGTCGGGCCGCAAAGTTACCATCAGCTGCCCACGCTCCTGAACAAGGCGCGGCAGGGAACGAAAATTGTCGAAACCGAATTTGATATCGATGCCAAGTTCGGCCATTTGTCCAAGCGCGCTGAAATGCCGGTGCAAAAGCGCGCACCTTCTGCGTTCCTGACCGTTCAGGAGGGCTGTGACAAATTCTGCACTTTCTGCGTTGTGCCTTACACGCGCGGTGCGGAAGTGTCCCGGTCGGTTGAGCAGATCGTCACCGAGGCGGAACGGATGGCGGCATCGGGTGTGCGCGAAGTCACGCTGCTCGGTCAGAATGTCAACGCCTATCACGGCGAAGCGGCAGATGGAGCTACCTGGGGACTGGGACGCCTGTTGCGCCGTCTTGCTGAAATCGATGGTCTGGACAGGTTGCGTTACACGACCAGTCATCCGCGTGACATGGATGACGATCTGATCGATGCGCATCGGGATTTGAAAAGCCTGATGCCCTACCTGCATCTGCCGGTGCAGTCGGGTTCCGACAAGATTTTGAAGTCAATGAATCGCCGTCACACGCGCGATGATTATTTCCGCCTGCTCGACCGTATTCGTGAAGCATCTCCGGATATCGCTCTGTCAGGTGATTTCATTGTCGGTTTTCCCGGGGAAACGGATCAGGATTTTGAAGACACCATGGATTTGATCCGGCGTGTCGAATACGGCTCGGCATTTTCTTTCAAATACAGCCAGCGTCCTGGGACCCCTGGTGCTACAATGGAGGATCAGGTGCCGGAGGACGTGAAATCCGCACGCCTGGCCGAATTGCAAGCGCTGGTGAGCGAGCAGCAGAAGGCGTTCAATGCTTCCAGGCTGGGAATGACCTGCGACGTTCTTCTGGAGAAGAAGGGCCGCAATGAAGGCCAGCTGGTTGGCAAGTCGCCTTGGCTGCAACCAGTGCAGCTCGACGCACCGGAACATATGATCGGCAGCATACAAGCGGTGGAAATCGTCGAGATTGGTTCTAATTCACTGTTCGGACAGCTGATTGCCGGGCAAGATGAAACCGGTGTTTCCGGGGCCATCCCGGCCTCGGCGGTCTAAAGGAGACGTCATTTGACGCGCGACAGCCAATCTTCTTCCCGCAAGTCTTCGGATCAGAATTCTGCGGCCTCCCCGGCCTCTGACATGACTCACATCGTCCTTGCCTTTGAAGACAATCGGTTGATCGGAGATCTGTTCGGACAGTTCGACCAGAATCTGGCCCTGATCGAGCAGCGTTTGGGAGTCGACGCGATCGCGCGCGGCAATCAGGTCACCCTGAAAGGATCGCAGGCGGGCTGTGCCCAGGCGAGAACCGCTCTGGAAGCGCTCTATCAGCGTCTTTTGCAGGGACAGGAGATTCATCCAGGCGATGTCGACGGTGCCCTGCGCATGGCAGCCGCCGCCGAAGCGCAACTCCCCCTGCCGACCCTGGAGCCGAAGTCCCGGCTGGCATTTGCCCAGATCGCAACGCGCAGGAAAACAATTGTTGCCAGAACGCCGACCCAGGATGCCTATATCCGTGCGATGGACCGCGCCGACCTGGTGTTCGGCACCGGCCCGGCGGGAACCGGCAAGACCTTTCTCGCAGTTGCCTATGCGGCCGCGCTGCTCGAGCGCGGCGATGTTGCGCGGCTCATCCTGTCCCGTCCGGCAGTGGAAGCCGGTGAACGTCTTGGCTTCCTGCCAGGCGAAATGAAGGACAAGGTCGATCCGTATCTGCGCCCGATCTATGATGCGCTGTATGAAATGATGCCGGCGGAGAAGGTGGACCGCGGCTTGCAATCCGGCATGATCGAGGTTGCACCTCTCGCCTTCATGCGCGGCCGAACCCTCTCCAATGCGGTTGTCCTGCTCGATGAAGCGCAGAATACGACCTCGATGCAGATGAAGATGTTCCTCACCCGCCTGGGGGAAGGTTCCAAGATGATTGTGACCGGCGACCCGAGCCAGATCGACTTGCCTGCCGGACAGAAATCCGGCTTGCGGGAAGCTTTGGGTCTTCTGACCGACATACCGGCGGTCGCACATATCCGCTTCAACGAGACGGATGTTGTTCGCCATGAGCTGGTCGGGCGGATCGTCACCGCTTACGACAATGCGGCACGAGAAGCATCTGAAACGCGTGAACGCCGCTACGCCGAGCGCCAAAGGGAAGCAGAACAGGGCGAAGGCTCTGCACGTACTCCCAAGGCTGCGGCGTCCTGAAAGCAGATTAAGAACAATGCCAGAAACCTTGCCGGAAGGATTTGTAATCGATCTTGCGATCGAGGCAGGAAGCTGGCCCGAAGAAGGCCGGCTCAGGTCGCTTGCGGAACGAGCGATTTCGGCTGCTTTTCAGAAGGCTGATCTCGAGGCGATTGAAAATACCGAAGTTTCGCTTCTGTTTACCGATGATGCGTCTATTCGCAAGCTGAACAAGCAATGGCGGGACAAGGACAAGCCGACGAACGTTCTCTCCTTTCCCGGCAGCGATCCTCAGGGGGATGTCTACGGGCCTCTACTGGGCGATATAGTATTTGCAAATGAAACCGTGGTGAGAGAAGCCGAAGAGATGGGAGTTGATTTCTCGGATCATCTTACCCATTTGACCGTTCATGGTTTGCTTCATCTTTTCGACTATGATCATCAGGAAAACGATGAAGCAGAACTGATGGAAAGCCTTGAGCAGTCCATTCTGGCTGCTTTGGGCATTGATGACCCTTACGCGGACAGGCCTCTTGTGGCTGACCGCGATTAAGTGGCATCATGGGGTATATAGTTCTTGTATTGATGGATGATGAGCGCAGTTGAACCGCAAAGTCCGGCAAGCGAGCCGAAGGCCGCCGCCACCGGACAGTCTCAGGACGGGGAAGACCCGCAACAGACGAAGCCGCAGAGATCTGCGGCGCTTCTTGAAAATCTCAAACGCGTTCTGCGCTTTGGGCGTCAGTCATCGAGTTTGCGCGAAAACCTGGAAGACGAGTTGGCGCGTGAAGCTGGCAGCGACACGGCGTTCTCCCCAGAAGAGCGCATGCTTCTCGGCAACATATTGCGCCTTCGCGAGCTTCGGGTCGATGACGTCATGATACCGCGTGCCGATATTGATGCAGTCGACCTCGATACCAGCCTGAGCCGGGTGATGGAACTGTTCCAGAAAAGCGGTCATTCCCGGATGCCGGTTTATGAAGATACGCTGGATGACCCGCGCGGAATGGTTCATATCAAGGACCTGATGGCATTCATCGCAGAACGGGGTGCCGCGCGCCGACTTGCAACTTCTGTGGACAACGACGCTACGGAAGCAGGCGAAGATGCGCCGCTGGAAAACGGATCGGGCCGAAAGGGACACAACCTGCCTGATCTGGATCTGTCCTGCGTCGACCTGTCGGTTACGCTCAAGGAAACGAACTTGCTTCGTGACCTGCTGTTTGTTCCCCCTTCCATGCCTGCTACGGACCTGATGGCAAAAATGCAGGCCGGGCGTATTCAAATGGCGTTGGTCATTGATGAATATGGTGGAACCGACGGACTGGTTTCCCTGGAAGATCTGGTTGAAGAAGTCGTCGGTGACATCGAAGACGAGCACGATGAAGACGAAGAGGAAATGCTCGCTTCCGCAGGCGAGGGCGTGTGGATCGCTGATCCCCGCCTGCCGCTCGGGGATCTGGACCAGGCACTCGGCACGCATCTGACCAAGGGAGAAATCTCCGAGGATGTCGATACGCTCGGTGGTCTGCTTTATGTATCGGTCGGCCGGGTTCCCGTTCGGGGGGAACTTCTATTCGTCCCGGATGAAGTGCCGGGCTTTGAGTTCGAAGTCATGGATGCCGACCCGAGGCGAATCAAACGCCTGAAAATCCGTCGCCGGCGCGGTGAAACACGCCAGCAGGATCTTCGCCGGCGACCGAAGCGATCAGGCGTGTCTTCAGGCGAACCCGCCAAGGAAGCACGTGACGTCTCTGGAGCCGAGAAAGTGCCTGTCTCCAGGCTGAATTCCTGACAAGTGGAACATTATCATGCCGTTATCGCGGCCGAGAGTTGCCGCGGTCGGCACGGTATCTGCCGATTTACGCACAGACGGCAACACTCTGTCTTGCCAGCAGTGCGTATGTGTTTTCCGCAGCGATGAACAGACCGTAGCATTGGTCGACATTAAGTCTTGACCCGCCTGCCATGAGCCGCCAATCCTCCTGACCGCTAAAACAGGGGATCGGTAATCCATGCAATTGTTGCTTCAGCGGCTGTCTGTCCTGCCAAACACATTCCTTCTGGCTTGGGGATGGCAACGTAGATTGCTGTGTGTCTTGTGCGGAGCAGTTACTGCATTCGCACTTCCCCCTTACGGCCTGGCACCTCTTCTTCTGCTCACATTTCCCTGTTTTGTCTGGCTGCTGGACGGTGCGCTTGAGACGGGATCCGGCCAGAAACTCAAACGCCTGCGCACCGGGTTTGCACTCGGTTGGCTATTCGGGTTCGGGTACTTCCTGTCCGGACTCTGGTGGATCGGTTCGGCATTTCTGGTTGAAGCTGACCGGTATGCGTGGATTATGCCATTCGCTGTTCTGGCAATGCCGATGGGATTGGCGCTTTTCACCGGCTTGGGGACAGCCATCGCCGGTCTATTCTGGAGCGACAGATTTCGAAGGATCCTGCTCTTGGCTGCCTGCCTCACGCTGGCCGACTGGGTCAGGGGGCACGTGCTGACCGGTTTTCCATGGAACGCATTTGGTTACGGAGTTGCCGACTATCTATCGCTTGCGCAAACCGCTAGCCTGGTGGGGATTTACGGGCTGACATTTCTGGTTGTGGTCATCTCCGCCGCACCATCGGTGCTTGCCGATTCGAAGCCACTTGGTCAAAGATTGGGCGTTGTCGGACTGGCGGTTGTAATTTTGCTCCTTATGGCTGCATTCGGGTCTTTCCGTCTCTGGAACAAGCCGGCCCTTTTTGCAGATCTCGACATTCGCATCGTGCAGCCTTCCATCGACCAGAAGGACAAGTGGCGGCCGGAACTGCGCGATGAAATCTTTCAGACTTACCTGGACATGACCGAAGCCCCGCTCGGCGGGGATGCAAGGGTCGGGCAACCAAGGATTGTTGTCTGGCCGGAATCCGCGGTTCCGTTTCTGTTGACCCAGGAACCAGGTGCTCTCTTCAGGATTGCACGGGTCCTGGGGGAAAATACCGAGCTGGTGACCGGCGCAAATCGCGCTGAGGTGAGCGCTGATGGATATGACTACTTCAACAGCGTCTACGTCATAGACAACGATGGAGCGGTTCAAGGAATTTACGACAAGGTTCGACTGGTTCCGTTCGGTGAATATGTGCCACTTCAGGAACTTCTTGAAAAAACGGGAATATCGAGCCTCGCCGGACCGTTCGCGGGTTTTGAGGCCGGCTATCAGAGGCGCGTTCTGGAGACGTCCAGCGGTTTCGGATTTCTGCCACTGATTTGCTACGAGGCGATTTTCCCGGGCGCCGCATCGCCAAAGTCTGGTGAACCAGCCTTTTTGTTGAATGTCACGAATGATGCCTGGTTTGGACGTACACCGGGTCCCCATCAGCATTTTGCGCAGGCCCGCATCCGGTCCATCGAAACGGGTATTCCCCTGATCAGGGCAGCCAATACTGGCATCTCTGCAATCGTAGATGGCACCGGTTCCGTAGTTGCAAAACTCGATATTTTCGAGAAAGGGATCATTGACGGCAAATTGCCGCAAAGGAGTGCCAAAACGCTTTACGGTACAACCGGGGATCTACCGGTGCTGGTTATTTCAATTTTTCTTTTGGCCTTCGCAGCCGCTTCGCAATACAACCGCGACTCGCGTATAAATTGATAAAATTTGTTTGAGTTGAGTGAAGAAAGTGTGATACAACCGTGAAATAGCCGATTGAGGGCTGCTTCATGTGCAAGTGAAGGGTTGCGGGCAAACTTCCGGTCTCTGGGTCTTTGTGGGAGGACACTGGGGCGCTTGTACAGACGAAAACGAGCGGACATTCGCCGCGAAAAAAAGAAAGAGCGACGCAGATGCCCAGTAAGAAGTCTCCGAATCCGATTGACATTCACGTTGGTAGCCGTGTCCGCCTCCGGCGGATGATGCTTGGGATGAGTCAGGAAAAACTTGGTGAGAGCCTAGGCATCACCTTCCAGCAAATTCAAAAATACGAGAAAGGCACCAACCGTATTGGCGCCAGCCGACTGCAGCACATCGCGACAATCCTGAAAGTGCCGGTTTCCTTCTTCTTTGAAGACGCACCGGGCACGCCGGAAGAGGCTGAAGGGTTCGGGGAAACACAGCCGACATCTTACGTCGTGGACTTCCTGTCGTCTTCCGAAGGTCTGTCTCTCAACAAAGCGTTTGTGCGCATCGAAGACCCGAAAGTTCGCCGCCGGATCGTTGATCTCGTCCGGTCCCTGGGTGGCGACGACTAAGATTTTTTATCCTCGCGCTTGACGTGGCGAGAAACTTCTAAGATTGATGCAGCTGAAGCGGCGATGTCACTCGCCGCTTCAGTCATATTCATTCCCAGAAGGACGATCGCCAATGGCACGTCAGAATTACCTGTTTACCTCTGAATCTGTGTCCGAAGGACATCCGGATAAGGTCTGTGACCGAATTTCGGATGCAGTTGTGGACGCATATCTGCGGGAGTTGCCGGAAGCCCGCGTTGCCTGTGAAACCCTGGCGACCACGAACCGTATCGTGATTGCGGGCGAAACCCGCGGACCGGCACATATCACCAATGACTACATCGCTCACCTTGCGCGTATGGCCGTGAAGGACATCGGTTACGAGCAGGATGGATTCCATTGGGAAAACTGCGATATCGCCGTTCACCTCCACGCCCAGTCCGCGCATATCGCGCAAGGGGTGGATGCCGCCGGAAACAAGGATGAAGGCGCGGGCGACCAGGGCATCATGTTCGGGTATGCCTGCCGCGAGACCGAGGAGCTGATGCCGGCTCCCATCCATTATTCCCACAAGATCCTTCAGTTGCTGGCGGAAGCCCGCAAGTCCGGTGCAGAGCCGGTGCTTGGTCCGGACGCCAAGAGCCAGGTGACAGTTCGCTACGAAAACGGTAGGCCGGTTGGAGCGACTTCCATCGTCTTGTCCACGCAGCACCTGGACCCGGCGCTGACATCTGAAGACGTCAAGAAAATCGTCGAACCATACATCTTCAAGGCCCTGCCGGAAGGCTGGATCTCCGGTGAGACCGTCTGGCACGTTAACCCGACCGGCGCGTTCGTGATTGGCGGCCCTGACGGAGACGCGGGCCTGACTGGCCGCAAGATCATCGTTGACACTTACGGTGGTGCTGCTCCGCATGGCGGCGGCGCATTCTCCGGCAAGGACCCGACCAAGGTCGACCGTTCCGCTGCCTATGCTGCACGCTACCTGGCGAAAAACGTTGTTGCCGCCGATCTGGCGGATCGCTGCACCATTCAGCTGTCTTACGCTATTGGTGTTTCCGATCCGCTTTCGGTCTATGTTGATCTTCACGGCACCGGCCGCTGCGATGAAGCACGCCTTGAGAGCACCTTGCGTGAAGTCATGGGTCTGAGCCCGCGTGGCATTCGCGAGCACCTGAACCTCAACAACCCGATCTACGAGCGCACAGCTGCTTATGGTCATTTTGGCCGTCAGCCGGAAGCAGATGGCGGGTTCTCTTGGGAAAAGACCGACCTGGTGGATTCGCTTCGCCCGCTTGCCGGGTAAGCTCTTCCGTCAGCGCACAACATTGGTATGTGAAAGAGATCGCCGGTCCATTGCCGGCGATCTGCAGTTTGAGAAGATGACCGACCGTTACGAAGGTTCCTTTTACGGCCGCCGTAAAGGCAAGCCGCTGAGCCCGCGCCGCGAGGCGCTTATGGAAAACGAACTGCCCCGTCTGTCGCTGGATTTGAGTGGTCCGGCGCCGGGCGACCTCACGGATCTGTTCGACGCAGATGTCGACGAGGTCTGTCTTGAGGTCGGATTTGGCGGCGGCGAGCATCTGCTGCATCGCGCCCGGACAAATCCACGCATCGGCTTCATCGGGGTAGAACCCTTTGTTGGCAGCATGGCCAAGGCCGTGAACGCGGTGGTGGAGGAGGGGCTGAAGAATGTCCGCCTCTACGATGATGACGCGGTCAACGTCCTGGACTGGTTGCCGGAAGCTTCGCTCGATCTGGCGTATCAGCTCTATCCCGATCCCTGGCCCAAGAAGCGGCACTGGAAGCGCCGCTTCATCAACCAGCAAAACCTGTCCCGATATGCCCGTGTCATAAAGCCCGGATGCCAGTTTCGCTTTGCAAGCGATATCGACACCTACATCGACTGGACGCTGCGCCATTGTCGAAAACATGCGAATTTCGAATGGATGGCTGAAACAGCCGCCGACTGGAAGAGCCCGTGGGAGGGCTGGCCGGGAACACGATATGAAGCCAAGGCCATCCGCGAAGGGCGTATCGGCCGCTATCTGACGTTTCTCCGGGTCTGAAGGGTGCGGATTTCCGAAGAGGATGGAGCCGCTGTTCAACTTCTTTGAGGGATTCAGATAGAGGCTATTGCCTTTTTGCCAGCTTTGGCGTTATACAGCCGGTGTTTCACCTCAAACGGCTTATCTGAGCATTTTGAGAGTGGGCCCAACGGGGACCCGCTCTTTTTTGCTTACACAGGGCCGGAAACTGACGAACCAAGCAGGATTGCCTTATGTAAATCGACAATCAGGCGCATCTGATAGCGAAGAAACCGGCAACGGTTTTAGACAGGAGCCAAGTGTGAGCGCACACGAACCAAGAATTGTTACGGAACAAGGGTTGGACGCCCGAGTTGCCGCGATTGTGGAGCCGGTTATTGAGGACCTCGGCTACCGTCTTGTGCGCACCAAGATCAGCGCGGCCAATGGCTGCACGCTCCAGATCATGGCTGAGCGCCCTGATGGTACGATGACGGTGGAGGACTGTGAAACAATCAGCCGCGCCGTTTCTCCTGCCCTTGACGTCGAAGACCCGATCAACCGGGCTTATCATCTGGAAGTTTCTTCTCCCGGCATTGACCGTCCGCTGGTCCGCGAAGGCGATTTCAATCGCTGGGCCGGTCATGAGCTGAAGGTCGAGATGGTCGTCATGCTGGATGGCCGCAAGCGGTTCCGGGGAACCCTGCTGGGCGCGGAAAACGGGACGGCTCAGGTTCGTCTGCCGGACGCCCGCGAAGGTGAAGAAGACACCGTTTCCTTGCCTCTTGAAAATGTTGGCGAAGCGAAACTGGTGCTTACCGACGATTTGATTACCGCAGCTCTTCAGGCCGAAAAGGCGGCACTTGCCGCCCGCGGCCAGGATGAGGAACTGACACAGGACAACACGCCCAACTAAGCGACAGGCTTAGCGGCAAAAGAAACGCGCTAGACAAAACGGGCTCGATCCTTGGCGCAAGAGGAGTGGAATATGGCAATCAGCGCGAACCGGTTGGAACTGCTGCAAATCGCTGATGCGGTGGCACGGGAAAAATCGATCGACCGGATGATCGTCATCAACGCGATGGAAGATGCGATCCAGAAGGCGGCCCGCTCCCGCTATGGCACCGAGACGGAAGTCCGGGCAGAGATCAATCCGAAGACCGGTGAGATCCGTCTGCAGCGTCTTCTGCAGGTGGTCGAGAATGTCGAGAACGTTTCGACCGAGATCGCCTTGACTGACGCGCTGTCCCGCAACCCTGAAGCAAGCCTTGGCGACTTCATCGCCGAGCCGCTGCCGCCGCTGGATTTTGGCCGTATTGCAGCCCAGTCTGCCAAACAGGTGATCGTGCAGAAGGTGCGCGAAGCTGAGCGTGATCGCCAGTACGAAGAATTCAAGGACCGTGTTGGTGAAGTCATCAACGGTGTCGTGAAACGTGCCGAATATGGCAATGTCATCGTCGACCTTGGCCGGGGTGAAGGCATTGTCCGCCGCGACGAGCTGATCCCGCGTGAAATTTTTCGGACCGGCGACCGTATCCGCGCCATCATTTATGATGTTCGCCGCGAACAGCGCGGCCCGCAGATCTTCCTGTCGCGTACGCATCCGCAGTTCATGGCAAAACTGTTTGCCCAGGAAGTGCCGGAAATCTACGACGGCGTTATCGAGATCAAGTCCGTTGCGCGTGATCCGGGCTCACGCGCAAAGATCGCTGTGATATCCAAGGACAGCTCAATCGACCCTGTTGGTGCCTGTGTCGGTATGCGCGGTAGCCGCGTTCAGGCTGTCGTCGGTGAGTTGCAGGGCGAGAAGATCGACATCATTCCCTGGAATGATGAACCGGCAACCTTCATCGTCAACGCGTTGCAGCCGGCCGAGGTTGCCAAGGTTGTTCTCGATGAAGATGCAGAACGTATTGAAGTTGTTGTTCCAGATGACCAACTGTCACTGGCAATCGGCCGCCGCGGTCAGAATGTGCGCCTTGCATCACAGCTGACCGGCTGGGCCATCGACATCATGACGGAGCAGGAAGAATCCGATCGCCGTCAGAAAGAATTCCAGGAGCGTTCGCAGCTCTTCATGGAAGCGCTCAATGTGGATGAAATGGTCGGCCAGCTTCTGGCGACCGAAGGCTTCACCTCGGTTGAAGAAGTCGCTTATGTGGAGATTGAGGAAATCTCCGAAATCGAGGGCTTCGACGACGACACGGCAGTGGAAATCCAGGCACGTGCAAGGGATTACCTGAGCGAGCTGGAAGCCAAGCTCGATGAAGAGCGTCAGTCTTTGGGCGTTTCTGAAGATCTGCGGTCGATTGATGGCCTGACAACGGCTATGCTGGTCGCTCTCGGTAAGGACGACATCAAGTCGATGGAAGACCTCGCAGGCTGTGCTGCAGATGACCTTGTCGGCTGGACCGAACGCAAGGACGGCGAGACCAAGCGGTTTGAAGGTGCCTTGTCCAATTTCGATGTTTCCCGGGCTGATGCGGAAAACATGGTGATGGCTGCCCGCCTCGCCGCCGGCTGGATCACCGAGGAAGAACTCGCGGCTCAATCGGCTGAAGCTGAAGAAGCTGAGGAAGAAGCCGAAGAAGAAATCGAAACCGTTGAAGAAGAAGCGCCGAGCGGCGCGATCCTGAACGGATAACAAAAGAGGCGTAAGCCTCTGTCTTGAACATCTTGCGAGCTGCAGACTGCGGCAAGGTGTTCCGAACTTGGAAAGATCGATCGACTTTTCTGTTTTTGTGTTTCGCACGAAGGCAGGTTGATCTAAGGGAGTGGCAGCGTGCCCAGGAAGAATGAACCAACCGAACGGCAATGTGCCGTCACCCGGGAGGTTCAGCCCATCAGCTCGCTGATCCGGTTTGTCCTTGATCCCGAAGGGCAGGTTGTTCCGGATCTGAAGCGAGTACTTCCAGGTCGCGGTGTCTGGGTGACGGCCACGAATGATGTCGTGGCGGTTGCCGAGAAGGACCGGAAGAAAGTCTTCGGCAGAGGGTTTAAAGGTGAAGCCCTTGTCGAACCCGGATTGGCAGATCGCGTCGATGCGATTATGGAACGTGCAGCGCTGCAAGCGCTCTCCATAACGCGCAAGGCCGGTGAGCTGGTGACCGGGTATGCGAAAGTTGAAGCAGCTCTGCGGCGGGATCCCGTTGTCGGGCTGGTCCACGCCTCGGACGCTGCAGAGGACGGGGTGAGGAAGCTGGCGGCTGTGGCTGCGAGCAGGGATGAACTGACAAACGGGTGCCAAATCGTCCGTTTGTTCGATTCGGCTCAATTGGATTTGGCATTGGGCCGGTCAAATGTGATACATGCTGCACTGCTTGCGGGGCATGCGAGCGAAAATTTTCTGGCGCGAGTACGTGACCTGGAGCATTTTCGCCGTTATTCCGCCGCAGGAAAAGAACAGAGCAACGCATAGCAGGGCGGTTGCGCAGGACTGAAGGCAATATGAGCGATACGAAGAATCCAGGCGACAAGACAATCAGCGTTGAGCGCGGCAAGACACTTGGCCTCAAGCGTGGTGGTGGCGACCAGGGAACTGTTCGGCAGTCCTTCTCGCATGGCCGGTCGAAAGCCGTCGTCGTGGAAAAGAAGAAGCGCCGTGTTGTAATTCCGGGGCAGGACCCGAAACCGGAAGCTCCCGCACCGACAACGCAGCGTCTTGAAAAGCCGGCTGAAGCGCCGCGCAAACCGCAGCAGCCGGATCCGCAGGCAGCCAAACAGGCTCGTCGATCCGCTTCCGGTCAGCGTCAGAAGGGCAACGGCAACGTGTTGCGCACTCTGACCAAGGAAGAGGCTGCTGCCCGCGCGGCGGCCCTCGAAATGGCGAAGAAGCGCGAGGTCGAAGACCGCAAGCGCCGCGAAGAGGACGAAAAGCGTCGCGTCGCGGAGGCGGCACAGCGCAAGGCTGAGGAAGAAGCACGCGCCAAGGCTGAAGCTGAAGAGCGCGCCAAGCGCGAAGCTGAAGAAGCCCGTCTTGCCGAAGAAAAGGCCAAGGAAGAAGCTGCCGCTGCCAAGGTCGCTGAAACCACAAAGCCGGCTGAGGAAGCTCCTGCTGCCAGGGCCGAGGCCCGCAAGCCTGCAAAAGCCGAGCCGAAAAGGCCGGGCACCCGCAGACCTGCTCATGCAGATGGTGGCAGACCGCCAAGCCTCGATGATATGGGCAAGCGGAAGGCACCGGCTGAAACCCGTGCGAAACCGGAAGCAACAAGACCGGCAGCTGAAGAAGGCGATCGCAGCAACAAGGGACTGCGCGCGGTCAAGCGGCCGAAACAGGCTCCGACACCGACCACGCGTCCGCGCGGTGGTGAAGACCGTCGTCGCTCCAAGCTGACGATTTCTGCTGCTACTGGTGGCAACGATGGTCAGCGCGCCCGTTCGCTCGCCTCCATGCGCCGCCGGCAGGAAAAGGCCAAGCGCGGTCAACAACAGGTGGTGCGTGAAAAGGTTTCGCGCGAAGTTACCTTGCCAGAGGCAATCACAATTCAGGAGCTGGCCAACCGTATGGCCGAGCGTGCTGTTGATGTGATCAAGCTGCTGATGAAGCAGGGCCAGATGCTCAAGATCAACGACGTGATCGATGCGGATACCGCCGAACTGATCGCCGAGGAAATGGGCCACACGGTCAAGCGTGTCTCCGAAGCAGACGTTGAAGAAGGTCTCTTCACCCAGGAAGACGACGCCTCCACCATGGAAGCACGTCCGCCGGTGGTGACCATCATGGGTCACGTTGACCATGGTAAGACGTCGCTCCTGGATGCG
The DNA here is from genome assembly GCF_040329435.1 of Roseibium sp. SCP15. Taxonomy (NCBI): domain Bacteria; kingdom Pseudomonadati; phylum Pseudomonadota; class Alphaproteobacteria; order Hyphomicrobiales; family Stappiaceae; genus Roseibium; species Roseibium sp. SCP15. The sequence goes on along the minus strand of NZ_JBDZYI010000002.1, from coordinate 1,110,196 downwards.
ATCCGCAAGTCCAAGGTTGTCTCCGGTGAAGCCGGTGGCATCACCCAGCATATCGGTGCCTATCAGGTCGATCAGGATGGTCAGAAGATCACCTTCATCGATACTCCGGGCCACGCTGCGTTCTCGCAAATGCGTGCACGTGGTGCCAAGTCGACCGACATCGTGATCCTGGTTGTGGCTGCAGACGACGGTGTCATGCCGCAGACCAAGGAAGCCATCGCACACGCCAAGGCGGCGGATGCACCGATCATTGTCGCGATCAACAAGATCGACAAGCCGGGTGCTGACCCGAACCGTGTTCGTACCGAGCTTCTCAGTGAAGAACTCGTGACCGAATCCATGGGCGGCGACGTGATCGATGTTGAAGTTTCGGCTCTGAACGGAACCAATCTCGACAAGCTGCTGGAGATGATTCTTTTGCAGTCCGAGGTTCTGGAACTCCAGGCCAACCCGGATCGTACAGCGGAAGGTATCGTGATCGAAGCTCAGCTCGACCGCGGCCGCGGTCCGGTTGCAACGGTTCTCGTCCAGAAAGGTACGCTCAAGCCGGGTGATATTCTCGTCGCTGGTGCCGAGTGGGGCCGTGTCCGTGCCATGCTTGATGAAAATGGCAAGCAGGTGAAGGAAGCAGGCCCGGCCAAGCCGGTCGAGGTACTGGGTTTCCAGGGAACGCCTGCTGCCGGTGACCTGGTTGCGGTTGTCGAAAACGAAGCCCGTGCCCGTGAAATCACCGAATATCGCCAGCGTCAGATCCGTGAAAAGGCATCTGTGGTTGCTTCTGCAGCACGCGGCTCGCTCGAACAGATGATGATGAGCGCTCAGAAAAGCGGCAAGAAGGAGTTCCCGCTGGTTCTGAAAGCGGACGTACAGGGATCGGCTGAAGCGATTGCCCATGCGCTGCACGAGCTCGGTAACGACGAAGTCGGCGCGCGCATCCTTCTGTCCGGCGTTGGTGGCATCACCGAAAGTGACATCACGCTGGCAGCTGCTTCCAGTGCGCCGATCCTCGGGTTCAACGTCCGTGCCAACAAGCAGGCTCGTGAAGCTGCGTCCCGCGACGGTATCGAGATCCGCTACTACAACGTGATCTACGACCTCGTTGACGACATCAAGGCGGCCATGTCCGGCCTGCTGTCGCCGGAGCGCCGCGAAACTTTCCTCGGCAACGCGGAGATCAAGGAGATCTTCCACATTTCCAAGGTTGGCAAGGTCGCAGGCTGTCTGGTTACCGAAGGTGTTGTCGAGCGTGGTGCCAACGTTCGCCTCATCCGCGACGACGTGGTCATCCACGAGGGCGAACTGGGCACGCTCAAGCGCTTCAAGGATGAAGTCAAGTCCGTTGAATCCGGTCAGGAATGCGGCATGAACTTCGTCAAGTATCAGGACATGCGTCCTGGAGACATCATCGAATGTTTCCGCGTCGAGCAGATCGCAAGAACGCTCTAAGCGCCGGATAAGCATTCTAGGCAATCGCGCCGGCGGGGTTCTTTTGGATCGCGCCGGCGCCCTTGTATTTCAGGGGCCGTTTTGTCGGCCCGGTTAGGACCAAAAATGGCAAGACAACACGGACAGGACAGCCGTGGTCCGTCACAGCGCCAGCTCAAGGTTGGCGAGACGGTGCGCAAGGAGCTGTCCGACATTCTGACACGTGGGCGGTTCTCTGATCCGGATCTGGACGGGGTGATCATTACAATTCCCGAAGTGCGCATGACACCTGATCTGCGCCTTGCAACCTGCCTGGTCATGCCGCTTGGCGGCGTGAACGCGGAAAAGGTCGAAAAGGCTCTCAATCGCAGCGCTAAATATTTGCGTGGTCAGATTTCTCGCCGGTTGACGATGAAGTACATGCCCGACCTGCGGTTCGTTCTCGACACCCGCTTTGACGACGACGACCGCATCGGTACGTTGCTGCATTCTCCTGAAGTCTCCAGGGATCTGGATTCGGACGACGAGGATCGGGACGAGAGCTGAGCCCTAGGGCTTGGAGCAAATTCCGTTCATTAAAGTCATCCCATGGTTTGACGCACTGCTGCCTGGTTTCGCTGTGATCGAACCGAACAGACCTTTAAATGCTTTCTGTTGTCATCCCTGCGAAAGCAGGGATCCAGTAAGCACAAGGAATTGCGGCTCAAAATTGACACCGGTTACTGGATCCCGGTCTTGCGCTTCGCTCCAACCGGGATGACAAGCACTGAAAATTCTTAAGGTCTCTCGGAAAGATACACCGCCGAAAGAACGCAAACGGACCAGACATGGCGCGCCAGAAACAGTTCAAAAGAAAAAAGAACACCATCAACGGCTGGTTGGTGCTCGATAAACCTTATGGGATCACGTCGAACGAGGCCCTCGGCAAGATCAAGCGTATCTTTTCGCCGCAAAAGGTCGGTCATGCGGGAACGCTCGATCCCAGAGCTTCCGGACTGCTGCCGGTGGCTTTCGGTGAGGCCACCAAAACCGTTCCGTTCGTGATGGACGGTCGCAAGGTTTATCGGTTCGAGGTCACCTGGGGCACTGAAACCAACACCGACGACACCGAAGGCGAAGTTATCGCGACGTCGGATGTTCGCCCGTCTGCGGACGCGATCACCGCCGTGCTGGGAGAGTTCGTCGGAACCATCATGCAGGTGCCGCCGAAATTTTCCGCAATCAAGGTTGCCGGTGAGCGGGCCTATGATCTCGCAAGGGACGGTGAAGAGGTCGTGTTGGAAGCCCGCCCGATCGATGTTCACCGTCTGGATCTGGTGGAATGTCCGGACGAAAACCGTGCCGTCTTCGAGGCAGAATGCGGCAAAGGCACGTATGTCCGCGCCCTGGCGCGCGACCTTGGTCGCCGTCTGGAAACCTGCGGTCATGTCACCGAACTGCGTCGCCTGTTGGTCGGTCCGTTCGGTGAAGAGGATCTGATCGACCTGGATGAGATCCTGGAAACTTCGGAAAAGCTGGAAGAGGGCGAGGGGATCGATGCCCTGGTGGAAGAGTTTGTTCTGCCTGTGCGTGAAGCCATGGACGAGCTGATCGAAGTTCCGGTGTCTCTCGATGACGCTGCCAAGATCCGCAAGGGCATGGCAGTTCTGCTGCGGGGCCGGGATGCCCCACTAAATACGGAAGTCGCCTTTGCTAGCCACGCCAACGTGCCGGTTGCCATCGGTTCTATAGACAAAGGCCGTTTCCAACCGAGCCGGGTGTTTCATCTGTAAGTTTGAACCCGAAAGCGGGTGTGAAGAATCCACTGGCTTTTTCCCCCGTTTTCTGCCATATACCGCCGCCATTGGGCATTTCAGCTCAATTCGTCCGGAAGGATCCTTTGCTGAACGACATCTCGGCTCTGGAGACATTCGGATCAGGCCGGATTTCCGGCATGTCAACGCGCCAGGTTAACTGGCCACCACTCTTTGAAAGGAAAGAGCGATGTCGATTACTGCAGAGCGCAAAGCTGAGCTCATCAAAGATTTCGCGACCAAAGACGGCGACACCGGCTCTCCGGAAGTCCAGGTTGCGATCCTCACTGAGCGGATCAATAACCTGACTGAACACTTCAAGGGTCACGGCAAGGACAATCACTCCCGCCGCGGTCTTCTGAAGATGGTTGCGCAGCGCCGGTCCCTTCTGGACTACACGCGCGGCAAAAGCGAAGAGCGTTACAAGTCGCTGATCGAGCGTCTTGGTATTCGCCGCTAAGTCCGGTGAAACAAATTACGCGGTGGGTGACATGCCCGCCGCGTTTTTTCTAGAGCACTCTCAGCCGCAGCAAGGATCCGGTTCGGGTCAGCGGTCTGGTGGCGCTCTTGAGTGTTTCAATATCCAAAGGAACACTCTATAGAAGCCTCGTGACATGTCATGGGGCAGGATTGCCGGCTTCTTTCTTTCCATCCATGAAAGCAGCTCGTTGTCTTGCCCGTGACCTGTCAGCCGGTAACCGGCCCATCCGGGGCCGACCGGGAATGTGTTCGTCCCAAGAGGCTGTACCGAAAGCAGCGGGGCGCACAAATCTGTAAGGAATGATGATGTTTGATATTCATCGTGTAGAAGTCGAGTGGGGCGGACGTCCGCTCGTCCTCGAAACGGGCAAGGTTGCCCGCCAAGCCGACGGTGCCGTCATGGCAACCTACGGCGAAACCAAGGTTCTGGCGACTGTCGTTTCCGCCAAGGAACCAAGGCCGGGCCAGGATTTCTTCCCGCTCACCGTGAACTACCAGGAAAAGGCATTTGCCGCTGGTAAGATCCCGGGTGGCTACTTCAAGCGTGAAGGCCGTCCGTCTGAGCACGAGACCCTGACGTCCCGTCTGATCGACCGTCCGATCCGTCCGCTGTTCGCAGACGGTTACAAGAACGACACCCAGGTGGTGATCACTGTCCTGTCTCACGACATGGAAAACGCACCGGACATCCTGGCAATGGTCGCAGCTTCCGCTGCCCTGACCCTTTCCGGCGTTCCGTTCATGGGCCCGATCGGCGGCGCACGCGTTGGCTATATCGACGGCGAATACGTTCTGAACCCGATGGTTGACGACATGCCGGAATCCGCGCTGGATCTGGTTGTTGCAGGAACCAGCGACGCTGTTCTCATGGTGGAATCTGAAGCCAAGGAACTGGACGAAGACATCATGCTTGGCGCGGTGATGTTCGGCCACAAGGGCTTCCAGACGGTCATCGATGCGATCATCAAGCTGGCGGAAACCGCAGCCAAGGAACCACGCGAACTGTCCATACCGGACCATTCCGCGTTGTTCGAGCAGGTCAAGTCCCTTGCTGCAGGCGAGCTGACCGAAGCCTACAAGATCACGTCCAAGACCGACCGCAAGAACGCGGTTGACGCTGCCAAGGCAAAGGTTGTCGAAGCCTTGATCACCAACGCTGCCGAAGGCGAAGCGCCTGAAGCAACCGTTCTGGGTGAACAGTTCAAGAAGCTGGAAGCTGAAATCGTTCGCGGCGCGATCCTCGACACCGGTCATCGTATCGATGGTCGTGACCTGTCCACCGTCCGTGCGATTTCTTCCGAAGTCGGCATCCTGCCGCGCGCTCACGGTTCATCCCTGTTCACCCGTGGTGAAACCCAGGGTCTGGTTGTCGCGACCCTCGGCACCGGTGAAGATGAGCAGTTCATCGATCTTTTGGAAGGCACTGTGAAGTCTCACTTCATGCTGCACTACAACTTCCCGCCATACTCAGTCGGTGAAACCGGCCGCATGGGCTCCCCGGGACGTCGTGAAATCGGTCACGGCAAACTGGCTTGGCGTGCAATCAACCCGATGCTGCCGCAGCACCACGAGTTCCCGTACACGCTGCGTGTGGTCTCCGAAATCACCGAATCCAACGGTTCGTCTTCCATGGCAACCGTCTGCGGCACTTCGCTGTCGCTGATGGATGCCGGTGTGCCGCTGAAGGCTCCGGTTGCCGGTATCGCCATGGGTCTGATCAAGGAAGGCGATCGCTTCGCGGTTCTTTCCGACATCCTTGGCGATGAAGATCACCTCGGCGATATGGACTTCAAGGTTGCCGGTTCCGAAAACGGCATTACTGCTCTGCAGATGGACATCAAGATCGACGGTATCACCGAAGAGATCATGAAGGTCGCTCTGGGGCAGGCGAAAGACGGCCGTATTCACATTCTCGGCGAAATGGCCAAGGCAATCACCGAAGCTCGCTCCGAGCTTGGTGAGCATGCACCGCGCATCGAAATGATGAAGATTCCGGTCGACAAGATCCGTGAAGTCATCGGTTCGGGCGGTAAGGTCATCCGTGAAATCGTCGAGAAGACTGGCGCCAAGGTCAACATCGAAGACGATGGTACTGTCAAGATCGCATCCTCCGACGGCAAGGCGATCAAGGCTGCTGTCAACTGGATCAACTCCATTGCCGCTGAGCCGGAAGTTGGCGTGATCTACGAAGGCACCGTTGTGAAATGCGTCGACTTCGGTGCATTCGTCAATTTCTTCGGTGCCAAGGATGGTCTTGTTCACATTTCCCAGCTGGCTCCGAAGAAGGTCGGCAAGGTCACCGATGTGGTCAAGGAAGGCGACAAGGTCTGGGTCAAGCTCATGGGCTTCGACGAGCGTGGCAAGGTGCGCCTGTCAATGAAGGTTGTTGACCAGGAAACCGGTCAGGAAATTCCGAAAGACAATGCTGCTGAATAAGCGCTTGTCGAACTGATCTGAAGACGCGCGGGGATGCACCATCCTCGCGCGTTTTCTTTTCTGCGGTGGTTGTAGCGGTCGTGAAAACCTGAAAAAGGGGTATCACCTATCGCGTTGAGATCTTTGATCGCAGCAAGCGATAGATGTTTCGCCCCCTTGACGTTTCACTCCGGTGAAAGGCCATGTCCGTAGCTGATCGTATCATCCGGCCTTCTTGGCCAGACCGTCTGTAAAGGGCTTGTTTGCAAGGAACTCGTAGAAATCCTGTTCCGGCATGGGCTTGCCGAGATAGAATCCCTGGATGAGCCGGCAGCCAAGTTCGGAGAGAATCTCGCATTGCTCGCGGGTCTCCGCTCCTTCGCACACCACTTCAATATCCAGCTTGCTGGCCATGGAAATGATCGCCTCGACAAGAGCGTGATCGTCCGGGTCGCTTTCAAGATCCATGATGAAGGAGCGGTCGATCTTGAGAATATCGATCGGCAGGCGTTTGAGATAACTCAGTGACGAATATCCGGTTCCGAAGTCATCAAGTGAAATCTTGACGCCGAGGCTCTTGATCGCATTCAGGAGCGCAACCGGATTGATCCTGCTGTCATCGAACATGACGCTTTCGGTCATCTCCAGGCGCAGGTTGACAGGGTCCATGCCACAGTCTTCAAGAATGGACTTGATGGAACCGACGAAACCGTCCTCGCGGCACTGGCGCGGCGAGATGTTGACGCCGATGCTGCCGATATCGAGACCGCGGGAGATGCATGAGGCATGGAACTCGCACGCCTTCTGCAAAACCTGCTTGCCAAGGCTGACGATCAGTCCGGAATCCTCGGCGATCGGAATGAACTCCGCTGGTGAAATCGTGCCCAGTTCCCTGTCATGCCAACGCGCAAGCGCTTCACAGCCTGAGACCGTGCCGGAGGCGTAGTCGATGATCGGCTGATAGTGAACTTCAAGCTCGCCGAGTTCCAGTGCCTTTCTCAGCGCGGATTCGATCTGGAGCGTGCGTGCAGTGCGCTCGTTCATTTGTCTGGAGAAGAAGCGGAAACGGTTTCCACCATCGGCCTTGGATTGATACATGGCCGCATCCGCCTGACGCATCAATCCGTCCGTCCCCTTGCCATCATATGGATAGACGGTGATGCCAATACTTGCCGTCAGGAAAAAGTCCTTGCCATCATCGATGTCGATCTTCTTGCCGACTGCGTCCAGAACGGCCTGTGCCTTGTGCTCGATTTCCCATTCGTCCTCGCAGTCCGGCAAGATAATTGCGAATTCGTCGCCGCCGAGACGGGAAACGGTCTGGTTCCATTCGGCCACTGCTTCAATCCTGGCGCCCAGAACTTTTAGAATTTCATCCCCGAAACCGTGTCCGAACGTGTCGTTGATCGCCTTGAAACGGTCCATGTCAACCATCATCAGCGCCGCCATGCCACCACTTCTCTTGGCCTGTGCGATGGCCTGCATCAGTCGGTCCACGAACAGGTTGCGGTTCGGCAGATTGGTGAGCAGATCGTAGTTGGACTGGAGTTCGATCAGCTTTTCCTGTTCCTTGCGTTCCGAAATGTCCAGAAGGGTCACATAAATGGCAGGACTGTCGTCCCAATCGGTTACGCGAACGTGTTGCTCAAGCCAGACATATTCGCCTGCCTTGGTCAGGCCCTGGATCTCGTAGACGGTCGGAGCAACCTCTCCCTCACTTCTGAGCTTGTGGTAGTTTCTGACCCGCTCGCGCTCGAACGGCGCATAGATGGACCAGATCGTTTCTCCAACCAGTTCTTCGGGATGATCAGCCGGGTAGCGAAGCATCTCCAGCAATGCGCGGTTGGCATAAACGATCGTGCCGTTCTTGTGCACGATCACACCTTGCAGCGACCCGTCGATCAGTTCGCGGAACTGAGCATTGGTGTTGTGAACGGATTCGAACGCTTCCTGGAAAAGCGATCCCAGCTGATTGTACTCGGCTATTTTCCCGGCCTGATACTCTTCGATGTTTCCCCTGTTCCGGCGCGCTGTTGCATATCGGACAAGGGCCGACAGCGCCGGGGCCGTGAAAAGGTTGAGGACGAATGCCGCGGCCAGGGAAGCCAGGGCGACATAAAGGAGAAACGGAACGAAGTACTCTTCGTACGAGCGCTGGATGTTGATGACGATGTCGCTGGGTTCTTCAGCGTAGACGTAGATCGGATGGTGGCTTTCATCAGAATAGAGAACCGACTTGGTATAAAGTCGTGCATCCTCAAGATGATGGTTCTTTTCGGCGAGAAAGCCCTGCGCCGTGGCGAAATTCTTTTCGTCGGAAATGTCACCGACACTGGCCAGGTTCTGTTCCTCATGAACGATGGTAACACTGTTGGTGCCCAGGATACCGGCGAGTGAGTCGAGCAGCGTGAAGGAATCGTTGAGCACACTGCCACCAACGAGTTTGGCGATGACCCGTCCATTGTCCGGATCGATGATCGGAATGGCGATGACCGCGATCAGCGTGACAGGTTCTGTATGCGGAGTGTCATAAATACGCCAGACGTCCGGCGGCATGGTTCGCAGCAGCCTGCCAGGCAGAACAGCTGCCACATCGACAAGGGCCAGACTCGCATTCAGCCAACCGAGTTGGTGTTCATGGTCCAGGATCAGGACGTCCGGCTGGGGGCCGGTTGAGTTCTGACCGAGGCGCTCCAGCAGACGGGTCGCTTCCCGTCCATCGTAATCCTTGACCGCGTCGATAAGATCCTGGTCAACCGAAGCCGTGCGCAGCTGGTTTTCAAGTTGCTCAAGATGGGTTTCGAAGACCAGCCCGGCAAGCGCCTCATCCCGTTGCGCCTGGCGTTCAATTTCCAGTTCAGCAAGAGCCAGGCTGCCGAGATAGGTTATCCCGAACAAGGCGATTGCCGTAACCATCAGGCCCACGAAGAAAAGACCCAAGACAATCCGGCTATATTTTACGCCCTTGGCTGTTTTCATTTTGAGTATCGAAATGCCCGTGCCTTGAGTTCGTCAATACGCTCAATCGAATCACCTGAAGTCACGAGCTCGAAGCCGCCGGAGTATACCACAGGCACTTCGTCTTGCAGCCCCGCTTGATCCAGCGCTATGGCTTCCGCCATCGCAACACCGTTGTCGTCATTCATCCGCATGACCGTGACATCGAGGTCGCCTTTGGCGATGGCTTCAAGCTCGGCGCTTCCGCCCCCCCAACCGTTGGTGACCACTTGAGTCTCTTCTGTGTCTTCCTGAATTGCATCGAGCGCCCCGAGCGCGATATCGGTGGAACAGGCGTAAATAAATGCCAGGTCCGGATTGTCGGCCAGGATGCGCGTTGTCGCTTCGCGGGATTTCTGGCGGTCATAGCCGACATAATAAGAAGCTTTCAGATTGAGGACTTCTGGGTCGGAATAGGCCTGTAGAAACGTGTTACCACGCGCCCGGCTGACATAGCCGCGGGGGCCGTAGAGAATTGCGAAAGGCTTTTGATGCCCGAACCGTTTTTTATAGTAGTCGATTAGCAGATTGGTCCCGGCGACGTGATCGAAACCGACATAGAGGAACGGTTGCTTGTCTCTCCAGGATTTTACTGGCGTCGTGATGTTTTGAAGGATGACCTTGGGACGAGAGCGGGCGATCAGGCGCTGGACGATTGCTTTGTGCCTGAGGGCATCCAATGTGAAAACCAGATAGTCGGGATCCGCTTTCAAGGCCGCAGTGATCAGACTGGCCTGATTGCCGACAAAGGAAGACGAGCCCGAAAAATAGGGCACGATTTCATAGGAAACACCGAGCTTCTTCAGTCTTGCTTCGAAGGAAACGACGCTTCGGCGCCAGTAATCGGATGTCTGGCTTCCCGGATAGATGACGGCGATCCGGACGGTTTTACCCGAGTTGGAGAGAGCGACAGCATCACCTGCGACACGCTCGGCGAAAGCTTCGGCATTCATCTGTTGCTTGGGGCTTTTGCGCGTGAATTCCTCAAGCGTCCAGAATTCGTCCAGTGTTCCGGAGGGCGTTTCGGCAGCTGAGGCCACGCCATGCAGATAGAAAGAAAGAAGGATTGCAACGATGCCGGCCAGCAGCCGGAAGACTTTCACCGTGGATTGAAATCTTGCTGTCATGCGTACTTTCTACTACCGGACTCTCGCGTAATAAGTGCAAATATCAAATGTTGCGCCTTTTGAATGCGGATATTTATGGTTCATTTGCTGGTCGTTGATCCCTCATCAGATCAGTTTCACTGCCGGAAATTAAAAAAAGCCAAAGGAATTCTTTTGCGGCAAGTAATGGAAAAGAAAATGTAAACTCCAAAACGGTTGCGGGCATGAGGTCCATGGAACGGCCAAAGCCGAATTCTGGAAAGTTCCCCTCATTGGCAACGAGCCAACTGGAAGGCATGGGGGCGAATTTGGGGAAAATCCGGAGGGTGGCAGGGCTCGGTGCACCTCTGCATGGATGGTTTTCACCGATCAGCCGTTTGCCTCCCATCGCGAAACTGCTATACCCGCGAGCGAAAATCGAACAAGAGGATGAACATGGCTCAAATGCGCTTGGTAGTCGTCGGTGCGGGCGGCAGAATGGGCCGGGCTCTGACGCGCGCCGTGACCGAAACCTCCGGAGCGGAAGTGGTCGCTGCAGTTGAGCGGGAAGGTTCAGAGTTTCTTGGCCAGGATGCCGGAGAGCTCGCTGGTGCCGGCTCCCTGGGGGTGCCCGTTACCGATGATCCGTTGACCGCCTTTGCGAAGGCCGATGGTGTTCTTGATTTCACCGCCCCCAAGGCAAGTTTGTGGTTCGCGGAACTGGCGGCGCAAGCTCGCATCGTACATGTGATCGGAACAACTGGCTGGGCCGAAGGTGAAGATGAGCCGCTCAAGGCCGCGGCCCGGCATGCGCGTATCGTCAAATCCGGCAATATGAGCCTCGGCGTAAATCTGCTGGCCAATCTGGTGCGCAAGGCGGCGGTGGCTCTCGATACGGATTTTGACATCGAAGTTCTGGAGATGCACCACAAGCACAAGGTTGACGCTCCCTCTGGAACGGCCTTGCTTCTTGGCGAGGCTGCAGCTGAAGGGCGGGGCATCGATCTTGCCACCCATTCCGTTCGATCAAGAGACGGGATCATGGATCCCCGAAAGACCGGCGATATCGGGTTCGCCACGTTGCGCGGCGGATCGGTGATCGGTGAGCATTCCGTCATATTTGCCGGTGAGGGCGAACGGATCGAGTTGACCCACCGCGCCGAAGATCGGCAATTGTTCGCCCGCGGGGCAGTCAAGGCGGCTTTGTGGGGCTTCCACCAGAAGCCCGGCTTTTATTCGATGGCCGATGTTCTCGGCCTGGATGACTAAATTTGAGTTTTACGTTCAAGGGAGAATGGCATGGATCGCCTTCTTGTGCTCGTCCGTCACGGTCAGAGCGACTGGAATCTGAAGAATCTGTTTACTGGCTGGAAAGACCCTGATCTGACGGAGCAGGGTGTGGCTGAAGCTCATCAGGCAGGCGAACAGCTCCGGGACCTGAAACTGACATTCGATCTGGCCTTTACCTCCGATCTGTCACGGGCACAAAGGACCCTCGACATCATTCTGGAGGAACTTGGACAGACCGGACTGGAGACCATCAAGGATCAGGCTCTCAACGAGCGGGATTACGGCGACCTCACCGGAATGAACAAGGACGAGGCGCGCGAGAAGTTCGGCGAAGAGCAGGTTCACATCTGGCGCCGTTCTTACGACGTTCCACCACCAGGTGGTGAAAGCCTCAAGATGACATCAGAGCGCGTCTTGCCATACTACAAGGCTGAGATCCTCCCGAAAGTCCTGTCTGGAAAGCGCACCATTGTTGCCGCGCACGGCAATTCGTTGCGCTCGCTTATCATGGAACTGGAAGATCTGACCCCGGAACAGATCCTGAAGCGTGAGCTTGGGACCGGTACGCCGATTATTTATCGTCTCGATGAAAACGGCGGTGTCGTAAGTGTCCAGGATCTTGCGGACTAAGTCTGATCTGGACTGACAGTCGCGAAGAATGAAAAGGGCGGTTGTATCAACCGCCCTATTTTTTCGCTCAGACGTCAAAACCGCCCTGGGCGGCGATGTTCTTGAGAGGCCGTTCCGGGCGGGCGCCGACATGGCTGATCACATTGGCCGCACACAGGCAGCCCAGCTCGGCTGCATCAGAAAGCTTGTAGTCGCGGGCCAATCCGAACAGGAAGCCGGAGGCGAACAGGTCGCCGGCACCGGTCAGGTCAACGACATTTTCAACGTTCTGCGCAGAAACCTTGACCGTTTCCTCGGGGCTGATCGCCATGGCACCTTCTGAGCCTAGGGTCAGTGCTGTCAAAGCTCCCGATTCCTTCGCCGCTGCAATGGCAGTATCGATATCGCCGGTCTGATAGAGAGCTTTCAGCTCGTGCTCATTGGCGAACAACAGATCCACAACCTTGTCGGAGATCAGGGACAAGAATTCACTGCGATAGCGGTCGACGCAGAAGGAATCCGAGAGAGTCAGAGCGACTTTGCGCCCGTTGAGGTGAGCAACCTCGGCAGCCTTCAGGAAAGCCTTTTTGGCTTCCTCTGGGTCCCACAGATAGCCTTCCATGTAGGTGACCGCGGAAGCTGCGACGACATCTTCGTCCACGTCGCTCGGACCGAATTCGGTGCAGGCACCCAGATAGGTGTTCATTGTGCGCTCGCCGTCCGGCGTGATCAGGATCATCGAGCGGGCTGTCGGCTTCCATTCTCGCAGGCGGGGCGTGTTGAAGTAGACCCCGGTGCCGTTCATGTCGTGGGAATAGCTGTCGCCAAGTTCGTCTTCTGCAACCTTGCCGAAATAGGCAGGCGTGCCACCAAGCGACGCAATGCCGGCAGCGGTATTGCCGGCGCTGCCACCGGAGACACGGACTGTCTGACCCATCTTTTCAAACAGGCGAACGGCTTCTTCCGTATCGATCAGGCGCATTGAGCCTTTGATCAGGTTTTCCTGGAGCAGGAAGTCTTCCTCGACATGCGCAAACACGTCGCAAATGGCATTGCCGATGCAAAGGGCATCAAATCTGGTTTCTGTCATGTGGTCCTCTGATATCGCCGGTCGACGCGGCGTTAGGAATTGGGATTGGGTCTGAGCGCGCGGTTGGCTTCCGGTTCCTTGATCTTTTCTCGGAACGGGCTTGCGCGGTAAACGCCGAGCAGGTTCAGTTCAGCGCAGAAAAACGCCAGTTCTTCCATCGCGAGAGCGACGGCCGGATCTTCCGGGTGCCCCTCGACATCCGCATAGAACATTGATGCGAAAAACTGTCCTTCCAGCTGGTAGGATTCCAGCTTGGTCATGTTGACACCGTTTGTCGCGAAACCGCCCAGTGCCTTGTAGAGCGCTGCGGGAACGTTGCGGACACGGAAGATGAAAGTGGTGATTACCGGTTGCCCGTTATGGGCGGCTTCCAGTTTTTCGCGGGAAAGGATCACGAAGCGTGTCGTGTTGTGTGCCTCGTCTTCCACGTCACGGCGCAGAATATCCAGGCCGTAGATCTCAGCGGCCATTTCGGGAGCCAGGGCTCCGATGGTCGGATCATTCCATTCAGCGACCTGACGTGCGGAACCGGCTGTGTCGCCACCGACGACTGCGGTCAGGCCGAGTTCGCGGATGACATTGCGGCACTGTCCGAGGGCATGAATGTGGCTTTGAACTTTCTTCAGCCCGTCGATGCCGGCACCTTTCGGCGCCATGAGCTGAAAGCGGATCGGCATGAAATATTCGCCGATAATGTGCAGTCCCGATTTCGGCAACAGATTATGGATATCGGCAACCCTGCCGGCGACCGAGTTTTCAATCGGGATCATCGCAAGGTCGGCGCTGCCATCGGCCATTGCCGAGAAGCAATCTTCAAAGGTCGCGCAGGGAATGGCTTCGTAGTCGGGATAAACACTCCGGCAGGCCATATGGGAATTTGCCCCGGTCTCGCCCTGGAAAACAATTCTTTTACTGTCTGTCATGGTCTTTCAGCCTCGACGGCATCTGGTTCAGGAGTTTTGATAAGCTGCCCGGGCACGCTCCAGGTCTTCAGGCGTATTCACGTCCATGGGCGCGCTGTCAATGATTGAAACGTCTATCCGCATTCCCGCTTCAAGAGCACGCAGTTGCTCAAGCTTCTCTCTCGTTTCGAGCGGAGAAGGCGGAAGTTCGACGAATTTGGCCAATGCCGTGCGGCGATAGGCGTAGATGCCGATATGATGATGCAGAGGTCCGTCGCCGCTGGGCGCGGTCGCGCGGGTAAAATACAGAGCCCGGTGATGACCATGGCCATTCGGCGTTGTCACTGCCTTTACGAAATTTGGATCGTCGCGAAATTGAGGATCCAGTTGCGTCATGATCGTTCCGATCGAGACGTCCGGAATGCTCAAAGGCTCAAAAGCCGCGCGAATCGCTTCCGGGGCAATAAGTGGAACGTCACCTTGCACATTCAAAATAACGTCGTGCTTGCCGTCCGGGTCAACAAGGGTTGCCGCTTCTTGAATGCGATCGGAGCCGGAAGCGTGATCGGGACGGGTCATGACCGCACTTGCGCCAAAATCGGAAACGGCATCGGCTACATCCCGGTCATCACATGCGACCACGACAGGGCCGATGTCGGCGTTTTGAGCCTGTTCAATAACCCGCACAATCATTGGCTTTCCGCAGATATCCGCGAGAGGTTTACGAGGAAGGCGGGTCGCCGCCATGCGCGCCGGGATAATGACGAGTGCAGAAGTCAATTGGGTCTCCATTTCAGCCGAACAAGCCGGCTAATGTGCAAAAAATAGTAGCCGCGTCCGTTTGTCGTATCACTTGTCCTTTTAAAGCTATGGACAGCAAGGTCAAAAAATTTGTAGGTTCCGGCAAATTTCGAAAAGCTGATAGGGTTCGTGACCGATGTTGCGGGCCCGGACGCGTATGAGCTTGGAGCCGGAGAGAATGGATTCCTTCACACTGAACAAGGCCGCGGGGGCGGTCCTGATGGTGCTTATTCTGACTATGGGTGTTGGAATTGTGTCCGACATCATTTTCAAACCGACGATACCCGGTCAGCCCGGTTATGAGATCGTCCTTGAATCCGCGCCGGATTCAACGTCAGAGGTCGCAGCGGTTCCAGAAGTCGAGCCGATCTCCGAGCGTCTGATTGCAGCTGCTTCGACCAAGGGCGAAAGTGTCGCCAAGAAATGCACTGCGTGTCACACCTTCGAAGAAGGCGGCGCCAACAAGGTCGGTCCTGCGCTTTGGGATATCGTGGGCCGCAAGCCGGGTGGGGTCGACGGTTTCCGTTATTCTTCCGCAATGACGGCATTTGGCGAAGAAAACCCGGAATGGACTTACGAAGAGCTGGACCACTTTCTGGCCGCTCCGAAGAAGTACATCAATGGCACGTCCATGGGTTTTGCCGGACTGCGTAAGCCGGAAGATCGCGCAGACATGATCGCGTATCTCCGCGAAATGTCCGGTTCTCCGAAGCCGTTGCCATCTGAGTAATTCACAAAGTCGACCTGGTCGATTTCAAAAGAATTCATGAAGCCGGGCCCTGGGTCCGGCTTCATTTATTTAAATGTTATGAAAAATTAACAGGTTTAACATTACGTATGGTTGAACGCAGGTTGTAGTCGGACAGGGCCATATGGGCATTAATCTGACCAGGAACTTATTTTACAGGTCGAACGGAACACTGTCGGCTTCCGTCGTTGCCATCGTTTGTTTCCTGTCCGGAATTGCTATCACGCTGCACGTTGCCACTCTTGTCCGCAGCGAAATGATCTCCCAGCAAAAGCGCGAAGCCGTTGCAGGATTGTCCGAAGCACGCGGTCGTCTGGAAGGCGAAATCAGCCGCACAGTGGCGCATGGCCTTGGTATTCGGGCCTATGTCGCGCAGTTCGACGATGAATTGTTCGACATGGCGGACTACCAGGAAATTGCCGCAGATCTCATCGAGGAAAACCCGTCGATACGTTCAATCGGGCTGGCTCCAAACAACATCCTGCGCGCTGTCTATCCCTTCGAGCCCAATCACAAGGCGATCGGCCTGAATTACAGGCTGAACAGCGCGCAATGGCCCGCCATTCGGCAATCGATGCTGACACGCGAAGTCGTGATTGCCGGTCCATTGGAATTGATTCAGGGCGGCAGGGCTCTCTTGATCAGGATCCCGGTGTTTCCGGCAGCCTTTCCCGGTCAGCCGATGCAGGAACGTGCCTATTGGGGCATCGCGACGCTTGTGCTTGATGAGGAAAGCGTGATGGCGGCCGCCGGTCTGATGAATGTCATCAACGGTCTTCAGGTCGCGATAATCGACAATAATGCAGACGAGGCTGCCGAAAACGGGATTTTCGGGGACACGTCCATAAGGGAAAAGGACTTTGTCTCCCTTCCGCTGCATTTGCCGGGCGGACTGAGATGGGAATTGCTTGGCTATCCTGCAGACGGTTGGTCGGCCGCTGGAAGCCAGGTCTGGATTACACGGTTGGTCGGCAGTCTCATTTCTCTGGCATTCGCTGTGATGGCCTTCCTCCTGATCAGTGAAGTCTTCAAGGTCAGGTCGATGGCCCTGCACGACCCTTTGACCGGTCTTGCAAACAGGCGCCTGCTTGCAGATCGAATGCAGCAGCTGGCGGCCATGAGCGAGCGTTCCGGCGAGGGGTTCGATATTTTCTATGTGGATTTGGATGCCTTCAAATCGGTGAATGACAGTTACGGCCATTCGGTCGGCGACCAGCTCCTGATCGAGGTCGGAAAGAGACTTCAAGGCCAGGTGCGTCAGTCAGATACGGTTGCGCGCGTTGGGGGCGATGAGTTCATTGTCCTGACACCCGGCAACATGCGCCGGGAAGAAAAGAGAGCTTTTCTGACGCGTTTGTCGGAAAACGTCGCCAAGCTCTTCGAATATTCCGAAATACTGATCGATGTAAACGCGAGCATCGGAGTGGCCAGTTACCCGACCGATGCCGCAACGGTCGAAGATTTGCTCAAGGTCGCCGACGGGCGCATGTACGCCCGGAAGGCCAAATCAAAGCAAAAGTCCAATGACATTTTGGGGAAGGGCCTTCCCCAGGCAGGTTAAATTTCTGTCATATCCGCAACCAGTTGATGACGTTTGGCCAGCTGATCCCTACACTGGTATATCAACACCCGCCTGAAACGGGTGAAAAACCGGAAAGGGACGGAGAAGCCGATGGTGCTTTCATGGCGTGCTTGGAACGTGGCTGCTGCAAGTCTTGCACTGGCAGGTGCTTTGACCATAACAGGACTGGCAATCAGTCCGGCGCAAGCTGATGAGCCCGAATGGCAGCACGCCGCAGCATTGAACGGCACACCGAAATACGGACCTGAAGTTTCCCATTTCGCCTATGTCAACCCGGATGCTCCAAAAGGCGGCACCGTCAGGCTTGCGAGCCGCGGCGGTTTCGACACCTTCAACATTCTTGCTCAAAGAGGAAGCCTGGCTCCGGGACTGGGACTCATTTACGAAAGCCTCATGGAACCCTCGCTCGATGAGGATGACATCAGTGCGCAATATGGTGCTCTTGCCGAAGCCGTTCGCTTTCCCAAAGACTATTCCTGGGTCGAATACAGACTGAATCCGAATGCCAAATGGCATGATGGTGAGCCTGTGACCGCGGAAGACGTGATCTGGTCATTCGAAAAGGCGATCGAGCTGGATCCTCAACGAAAGTTCTATTTCCAGAACGTGACCGACACCGAAATCGTCGATGAGGGGACCGTACGCTTCACGTTCGACACCGCGGGCAATCGTGAGCTCCCCAAAATCATGGGACAGCTGTTCGTTCTGCCGAAGCATTGGTGGGAGGGCACCAATGACAAAGGCGAAAAACGCGACATTTCCCGTGGAACGCTGGAGCCGCCGCTCGGATCAGGTCCCTACAAGATCAAGAACTTCTCTCCGAACCGGAACGTCACTTATGAGCGCGTAGAAGACTATTGGGGAAAGGGCCTGCCGATCCGCGTTGGCGCGAACAATTTTGACGAAATCCGCTATGTTTCTTTCCTTGATGATGCCGTCCAGTTCGAAGCCTTCAAGGGCGATCAGTACGACTACCATGTAGAGCGCAGCTCCAGCCAATGGGCGAAACGTTACGATTTTCCGGCGATAAGAGACGGTCGGATCGTGAAAGAAATCTTTCCTGACAACTCCTCCGGTGTCATGCAGGGATTTTTCCTGAACCTTCGCAGGGACAAGTTCCAGAATCCGGACGTGCGAAGAGCTCTGAACTACGCCTATGATTTTGAGACAACGAACGAGATCGTCTCGGCAGGCCTTCTGAAAAGAGTTGGTTCCTACTTTGCCGGTACGGAGCTTGCATCGTCGGGACTGCCGGAAGGCAAGGAACTTGAGATCCTGGAGGAGGTGCGCGACCAGGTTCCTCCGGAAGTCTTTACCGAAGAATTCAAGAACCCGGTCGGCGGCTCCCAGCAGAATGTTCGTGCAAACTTGCGTGAAGCGGTGAAACTGCTGCGCAAGGCGGGTTACGAGCTCAAGGACCGCAAGATGATCGACCCGGCGACCGGTGAACAACTGAGCGTCGAGTTTCTCTATCGGGACAAGGCGAGCGAAAGAACGTTGTTGCCCTATTCCAAGAACCTGGAGAGCATAGGCGTTAAGCCGGTTTTGAGACTGGTTGACACTTCCCAGTTCATAAATCGCGTCCGTAGCAGGGATTTCGACGCCACCGTTCTGGTGATCGCACAGTCTCTGTCACCCGGGAACGAACAACGCGAATACTGGGGGTCCACGTCTGCGGACAATCCGAGTTCGGCAAATTACGGCGGCATCAAAAATCCCGCGATCGATCATTTGATTGACAAAGTCATCTTCGCGAAAGACCGGGAAACGCTCGTTGCTGCGACCCATGCGCTCGACAGGGTCCTTCTGTGGAACCACTACGTGGTGCCGCAATTTTACACCGATGAGACCCGGACCGCTCGCTGGAACCGATTTGCGCACCCTGAAAATATGCCGGAATACAGTACGGGCTTCCCGACAATCTGGTGGTATGATCAGGAGCTTGCAGAAAAAACGGGAGCCGCGAAATGACGACGATTTTTAACCCTTCCCGTCGAAAGCTGCTGAAACTTACCGGAGCTGCGAGCCTTGCTGCGGTGCTTCCCAACATTCCCGCATCAGCGCTAGCGGCAGGGGTTGCCGGAGCCGGTCCCCGCCATGGACTTTCGGTTTTCGGCGAGCTGAAATACGGCCCTGATTTCACTCACTTCGACTACGTCAATCCCGAGGCCCCCAAGGGAGGACGGTTCGTCTTCACCGCACCGTCCTGGGCCTATAACCAGAACCCTCAGACGTTCAATTCGTTCAACTCGTTCATCTTGAAAGGCGATGCGCCACCGCGCATGGAGCTGTGCTTCGACACTTTGATGGTGCGCGCGCTCGACGAACCGGATGCCATGTACGGCCTTCTGGCCGAATCGGTCGAGATTTCAGAGGATGGCAACGTCTATACCTTCAACCTGCGTCCAGAAGCCCGTTTCCACGATGGCTCGAAGCTGACCGCAGAGGACGTCGCATTCTCTCTGATGCTCCTGAAGGCCGATGGTCATCCGCAAATCAGCCAGAACATACAGGAACTGAAGGATACGGAAGTTCTGGACGAATACCGGGTCGCGGTGCACTTCACAGGAAAGCAGTCCCGGCAATTGCCCCTGCTCGTGGCCGGATTGCCTATTTTCTCCAAGCGCTATTACACCGCCTACGATTTCAAGCAGAGCACTTTGACTGCTCCCCTGTCGTCCGGAGCCTACAAGGTGGGCAAGCACGCTGTCGGCCGGTATGTGGAGTATCAGCGGTTCCAGGAATACTGGGGCAAGGATTTGCCAGTACTGGTCGGCCAGAACAATTTCCAGATCATCCGCGTGGACTTCTACCGGGATCGGCAGGTGTCGTTTGAAGCCTTCAAGAAGGGGGAAATGACCTTTCGGGAGGAGTTTTATTCCAAGATCTGGGCAACCGAGTACACATTTCCTGCAGTTGAGGACAATCGGGTCATCAGGAAGGAGTTTCCTGACGGCCGGCCTTCCGGCGCCCAAGGGTGGTTCATCAACACCAGACGGGAAAAATTCAAGGACCCTCGATTGCGGCGCGCCTTGAGCTACGCTTTCGATTTCGAATGGTCGAACAAGAATCTCTTCTACGATCTCTACCAGCGCACCCAGTCGTTCTTTGAAAACTCCGACATGAAAGCGGAAGGACTGCCATCGGCGGAAGAGCTCGCAATTCTGGAGCCATACCGCGATCAGCTGCCCGAGAGCGTATTTGAGACCGCATATATCCAACCGGTCAGCGATGGTTCCGGATTTGACCGGAAACTGCTGCGAGAAGCCAGCAAGTTGCTGAAGGAAGCTGGATATGAACGCAAGGGGGCTGAACTGGTCGGCCCGGACGGTGCCCCTCTGACAATCGAGTTCCTGAACAATTCGCCTGCGTTTGAGCGGATTATCAATCCGTATATCAAGAATCTGGGCCGGCTGGGCATTCAGGCAACCTTCCGTCTGGTCGATCCGGCGCAGTATCAGTCCCGGTTGAACGACTATGACTTTGATATCTGTTCGCGCAGATATTCACTGACAGCCACCTTGTCGGAAGCGATCCGCACCTTCTGGGGATCGGAAGCGGCAAAGACGCCGGGAACCTACAACATTGCAGGGATTTCCGATCCGGTGATCGATGACCTGATGGACAAGGCGTTGGAAGCAGAAACGCGGGAAGAGATGAACATCGTCGCCCGTGCCCTCGACAGGGTCATCAGATCTGGCCATTACTGGGTTCCGCAGTGGAACAAGCCGATTCATACGGTCGCCTTGTGGGACATGTTCGGTTATCCCAAGGAGCCGCCGCGTTACGATTTCCCGGTGGAATCGACATGGTGGGTCGACACGGAAAAGGCCAAAAAGATCGGTAAAGCCGGTTAAATTCGATCGCTGGCCTGCGGATCGCTCAATACGGCCAAACTGTAAAGGAAATGCACGAACTCCATGGGCGCTTATATTCTTCGCCGTTTATTGCTGATGATTCCGACACTTGTCGGCATCATGGCCATCAATTTCGTCATTATCCAGTTTGCGCCGGGTGGACCGGTTGAAAGGGTTATTGCCCAGCTTCAGGGTACGGATGTTTCTGCAACATCGCGGATCAGCGGGGGCGGCGGTGATTTTGCCGGCGGAAATGATGCCTCCGGCGGCAGTGGTGTTGCGTCCGACAGCGTGACGTCCAAATACCGAGGCGCACAGGGGTTGGATCCGGAATTCATCAAAGAGCTGGAAGCGCAGTTCGGCTTCGATAAACCGCCTTTCGAACGGTTCCTGAACATGCTCTGGAACTATGCCCGGTTTGATTTTGGCGAGAGTTATTTCCGGGACATTCGAATACTGGATCTGATCGTGGAAAAACTGCCGGTTTCCATTTCCCTTGGGCTTTGGATGACGCTGATTTCCTACCTTGTGTCCATCCCCCTGGGAATTCGCAAGGCGGTGAGCGATGGATCGAAGTTCGATGTCTGGACGTCCGGTGTGATCGTGGTGGCCTATGCCATTCCAGGCTTTCTGTTTGCCGTTCTCCTGATCGTTCTCTTCGCAGGCGGATCGTTCTGGGACCTCTTCCCGCTTCGTGGACTTGTTTCCGACAACTGGGAGCAGCTGTCCTGGCCCGCCCGCATTGCCGACTATTTCTGGCATCTGGCGTTGCCTTTGACTGCGATGGTGCTGTCGGCCTTTGCAACCACCACCTTGCTGACGAAGAACTCCTTCCTCGATGAGATCCGCAAGCAATACGTCGTCACCGCGAGAGCCAAGGGGCTCACCGAGCGCCAGGTTCTCTACGGACACGTTTTCCGCAACGCGATGCTGATTGTCGTCGCGGGTTTCCCGGGTGCGTTCATTTCCTCTTTCTTCGCCGGATCTCTGCTGATTGAAACGATCTTTTCGCTCGATGGCCTTGGTTTGCTCGGTTTTGAATCCGTCATCAATCGGGACTACGCCGTGGTCTTTGCAACGCTTTACATCTTTTCCCTGATGGGATTGCTCGTGAATCTGATGTCGGATCTCACCTACACCTGGATTGATCCCCGGATCGATTTTGAAAGCCGGGAGGTGTGACCCATGGATTCGCGACTGAACAAGGATCTTGAGAACGCCGGCTACGACGTGCTCAATCCTCTGGCAGAGGAAACCGCACCGCCGCCGAAAAAAATGCGCCTGTCACCGATCAATCAACGACGATTGGTGAATTTCAAGGCGAACCGGCGCGGGTTCTGGTCCCTTTGGATCTTCCTCGTGCTTTTCACGCTGGCGATGCTTGCAGAGTTCATTACCAACGACCGGCCTATTCTGGTGTCCTACAAGGGAGAACTTCTGACGCCGGTATTCGTGGATTATCCTGAAGAAAAGTTCGGCGGATTTCTCGCGGTGACTGACTACCGCGATCCTTTCATTCAGGATGAAATCAATGCCAACGGCTGGATGCTCTGGCCACTGGTGCGATACTCCTATCGTACGGTCAACAATGAAATCCCCGTTCCGGCACCTGCACCTCCGTCCTGGACCCTGGACAAGGAACAGCGCTGTGTGCGCTATCCGCTTGGCGCTGAAGACCTCAACTGCGTTGTCGGAAATTGGAACTGGCTGGGTACCGACGATCAGGGGCGGGATGTTCTGGCCCGTCTCATCTACGGATTCCGCATCTCAGTACTATTCGGCTTGGCTCTCACCCTGGCGTCCTCCGTTATCGGCATCGCCGCAGGTGCCGTGCAGGGCTATTACGGCGGCTGGGTGGACCTCATCTTCCAGCGCTTTATAGAAATCTGGACCGCAATTCCGACACTCTATCTGATCCTCATCGTGTCGTCGTTTCTGGTACCCGGTTTCTGGACGCTGTTCACGATCCTGCTTGCGTTCTCCTGGGTGGCCTTGGTCGGTGTCGTCCGGGCGGAGTTTCTGCGTGGCCGGAACTTTGAATATATCTCGGCGGCACGTGCGCTGGGCGTCTCCAATCCAGTGATCATGTGGCGGCACCTGCTGCCCAATGCCATGGTGGCAACGCTGACCTTCATGCCGTTCATTCTGAATGGCTCGATCTCGACACTGACAGCGCTGGACTTCCTCGGGTTTGGTTTGCCGCCGGGCTCTGCTTCTCTTGGCGAGTTGCTGGCTCAGGGCAAGAACAATCTGCAAGCGCCTTGGCTTGGCATAACCGGGTTCATCGTGATTTCACTGATGCTCAGCCTGTTGATTTTCATTGGTGAAGCCGTGCGCGATGCTTTCGATCCGCGCAAGAGTCTGGCGTAAGGAGACCGGGATGACACGAAATGCTCTCCTGACCGTCAAGGATTTGTCCGTTGCTTTCACGCAAGGTGGCAAGGAAACTCTCGCGGTCGACAGGATTTCCTTCGACATCAAGAAGGGGGAGACCGTTGCCCTGGTGGGTGAAAGCGGTTCGGGAAAGTCGGTTTCCGCACTCTCTGTCCTGAAGCTCTTGCCGTATCCGGCCGCCTCGCATCCGTCGGGCGAAATCCTGATGAACGGCAAAGACCTACTGCAGGTGAACGACAGCGAGATGCGCAAGGTACGCGGCAACGACGTCTCCATGATCTTTCAGGAGCCGA
Source organism: Roseibium sp. SCP15 (assembly GCF_040329435.1). Lineage (NCBI taxonomy): Bacteria > Pseudomonadati > Pseudomonadota > Alphaproteobacteria > Hyphomicrobiales > Stappiaceae > Roseibium > Roseibium sp. SCP15. Next base: position 1,086,435 of record NZ_JBDZYI010000002.1, on the reverse strand, counting down.
TGACCTCGCTCAACCCGCTGCACACGGTGGAAAAGCAGATTGCCGAAATCCTGAAGATTCACCGCGGCATGGGGGAAACGCAGGCAAGAGAACGCGTTCTGGAACTGCTCAATCAAGTGGGTATTCGGGACCCGGAAAAACGGCTCAATTCCTATCCGCACCAGCTTTCGGGAGGTCAACGCCAGCGTGTCATGATCGCAATGGCGCTTGCGAATGAACCCGACCTTCTGATCGCCGATGAGCCGACCACGGCGCTAGACGTGACCGTGCAGGCCCAGATTCTCGAGCTTTTGAAGGATCTGCAGCGCCAGCAGGGCATGGCGATGCTCTTCATCACGCATGACCTCGGAATTGTCCGCAAATTTTCTGACCGGGTGTGTGTGATGACCGGTGGCAAGATCGTGGAGCAGGGACCCGTTGCGGATATCTTCGAAAACCCGCAACACGACTACACCAAGCATCTGCTTGCCGCAGAGCCCAAGGGTGAGCCGCCGGCAACCGACACCAGCAAACCGATCGTTGTTCAGGCTGACGATCTGAAAGTCTGGTTCCCGGTCAAGCGTGGCTTCCTGCGCCGGACGGTGGATCACATCAAGGCGGTCGACGGAATTGACATCACTGTGCGCGAAGGTCAGACCCTCGGCATTGTCGGCGAAAGCGGTTCAGGGAAAACGACCCTAGGTCTTGCAATCTTGCGGATGATTTCATCCACGGGCCGGATCGCCTTTAATGGGCAAGATATCCAGAGCAACTCCTGGAAGGAAATGCGCCCGCTTCGCCGCGACATGCAGATCGTGTTCCAGGATCCCTTCGGTGCCTTGTCGCCGCGCATGTCCGTTGCAGATATCGTGGGTGAAGGGCTTCAGGTGCATTTTCCGGGAATTTCGGCGGAAGAGCGTGACCGAAGGGTTTCTCAGGCACTGGAGGAAGTGGGTCTCGACGCATCGACACGGCACCGTTATCCGCACGAGTTTTCCGGTGGGCAACGCCAGCGGATCTCGATTGCCCGTGCGATGGTGCTTGAGCCGAAATTCGTCATGCTTGACGAACCTACCTCCGCTCTGGACATGAGCGTGCAGGCACAGGTGGTCGATCTCCTGCGCGATCTGCAAAGAGCTCACGGTCTTGCCTATCTGTTCATTTCGCATGACTTGAAGGTCGTTCGGGCGCTCGCGAACGAAGTGATCGTCATGAGACAGGGAAAAGTCGTGGAATCAGGATCGGCGGAGCAGATCTTCGATGCTCCGCAGACCGACTACACCAAAGCTCTGATGGCAGCTGCCTTCAGGTTGGAAACCGCACCGGAGGGTGTCGTCAGCATCTGAGCGTGGACAGGCGGGAGCAGGACCGCATGGTTGAGCATCTGGGGCTGGTTGCCGTCGTGATCATGGTTGCCAGCTATGCGTTGGAAAGCCGGCATCCCCTGTTCATCCTCATGTTCGCCTTCGGATGTGCGCTCGCCAGCTTTTATGCATTTCTGATTGGCTCAGTCCCGTTTCTGATCGCCGAGGGGATCTGGGCAGTGATCGCATTCGCCCGATTTTGGAACAGGCGCGAACCCGGGCAGAACAGCTAACTCGATCTGTCGGCAAAATCACCAGCGCAGCCGATTGCTGCGCCGGTGAACAGCCCTATGCGCAAGGTTTCACTGGATCTGCCGTCTTGCCTCCGGCTCCGGAGGGAACATTTCTCAGGTCATAGTCTTCGGCAAGCGTGACATACTCCTGCAGCTCAGACGATTTCAGGAAAGTCGAAATCAGCATCGGCCCTTCGTCATCCGGATCAATCTTGCAACCGGATACATCAATCGCGAGCGAACCTGCGATCTGGTCCTGTTCAGTTTTCGGAAGAGCAAGGTATCTCGCCTGGAGTGCGCGTAGTTCGTCCACCTGACGAGCCGCAATCCGGTAGACGGCAATCGTCTTGCGATTGCCGGCCGATGGCCCTTCGGACATTTCCGCCGCAGTTTCAGCCTTTTCCAGGTAAATCGTCTTTTCCCGAATAACACGGCCGGTTTTCTTGTCCGTCATGGAAAAGAGCATGCGTGGGCCCTTGGCGGGAATTTGCAGCCGGTCGGTATGTACAACAGCTATGCGGAACAGATCGAGGTCGGTCGTGGCCGGGTTGAAGCTGTCGAGATCATCGCCGTGTGCAGTCGTGGCAAACGGCCCGATCAGGGTTGCGACAAACAAAAGGATTCCTGCACGCAGCGACGGTGTCGCGCGCCGGAGGGTCAGTCCAAACATGTGATGATACTCCATATTCGAAAACGCACGAATTAATTATCGTAAAACAATAAAAAATGAAAGAAGAAAAACATGCACCTGTTTATTTAGGTGCAAATTCCTGACGGTGATGGATTTTCTCCTTTTTCAATCCGAGTGAAACTACGGAACAGAAATTGGAGCAGGAACAACGCAGAGCCGCGCAAATCTTGATCCATCCGAATATCCCAGGAAACGGTTCGGGCTGTCTATCGCGGGCCCGCGTGAGGATTTTTGAAGCTGGTTGAACAGCTGAGCCGGAGGAAATTTCCGGCAATGTGCCAGACAAGCAGTTTAATCTGCTGCGATATGCTTCTGGCGCTCTCAACGTACTGTATCGCGGGAGTCACGCGGGATATCGAGTTTCGGTTTTCTTAGGAGAGGCTGGAAAGAGAACCTGAGACAGAGCGTCGATTCGGCTGGAGTTTGAAATTGGAAGCCAAAGAGCAGTGGGAGAATACTAGAAGTTTGTTAGAAACATGTTTGAACCGAAGCTTTGCTTCACTGAAAGGCCATACTGCCCTTCTGCGACGGACTTGAAGTTCGATGCGCCAAGAACTTCTACCAAAAGCCTGACCCTGTTCTGGTCCAGGATGCCTTTCAATCCGTCCAGCACTTCCAGTTCATGCCCTTCGACGTCAATTTTGACAAAAACCGATTTATCTGTAGCGGGCATGAATGAGTCTATTCGCCTGATAAGGCACTCTTGCTTATCGCAATAGTCCCACTTTTCGGACATGCGCTCAGGTGACAGACTGGAAACGTCCGTGGCTCTTGGGTCGATTGATAGAAAACCGGTCTCGTCCACGTTTCCAGCTGCTATGTTCCAGGCTCGGATCTGCGAGTGAAAGCTATTAAGAGTAATGTTTGCGGCCAGAATACCGAACACCTTGCGATTGGGTTCAAAGGATTCGATTTGCTGAACGCCAGCACGAGCGGCGAGCAATGAGTACCCACCCCAATTTGCTCCAATATCGTAAAAAATGTCGGCTGGTTCCGCCTTCAGCGAATTTGTCACGAGCTCGTATTCTGAAAACTCGTATTCGTAACCGGCGAAAAGTTCCCTTGAAGTTGGCTCGCTCATATCCAGCAGTAGCCGGTTATGGAAATAGTGATTGTAGAGCCGGAACCGCTGCATCCGCTTTGCATATGACTTCCAGAGGCGACGATAGCGGGCTTCAAAGTAATTCATTGTGGAATTTTTCTGACAGAAACAGTTCAAGGTGCATTATTTGAATGCACCCCGGATTGCAACTGTTTGTCTCGCAGACGCTGCGATCTTTCTCGGCTCACCCCACCCAGCAAGTGGCAAAGAAGCCGTTCTTTTCCTGGTCCTTGCCAATCGAGCGGCGAGTCTTGAAACCGATCAGACCGTCTGCCCCACCGACATCATGTCCCAGTCCTTCAAGGCGTTGTTGTAGATTGCGGACTGCACCGCGAGTTGTTTCCTTCATCGGCTTCCAGTCGCCGACAAAACCCTTGTTGCTCCCGTACCGGTCTGCAAGGTGCCCGACGAACAAGGCGTAAGTGTCGGACTCATTGTATTTCTTCAGCACGTAGAAATTCTCCGTGGCAATGAACGCCGGGCCGTAGCGCCCGGCAGGCAGCAGGATGTTGCCTGCCTGCCTGAGTTCATTATCCGGAAACGGTCTCCCGCTGACGCGCTTGACCCCTTCGCCCACGAAACCGGAAATCCTTTGCTGGTTGTCCGGTCCTTCACGGGTGCAGGAAATCGAATTGGGAAGGTGAATCTCGTAGCCCCAGTCCCTGCCTTTCTGCCAACCGTGGGCGGAAAGATAATGGGCAATGGACGCCATGGTGTCGATTTCTGACGTCCAGATGTTTCGCTTGCCGTCTCCGTCGAAATCGACTGCGTATTTCATATAGGACGAAGGCAGGAACTGCGGTTGTCCCATGGCTCCGCCCCAGGAGCTTTTCATGGCTCGGCGGGACACGTCGCCATTTTGAAGGATCTTCAGGGCGGCTATCAGTTCGCCTTTGAAAAACTCCGGCCGTTGGCCCATGAAAGCCTGCGTTGCCAGAACCCGCACGGCGTCATAAGGGATCTTGGCACCACCGTATCCGGATTCCCTTGCCCAGATCGCCAGGATGATGCGTTTCGGCACGCCGTAACGAGCCTCGATTCTGGCAAGGGCATCTGCATGTTTCTGCATCAGGCGGCGTCCGCCGGGCACCAGCGCGTTGAACTGGCTGTCACGAAAGTAGCGCGCAGGCGAGCGGAACTCTGCCTGGAAGTTGACTTTTGGAGGAGAGCCTTTGCCTCCTGGACCGACCAGTCCGGGAAGGGAAGCATCTGGCGTCAGGCCAGCCAGTTCGCGGTCGAGCGTTGCTTGTGAAACACCGGATCTGCGGGCTGCCGGAATGACCTCGTTGTTCAGGAACTGGCGGAATTGGGCATCGTACTTTCCGGCTTGAACGGGCAGTGGCTGCAACAAAGAGACAAGAAAGGCGGCAAAAAGGATGGGCAACAAGCGGATCACGTCAGGCTCCAGCGGTGATTTGTCCGCCGGAATCCTAGCACGGCTAGATTTCGATCCAACTTAAATCGCGGCCTTCCTTCGAAGTCAGCCACTCCCGCTCGAAGCGATACCAGCACCCGCCGCGCTTCTGATCATGGGCTCTGGAAATGGGCACACCCATCAGGTGGCACATGAGGATTGTTCCTGCGGCCCCGTGTCCGGCAAAAAGTACGGGTTGATCTACCCGTGTTCTTGCCAATTCCTCGATGACGCTCGCAACGACGCGCTGTTGCACATCGACGGCCCTTTCCCAGCCTCTGATGGAAGTGTTGGGATTGGCAAAGAACTGGTCGGCTGTTTCTTCAAACTCATCAGGTTGCAAGAAACCGGTCGACGAGCGATCGTTCTCGTGCAGCGAGGCGCGCACGTGATGGGGAATGGCAAGTCGTTCCGAAAGGATCCTGGCGGTTTCGATCGCCTTGGTCTCTGCGCTCGATACCACCTCGGCAATTTCCTTGGCGTAAGGAAGATCCGCCGCCTTGAGGGCGCGTTGTTTGCCAATATCCGACAGGCCCCATTCAGGCACTGGAACGCCTGGATCAATGTTTACTTCCGGGTGAGACAGGTACACACACCAGGTCATCGGGATCCTTCCTCCAGCCAACCGACGATCAGCTCATAGGCAATGGAGATGGACGGCGGTATCCGGTGGCCGTCGGGATGAGTTCCGTCAACCATCTGAATGACTTCATCTCTCCCACACCATTTGCAGTCTTCCAGTTCGTCGTCTTCGATTTCAATGTCCTTCGTCGTCGCAGACCCCACGCAGCCGAGCATCAGGTTGGCCGGGAACGGCCAGGGCTGGTTTGAGATCAGTTTGACCTCCCCGACCTGAATGCCGGATTCTTCCAGCGTTTCCCGGCGAACCGCCTGTTCGATTGTTTCGCCCGGCTCCATGAACCCGGCAAGCGTCGTGTAAACCCCTTCCGGCAAGCGAGCCGGGCGCCCGAGAAGGGCCCGGTCGCCATCAGTGATCAGCATGATTACGCAAGGATCCGTGCGAGGAAAATGCGGAGCGCCGCAGGAAGGGCAGTCTCGCCGGTACCCAGCCTCTGCCATCACGGTTTTTTCCCCGCAGCGCGAACAATGGGTATGGGTTCGATGCCAGTGGATCAGGGCACGGGCCTGTGCCAACGCTCCGAGGTCCTGTTCTGAAAAAACGTTCTGAAGGGCGAGATTGCGAAGATCCTGGACATGAAGCTCAGGCCTACCCTCCAGATCTTCGTCGCGATGCGGCAATGTCGTGGCAAAAAGGGCCTGACCATTTTCCGGCCTGAGACCCAAAAAAACCAGCTCTCCGGGGTCGGCGCCAAGTGCAATGGCCGAGCCAAGACTATGCCCTACCTTGAGCGGTTCTGCGGATGCGAACACCAGGGTCTTGTCGGTAGAAAGGACGATCTGCGTATCCGGCCGGCTCAGAAGGTCGTCCAGATAGGGCTTGTCTCCGCGCCGTGTTGACTGCCTGTCGAGCGTGTTGCCGAGAAAACTCATCTCCATGGCCTGAAGGCCGGCTGCGGAGGCGCGCATGTTTTGTTCCTTGGAAAGAAGGTCAGGCAGGATTGAATCCGGACTCTATGGCGGCGGCAGAGCGCTGTCCAGCTGCGGGCTATTCACCTTCCGATGAGAAGGCGTCCCATAGTTGCTCAATCAGAGAATCGGCCTTTTCCGGTTCATAGGTCTCTGCCGGGACTGCCCCCCAGACCGGGCCTGGCCAGGCAGCATCCTCCCGGAACCGCGCGATCACATGGACATGCAGTTGCGAAACCATGTTGCCAAGCGCACCGATATTGAGTTTTTCGCAGTTGGTCACCGACCGCAAAACGTTGCTGACGATCGCGATTTCCCGCATCAACTGTTGCTGATCGCTTTCATCAAGGTCGATGATCTCGACCAGGTCTGGCTTGCGCGGAACGAGCAGAAGCCAAGGATAATTGGCATCTTTCATCAAACGAACCGACGAAAGCGGAAGGTCGGCGACAAAATAGCTGTCACCTTCAAGGCGGACATTAAGGGCAAAGGAAGTCATGATTTCACCAAAACAGGTAATTCCGAAAAGAGGCTAACCCATAAGTGTGTCGACTTGCGAGCCTGAAAAGGAACCTGGACGTCGCATTGCAATCATATTTTCAAGGTGCGTCCGTTCTTGATCGTGTCCATGGACACCAGAGTGCGGAACTTCTTTATGTTTCCGCTTTGGAAAAACATACGCCGGGTAAAGTCTTCATAGGTGGACATGCTGTCAACGACGACGGTGAGTATGAAGTCGACGTCACCGGTGACATAAAAACACTGTTGGACTTCGGGAGCTTCACGAAATGCGTTTTTCGCAACATCGATCTCGGCAGGCGTTTCGCTGATCAGTTCAACCTCAACGAAAATTGTCAGAGGCAGTCCAACGGCATCAGCATTCACCAGCGCCACATTCGCATCGATAATGCCATCTGCTTCCATGCGCCTGATGCGGCGTTGAACCGACGGTGTCGACAGGTTCACCGCTTCACCGATCTTGTGTTGCGGTGTTCGGTTGTCCACTTGCAGGATGCGCAGGATCGCGCGGTCAAAGTCGTCTAGGGAACTCATGTGAGAAAAAATTGCAGATGCAGCATCAAGTTTCAGCAAAAATTTCACCTGGATTGAAATATTTTCTCTCAACGATGGACTGACTGGCGATTTGGACCGGGAAGGAGCAACAGGTGGAGAAGTTTGCCGAACAGCTGCGCGAGTTGCGGCATGAATTTCACAGACATCCCGAACTTGGGTTCCAGGAAGACTGGACCAGGGCCCGTATCGCCGAGCGCTTGAAGGAATTCGATATTGAAACGCATGTCGGCGCCGGGGTCGTCGGAGTTCTGCGCGCGGGCAAAGGCAATCGCGCAATCGGACTTCGGGCGGATTTCGACGCCTTGCCGATCACCGAGGAAAACGACTTTGCCTACAAGTCGGAAAATGAAGGCGTTATGCATGCCTGCGGGCATGACGGACACACCACGATGCTGCTGGGTGCGGCGGAACTTCTTGCAAAGGACCCGGACTTCGACGGGACGGTGGTCTTTCTGTTTCAGCCCAACGAAGAGCATGGACTTGGCGCGAGAGCGATGATCGATGAAGGTGTTCTCCGCAGATTTCCGATCGATGAAGTCTATGGCGCTCATAATCTTCCGGGAGAACCTGTCGGGCGTGTTTCGACCCGGCCGGGTATCATCTGCTACAGCGAAAGCCTGTTCGAGTTCGAAATCAGGGGAACGGGAGGCCACGCGTCGATGCCGCATGTGGGCCGGGAAACATTGACCCCGGGTGCCGAACTGGTGCTGGCGCTGCAGACAATTGTCGCCCGAAAGCTGCCACCCTCTGCTGGTGCCGTGGTTTCCGTGACCGAGTTCATCACCGATGGACAGCGCAATGTCCTGCCCGGACACACGGTCATCAAGGGCGACACTCGGGCGGCTTCTCCGGAAGATCGCCAGACGATTGAGGAATTTATGCGCGATATCGGAGCGGGTATCGCTGCAAGTCACGGCGTTGAAGTGGAGGTCCGATTCCAGACCGAGTTCATCGAGGCGGTCAATGATGCTGAAGCTGCCGGATATGTGGTCGCTGCTGCACGGGCCACCGGTCTCGAAGCCGACGGGAATCGCAAGCCGATGACTTTTTCCGAGGACTTTGCCAACTTTCAGGCCGAGGTCCCTGGATGTTTTCTGTTGATCGGAAATGGAACCGAGGGAGCAAATGCCCGCCCGCTTCATGCGGCCAATTACGACTTCAACGACGAACTGCTGCCGATTGGCGCGAAGCTCTGGGCAGAACTTGTTCGCCAGAGACTGCCTTCGGGTGGCCAGTCGACGGGCTGATTGCTCAGCTAGCACTATTGCGGTGACGCAGGCCGGGGCAGGCTAGGCGGCTCCGGCACGGGTGAGTTGCATTTTGTCCGCTGATGCGTAGATTTGAGCAGGCCCGGGCGAGATCCGGCTCCTGTCCCCTTTCAGCATTGCCTATTTGGATTGAGAAATGTCTCTGGAAACCCTCTTGAGTTTTGCTTTTGTGGCCGGTCTCCTGGTGATGTCACCGGGCCCCAACGGTGTTCTGATCGCCAAAACGGTTCCAACCTCCGGACGCTCGGCGGCCTATTGCAATGTTGGTGGGTTCGTAGCGGGCTTTTTCCTTCATGGAACGCTCTCGATTCTGGGCATATCGGTCATTCTGGTTCATTCGGCGGAAGCCTTTTTTGTCGTCAAGATGCTTGGGGCTGCCTATCTTTTCTGGATCGGCCTGAAGGCGTTGAAGGATGCGTTTTCCGGAAAGGTTCTGACCCCTGACGTCGTTCCGGCAAGGCGCAAGCGGACAATGGCTCGAGCGTTCGGGGAAGGCTTTCTCACCAATGCCCTTAATCCGAAGGTTTCGATGTTCTATCTCGCCGCGTTCCCGCAGTTCATTCCGGCGGGTGACGGTGCTGTCTCGGCTGCCTTTGCTCTCGTTGCAATTCATTCTCTGATCAACGCCCTTTGGTTCGGTGCCATGATCGCTCTGCTCGCCAGCATGCGCAGCGCCGCTCGCAATCCGTCCTTTCAACGGTGGCTGAAAGGCGTGACCGGTGTCGTTTTCATGGGTTTCGGGCTGAAACTGGCAACACTGCGTCCCTGAAATCCGGCGCTTTTGAGCGGGTTGTTCCACGGCAAACAAAAATTCTATTTGGCCCCTTGCCAAACCCCTGGGGGGATCTGATATAAGGCCCTCGGGAGGTTGGTGGTGGACGAGCCACTCGCCAACCGGGTCAGGTCCGGAAGGAAGCAGCCCTAACGAGCCTCGGCACGGGTCGCCGTGCCAGCCTCCCACCTTTCAAAAAACCGGATACTTATGTCAAACACCGCCCGATTCGTGCGGTGTTTTTTGTTGCGTTTTCGTATCTGTGCTTCCGCGTAGCTCAAGACTTGACTCTTTGGTACATAGGTACCATGATAACAGTCATGGAAAAATCAATCGAACGGGTTCAGACCGGCGTGCGTCTGGAAAAACGGCTTCTCAAGGTCCTCAAGGGGCTCGCGGAGCATCTGGATATCTCTCTTGGTGATCTGATCGAGGGTATGGCGTTGCACTGTTTCGAGAACAAACCGCCTTTTTCCGCAGAAACGCTCAGGAAAATCGAACAGCTGAAAAGCGTCTACGATCTCGACCTGACTGCGGCAGACAGTCACAAACTGAAGGATCAGTCTGATGGAGCATGAAGCTCGAAACTACGCACAGTTGACGGAGCAGTTTGAAACGCGATCGCTTGACGCAACCACATTCACGCATGTCGATCACATCGGGGTCGCGTGCAAGATGCTGCAGAAATACGACTTTCTGGATGCGGCCGCGCGCTATGGCTCGGCTTTGCGCGCAATTGCGACCAGGGCAGGTGCCCCGGACAAGTTCAACACCACGCTGACGCTGGCTTTCCTCGGCCTGCTGTCGGAGCGCATGGCCGATACGCCTCACAAGACGTTTGCAGAGTTCATGGAGAAGAACCCCGATCTTGTGTCGAAGTCATTGATGGAGACCTGGTATTCAAAGGACAGAGTAGGTAGTCCCCGTGCCAAGGAAATCTTCCTGATGCCGGATCGTTTCCGCCACTGATCAGGAAGAGGCCAGACTTGGTTGGCCACACGCTTCAGTTCACAGAAAAACTTTCAAATTGCCGTCCAACTTTCTGAAAAAGTCGCTATTGTGCGGCTCATGGATGAAACAGGTTTTCCGCAAGAAGGCGCGCCTGCGCCTGACATGACCAGCACCGCTGATTCTGGTGGCCAGACTCGGGATGGTGCTTATCGCGTTCTGGCGCGCAAATACCGGCCGAAAACCTTCGAGGATCTCGTCGGTCAGGAGCCGATGGTACAGACGCTGGAAAATGCGTTCGACACGGGCCGTATCGCTCAGGCGTGGATGCTGACAGGGGTCCGCGGTGTCGGAAAAACGACTACGGCGCGCATCCTTGCGCGCGGTCTAAATTACGAGGTTCCTGGCGAGGCAGACAAACCGACCGTCAAGCTTGAGCGTGAGGGCACGCACTGCAAGGCGATCATGGAAGGGCGTCATGTCGATGTCATCGAGATGGACGCTGCCTCTCACACCGGTATCAACGATATTCGTGAAATCATCGATGCAGCCCGCTACCGTCCGGCAACGGCGCGCTACAAGGTCTACATCATCGACGAGGTGCACATGCTGTCCAACGCCGCCTTCAACGGTCTTTTGAAGACCCTTGAAGAGCCGCCGGAACATGTGAAATTCATCTTTGCCACGACGGAAATTCGCAAGGTTCCGATCACGGTTCTCTCGCGTTGTCAGCGCTTCGACCTGCGCCGGATCGAGCAATCGAAACTGATCGGCCTGCTGCGCCGGATTTCGGATGCCGAAAACATTCAGATCGCCGACGAAGCTCTTATGCTGATCGCCCGCGCGGGCGAGGGGTCTGCGCGCGATTCCCTGTCGCTGCTCGACCAGGCGATGGCCCATGGGGCCGGAGCGATCGAGGCTGACGACCTGCGGCAGATGCTTGGTCTGGCCGACCGCGCCCGGGTGATTGACCTTTTCGGTCATCTGATGGCGGGCAGGATCGAAGATGCGCTCGGCGAATTGCAATCGCAGTACAATGTTGGCGCCGACCCGGCGATTGTGCTGACCGACCTCGCGGACTTTACCCATCTTGTCACCCGCATGAAGGTTGCGCCGAAATCTGCGGATGAAGCTTCGGTGACCGAAGCCGAAAAGGCACGCGGACAGGAATTTGCCGAGAAGATTTCCGTAAGACTGTTGTCCCGCGCCTGGCAGATCCTTCTGAAAGGCGTTCAGGAAGTGCAGGCGGCTTCCAAACCTCTCGCGGCGGCCGACATGGTGCTGGTGCGCCTTGCCTATGCAGCGGACCTGCCAGATCCTGGCGATCTGATGGCACAGATCAAGAGCGGTCATAATCCACTCGGCGGTGCCGCGCCTTCCGGCGGTGGAGGAGCTCCCTCAGGAGGCGGTACACAGGCGATGGCTGTGGGTATGCCACAGTCGGCTGGCGGACCAGGAAACGGTCCGACCATGCAGGCCGCGGGCCGGCCACAGCTGGCGGCCATCCAGGGTGGGATGCCCAATACGCAAGCATCCCCCCAGACCGCGCCTCAGCCGGAGGCGCTTGCGCAACCGGCCTATAACCTGCGCAACCTTCACGATTGTGCTGCGCTGGCATCTGAGAAGCGCGATATCCCGATGAAGGTCGCGATCCGGCGGCAAATGCGTCTGGTGAAATTCGAGCCTGGCAAGATCGAGATTCAGCCGACCGAAGATGCTCCGGCCGATATTGCCGGTGAGTTTGGTCGCAAACTGACGGATTGGACAGGTCAGCGCTGGTTTGTGGTGGTTTCGCGCACCCAGGGGCGCCCGACCATCCATGAAGAAGAAGAGGCAAACCAGCAGCAGTTGCTGTCCGATGCCAAGTCACACCCGACCGTTGCCGCATTGCTTGCTCAGTTTCCCGGAGCCAAGGTTGTCGACGTGAAGGTACAGGTTACGGAAGAAGACGAAGCCGCGATGGCCGATCCACTCGTCAACGACCCGCTGCTCAATGAAGCATTGGGCGATGATGACGATGAAAACTGATCAACTCACAAGTTAAGCAAGATGAACGACCACAAGATAAGAAACAATGTCATCTGGTTCTTCGTGACAGGCGCGATTTTCCTGATTGTCATGGCAATTGTGTCCAAGAGCGACATCGATCAATACACCAAGTTATTGACGGTTGTTTCTATTGTTTGCGTGTCCTTTTTTGCCGGGTTGTATTTTGCGGGAAGAATTTTCTATCTCTGCTTCAAAAAGACATGAATGCTCGGAGTAGGGGATCCCAGGCGGGTCCCGGAAACGGCATTTGGGGGTAGTAATTCTCCTGTTGTTCTTCTAAACGCAGATCCCAAATTAGATTAGAGACGCTGAAGGATAAGGCGCGAAGCAGCGCCTATCGAGAATTCAAGGAGAAATCCGATGGACTTCCTCAAGATGATGAAGCAGGCCAAGCTGATGCAGGAGCAAATGGGCTCGCTTCAGGAACAGATCACGGACATCGAGGCTGAAGGCAGCTCCGGTGGTGGCCTGGTAACGCTTCGCCTCAACGGCAAAGGCGAAATGAAGAGCCTGAAAATCGACCCGTCCCTTCTGAAGGAAGAGGAAGGCGAGATCCTGGAAGATCTGATCATTGCCGCCCATACGGATGGACGCGTGAAGATCGATCAGGCAATTCAGGAAAAGACGCAGGAAATGATGGGTGGCCTGGGCCTGCCCGCCGGTATGAAATTGCCGTTCTAAGATCTTTCGGGGGCAGGCGGTTAATGGCGCAAAAGCAGGTTGCAGGACCCGAGATCGAGCGGTTGATTCAACTGCTTGCGAAGCTGCCGGGGCTTGGGCCTCGTTCTGCGCGCCGGGCCGCATTGCATCTCATCAAGAAAAAGGATCAGCTGCTGGTTCCTCTTGCCGAGGCCATGGGTGTCGCTGTGAGCGAAATCGGTATCTGCTCCACATGCGGCACCGTCGATACGTCCAATCCCTGCACAATCTGCGCGGACCCCAAGCGGGATCCGGGCGTTCTGGTCGTCGTTGAGGATGTTGCCGATCTTTGGGCTCTGGAACGCGCGGGCGCCGTCAACGCCCGTTACCACGTGCTCGGCGGTACCTTGTCTCCGCTTGACGGCATCGGGCCTGAAGATCTCAATCTGGCTTCTCTGATCGACCGCTGCGGATCCGAAGGCTATTCGGAAATCATTCTTGCAATCAGCGCGACGGTCGAGGGCCAGACGACGGCGCACTACATCATGGACCAGCTTTCACCGCTCGACGTCAATGTCACCAAGCTCGCACATGGTGTGCCCGTTGGAGGCGAGCTGGATTATCTGGACGAGGGCACACTCGCGCAGGCGTTGAAAGCGCGGACGCGGTTCTAATCCTCTCCGACCGCGGCTCCGCTCCACGGCTTCGATGCGTAAGCGTCTACAAGCAGCTTCAATGCATGATCGACGCGGGCCGTGCGCAGCGTCCTGGGGCTGAGCAGCGCAACAATATCGGCGTTCGGCAATCGGAAGTCGGGCAGCACCTGAACGAGTTGTCCATTCGCTATTTCCCTTGCAACATTCCACTCCGACCTCTGGACGATGCCGAGATGATCAAGGGCCCAGGATTTGACAACCTCGCCGTCATTGCTGGCAAAATTTGGCCGGATCCGGATGGACTGCTCGGATCCGCCAGCGTCTGAAAAGTTCCACATCGTTACGTCCGCGAGGTCTTCTCGAATAACCCCGCATCTGTGAGCGGAAAGGTCCTTGGGATGCGCTGGAGTTCCCCATTTTTCAAGATATGCGGGAGAGGCGCACAACAGTCGCCGGTTCGTGGCCAGCTTGCGCTGAATATGTGATGAATCTCTCAAGCGACCCACATGGATGAGAAGGTCCCAGCTGCTCGAGGCGATTTCCCGGTAGGGAGCATCGCTGAGAATAAGGTTCAGGGAAACATCCGGTTGGTCCTGCACCAGCTTTGACAGAACGGGCGCCACATGCACGCGCCCGAAGCCGAACGGTGCGATCACGTGCAGCGGACCGGAGATCCTGTTTCGGTGAGCAAAGATCTCTTCGTTTATGGCTTCAATTTCGTCCAGAACTCTTTTGGCCCTTTGCGCCAGCGCATCGCCGGCTGCTGTCAAGGTGAGGGAGCCTCGCCCGCGTTCCACCAGGTGCAGGCCAATTCGCGCTTCCATCTGAGCAAGCCGTTGGGACACTGCCGGAGGCGTGACATCAAGTGCGCGTGCTGCCGCTGCCAGGGAGGGCGAGGCGGCGACAACTGAAAAGAAACGAAGATCCTTGGCATCTAGCATTAAGGCTGTGCTTATCATGAAATGAAGAAAGAGTTAATGGAAACTATGGATCTCGAAGAGGTATCCTGTCGGCATGCTCATTCCCACAAGGGAGCTTTTGATGACGGATAGCAGCCTGTTTGCAGGTCTCCAGACACCCGCTCTTGTTCTGGACGAGAGGCGAATGCTTCGGAATATCCAAAGACTGGAGTCGCACATTTCCGACAAGGGAGCTTCGCTGCGCCCTCATCTGAAAACGGCAAAATCCATCGATGTGGCCAGAGCATTGTTGGCAGGGGGAACAGGACCGGCAACGGTTTCGACATTGGCCGAAGCAGAAACGTTTGCCGCCGCTGGTGTCAGGGACATCGTTTACGCCGTCGGCATTGCTCCTCAGAAACTCGACCGGGTCGCAGCAATTCGAGAAAAGGGGTGCGATCTTTCGGTCATTCTGGACAGTGTGGAACAGGCCCAGGCTGTGGCAGAGGCTTCAAGTCGAACCGCAAATCCAATTCCAGCATTGATTGAACTCGATTGTGACGGCCACAGAAGCGGGGTTGATCCGAGCGCCCCCGCATTGGTTGAAATCGGCCGCATCCTCCACGAAGGCGCTGCGGAATTGCGGGGCGTACTGACCCATGCGGGTGAAAGCTATGAGGTGAGTGGCCGAGCGGCTCATTCCGAATTCGCCGAAAGAGAACGCAAGGCAGCCGTTCTTGCCGCCGAAACTCTGCGTTCGGCAGGTCTGCCATGTCCGGTTGTCAGTATTGGTTCGACGCCGACGGCCCATGCGGCGCAAGATCTTGCCGGCGTCACGGAAGTCCGCGCCGGAGTTTATGTGTTTTTTGATCTGTTTCAGGCCGGCATTGGCGTGTGTGCGATTGATGACATTGCACTCTCGGTTCTGACCACTGTTGTGGGACATCAGCGCGAGAAGGGCTGGATCATTGCAGATGCAGGATGGATGGCGCTGTCGCAGGACAAAGGCACATCCCGGCAAAGCGTTGATCAGGGGCTGGGGCTGGTCTGCGACGCTACCGGCAACCCATATCCCGACCTGATGGTCGTCAAGGCCAATCAGGAACACGGAATAATTGCCGTCCGACCCGGCAGCAATGCTGCTCTCCCGGACCTGCCTGTCGGTACTTTGCTCAGGATCTTGCCGGTCCATGCCTGTGCGACCGCAAGCAATTTCGACGCATACAATGTCATACCTTCACGCCCGGCAGCATCATTGAAAACCTGGCACCGTTTCGGCGGTTGGTGAGGTCGATCATGAAATATGTTCCAGAAGAAGTATCCTCTCGGCTCGCAACACATGAATTGGCTTATAAAGCCGTCAGAAAGGCTCTCATTGCCGCCGCTGAACCCGGAACGGCAATATTTCCGGTGGTGATCGGTCACGGCAGCGACCCGGACAATGTCTATGCGATCAAGTCCTCCGCAGTCGCCAACCTTGCGGGCCTGAAGGTCGGTTCCTATTGGCCCGGTAACGAAGAGCAAGGCATTCCGCGCCACAACTCGATCATCTTCTTGTTTGACCAGAACAATGGCCGCATAGGCGCAGCAGTCGAAGCCGGGCGGCTCAATGCGTTTCGCACCGCTGCCGCCGATGCTGTTGCCGCAGACGTTTTGGCAAGAGAGGATGCTTCAACACTCGTGGTGTTCGGCGCAGGTCATCAGGCTGAGTTTGAAGTCCGCGCCTTGACGCGAATTCGCGATATCAGGCGCGTTCTTGTTGTTGCCAGGAACCGCGAAAAGGGCGAGAGGTTCTCCGTAGCTCTTCAAGCCGCAGGCATTCAGTCCGAAGTCTGCGCAGCCGAGCAAGCTTGCCGCCAGGCAGACATCATCGTGACCGCGACACCGGCCTGCAATCCGTTGTTTGAAGCAGATTGGGTGCGCCCTGGAACACATGTCGCTTCCATGGGCTCGGACACATCAGGCAAACAGGAATTGCCTCCCGCACTTTTTGAAAATGCACGGCTTTTTTGCGATCTTCCCGTTCAGTCGCGCACGATCGGGGAGTTTCAGCACGCGCCTGCACACTCGTCCCTAACTGCCATCGGGGATGTGTTGAGTTGCCGGGTTCCGGGAAGAACCGACGACGATGAAATCACCGTCTTCGACAGCTCCGGATTGTCCGTCCAGGATCTTTACGTCGCAGAAGCCGTTCTGGAAATTGTCGCTCGTGGCGAGGGCTGACAGTTGGCACTTGCTCAGTAAATGCCAGGGAATGTGCAGGGTCTGATTGTCGGGGATCGCCATCACAAGCACTCTTGCGATCGTCTGGTTCATCTCCTATCTCCCAAGCAACAGTGTCTATTCTGACAGGGGTTTCATGTTCCAAGCCGCTTCCCGTGCCATGTCACAGGTGTTCGAGCAGCCATTCCGCGCAATTTTCTGGAAGATGCTTGGGTTCACGATCGCGATCCTCGTGGTGATCTGGATCGTGCTGCAGGGTGTCGTTGGACACTTTCTTGGTGTTGCCGCTACCGAATATGGCAACGACGCTGCCTGGACGAACTGGGTCGAATGGTCGATCTCGATCCTGACGGGTATCGGCGCTGTCTTTGCGCTCGGTTTCCTGATCGCGCCGATCTCAGCACTCTTTGCCGGCCTTTTTCAGGACGATATCGCCGATATCGTTGAAACGCGCGACTACCCGGGCGACCGTCCCGGCAAGGCGCTGCCATTTGCGCAGTCGATCGGCCAGACAATCAAGTTTACCGGCATCGTCATTGCCGGAAACCTTTTCGCTCTGCTTCTACTTCTCATCCCGGGCGTCAACCTTGTTGCCTTCTTCGTGGTGAACGGATACCTGCTCGGCCGGGAATTCTTTGAATTTGCCGCGATGCGTTTCATGCCGCCGGAACAGGCCAGGGCCTTTAGAAAGGCACGCGGTGGAACCGTTTTCCTTGGCGGGTTGGTCATTGCCTGCCTGCTGGCCGTTCCGATTCTGAACTTGGTCACGCCGATTTTCGCAACCATCTTTATGATGCATCTCTATAAGAGACTTGCATCCGGAACGGCGATCTGACGAACTGCCTTTCCTTGTAGGAGTGGCACATGCAGGACCTTCTGAACGACTTGGCCGAGGCTGCGGCCGGTGATCCCGACAAGGGAGAAGTCGCGAGCTACATCCCGGAACTGGCAGGCATTAATCCGGAGCAGTTCGGGATTGCAATTGCCTTGGCGGATGGACAGGTCTTCACCGCTGGCGATGCAGAGGTGCCGTTTTCCATCCAGTCGGTCTCGAAAGTGTTTGCTCTCGCGCTTGCGCTGGGTCGGGTTGGCGACCAGCTATGGTATCGCGTTGGACGGGAACCTTCTGGATTGTCCTTCGATTCCATCCTGTTGCTTGAACGCGAGGACGGTATCCCGCGAAATCCCTTCATCAATGCGGGCGCGCTGGTAACCACCGACACATACCTTGCCGGATCCAGTCCGAAGGAAGCGCTCGGGGAGCTGCTTCGTTTTGTTCGCGCGGCAGCTGATGATGACAGCATTCATATCAACGAGAAGGTAGCCCATTCGGAGATTGCGACGGGACACCGCAATTTTTCTCTCGCGCATTACCTTGCCTCTCACGGAAATCTGCGTTCGACCGTGGGCAAGGTACTTGGCACCTATTGCCACCAATGCGGTGTGGAAATGACCTGCCGCCAGTTGGCCATGGCGGGCCGCTTCCTGGTCGATGCGCAGGAGATGCCGCAACTGGTTTCTGTTGAACGCCGGCGGCGGATAAATGCCCTGATGATGACTTGCGGCCACTATGACGGGTCGGGTGATTTTGCCTTTCGCGTCGGTTTGCCCGGCAAGAGTGGTGTTGGCGGCGGAATCCTGGTGATCTCGCCGGGCAGGGCATCCATTGCTGTCTGGTCTCCCGGTCTCAACCGCTACGGCAATTCCAAACTGGGCACCGAGGCCATGGAAACCTTCGCCAGACGAACCGGCTGGTCCGTCTTCGGTTGATTGCTCACCGAAGAGATCATCCCGGCAAACCTGATCCGGCAGAACTGCCGACGAGTGACCGCATGGCTAGCTATCGCTTTCCGCTGACAAGACGCCGGATTTGAAAAGCACCCCGGCCGCCGCGCCGCCGATGAGCGGAGCAAGAATGAACAGCCACACCTGGGCAAGTGCTCCGGGATTGCTTCCCGCACCGACAATTGCCGGACCAAGCGATCTGGCCGGATTGACCGAGACACCGGTCACATTGATGCCGACGATGTGAATGACCACCAGCGTCAGACCGATGGCAAGGCCCGCGAGATGCGCAGGCGCACCCTTTTGCGTCACCCCGAGGATGCAGACAAGGAAAAGAAACGTCGCCACCGCTTCAAATACCAATGCAGAAACAAGATTGTATTCGCCGAAATTGCCGGCGCCCCAACCGTTTTGACCTAACCCGCCATCCCAGCCACTTGCCTTGCCGCCGAGGATGATGGCGAGAACGGCAGCCCCAGCCAGTGCGCCAAGAACCTGGGAAATCCAGTAAGTCACAAGGTCCCCTGCGGGCATTCTTCCGGCCAGAAAGACGCCAAGGCTGACGGCGGGATTGATATGGCAACCGGAAATCATGCCGATGCCGTAAGCCATTGCAACGATGGACAAACCAAAGGCAAACGCGATTCCCAGAACGTCGATTGATGTGCTTCCGGTGCCCATTCCCGCGATGACGGCGGCACCGCATCCAAAGAGTACAAGTGTGAAAGTACCGATAAATTCAGCGATTGCTTTTTTCATATGCCTTTCCTCCAAAACGTACTGCAAGCCCGGTGGAGGTCACCAAAACCGTGGTGACGTTAACGAGAGTTGCGCAAATTTGAACTCTTGGAAAGCACTTGACGTTGTGCGCTGCGGAAGGCGCAAAACCTGGAATTTGATTGTCGCTGTACTGAAAAAACACCTACGGTATTCAAGATACGCCTTTATGATGTTTTGACGCGACGCATTCTTGGCGCTAGAACCACTGAGAACAACGCATTGATTTGCTTACGTTTCCGTAAGCGTAAGGTAGCGTCGTACGGGAGAGGAATTCCATGTCGAACGCCGATCTGCGGGGCAACCGCCCGCTATCGCCCCATCTTCAGATTTATAAGCCTATTCTGACGATGGTCATGTCGATCCTGCACCGCATCACCGGTGCAGCGCTCTATTTTGGCACCATTCTTTTGGCCTGGTGGCTGATCGCTGCTGCCGCCGGTCCGACTTACTTTGATTTCGTCAACGAAATTTACGGCTCCATTATCGGGCGCCTGATCCTGTTCGGATTCACCTGGGCCCTGGTGCACCACATGCTGGGCGGTCTGCGCCACTTCATCTGGGACATGGGTGCCGGCTTCGGCAAGGACGCACGCGAGTGGTTGGCCAAGGCCACCATCATTGGTTCCGTTTCCCTGACGCTGATCCTCTGGATCATCGGTTACATGGTTCGCTAAGGAGAGTGTCATGGCGGATATGCGCACCCCTCTGAACAAGGTTCGCGGTCTTGGCTCGGCCAAGGAAGGCACCGACCATTTCTGGAAACAGCGCGTGACGGCTGTCGCCAACGTGTTCCTGATCAGCTTCTTCGTGATCATGGTCATCGCCATGCAGGGTTCGACCCATGGCGAAGTGATCGAAACGCTCAAGAACCCGCTGGTTTCGATCATTCTGCTGCTGGTGATCCTCTCCGGCGTCTATCACATGAAGCTCGGCATGCAGGTGATCATTGAAGACTACATCCACGGCGAAGGCATCAAGTTCCTGTCGCTGATGGCAAACACGTTCTTCTGCGCCTTTATCGGATTTGGCTGCATTTTCGCAGTGCTCAAGATTGGCTTTGGAGGTTAACCCGTATGGCCAAGACCTATGAATTTATCGACCACACCTATGACGTGGTCGTCGTCGGCGCCGGTGGCGCAGGCCTGCGTGCAACGCTCGGCATGGCCGAGCAGGGACTGCGCACTGCCTGTATCACCAAGGTGTTTCCGACCCGTTCCCATACTGTGGCGGCCCAGGGCGGTATTGCAGCGTCCCTGAAGAACATGACGCCGGACTGCTGGGAATGGCACATGTACGACACCGTCAAGGGGTCCGATTGGCTCGGTGATACCGATGCCATGGAATACCTTGCCCGCGAGGCGCCCAAGGCGGTTTACGAGCTTGAGCATTACGGCGTTCCCTTTTCCCGGACCGAAGAGGGCAAGATTTATCAGCGCCCGTTCGGTGGCCATATGCAGAACTATGGTGAAGGCCCCCCCGTGCAGCGTACCTGTGCGGCAGCCGACCGGACCGGTCACGCCATCCTGCACACGCTTTACGGCCAGTCTCTGCGCCACAACGCGGAATTCTATATCGAGTATTTCGCGCTCGACCTGATCATGTCCGAAGACGGCGTTTGTCAGGGTGTGATTGCGTGGAACCTTGACGACGGCACCATCCACCGTTTCTCCGCCAAGATGGTGGTTCTCGCGACCGGCGGATATGGTCGGGCGTATTTCTCCGCGACCTCTGCGCACACCTGTACCGGTGACGGCGGTGGCATGGTTGCCCGTGCCGGACTGCCGCTGCAGGACATGGAATTCGTTCAGTTCCACCCGACGGGAATCTACGGCTCCGGCTGCCTGATCACCGAAGGCGCTCGCGGCGAGGGTGGCTATCTGGTCAACTCGGAAGGCGAGCGTTTCATGGAACGTTATGCGCCTTCAGCGAAGGATCTGGCGTCCCGCGACGTTGTCTCCCGCTGCATGACCATGGAAATCCGCGAAGGCCGCGGTGTCGGCAAGGGCAACGACCACATCTTCCTGCACCTGGATCACCTTGATCCGGCACTGCTTGCGGAACGCCTTCCAGGCATCTCCGAGAGCGCGCGCATTTTTGCCGGTGTTGATGTCACCAAGGATCCAATCCCGGTCCTGCCGACGGTTCACTACAATATGGGCGGTATTCCGACCAACTATTGGGGTGAAGTGCTGAATGCGGACAGCAAGAACCCGAACCGCATCCAGGAAGGTCTGATGGCCGTTGGTGAAGCTGGCTGTGCGTCCGTCCACGGTGCGAACCGTCTCGGTTCCAACTCGCTGATCGACCTTGTGGTCTTTGGCCGCGCAGCGGCGATCAAGGCAGCTGAGGTCGTCGATCCGAAATCTGCCGTACCGGTTCCGAACGAGGCGTCCTGCGAAAAGATCATGGATCGCTTCGACAATCTGCGGAATGCCAACGGCTCGATTCCGACCGCGGATCTGCGCAACAAGATGCAGCGTGCGATGCAGGAAGACGCAGCTGTGTTCCGCACCCAGGAGAGTCTCGAGGCGGGATGCAAGCGTCTCAGCGAGATCTGGGGCGAGCTGAAGGACCTCAAGGTCTCTGACCGCTCGATGATCTGGAATTCCGACCTGGTGGAAACGCTGGAACTGGAAAACCTGATGGCCAATGCGATCACGACCGTCTATGGCGCGGAAGCCCGTAAGGAAAGCCGTGGCGCTCATGCTCGCGAAGATTACAAGGACGGTCCGTTTGCCGGCCGTGACGACGAGAACTGGCGCAAGCACACGCTGGCCTGGGTCAATGACGCCGGCGATGTAAAGCTGGACTATCGTCCCGTCGTGCTCGATCCGCTGACCACCTTTGACGAAGGCGGCATCGACCCGAAAAAGATCGCGCCGAAGGCGCGCGTCTACTAAGGAAGCGCTGAGTGAGCCAGGCAGCAACACCTCTTCTGGACACAAGAAGTCCGTTTGGCACCTATCCAGCCGAACGGATGGTCCGTGTTGCCTGGCGTCTTGCCGACCGGCACGATCTTTCCAAAGGCCTGCGCAAGCGCATTCGGGCCCTGGTCGCGCGAATCTTCAAGGGGCCTTACGACCTTGAAGCAGATGGTCTGAAGTTCCGGATCTATCCGGGAGAGAACTATGACGACCGCAAGATTCTTGCAAAGGGGCGCTTGCCGGAACGTGCCGAGCACAAGCTGATTGAGCCGCTTCTCGGTCAGGGCAAGGTCTTCGTCGATGTCGGTGCCAATATCGGCTCCTATTCGATCTTTGCCGCGGGTCTCGGCGCTGATGTTCTCTCGATCGAAGCCAATCCGCAAACTGCGGACAAGCTCAGTTTCAACGTTCGTGCCAACGACCTGAAAAACGTCACCATCGTCAATTCGGCGGTTGGTCCCCGGGACGACACATTGCCGCTTTGGCTGGAGCCGAGCAACTGTGGCTTTGCCACCTTTGTGAAGGATCTGACCACGGGCGAATGGGCTGGAGACTGGTCGCCGACCTTTGTTCAGGTCCGGCCGCTGACTGCGATCGTCGATGAGCAGGGGCTTTGCCGCATAGACGTATTGAAAGTGGATGTTGAAGGGTTCGAGGACCGGGTGGTTCTTCCCTTCCTGAGGCATGCGGATAAAGGCCTTTGGCCCCGCGTGATCCTTCTTGAAACCAATTGCCGGCCGTACTGGTCCGAGGATTGCCTGCCCGAACTGGCAAGCCGCGGCTATCAGGTGACCGGCCAGACAGATGACAACATGATCTTTGAGCTCGGTGTCTGAGCAAAAGGATTTTCGGCCCGGACGCGAAAAATGGGCCCAACGCGGAGCAGTAACGAGATGGTTCAGCTGACGCTTCCCCGGAACTCCCAGGTGACGGAAGGCAAGGTATGGGACAAGCCGGAAGGCGCTACCAACCTGCGCGAATACCGGATCTACCGCTGGAACCCGGATGATGGCCGCAATCCGCGGGTCGATACCTATTTTGTCGATGCGGATGATTGCGGGCCGATGGTTCTGGACGGTCTTATCTATATCAAGGACAAGATCGACCCGACCCTGACCTTCCGCCGTTCGTGCCGCGAAGGGATTTGCGGTTCCTGCGCCATGAACATCGACGGCACCAACACTCTCGCCTGTACCAAGGGCGCGGACGAGATTGCCGGTGACGTCGTCAAGATCTATCCGCTGCCGCATATGGCGGTGGTGAAGGATCTCGTGCCGGATCTGACCCGCTTCTACGCCCAGCACCGTTCCATTGAGCCATGGCTCAAAACGGTTTCTCCTGCTCCGGAAAAGGAATGGCTCCAGTCGCATGAGGATCGTGTCAAGCTGGATGGACTTTACGAGTGTATCCTGTGCGCATGCTGCTCAACATCTTGCCCGAGCTACTGGTGGAACGGTGACCGTTATCTCGGACCGGCTATCCTGCTGCAGGCCTACCGCTGGCTGATCGACAGCCGTGATGAGGCAACCGGTGAGCGTCTGGACAATCTGGAAGATCCGTTCCGTCTCTATCGTTGCCACACCATCATGAACTGCTCTCAGGCTTGTCCGAAAGGCCTGAACCCGGCAAAGGCGATTGCCGAAATTAAGAAGATGATGGTGGAACGCAGGGTCTGACCTGTCGCGAAGTGCGCCTCAGTTGCAAAGGCCGTCCCCCAGGGGCGGCCTTTTTTGTTGGCAGCTGCTCGGAACCAAATCTTATCCATATCTCGCAAAGCCAGTCGGAGCGATCACCATGTGCTGCGACAATTTTTGGGGCTTGGCCTTTCCTGTCTCGACGGCTGCACAGTTTCTGCAAATTCTTTGCGGAAAAGGCCTGTAATTCCGCCCTGTAATGATCCTGATTGTTCTGAAAATTCGACCCATTGAACGGGCCCGCTTGTTTGGGTTCCGTCCGGCAGAGGTTCGAATGAATGACAAGTGATACCGATAAGACATTTTCAGAAATACCGTCCGGCAGATTTCCATCGCATCGCGGGTACTCCTTGCTGAATTCACCGGCGGCCAAGTTCATCCTGATCGGCTTCGTTACCCTGATGCTTATGGTGCCGAGCACATTCGTCTGGGTGCTGGTGGAAGAGAGGGCGGACCGGGCACGGGAGGTTGCCCGCGACATCGCCAGGTCCTGGGGCGGGACGCAGGAAATCAACGGGCCTTACCTGGTAATTCCCTTCACCGAGACCTTTGATGTCGGACTTGGTGAGAAGAGAGAAACCAAAACCGTCCGTCGCAAGGTTGTGCTTTTTCCGAAAAAGCTGGATGTCTCGGGAGACATCGTCGTGGAAGAGCGACAAAAATCCATCTACACACTGCCGGTCTACAATGGCCGTTTGAGTTTGAAGGGCCGGTTCGAAACACCACCGGAAGGCGCATTTGAACCCAAACACGGCGGCAGGATCGACATAGCTGCAGACAAGGCGGTTCTCGTGGTCGGAATTGGAGATCTGCGGGCTTTGAAAAGCGAGGTTGCCCTCAAGCTGGATGGCACCCGCGAGGTTCCCTTCGAGCCTGGCCTGGAATCTCTGGTGTTCAATCCGGAAAACGGGTCTTCCCATCCACAGCATGCATCGGGGATCAATGCAGGCATTCCTGCGGCCGATTGGCGGAAGGGCTTCACCTTTGAAATTCCCTTTCAGCTCAATGGATCATCTGCGGTCTTTATTGCTCCTGCGGGACAGACCACCAGCGTGAAGCTGCAGTCTAACTGGCCACATCCGGGGTTCACCGGGGCGTTTCTACCCGAAACAAGAAACATTTCTGATAGTGGTTTTGATGCCACCTGGAGTATTCCTTACCTGGCTCGCGGTATTCCGAAATTTCAGGAAACAAAACGATTGCCGTTGGCAACAAGACTCATCGGCGTGAAATTTGTCGAGCCGGTTAATTTTTATCAGACCATTTCACGTTCCCTAAAATACGCCATTGGCTTTATCAGTCTGACATTCCTGGCGGTCTTCGTTCTTGAAATGCGGTCCGGTTGGCGGTTCCATTGGATCCAGTACGGTCTGGTCGGCTTCGCCCTTATTATCTTCTATGTGATGTTGCTCGCTTTCGCAGAACATGTGGGTTACGCCCCGGCCTATCTGATTGCGGCAGGTGCGGCCACGGTTCTCAATGCGGTTTATGTTGGTACGTCACTGAAGAGCCGCTTCGCTGGCCTGGTGATGTTCACCGTCCTGGCATGCATCTTCGGTGTTCTGTTCGCCTTGATGCGCGAGCAGGATTACGCTTTGCTGATCGGATCGGTCATCGCCTTCGTCGCGCTCGCAGTCACCATGTTCGCGACACAGCAAATCGACTGGACCGGGCAGCGATCCGAAAGGCAGCCCGCAGAAAACGCGCCAGCTTGACCGAGTTCATGCAAAGACAAGCAAGTATCAAAGAGAGGCAGGCCGCTCGGCCTGCTTCGCTCTTTTGAACCCTTTGCTCGCGTTCCCTGGCAGACAGGTCAAGACAAGTATTGCGGCTTGCCTTATTTTGTTCGATATTTGTTCTAATTTGAATTCCAGTTTTGGAGATGAAAATGCATAAGAGTCGATTGGGTGATCTTGTGATCGATTGCGAAGGTGGAGATATCGACGATCATGCATCGTTCTGGGCCGGGGCGCTTGGAAGAACGGTCGAGGCAAAGCCAAAAAATCCCCGATACCGCCGCCTGGAAGGCAAGGCTGGCGAAATGGGCATCCTGCTTCAGTCGGTAGAGCACCCGTCGCGTGTTCATCTCGACATTGAGACTGATGATCCTGAAAAAGAAGTCGCTCGTCTTGAGAAATTGGGTGCGAAAATAGTGCAACGTTTCGAGCATTGGGTGGTGATGGAGGCAACCAGCGGTCACAGGTTCTGTGTTGTCGATCCGCAGGCACCTGAATTTGAGCGATCTGCAAATATCTGGGAGAGTTGAGGATTCAGGAAACCAGTCACGTGGATCTCACGGCGTTGTGCAGGTTTGCGCAGTGGAGTTGAGTTGTCTCTCTGGCCGGATGCGTTACCTCTAGCGGCAACCAAAGCGTTATCGGAAAAGTGTGAATCACCTGACGCTGTCTGAATTCGAAGATTTCAAAGCGTTATGTGATGCTGGTGTTTCAAGGATTTTCCGAAACACTGTAATGGAGGATCTGACATGAAGCGTATTTTACCGCTGACCTTTCTTGCTGCTCTTGCCAGCGCTGGCCCACTTGCTCCCGCGCAGGCTGAAACCGCCATCCTGGCGGGGGGCTGCTTCTGGTGCGTGGAGTCGGATCTGGAAAAATTGCCGGGCGTGCGTGATGTCGTTTCTGGCTATGCGGGCGGCAAGACACAAAACCCCACCTACAAGAATTACGAGCGCGGCGGACACCGCGAAGTTGTTCAGGTGGATTTCGACGAGTCCAAGATCAGTTACGGCGACCTGGTCGGTATTTTTCTCAGAACTGTTGACGTAACAGATCCGGGCGGTCAGTTCTGCGACCGGGGCTTCGGATATTCCACTGCCATATATCCGCTGGATGAAAAACAGGCCAAATCGGCGAAGGCACAGGTCGCCAAGGCGAACGAGGCGCTTGGCGGCAAGGTTGTGACGCCGGTCGAAGGAGCTGCCGTCTTCTGGCCAGCGGAAGAGTACCATCAGGGATACTACAAGAGCGAAGTCCGTACCTTGACGCGCTTCGGCTACGTCACCCGAGCCGACGCATATAAGGGCTACCGCAAGGCTTGCGGTCGTGATGCCAGGGTCAAGTCAGTCTGGGGTGGGGAAGCCTACAAGGGATTGCCCAAGGCCGGTTCCTGAAAGATTGTCATCTCAATGCCCGGCAATGCCGGGCATTTTTGTGTTCGCTCCCTTGCAGGTTTAGTGAGTGCACATTCTATATTTGCCGTAACGTAAGTTGTGCACTACCATTTTCAGGTGGGCTCACGTCTTTGAGGACGGAGTGATGCTTGGTTTGTTTGGAAGTCGGAGTTCAGAAGAACCGGAATTTGTTTCAGAGCTCAGGGCTGTTGAAACGGAAGACCGTTTGCGCGGCAGCCTGGCTGGATTGCTCAAGGCAACAGATCTCGAGATCGTTGATACCAACACACCAACCGAATTTGCCGCAACGGCAACGGTCGCAGTGATGTCGCTGATCTTGAAAACGGTCGGTGTGAAATTCGATGACTTGTCATTCGAAAACCGGTTCATAACCGGTCTGTTTGGTTTTCTGGTTGCCCACAACCTGAGCCGCAGAACCAATGCGGATCTGGGCGTGGTGCTTGGGATTGCCGGACTCGATCTGTTTTCGCGTGAGGAAATCGATCAGATCTACAAGCTTGGCTCTTCCTACAGACGTTTGCGTCAAAACAAGAAGACGCATCTGGCCTTGCGCGAGATCGTTGATCAGTTTCTGTCTCGTCCGGACGAGGAAACGCTCGAGTATGTTGCCGGCGCCTATCAACTGTGCCTGCGATCGGAGAACTGACGTCAAGCCAGACCGTTCTCCGACCTCATTTTACGGCGTTGAGTGAAAACCTTGAACCAAGAATACTACCTGTCGCGTTGAACCCTTGGATTTCAGGCGGCGACAAGAAAGCCAATCTTTTTGCGCAAGGCCTTAGAAACGGTATCCAACCCCGACGCTGAAGATATCTGCCTTCCCGTCAACCGAGAACGATGACCATCCGGGGATGCTGTAGGTCTTGCTGCCGAACTCATAGTGCTTGTAGTCGAGCCTTGCGAAGACGTTGTCAGTGATCCGGCCCTCGACGCCGGCACCGGCGACAAATCCTACATGCGTGTTTTCATCCGAAGCACCATCGCTTTTGCGAGTGACTTTGTAGTTTCCGAAACCGACGCCGGCGGAGACATAAGGCATGAAGCGACCGGCATCATATCCTGCCCGGACGGTTGCAGCGCCGAGCCAGTTGGACTTCTGACCGGTGTTCCCGGTACTGGTGTTGCCCCTGAAATTCGTGAAAGCGCCTTCGACACTGGCGCCGAAGACGAACTGGTTGAACTGGTGATCGTAGCCAACAGATCCGCCGACAAGGCCGGACCGGAAAAAGCTGTCGCCGCCTAGGCTGTCGTCGCCGTTCAGAAAGCCGCCTCCGGCGAATACGACTGCATTGAAACCGGACCAATCAGCTCTGTTCAGGCGCAAATCTTCCACGACGCCGTAATTGGCAATCGGAACTTCCGAAGAAGGAATATCGGCCGCCAGAGCGGATGAAGCAACGCCGGAAACAGAAATCAAAAAAAGCGAGATGAACCGCATTGAATACCCCCTGACATACAACCAATGAGGGATTTATCGCTCGGATATCATCAACAAGTCGTTAAGGTAAACAAATTCAAACGCCGACTTCAAATGCCTCAACCAGTTCGATGACGGCTTCGCCATACTTTTCCAGCTTGGACTGGCCAATGCCGGAAACAGAAAGGAGAGCATCGGCCGAAACGGGGCGGGCAGCAGCGATTCCCGCAAGCGTCGCATCGGGAAAGACGACATAGGGGGGGACATTCTGGTCCCGCGCAATCTGGGTTCTCAGGCGACGCAACCGCTGGAAGAGGAGCTTGTCTTCTTCATCGAGTTCGTCAGCAATGGAAGCCGTTCTTGATGAACGTGTCTGTTTCAATCCGGCCGCGTTCCTGTCCCTTCGAAGGGCAATCTTTTCCTCGCCGCGCAAGACCGTCCGGGCATTTTCGGTCAGCACGAGCGCACCAAAATGGTCATGATCGACATCGACATAGCCGGCCGCAACCAATTGCCGGGCAATTGACTGCCAGGTCTTTTGCGGCAGGTCCTGACCTATCCCGAACACGGAGAGCCCGTCATGGCCGAAACGGGCAACCTTCTCGTTCGATTTGCCCAAAAGCACATCGATAACGTGCCCGGTGCCAAAACGTTGGCCGGTGCGGTAAATCGCCGACATCAGCTTTTGCGCAGCTTCCGTCCCATCCCAGGTTTCGATTGGAGAGAGACACGTGTCGCAGTTACCGCAAGGCTCCGGATAGGTTTCACCGAAATGTGCCAGCAATGCCTGCCGTCGGCAGCCTGCTGTCTCACATATGCCCAGAAGCGCATTCAGCTTGGTGTTTTCTGCGCGTTTGACGTCATCCGGGGCATCGCCCTCCGCAATCATACGCCGCCTTTGCACGAGATCCGCCATGCCATAAGCCATGAAGGCTTCGGAGGGCGCCCCGTCGCGCCCCGCCCGCCCGGTTTCCTGATAATAGGCTTCAACCGACGAAGGTAGATCCAGATGCGCAACATACCGCACATCCGGTTTGTCGATGCCCATGCCAAAGGCAACCGTCGCAACAAGGCAAAGACCTTCTTCCAGCAAAAAGGCGTCCTGGTGCGAGGCGCGTTTTTCAGAAGGCAGACCGGCGTGGTAGGGAAGGGCCTTGATGCCTTTTGCCGTCAGCCATTCCGCTATGTTTTCGACCTTCGCGCGCGAGAGGCAGTAGACGATGCCGCTTTCACCATCATGTTTCTTCAGGAAGTCCAGCAGCTGCTGTCGCTGATTGGTACGTTCAACGATCTCGTAGCGGATATTGGGCCGGTCAAAGCTGGTCGAAAAGACCTGAGCCTCTTCCAGCTGAAGTCTGGTGAGAATGTCCTTTTGCGTATGGGGATCCGCCGTTGCCGTGAGAGCGACGCGCGGCACACCGGGGTAACGATCCGACAAACAGGACAGGGACAGATATTCCGGTCTGAAATCATGCCCCCACTGACTGACACAATGGGCCTCGTCAATTGCGAAAAGCGCGATCTTGAGCGTATCCAGGAACCGCCGGAAATTCTCGTTGGCAAGCCGCTCCGGCGTTACGTAAAGGAGCTCGATCTCGCCATTGCGCAGGCTTTCGCGAAGTGCGGCCTGCTCTTCGGGCGACAAGGTGGAATTCAATGCCGCAGCCCGAACTCCGGCAGCAGTCAACGCGCCGACCTGATCCTTCATCAAGGCAATAAGAGGTGACACAACAATGCCAACACCCTGGCGGCAAAGCGCAGGGATCTGGTAGCACAAGGATTTGCCGGCGCCGGTCGGAAACAGGACGACGGCATCGTTTCCGTCGATCAGCGTGTCGATGACCGCGCGTTGCTTTCCGCGAAAGTCGCTGTAACCAAATACCTTTTGCAAGACGGCAAGCGGCTTCGGCTCCGGCCTGACAAGCGGAGCATCGTTTATCGGAACTGGAATGGTTTCATCCGCGGCAAGAGCGGGCGACACAGGCATGAGACAGCGGCATCCTTTGATTCCTCCGCACATTGTCTTATTCGCGGGCGGAGAGCAAACGAGCCTGTGGATGATTTAGGGAGCCGGGGCGGAACGCTGATCTAGAATTCCGCGTCAGGATTTGTGGCCAGTGTCTCGGCGCAATGAACGCGCATCTGTTCGGTCAGGTCGGTGAGATCGCCCTCCAGCCGCTCGGGCCGGATCGGTTTGCCGAAATGAACCCTGAACTTGGCATTCTTTTTGTTGAGCAACTCGTTGAAGACCGTCATGTCGCGCAATTCGGTTGATACCCGGGCGAGGAAATAGAACAGCCCGGAATTGCGTCCGCCCATATGCATCGGAATGATCGGCGCCTTGTTCTTGCGCGCCAGCGCCAGAGCCGAGGTCATCCATGGGCGCTCGGTCAGTTTGCCGTCATGCCAGTATGCCAGCCGGCCTGAGGGAAAAAGAACGACAACCCGTTCCTTCGAGAAAGCAGAAGACGCGAGCTTTATGGTTTCCTTTGATTTTTCGCGTGTCTTGAAGTCCGCACGCCATTCGACCGGGATAATCATGTCGGCAAGGCGCGGGTTGATGCGGATTGCATCCCGATTGGCAAAGATCGCCAGGTCGTCGCGGCGGGGCTTGATGGCATCGTAGAGCACGATGCCATCGGCGATCCCGGTCGGATGATTGGAGACGAGCACAACGGGGCCTTCGCTCGGCACGCGCTCAAGACCGAGTGTCGTTACATCAAGGCTGAGGAGACTGCTCAGATGCGCAAACACATCCAGCGCTTCCATTTGCGAAATCGTGTCGGCCATGTCGACAGCGGACTTGTAGCGCAGCACCTTGTGAGCGAAGGGACGGATGAATGGCCACCATGGGCTCGCCATCACCAGCTTGCCCCGTTCTGCAATCAGCGCGTCGACTATATGCTGGTCGGAAATAGTCCGTTGAGACGCCGCCTGGTGGCGCGCCGGCAAGGTGTCCGTCGTCTGGTCTGTCGTCCGCACAATGCACCTCTGCCCATCGGTAAACCGTACTTCTATTCAACATCGTTAACGAAATCAGCCGCTTGGTGCAAATTTTCGTTGAACAATTTTGGAGTTTAGGCCCTTGTCCGATCGAAGGCTAGTCAGCGTTCGTGACCAAATTTCGCCCTTGCCCAGCGGCAAAGTGGCTGATTGGGGATCAAATCCTGTGGGTACCAGCTCGGCTGATGGATTGGCCGGAGCTCTGAGCGTGAAAGAGAGGGAGAGATCTGATCCGTTTGCTTGGAAGAGCGAGGATCAACTCCACACCGGACTGATGAAAAGTGCGACAATCGTTAGAAAACTCGCTGCCCAGGCAACAGAACGGGGCGTTGACCGGTCAGTCCAGTAGCAGAAGATGTAAATGAGCCTGAGCAGGATAAACAGAACCGCTAGCTGATCGATCCAGTAGAGCGCGCCTCCCTGGCTGATGGCCACGAAGACAGCGACTGCAAAGAAGGGAAAGGCTTCGTATCCGTTGGCTTGTGCGGATTGGGCCCGCGCCCGGAAACCCTCTCGCCAGTAGTCGGGGTTTCTTGGGTTCGAGTTGTCGAAGTCCTTGCTCAGCTTTGCCGGGAATGCCGACAGAATGGGAAGGATGGCTGCGACGAGAATGCACCAGAAGGCAACCGGCATCTAAATCTCCTAAAATTCTTTGTCCGTTTCCATATGTGCGGTGGCTGTCGTCCGGCAAGAAAATTCGTAGTGAAATAGCACGTAAATGCCTTCGCATTTTTGGCAAGGTTGTTCCGGTTATCCTCATGAAACGCAGGAACCAGACGTTTTGTCATAAAGATTTCTCGCTCCGGCGCTAGGGGGAGGTCGCCGCGGCACGGGCCGCTGTGATCGCGCCTGCGAAGGAAAACTCCGTGACGAAGACGACCGTCCTTTTCATCTGCCCGGACAATTCCCTGCTCGGTCCCTTGGCAGAGGCTTATCTGAACTGTCGCGCGAGAGGTCTCATGCGGGCATTTTCGGCCGGCATCACTCCGGCTGAAGACCTGAACCGATATGTAAACCGGCTCCTTTCTACAGAAGGTGTTTGCGCTGACGGTCTCAACCCCAAGTCGGTCGATATCTTTCTGATGCCGCATGGGGTGGTCCCCGACAGAGTTATTTATCTTGCAGACATGGAGCCGATCACTTTGCCCCGGATCTGGAAGGCAACGACGTCAAGCCACTGGTGGAGTGTGGCCGGGAAACCGCCCTTGCGGTCAACATTCGCTGCAGGTGCGGACTATTTTCATCGAATCAGAAAGTCGATTGACCTGCTTGTTGAACCTGCCCAAACCGCTGAAGGTTCAGTCTCTTTTTGAACCGATTGATCGCGCGGTGAAGTTAATTTCGACGGGTTTTGCATTTTTGACAAATTCTAGGCTAAGAGATGCGTCGGGATAGAGGCGATGTTAAGGGAATGATTCGTCATGAAGCGCTCGGGTAAACTGGTTTTGGTTCTGGGATTGGTGGTCCTCGCCGCCGGGTGTCAGCGTTTATCCGGAGGCCGGAATTATGCTGCACCTTTGCCCGCGACACCGACCACACCGGTTGGCAGTGGGTCGCTCGCACCGCTTGATCCCAACGCGGCTCCTGTCGCAGGGTCACCGACCGACGTGGCGTCAGCTCCTGCGGACCTTGCCAACAACCCGGTTTCAGCGCCAGCCAATGCACAAACCGTCGGACGCTCAGATCTGCTCGGTGGGTGGAAACTGTCTTCTGCCGGCGACAACTGCATGGCTTTCATGACCCTGACCACATGGTCCGGTGGCTACCGTGCAAACACCAGGGGCTGTGCAACACCGGTCCTTTCAGGAATTTCCGCCTGGGATCTCAACGGCAATCAGGTCGTTTTGAAGGATGGGTCCGGCGTGATCGTCGCGCAACTCTATTCCAGCACTCCCGGGCAGTTTAACGGACAGACCTCGGCAGGTGCTCCGATCTCGTTGTTCCGTTAACAACCCTCCGTATTTATGCTGGACATTGCGCGTTAAAAGTGTATATTTGCACACCTACCGGAAAGGCTGTGCAAATGTCGAAATACGAACCACTGCGTGAGCATCTGGCTCTTCTGAAAGACGTTGTCTGGGCTGCCAAGCTGGAAGAAGTGGAGGAAATTATTGGTTCCTCGCTTCCCAAGAGCGCCCGGGAGCACCGTACCTGGTGGGCTAATTCCGGTGGCAGCCTGGTGCATCAGAATGCCTGGCTCGACGCGGGCTGGCGCGTGGAACGCACTGACTTGATGCGCGACGTGATCGTGTTCAGGCGGTTGCGGATCGGTGGCACGGTACTCGCCAACAGCGCAGCGCGGGCGGATCGGGCAGCAAAAAATCCCCAAAAGGCTGCCGAGCGGCGTCTTGCCAAGGAAATGGCCGCGCTTCGCCAACCGGCGACGGTCACGCTCCGGGCCGAATGGAGTGCGCTCGGCGAGGTTCAAAGCACTCCTTGTTCAAAGAACACTGTTCCGCAAAAGGGCGGTGTCCTGCGATTTGCGGCTCTGAACGGCGACGACGTACAAACGGTGATCGTGGCCACCATGTCCGTTCAACAGGCCTATCGCAGTTTGCGCATGGAAATGAAGGGCCTGGAAAACGACACAGACAGCTCTGTTGGTGCCGAAGTCTTTGAAAGAACGGAATTTGACTCAAAGGCGCCAATCGAGTGCGATGTCGTTAAGGCAGGAAATGCCTGGCTGCTGACCGACGGACGCGGCCGGAAGGCAGACCTTGACGAGCAGTCCGAGTGCTATCTGGTCGCGCAGTTGCTCTATCTTCAGGAACTGCAAAACGGCAGAAAGACGATGCTACTTCTGCGCTAATTGCCAGGTCAGCGCGTATTCAGCTCCTCCCGCACGGTGAACAATCATCGTGCCCAACGCCCGCAACCGGTCTTCCGGTCGCGGGCGAACTGGTATTGAAGGCTCGTCACTGGAAATGATCCTCGACAACGGCATTGATAAAGTCGGTCTTGCCGCCATTGTAACGGTCCCAATCGGGCGGATTGCCGAATTTTGCAATCAGGTCCTGTTTGAGCTTTTCATATTCCTGAACGAGCGTCGGGTTGTTTCGCAAGGCATCGCGGAAGCGTCGCCGTTTGACTGGCGCCAGGCAGTCTGACCTGCAAATACACAATCGGTGAGCCAAGACAGAGAGCTCCGGTTCAGATTGCCTTGGACCGAAACAAAATCCCTTTGAACGCGTAAGTTGTATCTCTTTCAGGTTATGCAGATAACCCAGATTGGCGTAGCCAAACTCCTCAAGGCGAATGCTGACCGGTTCAGGCGAAATTCCGGGACACAGCACAACGTCGATATGTAGTTTGGGCTTGGTCATCAAACCCGGGATTGAAGTTGAGCCAACGTGGTCGAGACGCGCTACCGTGTCCCCCAGCAAACAACGCAGGTCTCCAATCAGCCGGTCAGCCTGCTCGCTCCAGGAAGGGTCATGACCAACAAGTTCAATTGTCATGTCGCGTGAAATCCATAAATTTCAAACGGTTGAAAAACGAATACGTTAACTCGGGTAACAGGTTCGAAACATATCATGACTTGCATCTGCGGCGTTTTGACCGTATTTCGCCGTGCAAATAACACCCCGGGCCCCATGAGTCCTCATGGAGGGAGCAGCACCCTTGAGAATGGAACTGCCGGTCAACAGCGCACTGAATGCCCGCTACGACGCGCTCATCGTGTCGGGCCAGATCAAAGAAGATCCCGTTCAGCGGGAAGCCGTGCATCAACTCGATCTTCTCAACACTCGATTGGCGGAAACCCGTCTCGCATCCAAGAAGAGTTCGCTGGGCTGGTTGTTTGCCAGCAAGAAGAACCAGTTATGGGCGGCCGTGCAAGGTCTCTACATGTGGGGCGGTGTCGGGCGCGGCAAGACAATGCTGATGGACCTCTTCTACGAGGTCACGGTTATTCGCAGAAAGCGTCGGGTCCACTTTCACGAATTCATGAATGATGTCCATGAACGTATTCATGAACACCGCCAGGCACATAAGCGCGGAGAAGTGAAGGGGGACGACCCGATACCCCCTGTCGCCAGCCAGATCGCGGATGAAACCCGGTTGCTTCTGTTCGATGAGTTTTCGGTCACCGACATTGCCGACGCGATGATTCTGGGCCGCCTGTTCACGCAATTGTTCGAGCGCGGTGTCATTGTGGTGGCAACTTCCAACGTCGAACCGTCGCAACTTTACAAGGATGGCCTCAACCGGCAACTTTTCCTGCCATTCATTCAGATGCTGACCTCGAAAGTGAAAGTGTTGCATCTGGATTCGCCCACAGATTACAGGCTGGAAAAACTCGCCGGAGCGCCCGTCTATGTCACCCCTCTCGGGAACGAGGCGGATGAACAGATGGACCGGATCTGGGTTAAACTCACCCACGATATGAAGCCGCATACGGAAGAGCTGGAAAACAAGGGGCGGAAGATTCACGTGCCTTGTGTTGCGGCCGGTGCTGCGCGTTTCACCTTTGAGGATTTGTGCATGCAGCCACTTGGCGCCAGTGATTATCTGCGCATTGCCAATGCCTACAGCACGGTCTTCCTGGATCATGTGCCGGTCATGTCGAAAGCGCGGCGCAATGAAGCCAAACGCTTCATCACGCTGATCGATACACTTTACGATAACGGCATCAAGCTGGTCGTCTCGGCGGAGGCAGAGCCGACATCGCTATACGTGGCCGAGGACGGAACCGAGGCGTTTGAATTCGACCGAACGGCCTCGCGTTTGATCGAAATGCGGTCCGAAGCTTACCTTGCGGGTAATCACATAGGAGTACACGCATAGGTCTGCATTCCCTATAGGTGAATTATGCAGACGGGAAGATTTGAGAAATTTTACTTCCGTTTGGGCAATATTCTTTTGGCGAGGTTGCGCAGGCGGCACAAAGGGAGTAGTGCCATCCACAGTCATCGGCGGATGGCACATGGTTCCATCTTACGTAAAGGGAAACTTTCGATATGGCACGGAACAAAATCGCCTTGATCGGCTCAGGTCAGATCGGCGGCACACTCGCTCATCTGGCAGGTTTGAAGGAACTGGGGGATATCGTTCTCTTCGATATCGCGGAAGGCATTCCGCAGGGCAAGGCACTCGATCTTGCAGAATCTTCCCCGGTTGACGGATTCGACTCCAACCTGTCCGGTGCCAACAGCTATGAAGCTATCGAAGGCGCAGACGTTGTCATCGTCACCGCCGGCGTACCGCGCAAGCCGGGCATGAGCCGCGACGATCTTCTTGAAATCAACCTGAAGGTCATGGAGCAGGTCGGCGCCGGCATCGCGAAATACGCACCGAACGCATTTGTCATCTGCATCACCAACCCGCTCGACGCCATGGTCTGGGCACTGCAGAAATTCTCCGGCCTGCCGAAGAACAAGGTCGTCGGTATGGCCGGCGTCCTGGACAGCTCGCGCTTCCGTTACTTCCTTGCTGAAGAGTTCAACGTTTCCGTCGAAGATGTCACCGCCTTCGTTCTTGGCGGTCATGGCGACACCATGGTTCCGCTGACCCGTTACTCCACCGTTGCGGGTATCCCGCTGCCCGACCTGGTCAAGATGGGTTGGTGCACGGCTGAGCGTCTGGAAGAAATCGTTCAGCGCACCCGTGACGGCGGCGCTGAAATCGTCGGCCTTCTGAAAACAGGTTCCGCATTCTACGCACCGGCAGCCTCCGCCATTTCCATGGCAGAGAGCTACCTGCGTGACAAGAAGCGCGTACTGCCTTGTGCCGCTTCTCTCGATGGCCAATACGGCCTGAAGGACACCTATGTGGGGGTTCCGGTCGTGATCGGTTCCGAAGGCGTCGAGCGCGTGATCGAGATCGACCTTCAGGGCGAAGAAAAAGCCAACTTCGAAAAGTCCGTCGCTGCGGTCGATGGCTTGGTTGATGCTTGTAAGAAAATCCAGCCGGCGCTTGGCTAAGCCCAGGCATTCAGGAAATAGCAGCCGTTCCTTCCCGACGAAGGAACGGTTCTCCGAAAACGGGGGAAACACATGAACATTCATGAATACCAGGCCAAGGCGGTGTTGAAGGAATTCGGCGCTCCGGTGGCTGAAGGCGTCGCGATTTTTTCTGCCGACGAAGCTGAAGCCGCTGCAAAGAGCCTTCCGGGACCGCTTTGGGTCGTGAAGTCCCAGATCCACGCTGGTGGCCGCGGCAAGGGCAAGTTCAAGGAACTGCCGGAAGACGCAAAAGGTGGTGTCCGTCTGGCTTTCTCCTTGGATGAAGTCACCGCACACGCCAAGGAAATGCTCGGCAACACTCTTGTCACCAAACAGACCGGTGATGCGGGCAAGGTCGTCAACCGCCTCTACATTGAAGACGGTGCCGACATCGAGCGCGAACTTTATCTCTCCATTCTGGTGGACCGCACTGTCGGCCGTCCGGCCTTTGTCGTCTCCACCGAAGGTGGCATGGACATTGAAGCCGTTGCCGAAGAGACCCCGGAAAAGATCATCACCCTGCCGATCGACCCGGACACAGGCGTAACCGAAGCTGACGTGGCCAAGCTCTGCGAAGCTCTGGAACTGACCGGTGCCGCTGCCGAAGACGGCAAGAAGCTGTTCCCGATCCTGCACAAGGCTTTTG
This sequence comes from Roseibium sp. SCP15, assembly GCF_040329435.1. NCBI lineage: Bacteria > Pseudomonadati > Pseudomonadota > Alphaproteobacteria > Hyphomicrobiales > Stappiaceae > Roseibium > Roseibium sp. SCP15. Next base: position 1,048,234 of record NZ_JBDZYI010000002.1, on the reverse strand, counting down.
TCGAAAAAGACATGGCGCTTCTGGAAGTGAATCCGCTGATCGTCATGAAGGACGGCCACCTGCGTGTTCTCGACGCCAAAGTGTCCTTCGACGGCAACGCGCTCTTCCGCCACGACGACATCATGGCTCTGCGCGACGAGACTGAAGAAGACGCCAAGGAAATCGAAGCGTCCAAGTATGATCTTGCCTATGTTGCCCTGGACGGTGACATCGGCTGCATGGTCAACGGTGCCGGCCTTGCCATGGCAACCATGGACATCATCAAGCTCTACGGTGCCGAACCGGCCAACTTCCTCGATGTTGGCGGTGGCGCTTCCAAGGAGAAGGTGACGGCAGCGTTCAAGATCATCACATCCGATCCGAACGTCAAAGGCATCCTGGTCAACATCTTCGGCGGCATCATGCGTTGTGACGTAATCGCGGAAGGCGTGATCGCAGCCGTTCAGGAAGTTGGTCTGCAGGTTCCGCTCGTCGTGCGCCTGGAAGGCACAAACGTTGAACTTGGCAAGAAGATCATCAACGAAAGCGGTCTGAATGTTATCGCCGCTGACGATCTCGACGACGCCGCCCAGAAAATCGTGAAAGCCGTCAAGGGGGGCGCATAAATGTCGATCCTCGTCAATAAAGACACGAAAATCATCGTTCAGGGCCTGACCGGCAAAACCGGTACGTTCCACACGGAACAGGCGCTCGAATATTACGGCACCAAGATGGTCGCTGGTGTGCACCCGAAAAAGGGTGGCGAGACCTGGGGCAGCGTTGAAAGCTCTGCTCAGCTGCCGATCTTTGCGAGCGTTGGCGAAGCCAAAGAAGCAACCGGTGCAGATGCATCCGTGATCTACGTTCCCCCGGCAGGCGCGGGCGCAGCGATCATCGAGGCGATCGATGCGGAAATCCCGTTCATCGTCTGCATCACCGAGGGCATCCCGGTGGCGGACATGGTCAAGGTCAAGCGCCGGTTGGAGAAATCCAATTCCCGTCTGCTCGGCCCGAACTGCCCAGGCATCCTGACACCTGAGGAGTGCAAGATCGGCATCATGCCGGGCTCCATCTTCAAGAAGGGTTCGGTCGGTGTTGTTTCCCGTTCCGGCACGCTGACCTACGAGGCCGTGTTCCAGACCTCCAATGCAGGTCTTGGCCAGACCACTGCAGTCGGCATCGGCGGTGATCCGGTCAAGGGCACCGAGTTCATCGACGTCCTGGAAATGTTCCTTGCCGATGATGAGACCCAGTCGATCATCATGATCGGTGAAATCGGCGGGTCCGCCGAAGAGGAAGCTGCTCAGTTCATCAAGGACGAAGCCAAGAAGGGCCGTTCCAAGCCGATGGCCGGTTTCATTGCAGGCCGGACAGCTCCTCCGGGCCGCACCATGGGCCATGCCGGTGCCGTGATTTCGGGCGGCAAAGGTGGTGCTGAAGACAAGATCGCAGCCATGGAAGAGGCAGGCATCAAAGTGTCTCCTTCTCCGGCGAAGCTCGGCGAAACCCTTCTCGAAGTGTTGAAGGGCTAAAAGAGCAAGAAAATTTGCAGCAGGTGACGGAAACTGTTTACGTTTCCTGCTGCATGATGGAAGGATAGGTTACGGCGCGTCAGGTGCTGTGACTAATTTTCGAGGGGCCGGTGTTTCGGCACCGGTCTTTGTAGGGAACCGGCCGCGGGTCAATTTCACGGCCCGCCAAAACAAAAAGGGCGGAGCAAACCTCCGCTAGATGGACATGGCACGGCAGGAAGCGAACAACGTATTCGCACTGACGTCGTTGCTTTACGGCGCCAACGCAGCCTATATCGAAGACCTCTACGCACAGTACAAGACGAATCCGAACTCGGTAGAACCCGAGTGGCGGGACTTTTTCGCGGCCTTCCAGGACGAAAAAGAAGCCGTCTTGAAGGAAGCGCGCGGGGCACCGTGGAAACGCAAGGACTGGCCGATCGAGGCCAATGGCGATCTGGTCAATGCCTTTGACGGCAATTGGGCGCCGATCGAACAGAAGCTTGGCGACAAGCTAAAGAAGAAGGCCGAAGCCAAGGGCGAACCGATTTCGGACACCGAGGTTCATCAGGCAACACGCGACTCCGTCCGCGCATTGATGATGATCCGCGCCTACCGCATGCGCGGTCACCTGCATGCCGACCTCGACCCGCTCGGGCTCGCCGGCAAGGGCGATCACGAAGAGCTGCACCCGTCTTCCTATGGATTTAGCGAAGCCGACTGGGATCGCAAGATTTTCATCGATCACGTCCTTGGTCTTGAATACGCCACCATCCGCGAGATGCTGGACATTCTAAAGCGGACCTATTGCTCAACCCTCGGCGTCGAGTTCATGCACATTTCGGATCCGGCCGCGAAGGCCTGGATTCAGGAGCGCATTGAAGGTCCGGACAAACAGGTCGCTTTCACTTCTGAAGGCAAGAAGGCGATCCTGAACAAGCTGATCGAATCCGAAGGCTTTGAGAAATTCCTGGACGTCAAATACACCGGTACCAAGCGTTTCGGTCTTGATGGTGGTGAAGCGCTGATCCCGGCACTCGAACAGATCATCAAGCGCGGCGGCCAGATGGGCCTGAAGGAAATCGTTCTGGGCATGGCGCACCGCGGCCGCCTGAACGTGTTGTCCCAGGTGATGGGCAAGCCGCACCGCGCCATCTTCCACGAATTCAAGGGCGGCTCCTACGCTCCTGACGACGTCGAGGGTTCAGGTGACGTGAAGTACCACCTCGGTGCGTCTTCCGACCGTTCTTTCGACGGCAACGACGTTCACCTGTCACTGACGGCCAACCCGTCCCACCTTGAAATTGTCAATCCGGTCGTGCTCGGCAAATCCCGCGCCAAGCAGGATCAGCTGGCTGCCGACGACAACGGCAATTTCATCGAAACCACTGAAATCGACCGTGGCACCGTACTGCCGTTGCTTCTGCACGGCGATGCGGCCTTTGCCGGTCAGGGCGTCGTTGCCGAGTGTTTCGGTCTTTCCGCGCTACGCGGTCACCGCACCGGCGGTTCCCTGCATGTGATCATCAACAACCAGATCGGTTTCACGACCAATCCGCGCTTCTCGCGCTCCTCACCATATCCGTCCGATATGGCCAAGGTGATCGAAGCGCCGATCTTCCACGTCAATGCCGACGATCCGGAAGCGGTTGTTTTTGCGGCCAAGATTGCGATTGAATTCCGTCAGACGTTCCAGCGTCCGGTGGTCATCGACATGATCTGCTACCGCCGTTTCGGTCACAACGAAGGTGACGAGCCGGCGTTCACGCAGCCGATCATGTACCGCAAGATCCGCAAGCACGCGACGACCCTGCAGCTCTATTCCGAGCGCCTGATCAAGGAAGGCGTTCTGAGTCAGGAGGAAGTCGACCAGATGAAGGCCGACTGGCGCAAGCATCTGGATGGCGAGTTCGACTCCGGTCAGGCATTCAAGCCGAACAAGGCTGACTGGCTCGACGGCAAATGGGCCGGCATGAAACGGGCGGCCGACGAAGACGATCCGCGCCGCGGCAAAACCGGACTGTCAATCAGCGAGCTGAAAGAGATCGGCCGTGCCCTGACGCATGTGCCCGACGGCTTCAACATCCACCGCACGATTGCGCGCTTCATGAACCATCGCGAGCGCATGATCGAAACCGGCGAGGGGATCGATTGGGCAACCGCTGAAGCTCTGGCTTTTGCATCGCTCCTGAAAGAAGGTCATCCGGTGCGCCTGTCTGGTCAGGACTGTGAACGCGGTACGTTCTCGCAGCGCCATTCGGTTCTGTACGATCAGGAAGACGAAAGCCGTTACATTCCGCTGAACAACATCGCGCCTGGTCAGCAGCGTTACGAGGTCATCAACTCGATGCTCTCGGAAGAAGCGGTGCTTGGCTTTGAGTACGGCTACTCGCTGACGGAACCGCGTGCGCTGACAATGTGGGAAGCCCAGTTCGGCGACTTCGCCAACGGTGCACAGGTGCTGTTCGACCAGTTCATCTGTTCTGGCGAGCGCAAGTGGTTGCGCATGTCCGGTCTCGTCTGCCTGTTGCCGCATGGCTATGAAGGGCAGGGTCCGGAGCACTCGTCTGCCCGTCTGGAGCGTTATCTCCAGCTTTGCGCGGAAGACAACATGCAGGTCGCGAACTGTTCGACCCCGGCCAACTACTTCCACATTCTGCGCCGTCAGCTGTGCCGTGACATCCGCAAGCCGCTGATCCTGATGACGCCGAAATCGCTTCTGCGTCACAAGAAGGCGGTCTCCAAGCTCGATGAACTCGGCCCGGATTCAACCTTCCACCGTCTGTTGTGGGACGATGCCCAGATCAATCCGGCCTCCGAAACCAAACTGGTTTCGGATGACAAGATCAAACGCGTCGTCATGTGTTCGGGCAAGGTTTACTACGACCTTTACGAAGAACGCGAAAAGCGCGGCATCGACGACATCTATCTGATGCGCGTCGAGCAGCTTTATCCGTTCCCGAAGAAGGCACTGATGATGGAGCTCGCGCGCTTCCCGCAGGCTGAAATGGTCTGGTGTCAGGAAGAGCCGAAGAACATGGGCAGCTGGTTCTTTGTCGAGCCTTATATCGAATGGGTTCTGGAACAGATCGATGCCAAGCACAAACGTCCGCGCTACGCCGGCCGCTTGGCCATGGCGTCGACTGCGACCGGCTTGATGTCAGCGCATTTGGCGCAGCTTCAGGCATTCCTCGAAGAGGCTCTTGGAAACTAATCAAGAGGGGGTCTGAGGACCCCCTTTCAAAATCTGGCCAGGTAATTTTAAGAGAAGGCGACCATGGCAACCGAAATTCGCGTGCCCACGCTGGGTGAATCCGTTTCTGAAGCAACTATTGCACAATGGTTCAAAAAACCGGGTGAGGCCGTCAATCAGGACGAACCGCTGGTGGAGCTGGAAACCGACAAGGTAACGGTCGAAGTGCCTTCTCCGGCAGCCGGCACCCTGGAAAGCATCGTGGTCAAGGAAGGCGACACCGTCGAAGTTGGCGCGTTGCTGGGCCAGATCGCCGAAGGTGCTGCAGCCGCTGCCGCGCCGGCAGCCGCAGCTCCGGCAAAAGAAGAACCCAAATCCGGCGCCAAGGTTGAACTTGTTGATGTCGTGACGCCGAGCGCTGGTGAATCCGTCACCGAAGCTGAAGTCGGAGAGTGGAGCGTCAAGGTCGGCGATGTGGTCAAGACCGACGACACGCTGGTCGAACTGGAAACTGACAAGGCAGCCCAGGAAGTCCCGGCGCCGGTCTCCGGCACCATTGTCAAGATCGCCGCTGAAACCGGGGCTACTGTCGAACCGGGCGTTCTGCTGTGTCAGATCGATCCGTCGGGCGCAGGCGCCGCAGCAGCCCCGGCAGCTGCAGCCGCGGCACCGGCTCCGGCTGCAACTCCTGCTCCGTCCACAACCATGCCACCTGCTCCGTCTGCTCAAAAGATGATGGCAGAGCACAATCTCGCAGCCGATCAGGTTGCCGGTTCCGGCAAACGTGGACAGGTGCTCAAGGAAGATGTCATCAACGCGATCGCGTCAGGTGCCACGGCATCCGCTTCCGCTCCGGCCCCGACCCAGATCGCCCGCGCTCCGGTCGCCGCTGAGGATGAAGTCCGTGAAGAGCGCGTCCGCATGACCAAGCTGCGTCAGACCATTGCGCGCCGCCTGAAAGACGCCCAGAACACCGCAGCTATGCTGACCACTTACAACGAAGTGGACATGGGCCCGGTCATGGAACTGCGCAAGCAGTACAAGGAGTTGTTCGAGAAGAAGCACGGCGTCAAGCTCGGCTTCATGGGCTTCTTCACGAAAGCCGTAACGCATGCCCTGAAGGAAATCCCGGCGGTAAATGCCGAGATCGACGGCACGGACATCATCTACAAGAACTTCTGCCACATCGGCGTCGCTGTCGGCACCGACAAGGGCCTTGTTGTACCAGTCGTGCGTGACGCCGATCAGATGTCGATTGCCGAGATCGAGCAGGAAATCGGCAATCTCGGCCGCAAGGCACGCGACGGCAAGCTCGGCATGGCCGACATGACCGGCGGTACCTTCACCATCTCTAACGGTGGTGTTTATGGCTCGCTGATGTCGTCCCCGATCCTGAATGCGCCGCAGTCCGGCATCCTGGGTATGCACAAGATCCAGGAACGGCCCATGGCGGTTAACGGTCAGGTCGTGATCCGTCCGATGATGTATCTGGCGCTCTCCTATGACCACCGGATCGTTGACGGCAAGGAAGCCGTGACCTTCCTGGTACGTGTCAAGGAAAGCCTGGAAGATCCGCAGCGCCTGGTCCTGGATCTCTGATCCGACCAACATGGCAATAGCGTAAGGGGGCGGGTATGAGCCTGGAGTTTCTGATCACCGCACTGGTCGTCGTGCTGGTTCCCGGAACCGGCGTGGTCTACACAGTGGCGGTTGGGCTCGGCAAGGGGCGGCAGGCAGCGATTGCCGCCACCATTGGCTGTACCCTGGGGATCATTCCGGCCATCCTGGCCTCCGTTGTCGGGCTTGCGGCCCTGATGCATACCAGTGCCCTGATCTTTCAGGTCGTGAAATATGCCGGCGTCGCTTACCTTCTTTATCTGGCCTGGCAAACGCTGAAGGACAGCGGTCCTCTGGAACTGAAAGCAGACAAGGGTGCGCGCAAAAGCCTTTGGGCGACGGCGCGCACAGGCATCCTGATCAACATTCTCAACCCGAAGCTGACGGTCTTTTTCCTGGCATTCCTGCCTCAGTTCGTCAGCCCGTCTGCTGCCAACCCGACATTCGACATGCTGCTGCTTGGTGGCGTCTTCATGGCCATGACCTTTGTTGTCTTTCTTGGTTATGGCCTCTTTGCTTCACTGGTCGGAGAAAAGGTTCTGCAGAGCGAGCGGATGATGGTCTGGATGCGCAGGACCATTGCAGCAACGTTTGCCGGGTTTGGTTTCCGTCTCGCGTTGGCGGAGCAGTAACGCCCGCACGGCGGAACACGGGCACTTGGGAAAGGGGTTAAGAGAATGAGCGCGATGAAACGCTCCTTTCTGACAGTTCTTTTCCTGATCGCGTCCCTGTTTGGTCTGGTATCGGCGGCTGTTTCCGATCAGCAGCGCACGGCGCTGGTTATTGGCAATGCTGACTACGCTTTCGCGCCGCTTGCCAATCCCGTCAATGATGCCGTGGCCATTGCCAAGGCGCTTGATGGCGCCGGCTTCAACGTCATTTTGCAAACCGATGTCAGCCGCGATGGCATGAAGGAAGCCCTGCGTGCGTTTGGCGACCGGCTGAAAGCAGACAACAGCATCGGCATGTTCTACTTCGCCGGTCATGGAATCCAGATCCAGGGCGAGAACTATCTTCTGCCGCTCGGAGCAGATTTTCCGAACGAAGAGACAGTCAGAACCCAGTCACTCGCGGTCAGCGAGGCGGTTGAACTGATGAGTTCTTCCCATGACGGCCTGAACATCATTGTTCTGGATGCCTGCCGCAACAATCCCCTTTCGGGTGACACGAAAGGGCTTACCCGCATTGACAGCAGCGCAAGCCTGTTCGTTTCCTATTCGACCTCACCCGGAGCGGTGGCGCTTGATGGCCAGGGCATCAACAGCCCGTATACGAAGCATCTGGCGAGCGCGATCGAAACGCCGTCACTCAGTCTTGAAGAGACGTTCAAGCGCACATTGAAAGGTGTCTATCAGGACACCAGCGGTGAACAGACACCGTGGATTTCGTCTTCCTTCTTCGGTGATTTCACGTTTCTTTCCGGTAACGGCGCAGAGACGGGCGCAGAGCCTGCACAGGTTTCGGCCATGTCTTCAATTGGCAAGGCACTTGCTGAAAGTCTTGCCCGCAACGGACCTGCAAGGCGCATTTCGGGAATCTACCGGGTTGCAGGATCCAATCCCGACGGGTCCGGTTATTCCGGCATGCTGTCGATCACGCCGGATGGCAGCAACGTTCACTTCACCTGGTGGATTGGGGACGACGTTTTTACCGGAGTTGGAGAATTTGCCGGTCGCATGCTTGTGGTCAACTGGGGCGACAAGCACCCGGTTGTTTACACGTTCGAGGGCGAAAAGGCCCTCGACGGCGAGTGGGCAGACGGTTCGGCGACCGAAAGACTGACTTTGTTTTCAAGATCCGCTCAGAAAAACCTCGCTCTTCGTGAAGGCACCTACAGCGCGGCTGGCAGGAACCCGGATGGGTCGACCTACACCGGTACCGTCGAAGTGTCCCGGCAGGGTCGCAAGTTCACTCTGATCTGGCAAGTCGGCGCGGACAGCTATCGGGGCGTCGGGGCGCTTGAGGGAAATGTTCTGACTGTGGACTGGGGGGATACCACGCCGGTTGTTTATGCCCTGACGGGTGATGGCGTTCTGCAAGGTCTGTGGTCCGGCGGCCGAGGCTCGGAAAACCTGCAATTCGTGAGCGGCAGATAGGAGACGATCACAAGTGGTGGAAACTGTAATATTGGTGACTGGCGGTAGCCGGGGAATTGGCGCCGCGGCCAGCCGCAAGCTTGCTGGCCTTGGCCATACGGTACTGGTCAACTACGCGGTCAACAAGGCAGCGGCGGACGTTGTTGTCGGCGAGATCGAGGCAGAAGGCGGCCGGGCAGTCGCCGTTCAGGGCGATGTCCAGCACGAAGCGGAAGTGCTGAAACTGTTCGGCGAAGCAGACCGGCTTGGCCGTCTGGTTGGCCTGGTGAACAATGCCGGCGTTGTCGACCATGCTCAACGGGTCGATGAAATGACGGTCGACCGTCTGACCAGGATGTTTTCCATCAATCTGGTTGGAACATTCTTGTGCGCCCGTGAGGCCGTCAAGCGCATGTCGACCAGGCATGGCGGCATGGGCGGAACCATTGTCAATCTGGGGTCGGCCGGGTCCAAGCTTGGGTCTCCGGGGCAATATGTCGATTACGCCGCGTCCAAGGGGGCAATCGATACGATGACCGTCGGCCTTGCGCTGGAAGTCGCGGACGAAGGCATTCGCGTCAATGCGGTCCGGCCCGGTATCATCGATACTGAAATTCATGCATCTGGCGGCATTCCCGACCGGGTGGCTCAACTGCAATCCAAACTGCCGATGAAACGTGCGGGCACCGCTGATGAAGTGGCCGAAGCAATTCTTTGGCTTATGTCTGATCATTCCAGCTACACGACCGGAGCCATTCTGGACGTGTCCGGGGGCCGGGCAATCCTACCATGATCCAGAAATCTGGACTTTAAACTGAAAGAGGCAAAGGCGACCTAAAATGTCCCAATATGATCTTGTCGTCATCGGAACCGGCCCGGGGGGCTATGTTTGCGCGATCAAGGCAGCTCAACTCGGTCTGAAGACCGCAGTCGTCGAAAAGCGCGCAACGCTTGGCGGGACCTGCCTCAATATTGGCTGTATTCCGTCAAAGGCGTTGCTGCACGCTTCTGAGATGTTCGAGGAAGCAGGGCACGGTCTGGAAAAGATCGGTGTCAAGGTTTCCAAACCGAAACTCGATCTGCCGGTCATGATGAAGCACAAGGGTGATGTCGTGGACGCCAACGTCAACGGCGTTGCCTTCCTTATGAAGAAGAACAAAATCGACGTTCATACCGGCACGGGCAAGATCCTAGGCCAGGGTAAGGTCGAAGTGACTGCCGAAGATGGGTCGGCAACTGTCCTGGACACAAAGAACATCGTGATCGCCACCGGTTCGGACGTCATGCCGCTGCCAGGTGTCGAGATCGATGAAAAACAGATTGTCTCTTCGACTGGTGCGCTCGAACTCGACAAGGTACCGGGCAAGCTGGTCGTCGTTGGCGGTGGTGTCATTGGTCTGGAACTGGGTTCCGTCTGGAACCGTCTCGGTTCCGAGGTCACCGTGGTCGAGTTCATGGACAAGATCCTTGGTCCGATGGATGGCGACGTTTCCAAGAACTTCCAGCGCATGCTCAAGAAACAGGGCATGACCTTCAAACTGTCATCGAAGGTGACTGGCGTCGAGAAGAAGGGCAAGGGCCTGGCCGTTACCGTGGAACCTGCGAAGGGCGGTGATGCTCAGGTTATCGAAGCCGATATCGTGCTGGTTGCCATCGGGCGGCGTCCTTATACCGAAGGACTTGGTCTGGACACTGCCGGTGTTCAGATGGATGACCGTGGCCGCGTGCAGATCGACGCTCATTACAAGACCAATGTCGACGGCATCTATGCCATCGGTGATGTGGTCGATGGACCGATGCTGGCGCACAAGGCAGAAGACGAAGGCGTTGCTGTTGCCGAGATCCTGGCCGGACAGGCCGGTCACGTGAACTATGACGTCATTCCGGGTGTCGTCTACACCCAGCCCGAAATTGCCTCCGTCGGCAAGACGGAAGAAGAACTGAAGGCTGCCGGCATCGAGTACAAGACCGGCAAGTTCAACTTCTCCGCCAATGGACGGGCCCGTGCGATGAACCACACGGACGGTTTCGCGAAAGTACTGGCAGACGCCAAGACCGATCGGGTTCTGGGTGTTCACATTGTCGGCTTCGGTGCTGGTGAAATGATCCACGAAGGGGCCGTGCTGATGGAGTTCGGCGGTTCGGCCGAAGACCTGGCACGCACCTGCCATGCGCACCCGACCATGTCGGAGGCCGTCAAGGAAGCGGCTCTCGGCGCATTTGCAAAGCCGATCCACTCATAAGCAAACACTGGGTCTTGCAAACGACCCGAATGACGAAAACAGTTGGAAGCCGGGAGCTCTTGAGACATAAGAGCTTCCGGCTTTTTTGTTGTCATTGAGGCGTCTCTTGAGAAAGGTTGAAATTGTGAACGACAGAACCGTCACGCGTTCACCGGGATGGACCTTGTCGCCTTGAAATCTTCGAACTCGGGCAGCGATAAATGGTTCAGTCTTTTCTCGAAGTGCTTTAACGCTTCCTCGCCACGACAACGAAATGCGTGAGGGAGAAGAAGAAGCGGCCCGAGCGGGCAAGCTCGCTTTGCTCGTCAGCCCAGTCAGATGCTTCACTTTCTGAAATCAGACCCTTTTTGATGACGAAAGGCCTGATGAGATGGATCATCATGTTCGAGAGACCGTCGGGGCGTAGCTCAGTATCGCTGAATGGGATCGGGACGACTTGTTCGACCTGAAAGTCGGCGTCGCGCAGGATGGAAGGAAGGATGGCAGGCACACAACGCTCCACCAGATGATGATCCCAGGCGTCCAATACCTTGCGCATTCGTTCCGGATTGTCGCTGTACCAGGTGATCGTGTCCCAGTGCATGTCGCCGACGACGAGACGGCCTCCAGGCTTCAGGACACGGTATGCTTCTGCGATCGCTGCCGGAAGGTCGTCAAGATATTCGAACACCTGCAAAGACACCGCCTTGTCAACCGAACCTGTCTCGAGTGGCAAGTCGGTCGCCGTTCCGTCAGAGATTTCGACATTGTCGAACTCTGAGCAACGGTTCTTCGCTGCAATGCGCATGTCTTCGCTTGGGTCGATACCATAAACCCGGCCGCCTTCGCCGATTGTCCTCGACAGTTCAAGCGTCAGCATTCCATTGCCGCAGCCGATGTCAGCTATCACGTCACCCGGATTCGGTTGAAGCGCATCGAAGGAGGCGCGCCGCCGTCGTGAGAAGTCAGATCCCTGATAGGCATTTTCCAGAAGTCTTGCTGTTCGTGCGCCAAATTTAAGCATCTCGACCTCGATTGGCATTGACCGTTTGAACGGCTCGAAGGAGCCACAGTAACACCGTCGTCTCGCACGCGTCAGGTTTCGAACGATACACAGGTCGCAGCGCCTGCCATTGGAAAGTAGAGGATCGTCCAGACGTTGTTGAAGTCCTGCCGGCAGAAGGGGCTAATGGTCTTCCCGGCACAGACTGTGATCGCCGAAGGCCTTGAGGACGCTGCATTCGGTTACGGTGTGGCTGCCTTGGCAACTAGCGGCGATCCGCTCAAGTTCGGCTTCCAGTTTCTTCAAATGGGCAATGCGCAGCTGCACTTCACGCAGCTGGGTTACGGCTATCTGGTCCGCCTGTTCGCAAGGACTGTCCGGGTGCTGACTGAGCTCGATCAGATCGCGGATTGCAGGCATCGGCAAACCGAGATCCCGGCAATGCTTGATGAAGCCAAGTCGATCAAGCTCAGACGCCTGGTAGCGACGTTGATTGCCCTCGGTTCGAAGCGGCGCTTCCAAAAGGCCTTCCTTTTCATAATATCGGATGGTCGGAACCTTGACGCCGGTTCGCTTTGATAACTCGCCAATTGAATAGTCCATCACAGGCCCTCGCCATATCTATAGCTTCTATAGATATGGCGAGGTTTAGGCCAGCGCAATGGATTCCCTAAGCGACTGAGCATCCCGATTGCGAAGCTTGTATCCGCCAGCTGGTCAGGTTGTTTGGGCTGAAGGTCTGTCACCCAGGTGAACCATCGTAATCTCGGGCGGGACACCGAAGCGAACAGGAACGATCGAACAGCCGAGTCCTCCGGAGACAATGAGATGGCGCGGTTCCATCGACAGGCTCAGATGGCGGGCAATCGTTGTTCCACCGGTTTCAACGATGTGCCCATAGGCGTAACTCTTTCCGTGCTTTGCGGGAAATGCCGGCTTGTACCCAAACCAGTTGATCTGCCCGCCATGGGTATGTCCGCTGAGCGTCAGGCTGACGCGAGAGGGCACGTCACCGATGATGTCCGGCTCGTGGGCCATCAATAATATGGGCGCATCGTCCGTCACTTGCTTCAACGTGCCGGGCAAGTCATCAAGGCCGCGCCATCGATAGCGTTTCAACTTTTGAACAGGCCGCAGGGCGATTTGATCATCCAGTCCGGCCAACCAGAAGGGCCTGCCGTCCTTTTCGAAACGCTCGGCGCGGTTCTGATAAAGCTCGATCCCGGCGTTGATCAGGGCCTGGCCATATTCGGTGGGCCCCTTGCCTGCAATTTGCGCCTCCCTGTCGTCCCACCAGTCGTGATTGCCCAGAATTGCGTGTGTCCCGAGCGGGGCAAACAGGTCACCGAAAAGATCTGCCCACTTTTGCGGTGGTATGGGGTCATACTGCCACTTGTGACTGGCCACATAGTCGCCAAGCATCAGGATGATGTCAGGCTTCAGCGCGTTTGTACGTTCCACGATGAAACGGACGCGATCCAGGTTCATCCACGGATCGCAAATGTGAGGGTCAGCAATCAGAGCCGCAGTCAGGTTCAGATCCTTCGGCCAGCGCGGTGGTGTCAGATGATAGCGCTGAATGCGCAAGCGGAAGGGTTCCACGCCGATTGCGTAGGCGGGAGCTGAAATCGCAGCAAACCCGGCGATCCCCAGACTTTTCAAAAACAATCGCCTCGAAAGCTTCAAGGTAGACCCCCATTGTGGAAGCGTTGCGGTCTGATCCTGAAATTTTCGCGCTCAGTTGAGGTCTTAAGAAGGCAGCGATTTGCAGATTTTGTGCAATCCTGCGCAAACAAGAACCCGCCGCAAGCGGCGGGTTGAGCTTTCATTGAAACTGCGTGCGACTACTCGGTCGGCTCGTCAACCGGGACCGGCAGGGGATCTGTTTCCAGCAGCACATCGTCGCTCAGGTCATTGGTTGCTAACGAGATGTCCGTGTCGACTTGCGGAACTTCACTTGTGTCGGCAACGGTCATCTGCTGCGAATCCGCAGACTTGCTCCATGAGCAGGCACTTGCCGATGCGATGAGAAAGGCAATCAGGGCAAGGGCGCTAAACAGAATGCTCAATAGACGCATGGGTACCCTCCGTTCGTTTCCAACTGAAAATCAGGTCGCTTACGTAAGGTAAAGCTTTGCGCCGATCTGGCAAGGGAAATCGAAGTTATCGCTGCCGTTCCTTCGCCGCGTTATTTCCGCTGCAGATTGTAGGTTTTCTCGGTGCGTGGCGCGGACTGGTCGTTGACCACGTTGATGACATGCGTGTCCAGAAGGTCGCCGAATGCGCGCAGCGTGATCTGTTTGCTGCTCAAAAACCCGACCAGCAAAACCTGGATCGCACCGTCGGAACGCATCTGGGCCTTTGTCCAACCCCACTTGCAGTCTCTCGGTACGCAGGAGGTGAACGCACGAACGCGAACAAAGACCTGTTCGTTCTCGCAACGGCTTTCAATCTCGATGCGGCTTATTTCCTTGGCCTCTGCATCCGGATTGATCCAGACCCCGTCTTCGGGAATAGGGCAATAGACACGTTGGGCTAGGGAAGGCGCACAAAACAGCATGAGAAAGCCGGCAGCAAGGATGATCAGGCGCATTCGAATCTCTCCGTTCGGACCAGACGCAAATTTTTAACTGGCGGCAGAATTTCTGGTGCAAATCAACCTAGTCGATTGAGGGATGCACTGCCAGAAAGGACTGGCACTATACTGAACAACTTCTTCGATTCTTTTCCAGCTGAAACAAGGAACCGGTATGCATTCACTCACCACGGAGCGATACACGCTGCGGCCTCCGCAAGCCGAAGACTTCGCGCTTTACAGGAGTTTTTTCGCCGATGGTGAGGCCTCGCGGTTTTACGGAGGCCCATTGCGCGAGGATCAGGCCTGGCGCGTTTTGTCCGGTCATCTCGGGCATTGGCAGTTGCGCGGCTATGGAATGTGGATGATCCGGCGCAAGGACGACAACCTGGCTTTGGGGGGATGCGGTTTTGTGTGGCCCGAAGGCTGGCCGAGGAGAGAACTGACTTGGTGGCTCGTACCACAGGCGCGAGGCCAGGGAGTTGCGGTGGAGGTTTCAAAAGCAGCCATTCGACATGCCTATGAGGCGTACGGCTGGCCTCTTGTTGAAACGCATATGAACGACGACAATGCAGCCGCGCGCGGCTTGGTGCTGAAGTTGGGTGGCAGAGAGATAGCCCGGGAGAAGTTCCCCGACGGGCTTGAACGATCCGTCTACGAGTTACCGCGGCCAGTTTGATCCGGTCACTTATCCGCGTGGATGAGCTTTGTCATAGGCGGATAGCAGATGCGCACTGTCGATCTCGGTATAGATCTGGGTTGAGGCGAGGCTCGCGTGACCGAGCAGCTCCTGGATCGTCCTGAGATCACCACCGCCTGCAAGCAGATGCGTTGCGAAGGAGTGGCGCAAGGCGTGCGGGGTTGCACTGTCCGGAAGGCCCAAAGCACTCCGCAGTTTTTGCATTGCCAGCTGGATCATGCGCGGATTGAGCGGACCACCCCTGGCGCCAAGAAACAATGGTCCCTCGGGAGCGACCGCATAGGGACAGAGTTTCAGGTAAAGTTCTACTGCCTGGCAGACGGCGGGCAGAATGGGGACAATCCGTTCCTTTCGGCCCTTGCCGACGATACGCAAGGTCTTGGCGCCCGCCTTCGGTGCCATGCTGCCGGTCAGGGAAAGAGCTTCTGAAATTCGAAGGCCGCAACCGTAGAGCAGTGTCAGAACGGCTGCGTTGCGGGCTTCGATCCAGGCCTCGCTTTCCATCGCCAGGTCGCCACTGGTGATGTCGATGGCATCTCGTGAGGAAACAGGTTTGGGAAGGGAGCGGGACTGGCGTGGAGGCCGAATGGCATCCGATGCTGCTGCGTTTACCTCTCCCTGCCGTTCCAGGTACTTCAGGAAGGAGCGGATTCCGGCGAGCCCGCGTGCCAGCGAGCGGCTTTGTATGCCCTGGCGGCGGCGGTAGGCAAGAAACCCTCGAAAGTCGGCGGGGCGAAGTGCTGCGATGTCCTTCACGGCTGGCGCACCGCCAAGATGGTCTGTCAGAAAACGCAGAAACTGACGCAGATCCCGCTCATATGCCAGCAGCGTCTTGTCGGACAGACGGCGTTCGTCAGACAGGTGATCCAGCCAGTTGCCAAGCCGTCGGTTGAGGTCCGGCTGGGCGGTGACGAGCAGCATTTCGCTATTGTTGGATTGGGCACTCATGACACCAGTTTGCCTCATGAGTGCCTATGGTTTCTTAACGCCGTGGTCTTTCCAGTGAATGCAGGGATTGCAACTGGGGCGGTCCAAACGAAGTTGCACGATTTCACAATGCCGATGACAGGTAACCTCAGGTTTACATGGGCTTAAAGACTCGTGGCTAAGGTCACCTCACGGATTGTCCGAAAACCGCGTTGGAATCTCAACAATGGATTTGGTTACAGATTTTGCGAAACGAATTCATGAGTTCGTTGGGCTCTTGATCGAAAACCGGTTTTCGAGCGAAACATTTTACGCGACGCTGATCTTTGCCTTTCTGGTGCTTCTCATCAGCATTCATCGCAAGGGCTATCGGATCACCTGGCCCAAGCGCATGATAAAAAGCGTCGGTGCCAATATCGCGTTCTGGTGGGGCAACATTCTGTTTATGCCCGTGGTATGGCTGGGCACCGATTTCATCAGACGAACATATGATGCACTGGGACTGCCGCATATTGACGAAAGCTTCTGGAGTGGGGTTCCCGACTGGTTGCTCGTTCCGTTTGCGATTATTTGCTTCGACTTTGCCAATTACTGGAACCATCGGTTGATGCACAGAGGTTGGCTGTGGCCAATCCATGCGATCCATCACTCCGACCCTGAAATGAATGCGATGACGACATATCGCGTTCATTTCCTTGAGCCAATGGTGATGTCGATTTCCTATATCCTGCTTTTGAGCTGGCTTGGTTTTCCGAACGATGTCATTGGTTTTGGCGCCATCTTCGTGGTCCTGCACAACATGTATGTGCACATCAATGTGGACTGGGATCATGGTCCCTTCAGGTTTGTCATCGCGTCTCCCCGTATGCACCAGTGGCACCATGCTGATCTGCCCAAGGCTTACGGCAAGAATCTCGCCAACATCTTTCCGGTCTTCGATCTGGTATTCGGCACCTATTACGTACCTGGCCCGTGCAAGGAAGCGTTCGGGGTGCAAGGCGCACCGGAAAATGATGTGGTGCAGTTGACCCTTTTTCCATTCGCAGAATGGGGCCGTATGGTGCTGCGCGCTGTCGGGCAACAGAAGCAAGTCGAAAACCCGGCTGAAGATCCTGAACACGCGAGAACCGAGGAGCACCGGGCGACAGAGCCCGATGCTTCAGCTGTCAGCTCGTAGAACCTGGAGTAACCGGGGTTCCGCAAAAGTGAGCTAAGTCCGTACTCTCACCCGCCTTCAGCGACTGGCTTCTGCCGGTTGCTGTCCCATCGCCAATCCGGATTGGCGAAGCATTCGACGCCGCCATGGAGCCGTCTGCGTGGTTCACATTGTTTCCAGTCGGCCTTACCTGCGAGCAGGCTTTCTCCTGCCGGCGTCAGCTCGAACTTCGCCTGGCCCCAGTTGTCCGGTTCCAAACTGACCGTTTCGCTGGTCAGCGCCGGACGACCCGCATCGCGCAGCCGGAGCAGAGTTCCCAAAAACATCAGGTCTCCGTGGTAGGGAAGGGGATCGCGTTTCATCAGGAATTCCCTGAAGATTTTGGCCCAGGAAAGCGGACCGTCTTTGAGAATGTCCAGAACGGTGCGTTCAGTAAAGGACAAGCCGTTTTCGACCGACGGCAGTTCAGCCAGATATCGAAATATCGATCCGCTCAGATAGGGCAGAGATCTGGATTGGTGTGCAACTTCAAACAAGGGCAATGGAGAGGGTGCGCCAAGCGCGTTCCAGGTATCGGATGCCGTGGTGTAGGCCGATGCAGTGACCGGTTGGCGCTGATCGTATTTGTAGCGAAGGGCTGCTGGTGACAGTTGGCCGATCCCGATGAATTTCGCGATCCCCGGAAACCTGTCGAGGCTAACCAACTCGACTTTTCGTCTGTCCGCACCTGTTCGTCTGAGAACGGCAAGACATCTTGCCAAAATGAGCTGATCGTAGGGATCGTGTTCGAACCAGAGAACGATCCGGCCGTATTTGTCCACATCGGCCAAGAGCGCATCTGCTCTTTTCAGAACCTCAAGCGTCTCCTCGAAAGTTTCGCCCGGATATTCGCTTGCAATGAACTCGGCACGAACCTTTTGCGCCTCTTGGCCGGAGATGACCGGACCCTGGCAGATCGGATCTGCAAACATCAGAAAGTCACCGGCAAAGCCGGCGCGCTTCAGCGCAGCTTCAATGTCGTTGCCACACCGGATGTGCAACGTCGGAAGGTCCCCATCCGGTGCGGTGGAGTCCTTTTCGATGGCCTTCTTCGCGGTGTCCATCTGCTCGACATGCTTTTTCAGGGCGGGCCAGCTTGGGAGCCCGGCTTCGCGTGCAAGCGTCAGCTGGGCATCAGACAACTTCAAGGAGGACAATTCCAGCTGATTGTAGCGGGGATGGTTCACCTTCAATCTGTCAATGGAGGTCTTGCATCCCTCCCGAACGGCGTTGCGCAACTCTTTTGCGAGTCGCCTTTGGCGATCGAGGTCGAGCGACAGGTCGGTGGAGCTTAAAAGCGGAAGGGTTTGCGCGTCGCGCATTTGATCGGTCATGATGACTCCCGGGCTCGGAATTTATCCAGCGTCCGCATCTCCGGATCGAGCGGGTGTCGAATGTCTTGAGCACCTTGGGTGCTGCATATGACGAGCGTGGAAACCTTTCCGCGGACCGGAGGCCTCGCCCGGAGACCTGCCGCAACATAATGGCGTCTGATTTGATTCTGCAAGCCGGATACAAAAACGGCCCGGATGTCCGGGCCGTCTCTGTCGTCATGAACTGTCGATCAGAGAATGCTCTGACCGGTCTTGGCCCAATCGGCCAGGAACGCGTCGAGGCCCTTGTCGGTCAGCGGATGCTTCACCAGCGCCTTAAGAGTGGACGGTGGAATCGTGGCAACGTCAGCACCGATGATGGCGCAATCCTTGACGTGGTTCGGCGTGCGGATGGAAGCCGCCAGGATTTCCGTCTCGAAGCCATAATTGTCATAGATCACGCGAATCTCGCGGATCAGCTCCAGACCGTCGGCGTGAATATCATCCAGCCGGCCGATGAATGGAGAAATGTAGGTTGCTCCGGCTTTGGCAGCCAGCAGCGCCTGATTGGCCGAGAAGCACAAGGTCACGTTGGTTTTTGTGCCTTCGTCGGTCAGTTGCTTGCAGGCTTTCAGACCATCAAAGGTCAGCGGAAGCTTGATGACCACATTGTCGGCCAGTTCGCGCAACACATGCGCTTCCTTGATCATGGTGTCGAAGTCGGTAGCGGCGACTTCGGCAGAGACATCGCCTTTGGTGATCTGACAGATTTCCGCAATCACTTCCTTGAAATCGCGACCGGACTTGGCGATCAGCGACGGATTGGTGGTCACGCCATCAAGAAGACCGGTGGATTCCAGTTCCTTGATTTCGGCCGTGTCGGCGGTGTCGACGAAAAATTTCATCAGTGTCTACTCCCTGTAGGCGCCCAGCCATGAGCATGGTGCCGGTCGCCGGATGCTTTCCCCGACTTCGGGGCAAAACGATTTAATGTTCAGCCGCGCTCTCTTTACCCTAGGATGATGACAAGAAGAACCCCTGATTCTCCAGTGGAAGAAATTTTTGTGGTACGTACCTCAAAAATTATCGACCTTGAAAGCCGGCGTCGGCAAGGCAATGTCGTCATTTGTGTCGATGAATGAATGACATGAGACAGAAGGCCCTCAACGTGAGGTGAAAAGGACCTGACATTCCGTGCTGTTTGACGATCCAGAGTTCAAAGAAACGATTGCCAGTGTTCTGGTGCCGGTTCCGGTACCTGTTGCTTATACTTACAAGGTCCCGGCCGGACAGTCGGTTGTTCCAGGCACCATCGTGAAGGTGCCGCTTGGTCCGCGTGAGGTTCTCGGAGCCGTGTGGGATGTCGAGCCGGACGCCGCGATAAATTCCAGGAAGCTCAAGACGATTGCCAGGGTCTATGAGACGACGCCGCCGCTGGACGAGGATTTGCGGCGCTTTGTGGACTGGGTCGCAAACTGGACACTGGGTGCGCCAGGCATGGTTCTGCGCATGGTGTTGCGCTCGGAAGAAGCGCTGGAGCCGGAAGCACCTGTTCCGGGGGTCCGGCGGATCGAGGGCGCGGAGCCGGATCGGGCGACACCGGCGCGCAAACGTGTGCTGGCAACCATGGAAGACGGTTTTGCCTGGACCAAGAGCGGGCTTGCGCATGCCGCCGGGGTTTCTCCGTCTGTCATTGACGGGCTTTTGCAGCAGAATGTGCTGGAGACCGTCTTCATGCCGGCGGCTCCCCCACCGCCAAAACCGCAGATCGACTACGCTCCGAAACCTCTGACGCCGGCCCAGCAAAGAGCTGCCGAGGGATTGAAGGAGAGCTTTGACAAGGGCGGTTGCATCTCTCTCATCGATGGCGTCACCGGTTCCGGCAAGACGGAAGTCTATTTTGAAGCGATCGCGGAAGCGTTGCGCCGGGAAAAGCAGGCCTTGGTGCTATTGCCCGAAATCGCACTGACCGAACAGTTCCTGCGCCGGTTCGAGCAGCGATTCGGTGTTTATCCGGCCGAATGGCATTCTGAAATCACCCCGAAGAACCGCGCTCGGGTCTGGCGCGGTGTGGCGTCGGGCGATGTCAGGGTGGTGATCGGTGCGCGCTCGTCGCTCTTTCTGCCTTTCAAGGAACTCGGCCTGATCATCGTAGATGAAGAACACGATGCCGCGTTCAAGCAGGACGACCGGGTTCCCTACAGCGCCAGGGATATGGCAGTGGTGCGCGGTCACCTGTCCAGGTTTCCGGTCATTCTCGCTTCGGCGACACCGTCGGTGGAAAGTCACGTCAATGCGGATCTCGGCCGGTATGAGCTTTACGAACTGCCGGAACGGGCTTCGGGAGCGGCCCTTCCCGATCTTCAGGCGATCGACATGCGCATCGACGGTCCTGAACGCGGCCGTTGGCTGGCCCCGACACTCGTCCATGCCATCAAGGATACCTTTGCTGAG
The DNA here is from genome assembly GCF_040329435.1 of Roseibium sp. SCP15. Classification (NCBI taxonomy): domain Bacteria; kingdom Pseudomonadati; phylum Pseudomonadota; class Alphaproteobacteria; order Hyphomicrobiales; family Stappiaceae; genus Roseibium; species Roseibium sp. SCP15. The sequence goes on along the minus strand of NZ_JBDZYI010000002.1, from coordinate 1,027,470 downwards.
GGAGACCAGTCGCTTCTCTTCCTGAACCGGCGCGGCTATGCCCCCCTGACTCTTTGTCGCACCTGTGGCCACCGGTTCCAGTGCGCGCATTGCAGTGCCTGGCTGGTCGAACACAGGTTCCAGAAGAAGCTGGTTTGTCATCACTGCGGCCACTCCGAGCCGGTACCGGATGTCTGCCCATCCTGTCAGAGCAAGGATACGCTGGTTGCCTGCGGCCCCGGTGTGGAGAGAATCGCCGAAGAAGTCTCCGATCTTTTTCCGCAGGCCCGAACACTGATTCTTTCCTCTGATCTTCCGGGTGGTCCGGAGCGGCTCAAGCGAGAAATGAAGATCGTGGAGGAGGGCGGAGCCGACATCGTCATCGGGACGCAGCTTGTCGCAAAAGGGCACAATTTCCCGAAAATGAAGCTGGTTGGCGTCATCGATGCAGATCTCGGACTGGCGCATGGCGACCCGAGGGCGGCCGAAAAAACATTTCAGCTTCTGGCTCAGGTGACAGGCCGCGCAGGACGCGTAACCGGCGGTGGCAAAGGGTTTTTGCAGACCTACAACGCTGACCATCCGGTGATAAATGCGCTTTTGTCCAGCGACAAGAATGCGTTCTACCAGGCGGAAATCGAAGCCCGGCGAGTCGCAGGGCTGCCACCGTTCGGCCGTCTGGCGGCGGTTGTCGTCTCCGGCCCTGACAAGATCTTTGCCGAAGGTTTCTCGCGGGCACTGGTGCGTTCCGCTCCCCAGGATCAGACCGTTACCCTGCTTGGTCCGGCAGAAGCCGCGCTTGCCATGGTGCGCGGACGCTACCGTTACCGGCTGCTGGCGATGGCTCCACGCCAATTCGATCTGCAGTCCTATTTGCGCGTATGGCTGGCCAACGGGCCAAAACCGTCTAAAGGATTACGTGTGCAGGTAGACATTGATCCGCAACACTTTTTATAGGCGCATAGCAAAAAACACCTATAAATCGGCAAGAACAGCCATCCGGTGAAGTTGCACACTGAGAAACCCTGTGCTAATTGAGGCGCGGCTTTGGGGGAACGGTTTAACCGTCATACCTTCCGACCTTGAAATCATTCATCTTTTCAATGCCTTAAGACGCTAGCCGTTTTGCGGGCATGAAAAATGTCAGAGAGCACGGACCTGGTGACTGACAACGTATCTCTCGTATCCGGCGTGGCACAGCGTTATGCGTCCGCCCTTCTCGACCTCGCAGAGGGGGATGGCGTAACGGCTGACGTGGAGCGGGATCTGACTGCTTTCGAAGGCATGCTTGCCGAAAGTGAAGATCTCGACCGTCTTGTGAAAAGCCCGGCATTCAGTGCTGAGGAGCAGCTTGCAGCGCTCACTGCACTTCTCGACAAGGCAGGCATTTCCGGTCTTGCCGCAAATTTTGTGAAGTTGGCCGCCCGTAACCGGCGCCTCTTCGTTCTTCCCGACATGATCAAGGCCTTCCGGGCCCTCCTTGCTGAAAAGCGGGGTGAGGAAACAGCTGAGGTGACATCCGCAGCTGCTCTTTCCGACGAGCATGTCGCTGCCCTGAAAGAGGCTCTTTCCGCTTCCACGGGCAAATCCGTAAACGTCGCAGCGAAAGTTGATCCTGCTCTGATCGGTGGCCTCGTGGTCAAGGTCGGCTCCCGCATGATCGACACATCTCTGCGTACCAAGCTCAATTCACTCAAGTTCGCGATGAAAGAGGTCGGCTGATGGATATTCGGGCCGCGGAAATTTCCGCAATCCTCAAGGACCAGATCAAGAGCTTTGGCCAGGAAGCCGAAGTTTCTGAAGTTGGTCAGGTGCTCTCCGTCGGTGACGGTATCGCCCGTGTTTATGGTCTGGACAAAGTTCAGGCTGGTGAAATGGTCGAATTCCCAGGTGGCATCAAGGGCATGGCCCTGAACCTGGAATCCGACAACGTCGGTGTCGTTATTTTCGGTTCTGACCGTGACATTAAAGAAGGCGATACGGTCAAGCGGACCGGCGCCATCGTGGAAGTCCCGGTTGGTAAAGGCCTGCTTGGCCGTGTTGTTGACCCGCTCGGTAACCCGATCGACGGCAAAGGCCCGATCGAGGCAACTGAAAAGCGCCGTGTGGACGTGAAAGCGCCTGGCATTCTGCCGCGTAAGTCCGTGCACGAGCCGATGTCGACTGGCCTGAAAGCCATTGACGCCCTGATCCCTGTTGGCCGTGGTCAGCGCGAGCTTGTCATTGGTGACCGTCAGACCGGTAAGACCGCGATCATCCTCGACACCTTCCTGAACCAGAAGCCGCTGCATGCCGGTGACGACGAAAGCGCCAAGCTGTACTGCATCTACGTTGCAGTCGGTCAGAAGCGTTCCACCGTTGCTCAGTTCGTGAAGACCCTGGAAGACGAAGGCGCTCTGGAATATTCCATCGTCATCGCCGCAACCGCTTCCGACGCGGCTCCGCTGCAGTTCCTGGCGCCGTTTGCCGGCTGTGCGATGGGTGAGTTCTTCCGTGACAACTCCATGCACGCCGTTATCGGTTATGACGATCTGACCAAGCAGGCTGTTGCTTATCGTCAGATGTCTCTGCTTCTGCGCCGTCCGCCGGGACGTGAAGCTTTCCCGGGTGACGTTTTCTACCTGCACTCCCGTCTGCTGGAACGTGCAGCGAAGCTGAACGAAAACTACGGCGCTGGCTCCCTGACCGCACTTCCGGTCATCGAAACCCAGGGCAACGACGTGTCCGCGTTTATTCCGACCAACGTGATTTCGATCACCGATGGCCAGATCTTCCTGGAAACGGACCTGTTCTACCAGGGTATCCGCCCGGCCGTTAACGTCGGTCTGTCGGTTTCCCGCGTGGGTTCCTCCGCTCAGATCAAGGCGATGAAACAGGTTGCCGGCCCGATTAAGGGTGAGCTTGCGCAGTACCGCGAAATGGCGGCGTTCGCGCAGTTCGGCTCTGACCTCGACGCCACCACTCAGCGCCTGCTGAACCGCGGTGCCCGTCTGACCGAACTTCTGAAGCAGCCGCAGTTCTCGCCGCTGAAGACCGAAGAACAGGTTGCGGTCATCTACGCTGGTGTGAACGGCTACCTTGATGCGCATCCGGTTGACCGTGTGCGTGACTTCGAAGAAGGCCTGCTTCTGTTCCTGCGCGGTGAGCACCAGGATCTGCTGGACGCCATCTGGGAGAAGAAGGCACTTGACGACGACCTGACAGGCAAGCTGAAAGCTGCCGTCGACGCGTTCGCCAAGAACTTCGCTTAAGATCACACGCCGGGATAAGGAGCAGGGGCGGCCATGCCGAGCCTGAAGGACTTACGAAACCGTATCGCTTCCGTGAAAGCGACGCAGAAAATCACCAAGGCCATGCAGATGGTGGCCGCGGCGAAGCTGCGTCGTGCTCAGGAAGCTGCGGAGGCTGCACGCCCCTATGCGGAACGCATGGACGCCGTGCTGGCCAACCTCGCGGTGGCTTTCGAGGGCCGCGATGATGCTCCGAAGCTGATGTCCGGTACGGGCAAGGATCAGGTTCATCTCCTGGTCGTTGCCACTGCCGAACGCGGACTTTGCGGGGGCTTCAACACCAACATCGCCAAGCTGGCACGTGAAAAGGCACGCAGCCTTCTCGCCGAAGGCAAGACGGTCAAGATCATGTGTGTCGGCAAGAAGGGCTTTGACGCTATCAAGCGTGAGCTCGGCCAGTACGTGATCAAGAATGTTGACTTGCGCGCCGTCAAGAACGTCGGTTTCTCCAATGCGGATGAAATCGGCCGTGATGTTCTCTCCATGTTTGACAATGGTGAGTTCGACGTCTGCACGCTGTTCTATTCGACCTTCAAGTCCGTGATTGCACAGGAACCGACCGCACAGCAGCTGATCCCGGCTTCGTTTGAAGCTGGCGATGCTGATGCAGCCGACGGCGCCAGCGCGGTTTATGAATACGAACCGGACGAGGCCGAGATCCTTGCAGATCTTCTGCCGCGTAACATTTCCGTTCAGGTTTTCAGGGCGCTTCTTGAAAACGCAGCGTCTGAGCAGGGTGCTCGTATGTCCGCCATGGACAACGCGACCCGCAACGCCGGCGACATGATCGACAAGCTGACGATCAACTACAACCGCCAGCGTCAGGCTCAGATTACGACGGAACTGATTGAAATTATCTCGGGCGCGGAAGCGCTCTAAGGCAACCTGCGCCCAATCGGGCGCAGTGTGCTTGAACAGTATTAATGTCGATCAACCTTTCTGCTTTCTTCTGGACGAAAGCGAGTTGATCTAACGGGATCGAGACGAGGATTAGGGATATGGCTGACAAAAAAGTCGGACGGGTCACCCAGGTCATCGGCGCCGTTGTCGACGTCAAGTTCGATGACCACCTGCCGTTGATCCTGAATGCTCTTGAAGTAGACAACCAGGGCAACCGCCTTGTTCTCGAGGTGGCTCAGCACCTCGGTGAGAACACGGTACGTACCATCGCAATGGACTCCACCGAGGGTCTGGTTCGCGGTCAGGAAGTTGTTGACACCGGATCCGCCATCATGGTGCCGGTTGGCGACGGCACTCTGGGCCGGATCATGAACGTGATCGGCGAGCCGGTTGACGACGCTGGCGACATTGTCTTCACCGAAAAGCGCGGCATTCACCAGGAGGCTCCGTCCTTCATCGAGCAGTCCACCGAAGCTGAAATCCTTGTAACGGGCATCAAGGTCGTTGACCTGCTGGCTCCGTATGCAAAGGGTGGTAAGATCGGTCTGTTCGGCGGCGCCGGCGTTGGTAAAACCGTTCTGATCATGGAGCTGATCAACAACATCGCTAAGGCGCACGGCGGTTACTCCGTATTCGCCGGTGTTGGTGAGCGTACCCGTGAAGGCAACGACCTTTACTGGGAAATGATCGAATCCAACGTGAACAAGGAAGGCGGCGGAGAAGGCTCCAAAGCGGCGCTCGTTTACGGTCAGATGAACGAACCTCCCGGAGCGCGTGCTCGTGTTGCTCTGACCGGTCTGACGGTCGCGGAACACTTCCGTGATGAAGGCCAGGACGTTCTGTTCTTCGTGGACAACATCTTCCGCTTCACCCAGGCTGGTTCTGAAGTGTCCGCGCTTCTCGGCCGTATCCCGTCCGCTGTGGGTTACCAGCCGACGCTTGCGACCGACATGGGCTCGATGCAGGAACGCATCACGACCACCACAAAGGGCTCGATCACGTCCGTTCAGGCCGTTTACGTCCCGGCCGATGACTTGACCGACCCGGCACCGGCTTCGACCTTTGCCCACTTGGATGCAACGACCGTTCTGAACCGTGCGATCGCTGAAAAAGGCATCTACCCGGCTGTGGATCCGCTGGATTCCTCTTCGCGTATGCTGGATGCCCGTATCATTGGTGAAGAGCACTACAACACTGCGCGTGCCGTTCAGGGTACTCTGCAGCGTTACAAGGCTCTGCAGGACATCATCGCCATCCTGGGCATGGACGAACTGTCTGAAGAAGACAAGCTCACCGTTGCCCGCGCACGTAAGATCGAGCGCTTCCTGTCCCAGCCGTTCTTCGTGGCTGAGGTCTTCACCGGTTCCCCGGGCAAGCTGGTTGCTCTGGAAGACACCATCAAGGGCTTCAAAGGCCTGGTGGAAGGTGAATACGATCACCTGCCGGAAGCTGCTTTCTACATGGTTGGCTCCATTGATGAAGCCATCGAGAAAGCACAGAAGCTGGCAGCTGAAGCCGCTTAAGTGCAAGAAATTGATCGGGCGCCCTCAGAGGCGTCCGGTTTTCTTCATGTTTGATGGCCTGGCCATCTGAATTTGTAGACTGACAAGGAAGACGCCAAATGGCTGAACTTTTCCAGTTTGAGTTGGTCTCCCCGGAGCGCCAGCTTCTCTCCGAGCAGGTCGCCGAGGTCGTAGTACCAGGCACTGAAGGCGAGTTTGGCGTTCTGAAGAACCACAGCCCGTTCATGTCCACCATCAAGCCGGGCATCCTGAAAGTCCGCAATGGTGGTGGTTCCTGGGACGAATATTTCGTGCGCGGTGGATTTGCCGACGTCGCTTCCGGTGGTCTGACGGTCCTGGCCGAGCAGGCTGTTCCGGTCAAGGAGATCAGCAAAGAGCAGCTTGATCAGGCGATCAAGAATGCGGAAGAAGACGTTGCTGACGCCAAGGACGACGACACCAAGCAGAAAGCGGAAATGACGCTTTCGCAGCTGAAAGACGTGGCGAACGCTCTGAAAGCAGCCTAACTCTTTCAATTGCCTGAAACTTTGAAACGCGGTCTGGAAACAGGCCGCGTTTTGTTTTGTTCAACCGGAAAGGCGTAAGGATTAGCACTCAAGACTTTGGCTATGAGGCTTGGTGAAAAACCTTGAGACAAAGAGCATGTTTCGTGGAGTTGAAGTCCTTGAATTCAGGTAGGAGTAATTTGAATTCAGCCTTTCCACGAAATCTTTAGGTGTCGGGAGTGACGATCGAGGTGAAAAGGCAGGCAAAATAAAACCCGGCCTGGGGCCGGGTTCGAAGTCGCGTGGGAAACCCACGTATATTCTGCTTTTCTGAAAAGCAGCTGGTATTGTTAAGCCGCGCGGCGGAAGGACAGGCTCATGCCGCCACCGCCAGAACGGTTGCGACGGCGCTCTTCCGGCGGAATGTACACAATGGCACTGTGCTCTTCGCAGTAGGATACGCCCGGCTCAACACGGGTCGAGCACGGAAAAATGTAGTTACCAGCTTCACCTTCTGCCCATTTGCAGCAACCCGGACGCGGGAGAGACAAGTCAGCCATGTTGTTTTCCTCTATTTCTACCAAGCAACAAAAGCGCTCGAGCATCCTCGGGAGGAGAGGATCCGAACAGCTTTCGTAAGGAATCGGATGTTATCGGCGCCCGGGACGTCATCCGTTGTCCAACCCCCAAGGGTGCTCTTCAGCAAGCGCAGGCATTACATAAGCGGCATGTCACAAAAATGCAATAGAATACCTGACATTTCCGGCCTGCACTCAGCGCATACCGGGTTAATGTAGTATTATTGAAGCCGTTTAACTGGGGTCGATAGTTAAAAGACTCAACTGCTTAGCTGACATCGTGCGGTAAAGTGCCGCCAGCATCTTTCAAAGCTTGCGGAGTATCGAGATCCAATCTTGCTGCAGGACCTATTTCTACTTCAGATACGAATCCAGGATTTTCAGCAATTATATGGCGAGCACCAATGTCGCCGCTAAGCGATTTCAGGTCGTCGAAGAACCTTCGATCCCACAGGACCGGGTTGCCGCGTTTGCCCTCTGCGGTGGCGGTGACAATCAGGTTGGAATCACTCTCCCGGTAGGCGTCAACGAGTTTGCGAAGGATACCGGAATCAATGCGAGGCATGTCGCCCAGCAAAACGATCACCGCGTCAAGATCAGGTACCAGAGCATTCATTCCGGTCCGGATCGAGCCCGCCATGCCATCGGCAAAATCGGGATTGTGCGCGATTGAAACATCAAGATCCGAAACAGCTTCGCCGACTTCTTCCGCAAGGTGGCCGGTTACGAGTACCGATTGTGTCAAACCGGCACCGAGGGCCGCCTCCGCGGCATGGCGAATGAGGGCCTTGCCGTCGAGCTGCGCGAGCAGTTTGTTTGGCCCGCCCATCCGTGACGACTTGCCGGCGCCCAGAACAATCGCGCCGATACGCTGCTCTGTATCGCGCCGTTTCTTCTCACGCGGCTGTGGCCGGGTTCCGATCTCCATGAGCAAACCTCCAACTCCCATGGCGGTGATGTCATCCGGTTTGACTTCCAGACCGGCAAGAAGCCGGTCGAGTACCCAGTCGAAGCCGTTTTCCTTTGGGCTTCGTGCGCATCCAGGAGCGCCGAGCACCGGAACACCGCCAAGGTCGCCAAGCATCAGGAGATTGCCAGGGTCGACCGGCATGCCGAGATGTTTGACTTCTCCTCCTGCCAGATCCAATGCAGCCGGCAGGACATCCTGCCGGTCGACCACGGCCGAGGCGCCGAAGAGAATCAGAAAATCAGCGTCGTCCTTTATCAACTGGTCCATAGCGCCCGCCACTGCCGAGGCCGTGTGCGGAACGCGTTTTTCGTTGACAACGATGCTGCCGCTCGGGCGCAGACGGTCTTCCAGCACGCGTCGTGTCTTGTCCATCGTCGTCGGCTTCAGATGCGGGAGTTCCGTTGCGACCAGACCAATCTTACTTGACCGGAACGGGCTTACCGAAACCGCACCGCGAATGGCATCTTCCGCATATTTCAGCTGTTCCTCGGGAACGGCAAAGGAGATGATCTTGGCTGTTGCCACCATACGATCACGAGCGACCTTGCTGAAGTTTGGCAAAGTGGCGAGAGTGATTGCAGGGGCGATGCGGTTGGCAGCGGTGACAGCTCTCTGGTCAATGACCAGGACACCATTTTCATCCGCGTAGAGATTGGTTCGTCCCGTAAAGGCAGTGTCTTCGCTGACATGGGGTCCCTTGGCCGCCTGCCCAAAACGGGTTGCTGCAAGGTCCTCCCCGACGTCACCGTCCTCCTCGCGGGCGACAACCACTTGGCTGATGCCATGTTCCGTGAGTTCAGCGCAGTCTTCAAAGGTGAGCACATGCCCCTTTTTCAGCGTCCTTCCAGGCAGCTTGGTCCTGTGTGCAAGAATGCAGCCGACGGCCTCTAAACTGGAACACTCACCGAATTTCATTCAGAGGACTCCGGCGCTTTTCGCAGAGCTTTGATGATCGAGCCAAGTACGGAAACCGCGATCTCCTCAGGTGAAGCGGCGCCGATGTCGAGACCGATCGGAGCATCGATGCGATCAAACAGCTCAGGCGCTACACCGGCTTCCCTAAACCGTTCCAGCCGCTTGCCATGAGTTTTGCGGCTTCCAAGCGCACCGACGTAAAAACATCCGGTCTTCAAGGCTTCGATAAGCGGAAAATCATCGATCTTCGGATCGTGCGTGACTGCGGCAACCGCCGTATAGGCATCAAGTGGCGCTTCCTTGAGTACATCTTCAGGCCACTCCGCTTTCAACGAGCTACCCGGGAAGCGATCCTCGGTGGCAAAGGCTGTGCGCGGATCGATGACGCTCACATCCAGTCCGGCAATCCTTGCAATGGGCACCAGGGCCTGGCTGATATGGACCGCACCGATAATCACCAGACGGGGAGAGGGGACCGACACGGTTAGGAAAACATCTTCCGTATCCTCCTGCACGATGCCGGATTTGCCGGAGCGGAAGCGTTTGGAAAATTCCTCGGCAAGCGGGTCGGCAGAATAGTCGTCTTCCTTGCGTATCAGCCTCTGACTGCCGTTGGATAGACTTGTAGCAAGGATTGCAGCGCGCCGGGTTGAGCGAAGGTCGTTCAGTTCTGAGAGAAGGGACAGGTCCATTGGATCAGCTACGGTCCGTTGCGAGTTTGACACCCAGCCCAACCAGGAGCGAACCGCCGATCCAGCGGCTGAAGTCCTGGAAACTGGATGTTTTGGTCAGGCGCTTCTTAACCTCCGAGGCGAACAGCACCGTCACAATGTCTGCCGACGTGAAGGCGAAATTCACGATGGTGCCCAGAACGAGAAACTGTGCCCATATTGGGAACTCGGCACTCGGGCTGACGAACTGAGGCAGGAAGGCGATGAAAAATATCGCGACCTTGGGATTGAGGACTTCAACGAGCACACTGTCGACAAATGCCCTGCGAGAGGATTTTTGCGGCAGGTTCGGCACCGGGCCGGACGCGACTCGTGTGCGGATCATTTGAACACCCAAGTAAACCAGATAGGCACCCCCGGCCAGTTTCAGGGCGAAGTAGAGCGTCGGAACCACCGAGAATATTGCAGACAGACCGAAGGCAGCGGCAAAGACGTGGACATAGCAGCCAAGGTGAATACCGGCCGCCGCCATGAAGCCTGCGCGCTGGCCCCGCGATATGGTTTGGGCAGCCGTATAAAGAAGGGCGGGGCCGGGCATATAGGCAAAAAGCGCGGTCGCGGCGATGAAGGCCAGAAAAGTTTCGGTTGAAAGCAAGGCTGGGATCCAATTCAAAGAACAGGTTCAACATAAACACGAATTCGGCCGCCACACGAGAGACCGACGCGCCAGGCTGTCTCGTCCGCAACACCGAATTCCAGTGTTGTCGGCTGGCCGGTTTCGATTACATCGATCGCTTCGGAAACAACCGCGCCTTCGACGCACCCTCCGGAAACGGATCCTTCGAAGTTCCCGTCTGCATCTATCACCAGGTGGGACCCGACGGGCCTTGGAGCAGAGCCCCAGGTTTCGATCACTGTTGCCAGCGCGACGGATCGGCCGGAGCTACTCCAGCTTTCAGCAGTCTTCAGGACATCTGCGATGGAAGAATGTTCTGTTGCAGACATGAGCAAGCCCCTTTCTGGCCCGGGAAGGATTACTCAATATAGATCTTTCCAAACGGGAAGAAAGATGCCTGAAAACAGAAACGGCGCCTGCTGATGCAAGCGCCGCTCAAGTTCGTGTGGCCAGAGGTTTTCAGACCTTATTCTGCAGCCGCTCTCAACGCGGGTGCAGCGCTGAGGACAGCGCCGTCCACATGGCCCTCAAACGTCTCGAAGTTTCTCACGAACATTTCGACAAGTTTTGCTGCCTGCGCATCGTAGGCTTCCTTGTCGTCCCAGGTTTCGCGAGGGGTCAGGATCTTTTCGTCGACACCGGCAACCGTGATCGGTACTTCGAAACCGAAATTCGGATCGGTTCTGAATTCAGCTTGATTGAGATCACCGGACAAGGCTGCCTGAAGCAGCGTCCGCGTCGCCTTGATCGGCATGCGGTGGCCTACACCGTGAGCGCCACCGGTCCAGCCGGTGTTGACCAGCCAGCAGTCCACATTGTGCTTGGCAATCAGGTCCTTGAGCAGGTTGCCGTATTCGGACGGGTGCCGCGGCAGGAACGGAGCGCCGAAACAGGTCGAGAACGTGGCCTGCGGTTCGGTAACGCCCTTTTCGGTTCCGGCAACCTTTGCGGTGTATCCGGACAGGAAATGGTACATGGCCTGAGCCGGTGTCATGCGGGCGATCGGAGGCATCACACCAAAGGCATCGGCTGTCAGCATGATGATTGTCTTCGGACGCGGTGCGCAGCCGCTTTCGCTTGCATTTGAGATGAAATGGATCGGGTAGGCCGCGCGGGTGTTCTCTGTCTTTGTTCCGTCGTCGAAGTCAGGGACACGATTTTCATCCAGGACGACGTTTTCCAGAACCGTGCCGAAGCGTTGCGTCGTGGAGTGGATCTCCGGCTCGGCTTCGGCCGACAGCTTGATGGTCTTGGCGTAGCAACCGCCTTCAAAATTGAAAACGCCGCTTTCGCTCCAGCCATGCTCGTCGTCGCCGATCAAAGTCCGTGACGGATCGGCGGAAAGTGTGGTCTTGCCGGTGCCGGAAAGACCGAAGAAGACCGCGGTGTCTCCTACGTCACCGACATTTGCCGAACAATGCATCGACATGATGCCCTTCGCCGGCAGAAGGTGGTTCAGCATCGTGAACACCGATTTCTTCATTTCGCCCGCATAGGACGTCCCGCCGATCAGAACGATTTTCCGGGTCAGGTCGACAGCAATGACTGTTTCGCTGCGGCAACCGTGACGCTCCGGATCTGCCTTGAAGCTCGGCAGATCGACAATGGTCATTTCCGGGTCGAAACCGGCAAGCTCGCGGCTTTCTGGTCTCAGCAGAAGATTGCGGATGAACAGCGAATGCCAGGCGAATTCCGTGTAAACGCGAACGGGCAGCCGGTGGGTAGCATCAGCTCCGCCGTAAAGGTCCTGAGCGAACAGTTCCAAGCCTTCCGCGTGAGCCAGGAAATCCGACAGGAGCGTGTCGAATTTTTCCTTCGGCATTTGTGCGTTGTTGTCCCACCAGACGCTGCTCTTCGTTTCATCGTCCAGAACGACGAACTTGTCTTTAGGGGAGCGGCCTGTGTGAACCCCGGTTTCGGCAACCAGAGCTCCTCCAGCGGCAATTTGAGTTTCATTGCGGGAAAGGGAGTATTCGTAAAGTGCAGGCTCACTTTGGTTCCAATAGAGCGCCTTCAGACCTTTGAAGCCGAAGGTTTCGCAGCCGTTGGATGGATTCCTGACACCGATTTCTTGCATGTTCCCGCAGTCCTCGTGATGTGGGCTTTTTCTCGTCTCCGCCGGAGAGAGTTAAGAAAGACTAAATCCGGACGTGAGGGCTGCGAACCTAGTGGAATGACTTTGGGGCAGCAAGACTACTAAAGGTGCTGGTACATTGTTTAATCGATTAAAAGTTTTTTGAATTTGCTCAATGATTAATTTGGGTGGGAAAGTAAAAAACGAAACCTTCGAAATGTTCGTATCTACGGTTATTTCGAAAGAAAGTGCGCCTGGTTCGCGCTCGCTCGGCAGGCTAGAGTGGTTCGGGCGTATTGTTGCGCGTTTTTCGTGCGGCGGGGGGGTACTTGAATTTCCGCTTCGTGATACCCATCAATGCAGCCGACAAACGTGCTGTTCAATCAGATGCTAGGTAGAATTAGCGGTTTGCCTTAATTTATGCGCATTTAGCAGGCCAAAGGCTCTGTGTTAAAGTAAACCGATGCGCGCCACTGGCGCGTTGCCGGAAATGGAAAAGCAAAGCATGCCGACGATTGCTCTGGTCGATGACGACCGCAACATTTTGACTTCGGTCTCTATTGCATTGGAAGCGGAAGGATATCGGGTCCAGACCTATACGGATGGAACCTCTGCGCTGGACGGATTGCAGAGCGATCCTCCGGAGCTGGCGATTTTCGATATCAAGATGCCACGCATGGATGGCATGGAGCTTCTGCGCCGGTTGCGCCAGAACTCGGATCTCCCGGTCATCTTCCTGACGTCCAAGGACGACGAGATCGATGAATTGTTCGGTTTGAAGATGGGGGCGGATGACTTTATCCGAAAACCCTTTTCCCAGCGTCTTCTGGTTGAGCGCGTACGGGCGGTTTTGCGCCGGGCGCAGCCCCGGGATGCTTCCGCGCCACGCGATGACGCGGACAAGCTTCTGGAGCGTGGCCAGCTGGTGATGGACCAGGAGCGCCACACCTGCACCTGGAACAACAAGCCCGTGACGCTGACCGTTACGGAGTTCCTGATATTGTCCGCCCTGGCCCAGCGCCCCGGTGTCGTCAAAAGCCGCAATGCACTGATGGATGCGGCCTATGATGATCAGGTATATGTGGACGACCGCACCATCGACAGTCACATCAAGCGTCTGCGGAAGAAGTTCAAGGTTGTTGACGACGACTTCGACATGATCGAAACCCTTTATGGTGTAGGCTACCGGTTCCGGGAGGTCTGAAGCAGCCGTAGAGCGTATCTGAATGGCGGTTGAAAGCGAGAGCGCAGAGGGAATTGACGTCTCTGAACCTGCAAATGGTTCGGACCGATCCCGTTTGCGCCGACTTGGCAACAAGCGCCTTCGTCGTCGCCTGCTCAATCAGCTAGGGCGTATTTTCGGAACCTATGTTCTTTCGTCGCTGACGCGGCGGATCATTGCGATCAACCTGGTCGGTCTTCTCGCGCTGGTGATCGGTATTCTATACCTCAATCAGTTTCGAGCCGGTCTTATCGATGCGCGGGTTCAAAGTCTTCTGACCCAGGGCGAGATCATTGCCGGTGCGATTGCAGCTTCTGCAACGGTCGACACGGGTGCGATCACAGTAGACCCGGAACGTCTTTTGCAGCTTCAGGCGGGCGAAAGCATCACGCCGACCAGCGACGATCTCGACAATCTGGATTTTCCCATCAATCCGGAGCGGGTCGGGCCGGTTTTGCGCCGTCTTATCTCGCCTACCAAAACCAGGGCCAGGATCTATGATCCGGAAGGGATTCTGATCCTCGATTCCCGGCATCTTTATTCAAGCGCACAGATCCTTCGGTTCGACCTGCCTCCTCCAACGTCGCAGGACGAAGGGTTCTGGGACACGGTGTGGCAATGGGCCAAGCGCTGGCTGCGCCAGGGTGATTTGCCGCTCTATCAGGAAGTCGGCGGTGGAGACGGCAGGGCGTACCCGGAAGTCGAGGCAGCTCTCGCGGGGTCTCCTGCCAGTGTGACCCGAATTTCCCAGCGAGGTGAGCTGATTGTCTCCGTCGCGGTGCCGATCCAGCGTTTCCGCGCCGTTCTCGGGTCGCTGCTCCTGTCGACGCAGGGGGGTGATATCGATGCCATCGTGCGAGCCGAGCGCATCGCGATCATTCGCGTCTTCCTGTTTGCCGCCACCGTGACGATCCTATTGTCGATCTTGCTGGCCGGCACGATTGCCGGGCCGGTCCGCCGATTGGCCGCCGCGGCAGACCGTGTGCGTAAGGGGACAAATTCTCGAGAGGAAATTCCGAATTTCTCGGACCGTCAGGACGAGATCGGGCATTTGGCCCGGGCGTTCAGCGATATGACCAACGCGCTTTACAACAAGATCGATGCGATCGAGCAGTTTGCGGCGGATGTGGCGCATGAGCTGAAGAACCCCCTGACGTCTCTGCGCAGTGCGGTGGAAACGCTGCCCCTGGCACGGTCAAAGGAATCGCAGGACCGCCTGATGGAGGTCATTCAACATGACGTGCGCCGTCTGGACAGGCTGATCAGCGATATTTCCGACGCCTCGAGACTGGATGCGGAACTGGCCCGAATCCAGTCGGAAAAAATCGACCTAGCCGAACTGTTGCGCCACATGGCCGACGCCGCCAATCAACGCTCTGGTGCTGAAGAAGCCAGCGTGAAGCTTGCGGTTGCCGATGCGCAGGGGGCAAAACCCTACGAGATGATGGGGCATGACATTCGCCTCGGGCAGGTCATCAGCAATCTTCTGGACAATGCCCGCTCGTTCTCACCTGCAAACGGTACGGTTCGCGTTGATCTCGGACGGGAAGGCAAGAGGATCAAGATCATCGTGGATGATGACGGTCCAGGGATCCGCGCGGAAAATACGGAACGCATTTTCGAGCGCTTTTACACCGACCGGCCGGATGGCGAAGGGTTTGGCAACAACTCGGGTCTCGGCCTGTCGATCTCAAGGCAGATCATCGAAGCGCATGGCGGAACCATCACTGCGACCAACCGTATGGAGCTTGGCCCGGACGGTGAACAGAGGATCGCCGGGGCAAGGTTCATCATTTACATGCCGGCAGGAGTCGGAAAGTGACAGCACAGGCCGTCCACGCCAATTGCGTTGTTGTCGGCACGCGCGGACTGCTGATCCTTGGCGAGGCCGGCTGCGGCAAATCATCACTGTCCGAAACGCTGGTCGAGGCTGCAGCAGCCAGGGGCAACCGGGGTGTACTCGTGGCGGATGACAGGGTGTTTCTGTTGTGTGAAGAAGATCGAGTGATCGCGAGCGTTCCTGAAACGATCCGGGGAAAGCTGGAAATTCGCGGATTTGGGCTGGTAGATGCAGCCTTTCAAACGACTGCCCGCATTCACTTGCTCGTCAACCTTGTTCCCATGGCGGAAATGGAACGTCTGCCAGAAGAAGCCTTGCCGATGCAGCCTGTTGCAGAAGGCCTTCTGCCCACTGTCACATGTCCCGCAAATGAGCCTGACATCAGTGTTCGTCAGATCCGCTGGGCCTTTCGGAGTTTGTTTCCTGGCGGACCTGATTATATTTAATAGAGCAACAGTGTTTTTTGCTTGCAACTGGGGAGACGGTTGAAGAGAGTGCATCAGACTGATAAACGCCCGGCTCCCCGGGTTCCGGTTGGAACCTTGAGCTAACTGCACTCGATAATCAGGCCATATTACGTATGATCGGACTTGTACTTGTCACCCATGGACGTCTCGCCGAAGAATTCAAAGCGGCGCTCGAACATGTCGTTGGCCCTCAGGAACAGGTTGAAACCATTTCTATTGGCCCGGATGACGATATGGAGCAGCGGCGGCAGGATATTCTGGCTGCGGTCGAGGCGGCCAATTCCGGCAACGGTGTGGTTCTTCTGACCGATATGTTTGGCGGAACGCCGTCCAATCTGGCCATTTCGGTCATGGACAGCAAATCTGTTGAAGTGGTCGCCGGTGTTAATCTTCCCATGCTGATCAAGCTGGCCAGCGTGCGCGCGGACCGCGAACTTGCAGACGCCGTCGATGAAGCGCGTCAGGCCGGTCAAAAATACATTTCAGTCGCTAGCCAGGTTTTGTCGGGGCAGAATTAATACGAAAAATGACAATTCAGAATTTATTGGAAAAAGACCTGACGATCGTCAATCGCCGCGGCCTTCACGCGCGTGCTTCAGCAAAGCTGGTTAAGCTTGTCGAAACCTTTCGAGCGGATGTCCAAGTCTCAAAGGACGGGCAGACCGTCGGTGGAACATCCATCATGGGATTGATGATGCTTGCCGCCAGCCCGGGCTGCTGCATCAAGGTGTGTGTAACCGGAGATGACGCTGAAGACGCCCTCTCCGCAATTTCAGAGCTTGTAGAAAGCGGCTTCGGCGAAGAGGACTGATTTTTACGGTCATGGATGCAGCCAGCATGTATTTTCTGGTCTTTGTTTTTCCACCCGACAATTAATTTGCAGCACGCCAGTCGTCTGCAGCCGTTTTTAGATGGGGTGTCATGGCGAGTCATTCGGAAACCCGGTTAATTTCTGCTGCGCGTGAGGTGCTGGAACATCTCCACCGTGCATTGGAGTTGCAATTTGCCTTTGAGCTCTGGGACGGTTCCCTCGTTCCGGCCAACGCCCCTGCTGATGGACTGAGGATCGCACTTTCCGAAACAGCTCTGACCAGGCTGTTGAGGCGACCGGGCATTAAAACAGTGATCGATCTCTATTCGACGGCCGAGATTGATCCGCGTGGTGGCAGCATCTTCGAATTTGCAGACAAGCGGCCCAAGGTCAAAGGCCGGGAAGTTCGCAAGCGTCTGAGCAAACGTCTCCTTTTGAAAAACGCGCTTCCCTTGCTGTTGGGAAACACAACAGGCAGCAAAGCCGGCCAGACCAACGGTCTGGATGCCGGAAAGCTTGCAGACCGCAGTTCCGGCAGCCGGAAAGACGATATCGCTTTTCACTACGACGTTTCCAACGACTTCTATCGGCTCTTTCTCGATCCGAAGATGGTCTATACCTGCGCCTATTTCACGGATTGGAAAAACGATCTGGCAACGGCGCAGACGGACAAACTCGACATGATCTGCCGTAAATTGCGGTTGAAGCCCGGCGATCGCATGTTGGATATCGGCTGCGGTTGGGGTGCCCTGATCTGTCATGCTGCAGAACATTTTGGAGTGACGGCAGTAGGCGTTACGCTGGCGGAAGAGCAGCTGAAACTGGCTCGTGAAAACATCACGGCTCGAGGCCTTCAGGACAAGGTTTCAGTGGAACTGATCGACTACCGTCATATGGAGGGGAAGTTCGACAAAATCTCGTCAATCGGCATGTTTGAAGCCGTTGGCCTGGACAACTACGACAACTATTTCCAGAGCGTCCATCGCCTGCTGAAACCGCGCGGTCTGTATCTTCATCACGCCATTACCCGGCGCGGCAAAAAGGATCTGAAGGCGTTTCGGCGCAAGAAGCCGGAATACCAGGCTCTGGTGCGGTACATATTTCCCGGCGGCGAGGTGGACCATATCGGCTGGACCCTGACCAATCTCGAGGCTCACGGTTTTGAGGTGCACGATGTCGAAGCCTGGCGGGAGCACTACGCTCGCACAACTCGCCTTTGGGCGGAAAACCTCATGAAGGTCAAGGATAAGGCAATCGCGGAGGTCGGTGAGGAAAAATACCGGCTCTGGCTTGCCTATCTGTGCGGCGTGTCACTTGGCTTTGAACGCGGAACGATCGGTATTTTTCAGACCGTCACTTCAAGGCGCTCCAAAGGGCTGTCCGGCATGCCTCCGACGCGAGAAGATCTTTACAGGTCATGATTACAGCATTTTATGAATTGAAGTGATTTTCCTTCTTTTAGGTGCAGTGAAGTGAACTAGCTTCACAATTTGACTGTGAAGTGATTTTCCTTCACTATTGGCGCAGGTCTTCAGGCAACAGGACTTTGCGATGTCCGGTGACACGAAAAAACTGTCCGTGCTCATGGGCGATGTGATCGGTAGCGAAAAGATGGATCGCAGCCGATTACACGAGGTCTTCAATGATGCGATCAGCAAGGTGAATGTCGAGAACCGGACGGAACTTGTTTCTCCCCTGACCATAACGTTGGGAGATGAGTTTCAGGGACTGCTGCCGAGCTCTGCACTGGCATTCCATATGGCCAATACCCTGCGCCTGAGGTTGCTGTTCGAGGACGTTCCCTGTCGTTTCGTGATTGGTCAGGCAGATATCCAGACGCCGATCAACAAAGAGCTGGCTTGGAACATGCTCGGTGACGGCCTGGCGAATGCTCGTGAGGTTCTAAATCGGAAACAGGATGCAAACGCCTATCGTTTCTCATTGTTGGGAGCCTCCGACCTTAAAGACGTCAGTGCGCGCCAGTCTCTGTTGGACGTTTTTGGCTCCGTGCTTTCGGAGACGGAACGCGGTTGGTCTGAAAAGCAGTTGGAGACAATCAGTCTGTGGGATCAGTTCAGCGGAGATGCTGACCGGATTGCCGAAGCACGTGGCGTCAGCAGGCGGTCAGTCTATTACACGCTGGAGTCGGCGGGATGGGATAACTACAGAAGCCGCCGGGAAGCCTTGCGTACCTATCTCGCTGAATGTGTGAGGCCCTGAATTCAGGCAAAAGGTTGGGGATGTGATAGCAAAGGCAGCCAATCGCTTTGACAAGTTTGTTGCGGAACGGCTTTCTATTTTAGCGGGAATTTTGACCATCCGGCCTCAGTCTCGAGGCATTGATAAGGTGCGCCATGCTCGAGATTTTGCTTCAATCTATTGGCTATATCGTCCTGGCTTATCTGCTGTTCGACGTCGGAACCGGTTTTACAAAATACATTCTTGAAATCAGCGGAGCTGGTAAGCGCGAGCGTGAGCTGGCGCAGAGAAACCGTGCAAAGCAGGTATCCGAACTCGACAATCTTCCTTCATCGGCATCGCCAGAGCAAGCTGACTTCAGCGCAAACTCTGTAGAAACCTCATACCCGGAGAACAAGTCCGGTCGTTACATCGGTCTCCTGGAACGGCTGCTCATCGTGGCGGGGCTGGTCTGGAACAACTGGGAAATCATCCTCGCCGTCATCGCGCTGAAAACCGTCGCACGGCACAAGGAACTGGATGACAAGATCGACGCCGAGTATTTTCTGATCGGGTCCTTTGCCAGCATTGTCTGGGCGATTGGCGTTGCCGTATTGCTGGTCCTTTATGACAGGCACTTCGGATTTTCCGTCCTGCCGACAACCTGGCTGTTCGGCACCTGAGCAATCCCTGTTGTTGACCGAACCTTTCGGCATTGGATTTTCAGAGAATGGCTTGTCATCAATCTGAAAGGCATTGTTCTGCCGACGAAACGTTGTGGGCGGTGCGTAAAAAATCATCATATAAAGAATTCTTTATATCTTTATTGCGTGAAGTGTTCGTGGGCGCTATAACGCCTCCCAACGAATTCCGGATTCTGCCGGAAATCGGCTTGCGGCCGCCGCAATGCATTGAGGCACGGGCTTCAAACGGCAGCGGCTGCTTGTTCCAAGCCCGGCGTAACGAGCTGGACCTAACAGCAGGACACTTTCATGACCGACTACATTGTCAAAGATATCGGGCTCGCAGATTGGGGCCGTACCGAAATCGAGATCGCCGAGCACGAAATGCCGGGCCTGATGGCTTGCCGTGCAGAGTTTGGTGAATCCAAGCCGCTCAAGGGTGCACGGATTGCTGGCTCCCTGCACATGACCATTCAGACGGCTGTTCTGATCGAGACCCTGGTTGCGCTGGGCGCAGAAGTCCGCTGGGCTTCCTGCAACATCTATTCCACTCAGGATCAGGCTGCTGCTGCCATCGCTGCTGCAGGCGTGCCGGTATTTGCCATCAAGGGCGAAACCCTGGAAGAGTATTGGGATTACGCGGACAAGATCTTCGACTTCCCTGAAGGCGCCAACATGATTCTCGATGATGGTGGTGACGCGACCCTTTACATCCTGCTCGGCGCACGCGTTGAGGCCGGCGAAACCGGCGTCATCGAGAACCCGACATCGGAAGAAGAAGAAGCTCTGTTTGCGCAGATCAAGAAGCGCATGGCCTCTCATCCGGGCTGGTTCACGAAACAGAAGGAACTGATCCAGGGCGTTTCGGAAGAAACCACCACCGGAGTCCTGCGTCTTTACGAAATGCAGAAGAAGGGCGAGCTGCCTTTCCCGGCGATCAACGTCAACGACAGTGTTACCAAGTCCAAGTTCGACAACCGGTACGGCTGCCGTGAATCCCTCGTGGACGGTATCCGCCGCGGCACCGACGTGATGATGTCCGGCAAGGTTGCCGTTGTGTGCGGTTACGGCGATGTGGGCAAGGGCTCGGCTCAGTCTCTGGCTGGTGCCGGCGCACGTGTCATCGTTACGGAAATCGATCCGATCTGTGCTCTGCAGGCCTCCATGGACGGCTACGAAGTCAAAACCATGGAACAGGCGCTGCCGGAAGGCGACATCTATGTCACCGCAACTGGCAACAAGGACATCATCACCTTCGACCACATGCGTGGCATGAAGGACATGGCGATCGTCTGTAACATCGGACACTTCGACAACGAGATCCAGGTTGCAGCGCTGAAGAACACCAAGTGCCGCCCGGTCAAGGATCAGGTCGACATGTACGAGTTCCCGGATGGCAAGCGCATGATCCTGTTGTCCCAGGGGCGTCTGGTGAACCTCGGTAATGCAACCGGCCACCCGAGCTTCGTGATGTCTGCAAGCTTCACCAACCAAGTGCTGGCGCAGATCGAACTCTTCACCAAGGGTGATGAGTACAAGAACGAAGTTTACGTGCTGCCGAAGCATCTGGACGAAAAGGTTGCGCGCCTGCACTTGGAAAAACTGGGTGTCACGTTAACCGAATTGTCGGACGAGCAATCCCAATATCTGGGGATTAATAAAACCGGTCCGTTCAAGTCCGAGCACTACAAATACTGATGCTTGCTTTCCAGGCTACTAGATATTGACAGTTGCCTGATCTGAGCTTGTGAACAAAAAAACGCAGGACCCTTCAATTTGAAGGGTCCTGTTAACTTTTCAGTTACGGACTCTTCTGCGCGATTCTCAAAAAGGTTATGGTTAAAACGAATCAAAGGCCAAGAGGCGAAAGTCTTTGATTTACTCCCGGAATCCGGGGGGCTGTTCCCGCAAGGCGGGACAATGCGGCGTAAGGGGACCATAACATGCCGATAGGCGGCACAGACGGCGCGCGTTCATGCGCGACGTGGCGAGATCGGAGTCTGAATCGAGTTAAGCTTGGCGCTGCTACGATGGCAGGGCTTGGACTGTCGTCTGGCCCGGTAGCTGCCGGCGTGCTCGCGGAAACCACCGCTGCCATCAACCCGGATACCATGATTCTCTTCGGCGCGCTCGGCGGCATGTGTGCGTTTGCCGTTACCGCCGCCGTCTCTCTCGTTCGACATCGGAAGCAATCGGCACAGGTCACCGCAACCCTCGAAAAGGAAAAGGGCGACCTGAAGTTTCGCGTCGATCGTCTTGAAGCGATGCTCAACACCGATGAGCAACGCGTGATCGTGTGGACCGGCAACGGCGCCATGCCCCAGATCTGGGGCATATTGCCGGAAAAATCCGGCGTGCCGCGCCCGCCGGCTCAGCTTCTGGCATTCGGCAGCTGGCTGACCGCCAAATGTGCAGGCGATCTGGAACGCTTTCTGGATATGCTGTTCCGCACTGGTGAAGCTTTTACGACGACCTTGAAAACCCGTACGGGAACCTATGTCGAGGCACTGGGGCGTACGACGGGGGGCGCAGTTGTTCTGCGATTGAGAGACCTGACGGGCGAACGGCAGATGCAGGCCGAACTCGCTGCGCGCAATGCCAAGATTTCCGGCGAGCTGCATATGTTGCACTCGCTTCTGGACGCCATGCCGGACCCGGCCTGGCAGCGCGATGCCGAGGGCAACCTCATTTGGGCCAATGACGCCTATGCCGAAGCTGTCGAGATGTCGGACGCGGAAAGTGCAGTCAAGGAAGGCGCGACTTTCCTGGATGCCGCGGCACGCACAGCCATGGCCGTTCAGCGGACCGAAGATGGCTGTTTCAATGCACGGATCCCGATTGTGGCGTCCGGTGAGCGCAGAGTCTTCGAAATCACCGATGTCAATGCGAATGTCGGTGGAGCGGGTATTGCCGTCGATATCAGCGAGCTGGAACAGGCCAAGAAAGAACTCGGGCGCGCCGAGGAATTCCACGGTCGTACCCTCGATCAGCTGGCTGCGGCCGTGGCGATCTACAGCAGCGACCGCAAGCTTCAGTTCTACAATGCTGCCTTCCGTCAACTCTGGGACCTGGATGCAACCTTCCTAGAAGGTCATCCGGAAGATGGTGCCGTTCTGGATGCGCTTCGTGCAGCGCGCAAGATTCCGGAGCAGGCTGATTACCGCGGCTGGCGCAAGAAGATGATGGAAAGCTACCAGTCGCTGGAAGCACGCGAAAACTGGTGGCACCTGCCGGATGGTCGGACATTACGCGTTATCGCAAATCCGCACCCGCAAGGCGGAGTTACCTACATCTACGAGAATGTCACCGAACAACTCGACCTTGAGAGCCGGTACAATGCTCTGACCCGTGTGCAAGGCGAAACGCTCGACAACCTGTCCGAGGCGGTTGCCGTGTTCGGTTCGGACGGCCGGCTGCGCCTTTGGAACCCGGCTTTCGGTCGGATCTGGGACTTGGAAGAAGACCAGCTATCCGAACTGCCGCATGTGAAACAAGTCGTGTCCGCTTGCACTTTGAGCGACACGGAAGAGGAAGCATGGGAACTGCTGGCTGGCAACGTCACAGGGCTTTTGGACAACCGCACCCAGAAGGTCAATCGCCTGGAGCGTCACAACGGAGATGTTCTGGATTATGCGACCGTTCCGCTGCCTGATGGCGGGACGCTGGTCACCTTTGTTGATGTTACCGATAGCGTGAACGTTGAACGCGCACTGCTTGAGAAGAACGAAGCGCTCGAACAGGCAGACCAGATCAAGAATGCGTTCATCCAGCATGTATCCTACGAGCTGCGCTCACCGCTGACCAACATCATTGGCTTCGCCCAACTGCTTGCCGACCCGAAATTTGGCGAACTTTCCGAAAAGCAAGGCGAATACGCAGAATACATCCAGTCTTCGTCTTCCGCTCTTCTCGCCATCATCAACGATATCCTCGATCTGGCGACGCTCGATGCCGGCATCATGGAGCTGGACCTTGGTGAGGTGGATGTCGCCAACACGGTTTCGGCCGCAGTTGAGGGGCTGAAAGACCGGATTGCAGAAGCCCGGATCAATCTGCGCATGCATGTTCCGGAAGATATCGGCGTCATGATTGCCGACGAAAAGCGTCTGCGTCAGGTCCTGTTCAACCTGATTTCCAACGCGGTTCGTTATTCCGAGCCTGATGGTGTGGTCGATGTCAGCTGTGATCGCGACGAAAACAACGTGACGTTCGTTGTGAAGGATCACGGATATGGTATTCCGGCCGAAATCCTGACCCAGGTCTTCAAACGTTTCGTCGGCCACGATACCGGAACCCGGCGTCAGGGGGCAGGGCTTGGCCTTGCCATCGTGAAGAGCTTTGTCGAGCTGCATGGCGGCGCGGTTGATATCGACTCTGCCGAAGGCAAGGGGACGACGGTTACCTGCACCTTCCCGGCGCGGCCAGAACTGGCGGACCAGGCCGCCGCCGAATAGGACGCCTGTCAATGGCTGACAACGAACTTCGGCACCTGCCTACTCCTTTCCTGACCCTGCAGATTTCCGATGAAGAAAGCACAGGGCGACTGGCCAATGACCTGGCCATGGCGCTCAGGCAGGGAGATACCGTGTGCCTGTCCGGTGATCTGGGGGCGGGCAAATCCACCTTCACCCGCGCTTTGATCCGCTCATTCGCCGGTGAACCGGATCTGGAAGTTCCAAGCCCGACCTTCACCCTTGTCCAAAGCTATGCTTTCGACCGCTTCGATCTCTCCCATTTCGACCTTTATCGCCTGGAAGAGCCCGAAGAACTGGAGGAGCTGGGCCTTGATGATCTACTGGAAACAGGGGCCGCCTTGATCGAGTGGCCGGAAAAGGCCGAAGACCTGTTGCCCGCGCATGCGCTCTGGATCCAGATTTCCCAACCGGATGAGGAAAGTGACGCCCGTGTTTTCAGCTTCTTTTCCGAAGAGCCTGGCTGGCAGACGCGGATAGGCGAGACGCTCCGCATCAGGGAATTCCTGCAAGGAACGGAGTTCGCCGGTTCCGAGCGTCGGTTTCTTGCCGGCGATGCATCTCTCAGAACATTCGAGACGGTGGACGCCGGCGCCGAAAATGCAGTGCTGATGCGCTGGCCCTTTCTTGGAAATGCGATTGATCCGTCCGTTCGCGGTTACATGGAAAAAGTGCATCTGGCGCGCGATTGCCGGTCGGTGGTGGCCGTCGGAACGCAATTGCGCCAGCGCGGGCTGCTGGCCGCCGAAATCCTTGGCTCCAGCATTGAGGACGGCTTGATCCTGTCTCAGAACCTGGGACAGGAAACCATTGTCGTGAACGGGAGGCCTGTTCGCGAGCGGTATTTCGCAGCGGTCGATGTTCTGGCGAAGATGCATGGCGAACCCTGGCCCGGCGCGGTCGAGCTACCGGACGGCGCAAGTTACAGGCTCCCTGTCTATTCAACCGAAGCTCTGGTTGCCGAGGCGTCCCTGTTTCTTGATTGGTACGTTCCCGAAAGCACCAGTGAACCTGTCGATGAGACAATGCGTGCCGAGTTTGAAATGCTCTGGCGCAACGCATTGGAAAGTCTCGGAAACGCCCAACGAGGATGGGTGCTGCGCGACTTTCATTCACCGAACCTTTTGTGGCAAGATGGCCAGACGGGCACGGATCGGATCGGTCTCATAGATTTCCAGGATACGGTCGTCGGCCCGGTCGCTTACGATGTTGCATCGTTATTGATGGATGCTCGCACCGATATTGACGTCGAACTGGAAACAGATCTTTTCGATGCCTATGTCTCGGCGAGGGAAAAACAGACCGGAGCGTTCAACCGGTCCGGTTTCTCGTTAGCCTACGCTGTCATGGCGGCGCAGCGGAATTCAAAGATCCTGGGGATATTTGTCCGCTTGGCCCGGCGTGACGGAAAACCGGCTTATTTGAGCCATTTGCCGCGTATACTGGGCTATCTTGACCGGGCACTTGAAGCCCCCGAGTTGTCGGAGTTGAAAAACTGGTACCGTCGGTACCGGCCTTGAGGGTTTCTGCGGTACCGGTACCGGTCGCAATGATTTGAGTAATGCCATGACAGAAACGCGGTTTCGTCCTTCCAACGCAATGATCCTGGCCGCCGGCCTGGGCAAACGCATGCGCCCCATCACGGCAACGACACCCAAGCCGCTGATTGAGGTCAACGGACAGGCCTTGATTGATCACGGACTGGACCGGCTGGTGGCTGCCGGTGTGAAGACCTGCGTCGTCAACGTGCATTATCTGGCTGACCTGGTGGAAGTTCACGTCCGTCGCAGGAATGATATCGATATCGTGGTGTCGGATGAGCGCGAGCAACTTCTGGAAACCGGCGGCGGTATCAAGAAGGCGCTTCCGCTTTTGGGCGATGAGCCGTTTTTCCAGCTGAACGCGGATACCTGTTACTGGATTGAAGGGGTGAAGCCCAATCTGGAGCACATGATCGAAGCCTGGGACGAGGACCGGATGGATGTGCTTCTGCTTGTGGCCGAAACCGTGAAATCGGTCGGCTATAGCGGACGTGGTGACTTTGAGATGGCGCGTGACGGCAGTTTGACCCGTCGCTCAGAAAAGGGTGTCACACCCTTTGCATACGCGGGAGCTGCAATCCTCCATCCGCGGATCTTCGATGGGGCACCCGAGGGGCCGTTTTCGATGAATACCCTTTTTGATCGTGCGATCGAAAACGGACGTCTTTTCGGGGTGCAGATGGAAGGTCTCTGGCTTCATATCGGCACTCCGGACGCAATCAGTGCAGCCGAGTATGCCGTGCGCGAGAGTGCTGCCTGAGGATGGCCGAGCCAACGCGTCTCTTTTCCATTCCTCCTTCTGTTCCGTTTCTCAAAACGCTCGTTGATACGCTGGTCGACGGGACATTGGTGCCGGGTTTCCGGCCAGTGGACGATCCGCTGCTCTTGCCAACCGCCACGCTCTACCTTCCGACCCGACGCGCAGCGCGCCTGCTGCCCGAATTGTTTCAGGAGCGCTTTGGCGGCAAACCTGTCCTGCTTCCTGTTATCAGGCCGGTCGGCGATGCTGATGAAGATGCACACAGCCTGACCAGCGAACCGGATCTCGAAGCTCTTCCTCCCGCTATGCCCTTGCTGGAGCGTCATCTTGCAATGACGCGTCTGGTGAAGGCGTGGAAGGGCATGCTCAGACGGGAAGCATTGAGCTTGCGCTCTGACGAGCCTCTCGGTCTGCCTGCCTCCACAGCAGATGCCGCCTGGCTTGCCGGTGATCTGCTTTCCCTCATGGATGAAGTGGAAACGGAGGAGGCCAATTGGTCGGAACTCTCCGGACTCGTTCCCGAAGAGCATGCGCGCTACTGGCAGATCACGCTGGATTTCCTGAAGATTGTCCAGGAAGCATGGCCCGCACACCTGAATGAACTTGGACGCATGGACCCGAAGGCCAGGAGGTCCGCGCTGATCCGCCGCGAGGCGAAACGCCTTGCCGGCGCGGCGCACAAGGGGCCGGTCATTGTGGCGGGTGTAACTGGCTCCGTGCCTGCAACGGCGGAACTTCTGAAAGTGGTCGCGGGGCTGGAGCAGGGCGTCATCGTTCTACCCGGCCTCGATCAGTACCTGGACGACATGTCGTGGCATTCGCTCGGTCAGCGGGATCTGCAAGGTACCGCCCAGCGTGATTTCTTCAGCCGGTCCGGCACGCTTCTGCCATCGCATCCTCAATATTCGTTGAAACAGCTTCTGGATCGCCTGGAAGTGAACCGGTCGCGGGTGCGGAAGCTGGGTCCATCCGTACCGCAAGATCTCGCATTGCGGGAAAAACTGGTATCCGAGGCCTTGCGCCCGGCTGATACGTCCGATGGCTGGACAGAGTATCTGGAAGTGACGCCCGAGGACGCGCGGGCAAAGGCACTTGAACACGTCTCCATCCTGACGGCTCGCAACGAAGCGGATGAAGCGTTGAGCGTGGCGATTGCCTTGCGCGAGACGATCGAACGCGGTGAGACGGCAGCACTGATTTCTCCGGACAGGATGCTGACGCGCCGGGTGGCGGCTGAACTTGCCCGCTGGAACATTCAGGTGGATGACAGTGCCGGCCGTCCCCTCGACCAGACAGCCCCGGCCATTCTCGCCCTTTTGGCTGCGAAACTCGCCCTCAATGGCTGTGAACCGATCGATTTGCTGTCCCTGTTGAAGCATCCGCTTGCGCGGCTTGGACTGCCGGTCAAGGACATTCGCTCAGCGGCGCGTGCGCTTGAACGCGGGGTTGTGCGCGGACCACGGGCCCGTCCTGGAACCGAAGGCCTGAAGCTGGCTGTTGAAGCCAGCCGGGAGGAAGCCGGCAAGGCGCATACGCCGCGCTGGAAAAAGATCCATGAAGCGGACTGGGACGTGATATCCGACCTCATGGGCAGGTTGGCCACCGCGCTAAGGCCACTTGAAGAACTTGCTGAAGCTGCAGACCCGGTCTCCATCACCGAGCTTGCCAGGCGTCATGTCGACGTGGTGCAGGCAATCGCCGTTGACGATACCGGCTCAACGGAGGAACTGTTTGCAGGTGAAGCAGGCGAAGTGCTGGCACAGTTCCTGACCGGGCTTCTGGAAGCATCGTCAAGTGGTCTGGAAGTGCCGCCACACGAATGGCCGTCTGTTCTGCCAGCGCTCATGTCTGGCCAGGCCGTGCGTCGCCGGCTGCCGGGAGACCAGAGGGTTCAGATCCTGGGACCTATGGAAGCACGGCTTCAGTCCTTTGATTTTGTTATTATGGGCGGATTGAACGAAGGCGTCTGGCCGCAGCGCACCCGCAACGATCCCTGGCTGAACCGGCCGATGAAGCGGGACATGGGTTTGGAGCCGCCGGAGCGCAGGCTTGGCGCTGCTGCGCATGATTTTGCGCAAGGTATGGGCGCAACGCGGGTGCTTCTGTCCAGGACCTCCCGTGCTGACGGCGCTCCGACCGTGGCTTCCCGCTGGCTGCAGCGCCTGACGACGCTCGCAGGACCGACCGTAACCCAGGCGATGGAAGAAAAAGGTGCTGTCTACTCAGAACTTGCCGCACTGCTTGACCGGTCTCCCGGACCCGTCCAGCCAGCTGGCAGACCGTGCCCCACACCGCCATTGGCTGCACGCCCGGCAACGCTGTCGATCACCGAAATTGAACGGCTGGTCCGGGATCCTTACGCGATTTATGCGCGCCATGTTCTGGAACTGCAGCCGGTCGATCCGATCGGCGGAGAGCCGGGAGCGGCCGACAAGGGCAATCTCATTCACGATGCCCTGGCCGAATTCCTGGGCACCTGGACGGGTGATTTTGACGACAACGCAGTAGCGGCTTTGACGGATATCGGTGAGGACCTGTTCGAGCCGCTTGATGCCTTTCCGGCGATCCGGGCTCTCTGGTGGCCACGGTTTCAACGGATCGCAGCCGGTTTCGTTGGCTACGAGGCGGTGAGATCCAGATCGCTTGAACAACGCTTTCTGGAAATCGGCGGAGGTGTCGAGCTGAAACTGCCGGGCTTTGACTTCCGCCTGCGCGGTCGGGCAGACCGGATCGATCTTTTGAAGAGCGGCGGACTGTCGGTGATCGACTACAAGACCGGGCAGGTTCCCTCCCAGAAACAGGTCGATGCACTTCTTTCGCCGCAATTATTGCTGGAAGCAGCAATGATCAAGCGGTACGGCTTCAAGGATATTCCAGCCGATGCTCCGGTTACTGAACTTCTGTACCTTCAGCTCAAGGGGGGAGCAGAGCCCGTCATCGAGGCAAGGCGCAATCCCAAGGAATCCGAACTGGAAGATCTCATCGAGGATGCCTGGGCGAGACTGGAACAGCTGATTGCGCACTATGCCAAGGTGCAAACTGGCTATCGATCCCGCGCCCGCGTGATGCGCGAGCGTCAGATGGACGGCGTTTATGATCATCTTGCCCGTACACAGGAATGGGCGCTTGGGGGAGACGAACCGTCATGAGCGGGTTTGAAATTCCCCAGCTGACAAGAGAACGGCAAGACCTGGCGTCACGGCCACGTGCCTCCGCCTGGGTGAGCGCCAATGCAGGATCCGGAAAAACCTTTGTTCTGTCCCGCCGCGTCGTGCGTCTGCTGCTGGATGGAACCGACCCGTCCAGAATCCTTGCATTGACCTTTACCAAGGCTGCAGCGGCAGAGATGGCCACCCGTGTTTTCAAGATCCTTGGCACCTGGGTGACCATGGAGGACAGCGAGCTTGCCGCCGAACTCCAGGACATCGAGGGCCGGAAACCCGATGTAAAGCGTGTCGCCATGGCGCGCCGGCTGTTTGCGCGCGCTCTGGAAACTCCTGGTGGCCTGAAAATCCAGACCATTCACGGGTTCTGCGAATCTCTGCTGCACCAGTTTCCGCTGGAAGCAAATGTCGCCGGACACTTTTCGGTTCTGGATGACCGGGTTGCCGCCGAATTGATGGCCGAAGCGCGTGCCAGCGTGCTGCATCAGGCGGAAACCGAGCCTGAAAGCGCGTTTGGTCAGGCGCTTGCATCCGTCATCGATCTGATGAGCGATGGCGGCGCCCAAAAGGCGCTGGACGAGCTCATTCAGAGCCGGGATGCGTTTCGCCGTTGGACGGTGGATGCGGGCGACCTGGAAGCAGCCCTGGATGAATTGGCTCACCTTCTGGAAGTTGACCCATCTGTGCGACTGTCAGATTTTGACAGCCGCTTCAAAGATGAGTGTCCCTTCGATCTGAACACTTGCCTCAGTTATGCCGAGGCTCTGAACACCGGGTCCAAGACCGATCAGGCGCGCGCTGACGCGCTCGCCTCGGCATCACGGATTGCAGACCCGACCGGCTTCCGCGAAGCCTGGCTGCAGATTTTCCTGACCAGCAAACTGGAGCCGCGGAAATCGCTGGCGACCAAGAAAGTGGCCGAAGCATTCCCGGTCATGGTCGAAGCTCTTGTTGGCGAGCAGACCCGGTTGCTGGCTCTTCTGGATGAGCGTCGCAAGGTTGCGACCTTCGAGGGAACACGGTCGCTCCTGCGGCTCGCAGATGCCGTCATTCGCCACTACGAGCGGTCCAAGACGGCGCGCGGATACCTGGATTTCGAAGATCTTGTCGTCAAGACTGCAACGCTATTGCAAAAGTCCGATGCGGCGTTATGGGTGCAATACAAGCTGGATCAGGGGCTCGATCATATTCTGGTTGATGAAGCCCAGGATACCAGTCCGCGCCAGTGGGAAGTGGTGACGGCGCTGGCATCGGAGTTTTTCGCAGGCACAGGCGCTCACGAAAGAACCCGCACCCTCTTTGCGGTTGGGGACGAAAAGCAGTCAATCTATTCTTTCCAGGGGGCTGTTCCGGCTTATTTCGACGCTATGCGACGGGCTTTTTCCAGTCAGGCAGGGGCGGCGGAACAGGAGTTTCACTCCGTCAACCTGCAGCTGTCCTTCCGCTCGACACCGGACGTGCTTGGAGCCGTTGACAGGGTATTCCAGGACGAAAGCGCTCACAGGGGGCTGTCCCAGGAAGTGACAGCACCCGTTCATGAGGCCATCAGGCGGGACCCCGGCATCGTTGATATTTGGCCGCTGGAAGCTGAAGCGGAGATCGAAGAACCGGACGATTGGCGTCAGCCGATCGATCATGTCGGCACCGGCAGTCCGATGCTCAAGGTTGCCAAGCGGATCGCATCCGAAATAGCGGATTGGATGCGGACCGGAACCGCAGAGCCTGGCGACGTGATGATCCTGGTGCGCAAGCGTGGTCCCTTTGTCGAAGCCCTCAACCGGGAACTCAAGCAGCTCGACATTCCGGCTGCCGGCAGTGACCGCTTGGTATTGACGGACCATATTGCGGTTCAGGACCTGGCGGCGCTCGGACGGTTTCTGCTGCTTCCCGAAGATGATCTGTCGCTGGCCTGTGTCCTCAGAAGCCCGCTCTTCGGGCTGAGCGATGAAGACCTTCTGGAGGTAGCGCGCGAGGCGCCGGAAAAAATCCGGCCGGGAACCCTCTGGCAGATGCTGGTCAAGCGATCCGAATTCTCGGAAAAGTGGCAGGCGGTTCGCGCCCGGCTGGAAGACTGGCGGGCACGTGCCGACTTTGTTCCTCCTTACGAGTTCTATGCCCGCTTGTTGGGAGCTGACGGAGGACGCCAGGCTTTCCGTGCCCGGCTGGGCGTTGAAGTAGATGATGTGCTTGACGAATTTCTGGCCCTGACAATTGCTTATGAGCAGTCCGGAACCCCGGGACTTGAAGGTTTTCTGGCCTGGATGGCGGCCGCACCGACGGAAATCAAGCGGGAGCTTACCAACACCAAGGGCATGGTCCGGATCATGACCGTGCACGGATCAAAGGGGCTGGAAGCCAGGATTGTCGTATTGGTCGACCCTGGGGCCGCGCCGGTCAGTGCCATTCATGATCCGTCCTTCCTGCCGCGCATGCGCCTGCAAAACGAATTGCTGCCGCCGGCGCTCGTCTGGCTGCCGTCCAAGGCAGATCGCACCCCCTGGCATGATGAAGCCGTCGAGGGACTGCGGGACGCACAGGAAGAAGAATATCGGCGGCTCTTGTATGTTGCATTGACCCGAGCGGAAGATCGCTTGATCGTCTGCGGTTGGGAACCGAAACGCGGTGCCCATGAAAACTGCTGGTATTCCATGGTTGAACGGGCCTTGAAGCCCGAGGCCAGGGAACTGTTTGATGCTGCCGGCGAAGTGTCCGCGTGGCGCTGGCAGAAAAGCTCCGAAGACCCTGAGCAAAATGCAGGCGATGCACAGCTCCCGGTAGGTGTGAACCCGGCTGCAGCGGAGGAAGAACTGCCCACGTGGTTGGCGCAGCCGGTAAGGTCGCTGCCGAAGAAGAAGCGTCTACAGCCTTCCCGCGCGTTTGAGGAAATGGAGGAAAAAGAAGGCGTTACGCCGGTTTCGGCCATTTCCCGTCTTCAGGCGTACAACCAGCCTGCCTCCTGGCCACTGGAACGAGGCCGTCTTGTGCACCGGTTGCTGGAACTGCTTCCGGCCATTTCGGAAGAGAAGCGTTTGCCTGCGGCCGGGAATTACCTGAAGCAAAGTTTGAAGCCGGAATTCGAGCGCTACCGTGAAAAGCTGCTGGAGGAAGTCGCTGCGATACTCGAATCGGCAACCTTTGCGCCTTTGTTTGCAGATGATGCTCAGGCGGAAGTCCCGGTTGTTGGAACGATTCGCGCCAGTGATGGGACCGAAGTGGAGGTCTCAGGGCAGATCGACCGGCTGCTCGTTGATGATAAACGGGTTGTGATTGTGGATTACAAGACCAATTTCAATCCGCCGCAGTCCGCGGAGGCTGTGCCGCTGGAATACCGCGCACAGCTTTGTGTTTACAGGGAATTGCTGAAGCAGATTTATCCGGACAGGGAAATTGCCGCCTGTCTGCTCTGGACGGCAGCACCATCCTTGATGGAAATTCCCGCCGAAATTCTGGATCGGACCTTTGCCGGGCTGCGTCCTGACGGCACAGCAGCTTGACGACGGGCTTGCCGCTTCCTACGTTCGGGCCAACTGACGCGCTTACATCGGGTAGGCGTGAATTCTAGAACCACGAGATCTTGATATGGCAACCACTCAAGTTACCGATGCTTCCTTTGAGACCGAAGTCCTGAAATCCGATGGCCCGGTCGTTGTCGACTTCTGGGCGGAATGGTGCGGCCCTTGTAAAATGATCGCGCCGGCGCTCGAAGAAATCTCCGAAGAGATGAACGGCCAGGTGAAGATCACCAAGCTCAATATCGATGAGAACCAGGACATGGCTATGAAATACGGCGTCCGTTCGATCCCGATGCTGATCCTCTTCAAGGATGGCGAGCCGATGGCAACCCAGGTTGGTGCTGCCCCGAAAGGCAAGCTTTCCGACTGGATCAAGAGCGCTATCTAATTGCTATTTGCCTGCGGCCGGCCGGCTGTGGACATCATATGAGCGCATCCGGCGGATAAGCTTTTGCTTGTCCGCCGATCCTCTTTGAAAAAGTGGACAACCGGTCGTATAAGCATCGGCAACTAGTTTGAGCCAAACGGAACATTCATGAGCGACGAAAACAAAACCCCGGAAGAACAGCCGGCAAGCGTAAACCCGGAAACCGAAGCTGCAGCTGCGCAGCCGGAAGCTGCCGAAGAAGCCGGAATCGATCCGATCGAAGTTCTGCAAGCTGAAAACGCGGATCTGAAGGACCGTGCGCTTCGGACAATGGCGGAAATGGAAAACCTGCGCCGCCGTACCGAAAAAGAAATCAAGGATGCCCGGCAATATGCGGTGTCCGGTTTCGCACGTGACATGCTGACCGTGTCCGACAACCTGCGCCGTGCAATGGACGCGTTGCCGGATGAAGATCGCAAGAACGCGGATGCCGGAATTGCTTCTCTGATCGAGGGCGTTGAGATGATCGAACGGGATCTGCTCAACCAGCTCGAAAAGAACGGCGTGAAGAAATTGAACCCGGAAGGCCAGAAATTCGATCCGAATTTCCACCAGGCCATGTTCGAGGTGCCGAACACCGAAGTGCCGAACAACACGGTTGTTCAGGTCGTGCAGGCCGGCTACGTCATTGGCGAACGCGTTCTGCGTCCGGCTATGGTCGGTGTCTCGAAAGGCGGGCCGAAAGAGGTTGCGCAACCTCAGGCCACCGCAGAAGGGGCCGGACAGACGGTCGACAAGAGCGCCTGACGCACAATCCGGAATTTCCCGAGTTTCGAAAGCCGCTTCTGCCCTTGGCCGAAGCGGTTTTTTGTAGGAAATGATCAAAGCATTCGGGGAAACCCAGGGGCTTGTTCAGACTTGGATGTCGGCTGAAACAAACGACCTGTCATCAAATGAAACCAGGCCGGGTGCAAGACCTTTGCATTGCTGGTTGGCGTCAATGCAGAGAGGGTCCTTGATCAGCAGAGCCTTTAGTTCCTCTTCGGTCTCTTTGAGAGTGTCGAGAACCTTCGGATAGCCGTCGGTCGTGATTACCAATCGGCCTGGACGTGCTTCAGCTCGTTCCTGGAAAACTGTCGGGGTGCCGTCACCAATAACGGCCCCTATCCCGAATGGATCATTGGCTGCATTAAGGAAACTGGCCTCATGCAACAGCAGATCATCTATTGAATGATGATAATCAACCGACTTCATGATGTCTTCTGGGGTTAGACCGGAATTCAGTTTGGACTTCAGGATAAGTGACCTTGCCGCCGCGCAAATTTCTTCGGCCTTGAACATGTTCGAATAGACGCGTCCGCCATTGCGAAATTTGCAGTCACCAACCCGCCAGATTTCATTGAAGTGGCTGGAGTAGAGACAAAAAACAAATCCGCCCGATCGTTTGAAATCGATAACCCCAGCTCTGTCCTTGTAGACGCGGGTAATGCTGTCGAGTTCGCTTGCGACGTCCTCGAACCGAGCGGTTGCTGAAATGGACGTGAGATATTCGACCGCTGTGTCGAGGATCGCACCTATCGTTTCCCGACCAAGGCCTTCAGGGCCCCTTGATCCGTCCAGAACGCCAAAGTGGTTCTCCGAGATCACGATCCGGTCTTCTGAGTAGCCACGGGAATCTTTGCCGCAGGTAAAGTGCTCTGCAATGGTGAAGGTCATGGGGAATCCTGAAGTATCAATCTGAAGCTATGATTAGTGTTTTGTGTGCCGCTCACAAACTATCTTTCCACTCTGTTTGACATATCGATAGTCGATGACAGGAGTAAGTTCCGTGCACCAATTCGTTGATTTTAAGCGGAAAGTGGAAATGGTGACTGAGTGCATTCGGAACGTGGCGCTGGCCATCATACTCAGACCCGTTGCCGAAGAGTTGCTGGCGGTCAACGAAAACACGAAATTAATTTTCCCGTCGAATGTGCCTTTCAAGATAAGTCGCTTTATAAGCAAGAAGTCTTTGAAGATATTGAGGGTCAAGGCGAACATGGGGCCTGGCGAAAGCATGAGAACCCTGTCCAGCTTTTTCCGGAAAATTTACGGGATATTTTGCGCGAAGTTTCCTTGCCACTTAGCAGCGAAATTAATGGGGATCTCGATCGGCGTCACTGAATCCAGTGCTGGAAATCGGTTGTTTGTCGGCAATACTTTTCTGAGCTTGTATCCAACAGCGCGCTTCGGGGGACTGTGATGCTGCTGCAATATTTGGACTATCTCGGGGTTGCCGTCTTTGCGGTCACAGGTGGCATTGTTGCCTCCCGCAAACAGCTGGATTTCGTCGCCTTTCTCTTTTTTGCAACGCTGACCGGGATCGGTGGCGGAACTCTGCGGGACCTGCTTCTTGGTGTTCCTGTCTTCTGGGTCGAAAATGAAGGCTATCTTTTTGTCTGTGTGATTATCAGCATCATTGTTTGGTTTTTCGCTCACCAGATCGAAAAGCTGAACAAACCACTCAGATGGGCGGATGCAATCGGTATTGCGGCTTATTCCGTCATGGGGGCGGCCAAGGCCATGTCGGTTGGAGACACTGTTCTGGTCGCCGTCCTGATGGGCGTATCGACAGCAACCTTTGGCGGCATCCTGCGTGACACGATCGCTCGAGATCCCTCCACCATCGTCAAATCCGAAATTTATGTTACAGCAGCCTTTGCGGGGGCAGGGAGCTTTGTCGTGCTTGCTCATCTGGGATTGCCACAGGTCATGGCCGCTGCAATTGCAGCGGCTATCGCACTTTTGTTGCGTGGTGGCGCGATCCTCTACGGCTGGACCCTGCCGGGCTATCGGGGTGGGAGTGCAACCTGATACTCCCCGATCACGATGTTCTCTGCCCGATATGCTCCTTTCCGAGCATAAGCCTGATCTGCTCC
This sequence comes from Roseibium sp. SCP15, assembly GCF_040329435.1. Taxonomy (NCBI): domain Bacteria; kingdom Pseudomonadati; phylum Pseudomonadota; class Alphaproteobacteria; order Hyphomicrobiales; family Stappiaceae; genus Roseibium; species Roseibium sp. SCP15. Next base: position 991,474 of record NZ_JBDZYI010000002.1, on the reverse strand, counting down.
GCTGCCGGCCTGTCGATGCCGGCGGCGGACAGAACTTCAACCGCGAAACTGGCGGGAGCAGGTGCCGGTGCCGTGATGATGTTTTCGCCCCGTGCCGCGGACGGTTGATCGATATAGTGAGCGCTACCCGCATAGGAGGGAGCGTGCTTTTCCAGGTAGCCGAGTGTGTTTGAGGTGTGTTGTACATGGTCCAGCAAGCCCGCACGTGCCAACATCGCGGTCCCGCCGCATATACCTGCGACAACGCAGCCGTTCCGGGATGCCTGCAGCAATCCGGCCTCGATTTCGGGAAGCGGATCAGTTTCGAAAGTAGGACTTCCGCAAACAACAACAACGCCTCGTTCCGGGACTTTGAAGCGATCGGTGTTGGCGATGGACAGACCGGCAACCGAGGTAATCTGCCCACCTGTGGGCGATGCGAAGGCAATCTCAGCGCCATAGAACGCCCGCCCAAGTCCTGCCAGGGGAGCGATCTCCCAATCAGAATATTGCTGGGTCAGGAGAATGATGATCGGTAACACTTTTTTGGCTCCGGGATGTTCGCTTCGATCGGAAGAGCATAGCGAACCACTCCTGACACCCCTCCGTCAGGAGTGTTTTCCGGACGCAGCATGATCATGGTGTTTTGATGCGGTAGAGAGTAGTGTTGGCTTTGTTATTTTTGACAAGGTGGAGGCCAAGATGGCTGAGCACGGTATTTTTTACTGGAACGAATTGATGACCCGCGACACGGAGAAGGCCCGTGAATTTTACGGCAAGACGTTGGGTTGGACATTCACGGAAATGCCGATGGAAGAAGGTATCTATCTGCTTGCCAAGCTGGGCGACAAACCGGTTGCAGGTCTCTTCCCGATGAACGGCCCGCAATTTGACGGACTTCCGGATCACTGGTTTTCCTACATCGCGGTGGACGACGTTGACGAGCGCCTGGATCTGGCCAAGGCGCATGGCGGCGAAATTGTCCGTCCGCCATTCGATGTTCCCGGCGTTGGCCGGATCGCTATCCTCAAGGATGTGAACGGAGCGGCACAGGGCTGGATGACACCGGCGGAAATGGCGGGCTGAACGACGGTCGCACACAAAAAAAGCCGGTTCCCTTCGAACCGGCTTTTTTCTTAAAATACAAGCCCAAACGTGCCCGACACGTAAACGATCAGTCCAAATGCGATCACCGGTAGGCTTGCCGAATAGGCAAGTGTCGTCAGCATTTCCTGCTCCTTTGCAAAACGACAATGGGGAAAGCGGGCCCATTCTCCGCCTATTGGCGATACGGGCATCCTTTCAGGTCCTCGCTTTCTGGTTTAACCCCTGCTGACCCTGCAATGTGGGACATGATGCCAGAAGTTCCAGAGTTTATGACCTCAAAAAAATGTGTGCAGCGAGCGCATAGTCGGCCAGCCCGGTTCCCGGGCCGGGAATAAACAGGGTTCTCTGGCCGTAGTATCGACGCCCTGCCTTGTTGCCCTGCGCAAGTTCCTTGAGGTCCGCAGCCCATTCCAGTTCAGATCTCGGCGGATTTGAGAGGTCGGAAGAAAACAGTCGGGCTTCCTCGAGCAGCTCCGATGGCAGGAGCGCGGTTGTGTCCAGCACGTCAATGTGGCACCCGGCGGGTGGATCGAGATAGGTCAGCGAGTGATGCGTCTGGGTATCGTATTCCGGCCCTGCAACGCAGATCATGTCCGCGCCTTCCTGCGCGGCATGAATTTCATTCGTCACACCGATATGAACGCCTGCCATGGCAGGTTGGTTGCTGATCCTCTTCTGGGTCTCTTTCGAAACACCGGCAAGCAGGATCGACGTGAAATTTCTCACCGCGGCATAAGCAGACAGAAGTCTTGGAAGACGGGGATCGTCGCCGATGACGAGCAGCCGGGAGGTATCCTCGCGCGAGAGGTAGGCGGCGGCCAGGGCGTGAACCCCTGCTGTCCGCCAGGCATTGAGGCGAACACCGTCGATCAAGGCGATCGGTTGGCCGCCGGACCCGGAAAAGAGAATGTAAAGGCCTGAAGAGAGGCCGTTCTGCTCAGGCAGGTCCAGGGCAAGCGAGCAGCCGATATACCCTCTGGAGACGTCGCCTTGCGCGGCAAAGTCTGTCCAGGCCGGTTGAAAGGACAAATGACCGGAATGCTGATCAAGCCGGTCGATCGCCAGATCGGGAATGAGCGGCGTGACGGTGTTGGACCGGAAGGCACGCCTCAGGGTTTCCAGAACAGGTCTGTCCTCAAGACATGCTTCAATTTCGTCGCTGGATATGATCCGCATCGGACGATTATACGAAAAATACGTTACGCCGCCGAGCGATTATCCGGTCCGGCAAGGCCCTTGAGATTGGATGACGGTTGCGCAGTCGCCTGCATATCCCTCAGCTGGTCAGCTTCCTTGTGCCACTTGTCGGCCTCGCGGCGCTTGACCCGCGCCTCCTTGCGCCAGCGGCCCTGCTTTGCCCAGGCACCAAACCCACCAAGAATGATGCCGATCAAAAGGCTCGCAAAGATAACCCAGAACAGCGGAATATCGGGAATGGTCAGCCGCGGATCCTGCGGATCGAAGGGGTTCAGGGACAGGGAAACCGTGTGCCTGTTTGTGACTGCCAAGGGAAGCAGTACCACCGCGATTGCGAACAAAATCACATACTTGACGAAACGGGTCACGGTGGCCTCCCGGTTTTTACCAGATCAGAATTCAGTTCGAGACGGGCAAGCCGGAACGGCGCAAACTAATCGTCGCCGTGGTCTACACCGTCATTCAGACGTATACGCATTTCCTTGCCGGTTTTGAAGAAGGGAACGTGTTTCTCATCCACTTCCACTTTCTGACCGGTACGAGGATTCCGGCCAACTCTGGCCGGACGGTTCTTGACAGAGAATGCGCCAAATCCGCGCAGTTCGACGCGATCCCCACGCATCAAGGCTTCTGTGATTTCATCCAGAATGGCGTTGACGATATTCTCAACATCACGCTGATAAAGGTGCGGGTTCTGCTCGGCGATGTGCTGAACAAGTTCTGATTTGATCATGCTGCGCCCCCTCTCGCTTAACGATTATTTGTCTGCCGCGTCAGAAGCCTGCCAAACGGATACGAGCCCGTCAAGCGTAAGACCTCGAGGAATCAGCCCCTTAGCATCAATAATAGGATTTAAGAGGGCAGATCCGATGCCTTTTCCGAACTCTCGCGAGACGCGTGAGGAAAATGGAAGCTCTTCAAGGTTGCTGTTTGTCGTCCATGTGACGACGGGCAAATCCTTTGCAACACCCTTTTCGGTTTCCAGCCAGGAGATTGCGACATCTTCCCCGCCGATGGCATCGACGAGCTTTTCTTCCATCGCCCTGTGACCGGTCAGAATGCGGCCGTCGGCAAGTTCCTTTGCCTTGGTTGGCGCCAGTTCCCGGCGCTCGGCAACCAGGCCGACGAACCATTCATAGGAGTCCGTCACCAGGGATTGCAGCATGGCGCGTACCTGTGGCGTGGTTTCGGAATAAAAGTCAGGTTCCGCCTTGAGCGGTGCGCTTTTTACGGCTTCCATCTGGACGCCAACCGTCTCAAGCAACTTTTGAGCGTTTCCGAACTGGAAGAGGACGCCGATCGAACCGGTGATGGTATTGTACCGTGCCACAATGTGATCTGAGGCCAAGGCGATCATATAGCCGGCGGACGTTCCGACCGTGCGGATTTCGGCGACGACCGGTTTCTTTTCTGCCAGTTCACGCAAGGCTTGATAGATCGCCTCGCCGCCAGTGGTGCTGCCACCGGGAGAGTTGATGGAGACAAGAACGCCTTTGACCGCGTCTGCCTTGCCGATCCTTTCGATCATTTTCAGCGTTTTGCGATCTTCAAGGATCACGCCTTCAATAGGGATGCGGGCAATGTGAGCGGACCGCTTGCCGGTCGTTCCCGATACGTAGGCAAGGCCGGCGATAAGCGCCCCTGCAATTACGACAAAGGTTGCCACGCGCCAGAAAGTGACTTTGCGCCGCAAACGCCGTCTATCCACCAGGGCGTCAACATCAACAGGCATGAACAGGGTTTCTCCGGACAAGAACGTATGAAAACCAGCACCTACATAGGGTGAGTATGACTGGAATTGCAATTGCTTATCGCAATTTTCGCATCAGATTGCGGCAGTTTCACGTATAGCGGGCGAATTCTTTGACGCTGACGTTCCGGCCGCCAGGTCACCCGTTGAGCTCTGTAACGAAGGCAACCCAAGCGTAACACGCGATCAGGGATACAACGGTTACCGGCAGGACGTAGCGGGTGAATTGCCAGAACTGAAACGGCGTCACGCCGTGTTTCTCGGTCTGCTGGACGATTATGACATTGCTGGCAGCACTCAGGATGAACAGGTTCCCCGCAAGCGTGGAAATGCCGGAGAGCAGCATCAGTGTCGCAGTTTCATGACCCTTCAGAAGGTTCAGATAAATCTCGACAAGCGGCACATTTGAAAACACCTGGCTGCCGAAGAAGGCAATCGATGTGACCAGCACCGGATCGCCCAGCTGGTCGTGCCATGGGCTCAGCCATTCCTGAAGCGCTCCTGACTTCAGCACGGCACCCGTCACGATGAACATGGACACGAAAAAGATGAGCGTGTGCCAATCGACCTCCTTCACAAGCTGAACCCGATGTGAGGAGAACAGGAAGAGCGGCACGGCGGCTATCAGACTGAGCGCTCCGAGCGGCAGGTCCGGCGCCCAGGAGGAGCCGTGCGCAAAACTGTCGATCAGGACGAGCACACACAGAAGCCCGGTGGAAAGAAGCGCCGGCCACTGCCGCATTGTCTGTTCTTCCGGTGCAACATGGGAGGGTGCATCACCCTGTTCTTCCCTTGAAAAGCAGTACCAGAACCAAACCAGCGTGAAAGCGAGAGAAACCAGGCCGGGGACAAGCAGCCATTCCAGAAACACGGCCACCGGATTGGTGAAGTGTCCATCAGCGACGATCAAAAGATTTTGCGGATTGCCGACCGGCGAGAACATGCTTCCGACCGTGACCGACACACACAGGGCAATCAGGGGCAGGGCAGCGCGAATTCCAAGACTTGCCGCAATTGCAATTGCGATCGGAGTTCCAATGGCAGCTGCCGCATCATTCGTCAGCACGGCCGACACGGCGGTCACGAACAGAATGAAATAGAAGAGGATCGCTGGAACCGGGCGGGAATCGGCGCAGATCCAGTTGCTGACCTCATTGGATATGCCGGAGGCAAATAACGCATGAGAAATGGCGAACACGCCAAACAGGTAGGCGATCACGTTCCAGTCGATTGCCTTAAGTGCTTCCGAAGGTGAAATGTTACCTGTTACCAAGAGGAATACTGCACCAGCCGTCATGATTTGCCAGATCTTCACCCAGCTCGGCAACCATTGACGGATCGCAATCATGAAAAACACAAATATAGATACAATTAAACTTAAAGGCATTTAATTGAGTCTCGCGATTCCTTATGGAAAACATCGGTATTCCATTTTAAGGTGCATGAAAATGGGTAAATAATATTTTTATGTGTAGTCGGCGAGAATTGCACCAGATCTTCAAACAGGCGCGGGAAAGATGTTATGCAGCTGAACAAACCGTTGCTCGGAGTGAATTTCTTTGCTGGTGACGTTGTTGGCGGGATTGGCCCCTACCTCGCAATCTATCTTCTTTCTCTGCAGCACTGGTCGCCGGGTTCCATCGGAATTGCGCTTGCCGCTGGAAGCATAGCGACGGTGATTATGCAGTCGCCGGCCGGCGCCATCGTTGACGCGGTTACCTGGAAACGAACCCTTTTGATCGGGTGTGCGATTGCCATTGCGGCCAGCACACTCGGCATACTGGCTTTCAATGATGCAGCGGCTGTTTACACAGCACAGATCCTGATCGGGTCGGCCTCTGCCTTTCTCGGGCCGTTGATTGCTGCGGTGACCCTTGGCCTTGTCGGGCATGCCTATTTCACCAGGCAGACCAGCGCCAATCAGGCCTGGAACCATGCCGGCAACATGATTGCAGCCATCCTGGCAGCCATTCTTGCACTCACTTGGTCGGCATTAGGTGTGTTCTGGCTGGTTGCGGCGATGGCCTGCGGCATGATCTTCTGTGCCCTGCTGATCGACAGGAACGCGATTGATCATGATCTGGCGCGTGGTGGGCTCGCGGAAGAAAAGAAGGGTTCAGGAAATCCGGAAGGGATCATGAGTCTGTTCGAGGACAGGCGGCTGCTGGTTTTTGCGATCTGTATCTTTCTGTTTCACTCAGCCAATGCGGCCATGCTACCCCTCGTCAGTCAGAAACTGTCATCCAACAGCGATGCCGAACATGGAATTGCCTTCACCGCCGCCTGTGTGATTGCAGCGCAGCTGGTCATGATCGGTATGGCGATTTTCTGCGGCAAGAAGGCGGATGTCTGGGGTCGCAAGCCATTGTTTCTGATTGCTTTTGCCGTGCTGCCGTTTCGAGGGTTTCTGTTCGCCTATTTTGAAAATCCGGTGGCACTTGTCGCGATCCAGGCGCTGGACGGCGTCGCCAACGGTATTTTTGCAATGGTGTTCCTGCTCGTTCTGGCAGACATTACCAACGGCACCGGCCGGTTCAACCTTGCGCAAGGCGTGCTGGCGATGTTGATCGGCATTGGAGCATCCCTTAGCAACATCGTTGCCGAATATATCGTGCAGTTCACCAATTACACTGTCGGTTTCATGAGCCTTGCAGGAACGGCGGCGGTGGGACTGATCATCTTTCTGGTCTTCATGGAAGAAACGCTGGTCAAGCAGACTGATGTATCTCCAGAACCCGCAGTGGCCGAATAGCCGTTCACCGGTCTGTACGAGTGCTGCCCCTATTCTGTTGTTTCATCCAATCTGTTCCTGCACGATTTCAATCAGCCGGGCGACAGCCGGAAATGCAATCGAGGAACTTCGAAAAAAGGCGCCTGCGGGTTTCCGGCTGATGGGCGGGTCAGGCCTCAATACCTTGTAGCGGGTTCGGTCGAGCGTCGGCTCCAGCTGGGCAGGCACTGTCATGGCGCTCCGGCTGCGCTCCAGCATCTGCAGGCCAAGCGCAAAGGAACTAGTCTGCAGAACCATGTTCGGCGGTTTCAGTCCCTGAAGCGCAAAATAGGCGTTCGTCATTTCCTCGTTTTCAGGCGTATCGCTGTAGACAATCCAACTGACATCCTGAAGGTCTTGCGCCCGGACGCTGTCGCCGCGTGCGAGCGGGTGCTCAACACTGACAAGCACGCCCTGTTCCACGATGGTGAGGGGAACGAAGTGGACTTCATCATCCGGATCGAGGTTTTCCGTTGTTCCGAACATCAGGTCCTGAAGTCCCTGACGGATTTTCGGCAGGTTCCGGGAGTTGACGTCGGCCGTCAGCCTGATGCGGGTGTCGGGAAATTCGTCATGCAGAACCGCGAAGGCCTTTCCCAGGTATCGCAGGTGAAACAAAGGGCCTGCACCGACCCTGATTTCATCAAGGTGCCCGCCCTTGAATGCGTTGAGTGCCTCGTTCGCCTGCAGGTAGGACTGTTCTATCCTTCGCGCAAAGGGGAGAAGTTCTTCACCCATCGGTGTCAGCCTTGCTCCGCGCGGCAGTCTCTCGACCAGCTTGGAACCGTAGGTTTGCTCGAGCTGCTGAAGTCTTTTGGTGAGTGTCGGCTGCGTGATGAACAGCTTTTCCGCCGCCGTGGTCATGTTGCCGGTTTTGGCAATCATCAAGAGCGTCGCAAGGTTCCTATCCATTCCATTTCTCTATGGCTAGCGTCCAAATTTTTCATTTTTCGAATTTCGTCGAGATCCCTAGAGTACGCAAGCAGTAACCGGGTAGGGAGGAAGCAAAAGCCTGATGCGCACTATCTTCGTGCTATTTGATTCATTGAACCGCAGCGCTATCGGCGCATATGGCGGTACCGCTGTTCCCACCCCGAATTTCGACCGTTTCGCTCAAAAAGCCGCAACATTTACAAAACACTATGCCGGGTCGCTGCCCTGCATGCCGGCACGCAGGGATATGCATACGGGCCGGTTGAACTTCATGCATCGGCCCTGGGGCCCGCTGGAGCCGTTCGACAATAGTTTTGCATCCATCCTGAGCGAAAATGGCGTCTACACACACATCGTGTCGGACCACCTGCATTATTTTGAGAATGGTGGGTCCGGCTACGTGAATGCCTTTGACAGCTGGGACTTCATCCGTGGTCAGGAATACGACGCGATCAAGGTTCTTACCCAACCTCCCGTCGCCCGGCTGCGTGAAAAGTTCGACGCGCGCCACTATCCGATGGGTGGTCTGCAGGACGGGGAGACGATAACCCGGCGCAACACGGATCAGACAACCTGGCGAAGACTTCGCCACGCCACCAATACGATCTTCATGGAAGAAGAGCGGGATTACCCAACCGCAAAGTGTTTCCAGAGCGCGCTCGAGTTTCTGGAACTCAATCGGGCAGCGGACAATTGGTTCCTTCAGCTGGAGTGTTTTGATCCCCATGAACCCTTCACGGCTCCGCAAAGGTTCAAGGAGGCGTTTGCCACCGGCTACAAGGGCAAGATCCTGGACTGGCCAATTTACGAAAAAGTCACAAACTCCGAAGAAGAGGTCGCGGAGATCCGGGCGAATTATGCTGCGCTTGTTGCCATGTGCGACGAGTATTTCGGCAAGTTGCTCGACTGGCTCGACAGGGAAAACGCCTGGCAGACAACAGCTCTCGTTCTGACCACCGATCACGGATTTCTGCTGGGAGAGCATGAGTGGTGGGCCAAGAACAAGATGCCCTACTACGAGGAAATCTCACATATTCCGCTGATGATCTGGCATCCTTCCATGGCAGGGTCAGGAGGACGGTCCGTAGACGGGTTGACGCAAACCACCGACCTGATGCCCACGCTTCTGGATTTCCATGGCATCGACATTCCTGAAGAAGTCACCTCCCATTCCGTTTTGCCGGTTCTGAAGGGAACGGCACCGGAGCGGGATACCGCGATCCTCGGCATGTTCGCAGGTCCGATCTGTGTAACGGACGGGCGTTACAGCTACTATCGTTTTCCAGAGGATCCGGACGGTCAGGCATTGCCGGCCTACACGGTCATGCCGTCTCATCTTGAGAACCTTTTCAGCGATGACGAGATGCGCTCGGCGGAACTTGCCCAGCCATTCGATTTCACAAAGGGGTCACCGCTTCTGAAGATCACGCTGGACCCGGACATCGGGGAAACCGGACAGGCCTGTGTTGCCAACTGGCACGACGGGTCCTGCCTGTTTGATCTCGAAAACGATCCGGGCCAGCTCGATCCGATCAATGATGAAGTCGTCGTTTCGCGATTGTGCGTGGCGATCGTCGCTCATCTTCTCAAGCACAACGCACCGGAGGAAATCTATTCGCACTATGGGTTGGAGGCCCATCGCGCGGGTATGACCGGTCGCAATTAATGCAGCAAACATTCGGTCAGTGAGGGCTGACCGGTATCAACGGGAGGAAAATGAAATGTTCAAGAGGATGATGATTGCAGGTGTTGCAATCGCCTCTGTGCTTGGCGTCAGTGCAGCAAAAGCAGAGTTTCCGGAGCGCACGGTTGAAAACGTGTTTCCCTGGTCCGCCGGAACCGCGATGTCGATGAGCCAGATCATCGCCAAGGCCATGGGAGAGGAACTTGGTGTTGCGATGACCGTCATTTCGACGCCGGGAGCCGCCGGGACCAAGGCGTTCAAAACGGCTATGAGCAGGCCGGCCGATGGGTACACGGTCATCGACGGGTATGTTGCACCACTGGTTCTGCAGCCTGTGCTCGGCAACGCTGAATGGACCTACAAGGACTTCAAGCCGCTCCATGCAGCAGTGTCGAACGCCTTCTCTATCGGCAGTCGCGTCGGTGAAACGCGCTGGAGCAGCTTTGAGGAAATGATGGAATGGGGCAAGGCCAATCCCGGCAAGCTTCGCTATTCCTCCGGCTCTCGCAACAACTTGCCGCACATGGTGATCGCGAAGGTTCTCCAGTCCTACGGCGTCGTGGCCCAGAACATTCCCTACAAAACGGACGGTGATGCACGCAAGGATCTGAAATCCGGTGTCCTGGACTTCGCGTTCGTGAATGTTGGCGCCTATCTGCAGGACAAGGAAGGTTTCGACATCCTGCTGGTTCTGTCCGAACTGCCCGGTGCCAAGGCGTCGTATGATGGGGCACCCAGCATCACGGATCTCGACATCGATCTCGGCCTGTCCGGCCTGGCTCCGATGGGCTGGACCTGGTGGCTCGTTCATCCCGAAACTCCGGATGCGGAAACCGAAGCACTTCGCAGCGCAATGGCAGCAGCCATGAAACGCGAGGATGTTCGCGAAGCAATCACCCGTGTAGGCTTCGTTCCTCTTGATTGGGATCACGACCAGTATGAAGAAGTCGTCGGTCCGGTTGCCGACCAGCTCGGGGCGATGGGCAATGCCCTCAAATGGGAAGAAGAAGAACTTGCGAAAGTTCGGCAGTAAACCTTCTGAAGGAGGGCGAAGATCATGACCAGGAAACATGCGGAATGGCTGGTTCTCCTGATCTTCGCCTGCGTCATCGGCGTGGTGTTTCAGCAAATCTCCACGTCAATGACAGAACAGGGAATCGCATCCGGCTCACCCTATGACAACGCGGCGGCCTATCCGAAGGCGGTGGCAATCCTGATGTCGGGGCTTCTTGTCCTGGCGGCTGTCAGCGTCTGGCGGCTAAAGGTTCCAGGCCCGCGCGTTTTAATGGCGCAACTCGCAAGACCGGTTGCATTGCTTGCAGTCTTTGCCTGCTATCTGCTGGCGCTGGGAACGCTCGGTTACCACCTGTCGACACCACCAATGCTCATGGCATTGCTCTGGGTCTGCGGGTACCGGCGGCCGGTACCGATGCTGATCTACGGCATCGGGATATCCTTCGGACTTGCGTTCCTGTTCGAAGTCTTCCTCAAGATCGTCCTGCCCGGCGGCATCTGGCATCTGAACATCCCGTGGTAAGCACATGTTGATTGATTCTCTCAGCACCGGGTTCGGTCTGTTTCTAACACCGCTTGCTCTCGGACTGACACTTGCAGGTCTCCTGTTCGGTCTGCTGGTCGGCGCACTTCCGGGCCTGGGGCCCCTGATGGGCATCATCCTGATGTTGCCGGTCGCGATCGGCCAGCCGCCGATTGCCGCGATGGGATTTCTCATCGCCATCTTCGTCGGTGGGTCCTGCGGAGGCTCGATTTCGGCAATCCTGTTGCGCATCCCGGGGACACCGCTCGCCGCGGCAACGTTGTTCGATGGTTATCCAATGGCGCAAAAAGGCCGGGCGGCGGATGCGATCGGCATCGCGATCACGGCGAGTGCTCTGGGTGGGCTCTTCGGCGGTATCGTGCTGATTTTCTTCGCACCGCTTCTGGCCAATTTTGCCAGCGGCTTCGCGCCGCCCGAATACACTGCCCTGGCGATCACCGGTCTGACGGCGATCATCGTTATATCGGGCGGATCTTTGATCAAGGGCTTGCTTGCCGGGTGTTTCGGATTGCTTCTGGCGACAATCGGAACAGATGAATTTTCCACCGGCTATCGCTTCACATTCGGCTCTCATCACATGCTCAACGGCTTTCACATCGTGGCTGTGGTGGTCGGTTTGTTCGCTGTTTCGGAAATGGCGTTCCAGATCATGGGATCCGGTCTGACGCGAAAACCGGACATACCGGTGGTGAGGGCCAATTTCTCGTCCATCCTTCTGACGCTGAAGCATTGGACCAATCTTCTGAGATCGAGTGCCATCGGGGCGTTCTTTGGATCTCTGCCGGGCGCAGGCGGCGTGATCAGCTCCTTCACTGCCTATGCTGCTGCCAAGGCAACTGCCGGACCGGACGAGAAATACGGCGAAGGGGAAGAGGGCGGTGTGGTTGCTACCGAAAGCGCCAACAACGCGACAGTCGGCGGCACGCTTGTGCCATCGCTCGCACTTGGAATTCCGGGTGATGCGTCGTCCGCCGTTCTGATCGGTGCCCTTCTAATACTTGGACTGTTCCCGGGGCCGACTTTGTTCGAGCAGCAGCCGGAAATCGTTGGAGGTGTCTTTCTCGTCTACCTTGCCTCGAATCTGATGCTGCTCGTCGCAGGGATACTGACCACACCTCTTTTTGTTTACGTCCTGCGCATCCGTAAATCGCACCTCATTCCCGTTGTGCTGCTCATGTGCGCAATCGGAACATTCGCTCTCCAGGCCTCTGTCTTCGACCTGTGGGTGATGTTCGCATTCGGAGTGATCGGAATTCTCTTCCGGGTGGCGGACTATCCCTTGGCGCCGATCGTCATCGGAGCGATTCTCGGACCACTGCTGGAAAACAACTACCGGCGCTCACTTCTGATTTCCCATGACGGGCACTGGATTTTTCTGGATCGCCCTGTTTCGGCAGTCCTGATCGGCATCAACGTTCTGCTTGTCCTGGGAGCCGTTTGGTTCGCGCTGCGCCAGGGAAGAAAACGAACCGGCGAGGACAATGGTTTCGATCAGGCGTCAAGGGCGCCGGAAGTCTGACAGGCGCGTTCGGATCGTCTTTTCCACTTTGAATGATCCACGCGCTGGAAGCCCGCCAACAGGCGGGCTTCTTGTTTTTCCCATCGCGTTGAATTCCTGGACTTCAGGCAGCGTCAGGCGTTTCAGTCATTTATCGAAATGCATCTCGGATGCTGCCAAGTCCGCTGTCTGATCAGAAAATCAGTTGATCCCGATCAGGCGGATTTCGAAGGTCAGGTCCTTACCGGCCAGCGGGTGATTGGCATCCAGGATGACTTCATCGTCGGAAACTTCAACAACGGTCACGGACATCATCTGGCCATTCTCTGTCTGCGCCTGCAGCTGGAGACCGACTTCCAGCGGTACATTCTCGGGAATATTCGACCGCGGCACGGCTTGCTTGGCGGCCGGGTTATGCGGTCCGTAAGCTTCTGCAGCTTCAACCCTGACGATTTTCTCGTCGTCAATCTTCATTCCGGGAATGGCTTTGTCGAGACCCGGGATGATCTGGCCGGATCCAACAGTGAATTCCAGCGGATCCCGGCCTTCCGAGCTGTCGAATACTGAGCCGTCATCCAGCGTGCCCTTGTAATGAAGACGTACCGTGTCGCCACTCTTGGCTTCGGTCATGATGGGTATCGCAATTCTGTCTTGGGTGGGTTTTGAGGCCGCAAGATGGGGCGGGTGCTCGTCGTAAGGTCTTCAACTTAAAGAGTGATAGGCAAATGTAAAGTTTCGCCGGTGAGCACCAAAAGACAAACCCGGCAACGAGGTGCCGGGTCTGAAGAGAGTGATATGGGTCGCCTTAGCGTTTCGGCAACGGGATCCATTCAGCAACGGAGACGTCCGCATGCTGGAACTGAGGCATCTTTTCGCCGAGATCTTCCATGTTCTTGACGTCCTGCTCGTTGAGAAACGCCTGGGTGATCAGGGTCGGCGGAACAATGACCTGTTTGCCCGGGTCTTCTCCTGCCAGCATGAGCGCAAGAGTACGAACGCTGACCTCGCCGACAACGGCCGGGTTGGTGGCAACCGTTGCTGCCCAGGCAGAATCCGGCTCGCGCATTGCGGAAATATCGGCAGTTGAAACGTCGGCGGAATAGATCTTGATGTCCTGGTTGAGACCGGCCTCGTCAACGGCGATTTTCACGCCTTTTGCAAACTCGTCATAGGGTGCAAACACTACGTTGATGGTGGGGTTTGCCTGCAGAACTGACCGCGCCTGGTTGGCAACGGAGTTGGCAATCGGGTTGTCCAGCGTGCCGAACATGGCCGCTTCCTTGATGCCCGGATTGTCTTTCTTCACTTCTTTCCAGGCCACGTCGCGCCGGTCCAGCGGTGCGATCCCCGGTACATAGACATAGCCGGCGGTGAAGGCGTCGCCATTGTCCTTGATGGCCTGTTCAAGGGCCAGCTTGCCAAGCATGTAGTCGGATTGCTCGACCTGCGGGATGGCGTCGTTTTCCACGTTGACGTCAAAGGCAACGACCTTGATGCCGGCATCGACCGCTCTCTGCGCAGCCGGTTTCATGGATTCCGTCAGACCGTGTTGAATGACGATACCATCAACGCCGAGCGCGATGGCCTGATCAACCATGTCCGCCTGAAGTGCGGCATCCTGGCGGCTGTCGAAAACACGCAGATCGACGCCAAGCGCTTCGGCCTGCTTTTCGACGCCAGACAGGTAAGACTGGAAGAAGTCACCGGTGGACAGGTAGCGCACCAGGGCGATTTTCACGTCTTCCGGCTTGTCGAACGGGGCGGGCATGTCGGCAGCAAGGGCGCTGCCCCCCGTGAAACCAATTCCGGCCACTATGGCCAACTTCATAAATTCACGTCTGAGCATATTGCTTCCTCCCAATATGAACGGGCGCCTTGGCGGCGTCACGCTGTTCTCCTGCCACCGCGGCGCGAGGACAGGTAGAATGTGAAAACCAGAGCGGCGACCAGAACGGCGCCTTTGACAAAATCCTGCATGTAGTAAGGGGCATTCATCATGGTGAGACCCTGAAGAAGAATGCCGACAAACAGGGCGCCTGCGGCCGTGCCGAAGGCGTTGGGGCGTGCGGCCCCCAGAACGGCGAAGCCGATGAGCGCAGCGGCAACGCTGTCAAGCAAGAGGTTGTTTCCGGAGGCGATATCGCCACGGCCGAGGCGGGCGGCCAGCAGAATGCCGCCAACAGAGGCCAGCATGCCGGAAATCATGTAGGCGACGATCTTGTAGCGGTGAACGTTGGTGCCGACCAACTCGGCCGCCCGTTCGTTGGAACCGATCGCGTACATCAAACGGCCATGTCTTGTGTAACCGAGGAACAGCCAGATCAAGAGGGCGATCAAAAGGAAAACGACAACGGGAACCGGCAACAGGCGATCCAGGAACAGGTCGAAACGATGTCGGCCAAGCCAGAGAAAGGCCGCGGAAAATGTTCCTTCGGCTACGGATCCGTCAGGCAGGCTCATGCCGGTTGCAATCGAGTTGCCCTGTGTTGGAATACGCTGAAGACCGATCAGCAGGAACATCATGCCAAGGGTCGCAAGAAGGTCCGGAACGCGCATCTTGACGATGAGCAGGCCATTGACCAGTCCGACGGCGGCACCCATCAGCAGGCACAGAGCAACAGCGACGAATGCCGACTGCTCCATGATCACCATCGTATAGGCGGACAGCATCAGGGCCGATGTGGCCACGGAACCGATGGACAGATCAAACCCGCCCACAACCAGCGTACAGGTCACACCAAGCGCCAGGATGCCGGTGATTGCGACGGACTGCAGGACGAAGACAGCCGAGCGGGGGCTGGCAAATCCGCTTGCGTAAAGCGAGAAAAACAGGGCAAGGCCGCCGAGCAGGACCAGGAAGCCATATCGAATGGCAAAATCGAGTGCGTTCTTGTTCATTGTTCCAAATTCATCCTGCGAGAGCCAGCCGCTCACCGGGGCCGGACACGTCCGCAACCAGGCTGTTCAGGTCGACATTCTTGTTCAAGTATTCGCCGGCAATGGCCGCTTCGTTCAAAACGACGATCCGGTCTGCGATTTCCAGGGCTTCATCAATCTCGGCAACAAAAACCAGAGTTGCGCGGCCATTGGCCGTCTGGCGGATATAGCGACCGATATCGCGCCTTGCGCCGATGTCCACACCCTGAAACGGCTCGTCGAGCAAAAGAACACGCGAGGCTTTCAGCAACCAGCGGCCAATCATGACCTTTTGCTGATTGCCGCCGGACAGTGTGTCGATGCCGTCTGAATTGGTCTGGCAAACGACCCCGATCTTGCCGATCATCTGGTCGCTCGCCTTGCGCTGTGCCCTGTCGCTCAGGAAAGAAAAACGGCTGAACGCCTTCAGGAAAGGCAAGGTCATGTTGTTGGCGATATCGAAATCCTGGACCACCGCATTCACGCTGCGATCCTTCGGCGACATGAAGACACCCTTGGAAACCGCATCCGCGGCATCTTTCGGCAGGTAGTCCTGACCGTCGAGCTGAAGTCTGCCGCCTTCCGGGGCAGCCAGGCCGAATATGATCTCCGCAAGCCGGGTCTTGCCGCTTCCCAGCAGACCGGTGAAGGCAACCACTTCACCTTCCCGGGCTGTGAAATTGATTTCCCTGCTGTCCTCGAACAGCTTCAAGTTATCGATGTTCAGAACAACTTCGCCGCCGGAAACCGGATCAATATCCACTTCGGTCA
This sequence comes from Roseibium sp. SCP15, assembly GCF_040329435.1. Classification (NCBI taxonomy): domain Bacteria; kingdom Pseudomonadati; phylum Pseudomonadota; class Alphaproteobacteria; order Hyphomicrobiales; family Stappiaceae; genus Roseibium; species Roseibium sp. SCP15. Next base: position 975,311 of record NZ_JBDZYI010000002.1, on the reverse strand, counting down.
TCTGGTGACCGAGCATGGCGTTGACTGCACCGACATAGTCGAGCGGCTCGCTTTCGAAGATACCGGATATCGCACCATCGCGCATGGAGACGATCCGGTCGGCGACACGGCGGATGTCGGACATGCGGTGCGAGATGTAAAGGATCGCGACACCTTCGGCGCGCAGCCGGTCGATCAGCGTGAAAAGACGCTCGGCTTCAGAGGCTGACAGCGATGAGGTCGGTTCGTCCAGAATAAGCAACTTTGGCGACCTGGCCATTGCACGTGCAATAGCGATCATCTGGCGGTCGGCGACATCCAGATCCGCAACCCGTGTGCGCACATCCATTGTCAGGCCCATGCTTTCGGCGACCTGCCGTGCTTTCTGACGCAGCTTTCTGTCATTGACGAACAGGCCGACACCCGGCTCGGTCAAGCGGTCGAGTGTCAGGTTCGTGGCCACGTCCAGATCGGGAATGACGCCGTCGTCGATGGACTGGTGGACCGTGACCACACCTTTGGAGATTGCGTCGGCAGCATCAACTGGCGCGAAGGGCCGGCCTCCGAGCTCGATGTTTCCGGCATCGGCAAAGTGATAGCCGCAGAGCACCTTCACGAGCGTGGACTTGCCCGCTCCGTTTGCTCCCATCAGCGCCGTGACTTCTCCGGCCCGCAAATCCAGATCAATGCCTTTCAGGACGTGATTCTGTCCGAAGGATTTCTCCAGTCCGCGGAGTTTGCAGGTGACGTTTTGCACCGTTCCTCCCAAAAAAATACGAGCTCCTCTCCCGTTGGGTATTGTTACAACATGCAAAATAGTCATTTGTCAACTCAGTTGACTTTTGAATAATCTTGATCATTATCGGGGCGTAAACGGGAGGAATGATCGCGATCATGGATACGCCAAACCAGTATCAGCCATTGACGCCGGAGGAGCTTGGAGCCCGACTATCCGCCATTGATGCAGTGGCGAACAGGGTTGGAAGAGATCCGGCGACCTGGCAGGTCAAGGAAGTCGGCGACGGCAACCTGAACCTGGTCTTCATCGTCGAAGGCCCTGAAGGCACGGTGATCGTCAAGCAGGCACTGCCCTATGTCCGGCTTGTCGGCGACAGCTGGCCGCTTCCGCTTTACCGGGCCTTCTTTGAAAACCACGCTCTGGTGCGTCAGGCGGAAAGGGATCCGGGAGCCGTTCCGGAGGTTTATCACTTCGACGAGATGCAGGCGCTGATCGTCATGGAGTTTCTCGCGCCCCACAAGATCCTGCGTCGCAAGCTTATCGACGGTGAAAAGGTTGCCGGACTTGGCACGTTCCTCGGCAAGTTCTGCGCGCGCACGGCATTCCGAGGGTCTGAGCTTTCCATGAAAAGCGCCGACAAGAAAAAGGATGTCGGTCTCTTTTCAGGCAATGTTGAAATTCCGGCGATCACCGAAGCGCTTGTTTTCACCGACCCCTATCACGAAGCGGAGATGAACCATCATACCGATGGGCTCGACCCGGTGGTTGCGGAACTGCGCTCCAACCCGGAACTGAAGGCGAAAGCCCAACGCCTGCTGATGAAGTTCGCTTCGAACACGGAGACAATGCTGCACGGCGACCTGCACAGCGGTTCGATCATGTCGACCGATACGGACAGCCGGGTGATCGATCCTGAATTCGTTCAATATGGCCCGATGGGGTTCGATCTCGGCATGCTGCTCGCGAACTTCTTCATGGCGTATTTCAGCCAGGAAGCCCATCGCCACGATGCCGCGCTTGAAGATTACCGGGAGTGGATCCTTTCGGTTGTTGCAGAAACCGTGAAGGCCTTCGACGAAGAATTCACCCACCTTTGGAAGACGGAACGAACGGGGATGCTTTATCCCGTTGCGCTTTTCGAAAGCCAGGGGCATCACTCGGGTGATGCCTGCGCGGATCTGCTGGACGAAATCTGGGCCGACGCGCTTGGCTTCTGCGGAATTGAAATGCACCGGCGCACATTATCGCTTGCGCACAACGCCGATTTCGAAGAGATCGAGGACAAGGACCTCAAGGCCCGCCTGGAAGCGCGCAACCTGTTGATGGGAGCGGAACTGGTTCTGAATGCCAGGACGACAACATCAATCGATGAACTGCTCACGCTCGCGCGCCAATTCAACAAGAAGGACATCATATGAAGGTCGACGGAACCCATTATCGCTCGCTCTGGTGGGACGAGGACAAGGGCGCCCTGCAGATCATTGATCAGCGCTGGCTGCCTCATGAGTTCCGCATCCAGCAGGTTGATACGCTGCAGGACTTTGCCGATGCCATTGTTGAGATGCGCGTGCGCGGAGCACCATTGATCGGTGCGACCGCAGCGTATGGCATGGCACTGGCTGCCAAGCTCGATCCATCCGATGACAATCTGGACAAGGCCTGGGAGTATCTGGACAAGACACGTCCAACGGCGATCAATCTGCGCTGGGCACTCAACAGATGCCGCAATTTCCTGAAGCCGCTGCCGATCGATGAGCGTCCCGCCGCCGCGCTGAAACTCGCGCATGAGATTTCCGACGAAGACGTCGACATCAACTACCGCATCGGTCAGAACGGACTGGACATCATCCGCAAGATTGCTGCAGGCAAACCGGATGGCGAGCCGGTTCGCATCCTGACCCACTGCAATGCCGGCTGGATTGCAACGGTTGACTGGGGAACGGCAACGAGCCCGATGTACCAGGCTCATGACGAAGGCATTCCGATTCATATCTGGGTCGATGAAACACGTCCGCGGAACCAGGGGGCTCTGACCTCCTGGGAGCTCGGCAGCCACGGTATCCCACACACCTACATTACCGATAATGCCGGTGGTCATCTGATGCAGCACGGCCTGGTCGACATGGTCATCACCGGCACGGACCGCACAACGCGCCGCGGTGATGTCTGCAACAAGATCGGCACCTACCTGAAGGCTTTGGCGGCAAAAGCCAACAACGTGCCTTTCTATGTCGCTCTGCCGTCGCCGACCATCGATTGGACGGTGGATGACGGCGTCGCCGAAATTCCGATCGAGGAACGCAACGAGCGCGAAGTGACCCACATTCAGGGGCTGACGGACGACAATGCTATTGGCGTGGTTCAGGTCACGCCGCATGGCACGCCGGGTGGCAATCCTGCCTTTGATGTGACGCCGAACCATCTGGTGACCGGCCTGATCACGGAACGGGGCGTGTGCACGGCGAGCCCGGAGGGACTGGCTGAATTGTTCCCGGACCTTGCCCAGGTTGCCAAGAGCGCATGAGTCCGGGTCCGGCCAAGGCAAGGTCAACGGAAACCAGAAGCGGAGCGCGCGGAGTTGCTGCGCGCTCTCGGTCTCAGGAGGACGCCATTCTTGAAGTGACCTGGTGTTACTATCAGGAAGGCATGAACCAGAACGAGATCGCCGAACGGCTCGGAATTTCGCGTGCCACGGTCGTCAACTATCTGGCCGAAGCCCGAAAGCGGGACTATGTCCGCATTTCACTCGACAGCGACATATTCCGAAATCAGGAACTTGCCCGTGGTTTGGTGGATCGCTTCGGCCTTCAGGACGCAGTTGTCATTCCCTCTTCGCCGGGCAGCCCGGACCAGTCTCTGGATCGCGTGACGCGTGTCGTTGCTGACTGGCTCCCGAACCTGCTGGAGCCGGGGGACCGTCTGGGTGTTGCCTGGGGGGAAACGGTCTACAGGGTGGCCGAGGCAGCTCCCCGTATCACCATGGAAGATCTGACGGTCGTGCAGCTGGTCGGCTCGCGTCCTGCAGCCCTCGGCTTTGCCGCGGAAACCTGCTCTGCAACACTTGCCCGCCGCTATGGCGCACATTGTGTCAATCTGCATGTTCCTTTGCTTCTGTCCGACAGGGGCCTGGTCGAGCAGTTGAAACAGGAACCGGTCATCCAGATGCAGCTGCAGGCGGTGGCCGATTGCAACAAGACCATCTTTGCCTGCGGTACCTGTCAGAGCGAAAGTCATGTGGTTCACACCGGCTTGCTTGATCGTGGCGACATTGAGGACTGTACCCGGAAAGGTGCCATTGGTGTGATCTGCGGTCGCCTGATTGACCATGAGGGCAATGGTCTCGACCGGGAGATCGAAGACCGTATGATTGCGGTCACTCTGGATCAGATGCGCAACAAGGAAATGGGCCTTTTGGTTGGCTCGGGACCTCACAGGGCCGAACCCATGCTTGCAGCCATTCGCGGTGGTTACGCGACCCATGTCGCCACCTGTTCGGATACGGCCGCAGCCATACTCAATCTGGCGAAAGATAATGCTTAAAGCACCTTACAAGGACACTCCGGAACTCCGGCAGGCGATCATCGATACCTGCAAGGAGATGAACCGGCGCGGTATCAATCAGGGCACTTCCGGCAATGTGTCCGCGCGCGCCGGAAGCAGGATGATAATCACTCCCTCAGGCGTTCCCTATGACAGGATGACGCCGAACATGCTGGCATCGCTGCCGATCGAGGGAGACGGGGAGGCCGAAGGCCCGTTCCCACCTTCAACCGAATGGCAGTTCCATCTGGCGCTTCTTCGCAGCAAGCCGGACATGCATGCCGTTGTCCATGCGCACCCGGTTCATTGCACGGCGCTGTCCATCAATCGGATGGAAATCCCGGCGTGCCACTACATGATCGCGCTGTTCGGTGGAGATACTGTTCCTCTGGCGGGATATGCGCTCTTTGGCAGCGACGAACTGGCTGAAAATGTTACCAGTGCAATGGCTGACAGACATGGTTGTCTGATGGCAAATCACGGGGCAGTTGTTGTCGGCGAAAATCTGGACAAGGCGCTCTGGCGCATGGAAGAACTGGAAGTCCTTGCCCGCGCCTTCATCCTCAGCCGCTCCCTGGGCGAGCCGTACATCCTGTCGAAAGACGAGATCGATGAAGTGCTCGGCGCGGTCGCCAACTACGGCATCAAGTCTGCTTGATTGAGGCGGCTAACTCTACTTCATCCGCATCACGCGTAGCGGGCGGGCATTCCCCGTGTTGCCGCCAGTGACCCCAGCCCTGAAAAGATGATCAGGGTGAGACCCAGCAATGCGACGCTGTCCGGCCAGTCGCCAAACACCAGAATGCCGAGCACTGTCGCGGATATGAGCTTGCTGTAGACGAGGGGGGCAACAAGGCTGGCATCGGCCATCTTGTTGGCAACCACCAGAACATAGTTGCCTGCCGCAGACCCGAGAGCACTGAGAACAATCAGCAGCCAGAGACTTGTATTTTGCTCCGGCATGTCGACGCTCAGACCGAACGGGGTAAGCAGGATTGAGCCGATCAGGAGCTGGGACATCAACAGCAGGCTCGGCCGCATCGCACCGGCCAGAAGTTTGGTCATGAAGAGATAGCAGCCGTAGCAGACACCGGCCAGCACGGCGAAGAATATACCGGTTGACGCCCCAAAACCCGGTTTGACCACCAGCAGAACACCCAGAAAGCCAAGGCCAAGCAGCACTGATTGTGTTCGTGAAGGCCGCTCGGAAAGAAAAATGATTGCCAGGACAAAGGAGATGAGCGGTCCAACGAAAAAGGCGCCGAAGACGTTTGCGATCGGTTCCGTCTTGAGCGCCGTCAGAATGGAGCAGATTGCACAGGTGATGAAGATCGCACGCAGGATCACCCGCCAGTCCTTGTAGGCTGCCAGTTCATGAAACCTGATCCGCGCCAGCGGCCACAGCGCAAGTGCTCCGATCACGAACCGTGAAAATGCGACCAGAAACGGATTCACGCCGCCAGCCGTCAGAAGCTTGCCACATGTGTCGCCAATCACGATCAGAGTGACGGCGATAAAGACAGTGCCTGCAATCCGGCACAGCTCAAAGGCTGACATTGGGAAGTACCGTTCGGAAAGATTTTAGGACGTGTATCCGATACATGTGAAAACCGGTCCGGTTGCAAGCCCGGCAAACACGATTTCTGTTCTCTTTGTGCGTCTCGCACAAAAAGTGTTCAAGATGCCGCGGGAATGTTGAGACCTATTTCTCGACCAGAAACTCCACGGGTGCACCGTTCTTCTTGCCGTCCAGCAAGATCAGGATGCGATAGGCCTCTTCAGTTTCCTCCAGAACGAGCAATGTCTCGGCACTGTCATTTGCATCAATTCCGGGAAGTTGGCCAAGCGGCTTCGCAGCGTCCTCTTCCTTGCCGCTCCAGAACCACACTGTCGGAAATGGGGAAGGGGGCTTTCGGTTTTCGCCGCAGGTCAGTTTTTCGTCACCTCGGCGGTCGTCGCTTCGACCGGACAGGATGAGAAACCCGTCCTTGACGGCCGTCAGGTCCCGTATGCCGACGTTGTCGCCCAGTTTCACCTTGTCGATTTTTGCCGAGGGGGCGGTGCTCATGAAGAGCTTATCGATCGGAACCCACATGACCAGCGCGTGTTCCGACAGGCACGGGCTTCGCAGACCAAAGAGCAGGTCCTCTCCCATGACCGAAAGCCCTTCGATCGTCACGCCGTTCCGATCCAGCGTCTTTTCAGCAAAGGCGCTCAGAGGCTCCGTGTTTCTTATGGTCTCCTGCAGCAGTGTCGTGCGGGAAATCTCCGGAGCAACTTTCTTGTCGTCGAACTTGAAAGTGGGAGCCCCGGTTTCCGGGTCGACCGGGAATCGAAACAGCACAAAACGGGATTGCTGGAACTCGCCACTTCTGGATAGGCCGTGCGAGCCGGTGACGAAATAGAAGCCGGGTTCGCCTGTGTTCCTCGGTGGAACATAAACGGCGCCTTCTGCGTCAATTTCCTTGGTTTTCTTGCCGTCAATCTTTCCCGGCAGCAGCCTGATCAGGCGGCCAGGCTCCAGTCGCCTATCATCAATCTTGAAAAACTGCGCGTATTTCTTTTCATCGTTCACCGCCAGACACTGACCGAGATCAGGTACGCAGGCCGCGCCGCTGATCGACTCACGCGCCTTGTCGCTTTTCTCGAAATTCGGTTTCACCTTCCAGGTCTCGCTGGAGCGAGAGATATCTGCGATGGCTGAACTTGTTGCTAATAGGGGTAAAAAGGTAAGTAAAATCAGGCGCATCGGGAGACTCCGGAACGGGAAAGCTATGCAGCTTAGCATGCCGAATCCTGAAGCAAGAGATGCAGAGCCGAAATTGACGGGCTGTTTCGTGGGCTGCCAGGTCCTGAAGGCAAAAAAACAAAAAGCCCGGCATTGCTGCCGGGCTTTCTGCGTTCAGGTCTCTTTCAAAGAGACGAAAACTTAGTCTTCGGACTGCTGCTTCAGAGCGGCACCCAGGATGTCGCCGAGAGACGCACCGGAGTCGGAAGAACCGTACTGAGCGACAGCTTCCTTCTCTTCTGCGATTTCCAGAGCCTTGATGGACGCGGAAACGCGGCGGGTTTTCTTGTCGAACTGGGTGATGCGGGCATCGAACTTGTCGCCGACGGAGTATTTTTCCGGGCGCTGATCTTCGCGGTCGCGGGACAGGTCCGCACGACGAACGAAGGCAGTCAGGTCGCTGTCTGCGATCTTGACGTCCAGGCCGCTGTCTTTGACTTCGATGACTTCACAGGTCACGACAGAGTTCTTGCGGATTTCGCCGCCTGCACCTGTCTCCATCGGGTCGCCGGTGAGCTGCTTGATGCCGAGAGAGATACGCTCTTTCTCAACGTCAACATCCAGAACGACGGCCTTGACCATGTCGCCCTTCTTGTACTCTTCGATGACCTGCTCGCCCGGACGGTTCCAGTCGAGGTCGGAGAGGTGAACCATGCCGTCCACGTCGCCGTCGAGGCCGATGAACAGGCCGAATTCGGTCTTGTTCTTGACTTCGCCTTCGACGTTGGTGCCGACCGGGAACTGCTCTGCGAATGCATCCCATGGGTTCTGCAGGGTCTGCTTGAGGCCCAGGGAGATGCGGCGCTTGACCGGATCGACTTCCAGGATCATCACTTCGACTTCCTGAGAAGTGGAAACGATCTTGCCCGGATGGACGTTCTTCTTGGTCCAGGACATTTCAGAGACGTGGATCAGGCCTTCGATGCCCGGCTCCAGCTCAACAAATGCACCATAGTCGGTGATGTTGGTCACGCGGCCGGTGAACTTGGCTTCGATCGGGTACTTGGCTTCGATGCCATCCCACGGATCGGTTTCAAGCTGCTTCATGCCGAGGCTGATGCGGTGCGTGTCCTGGTTGACGCGGATGATCTGAACCTTGACGGTCTGGCCAATGGTGAGAACTTCCGACGGGTGGTTGATGCGGCGCCACGCAATGTCGGTGACGTGCAGCAGACCATCGATGCCGCCGAGGTCGACGAACGCACCGTAGTCGGTGATGTTCTTGACCACACCTTCCACGGTATGACCTTCTTCCAGGCTCTGGACCAGTTCGGAGCGCTGCTCCGCACGGGTTTCTTCCAGAACAACACGACGGGAAACAACGATGTTGCCGCGGCGCTTGTCCATTTTCAGGATCTGGAACGGCTGAGGCGTGTGCATCAGCGGGGTCACGTCGCGAACCGGGCGGATGTCCACCTGGGAGCGCGGCAGGAAGGCAACAGCGCCATCCAGATCGACGGTGAAACCACCCTTGACCTGGTTGAAGATCTGGCCGTTGACTTTTTCGTTGGCTTCGAATGCAGCTTCCAGGCGAACCCAGCTTTCTTCGCGGCGAGCTTTTTCGCGCGACAGAACGGCTTCACCGAGTGCGTTTTCAACGCGCTCCAGGTAAACCTCAACTTCGGTGCCGACACCCATTTCGCCGTCGCGGCCTTTGGCGCCGAATTCCTTCAGCGGCACGCGGCCTTCAACCTTCAGGCCTACGTCGATGACGGCCAGGTCTTTTTCGATGGCAACAACGGTGCCTTTGACAACAGCGCCTTCATAGAGGTCGTTCTGGACGAAGGATTCTTCCAGAAGAGCTGCAAAGTCCTCGGTAGAGGGATTGAAATCAGTCATTTATTCTCCTAGCGCCTTTTGGCGCGCCGCCGGCGGGTTGGTGTTGCACTCCGGACTGTCCGTTTCCCGGGATCGCGGTTTCCGCAAATCCTTCCGCTTCAAGAGCGGGCCGGCGGGGGCGGGAGACGGAAAATCCGGTCTCGTCACAGGACGCAAAAAAGCCGCGTCCTGCCGAATTACTTTTTGTTCTAACAAGAACTGCGGGCCCTTAAGGCCCAATGCTCCGGATGCACGAACAGGGGCGCACCTCAAGGTGAACCCCCTAAATCAATTAAGCATCCTTGGCGCGTGATACGATATCCACAGCCGCCTGGAACGCGGTCTCTATATCCATTTCTGTCGTATCTAGCAAGACCGCATCGTCTGCTTGTTTCATCGGAGCCACTGTCCGCTGGCTGTCCCGTTCATCGCGCCGCTTCAGGTCGTCAAGCACCGCTTCATATACCGCGTCGACCCCTTTGGAGATCATTTCGTCGGTTCTGCGCCGCGCACGCGCTTCCGCGGACGCGGTCACGAACAGCTTTACGGTGGCGTTCGGGCACACGACTGTGCCGATATCGCGCCCATCCAGGACAGCTCCAGGAGGCGTTTCGGCAAAACGGCGTTGCAGGTTGACCAGCTCCTCACGCAAGCCGCCGAGAACGGCGATCCGGGACGCCGCTTCTCCGATCTCATGAGCGGACAGAATGGACTTGTCCATCTGAGCCAGATCGAGATTCTGTGCGATCTCGATGGCAACCGCTTCATCGCCAAGCGGCAAGCCCTTTGCCAAAAGGGCGGCAGCCACCGCGCGATAGGTCAGGCCCGTATCCAGATGGCGCAGTCCGAAATGGTCAGCCAGCCGGCGTGCGAGAGTTCCTTTGCCGGATGCTGCCGGTCCATCAATTGCTACGATCATGCGGCCTCACTGGCGCTTGCGGAAAATTTTGCGCCGAGTTCTTCGAACAGTGATGTGAACGTCGGGAAGCTCGTCGCAATCACCGCGCCATCGTCCACGGTCACCGGCTTGTGGCCGGCCATGCCGAGGACCAGGAAGGACATGGCAATGCGGTGATCGAGATGCGTGGTCACCGTGCCGCCGCCAATATTGTTGGCGCCGCCCGTAACAGTCAGCGTGTCTTCCGTTTCCACACAGGGAATGCCGTTGGCCTCCAGGCCCCTGGCAACAGCCGCCAGACGATCGGATTCCTTGACGCGCAGTTCATCAAGCCCGGGCATGAACGTATCGCCTTCGGCAAATGCAGCGGCAACGGCAAGCACCGGATATTCGTCGATCATGGACGGAGCGCGATCGGCCGGAACCGTGATGCCCTTCAGTTTGCTGGCCTTCACACGAAGGTCGCCGACTTCCTCACCACCGGTTTCGCGCCGGTTTACGATCTCGATGTCGCCACCCATCTCGATCAGCGTGGTGATCAGGCCGGTGCGATGTTCATTGAGGAGAACATTCTCGATCGTGACATCCGAGCCCGGCACAATCAGCGCGGCCACAAGCGGGAAACCAGCAGACGACGGGTCACCTGGAACGTCAATATCCTGAGGCTTGAGCTCCGGTTGGCCTTTCAGCCTGATCACGCGTTCCCCGGCTTCGTTCATGCTGACCGAGATGTCGGCGCCAAAGCCCTTGAGCATCTTCTCGGTGTGATCGCGCGTCGGGATGGGTTCGATAACTGTGGTTTCTCCCGGTGCGTTGAGGCCGGCAAGAAGCACGGCGGACTTGACCTGGGCCGAAGGCATGGGCACGCGGTAAGTGATGGGCAGAGCCTGCTCGGCTCCACGGATGGAGGCAGGCAGGCGGTCACCGTCACGTGCTATGACGTTGGTTCCCATTTCGCGCAATGGGTTGAGTACGCGGCCCATCGGTCGTTTCGACAGGGATCCGTCGCCGACAAAGGTAGCGGCAATGTTGTGGCTGCCGAAAATGCCCATTGTCAGGCGGACACCGGTTCCGGCATTGCCGAAATCGATGACGTGCTCCGGCTCCAGCAGGCTGCCGAGGCCGATACCATCCACGGTATAGGTTCCGTCTTCATGCTTTTCGATCGTCGCGCCAACCGCGCGCATCGCGTCGGCCGTGGCCAGAACATCTTCAGATTCGAGAAGGCCTTTAACGGTCGTCCGGCCCACGGCCAGGGCGCCGAACATCAACGATCTGTGGGAAATGGATTTGTCGCCCGGCACGCGGATCGTGCCGGTCAGAGGGCTGCCCATGCTCGAAGTCAGGGGAGAGGGCGCAGAATCGTGTGACATTTTCAATGTCCGCAACTTGGGTGTTTTCAAAAAGGTGTCACGTCCTATCATGTGGATGCAGCTTCGTCATCCACTCCAACGCTTGAAATTTGGTTCGCAACATGCAGAACAATGGGGCGAACGACGAATTTGATCCGATTTATCTTTGACAGCGGCAACGCTTGGGGTTATGGGGCGGCCCACAATTTCAAGTCAGCCAGTTAATAAACGAGGGTGAGCACAGTGGCAAAACCTGAACTTGGCACCAAGCGGCTGTGCCCGAGCTGCGGCGCTAAATACTACGATCTGAACCGTGAGCCGATCACATGCCCGAAATGCGGTACCATCTTTGAAGCCGTCATGGTTTCCCGCGCGGCCAAAGCCGCGAAGCCGGAAGAAACCTCCGACGACGATGATGATGATGACGTAGACGCAGCAGCTCCGGAAATCGTGACCCTGGAAGAGGCCGATGCCGAGGCCGAGGGCGGCGATGATGTGCCGGATATCGAAGGTGACGATGTCGACGTCGACGACGACAGCTCCGATGACGATGTCTTCCTTGATGAAGATGACGAAGACGAGGACTCCGTTCCGGGTATCCGTGTCGAAATCGAAGACGACAGCGACAGCTAAGATGCTGATTGGGCAGGGATAATTCCCTGCCTGAGCTTTTCCACAAAGAGTGGAAAAATTCCTGTCATTTTCTGCTTGATCTTGTGAGGCGGTATGCTTATGTTCCGCCTCCATCAGCGCCGGACACCCAAACCGGTCGCACGGAAGATGGGGCCATAGCTCAGCTGGGAGAGCGCTTCGCTGGCAGCGAAGAGGTCAGGGGTTCGATTCCCCTTGGCTCCACCATTCCTTCTCTTGAAGTGATTTTTCCCTAAAATCGAATGATCTCCCGATGCTTCTGCAACGCATGCCTGTTGTGCTGCACGTCGTCCGAGATTGCTGGGTCCTCGATGTAAACCGTCAAGCAATTTGGCTTGAGGCGATTTCAGGGGCGCAAGACCCGGCAGACTAAATCCAATCCTATCTCTACAAACGCCTTCATCACTCGTTGGAGCACCCGTGCTGGAAACCCAGGTTACAATGGGCTTTCAGGCGCTCTGTGTCCTCGGCAGTCCAATCTTGAGGAGCGGTTACCTGAACCCACGGGGCGATATAGTCCTGCGCAAAATACGCATGACCGTGACCGGGAGGCGCCCCGAACGACAGGGCCATGTCCAGTGCAAGCTGGAATTGGGTGACAATCGGGATGAAGGTCAGGTGTTCCGAAACGTCTTCGGCCGGAGGGTCGTTCATCCAGGGCGGTGCGCGCCAAACGGAGAACGGATCGTAAAATACAATCGGGTCACTTGAGTATTGCAGGAAAACAATCCGCATCCTGCTCCAGTCTGCTTCAGCATGAGATGCATCGGCGAAATGAGACGCATAGCGGACAAGCGAGCCATCTTCGATCGTCGGCAGGACCCAGGGACTGCCCGGTTGACGGGCGTTTTGAACGTATTGCCACAGATCTGAAGGAAATGGTGGACCGGCCCAGAATGCTCCGTCAATCGGATCATCGACAAGGCGAAACAGGTTGGTCGCATACATGGAAGACCAGGCGCCGAGGCTCAGACCATGCGCGTAGAGCCTCGGCCGGCTGTCTTCCGGAAGTGTTTTCCAATATCTGTGCACGACCTCCAGCAGTGCGGTGGCCTGGTCAAGTCCGGTGCGGGTCTCAAGAATCAAGGCCAGCGGCGACTGCAGATAAGAGTACTGCGCGCTGACGGTGGCTATGTTTCCATCGTGCATGTATTCGACGGGGTCGTGTGAACCCGGATCCATCCAACCGGTGCCGGTCGGGCTGGTGACGATCAGGACCTCGCGTTCAAATGCGTTGAGACGTATCAGCTCAGCCAATGCAAGTTCGGCGCGTTCTTTCGGCGTTTCCCCGTTGGCGCGGCCGACATAGACCCGAATCGGGTCCATCGCCGGCTTGCCGGTGAAAGCCGAAATTGCCTCGGCATCAGGTCCTGACTGCACAAAGTCCCTGCCGGGCTGCCCCATTGCGGCCCAGTCGATCAGCGAAGCGGTAGAACCGGCCTGATTCGGATTGGTTGGTCGGGGAGGGGCATCGTCAAAAAGCTTCTGTGCAGCCTCGTAACTCTCATCGAGAGCGGTCACGACACGGTCGAGGATCCCGTCACGCGTGACGACGAACAGGATCAACACGACGGCGACGACCCCGAGGACATTGGCGCGCCGAGCCGGCATGAAGCGATAGAATCGGGAGCGGATCCAGCGGAATAGCGTTGCGACCAATGCGCCAATCAGGAAAGCCACGGCAAATGTGAGCGCAGCTGTAGCGAGAATAATCGCAAGATGTTGGGTTTCAACGGGCTCCAGGTCCATTTTTGCCCGCAGCGCGTTTTGCCATTCGAGGTTGGAAGAGAAAGTCCAGACAGCGAGAGCCAGCACAGCGCCTGCCAAGAGCGCGTTGAAGGCCAGTCTCAGCCTTTTATCCAGTCGCGGCAGGTCCGCAGCCTGCCAGATTAGCGAGATGATTCTTCCCAGAAGATATCCAAGGGCAATGACGATCCCTCCGAGCACGCCTTGCACAGCAGGGCCGCGGGGAATGAGCGATGGCGTCAGGGAAGCCGCAAAGAAAAACAGTCCCAGCATCAGGCAGGGGACGGACAGTCCGTAAATCTGAGAGCGGAGCCAATGCATCGCATTCAACCTCGTGCAGGTGTTGCTGCTGCCGTGGAAAATGAGCAGGACGTTGTTGAATTCTATAAATGACCGCGACCGGAACCGGCGGTGCTTCCGTTGCATCAAACCTGTGATGACGATTTCAAGCTTAGCCTAACCTACACAGATTGTAAGAGAATTTTCGTGCGCAACGCTATTTGCTCATGAGGGGTCCCGCGAGGAAATCGTGGTCTTCAACGAAGGCTCAAACGCATTGGGCGAGAGGATTGCTGCAGATGTTCCTCGTAAAAAAGCTCCCGGTGAAAACTCAATTGTGGTGACGAGAGGCATGCGTGTCGGCTTTTCCGGTCACCCCTGGGACCGGAATGCGCAGGAGTGCATTTTCGAGCCTCGACATTCATCAAATTGTGCCCTGGCCAAGGTAATCATCAGGACGATTGGTGCTCATCCAGAAGTGGAAGCGAAGGGTTCTTGTCGAAGAAGGGTTGTTTTTTGCACACGTGAACGTGAGAAAAACTCTTTTCTAATAACATATTGAAGAAATTGAGAATTTAGCTTGCTAAGCGATTTCCTGGAATTTCGGGTGAACTGTCATACGGCCGTAATATCCAATCTCTATTGAAAGACTTGCACACGTGTGCAACACTCTTTGGTACGTTAGCTACTCCTTCCAGAGGGCAGCGTACAACAATAAGCAGGTGAGATAGATGACCACTCTTGTTTCCAAATTGCGCCAGTCCACAGCGGCTGCCGTTCTGGCTCTCACTGCGGCAACAGTTGCCGGTGAAGCCCTTGCAAAAGACCTGACAATCACCGTTTGGGCTGGCGGCTCCAACGACAGCGACGCCTATCGTATCGAAGCGATCGAAATGGCGGCCGACATGCTGGAGCGCGAATACGCCATCAATGGCGAAGAGCTGAACATTACCGTTGAAGGCAAGCGCGACTTCGCCGGTTGGGAGGAGTTCAAGCAGGCCGTTACCCTGGCAGCCGAAGCCGGTACCGCACCGAACATCGTTGTCACCAGCCACCTGGACATTGCACCGTGGAGCAAGGCTGGCCTGATCGTTCCGGTCGAAGACTACGTCGACATGGACGCATGGCCGCTGAACAACCTCTACGACAACCTCGTCGAGATCACGTCCTACAACGGCCAGGTCGTCGGTCTGCCGCAGGACGCCGAAAGCCGTCCGTTCTTCTTCTGGAGAGATACCATGAAGAAGATCGGTTACACCGACGATGAAATCGACGCGCTGCCAGCGAAAGTTGAAGCTGGCGAATACACGCTTGCCAACGTTCTGGAAGACGCCAAGAAGGCTGTTGAGGCAGGGGCAGTTGAAGAAGGTTACGGCTTCTATCCGCGCGTATCCAACGGCCCGGACTTTGCACAATTCTATCAGTCCTTCGGCGGTGAGCTGATGGACAAGGAAACCGGCAAGCTGGTTCTCGACAAGCAGGCCATGACCGATTTCTATCAGTTCTTCGCGGATGCTGTTGAGGCTGGTGTGACCCGCAAGAACCATATCGGTACCGAATGGTCACAGTGGTATTCCGAAGTTGCTTCCGGCAAGGCGGCCCTGTGGCATGGCGGTACCTGGCATTATGCCCGCTACACCGGCAAGGAAGGTCTTGAGGACTTCTTTGGCAACATTCAGTTCACGCTGATCCCGGCTGGTAACGAAAACGGCCGCGCCAACACCATCACGCATCCGTTGACCTACCTGCTGACCAACCAGGACGACGAGGAAGACATCGAGATCGCGGCACAGTTGCTCAAGATCGCTTCCGAGCCGCGGATCAATTCCCTGCACGCGATCAAGTCGGCCCACCTTGGCATCGCCAAGGAGCAGTCCAACATCGAGCTTTATGCAAACGACCAGTGGGCAGCAGAAGCAACCGAACGTCTGCTGGGTCACGCGAATGCACAGCCGAACCATCTGAAATACGGTCAGTTTTCCGAACTGATGTTCAAGGGGCTGGAAACGGCGTGGACCGGTACCAAGACGCCGGCCGAGGCCGTCGATGAAGTGGAAGTTGAAATGAAAGCCACTCTCGGCGACGACCTGATCGTTCGCTAATCCAACTCCCGCCGGCCGGGCAGCGTTTACTCCCAGGTAGCTGTCCGGCCGTCCTTTATGTCAGGGGCAGACAATGCGGCGTGCAGACTTGTTTGGCCTGAGCTTCATGGCTCCGGCGATCCTCCTCTCTGTTCTGTTTTTCCTGGTTCCGGTGCTTTTGACCGGGGTGTTTTCCTTCACCTCCATGAGCACTTCGACCGGTATTACAGGGGGAGCCTACGAAATTTCTCAGGACACGATCCTGCGGCTCAAGGAAGACGGTCTTCCTGCCGAAACGATTGAACGTCTTGAGAGCGATATCTACCAGATCAACGACGCCGGCCTGGCCGCGGTTGAAGAGAAATACGGCGCGAAATTCGCCAAGGAGATTGCCGCTTCCCTTGCCGGCAAGACCTTTGACGGTCGCAGGGATCTGGAGCGGGCTCTGAAAAAGCTGAAGTCCCGGCCGAGATCGACCCGGGAGCTGAAAAAGGCCGCCGATCTGTTCAAGAGTTCGATCCTGAACATCCGCTTTGACAGTGAAAGCCGGTTTCTGTCGAAACTCGAGGACCTCAATCTCGACCTGACGCCAGAACAGACGCAGGAAGTAACCCGTGAAGCCTATACCGGATGGGTCTGGACCACGGAGAACTATTCCCGCATGGCCTCGCTGCCGTCGACATACCGGGCGGCCGCCAACTCTGCCGTTTATGTCGGTTTCACGCTGGCCTTCAACATCGGGTTCGGTCTGTTCCTGGCCATTGCCACGTTTTATCTGCCCTCGGGACAGGCCGCGGCGTTCCGCACGATCTGGTTCCTTCCGCGCATTCTGCCGCCGGTTCTCTATGTCCTGATGTGGAAGTGGATGACCTGGGATACCGGGTTCCTGTCCACGCTGCTGAGTTTCTTCGGCGTCCCGGCGCGAAATCTGATGCTGGACACCGCCTATCACGCCTGGGTGGTTGTCGTCCTGATCAACGGTTTCGTCGGCGCATCCATGGGCATGATCCTTTTCTCAAGCGCCATCCGGGCAATTCCGTCCTCGATGCTTTATGCGAGCGAAGTGGATGGAGCCAGCCGTTTGCAGCAGGTTTGGTACATCATCCTGCCGCAACTTCGCTGGCCGATCCTTTTCACCACCGCATACCAGACGCTCTCGCTGCTGACCTCGTTTGAATACATCTATCTGTCGACGGACGGCGGGCCGGGCAGCGCAACCAATGTCTGGGCGCTCTACTCTTTCAAGATCGCGTTGAACAACTATGGCGGAAACCTGGAATACGGCTATGGCGCGTCGCTCGCCGTGGTGCTGGTGATCATCGGCATACTGGCGTCGATGCTCTATCTGCGCCTCTTCGACTTCAAGACCATGATCGGCAAACCGCGTATCGAGCAGTAGGAGGCTGATGTGACAAAGAATTTCAAGACCTGGCCGATCCTGCTGGCACTCGGCGTAACCTCGATGCCACTGGTCATCATGTATGTCTACCTTGTCGTGGACACGGTTACCGTCAGCCCGCCGGGATCACTGGTTCCGAACGGGGTCACGTTCGAACACTGGCGGTTCCTTTGGGAAGCGCCGGAGGCGGGCCGAACCTCCATCTGGTGGGTGACACTCAACACCTTCATCTTCGCCACCGTTTCCACGGTGGTGGTGCTGTCGGTCTCGCTAACCTCCGGCTATGCGCTCTCTCGCCTGAACATGCCGTTCCGCGGGCTGTTTCTTGCAGGTCTCATTGTCCTGCATGCGTTCCCGACAATCACACTGATCATCGCGATCTTCCTCATCCTGCAGATGATCGGTCTCTATGACACGCTGATCGGCGTGATCATGGTCAAGGCGGCGCTGGAACTGCCCTTTGGCATCTGGATCATGAAGGGTTTCTACGACACCGTGCCGTGGGAAATCGAGATGGCCGGTCTTCAGGACGGTGCCAGCCGCTTCACCGTTTGGCACAAGCTGGTCCTGCCGCAGGTACAGCCCGGTCTGACCGCTCTCGGCATCTTCGCCTTCCTTTCAGGTTGGAGCGAGTTCATCCTGCCGCAGGTTCTGGCACCCGGGGCGAACGCCCAGGTCCTCGGCGTCTACCTGCAGAACCTGATCGTCGACGACGTCAAGCCGGACTTCAACATGTTCAAGACCGTTGGTGTCTTCTACGCGATGCCGGTGATTGTCATCTATCTGATCTTCAATAAGAAACTCATGAACATCTATGGCGGAGGCACGAAGGGCTGATGCGTATTTCCATTGAAAACTTCACGAAGACCTTCGGCGACATCACTGTCATCAAGGACATGAACCTGGAACTTGAAAGCGGTGAAATGCTGGCGCTCCTCGGCCCGTCCGGCTGCGGCAAGTCGACCACGCTCTTTGCCGTGTGCGGTATCCACCGCATGAATGGCGGACGCATGCTGTTCGGAGAACGGGACGTTACCCGCGTGTCGTCACAGAACAGAAATGTCGGCGTGGTGTTCCAGAACTATGCGCTCTATCCGCATATGAACGTCTACGAGAACATTGCCTTTCCGCTGAAGGTGCGAAAGGAAAGCAAGGCGGTGATCGACAAGAAGGTTCAGGACATCGCCGCGCTGGTGCATATCGGCGAACTTCTAGAACGCCGGCCGGCACAGCTTTCTGGCGGCCAGCAGCAACGTGTCGCCCTGGCCCGTGCGCTGGTTCGCGAGCCGGATATCCTTCTGCTCGATGAACCGCTGGCCAACCTGGACGCCAAGCTGCGCCTGGAAATGCGATCTGAAATCCGCCGGATCCAGCTTCAGACCGGTATCACCGCCATTCTTGTGACGCATGACCAGGTGGAAGCCATGTCCATGTGTGATCGCATCGCGATCATGAACAAGGGCAAGATCGTCCAGTTGTCCACGCCGAACCAGATGTATGAGAACCCGGCGTCGGATTTCGTCGCGGGGTTCCTTGGCAACCCGCCGATCGCCTTCCTGGATGGGATTGCAACGGACGGTGGTCTGAAACTGGCTGATTCCGAGGTCACGTTGCCGGTGCCCGCGGGCATCAGCATGCCGGGGCATGGCACGAACATGCGGTTTGGTATCCGCCCGGAATTCTTCCAGCCGGACAACGGGTTGAAAGTGACAGGCAAGATCAGCTTCGTTGAGACGCAGGGCCGCGAGGAACTTTACGACGTTACGCTTGAAAACGGGGCAGTTCTCCGCTCCATTCAGTCCCACGGTGGTGGTTTCAAGCTTGGCGATGAAGTGTCCTGGGGAATTGCCGAAGACAAGATCCTGGCTTTTGGTCCGGACGGAAACAGGCTCTGACAGGATCTGAGATGACTTCTTTTCAACCGGACCGTACCTGGTTCAAGGCTCACAGTGGAACACCGCTGTCAATCGCTCATCGCGGTGCGAGTGCCTATGCCTGGGACAACACGCTGGATGCCTTCCAGCGCGCGCACGAACTGGGTGCGGACATGTGGGAAGTCGACGTCCGGCTGACTGCGGACGGTATTCCCGTCGCGTTCCACGATGCGGATCTGAAAAAGACCTGCGGTGTGGACCTCGCCTTGAGTGACGTCACGGCCGCCAGGTTGATCGAGCTGACGGAAGCAGCTGGCCGGCCGGCGCCCATGTTTGCCGAAGTTGCCGCTTTGGCAGCGAAATTCGGGACGGGCATCTATCTGGATGCAAAGGAAGCCGATGCGGCATCGATGGCGATCGCTGAACTGATCGCCAACAGGATCGAACGCGTCATCGTCGGGGCCAACACTCCGGCTTATTGCGCCGAACTGCTGGAAAAGGGATGTGCCTATCCTGTTTCCATTCTTGTCGGCCTCGACATGGATCCGTTTCTGATCGCCGATCAATGCGGTGCGGAGATTGTTCATCCATGCTGGGAGCGGGCGGGAGACCGGCCTGATCAATTGCTGGATGATGCCTTTTTCGCCAATGCCGAAAGGCGTGGACTGCCGGTGGTTATCTGGCACGAGGAACGTAAGGGTGTCGTTGAAGCATTGGTGAAGATGCCTGTGCTCGGTATCTGTTCTGATCAGCCAGAAATGATTGCCCGTTACAAGTTTGACGGATTGAAGCGTCCGGAAATTGTCTGCCATCGAGGTGCGTGCAAAATCGCTCCGGAAAACACCCGGTCCGCGGCTCAGGCTGCCTGGGGTGGTGGCTTTGACTACGTTGAGATCGATGTCCGGGAGACAGCCGATGGACAGGTAGTCGTGCATCACGACGTTACGCTCGACCGGACAACAACGGGCGAGGGACCGCTTGCGGACAAATCCTCGAACGAGATTGCTGAGCTGGATGCAGGAAGCTGGTTTTCCTCCTTCTTCCAAGGTGAGAAGGTGCCTGAGCTTTCCGAGATCCTTGATCAGGCACAGTTCTGGCAGGGAAAGCTCTATGTTGAGATCAAGCAGGCCAATCCGATTTCTGTCGTAGAGGCAGTCTTCCACAGATTGTCACCAGAAGATGTGTTTTTCTGGTCGTTCAATCAGAAATCGCTGTTAGAAATACGGGAAAATTTTCCCGAAGCGCGTCTGATGGCGCGTCCTGAAGACTATGAAAACCTGGAGGATTGCCTCAACGCGTTTGGCGCGGACATCATAGAATTCAACGTCAGGAACGCGAACGCCGCAGATTTCGAGGCTGTTCGGAATGCCGGACGCAAGACCATGGCAGCCTACATGGGAAGCGATCCGGAGATATTTGACAAACTTTTTCAGCTTCAGCCGGACATACTCAACATCAACGAACCTTTCCTGGTCCAAAGGATGCTGTCTCAAAAGGAACACTGCTGAACGAATAAAGCCTGGTTCAACCAATCGAGTTGGGAACCGGCCGCACAAATGTGTCTTCGAGTTTCGGCTTGAAGATGCTGCCAACAGAAGAGTAATCGCATGTCGGATGACGCCTCTGATACCAGACAGGCTCCGGAGTCTAAAAAGCAGGTCAACTCCTTCGATGTTGCCAGACGGGCCGGTGTTTCCCGCTCGGCCGTGTCCCGCACGTTTACCGATGGCGCAAGCGTTTCGGAAGAAACCCGTAAAAAGGTCATCAAGGCCGCGCGCGAGCTGGGGTACCGCGTCAATGTGCTGGCCCGTTCGTTGCACAAGCAGAAGTCCGACCTGGTAGGTGTAGTTGCGGCGGACCTGGACAATCCTTTCCGCGGTGAACAGATCGATCTCCTGTCGCAAGGATTGCTGGAACGCGGGTTCCGGCCGATCCTTCTGAGAGGGGATCCATCCACGGATGTCGGCGATCTGATTGGGTCGCTGCTGCAATACAGCGTTGCCGGTGTCATCGTCACCTCCGACACCCCGCCGGAGGAGATCTGCATGGAGTGCCTGCAAAATGGGGTGCCGCTGGTGGTGGTCAACAAGCGTGATCCGGGCGCGCCGGTTGACCGGGTGTTGACGGACTTCGACACTGGAGGCCGTCTGGCATTTGAACACCTCGTCGCCTGCGGCTGCCGGAACCTTGCCGTCGTCACGCCTGAAAGGTCTTCCTACTCGGTAAACGGCCGCGCGCTTGCATTCGAACAGGCCGCCAATGATGGCGGGGTACCGGTTATCCGGATCGCGAAGGGAACTCAAAGCTACGCTGGCGGGCTGGAAGCTTCGCACGTTGTCAATGAGTACAGGAACGAGATCGACGGCATTTTTTGCAGTGCGGATTATCTCGCTCTGGGTGTCCTGGACGGATTAAGACACACCTTTGGAATTCGAGTTCCCGAGGATCTGCAGGTGGTCGGGTATGACGACATTGTGCAGGCTTCCTGGAAGTCCTATGACATGACCACGCTTGATCAAAGCCGCAGGGACTTGTGCGAAGTGACACTGGACCTGCTGATGAAAAGGCTGGAAAACCCGGACCTGCCGCAACAGGTCCAGGTGTGCGGTGTGGAGCTGGTTCAACGCGGAACCACAATCGTGAAGGAATAGCGTCAGCTCAAGGTCCAGCTCAATGATACGCCGGTTCCCTTGTCTCGTGTGTAGGTGACCGTGTTTCCGTCAAGTGACACGGCCTGATAGTCCTTCAGCATGGGTTCGCCATCAAACACGATGGTGCGGCAATAAAAGTCGCCTTCCCACGACCAGTCTCCTGAAATGGGGCCGCCCTTGGGGCCGACACCCTCAACCGTTCCGTCGGCGGAAACGATGACCCAGGCACTGCCATTCACGTGTTTCCTGCCTGCGATCTTTTCCAGAAATGCCTGTTTGGTGGAAATTTTCTCAGCCAATTCAGTGTCCTTTCCAGATTGAACTCTGTGTCGTCACCAGCCATTTGTGGGCTGCATGTCATCATAATGCATGAAAATTGGCAGCCACAAAGGCAGACGGTGTGCAGCTGTTGGGCATTCATGCCTGTGATCGTGTAGGTTCGCCGTCAGGTCTGCCCGGTTGCAACGGCAGGATCGAACCAAATCCTCTCTTTAAAAGTTGAGTAATTTATTCCACTTAAATGTTAAACGTGTCGCATGGCGACCTGGAAGTTGGCGGGCTACGCTTTCTTCCACCATATGCCTTTGACAGAAGGCCTCGAAGGCTATGCGCAAAGGCGGAATGTAATCAGATTACGACTGCGGCGCTGCTCCGTTTAGCACGCAGATGGAGGGAATAATGTTCATTGCGATGAACCGGTTCAAGATCCTCAAAGGACATGAGGACGCGTTCGAAACTGTCTGGCGCGAGCGCGACTCCAAGCTGGACAAGGTCCCTGGATTTCAGACATTCAATCTTCTGAAAGGGGCGTTTGACGAGGAAACCGGCACGACGCTCTACGCGACGCACACCGTTTGGAACAGTCAGGATGACTTTGTGAACTGGACCAAATCGGAGCATTTCCGGCAGGCGCACAAGAACGCGGGCAGCAACAAGGCCATGTATGCCGGGCACCCGAATTTTGAAGGCTTTGAGTCCGTTTTGAGCGAGTAATGCAAAAGAAGTCGGCGTCCCGGTTACAGTTTGCCGTGGCAACGTACCCGCAACGCCGACTTCCGCATGATGTCTGTCTTTTCGAACCTACTGCGCAGCCTTCGCAGTCAGTTTGTTCAGGGCACCGGTCATCTTGGTGATGCTTGGATGGTCTGCGGGCAGGCCGTGTTCGGCCGCCAGGGCTGCAGGCGCCCGGTAGACGAGCACCGTTCCATCGCCGGTTTCAATCACAGCGACACGGATGGGCAGATCGAGACCGGCCGTCGGAGCGTCACGAATGACCGGTGTGCCCAGTTGCGGATTGCCGAAGATGACGACTTCGTTGGCCGGAATTTCCATATCGACGCTTTTTCCGCCCTTGGCGTGATCGATACGGGCGAAGACCTTGGCTCCAGCGTTTTCAACCGCTGCCACCAGATTGTCGACCGTCTGGCCGACCGAGTGCGGGCTGGAGACCTTGACCAATTGGTTGTCCGCGGCGTGAGCAATGCCGAGCAGGGAGGAAAGGGCGAAGGTGGCGAGAAGCATCCTGAAAGCGGTTTTGAACATTCAATCCTCCTGTCAAAATCTAGCGCCGCCGAGTTTCACTTTGAAATTGCCGGAAACGCCAATCACAATTGAATGAATGAAGGGCAATTCAATCAGGTATATTTAAGGCGTTGAGTGTCAGAGCTGGCGTGAACTTGCCTGTTCTGATTGCTTCCCATTTGCTGGTTCCTCATTTCTGATCAGCCCCCTGGTGCTTCCTTGGAATGGATTTGATCGCGATCAGGCTGATGAACAGCCAGGATGCGGCTCTGAAAGTCATGGCCGCGACGGTTCGCGCTTCGAAGGCAGCGCCATTCAGAATATGCAGCCCCAGATATGTGAAGACACCGAGAATGAGTGCGAAGATCAGGACCGATGCCTGAACGGCCCAGGCTTTTTTCTTCCAAAGCCCCCAACCGGTGACGACATAGGCAAATCCTGAAAGGAAATTGAACCAGAGCACGAACTGTATGACGTTGCCGAACAGTTCGCGGACGCCCTGGCTGGAGAAGAGCGCAATCCCTCCGGACACGATCGTCAGTGCTCCGAAAACAATCGCGAAGCCTGCAGCAAATCTGAGGGAATCGGACCGCCTGTCTGGACTCCGGCTCATGAAAGGGTCTCCCATCTCGTCATGTCGACACTGGATGGTAACGCCCTTTGAGCGATGGCACGATCACCCTGGTTGCGTCATACCCGCGCGGTGGGGCTCCGCCGTTCGAAAGTCACAATATCGCTTGAAGAAGAATTGACGAATAACAGGCAAGGACACCGGCCGCGCTCGGGCAAACGCAAGCCGGTGTCTTGCCATCAGCAAGAGGCTTTAGGCGGTAAACAGCCCCTCGCTGGTCAGCAGTTCGATTGCCGGCAGGAGGGCAGCCGGATCGACATCGGACGGAATGCCGTTCAGTTCAATGGTGCCGGTCGGATGGGTGATCAGCAGGTCGCCATCGTCAGAGGCGCCAAGACTGACGGCTGCCTGAACACCATCCGTCTCCGGATCGGTGTCGAAGGTCAGGAAGTCGGTGAACTGAAGACCTTCTTCGCCTTCCATCGCGATCATCGCGAGGAGTTCAGGATCGCCATCCCTGAGGTCGAGAACCAGTTTGTCCCTGTTGGGATTGAAGTCGGCAATAACGTCGTCGCCTTCGCCCTCACGGAAGGGATTGAATATGAAGCTGTCGCCACCGCGTCCACCAACGAGGTAGTCGTTGCCTTCCGCGCCTTCCAGCATGTCGGCGCCCCGGCCACCGTTCAGGTAGTCGTTGCCCTCGCCGCCATTGAGCATGTCCTTGCCGCGGCCGCCATGCAGTGCGTCGTTGCCACCATCACCTTCAAGGATGTCGTGGCCCCTGCCACCTTTCAAAAGGTCCCAGCCTTCGCCGCCCTTGATCAGATCGTTGCCGCGACCGCCATCGATGATGTCATGGCCACCAAGTCCATTGGCGATGTCATCGCCCCGGCCAAGGAAAATGAAATCGAAGGAATCGGAGCCGACCACAATGTCCTGGCCACGGCCGGCAAACACCAACCCACCATCAGAAATCGTGATGTCATACGGCAGGAGCACGTTGTCAAGAACGTGGATGATGCCATTGTCGGCCTCGATGCCGTTTGCCGCAGCTTCCGGATTGGTGACATTCGGGTCAGCGAAATCAGGATCCTTGTCGCGCAAGGTCAGGCCGCTTGGCTTGATCGTATCGCCTGAGAGAGTTTCGATCTTGTTGGCAGCAACGACTTCTTCACCGGTAAGGGATTCGCCAACGATATGATAGGTCAGAACCGTTTTCAGAAACGCTGTCGGGTCGCCTGCCGGTGACAGAAGCGCAGACACGCCCACCAGCGTCGTGATGGCAAGCTCTTCATTGTCTCCCACAGCCGGATTGAGTGCATTTGCCAGGTTCAGGAACGCCTGATCGGTTGGTGCAAAAACGGTCAAATCCGCCTCGGCATTGCCCGCCGCGTCGACAAGGTCGGGAAAGAGCGAAAGAGCTGCTCCGAGAATATCGAAATCGCCGTTTTCGTCTCCGTCCAGGTCCGGATTACTAAGTGCTATGTCCAGAATTGTATTCGCAGGCATGAGTTACCCTCCGATGACGCCCCCCAACGCAGCTCAATACGGACCGGGGACGATGCGGATTTGATTGGGTCGGCGCAAAACAGGGTGTGTATTTGTGACTTGTCGGATAAGGCGAGACCCACGGCGACAGGTAACCTTCCGAAAAGATGTGAAACGTCAGGACGTTGCTTGAGAAACAATCAGCCACAACGAGTGGAGAAAATTTGCGTGCAGGACAAAGGGAAAAACTGACCGGGGATTTTTGCAGTCTCGTGAATTTTTCCGACAGCCGATGTGATGGGCTGCCGGCAAAGCTGACCTGACCCTGAAAACACCGGGTCAGGTATGGGGGTGCTCACCGATCGGGTCGCTTGAAGCCGTGTCTGCGCATCGGGCACGTTCCGTCAGTTGATGAGAAAGCCACTTTCAAAGACAGGCTGAGGTTCTCAGAACGCTTGCTCGCGCACCAGAAAAGCACAGGACTTTTCATGGTCGACGAAATTGCTCTCATCTTTCAGAAGTGCTGCCGCCAGTTCCTGACCCTCAGCTGTGCCCATTGCTTCCATCATGTCTTCTTCGGACTCGAACCAGACTTCCGCCACCCCATCGAACTCGGCCATCATATTGCGCGACTGCCGGAAGGCATCGTTCAGCGGCGAATTGAGGGTCTGATCCTGCAGGTACCGTTTGGCGCGCATAGCCGATGCGTTTTCCATGAAAAACGGGCCGTGGCTGTTCTGCCAGTAGTCGAGAAACTGCTCGCGGGAAAGATCCGCACGCCGGGTAAGGCACATGATAAGCTTGATCATTTCGACAACCTCCAAAAGTGTGGACCGGTTGAAGAAGCCTACCCGAACGGCGGAACTTCATCACGAAAATCTGTCAGGCTTCGTTCGACAAGCCGTCGAAGGCCGCCAGCGCTTCGGCGCCGTAGATCATGGAAGGACCTCCGCCCATATACATGGCAACGCCAACCACTTCGAGAATTTCCTGACGGGTAGCTCCCAGCTTGGCAGCAGCGCGGGCGTGATAGGCGAGGCAACCGTCGCAGCGCGCGGTGATGCCGATGGCCAGTGCAATCAGCTCCTTTGTCTTGGCATCAATGGCGCCTGCCTTCATGGCACCGGCGGCCAGCATGCCAAATCCCTTTGCAGCGTCCGGTGCACCCTTGCGCACTTCCGCCATCCGGCCATCAGTCTGGGTTATGAATGCTTCCCAATCGGCGACTGCCATCTCGTCACTCCTTACGTTTTTGACCTGTAGCACCAAGACGTTAGGAGGCGGGTGGAGCAGCGGCGTTGATGTGCGTCAAGCAACGGGAATGTGTGTGTTAGACATTCGTTCAAGCATTCACCGGGGTCACGATCCCCAGCGCAGATGTCAAAAGTCTTTCAATCCAGACGTGCCGATTGCAAGATACGTCCGTTACCGGTTTCAGCCTCTGTCTTTGCTGGCAGGAAAAGGGGAGGAAGTGCGCCGTGAAAACCAGGGCAAGCGTTGCGGCGCTCGTCGGCGTCAGCCTGATGATGGCCACACCCGGCAATGCCGCCGTTCAGGAAGCCGTCGATGCCTGTATCGACCGGCTGAGGGCCGAGGGCGGACCAGACGCCAAGGCCGGAACTGTCTTGAGTTCTGAGTTTTCCGAAGCCGGTACGCTGGTCATGCTGAAGGACCGGGGAGGCAAGATCTGGCGGTGCATCGGCTATTCCGATGGCACGGTCGGTGAACTCAGCCCCGTTGACGCCGCCGCTGAGAATGGTGACGGACCGCAGGAGACCGATACCTCGGCCGGAAGGCCTGTCGCCGGGCCGCCGATTGAAATAACGGAGCGCCTCAACTTTGCCCCTGGCACTTCGGGAGCCATCGCAGAGTTCAGCCTGAAGTCCGGCGAGGCAATGAATTATCTGCTCAACGCCAGAGAAGGCCAGTTCCTGAATGTCAGGCTGGAGACGGAGAGCCCCTCTCTCTATTACATGATCTATGTTCCTGACGGTGGCATTCTTTATGAGAGCGCCCAGACCGGCAACGATTACCGCGGCCAGCTCTATGAAACCGGCGACCACCGCATCGAAGTCTTTTATAATGGTGAACCGGGAACACGTGGAAAGGGGAAACTGGCAATTACGATAGAGTGACGCTCTTGCCAAAACGACAAATCCGTTTGTGTTGAGCTTGCTTTGATGTGAGCTTGCAAAACTTGCGACAGCAATCAGAGTATCTGTTTCGTTTTTTTGTCTGATGACCATCAACGCTTTTGAAGAATCTGCATGCCGACCATTGAATATGTCTATTCCGCTCATTCCGCTTTCGCTTATTTGGGTTCAAGGGAACTCATGCAAATCTGTGCGGATCACAACGCAACGCTG
This sequence comes from Roseibium sp. SCP15, assembly GCF_040329435.1. Lineage (NCBI taxonomy): Bacteria > Pseudomonadati > Pseudomonadota > Alphaproteobacteria > Hyphomicrobiales > Stappiaceae > Roseibium > Roseibium sp. SCP15. The sequence goes on along the minus strand of NZ_JBDZYI010000002.1, from coordinate 947,570 downwards.
ATACACAGACCGATCCTCCTGTCACCGGTCATCGAGGCACAGGGGGGGCTGCCGTTTCGACGGCGCACCCAGAAACATGTCGACTATTTCTTCGGGCGCGAGATCGAAAGATGGTCCGAATTCCGCTCGGTTCCAATCATGTGCAAACGTCCAACACATCATGATGCCGACTACAGTCTTGCCTCGGGCATGATCATCGCGCTTGGTGAAACTGGTGCGCTCACTGATGCCATGGCACACGCTCTGCTGGAGGCTCATTGGTGCAGCGATGCGGATCTTTCAAACAGGTCGGCGCTCGTGGAAATTGCCACAGGGCTCGGACACGATGCTGCCGCGTTGCTGGAAAAGGCAGCGTCAAGTTATGTTCAGGACAAATTGCAAGAAAACACCGACTGGGCACGTGAGCGAGCAGTGTTCGGTTCACCCACTTACATCGTTGATGGGGACCCCTTCTACGGACAAGACCGTCTTGAACTTCTCAAACGGGCTCTCGTCAAACCATTTGGGGCACCTTCCTGGTCCAATCCTTCGGTGAGCTGAGGAAAGGGTTTGTATCCGCAATCCCTGTCGGACGTGACCTTTCCGGCTGCCGCCTCCGTCAAACCCGCCAATTCAATTAACGCCAAAACTGACAACCTCTCTCCCATGTGTCACCATCAATAAGTGCTGCTGCCACAAGCAGAAAGCGCAATCGTCGTGTTCCGTAACGGGGCAATGGCGCGTTTGTCTCGTTGGCCTGACCAGAAGACGGGTATGAAGCTTGGACGCGCAAAGGAGAGAAAAATGGATCACATTTATCCGGTTACCGAAATCTACGGCTCTTCGCCCGACTCGATTGACCAGGCAATCCGAAATGCCATTGGCGCGGCCAACAATAGCATCCGCAATCTCGACTGGTTCGAAGTCACGGAAATCCGCGGTCACGTGAACAAGGACGGCTCGATCGGCCATTTCCAGGTCGGTGTCAAACTCGGTTTCCGGCTCGATCAGGACAAATCGGGCTAAGGCGTTTTTTTTTGAAACATTGAGATCTGACGGTGAGCGGGCTGCAGTCATATTCATGGTCGCAGCTTGCTCACCGTCCGGTCAATGCAGGCGTCTGCCTGTCCGTCCGCCTGTCCTTCGGTTTCGATGAGTGGCCTCAGGTTAGAGAATTGTGCCGCGGATCAGGTGCTTCACTCAAGACGAGTTTGAAGTTCGTATCCCGCCGTCAGAACGTCCAGGGTGGGGCGAGGGGTCAAGACCGTGACCGGATCATTGTCCAGAGGGTTTCGCGAGATCCCGTTTCCATATGTGCCGGATCTGAACGGATAGAGAAATCGGTCCAGCACCAGGTGGGCCTGATCCTGAACAAGTACGAATGCATGGTCCGGCAGATCGCGCAGCAAAGCTTGATGGCGGATCTGCGTGCGATTGCGCGTGACACGGGCAGCGTGCAAGGTCGCATCCATCTCCTTGTGTCCGGACTTCTCGCCGAATGCCCTGGTCCAGGCATTGACCCAGGCTCGATAGGCTTCCGGCCGGCAATAGGCGCATGGCCGATGCCCGGCTGCGAGGGCGACTGCCTCGTCCAAGAAAAACAGGGGTGTCCACCCCCTTTCCGGTTGAGGGCCGTGATACCGGCCACGCGGATGAACCAGAGTGCAGACAATCCAATGCTGGTGTTTCCAGCGGCTGGTGCCGAGGCGACCATGCTCATCAAAGCCCAGGATTCCACGATTGCCGGTGAAGGCTCCGCGAAAGGGGGCTGCAATTATATCTCCTGTAGGTAAGACACGATTTTGCAGGCGGGCTTGAGACATTGTCGACAGTCCTTGGTTCGGGCAGGTCGTGCGAAACGACACTGCACCCGAACGCTTTCACATGGAACTGAATTCGGCGAGAATTGGGGGGGAGGCCGCTGGTCTTTCTCAGTTTGACGAAGCCGCGTTCGTCCCAAGCTCTGCTGTCGGGCGTTTGGAAAGCTGCTTCATTCGGTGGTTTTGTAATACGACAAGAACATCGCTACGCAATCCTTCATGATGCCGTCCGTATTTTGCTTTTCGCCGAGAAGGAAGTCCGGCCAAAAGAAAAAGTTCTTCACCAGGGCAAGAAGCTGACCTGCCGCATAACCGGCATCGGCCTTTCGCAAGGCACCGGCCTCCATTGCATCGGCAATGAGCTTCGTCACCGGATAGTCGTGAGCAGCCGCTTCTGCGAAGAACGCGCGTGAGCGGTCCAGGTCGCGTAGAAACTCCGAAATGACCATGCGGTTCAATCCGATCGCTTCTTCGTCGGTGATCACGGCGACATACCGCTCCAACGCTTCAATCAACTGATCATCCAGAGCGCGGTCCGGGTCATAGTCCACCGGAGCCATCGCGGAATTGCGTGCAATCATGATGTCCGTAATGGCGTGGAAAAGGTCTTCCTTGCTTTCAAAGTGATTGTAGAGCGTTCGGCTGGAAACGCCCGCCCGCTTCGCAATTCGCGTTGTGTTCGCGCCAAGAAAGCCCTGCTCACGAAACTCCGCAATGGCGGCTTCGATAATATTTTCTCGTTTCTTTTCAGTAAGTTTCACGAATTCTCGCCACCTCTTCCAATAAAAAGTAAAATTCTCTGTTTACATTCTTGGTGTCCCCACCTAAATGTAAACATGAAATTTTACTTTTGCAACGTTCACCCAGGAGACAGACATGTCCATCGCATCAGGTAGGAACGACATCACCTTCAAGTCGCAAGGTCTCACCCTTGCCGCTCATCTCTATACCCCGGAAGGGTTTGGTGAGGGAGGGAGCTATCCGGCCGTCGTCATTTCCTCCGCCTTCAATCAGGTGAAAGAACAAACCGGCGCTGTTTACGGCAAGCGTTTGGCTGAGCTGGGTTACGTCGCAATTTCCTTCGATCATATCGGTTATGGCAACAGCGAAGGCGAAATCCGCAACAACGAAAACGCGTTCGTCAAGATCGAGAGCATTCGCGATGCGATCAGCTTTATGGGAACCCTGCCGTTCGTGGATCGAGGCAACCTGTTCGGTCTTGGTGTCTGTGCCTCGGGCGGCTACATGGCGCTGGTCGCGACGACCGACAAGCGCCTGAAAGCCGTCGCCTCAGTGTCCGGCATGCTGGGCAACAAGGCCAGCTACTTTGAGGCTATGGATCGCGAGACCGTCACCGGGTTGATTGCGATGCAGAATGCAGGTCGCCAGAAGGCCTATGAGACGGGCGTCGTCGACTATGTTGACGCGCTGGGCATGGGTGCTGAAGAAGAGGCGATCAAAGCTGGAGCAACTCCGAGCGAAGGTTATGACTACTACATGACCGAACGGGCGGGCGCGCAGACCTACCCGAACTACAGTCATCTGTCGCCGTCTTTCATGCTGGAAGCGCCGATGCTGGCGGATGCAACAAGCTATGCGTCCTACATCTACACGCCGTTCATGGGAATTGTCGGCTCCAAGGCAATGGACCCTGCAAGCGGCATGCTCTGCACCGGCCCTCTGACCGAGACTTTTGTCGATCGGGCCTCCGAACCCAAGGAGTTCGTCGAGATCGAAGGCGCTTCCCACGTCGACCTTTACGATAAACCTGAGTTCGTCACCCAGGCCGTTGAGGCCATGGATGGGTTCTTCAAAAAGCACGGTGGTTCGGAAGCTCTGGCTGCATAAAACCCCCTGAGAACGGGCTGCCGGATTGCAATCAGGCGGCCCGCTGGCAACAGCAATGAGGATCAAGCCATGGCATTTTCAAGTCTTCTCAATCTGGCCGTGGATCTTCCAAGGTTGCTTGTCGGACAGGCAATTCAGCCGCTTCGCCTCGCGTTTCGGAGCACCGAAACGCGACCCACGGCACAGGGCGAGTTGGCTGAATTGGTGAACAGAACTCTTCAGCACAAAATCCGCGCGGGGTATACCCACCGCTTCATCCCGCTCTTGTTCGTAACCGTGGGAGACCGGGTATTCTGCCGCCGATACAGCTACGGCGAACCGTCCTGGCACAGCGCATTTCGCGCTGATCCCAGAGGCCAGGTCCAACTGGATAAAACCCTTGTTTACATCAAGGCGACAGTTCCTGCGGATCTCGACAATATCAACCCGGACATCGACCGGGCATACGCTGCCAAACTCAAACAACTGGGTGCTCGTTTCTTGCTTGAAGGCGCAATCGATCCCCGTGCGCGAGAGAGCACGATGGAGCTGACACTGGCTTCAGGCTCCGCAACCCAATTCTGAATTTAGGACAATGACCATGAGAACTGAAAATCCGTTTGGTCCTGCAGGCTGGACGCCCAAGCGTGTCGGCGACCTGACGGGCAAGACATATGTCATTACGGGCGCCAACGCCGGTGCCGGCTTTGAGGCCAGCAGGATCTTCCTCGCAAACGGTGCCAGCGTGGTGATGCTCAACCGCAACGCACAGAAATCCGAAGCCGCCATAGCCAATCTGAAGGCGCAACTCGGTCCGGGGATCGATGTGCGCTACATCCAGATGGATCTGTCCGATCTGGCCTCTGTCCGGGCGGCGGCTGTGCAGGTGAACGCAACAGTTCCGCATATCGATGCGTTCATCAGCAATGCAGCGATTGCGCAGGTCGCAAAGCAGCAACTCACCAGGGACGGCTTTGAGAGCCAGCTCGGCACCAACCACTATGGGCATTATCTTCTGACCAACCTGATCTTCGAGAGGATCGTGGAAAGCAGGGGGCGCATTGTAGTTGTCGGCAGCAACGGACACAAGATGGGCCTGAAGCGCCTTCAGTTGGACGACATGAACTTCGACCAGAACTACAATCCTCACGTCACCTATTGCCACAGCAAGTTTGCGCAGATGATGTTTGCCTATGAGCTTGAGCGTCGGGTGAAGGAGGCAGGCCTTCCGATTTCCGTGCATGTCTGCCATCCCGGAATGGCCAAGACGACGCTGGCAAAAGAGGAGTCCTCGGGGTTCATCAAGTTCCTTTTGTTGATTGCCACACCGTTCGCGCAATCCGCAGAGCGCGGTTCGTGGCCGGAAGTTTTGTGCGCAACAGAAGACAGTTTGAAAGATGCCGCCTATTACGGCCCGACGAAACGTGGAGAGATGGCGGGCCCGGTCGGCGAGTGCACGCTGGAACAGAACGTTCTTGATCCGCGGCAAGCCAAGGAACTTTGGCAACTGTCGGAAAAGGAAACCGGCGTGAGCTGGGCGATCTGACACAATTCTCTCACGCCATGACCAGTAGCTGCGCACCTTGTTTTTCGCCGGGCATCGGCGGCAAGATGCGCAGGGCTTTGGGTCGCAAGAGAATTGAGGACAGCGTTGCCAGCGATTATCTGAAGGAGCCATATTTCCTGCCAACGGGACTGCCGTGTCTCCCCTCTATGGAGAGCAGAACGCTCGTGATTTCTTTCCGATTTCGCTGCCGCTATTGCTCAGGCCGGAATGAGTGACGCGGCGAGGTTGGTCAAGGCCTTCGTGTAGCCATCGCGATGCCCTGCGATACCGCTTTCTCCGACAAAGGATGTGATCTGATCGGTCAGCTTGAGGCGCGTGCCGGTGATACCGTGCTTCTCGAAATCGAAAGTGATCAGTGAGACCGTCAGAATGTTTTCACCGTCCCAAAGCTCTTCGGAAAAGGTAATCTGTCGACCTTCGGTGACCCGGTGATAAAAAACTTTCATGGTCCAGTTTAAGCTTCCAGCCCTACCGCATCGCGCAATCTCGCGACCGCCGGTGCGAACGTCGGTCTCCTCGATGACAATCACGATTTCCGGCGAGGGGGCAGACCAGACCTGCCGTTCCTTCGGATCGGCAAAGGCTTGAAACAACCGCTCTGGTGGGGCGGTGAAATTGCGTTCAATGATGAGAGTTTCGTGGTGAATATCCATTGGTCAGTCCTTTCGGGACTTGTCGATGTGTTCTGCCAGACGGTCAAGACGGCTCTCCCACATAGCGCGGCGGTCTGTTACCCACTGGTCGATCGCGTGGATCGTCGGCATGTGGATAAAGCAGGTGCGAACACGCCCTTTCTTCTCAGTGCGGATCAATCCAGCCCGCTCGAGAACGCCGAGATGCTTGGTGAAGGCTGGAAGAGCCATCGGGTGCGGTTCAGCGAGTTCGCTAACCGAAGCTGGACCTTCGAGAAGGCGTTCGACGACAGCGAGGCGGGTAGGATCACCGAGAGCGTGGAAGCTGGTATGTAAATACTTATCCATTTGGATAAGTTATTCAGGTGTGCAGCGCTGTGCAACAAAAACTTTTCCATATGGCGAAGTTTCTCAACTGGCCAAAAATTGGACGAACACGAGTGCCCAGTGCCTCATTCTTCAAGCCTGAGGAAAGGCAGGACGCTGTCATTCGCTGAAACCACTGACAACAGTTGGCGTTTCGCAACATCCAGCTCAAGGCCTCAACTGGCTGAACAGCTTCTCACGTGACCAATCGAACACGATATTGAAGAAGAAAGTATAGAAGACAATAAACACAATCAGCACCGCTTCCAGCTGCAACGTCTCCCACAATGTCAGCCTCATGACCCAGGCGAGAACAGGCACGGTCATGGCGACAAGGGCGCCTTCGAACAGCAATGCATGGACCACCCGCACCGCAGCCGATTTGTGCGTGTCTCTTCTGATGTTCGCCAACCACCAATCAAACGCAAAATTGAAGACGACATTCCACAACATCGCCGCCAGCGAAAAAAACAGTCCCAGGATTAGCGACTTCTGCATATCGGCCTCCGAGACTATCGGCAGCAGCAAAGCGATGCTCAGAAGTGCAAAGATCTCATACAACACTGCATGAGCCATTCGGCCAGCAAATTTCATATTGGATTTCCTTCATCCGACTTTGTGCTGGCGTTTTATCCCATTGATGCGATCAATAAAGGCAGATACCATAGCTAAAATAGATAGAATGATTGATGGATCTGGTCGCAATGCGCGCATCGTTTGAGCAATTGGAGGCGTTTGTCACCACCCACACGGAAGGGTCATTTTCGGCAGCGGCCAGAAAATGCAACAAGGCGCAATCAGTCGTCAGCACTTTGGTCGCAAATCTCGAGATCGACTTGGGTGTTGAACTCTTTGACCGCAGCCGGCGGTATCCGACATTGACCGCTGCGGGGGAAGTGATGATCTCTCAGGCCGAAATTCTGCTGGAACGGCACAGCCGTTTTCTGGCCACCGCCGATGCGCTGTCCACACCGCTTGAAAGCCGTATTACGCTTGCCATGGCGCCACATATCAAGTTGGCTAACCTGGGTGAGATCATTCGCGGCTTGAGCGCGGAGTTTCCATCCGTCGATGTTGAAATCCAGTCTTTTGCCGCCGGGGAAATCCAACGCCTGATCGTCCAGGGCAAGGTGAATCTCGGGATTATTCTGGAGCCTGAAGGTATTCCCCAGGCGCTCGATTTTTGCTCATTGGGAACACTCAAACTGGTCTGCGTCAGTCATCCGGAAAGTCCGCTGGCGAAAAGACCTTCGGTCTCTTGGGAAGAGTTGCGCCTGCATCGTCAGATTTTGTTGAGAGAAGCCGACAATCCCAACAGTGCGATCCTCAAGGCATCGTCATCTATCTGGCAGGTCAGCACCGCGGCGGAGGCGGTCGATCTTGTACAGGCGGATCTGGGATGGTCGGCGCTGCCACTACATGCGGTGGATGTCTTTGTTCAAACCGGCGCGCTGAAAATACTGCCACTGCAGTTTGAAACCAAACCCTATGCCGAGCGCGCCGTTGATTTGATTTGGTCGTTCCAAAGGCCAATGGGTCAAGCGACCGCCAAGCTCCTGGAAAGCCTGGCGGAAAACGCCATCATTCAAAACTCCGCCAAAGCCTAGGTTTCGCTGCGAAGCTCCTCGGCAAAAGACGAAATCGTGTGCTTTGGCGCTCCAAGCACTTCCCACGTCTCTTCGCTCACATGCTCTTCCCGCAATTGCTGCACGAATGTAAGAACATGCTCGATAAAGGTTGCCTGCTCGTCAGGCAGGTCCATCTGCCCCACCGCCTCCATCGGCAATTCGACGACTTCTGCCTCTGGTGCATAGGTCGACAGGAACTCGGTCGCCGCTTCGGTGTAAGTCATGGCTTGCCGGCCTTGCACGGCAAACTCCTTGTTTTTGGCAGCTTTATTGCCAATGGCATTAAAGACCAGATCAGCCAGGTCACTGGAATTGGTGAACCAGATTGGATGAACGTGATTGCCAATTACGGCCAGCTGGTTGTCCATCAAGAATTTGGGAAGGGAATCCAGAAAGAACGAGCAATAGAATAGTGTAGAGGAAATGCCGGACGCCTTGATGGCATCGATGCCGCGCTTTCGGATTGCGTTGGTGCCATAGGCCATGCCCTCAGCCGAGAACTCGGGATGTATGTAGTCGACACCAGCAATTTGCATGATGTGCTGAACACCTGCCTCTTTTGCTGCCGCGACGACATTGATCACGCCTTCGCGTTCTGTATGAAAGGGCAGTGACGTGTCCAGCGACTCCGTGTTCAGCGTAATGTAAAGCGTCTTTGTTCCCTGCAATGCTGATGTCAGGCTGCTCGGATCCGACACATCTCCCTGCACAAGGTGCACCTGGGAAGGCAGCTTGGATTTTGCTGACACCGGGTCTCGTACAATCGCAGTTACCTCAGCGCCTTTTTCGACAAGTTTGGCGGTGACCCGATGCCCTAGATGGCCAGTGGCGCCGATGATGGTTATCTTCTTGGTCATGGTGCAATCTCCTGTTTCAGCGACGCTTCTACAAGTGGTTCTGCGATATGTTTAGTTATGACCTATCTTGAAAAGAGATATAACATTCGGGAGAAGCAACGAAACGGACCAAGCAGGTGAACCTTATGAACGCTTCAGACCTTTGCAATGCTTATCTTGATGCGCTGAACAGATCTGACCTTGAGGCTGTTCAGGCCATGTTTCCTGCCAACGGGACCGTCGTCTCTCCGCTCTATGGAGAGCAGAACGCTCACGATTTCTATGCGAACCTTTTTGCAGATACCAGCAGGTCCGACACCACACTTTTGAATGTCTTTTCCACCTCTGAGGACGGCAGCTCCGTGGCGCTGCATTTCAAGTACAACTGGACCTTGGCTAGCGGAAAGCTGGTCAGTTTCGAATGTGTCGATGTCTTTGTGCTGACTGAGGACCGAAAGCAGTTTCAGAAACTGACGATCATTTATGATACGGCGCCCTTGCGAGAAGACTTCGAAAAACTGAAAACTTAGGCAACCGGGCCGGAGCTCGGACGACAGCCTCATCGGCATACGGCAAACAGGTGTGCGGTTCGCGCCGAGGCGCTTTCAATTGTAACCAGGGAATTCGAAACATGCTGCGAAAAACGATCCTCTCGGTGCTCAATTTCCCGAAATTGATGCGGCGTCTGCGAGAGGATGAAGAGCGGCAGGCAAACTCAAATCCGTTCCTGGCGAAAGCGATCGAAAACGAGAAAATGGCAGGTCACCGGATCGCGATTATCGCGCGCACCATGGCGCTCGGCACGGTCGGGGTTCTGTTGCCCTTTCTGAACCCGAACCTGAACGTTCTCTACTACGAAGCCTTTCTCTTGCTGTTCATTGGGCTGGGCTGGCTTCAGCTGCGCATGGCGTAGGTCGGCTACTCAAAGAGTGAACTGGGGTTGATCTTCCTTGATCTTTGCCTGCTGACTGCGGTGATCGTCATACCGAACCCGTTTCTTGGCGAGGATATCCCAACGGCTTTTGTCTATAGGTTCGACGGCTTCATCTATTTCTTCATCTTCCTGGCATTAAGCACGCTGGCCTACTCGTGGCGGACCATATGGGGCATCGGTATCTGGGTGGCACTTCTGTGGTTGATCGGCTTTCTGGGGGTCGGGTGGCTTGGTCACACAATTCCGCAATTGACCGATGCCTCGGAAATCGCGTTTCAGGGTCACTCACTGGTTGAGGAGGAACTCGACCCGAACAGTGTGCGCCCGACCATTCGCGTTCAGGAAGTGGTCGTCATTTTGATCGTGGCGGCAATTCTTACGCTCAAGGGCTGGCGCTCCAACCAGCTGCTGATGCGCCAGGCGGACCTTGCCGCCGAGCGGGCCAACCTGTCTCGCTACTTCCCGTCCAGCCTTGTCGATGTCCTGGCGTCCACGGATCGGGATATCGGTGCGGTGAGAACACAGAATGTCGCGGTTCTCTTCGCGGACATCGTCGGTTTCACCGAGTTCGCGGAGCAGCATTCACCAGACGAAGTGATGGATCTGCTGCGCGAATATCACGCCTTCGTCGAACGCTCGATCTTTCAAAACGGCGGTACCCTGGACAAGTATCTGGGTGACGGCGTCATGGCGACATTCGGCACACCTGAAACCAGGCCTGGCGATGCTGCCAACGCACTCAAGGCAGCGACGCAATTGATCAAGGAGACCGAGGCCTTCAACAGGGAGCTTGAAGAAAAGGGCATTTCACCCATTCAGGTTTCGATCGGCGTACACTTCGGTCCCGTCATTCTGGGCGATATCGGACCTTCACGGCGACTGGAGTTTGCTGTTGTCGGCGACACCGTGAATGTGGCCAGCAGACTAGAGGCCTCCACCCGGGAACTTGGGTGCCGCTGTGTCGTGAGTGAAGAGTTGATGAAACAGGCAGGTCAGTCTGACAGTCCTGAAGCGCCTCAGATGGGATTTTCCCTGAGAGATCCGATCAAGCTGCGCGGACGGCAGAACGCCGTAAATGTCTGGACGATCTGAAGTTTTATCTGCGATATCCAAGCGACGGACAGACTGCTCCTCAAGCGGGACGCTGTATGGCGTGTGCGAATGGATGAAAATGAAACATGGACGCCCCGTTTCTCAAGAGGCAGCCTTGCTTGCTGGACCGCTTGTCCGGGTCAGTTCATATGAGCGTCGAAGAACGCGACCATCTGTTCCGGGTTCTCACCGAAATAGTTGTACCCGTCAAAACGCGTGGTTGTTCCATCGATCCAGAACAGTTTCTTGTCCTCGATGGTGAGCAGGTTGAATGTTGTCTGAACGTCTTCCGGGCGGCTCCAAAGGTCGTCACGCACCTGAATGATAAACATCGGCACCTTGACGTCGGCCGCAAAGTGATGCGGCGTCTGTTGCGCAATCGGGAAACCGCCGGCCTTGCGGCCTTCCATGTCCAGTTCTTCCAGAAAGTCGCCAACACCCTGCAGCTTTGCGATTTCGTCCAGCGCGATGTGAGAAGAGCAGGGTTGCGGGCAAACGAATGCCTTGATGTCCGTGAACAGATCCGGACGTTTGGTCATGGCGACCATGGCAGCATTGCCGCCGGCACAGGGATTGAATAGGCCGACAGTCATGTCTTTCAGCTCTTCGTGGCCCTGCACGTAAAGCTGCGCCCCTGCAACGTCACGCCATTCCAGCAGGCCGTATCCGGTGACGCCGCCATTGGCCTCCCCGCTCATGCCGTGATTGCGCATGTCATAGGTGAGCACGTTGTAGCCCGCATCATGCAGCGCTTTGTAAACATTGTTGAATTCAACTTCGATAGGGGCAAATTGCTTCCATGGGTCGAGGTGACCGGGAAAGCCATACCGGTTCATCGTCAGCGGATGGTTGCAGATAATCAGTTTTTCGGAATCGGCGGGAATGAACCATGCCTCAAGCGGAACACCGTCCAGTGACGGAAAGAACACGTCTTCATAATCCATCCCGTAGTCGGCCGGTGTTTTCAGCACTGGTGAACGCTGAGGCCGATTGTTCGCAGCCCCCATGCTTCGGATGATGGCCATCTGCTCTTCGGTCGGGATCGGTTTTTCAGTCATGGAGTTTTGCCTTAGAGAGGGGTAAACGGTTTCGTTTACATAAGGCAGTTTGAGATAAAAGTAAACGATATCGTTTACACTGAAGAAGAATCCTTTTAGGGTCCTGCAAATGCTGACAAAAAAAGAAGACATCCTGAGCGCGTCCCTGACAGTGTTTCAGGAAGAAGGGTTGAAAGGCGCCCGAATGGAGCGGATCGCTCAGGTGGCCGGAGTTTCCAAAAGGACCCTCTATAAGCACTTCGAGAGCAAAGACGCTCTGTTTGAAGCAATCTGCGCCATGGTGATTGAGATTCTGTCTTCCATGGAGATCGCGGACTACGATCCGGATGCCGCCATTGACGTTCAGCTGGAAGAAGCGCTTCGTTCATACATCCGGCAGACAATGACGCCGGAGTTCCTGAATTGCTCGCGTGTCATCCTTGCGGAGTTCATGCGAAATCCGACGGCGGCGAGTGAGTTCTACGACGCTTATCGTAGCATCGACGCCCCGTTGGCTCGGCTTGTTTCTAGCGCGATGACAGCGGGAAAACTGCGAAGCTCTGAACCTGTTGCAGCCACGAACCTGCTCCTGTCGCTGTTCAAAAACGTCATCCAGGTGCCGACAATCCTGAATCTGACCCGGGCACCGACCCAGTCTGAAATTGACACAGTTGTTGAGAAAAGCGTGCGGGTCTTTGTCTCCGAGTATGGGTAGGAGACGCGGAGGCTGACACGGCTTTCACCAAAGCCGGCCATTCGCCTTCTAGTTTCGGTTTGTCGACTGCGGCTGGTCCCCGAGACCCGATCAAGTCCATGGACAGGGAGAAATGCCATCTGCCTCAGACGAATTGACCGGGCTGGCCGTCGCAGAACGCGGCGGCCAGCCCGACTTTCAAAATCACTGCGAAAGTGATCCGTTGGCGTCAGCAGAACAGGTTGAACGTATCCACAGTCGACAGATCGGTAATGCCGTTGAGGGTCAAGGTGTTGCCAGCACCAAAATCTACAACCGTATTTCCGTCCTCAACAGTCACATTGTCTTGCCAGGACTGCGCGGGGTTGCCGCCTTCCCAGAGATTTCGATGGAGGAACAATGTGTCTTCCCCCGCGGTGAAGTCGGTGATCGTGTCATTTCCTCCGGAGAAGAGGAATAGATCCGAGCCCTGGCCACCGGTCATCATGTCATCTCCGGCACCGCCGATCAGAAAGTCCTGGCCGTCGCCGCCATCCAGAACGTCTTTGCCTCGGCCTCCGATCAGATAGTCGGTGCCACCACCGCCAAAGAGCAGATCGTTGCCAGCTCCTCCATTGAGGAAATCGAAGCCGTCATTCCCTGTTACGGTATCGTTGCCTGCTCCCGCAAAGACCGCTGACCATGACCCGGTGGTGACAAGATTGTCGTCACCTGCAGTGCCATGTGCGAAGCCGGAAACAGACACACTTTTCTTCGGTTCTGGCGTGGGCTCCGGCTCAGGTGTCGGGTCCGGCACGGGTGTTGGCACTGGATCCGGTGTGGGCTCTGGATCCGGCTCCGGCTCCGGTTCCGGCGTCGGGTCTGGTTCTGGTGTTGGTACTGGATCCGGCTCCGGTGTCGGCTCTGGCTCAGGTTGTGGGTCTGGCTCTGGCGTGGGATCCGGTTCCGGCGTCGGGTCCGGCTCAGGTGTTGGGACTGGATCTGGTGTAGGCTCAGGCTCCGGTTGTGGGTCGGGTTCTGGTATGGGGTCTGGCTGGGGTGTCGGCGTTGGATCGGGCGCCGGTGTTCCATCCGGCTCCACGGATCCCGATGTGTCTCCATCGGTTACCGCGAAATTCTGCGTCACAATCACCGCGTCGGTGCCCCGAAAGGTACCCCTTTCGATTCCGATCCCAATCTCCGTGAAATCAGGGTTGAGAATATTCGCGCGGTGCCCAGGACTGTTCATCAATGTTTCGTGCAATTGACGGACATCATCTTCGATGCCTTGCGAACCTCGTTCTGATTGCCAGGCAATGTTCTCGCCTGTCCTCCAGCTGCCTTCCAAGGGGTATCCACTGTCAGATATCCTTTCGGTCGCTGAAGACCCACCTTCGCCGGTGTGTGAGAAATTGCCTGAGCGCAGCATCCACTCACTGTGCTCTTCACTGGATTCGTTGAGTAATACGTTCAGCCTTAGGGGCTGTAGCCCGGCATTGGCCCTCTCTTCATTTATGAGTTCGAGCATCTGTCGCTCGAAGCTGCTTGCACGCGCCATACGATGACCTTTCTTTCTGCGTGGGACCCGACCCGTGTAGGGACGCATTCAAAAGTGAAAGCGAGGCCGGGCAAAAGAGAGGTCAAACCTTGGTAAAAATACGAAGGTTTAGTGCCGACTTTGCGCGAACATTTGCTGTGATGAGGGAGCGTTACGGTGTGTCCCGGAAGGGTGGTGGAAGCCGTGCTGAGCGGGCGATCCTGTCCCCTGTGAAATCCGAATATCAATCACTTACGGACATTCTTGTTGCAGCCAGCACAATTGATCGCCTCGTTGCGAGGGCACTGGCATCCTCCGATGGCGCCCGGACAATCTGTTCAGAATCGGGCATTATTAAGAAGATGGACCGTCAGAAAAGCCGTTTCTTGTGTCTCATTCTGATCGGCTCGGATCGGCCGAAATGCACACACATTGCAAATATGTCTGCTTCGCCGGAATCGCGTCCGGAACCTGTCATTCCGCAGCTGGCCCCATGCCCGTCATCGGGTCGATCCTCAAGTCTTCTTTTATCTTCTTCGAACGAAGGCATTGGGAAGGTGGCAGAGAGCGGCGGTCCCGACCCGCAAGCTTGTAAAAGCCCCGACAGATTAGCAGTCTGCGCCAGCACCTAGCTGGTTCACTCTCTTTTTGGAGGAGCAGGCCGGAGTTGAACCAGCACAGCATATGCGTCGGACTTGCAGTCCGATGGGCTCCCCAATGCCCAGCTGCTCCTTTGGCGGAAGACAGAGGTCTCGATCCCCAAACCCTCTCGGGTTCCACGCGCTTTCCAAGCGGTGCCGGACGCCCGTCCGATTTGTCTTCCAATGGAGGAGAGCAGCGGTCCTGACCCGCAGACCCATCGCTGGGTCCTGTCTGTTTTCAAAACAGCACCGGTACGCCTGTCCGGTTTACTCTCCAGTTTGGCGGAAGACGGAGGTCCTGATCCCCAAACCCTTTCGGGTTCCATCCGCTTTCGAAGCGGTGCCGGGCTCCTGCCCGGTTCATCTTCCATGATGGTGACCCGGGCAACAAAAAACCCGGTAAGCGCTTGCTTCCGGGTCAGAAAGGTTTCGATGTGCCTACAGTTTATCGCACACGCAAACTCCTTCGACCGCGAAGCACGGACGAGTTGGAACTGACGGAACTGTTAACTGCGAAAGTCATCGATTTATCCCTTTGATGGTGTGGTCAATACGCAAACTGATTTCGAATGTCAACTCCCTGCGTTGCGGTCTGGTGAGTTGTAACTTTCAGTGGCAGGTGCGCCTGACGGCAGACGGCTCATTGTCACTCGTGCTCATCTCTCCGCTTCCTGATCGGTCAGCAATGCCCGCATGATCGCCCGAACACGCCTTTGGTTGTCGGGCGTCAGCGAGAAGTAAAGCGCGTTTGCCTGCGGGTCGCTGTCATGGGGACTTATCAGATCACCAGGGTCGGCATGCAGCACCTTGGCGATGCTTACGAGCGTGGCGACGTTCGGAGTGCGGGCGCGCCCGCTGAGGAGATCCCTGACCGAAGTGACGCCCAGTCCAGCCGCCTTGGCGACCGCTCCGGGGTTGGTGCCTTGTTCCTCGATCAGCGCCGAGATTTTCGCGGCGATCCGGTTGCCGAGTTCGACAGTGCTTTCCTGGTCCATGATCTTTCCTCGAGGTGCCATGATGTTTCATACAGCGATTAATACGGAGGAAGCGGGCCGTCAACACCCGTGGATCGCTTCTTCTGCCATGCGTTTTGCGCGCATCCGGTATGATTACAATGCAGATGATTAATCATTGAATTGAGATGATTTGGCGTCCATATACGCATCGTAGCGATGATAAATCACACTCAATAGACGGAATAACGACAATGAACATCTTCTCAAAAGTCATGATCGCAGCCTTGACGGCCACCACTGCTCTGGTTCCAACAGTTGAAGCCTGCTCGCGTCTCGCCAAGCATTCCGACCACGGCGTTGCCTATGTGCGCTCAGTCGACTGGGGCACCAAAACCGGTATGGATCTCGTCACGTTCGGCGTCGGTGACGATGTCACGTCTTACGAGGCCGAAGGTTACGCTGTTCAGGCGAATGACGGCGCCCGCAACTTCACGGTGGCCTGGGTGGAAAACAAGACCTTCCACGGCGTGCAGGCGCAGGCGTTCAACGACAAGGGTCTGGTTGCCGACACGCTTTATATGGCACCAAGCGTCGAGTTCATCGGTGACTATCAGGACACCGGCGCACCGGCGGTCAATCTGGCCGACGCACCGGGCTACCTCGCAGCGATGTACGACACCGCACCCGCAATCGCCGCAGCCTATGAAGCAGGTGAGTTCCAGTTGGCCTGGTCAGCCGATCTCGGTCCGGCCGGTCAGCACGGCGTGCACGTTTCAGCTGTCGATGCCAATGGCGATACGATCCTTTTCCAGGTCAATGAAGGCGGGGACGTGCGCGTCTATACCGGCAATATCGGTGAGACCGATCTGGGGGTGAAGGCAAATGCGCCCTTGCTGCAGGAGCACCGCGAGAACATCGCGAAATTCAATGCCGAAGACGGCAAGACGGCGGCCAATGTTCCGGCGGATATTTCTTCCCCAAGCCGTCACCTGCGTTTGACCTGGCTGAACCGGAACATTACGCTGAACGGCATGTCCAGGGCCGAGGCGTTGGGGACGGTGCAGAACATGTATGACAGCGGCGCCAGTGTACCGCAGCAGGTCATCGACCCGACAATCGGCGATACCTACACGACCTGGCAGACCAGCAGGACAATCCTGGGTGATGACATCGTCACCGTGCGCGACTTCAGCACCGCAGCCGAGATTTCGTTCTCGATCTCCGGAGCGAAGGCTGCCCATGAAGCAAATGGCGGACAGGTTTGCGCCGATGCCATGGCTCAGGCGAATGAAGGCAAGCAGATGATCGACTTCGGCGCTTGCCAACAGCCTGCCAACGGCTCCTGAAAACGCGAAAAGCCCCCGCCGGACTGGTGGGGGCTTTCGACCGACGGCCTTTCCTCATTGCAAATTGGGCAGGGCCTGCAACTTGTTGCATCGTCCTAGGGTCGATCTTTTCAAAGGCTTTCAACGGCCTTGTCTTTGATGGACGGCCACATTTCCCTGGCCTTGCTTAGGACTTCTTCCTTGCTCAGTTTGTATTTTTCAAAGACTGCTGCGTTGACGAAGAGATAGAGCTTGCCGTCAACAATGTCGGCATACCTGGGGTCGCCATCGAGCTTCTTGCCCAGTGTCACGGCAAAGGCGCAGTAACCGCCGTATTGCGGCAGGTATTTCTCAGGATCAGCCTTGAACAGGTTTTCTGTCTGCTGAGACGCGAAGTAATAGGAAACTCCATCGACGACGGCGGTGAATTCTGCGTTTCCATCGGCGACCACGTTGTAGGTTGAGAGAGCGACCGCGTCGACGCCATGAACTCCGATTGGCGCGCCGGCAAGGCTGAGACCGGTCGTAACGTTGTATTCGTCTGCTGCCCTTCCCGTGGATGAAAAACTGGCAAAGGTCAGTATCGCGACGATGAGTGTTGTGGGATTTAACGACATAATTTTCTCCATGTTCTGATTGAAATCTGCAGACGTGCCCGAAGTACGTTCTTGGAGCGCAGCAGGCGCATCGTTGGCAGCCACCGGTTCCGGCCAGGTCTGGGGCAGGAGGAACCGGAACCAGGGGCATTCGTCGACGGGGCAGGGAAGGAGGTGCCTCGTTCCTACTGGGCGTAGACTGCTTTGATGGCCTTCACCGTGTTGTCGGTGTTGTCGATTGCGCTTGCGATCATGCGGAAATTGGTCAGCGAAGCGTCATACCCGTTGTAGTGTTCGGTTATCGCGCCCGCCGTCGCATCGGTAACCACCATGACTTCGAACCCGGCCTCGATCAGGCCGCGCATGTGGGACTCGGTGCACAAGTTGGACGACATGCCCGCCAGGATGACCTTGTTGATACCCTTCTTGCGGAGTTGCAGCGCTAGATCGTTGCTGTCCGGACCATAGATCTTGTGTGGACTGGTAACCACTGTCTTGCCGTTGTTGATGTAAGACTTGTAGCGCTCCAGCCAATCGGCACCGGAACCCTCAAAACCGCTCATGTCGAGCGCGGAGGGACGATCGAACATGCCGATATTGTGCATCAGCTTTTCCAGCGTGCCCTCAAAATGCCACTCGTGATCATGCTCAAAATAGTAGTGAGGAGAAACAAACAGCGGCATCCCGGTTTCGTCGGCCACTTTGAACAATGCTTCCAGGTTTTCGACCGTGCCGTTCTCGGTAATGCTTTTTCCGACGACGCCCCAGGTAACTCCGTTCGGCGAGAGGAAGTCGTTCTGCGGGTCGGTTATTACGATAGCCGTGTCATTGGTCGTGATGTTGAAGCCCGGCATCGGCAAACCATCGTTGACTGGCGGCAGTTTCGCGGTTGCGGCACGTGAGGCCTGGTCTTGCCCGTAGGCAAATTCACCTGCTGCATGAAGGAATGCCGTTGTCGCGAGCAGCAGCGCTAGAAGGGGGTGCCATTTCAGACGTGTCGATTTCATTTTGTCCTCGTCGATAATTCACTGGGAGTTAGAAATTTTATTGAGGCCCGAACCGACCTGGGCACCTGAGAACTTGAGCAAAATCAGTCTCTTCAAGCCCTTTTTGTTCGGACGAAAATAGGTATAGTTTTTGTGGGGGTGTCCTTCTTGACACAGCGTGACAATGTTTGAGCCGAAGGCGTCAATGGCGGATCAGATGAAATTTGGATTTAGTGTTTGGTGACATCAAACACGCAGAGGCAGCAGGGCTGCAGGGGGCGGCGTGTCGGAAATTTCAGTTTTGTTTGTGAAGAAAATGATCGACCAGGCAGGCCCTGATTGCGATCCGGAAATGCTCTATGCCGTTGCCGGTGTGACCGAGAGCGCAGCGGCGAACCCCGCCGTCATGATTTCAGCTGATGCTTACTACACACTGTTGGAAACAATTGCCTCCAACGAAGAAGGCGACATTCGGTTTCACATCGGCACCTCTTCCTCAATGAAATGCGAAGAGTATGGAGCCGCTGGTCTGGCTTTCAAATCTGCGCCCACTCTGCGCCAGTCGTTCTCGCGAATGGATCGCTATTCGAAATTGTTCAATACCGCTTCTGCCTTTGCCCTGGCTGACAAGGGAGAAACCGTCTGGTGGACACATCATAGAACAGAACCTGCCCGCGCCGGGCTGCATCTGTCCAATGAAGGGGCGTTGGCCACGTTCGTCACCCTGTGTCGGGAAGCCACGTCACCTGATTTTGCTCCCATGTCGGTTCAATTCCGTCATCAGCCTCTCGGGTCCGAAAGAGCATTGGAAGAGTACCTCAGAGCACCGGTCACATTTGGTGCCGATGTCGATACAATCGTGTTTTCGGCAAGTGTGATCGACAAACCGAATACCATCGGTGACAGCAGTATCTGGAGTTTTTTCTCCAACTTCATGGACGAGAAAATTCCCGAGGCGGAAGGCAGTGATACTCTAGAAAGAGAAGTTATTCAGGAAATCGCACATCGTCTGAGTGACGGCATTCCCCCTCTCGGAGAAGTGGCCTCAAGCCTTGGAATGGGAAGCCGCACCTTGCAAAGACGTGTCTCCGAACGTGGCACCACCTACCAATCCCTCGTCGACAAGGCTCGTCGCGATCTTGCTCAGGAATTGCTGTCCCGGCCCAAGTACTCCCTGGCTGACGTGGCGTTTCTGACCGGTTTTTCCGAGCAGAGCTCGTTCACGCGCGCGTTCAAACGCTGGAGCGGTCAAACGCCCAAGACTTACCGGATCTCGGCAATCAGTCACGGTTGAGCCGCTTCGGGAGCCGTCAGGCCTTGCCAACCAACTGACGCATAACGGCAATGCGGGTGCAAAGGTGGTATCGCGCGGACCGGCTCACGATATAGCTGCGGAAAGGAGAAGGCGATGACACCCAAATTCGACCTCCGCACTGAAGATATGCCCATGGACATGCGTGTCCTGTTGGACAGCTACCCGCGTGACAGCTGGGAAGCGCATCCCGGCTTCAAGGAAAAGACACGGCATTGGCTCGGCGCTCATCAGATGTTCCGCAGGCTGGGCGATCTGGTGCGTTCGGAAACCGAGCGCTACCTGGACAAGTCCAGAGCTCCGGACGATTTTGCCGCGCGGCTTTCCTACTATGGCAACGCGCTTGTGGCGAACCTGCACGGGCATCACCACTGGGAAGATCACAGTTACTTCCCGGAACTGTCGGACGCCGATCCGCGTTTCGACATCGGACTGGAGATCCTGGAGAAGGATCACAAGGAACTCGATGTCGTATTGGACAGTTTTACCGGCACGGCCAACCGAGCCATCAAACTGGTCCAGCTGGACGAAGCGCAAGCGCACGAGGAGGCGGGCAAGTTGCAAGGCCTCGCGCAATCGATCGAAGCTTTTCTTGAACGGCATCTGTCCGATGAGGAAGAGCTGGCCGTTCCGATCATCCTGCATCACCGCCTGCGCGGCTGACGCTCAACTGGCCACGCGCGAACGAGTTCGTGCGTGGCGCGCCAATTTCTCCCTGATAATATCGGTCGAGCCGAATTAAGCTTGCGAAGGTTACAGATGTAACTATTGTCGCGTTGATGATGGACGGACGCGCAAAGCCGGTCATTCAGGCACAGCCACGAAACCGGTCGGCACGAAATCAGCAGGGAGGTCTTAAAGACCCGCAATGGACAAGAAGACCTACGCCTATCAGTCAATTGCCCAGGCAGTTCAGGACCAGGGCATAGACACCATGTTCGGCCTCATGGGCGATGCGAACCTCTTCATGGTTGACCATTATGTCCGCGCCTGCGGAGCTACTTTTGTGCCGGTTTCCTTTGAAGGCAGCGCGGTTCTGATGGCGCTTGCCTATTCCCATGTCTCCGGCAAGCTGGGTGTTGCCACGGTCACGCACGGTCCGGCATTGACGAATTGCGTAACGGCACTGACCGAAGGCGTTCGTGGCCACATACCCATGGTGCTGCTTGCCGGTGACACGCCGGTCATGAACCCGCAGAACCTTCAGAGCATCGATCAGCGTGAACTGGTAAAGGTGACCGGCGCCGGATTTGAGCAACTGCGCGCACCCGAGACCGCCGCGCATGATGTCGCTCATGCCTTTTACCGTGCCCGGGTGGAAAAACGGCCAGTCGTTCTGAACATGCCCGCTGACTTCATGTGGCAGGAAGTTGAACATGAAAAGGTTGTGTTTCCCGCATTCGGGGCACCGGCATACGTTCCGGAAGGCGATGATCTTGATGCAGCGGTCGGCATGATTGCTTCCGCGCGTCGACCGATTGTTCTGGCCGGTGGCGGTGCCACCGATGCGCGGGACAAACTGATCCGGCTGGCCGACAGGTTGGAAGCGCCCCTGGCGACAACACTCAAGGCCAAGGGGCTGTTCAACGGTCACGCCTACAACATGGATATTTTCGGGACCCTCAGTACACCCGCTGCCTATGACGTGATTGCAAAAAGCGACTGTGTCATCTGCTTCGGCACCAGCCTGCATCACTTCACCACCGACAGGCGCGCCTTGATGAAGGGAAAGCGCGTTATTCAGGTCAACAATACGGTGACGGAGGTCAGCAAGAACTATCACGCCGATGCTGCACTGGTCGCCGACGCCGGTCTGACGGCCGACAACGTCGTCTACTGGCTGGACGAAGCTGAAATCCCGGCAAGCGGGTTCACTGCCGAACTGGATATGGAAGAGCTCACCTATCATCCACCGGGCAAAGCCAAGGATGCGAGAGACGGTTTCGTCAACTACGTTTATGCGCTGGATCGCCTGGAACAGGTCCTGCCGAAAGACCGGATACTGGCAACCGATGGCGGCCGGTTCATGACCGAAGTCTGGTGCCGGATTTCCGCGCCCGACCCGAAGAGCTTTCTCGTGACCGCCAATTTCGGTTCGATCGGTCTCGGCCTGCAGGAAGCGCTTGGGGCAGCCTTCGCCGCACCGGACCGGCCTGTGGTGCTGTTCACCGGCGATGGCGGTTTCATGATGGGCGGCATCAACGAGTTCAACACCGCCGTGCGCATGAAGCAGGATCTCATCGTCATTGTCTGCAATGATTCTGCTTATGGCGCCGAACACATTCAATTCCTCGACCGGCGTATGGATCCGGGCCTGTCCATGTTCGACTGGCCGTCCTTCGCGGCCGTCGCAACCTCGCTCGGCGGTGAGGGGATTGCGGTTAACTCGGTGGGTGATCTGGAAGGGGCAATCAAGGCAATCGAAACGCGTGACAAACCCCTGCTGATCGAACTCCGCCTCGATCCGAACGATGTTCCCCGTATGCGGATTTGACAGAAATACTTTGCTTCAGATGGCCAAGCGATATCTTCAGGTCATTGCCTCGCGAAGTTTCGCTCGCCGAGGGCGTCGGAAATTCTCGAGAGGCATTCCTCAGTGGTCAGCAAGGCGGTATCCAGCACAAGTCTGGGTTCCGACCATTCTTCGTAATGACGATCCTGCACGTCTTGCCAGGATGGTTGGTGAAGGCCTTCTATGTCGCTGACACGGCTTTCCACCCGCCTTTTGTGCTCGACAGGATCGGAGCACACAACTTCCACATCAAGAATCAGAGCGTTGCAGGCGGCGGCGACTTCTGTCCAGGCACGCCTTGAGACTTCGATCGGGTTCACTGTGTCGGCGACTACATTAAGGCCAATTGCAAGGTTGTCCCGGGCGACCGCAAATGCCGCTTGATATCCCGCGTCCTCGACCGTCGCAGGGCGCAACGCACTTTCCTTTATGGCGGTTTCAATGGAATCCACGCGAATGTAGACGGCTTGTTTTTCGCGCGCCAAAGCGCGGGCAATTGTTGTTTTTCCGACGCCGGGAAGACCGGAAAACGAGACCAGATATGACATGCTTGATCCAAAGGCCTTGAAAATACTCTTGCCAATCTGAGGCACGCAGCCAGGCGAGTAGAACAGGATTCTATTCGGCAGCCAATGTCAGTCCTAAAATGAAAGCCCGGCGATTTGGGGCAAGTGGGCCGGTGTCTCATCATGTTCAGACAGGCCGCCGACACGGTCCAGCTTCACAACGCCGTGGTTGTGTTACTCTCCACCGCAAGAAGCATAGAGGCAGGGCAGATGCAACGGATCGACGCTCACATTCACCTTTGGGACACAGCACAGCTTGATTATCCATGGCATCAGCGCGGCTCGTTTCCAGGGCTTCCTGATACATACCTTCTGGATGACGCGATCAAGGATGCCGGGGGCACTGAAATTGCTTTCATTGCTGTCCAGGCTGAGGTGGATCACACAAAAGATCCGGTCGAAGAAACCGCGTGGATCCAGACCATCGCCGACGAACATCCGAATGGTGATCGTATCGCGGGTTTTGTCGCCTATGCGGATCTTTGCAGGCCCGACCTTCCGGACGTTCTTGAACGGCATGCGCGACATACGGTTTTTCGAGGTGTGCGCCAGGAGCTCTGGTGGCAGAAATCGTCGCCTCGTCCGGACATCCTTGAGGAAGATCTGTTGTCCAACTCTGCCTGGCGGGAAGGCTTTGGTGCGTTGGCAGGTATCGATGCTTCCTTCGACCTGACCTGCTGGCATACTCAACTTCACCCCTTTGCGGCGTTCCTGGCTGATTATCCGACCATTCCAGTCATTGTTGACCATATGGGATCACCGATTGCAGGTGACGATGCTGCTCTGGACGTCTGGCTGGACGGCATCAAGGCGCTTGCCGTCTTGCCCAACACCTTCATGAAGGTATCAGGCCTGTCTCAAGCAGATGCGCACTGGACAGTGGTCAGCATAAGGCCACTGGTCGATCGGGTGTTGGAGGTTTTCGGCCCGGAACGCTGCATGCTTGGCAGCAATTTTCCGATCGAAAAACTCACGTCGCCCTATGAAACCGTCTGGGCTGCCTATGAGGCGTTGTTCCGTGACCTATCGCCGGAAGACAAGGATGCCCTTTGTTTTTCAACGACAAAGAGAGCATATCGGCTGGGACAGTAAGCCAGGCAGCCCTGACTGTAATAGCGCTTAGCTGCTCCTTTTGCCAAACCACATGCGGCTGACCAGGCGGTCCTTGAGTATGAACTGGTGATAGGCCCAACCCAGCATGTGTAAAGCAATCAAAAGCAAAAGAAGCGTTGCAACGATCCCGTGAATTGTGCGTGCCGGAATGTCACTGAAACTGGCAGGCAACGGCGCCTCAGAGCCACCAAACGCGACCGCGAACAGATCAGCGGATACCGCAATTCCCAGGCCGCTGAAAACCATCGCAAGAACGAGCACATACAGTGCCACATGGGTGAATAGCCTACCGAACTTGAGTGTTGAATGTTCGGCGCCGGCGTAAGGCGGCTTGCGCGAAAACACGCGTGTGGCAAGAAACCCCAGCATCAATCCGCCAATGACCAGGCCCCAAACCATGTGACCGGCGAGTGCGGTCAGTTTTTGAGGATCGGTGTTTTTCAACTCCGCAAGCCCGGGTCCACCGACAACCAGCGCAATGAGGACCATGATCGCGACAAGCCAATGACACGCGGCAAGCAATGGATGATATCTTTTCATTAAGCGTCTCCCTTTGAAGCCGGCATGCGCAAACTCTTGCCGCCAGCGAGGTATCTCGACGCGATTTAGCAAATGGTTATGCGTTCAAAAATATAACAAAATGAAATAGCCTGTTACATATCTGGAACATGTGAAGTCGATATGAGATCATTTGACTGGGAGCAGTTGCCCTATTTTCTTGCCGTTGCCCGCACGGGCAGCTTGCGGGCCGCGGCGAGCACGATCAACGCAAGCTATGGAACCGTAAATCGGAACATACAGGCACTGGAGGCGAGCTATGGCGTCCGCCTGTTTCACCGGTCCAAACGGGGTTTCACCCTCACCGAATTCGGAGAGGCGTTGCTGCCCGTGGTCGAAGCCGCGGAGCAAACCGTGTTTGCTGCGCGCAAGAAAGTGGAAGGGTTGGACAAAAGCGAGTCCGGGACGATCCGTTTCTCACTTTCTCCCACACTTGCCTACGACCTAATCGCCCCGATCATTGGGCGGTTTCACCAGAAATATCCGAACATCGACATCGAATTTCATCTCACGTCGGAGATTGAATCCATAACCAACGACGAAACCGACGTTTCGCTGCGCGCCGCAGAAGAGATCGCAGAGGATGTTGTTGCTCGAAAACTCTTCAGACTGACTTTGGGCATCTACGCCAGTGAGACCTACCTTCGAGATGTTCTACCTGACGCAGGTCCGCAAGGCGAAGGATTGAGCTGGATTGGAACCGCAGACGAAAGTTTGCGCCTGCCACCGCCATTTCAAATGGCAAAGGTGAGACACAAGGTGAATGACGGCTACATGCGCGTTCGCTTGTTGAGTCAGAACTGCGGAATATCTCATATGCCGACACTCTTCGAAAACGCGTTCCCGGATCTGCGCCGCGTGCCGGAGACGGAACTGTCCAAAGGCCCGTGGCTATGGATCCTGCTGCATTCGGATCTTCAAAAGACTGTGCGTGTTCGCCGGTTTGTCGATTTTCTGACAGAGGAACTGCTCTCGTTAAAACATGCACTTTAGAATGTGGTCAGTGAGCTTTCGGGCGTTCAGTCCGCCTGGCAGTTGTTCACACCTGATCGCTTGAATTCAGCTTCAAACGTAGGATGCCCGGATGGCGCGCATTTTGGAAACCGATCTCTACCCGCCGGTGAAGGCTTATCTGGTCGGGCAGGGGTATGAGGTAAAGGCGGAGGTGGGTGCCGCCGATATCGTTGCCTGTCGTGGTGATGAAGATCCGGTGATCGTTGAATTGAAAACGGGCTTCTCGCTAACGCTCTTCCATCAGGCTATCGAGCGCCAGGCCGTCACCGATGCGGTCTATGTCGCGGTGGCAAGGGGGACGGGGCGGCGGTTTCAACAAGCGCTCAAGAGCAACCTCAAGCTTGCCCGGCGACTGGGTCTTGGCTTGATGACGGTCAGGCTGTCCGATGGATTTGTTGAGGTGCATTCAGACCCGGCTCCCTATACGCCGCGCAAATCGAAGCCGCGCAAGGACCGGTTGCTCAGAGAGTTTTCCCGCCGTGTCGGCGATCCGAACACTGGTGGGTCGACCCGTGTAACGCTGGTGACGGCCTATCGCCAGGATGCGATCCGCTGCGCTCAGCACTTGGAGGAGAACGGCCCCAGCCGCGGCGCGGATGTGGCCAAGGCAACCGGTGTCGACCGTGCAACCAGAATGATGGCCGACGATCACTATGGTTGGTTCGAGCGTGTCGAACGCGGCGTTTACGCCTTGAGCCCCAAGGGTATGGAGTCCATCCAGGGTCAGGTGAAAAACGCCGAACCCGGTTAAGGCGCCCAGCACAGGAAGTCCCTCTCGATTGAAACCTGTGGTCTAAGCGTGCGGACGCGGACCTATACGCGAGGTTTCAGGAAAGGAACGCCATGAGCGTTGATGTTGACAGTCTCTGTTCTTCATTATTATACAGTGTATAAATTTATGGAGATAACAATGCCGACCGGACACACGATGATGGCCATGACCCTTGATGGGTTTGTTGCGCGAAAGGATCACACGCTTGATTGGTTGATGAAATTCGATACCGGGTCTGAAGATTACGGTTTCGAGGAATTTCAAAACAGCATCGATGTGATCGTTATGGGAACCGGTTCGCTCAAGACCGTTCTGGGGTTCGGTGAATGGCCATACAGGAAACCCGTCGTGGTTCTGAGCAAGACACTAACCGAAGACGACATTCCGGAGCATGCGAAGGGCAAGGTCGAAATCAGCCGTCTCTCACCTGACGATCTGATGTCGCAACTTGACGAGCGTGGTGTTGGCAGGGTCTACGTGGACGGCGGTGCAATCATTCGATCATTCCTGCGTGCCGGTCACATTGCCGACATGCGGATTTCAATTGCGCCTATCCTGATTGGAGAGGGGATCCGTATGTTCGGAGAGCTGGACAAGGATGTAGATCTGAAGCTTGAAGAGGTACAGCAGTTTGGATCTGGATTTGTCAGCATGCGTTATGTGGTGACCTGAGGCATGGCATCCGGCAAGGCCGCGGGGCGGCCGCAAAAGCGGGACGGGGCGCTTTCCAGGGAGCGAATTCTGACAGCAGCTCTGCCGCTGCTTCGCGAGCAAGGCGCTGAAGCGGTCTCGTTCCGGCGATTGGCAGATAGCCTTGGCGTGACAGCGATGGCGATCAAATATCATGTCGGTAGCCAGCAGGAGCTGCTTGCGGCGCTGGTCGAAAGTGCCTTCAAGGGAACGCTCAGCAGGATTGAAGGGAATACGCCCGACGTACGTCTTCGTAATATCCTCTCCATGTACTGCGCCAAAGCACTCGAAAACGCGAATGTCGTGCGTTGCATCCTGAATGACACATCGCTGATGAGCTCAGATATTATTGAGGTCACCGAAGAGATCAGGAAGAACACACAACTTCTGAACAATGGCGATCCGAACGACGTCATGCTCAATCTTCTGGTCGACTACACACATGGTTTTGTTTTTTCAGCTGTCGCCGCTGCGCCGGAGCACAATCTGACGGAGGAGGACTTTCTTAGAAGTGTCGACTGGGTGCTTGGGGCCTGTGTGTCTGAGGCCTGATTGTCTGGACGGCAGAGTTCATCTGTGTCGAAGGTTGCGTTGCGGACCGTGGGGATATCGGTTCCCGGATCAGTTGGCTGCAAATATGGTGATGAATGACGATCCGCAATCACGAGGCGGTTGAAGGGAGGCCTGACATGGAACGGTTCACGGGCGGGTGCGTATGTGGCGGCGTTCGTATCGTGGCAATAGGGCAACCGTATCGGGTCGGCATTTGCCATTGTCTCGACTGCCGCAAGCATCACGGCGCTCTCTTTTATGCGGCAGCCGTGTTCCCGCAAGCTGCGGTGACAATCGACGGTGAAACACAGGACCATGCGGACCGGCACTTTTGCCCGCGTTGCGGTTCCTCGGTCTTTGCCCGTAGTAGTGACGAAGTCGAGATACATCTCGGTTCGCTCGATGCTCCCGACCAATTGAAGCCGACCTACGAATGCTGGACAATCCGCCGCGAGGCGTGGCTGCCGCCCTTTCCCGGCATGAAACAATATGAACGTGATCGGGACGACGACGCAGGTCGCTCTGAAGGCTAGTGTCTTTCAAATCCGCAAACGCTTGAGAACGATTGGATGGATTGCGCTATGCCCGGCCTTCGCGTTTTGCCATTGAGCGTTGTCCGATCGGAACGACAAGAAGCGTGAGGCATCCGACAACGAAGAAGAGCAGGGGATAGCTGCCGGTTTCGGTGATGAGCGCGCTACAGACTGCAAGTCCGAAACTGCCTCCGAGCATTTGAATGGTGAGGTTGATACCGCTCGCCTGCGCGTGCTTGTCCTTCGGCACGGCATTCATCTGCACCCGCCTGACCGGGATGGCGATACTCGGCATGGAGGCTCCCCAAAGTATCAGAGGTATGAGAGTCAGCAGGAAACTCTGCTGGATTGCTGCAAAGGCCAGGAGAATGAGTGCCGCCCCGTGACAGGTTACCCCTCTGACCAGCGTGAACCTCGAGCCGAATTTATCCGTAAGCTTTCCGACCAGGATCGATGTGCCGAGCGTAGGCAGTATTGCTAGGGAAACCGCAGCACCTGAAAGGATGGGGGTTCTGCCCAGATTGTCCTGGAAGAACTGGGCGGCGAAGACGAAAACGGCGATCTTCTCAAGTTGAAAAATCGCAAAGATGAAAACACCGCCGGCAAACTCGGGAATCTTCAGGAGCGATATGTCGAGGAGCGGTGCCGGGTGGGTGAGTTCTCTTTGCAGGAACAGGGCCAGGGTCACGATTCCCAGGGCAATAAGACCGAGTGTCATGGGGGATACCCATCCCCATGAGGGGCCCTGCATCACAGATGTCACAAGACCGAAGAGACCAACAATCAGAAAGGCGGGTCCTGCAAACTCCAGCGGTGTTTGCGGGCCGGAAGCCTTGCGTTTCTGCACATCGTAGTTCGGCGACCAGATCAGCCACAGCAACACTGCAATTCCAAGAACGATCGGAATGCCGACCCAGAATATCATGCGCCAGGAAAGCGTTTGGGTAAGCAACCCGCCGACCAGCGGACCGGATGCCATGAATATGCCCCCGACCGTGGTCTGATACCCGAACGCTGTCCCACGTTTTTCCGGATCGAATGCCTTGGTGATGAGCGCGATCGATGTCGGGAAGATCACCGCGGCTGCAATGCCCTGAAGAACGCGGGCAACGATGAGCGTCGTCCCGTCGTTTGCAAGCGCCGCAAGCAGCGAGGCGGCAGCAAAGAGCGCCGCACCGGAAGAAAAGTAATGCCTTCTGCTGAAATGATCGCCAAGCCGGCCGGCTATCGCTACGGCGCAGGTGAAACTCAGAAGATAGGCATTGACCACCCAGTGGGCAGCCGAGACGGACAGTCCAAGCTCCTGAGTGATCGACGGCAGCGACACCGCGACGATGGTTTCATCCAGTACGATGAGCCCGAGTACGCCGCTCATCGCGCCGAGCAGCCACCACTTTCTCTGGTTCTCAGCCACCAATAGATCTTGTCTCTCCGCAAGTTATGCCAGTGATTGTAGAGTTTCAGATGTCCGTTGGCTTATCAACCGCAATGGGCCTGCCTGGCTTCAACCGGCTTCGGATTGTTTTTTCGGTCAGGTCGGGTACAGGTACGCATGAACATTTTATCTTGAGTATTTGACTCCAGTTTATTGACAGTGATTGCCGAACCGGCCTAGGTTTGCTCGCCCATGGAAGAGCCATGGATTGCATTCCTGACAGGAGAGACCCATGAAAGTCGGATCACTGACGGCGGGTCTTTGCTCCGCTGCTTTAGCCATAGCGACTTGTTTCGCTTCAGCCACGTTCGCAAACGCAGAGACAATCACCGTAACCGATATCGCCGGCCGCACGGTCGAAGTGGAAAAGAACCCCAGCAAGGTCGTTCTTGGTGAAGGGCGCATGATCTACACGATCGCGCTGCTGGACCAGGACAACCCGTTCAAACGCGTCGTTGGCTGGAAGGACGACATGGTGCGTTTCGATCCGGATGCGTACCGCAAGTACCAGGCAGCGTTTCCGCAAGCCGCTGATCTCCCGAGTTTCGGCAGCCCTTATTCAGACGAGTGGAACCTGGAAGCCGTCATTTCGCTGGGAACGGAAGTCGTGCTGATGAACCTCGGCAATCTTCTGAAGGCCCAGGAAAGCGGGATCATTGACAAGTTGGCCGAGGCGGGCGTCGCGACAGTGTTCGTCGATTTCCGTCAGGATCCGACCCAGAACACGGTGCCGAGCATTCAGTTGCTGGGCCGTATTTTTGACGAGCGCGATGCAGCAGACGCCTTCACCGATTACTATCAGTCGCAGATGAAGCTGATTTTCTCCCGCGTTGAAGCCATCCCGGCTGAAGACCGGCCGATCGTCTTCATCGAGCGTGCTGCGGGCTACAACCCGGCCAAATGCTGCTCGACATTTGGTGCCGCCAATCTGGGACGCCTAGTCGACCTCGCCGGAGGCCGCAACTGGGGTTCACTCAAGTTCCCGGGTTTTGCGACCAACGTTTCTCTTGAAGCCATTTTTTCCGATGATCCCGAAATCATCATCGGCACCGGCGGCAACTGGTCCGAGGCCAATCCGGACACGGCTGCCGTTCTCTTCGGCTATGAAGCGACGGACGAGATGGTGAAGGAGCGTTTGGGTGCATTGGCCACCCGCGAAGGCTGGTCCGATCTGTCGGCGGTAAAGTCCGGCCGTTTCCATTCGGTCTATCACCAGTTCTACAACAGCCCTTATCACTTCGTTGCCATGCAGGCCTTTGCCAAGTGGATCCATCCGGAGCTGTTTGAGGACGTGAACCCGGATGCAACGATCAGGGAGCTGCACGAAAAGTTCCTGCCCATCGACTACTCCGGCGTCTTCTGGGGCAGCCTTGAAGTCGAAGGCTAAGCCGAACGCCTTTCCGGCCTCGCCCGCTTCGTGGCGGGGCCATTTTGCCTTTAGGAAATTTCAGATGAGTGTCGATGTGAATGCCATCGAGATGCGGCAAAGCTATGCATCTCAGATCGCACGCCGCTATGGAATGATTGCAGTCGTCACCGGTCTTCTGGCGTTGAGCTTCTTTCTTGATGTCGCGACGGGTCCGGGAAACTACCCGCTGTCCACGGTTTTTGACGTTCTTGCCGACCCGATGGCGCACGGGGTCCGGTTGAAAGTTATCGTCTGGGATTACCGCCTGCCTGTCGCCGTGACGGCAGTGCTTGTCGGTGCGCTCCTGGCGGTTGCCGGCGCGCAAATGCAGACAATCCTCAACAATCCGTTGGCCGAACCGTTCACGCTCGGGGTTTCAGCGGCTGCAAGTTTCGGCGCCTCGCTCGCGATCGTGCTGGGGATTTCAATCATACCTGCCGTCGGGCATTTGCTCGTCACGGCAAACGCTTTCATTTTTGCGCTCGCCACATGTGGCTTCATCCTGTTTGCAACACGTCTCAAGGGTGTTGGATCAGAGACGATGATCTTGTTCGGCATCGCGATCTTCTTCACTTTCTCCGCACTTTTGGCGCTGATGCAGTATATGGCATCGGAAGATCAGATCGCCCGGATCGTTTTCTGGATGATGGGATCGCTGAGCCGCGCGAGCTGGGAGAAGATCGGCCTCGGCACATTGCTGTTGTGCATCGCCATTCCCTTCAGTCTTTACCGCACATGGCCCATGACGGCTTTGCGGATGGGCGAGGCCACCGCTGAAAGCATGGGCGTCGATGTCGCGAGGCTGCGTGTGGAGATGCTGATCTGCATCTCCCTGCTTGCTGCAACCGCCGTATCGTTCGTCGGCACGGTTGGCTTCGTCGGGCTGGTCGGTCCGCACATAGCGCGGCTCCTGGTGGGGGAAGACCAACGCTACTTCGTGCCGCTTTCGGCGCTGGTCGGCGCATTGGTCCTGTCGCTGACGTCGCTGATCTCGAAATCGATCACCCCGGGCATCATCTATCCGATCGGGATCATCACGTCGCTGATCGGCGTGCCGGTGTTTGTGTCGATCATTCTCAGCACGCGGCGGGAGCGGCTGTCATGACATTGAACATCACGAACTTTCGGGCAGGATACGGCAGAACGGAAATTCTGCACGACGTTTCCGTGAAGAACGTTGAACCTGCGACCTTTGTCGGTCTCATCGGTCCGAACGCTTCAGGCAAATCAACGCTGTTCAAGACGATTGCCGGATTGGTGAAGCCGATGGGTGGCCGCATCACCATTGGCGGCGAGGACATCACGCATCTGCGCCGCAAGGACCGGGCGCAACGCATCGCCTATATGCCGCAAGCCTATGGGTGCAACGCTCTTTTGACGGTGTTCGAGAGCGTGCTTCTGGCGCTGAAGCAAACCACCGGATGGCGGGTCGATGCCGACAATCTCGACCGTGTGTCCGACACGCTTCATGCCCTTGGCCTGTCACATCTCGCCAATCGCGGCATTGCCGATCTAAGTGGCGGCCAGGCACAGATGATCGCCGTGGCGCAAACCATCGTGCGCGCACCGGAAGTCATCTTGCTTGACGAACCGACAAGCGCGCTTGATTTGCACCATCAGCTTTCGATCATGACCTCGATCCGCAACGAGATGGATCGCAAGAAGCCTGTGGTCATTGCCGCGCTTCACGATCTGAATCTGGCGGCCAAGTTCTGTGACCGGCTTATATTGCTGCGCGAGGGCGTGATCCTGGCCGACGGGCAACCGGGCGACATCCTCGCACTGCCGGAAATCGGCGAGACCTATCGCGTCAGGGCGGATCTTGAGCGCACCAGCAAAGGAGCGCTCTATGTCGACGCGAGGCTGGCATGACATTCAACGATGAAACGCTGCTTCCTTGAATTCGACATTCGGCCAAAAGCGGATGACCGGTTGATTGTTGGTCCCCCGGGCTTTGCGAGCGGATTAGGGTCCCGCTCACGAGGGAATGTCTGGTTCAGGCTGCCGAAACAGACGCTGTTTCACCTGCTTGAACCTTGTCGGCGAGCCCTTTCAGGTTTCCATCCAGGACCTTGCTCATCATCATTTTCATCATGGTCTGGCCGAGTAGCCAGCCCATCGGGCCGTATTTGACACGATAATCCATGCTCCACTCCACGAGCGTCTGCCTGGAACCCTGGGGCCTGATGGTCAGCTCCGCGTAGGCTTCCTTCAGCGGCATGGGATCGGTATCCAGCAGGCGAACCCGATACCCACGGTTTGGCTGCCACTGCGTCACTTCTTCCACCAGCGAGTTGCCGTCATCGAAGTGGCAGCGCCGTTTCGAGCCAACCTGATTGTCGCCCGAGGTGAGCGCATCGACCGATTTCACGAGCGGCGCAAACTCGTCAATATGCATGAAACGATCAAGAACCGCCCACACGGCCTCCGGGCTGGCGTCGATCAAAAGGGTCCGTTGGTGGTGTATCATCGGGGGTCTCACTTCAGCAAACGTGTCGTTTTTCTGTTTCTGCGATCTTCATAAACTTGCCCTGCTGCCACCGTTGTGGCAGCAGTGTGGCAGTAGGAGAAAGAAATGCGGCGCACGGAACGGCTTTTCCGGATCATCCAGATTCTTCGGTCAAAACGATCGCCCGTGACAGGGCGTGATCTGGCCGATGAGCTGGAGATATCGCTGCGCACCCTTTATCGAGACATGGCCGAACTCACCGCGCAGCGCGTGCCCGTCATCGGTGAGGCGGGCACCGGATACGTGCTGGACGATGGCTATGACATGCCGCCCCTTATGCTGACAGCCGACGAACTGGAGGCGGCCGCGCTTGGTGCCACCTGGGTTACGTCGCAGGGCGACCCTTCGCTTGCCCGCGCCGCCAGGGACCTGGTTGCCAAATTGTCAGAGGCCATTCCGAAGGAGCTGCGCCCGATCGTGCTGGATGCAAGTTCCAGGTCCATTGCCACGCGATCCAATGTCCAGGACCAGTTCGACGGGGTGGTTTTGCGGCGCGCCATACGGGATCGCTCGCGGTTGCAGCTCACTTACCAAGGCCAAAACGGGGAAGTCACCAACCGGGTGGTCTGGCCGATGCTGATCGCCTATCTGAACGCAGTCCGATACATCGTCGCCTGGTGCGAGACCAGACAGGACTACCGGCATTTCCGAACAGACCGGGTGCAGAACCTGAAGGTGCTTGAAGACAAGTATCCGGCGCGCCGCGAAGTCCTGGTCAGGGAGTGGGAGGAGACCATGGCGAAACGGCATCAGGGCTGACACCGCCGCGTTTCCAGTTGCCAGGAAGAATGAAAATCTCCGTTTCCGGTGTTGGGTTGTGGCTTGTCAGAAGGAGTATGTGTTGTCTTCGAAGGATCAAAAAATTATCGCTGAAGTGAAGCTGATTACGGCCAGAAGACCTATATAGGCTTCGACGCTTTCATCACTGAAATAGTGAAACAGAAAAGAATTGTTCAGGTTCTTTAAGGGGTAGAGGCAAAATGGAAAAACGCAGGTTGGGCGCTAACGGACCGGAAGTCGGGGCAATCGGTTATGGCGGAATGTCTTTTGCCGACATGTACGGGCCCACGAATGAAACAGAGAGCCACGCAATCCTCGATGCCTGCCGTGATTTGGGCGTGACGCTTCTGGACACGGCAAATGTTTACGGCATGGGGAAATCGGAAAGCGCAATCGGAACCTATCTGAAGGCTGATCCGGGCGCGCGGGATGAGTTTGTCATCGCGACCAAGGCAACCATCACGACTGATCCGGAAGGCAACCGCACCTTCGACAATTCGGCGGAACACCTGGAAGCCGAACTGGACAAGTCTCTGCAACGGCTTGGTCTGGAATATGTGGATCTTTTCTACGCGCATCGCCGCGACCCGCGCTTCACGCCCGAAGAAACGGCTGCAAATCTCGGTCGGCTCGTTGAAAAGGGCAAGGCCCGGGCGATCGGTCTTTCAGAAGTTGCCCCTTCAACCCTGCGGCGCGCATCGAAAGTCTTTCCCATCGCCGCTGTTCAATCAGAATATTCCCTCTCCACACGCTTCCCGGATCTCGGACTGGTGCAGACATGCGCCGAGCTCGGGGTGGCGATGGTGGCGTTTTCGCCCGTGGGTCGGTCGCTGCTGACGGACAATCCGATCTCGCGCGAGCAGATCGCCAATCTGCCATTCCTTGCCGGCAACCCGCGCTTCATGGAACCGAACCTGACGGAGAATTTGCGCATCACGGAAGGTTTCCGCAAACTCGCAGCCGAAATGGGCACAACGGCGGCCGGGTTGGCAAATGCCTGGCTGCTCAGCCGCGGATCTCATGTGATCCCGATCCCCGGGACGCGGTCGGTCGACCACTTGCGCGAATGCCTCTCGGGAGCCGCATTAAACCTGACCCAATCCGATCTCGAACGGATTGAGGCGGTGCTGCCGGTCGGCTGGGCGCATGGGGACCGGTATTCGGCCGAGCAATGGAACGGGCCGGAACGGTATTGCTGAGGCGGACCGGGCTTCGAATTTATGAGCCCGGCACAGGCCTTTGGCCTGAAACATCCGCATGATGCCAAAAACGAATGTCCGCTCCTGGCTGAACTCAGCGGGAGTGTTGCTGGAGCGGACGTTTGCCGGCAGGGCCCGGCGAAGGGAACTCGCCGGTCCACTCGAACCGTCATTCAACCTCAAATCCCATGTCTTGCATCAGCCGCCGTCTGGTTTTTTCTGTCGGCGAACCATCCTTTTTCCAATGCGGTCCTGAAATCAGGGTCTCAATGCATTTGCGATGCGGGTGCATCGACAGGGTTCCGCCGTCCGGCATCGTATATTCGAAGTTGATGCCATCGCGCTCGGTGACCATCCCGTAGCAAAGATAGCAGTATCCCAGAAAATCCTCCGGAAGCTCTGGGTCCTCTTTTCTGGCCGTGACTTCATATGGCTCTGACGGTGTCAGGCGCAGCAGCAGGCCGTCCAGCTCCAGTTGCCATTCAGCATCATCCTCTTCCGACCAGAGTTCAGCCAGTTCCGACTTTGTCCGCACCCGTTTGACGATAGTCTTGGCGGTCTTCAGAAGATCTTCCGAAACCTGTTCGTTTTCGAAACTCGGCATGTCGGGAAGATCGGCCGGCGGCCGCCCGATGGCGGCGGCAAGCATGTCGCACGCCGCCAGGGCAATTGATGCATCCTCCGCATCCAGTGCACTTTTGTCCTGTTCAAGTTTCCTCAGGGTGTCGAGCACCGCCGCGAAGCTTGTCACATCGGCCACAAAGTCCAGGGCCGTATCATTGCCAAAACTGCCTGAAGCCCAAACGCCCATGACCATCTCCCGCAGGTGTCGCGCAATTCTGCGCAAACGGCGTTAAGGAACCGGGTGAACATTTGATTCAATCGTATCGAAAGGCGTCTTGCGGTGGGATTGTTCTTTACAAATGTCGGCTTTGAGCCATTTGGACCAATGCTGCGGTGCCCACGAATGTCCGTAGTTGCAGCGAATACTCCATTCTAACAACCTCGAAGGCTTACGACCCCAATAGGATAAGGGCCGCGGCACCAAAGCAAAGCGCAAAAACCAGGGCCATTTGCTTCCAACCAGGAACGACCAGGTAGGCCTTTTCGGGCTTGTTGGGGTGGTAGAACACCGTTACGCCTGAGCTGTCGTGCCGGTCTATGTAACGAAACTGCAAATTCAACAACGACCGCAGATTGTGAGAAATTAGGATATGCCAAGCGTTAATCCTGTCGTTTTCATAAGGCACGCCATCGACACAGTAAGTGTAACGAACCTTCGCGCTGTAGCTGGTTTCATCATGTGAACCGCCACCCGAGCCGACGATTTTTTCCTCATGCAACTTGCCGATGACACTTGGCCACTTACTTATCCGGCGCATGTATATCAACGAGTACACGCCCATTATTGCAAAGTATCCCGCAGAAATAAGAACGACTGCATTGTGTTCGCCTACGAGAAGATGTTCAAAATATTCAATCATATGAATGGTTTAAGTTGAAAATATCCGCTACCAATAGACAACCATCATTTTCTGTCGAAGCCCGGAGACTGACAGGTCCTGCAACAGTGCTTGCATGGAACTATGAATTGACGCAAGCGTGGTGACTTCACTTTTCATTCGCGGAGCGATGCAAGTCGGGTCAGAGCCTTAACCAATCTATGCTGCAAAGCAAACTGGATGTCGCCAAAGCCCGGAAGGAAGACTGGTATCTCTTCCACCTCCATGAATTCTCGCGAGGTCCCAGAACCTTTGAACTGCGCGCACCCCTTGAAGCACATGCCGCACTGACCACGACGAGTTTTCAGGCAAGCTTTGGGTAAGAGGGGCGGTTTAGGGAGCGATGGGTTTCTGCTTCAACCGACGTTTGACTGTATTGCAATGAGCGAATGTTCAGAGCCGATTGGGGCTTGTTTGGTGATTTCTACGGATGTCGGCTTAGGCGCAGGGAGGGGATTATCTGCTTACGGTAGATAACGGCTTGTTAGCAGGCGCAAGTAATCCGGTTCAAATTGCGCGGCTTTCCTGATTGTCCTGCGCCTTCTTAGCTGCGTTGTTTCCCGCTGCCCATGTCCGATACACCAAACTGTGATCCGCGAGAAAAAACTCACCACCTAGTACCTCGGCACCATCTTCTACGAGGCGCTTCTTCATGGCATCTTCCCCGGCGATTGCAATTTCTGCATTGGCATATGGTGCAATATTCGGCTGTGGGGATGGCTTAAAAACCTCCCAGTTGAAGGTTCCCCTAGGATAGGCGTTCTGAATTTGGTCACGTCGCGCCTGCGGGCTCTTTGAGAAGCCGACTTTAATAATGTGTTTGTCTTCAACTTCAATATTCGATCGTCCCAAGTATGCGGATATCTCGCCTGTCAGGCGGAGGATATAAAGGTGTTTTGGCCCATCGGTTTCGCCCACCCAATAGGGCC
Source organism: Roseibium sp. SCP15 (assembly GCF_040329435.1). Taxonomy (NCBI): domain Bacteria; kingdom Pseudomonadati; phylum Pseudomonadota; class Alphaproteobacteria; order Hyphomicrobiales; family Stappiaceae; genus Roseibium; species Roseibium sp. SCP15. Next base: position 909,754 of record NZ_JBDZYI010000002.1, on the reverse strand, counting down.
TGGAGGGTGGTCTGACGGCGTGGCTCGGTCTGAGTGCAGATTCGAGCGTTTGGATTGTCGGGTCGATCGGCTCCGTCTGTCCGTAGACTGGCACTTCGTAGACATCCAGTTCATAGAGTTGTACGGCCTCATCCGCCGAGACGGGAACACCGCTGGCTCCGATAAACTCGGGATTTGAGCTGCCGTAACTTCGCGGAAACAGCCCATCAACAGGCACACAATCTTCGGGCACTACACGCCAAGCCCTCGTCGCCTTAACAGCATACAGCCACTTACCACGAGAATCGGAGTCTCGCTCTTTCTCAGCCCAGCGATCCCCTGAGATGAAATCCCGCGCGTGACCAGTCTCATGGGAGATCTCGAGCACACCGACCACCTTACCACGCAAGTCCTTTGGTCCTTTTCCCTTGGTCACGTAGATGGCTACCAGGGTACCAGGATTGGAATTGTTGAGGTAGCGGGTGCGTCGAGCTTCGTCAGCAAAGCCGATGCATCCCCAACTGGCAGGGTCGAAGCCCCAGAAAGACGTCAACCAGACTTGCCGACTGTCAGGTAGTACATCGTTGACTGGGGTAAGCTCGGGGACGGAAGTCCAGTCAAATGCGAACACCTCTTGTTGCGCGGTTTCGATGTCAACTGCTCCGAGTGCACCGCGAATGTAGGCCATTGCATCTTCCGTCGGATGTCGCTTCCCTTTCTTCACCAGGATGGTCGTGAGCGGTGGGAGGCCACGATCCGCCAGATAGTGCAAAATAGCCTCGAGGTTTCGCCCTAATCCTCGACCTGTGGGATGGTGCCAACCGACCGCCTCGCCGATTTGCTGGTAAGTCGTCCGCCTCTTCTGCAAAGCTTTTGCTGCCAGGGCGCGGGTGATTTCGAATTGAAGTTCATTCATTCGCTATCTTTCATTTTTGGCTCATGTAGAATGACGCACTTTCATTCTTTCCGAGGATCTAGCCATCAAGGTCGAAACTCACGCCGATAGAACGCATTGAAATTTCCGCTTATGATCTGTCAGTCGTTTCGGATGCGGTACATGTCTGAGGCCAGCTCAATCTCACCGTTGTCCGTGCTTTTTTCCATCTAACTTTGCGTCTGCTGTGTCTCGTTGAAAGGAGCCATTTTCAAAAACACATTTGCGTTTTGAGTGCGCTTAAAACGCTAGGTCTCAATCCAAGCAAACCTTCAATAGCTTGGTTTCAAATTCGCTTAACCTTGTTCGTACGCCTTCACTGATTTCGTCAATTTGACGGCGTGCAGCGTCAAAATCGTCGCTTGGCAAAACACCTGACAAACGCTGAATAATTGGAATAGGAACGCCAAATTCATCCAACGCACGTAGCTCTCCGGGAATAAACAATCCCTGCAGTTGGGCTGCAAAGACGCGGTAGTCGACCTCTCCTTCTCCAATCACAGCGTCCACCACATCGTTTAGTGCTCTCAAAACTTGGGGAAAGGTGTACTCTGCGCCACGAATGAAATTAAAGCACCGATCAATCTCGGACTGGGCCGGTAAGCCCTCGGAGCTTACGAAGCCGTCGAGAAATTCCCGCATGGATCCACTCACCCTCAATCGGTTTGCAAAATGCGCCACCGTTCGAGCTGTTCGCATGTCGTGTTTGCCGAATCGCAGGATATTCCAAGGAACGCCAAATGTTGCTTCCGCTTCATCGAACGTTGGCACCCCCTTCCAACGCAGTAACGAGTTCTGCTGGTCAAGCTCCTGAGAAACGACTTCCGCGAGAGTGTTTAGCTCGTCGATGCCAAACTCTGCCCAACGCGCTAGAATTTCGGGGGGTAACTCGCTGGCACCCTGAATTGCTCTCTTCCTGCGTCGCGCTGGGGGCGACAGTACATCGTCTTGCAACTGCATAAGCAGTTCTGGTTGAAGCAGTTCATCTGGGTTGAACAAAGGAACGTGCACTTCAAAATTTTCTGGCTCAGGCGTTGGGTTGTACAAGAAAACTTTCCCAATATTGTGTCTGAACATACGGCCAGCACGACCTTTTATGTTGTCGAATGTAAATCTGTCTAGTTTTGTTGTGTTTATTTTTCGATCATAGATGAAAACATTCTCTGCTGCAGTGTTAATGCCCTCGATCATAGATGAGGTGCAGACAATGGCGGCCAACTCGCCTTGGTTAAACAAACTGATCATTAAGTGAGCTATTGAACGCGGCACGCGTCCATGATGAATACCAATGCCCTTAGATACGCCTTTTGCTAAGAACCACTCTGGGTGGAAGTTGTCTGCAAGCCAGCGACCCAGTTCTTGGGTGAAGTCGGAGCGCCTCACAAGACCTGATTTCAATAGTTCATTGGTTAAACGAGATGCTGATGGAGGCGATTGAACGTAGATCAATGAATTTGTTCGGCCAACAGATTGCAGGTCTTCAATGAGTTGCTCTGAACTTGGGCCGATGTCTGTCTGATCAATGATATCTGCTGTAACTGGGCTGTAGCGCGTCCGTAAAAACTCAACGTCGTCTCTGAAACTACCCGCGTTTGGAACCTCGTCGATTGAAGGTCCCAAAAAGTAGATTTGTTTAGCCGTTTTCCCGTACCTCGCCAGGATTGTATTTAGTGCTAGAGAGCGCTTGTCATTTCGCTCGAGATCAAGTTTGTAGAACTCATCTATGACAAAAAGGTCTATATTTTCAATGAGCTCTCTCTCTAGTAATCTTTCTTGGGTTCCAATAAAAATTGCTTGTTTTTGCGTTCGTTCTTCTATCGTTCTGGTTATCACTTGATATTCAGGAAAGCGCTTTTCCATCCTACGCCTAAACTCATCGAGAAGCGCGATGGTGGGAACTACAGCTACGACTGTGTTTGGTCGGCTTTTGGAGATGAGCGCGTCTATGAGCAGACTTTTTCCAAAGCTGGTGGGCGCTGAGAGAATTAGGCTTTTTCCCTGTGCCAGCTTATTGAATACGATGGCTTGTTCGATGTGGAAAACGAAATCTTCCATGCCAGGGACACGCATGGTCTCGGTCGCAAGTTGTTCCCGCCAACCACCCCTATCTTTGATGTAGGGAAAAAGACCAACTTCACGCAGGATGGCGTCAATCATTGGTCCAATGCCCAAAAGCTTTGCTTCGAACTCCTCACGTCGGTCCAATACGCGAATAATCAGGTCGAGCGCTGTTTGATCATCAGAGGAAGCGGTCTGAAAATAATATGCTATTGCTCGGACAATCTTGAAAATGCTGTCGCCGTCTTCCAGTGGACCTGACACTCTTGCTCTTAGTTCCTCGGGGTTCATAGGAAGCTCTGAACCTTAGCATTAAAGTGGTTTTCGATCTTTTGTTTGCAGTCCAAGGGCACCAAAATAACGACAAACCGAACGCCCTCTGGAACCTTGTTTTCAAAGTACTCTTGTGTCTTTTCAAGCTCTTCTTTGACTGTTCTCAAATATGTTGGGTCGCGCGAAGCAGCCCCCTTTGTAGGGTCAAAGTCGGCAGCAATGCAGATTGGTATTACGATCCGGTCTATAATTTGATCAAGTGAGGTTTCATCGGCAAAAAGCCAAGTAAGCTCTTCCGCATATCCAGCGCTAGACTCAATTTTCGGTCCGATTAGAGCCTTCATTTCTTCTAAGAATGTAGGTTCCCAAAGAGGCTTGATTGACTCAAGTGCTTTGGAGCGGGCTTGGGCTATATTCTTGTAGAGTTTGGCCTCACCAAGCCACAGTTCTAGCTTTCCAGAGTCTGTGTTTTGCAATACGTGGGCGACATCGACGCTCGTTACACTGTCATTGCTGCGCATCTTGTAGAAAAGGCGCGCGACGAATGGTGCAGTCCCATACTCTTGTCGGCAAGCCGCGTGAAGGAGTATTTCTCCAATCTCACCACGCTTGTCTGGATCTTCAACGTCAAATACACGCCGACAAGCTTGTGCAAGGGTTTTGTGCGGCTCCGCCAACATTGATAATCGCTCGTTTGGCCTCAACGCAGCATCAGGAAGCCAATCAAAAAGGTGATCCGCAAGTTTTTTGTACCTCCAATTTCCCACCTCAAAATTGGGACACAAAGCCACAGACTTGTGTTGTCCGGTCATATCGACGATGCAGTCCAGCAACTTTGTGGGAAGAGGAAGATCAAACTTTTGAATGGGGAGATTCAATGATTCGGAACTTTCGATAAATGCCTTCCCAATACTCGTTTTAGTAGAGTAATCACTTTGCCCAACTCAGCGCAACATCCGGTTTCCGTCAAGGCGAAGTCAGCGGCTTTGCACTTTCAGCGCTTGATTGGTTCTACGTCCTTCAATTGCGGGGTTTGGATCGTTCGAGGAATGTCCGCTATTGAGATGCGGTATCACCTCACCGAAAATTCACACGCTCACCCAAACCTTGCTCTCAATGAAAATCCCGGCTCGGGAACAGCTTCTTGGCCTGCTCGCGCGGGTGGAAGGCGCGGGGTTTGGGGGTGTCGGCCTTCAGGTGCACCGGCACTTCGTCGGTCTTGGCCGTCGTCTCGACCAGAATGTCGTCCTTCGGATGGCCGAGAAGGGTGAGTTTTTGAGAGCAGTCTTCGATGTGGTCGGCAATCAGGTGCACGACGATGCCCTCGCGCTCCAGGCGGCCACGGACCTTTAGCAGGCGCCCACCGAGAACAGCAGCGCGGAACCTTTCATACATCTTGGGCCAGACGACCACGTTGGAAACGCCGGTTTCGTCCTCCAGCGTCAGGAAGATGACGCCGGAGGCGGTGCCCGGGCGCTGGCGGGTGATGACGAGGCCGCAGACCGAAACATTCCGCGCCTCGCGCGGCGAGACGCGGGCCAGCTGGTCATGCGCGGTGAGGCTCGGAATATGCGGGCGCAGCAGTTCCATCGGGTGGGCGCGCAGCGTCAGGCGGGTCGACAGATAGTCCTCCACCACCTCCTGGCCCAGATGCATCGGCGGCAGGATGACGTCGGGTTCGAAAATCGCTTCTCCGTCAATCGGGTCGTTGAAGAGCGGCAGCGGTTTCGGGCTGCGGATGGTCTTCACCTGCCACAGCGCTGCCCGGCGGCTGAGCCCCATGCCGGCAAAGGCGTCGGCCTCCGCCAGCCGCTCCAGTGTTGCAGGCGGTACGCCGGTCCTCAGCCACAGGGTCTCGGTATCCGGATAGCCGTTGCCGCGTGCGGCGACGATCCAGTCCGCATCGTCCTCGCGCATGCCCTTGATCTGGCGGAAGCCGAGCCGCAAGGCCAAGGCCCCGTCGCTGCGCCGCTCCAGCGTGCTGTCCCATGAGCTCTGGTTGACGCAGATCGGCCTGACTTCCACCTGGTGGTCACGGGCGTCGCGCACGATCTGTGCCGGGGCGTAGAAGCCCATCGGCTGGGAATTGAGAAGGGCACAGGCGAACTCGGCCGGGTAATGGCATTTCAGGTAGGCCGAGACATAGGCCAGCATGGCAAAGGCCGCCGCATGGCTTTCCGGGAAACCGTACTCGCCGAAACCCTCGATCTGGCCGAAGCAGTTCTGGGCAAACTCCAGCTCATAACCGCGTTCGATCATGCCGGAGATGAACTTGTCCCGAAGCTGGCCGATGGTGCCCATGCGCCGGAAGGTCGCCATGGACCGGCGCAGCTTGTCGGCCTCCGACGGCGTGAACCCGGCGGCAACCACGGCAATCTGCATTGCCTGTTCCTGAAACAGCGGCACGCCAAGGGTCTTGCCCAGCACCTCTTCCAGTTCCCTGGAGGGGAATTTGATCGGCTCCTTGCCCTGCCGACGGTTGATATAGGGGTGCACCATGCCGCCCTGAATCGGGCCGGGCCGGACGATCGCCACCTCGATGACGAGGTCGTAGAACTCACGCGGACGCATGCGCGGCAGGAAGTTCATCTGCGCCCGGCTTTCCACCTGGAAGACGCCGATCGCATCGGCCTTGCACAACATGTCGTAAGTGTCGGTATCGGCCTGCGGCACGGTGCCGAGGGTCAGGTTCTGGCCGTGATGATCCTCAAGCAGGTCGAAACACTTGCGGATGCAGGTCAGCATGCCGAGGCTGAGCATATCCACCTTCAGGATCCCGAGCGCGTCGATGTCGTCCTTGTCCCATTCGATCACCGTGCGGTTTTCCATCGCCGCATTCTCGATCGGGCAGAGGGCGTCAAGCCTGCCTTGCGTGATGACGAAACCGCCGACATGCTGGCTGAGATGGCGTGGAAAGCCGATGATCTCGCGGATCAGCTCAATGGTCCGGATCACCCGTGGATTGGCAAGATCCAGCCCCAGCTCCCGGACGCGGGTTTCCTCCGGGCCCTTGTTGGAACTGCCCCAGATCTGGCCGGAGAGCGCCGCGGTGACATCCGCATTCAGTCCCATCACCTTGCCGACCTCGCGAATGGCGGCACGGGTGCGGAAATGGATCACCGTGGCGCAGAGCCCGGCCCGGTGGCGGCCGTATTTCTCATAAACATACTGGATCACCTCCTCGCGCCGCTCATGCTCGAAATCGACATCGATATCCGGCGGTTCGCCCCGGTGCTCGGAAATGAAGCGCTCCGACACCATGGTGATGGTTTCCGGTCCGACATCGGTGATGCCGAGCGCATAGCAGATGATGGAATTGGCCGCCGAGCCACGCCCCTGGCACAGAATGTAGCGGCTGCGGGCAAACTGGATAATGTCGTGAACGGTCAGGAAATAGGCGGCGAAATTCAGTTTCCGGATCAGTTTCAGTTCCTTTTCCGCCAGCGTCGAGGCGTATTCGGGCACACCGGCCGGATAGCGGTTTTCAAGGCCCTGCCAGGTCAGCCGTTCCAACCGGTCCTGAGGACTCTCCCCGTCGCTGATCTCATCGGGATATTCATAAGACAGCTCGGACAGGTCGAAGCTGCAGCGGGTGGCGATTTCAATGGTCCGGCGCAGAGCTGCCGGATGGTGACGGTAGAGCCGGGCCATGTCACTGGCCGACTTCAACCGCCGTTCGCCATTCAGAAGGGCACGGGTGCCGATCTCGTCGATGGTGCAGCCCTCGCGCAGACAGGTCAGCACATCGGCAACCCGCCGCCGGTCCGCACGGTGCATCAGCACATCGCCGATGGCAACCATCGGTGTCGCCAGGCTGTGAGCGGTTTTCGCGCAGGTGCGGAACCAGGCCTGATCGGTGCCGTCATAACGCGGCGCCGCTCCCAAGAACACATGACCCGGCGCCTCCTGGCGCAGCGTGCGAATGTGGTCCTTGGCCGTCTCACAAAATTCGGTTTCAGCATGGTCGAACTGCGGCAGGGCAATGAAGATCAGGCCCTTGCAGAAATTCAGAAGATCGGCGAATTCCAGATAGCAGTCGCCCTTTTCCGCCCGCCGCTTGCCAAGGGTGAGCAACTGGCTCAGCCGCTCATAGGCAGCGCGGTTGGTGGGCAGGGCCAGCCAGTCCAGCGGGCTGTCTTGAAGAACCAGCCGGGCACCGACGATCAGGCGTGGCAGTTTCGGCACTTCCGGCGCGATGAGGGCAGGGGCCGTGCTGCTTGCCTGCCGGGAGGACGGGTCGACCTGGGTGTGGGAGCGGATCTGGACGCCTTCTTCGGCCGTCCGTCTGATCTCCTTCAGCGCCGAATAGGCCCTGACGACCCCGGCCAGCGAGTTCCAGTCGGTAATGGCAATGGCATCCAGGCCAAGCGAGGCGGCGCGGGTCACCAGCTCTTCCGGATGGGAAGCTCCGCGCAGGAAGGTGAAATTGGACGTGACGCACAGCTCCGCATAACGGGGAATGTCCCAATGGAGGCTGTCGGGAATGACATGGGAGGTCATCAGCCGAACTCCCCTTGCACGAACCAGCCCGGATTCTGCGGTGTGTGAAACAGCCACAGCCGCTGGCCCTGACGGGTGCCGACGCGCCAGTAGTCCCTGAGGCCATGGGCCCAGCTGTCATTATCCTCCCACCAGGCAGGCGTGATCCGCTCCGGCCCCTCTGCCTCGGTTGTTGTCAGCGACCGGCCCCGCCAGCGGAAACGGGCGGGCGGCTGCGGGCCATCGCCGAGAATGGGTTCTGGCGGAAACAGTCTCAAGGGGCGGGGGCGTCTGCTTGGCCACGCGCGTACCGGATTGCTGTAGGCCGCCGGAACCAGCTTGAAGCTGCATTCGGGGATATGGCTGTCGACGGGGGCAAAGCGCAGGATGTTTTCAAGGCCGACGCGATTGCCCAGCTGGGTGATCAGGTCGGCGAGACTGTCTTTTTCCCGGCCCTGCGCCCGGTCAAGCTGGCGCATGCCGAGCTCTTCGATCTGGACGGCCTCCAGCCGGATCATGTCGATGCCATAGCCGGCATCGACCGCACTCACCCCGCGCTCGAACAGGGCCAGCATCCGCTCCGCATCGCGCATCGGACGGGCCAGCCGCAATTCGACCGACTGGTTTTCCTGGTCCACGCGCCGGAAGGTCAGCTTGAGCAGGCGTGCGCCCTTCTGGGCCGTGTCCAGCCGGGCGCACAGATGATTGAGCAGGCGCCGCGTACCTGCCATGACATCGTCCAGAAGGCCGATCGGGTCGGGCAGGGTGATCCTGACGGCAAAATTCTGCTCGTCCTTGAGGGGGGAGATCTGCTCTCCGATGGCGCCGAGAGCCTGATCGAGGTGGCGCAGCACGCTCTGGTCATAACGCCGGGCAATGGTTGCCCTGGGCAGATTGTAAAGCTCGGAAACGGTCGCAATGCCAAGGCGTTCCAGGTTGGTGCAGGTCTCCTGGGAAAGGCGCAGAGCCGCCAGCGGCAGCGGGCCGATCCGGGCAAGGGCCTCGTCGGGTTTCGCAATGCCTTCGGCAAAATGAGACAGTGCCCAGGCAGCCCCCGGCGTGCCGGCAAGGCCAAGCCGGGCGGTAAGGCCCGCGCGGGTCAACCGGGCCCGGACATCGTCCAGAAGCGGCTCTTCTCCGCCCAGCAGGTGAGCCGATCCGGTGATGTCCAGAAACAGGCCATCCCGTCCGTCGAGCCCGACCCAGGGGCAATAACGCGTGGCCCACCGGGCCAGCAGCCTCAAGAAGCGCTGGTCGGCCTCCGGATCCGCCGGCCTTGTCAGAAGGGAGGGGCAGAAACTGCGGGCATGGACCAGCGTCATGCCCCGCTGCAGGCCAAAGTCTTCCGCCCGCGGGCAAAGGTCGTAAATCCGCTCGGAATTGCGGTCGAAAAGGGTCAGGGCAAAGGGCGCATCAACAGGGTTGGCGCGCTGAGAACGCTCAGCCGCCAGCCTTGGAAACCACAATGACACGATGCGACGCTGCATCCCAACGGACTACCCATTCCGATAATGTTCCTATTTTGTTCTTTATAAGCGACCAGCGCCAGTGAGTCGAGTCGTGGCTGTTTTGACGAGGGGAGCGGGACGCGGAAAGACCGTCGCAGCGCCACCTGGTTTCCGCGGCATTGCTGCCCGCGCCTTCCGGAATGATCAGAAGGCCTGTGGTGCGTCCGGCTTCCGCCGCAAGCTGCAATCTTCTGCCCTCCGTCAGGCCGATGGCACCGCTGACCTCGGCAATCACGAGACCGGCCGCACCGGACCTGAGTGCCGTTTCGGCGCTTGCCAGAACATCGAGCTGACTGCCCGCGCGCGTGATCAGCAACTTGCCGGGGTCGCAATAGGGGGAAAGACCCTCCGGATTGACCGTTGGCCGCCACTCTTCCGACACCCAGACCACGGCCCCTTTCGCCTGACCGGCGCTGATGGCGGCAAACACCAGCCCGCCTTCGCCGCAAACTTCATGGGCGCGGGAACGTTTCAATGGATAGACGGATGAAAACGGTAACGACATGGAACGCCGGATCAGTGATAGATGAAAGGAGCTTAGCCGAAGCATCACGACAGAGAAACCGGCTTTGTATTTTCTATCCGCAGGCAAAGCCCGGAAGACCGGTTTCGCCGAGGTTTCGCGGGAAGACGATTCGAAGATCACGTCCCGGAAAGTACCTGACAGAAGTTGTGCCTCGTCTTCGTTTTCTATCCCTGCCTGCATTCCACCCGAAGAATCGCAGGAGTTGAAAACCGGTTCTCGTTCAGCCGTTAACCTCTTATCGCATCTCAGTCACCAGAAAGCCTTTCCGTTTTCATCTGAGCTGGCTAAGCTTCCTGAAGGCCGGAAAAGCAGGGGTGCCGCAACGTTCCGCAAGCATCGCACGCAGGTGTGTTTCATGATCGAGGCGACTTGGCAGGCGGCAAAAAAGCGGAACCTTGCCAAAATCGGCAGGCGGCAATTGCAGAAATTGATCCATCCCCTCTTGCACACGCGGTCAAGGCGTCTTTTAATGTTCATATGAGCGTCATATAACGTTCATATGAAAACAATACGAAACGCAGGCGCTATCGTTTCTGATGCTGATCGAGCCATTTCAGCGTCAAGAAAACAAACTGCTGACCGGGGCCGAAACGCCCTTCTAGATGGGAGCAAATGAACATGGCTTATCGTAAAACAGTCGCCAGCCTCGTTGCTGCGGCAGCCCTCCTGGGCACCTCCTCCGCGTCCTACGCGGCGACCGACATCGCCTGGTGGCACGCAATGGGTGGCCGTCTGGGTGAAGTTGTTGTCGACATTGCAAACGGCTACAACGCTTCCCAGGACGCTTGCCAGATCACTCCGGTCTACAAAGGCACCTACGAAGAGACCCTGACCGCTGGTATCGCAGCATTCCGCGCTGGTGAGCAGCCGAACATCCTGCAGGTCTTTGACGCAGGCGCAGCAACCATCATCGGTGCCAAAGGCGCTGTTATTCCGGCTCAGGACATCCTGGAAAACGCTGGTGCGGAATTCAACATCGAAGACTACATCGATGGCGTTCGCTACTTCTATGCCGACAGCGACGGCAAGATGATCGGCATGCCGTTCAACTCTTCCACCCCGATCCTCTACTACAATGTCGACGCTCTGAAAAAAGCCGGTGTTGAAGCTCCGAAGACCTGGGAAGAGTTCGAAGCCATCGCACCGAAGCTGAAAGAAGCCGGTTACGTGCCGCTTGCTCAGTCTCACCTGCCATGGATCTTCACCGAAAACTTCAAGTCCCGTCATAACCTGCAGTTCGCAACCAACAACAACGGTTACGATGGTTCCAAGGACACCACGCTGGTCTTCGGTGAGCCGATCAAGAACCACTTCAACGCGGTCAAGGGCTGGCTGGACGATGGCCTGTTCGGTTACTACGGCACCGGCTGGGGCGACAACCAGACCCCGTTCAACGAAGGCAAGGTTGCCATGTGGCTCGGTTCTTCGGGGTCCTTCGGTGGCATTTCCAAGACCGTCGACTTCCCGTTCTCCGCAACCTACCTGCCTTACTGGGATGCCGTTGACGGCGCAGGCACCGGCACCTTCATCGGTGGCGCGGCTCTGTTCTCCATGGCTGGCAAGCCGGACGAAGAAAACAAGTGTGTGGCTTCCTTCTTCGAGTACCTGACCTCTCCGGAAGTCCAGTACATGTGGCACAAGGAAACCGGTTACGTGCCGATCACCAACGCTGCCTACGAGATGGCCAAGAAAGACGGCTACTACGAGAGCACTCCGGCAGCTGAAATCGGCATCAAGCAGCTGACCCTGCCGGGTGGCGAGTGGACCAAGGGCTACCGCATGGGCTTCTACGTCCAGATCCGCGACGTCATGAACCGTGAATACGGTAAGATCATGTCCGGTGAAACTTCTGTTGAAGACGCTTTCGCAACCATCGAAGCGGACGGCAACAAGCTCCTGGAGCGTTTCTCCAAGACCACCGGCAACTAAGCCGATCTGAACTACCCCTTATTGGGGGCGCCAACCGCGCCCCCATTTCCTTGAGAGGACGCGGGCCAACTGTTTTACTGGTGGTCCGCTTCCTCCGTTTCCGGTGACGCAATGAAAAAAGTTCAGTTTCAGTCCCGATTGGTGCCGTACATGCTGCTTCTGCCGCAGCTCGCCATCGTGACGATCTTCTTCCTCTGGCCTGCTGCGGAAGCTGTCCAGTCGTCTTTCTATCTGGAAGATCCGTTTGGCTTCGGCTCGACCTTCGTCGGATTGGACAATTTCACCGACATGCTGACCTCTTCCGACTACGGTCGGGTGGCGCGTTTTACTGCCGTCTTCACCTTCTTCGTGACCTTCCTGTCGCTGGGCATTGCCCTGCTGCTGGCAGTCAAGGCCGACAAGGTTCTGCGCGGAGCTTCGACATATAAAACGCTGCTCATGTGGGTTTATGCGGTTGCACCGCCCGTCGCCGGTCTGATCGGGGTTCTGCTGTTTGACCAGCATGTCGGCCCGATTGTCGACCTGTTTGCGATGTTCGGCTGGAAAATGCAGATCGGCGTGAACTATTTCGATACCAGTTTCGCGATGACCGTCACCGCAGTCTGGAAGCAGATTCCGGTCAACTTCATCTTCTTCCTGTCAGGTCTGCAGGGCATTTCGAGGTCGGTACAGGAAGCCGCAAGCATCGATTGCCGTTCCGGTATGCGCCGGTTCTGGACAGTGACCTTCCCGTTGCTGGCACCAACAGGCTTCTTCCTGCTGATCATCAACATCACCTACGCCTTCTTCGATACATTCGGTATCGTCGACGTCATCGTGAAGAACGAGCCGGGCAACAACCCGGTGACGCTTGTCTACAAGGTCTATCTGGACGGTTTCCGCGGCAACGACCTTGGTGGTTCCTCGGCCCAGTCCGTGATCCTGATGGCGCTAGTGTTCATCCTTACAATCATACAGTTCCGCCTGATCGAGCGGCGCGTGCACTACACGTAAGGGGGCGGATATGTACAAACTCAAGATTTCGGACCATCTGATCCTTCTTGCCGGCGTCTTCTTCATGGTTGCGCCGGTGGTTCTGACCTTCATCACGAGCACGCACGACGCGATCGCGATCTACAAGGGCGGCGTTCAGTTCCTGCCGGGCGACAAGTTCCTGGAGAACTACGAAACCGTCCTGTTCCAGGCCGGTGGTTTCACCAAGGAAGTCAATGGCTTCGTCATGTTGAAGAACTCGATGATCCTTGGCTTCGGCTTCGCCATCGGCAAGATCATCATCTCGATGCTGGCCGCTTACGCGATTGTCTACTTCCGTTTTCCGTTTGCGTCGTTCTGCTTCTGGATCATCTTCGCCACGCTGCTTCTGCCGCTCGAGGTTCGCATTCTGCCGTCCTACGAGATCGTACAGTCGCTTGGCATGGTGAACACGTATTCCGGTCTGATTGTGCCGCTGATCGCGTCTGCGACAGGAACGTTCTTCTTCCGGCAGTTCTTCATGTCCGTTCCCGATGAATTGCTGGAGGCCGCACGTATCGACGGTGCCGGTCCCTGGAAGTTCTTCAAGGACATTCTGGTGCCGCTGTCCAAGACGATGATCGCGGCCATCTTCATCATCATGTTCGTCTTTGGTTGGAACCAGTATCTCTGGCCGACCCTGATCACCACCGACGAATCCCTGTTCACCCTGGTTCGCGGTATCAAGCAGATCCTGCAGGTCTGGGTAGGGGCACAGATCCCGGCCTTCAACGAGGCAATGGCGCTGGCAATCCTGGCCATGCTGCCGCCGGTTCTCATCGTGGTGATCTTCCAAAGCTGGTTTGTTAAAGGGCTCGTCGAGAGCGATAAGTGAGGTTTTAAATGGCAACGATTACTCTCGACACCGTCCGTAAGGTGTATGCGGGCAATGTGGAGGCCGTCAAAGGCGTCTCCATCGACATTGCCGACGGCGAGTTCATTGTTCTGGTTGGTCCATCCGGCTGTGGCAAGTCCACCTTGTTGCGCATGGTCGCGGGTCTGGAAGACATCACTACCGGAGAAATCAAGATTGGCGATCGTCTGGTCAACAAGGTTGATCCGGCCGACCGCGACATCGCAATGGTGTTCCAGAACTATGCGCTCTATCCGCATATGTCCGTCTACAACAACCTTGCCTACGGCCTGAAAAACCGTGGCATGGCGAAAGATGAGATCGACCGCCGCGTGAAGGAAGCCGCGCGCATTCTGGAGATTGGCGATTATCTCGACCGCAAGCCGCGGGCGCTTTCCGGCGGCCAGCGTCAGCGTGTGGCCATGGGCCGCGCCATCGTTCGTGAACCGGCTGCCTTCCTGTTCGATGAGCCGCTTTCCAACCTGGATGCCAAGCTGCGTGTGCAGATGCGCGTTGAGATCAAGCGTCTGCAGCAGTCGCTTGGCACCACCAGCGTCTACGTGACCCACGACCAGCTGGAAGCCATGACCCTGGCGGACCGGCTTGTGGTTCTGAACGGCGGCAACATCGAGCAGATCGGTGCGCCGATCGATGTTTACGACAAGCCTGCCTCCACTTTTGTGGCAAGCTTCATCGGTTCTCCGGCGATGAACCTTCTGAACGTCAAGTCAAACGGCAGCGGTCTCGCGCTTGAAGGCAGCGAAGGCTTGTCGGGTGCAAATACCAAGGGCAAGGACAAGTATATTGTCGGCATTCGCCCGGAGCATCTGGAAGTGGTCGACAGCCCGGCCAATGGCGATGGCATCAACCTGGAAGTCAATGTTGACGTTCTGGAGCCGGTCGGTGCGGAAAGCTTTGTCTATGCAAGTTTCCCGAATGGCGGACCGGAACTCGTCGTGCGCGTCTCAAGCCATGCGCACCACGAACCAGGCGAGAAGATGTACCTGAAGGCAGCCGCCAAGGACGTACATTTCTTCGATGCCGACACCGGCCGCCGGGTCGACTGACGGCAAATCCGATACGGGAAGGGCGGCAGACGAGGGTGCTGCCCGTCTCAAAAAGCCATCCCGGGTGACCGGGGTGGCTTTTTTATGGGACGATCGTGTCCAGTGCCTGCAGCGTTTCTTCAAACTGTTCCCGGCCGATGACATCAAAACTCTCCTCGAGCATTTGAGCTGTCTCGATGCGATCGCACCGGAATGTACGGGTTGAAACTCGTAGATGATCGAACGCCAGCACGTACCAGACCGGTGAATTCAAGAGCAGAAAGTGCGGCTCTATGGTCCGGCGGGTCAGACCTCCGCCGTCGGCCTTGTAGGTGATTTCAAGCCGCCTTTTCAGAACAAAGGCCTCATGCAGGGATTCTACGACAGCGTTGCCCGGAGGACTGAAGGCTGACAAAACTGTCGCGGAAGCAGTTTGCCCGATCAGGATACGTGACTTCAGCGACTTGAGGCGCTCTTTCATGTCCGGTGAGAATGATGCTGTAAGTTTGCGCCGTATGGGACCGAGATTGGCCATGAACAACGGTGTCTGCATCTGTTCGGCAATAGCCACGCTGACAAGAAGCGCGATGGCTTCGCTATAGGTCAGGTTAAGTCTGCCGATCCCGTAACTTCGGTGCAGTCGTACACCGCCGCCTCTGCCCCTTTCCGCCTCCACAGGAAGTCCCTGGTCACGAAGCAAGGCAATGTCACGCGCTACGGTTCGTGCGCTGAGACCTAGTTCGTCGGCGATTTCCGCGATCGTGAGCGGATCTTCCGCTGTCAAACGCGCCCTGACAAGTTCAAGGCGCTGCAAGCGTTCGCTGGTGGATGTACGTTTCATGAAACAAATAAGACATTATGCGTCTTATTTGTCCATATGCTGCGGCTATCGAAGTAAACAACCAAGAAAACTGGAACAGAATATGAAGCAGCATTTTGTCGGCCTTGCCATTGGCCTTTCCTTTGGAATTCTGGACTGCGTTCTTTTTGCGATGGCAGGACCAATCGGTCTGGTCGACATCGCCAGCGCACTGACTGTCTGGACCATGATCGGTTGGGCAATCCATGCATCAGCGGAAATGCCGTTCCCGCATGTGCTCAAAGGCCTGCTTCTCACCTGGGCCTTCAACGTTCCATGGGTGCTGGAGTTTGTGGTCGCGCACAAAATGTCTGATCTGCTGCTGCCGATGATCATCGTCGCAACTGTCTTCGGTCTTGCAATGGGGGTGATTTCCCAGAAGCTCCGCGCGCACGGCGGACAACGGGTACAGGGTACATCGGGTTGAACCCGGGCGATCTGAGGATAGGTTGCCAGAAGTTTTTCCAGGAACCGGTCAGCCTTAAGGCTGGCCGGTTTTTCTTTTGAAATGTCACTCCTGACGGTGCTTGTCAGGAGTGTGGCAGGAAGAGGCTAGGACCGGGGAGCGTCCTCTGGCACACAGGGTGAAATATCAAAGCGGGCGCGGGGACAAGCAGATGGAACCTTTCAAAAACAAGATCTCACCGGACCTTGTGCAATGTCTCGGAATGCATATCGAACGTCATCTGGACGGGTTCGATCGCGAAAGCTACGAGGCAGCAATTCTTGCGGATCTGTCCAATCTGGAACTGAAGCAGCGAGCCAGGCTGATTGCCGATGAAACCGCCCGGATTCTGCCGGACCATCTCGATGGGAAGTTCCATATTGTGCGGTCGGTTCTTCACCCGCTCGAAAACGAAGGTGTCGACCGGTCCAGCGATGAAAAAGGCATTCGCGGCTGGGGCATGATGCCTCTCGGCATGATCGTGGCCGATCATGGCCTGGAGGACTTTGAAAAGTCCTTTGCCTTGCTGAAGGAAATGACCAAACGGGCGACGGCGGAATTCGAAGTCCGCCCGTTTCTGGACAAGGATCAGGAACGAGCTCTGTCAATCATGACGCCGTGGGTGAAAGATCCAAGCGTGCACGTCCGCCGGCTGGTCTCGGAAGGCACCCGACCGCGGCTGCCCTGGGGCATGCGGTTGAAGCAGCTGGTCGTAGACCCGACCCCGACATTGCCGCTTCTGGAAGCGCTGAAAGACGATCCGGAGGAATATGTGCGCCGGTCGGTCGCCAATCACCTCAATGACATCGCCAAGGATCATCCGGATCTGGTCGCAGAAATCGCGGCGCGCTGGCTCAAGGATGCAGACAAAAACAGAGAAAAACTTGTCCGTCATGCCTGCCGCTCCCTTGTCAAGCAGGGGCACCCGGCAACGTTGAAAGCCTTTGGCCTCAATCCTCCTGAAATTGTTCTGGAAGGACCGCAGGTGACGACCCGAACGGTTCAGTACGGCGATTCAATGGATTTTCAGATTGAGATGAAGTCGACGTCTTCGGAATCCCAGAATCTCGTGCTCGATTATCTGGTTCATTTCAAGAAGGCGAACGGCTCCTTGTCTCCCAAGGTCTTCAAATGGACCAAGGTCACACTTGCTCCCGGTGAAACACTTGCTCTCTCCCGCAAGCATCCCATCAGACCGATCACCACCCGGGTCTATTACGACGGCACACAGGCCGTCAGCCTCAGGATCAACGGCCAGGATTTCGGGTATTCGGAGTTTGAATTGGTGATGCCGTAGAGCCCGGATGACGCTACCCAATCCGTTTCAACCTCAGCATCCCTACAATCCCAAGCGCTGGTCCAATTGCCATGATGATGAACACGCCTGGCCAGCTGATCACGTCCGCTGCCAGCGGCGTCAACTGAACCGTGAAAAACGTCAGCGCAAAGCCGAGGGCAGTCTGGAACGTCATCAAGCTGCCGGCCTGGTCCGGTGGAGAGTAGTCGGCAACGAGGGCTGAAAATTGGGCGGAGTCGGGCAGAATGGCCGCGCCCCAAATGAGCACGCAGATGATCGTCAGCCACGCAGGGCCGCCAAAGGTGAGCGCGGAGGCGATTGCGGCGCTGCCGCTCACTGCCATGGCAAGGATTGCGATATTGGCCTTGCCGACACGATCAGCGACGATGCCTGCAATGACGCTTGCAACTCCCCCGGCAGCAATGGTCAGAAAGGCGACAAGCCGCGACAGCGATAATGCTGCTTCGGAAGACATTTGACCCGCAAACGATATGGTCAGAGCGACGCCGATCCACGCCCACATGGCATAAAGCTCCCACATATGGCCGAGGTAACCGGAATAGGCATAGCGGATCTTGGGGTTCGTCCATGCGGTCAGAACCGCTTTCATCTTCATGCGCGGCGCTTTTGCGTGAAATGGGCCAAGCCCGGTAAAAAGGCACGCAACCCCGCCAACCGCTGAAGCAAGGGAGGCAACGCTCAGGCTCCAGCGCCAGTCCGTGCCACCCAGAAGCGCCAGAAGATGGGGAGCCGCTGATCCGAGGGTCAGGGCGCCAACAAGTGTGCCAACCAGAAAGCCGCGATCCGCCTTTCCCCAGCCGACCGCGATTTTCATGCCGACCGGATAGACACCGGCAAGCAAAGCCCCGGTGATGAAGCGGGCCAGAATGGATGCGGAGCCGCCAGGTTCGACAAAAAGCAGGCTGGCGTTGAATAGCGCGGCAAGAATCGCGCAGGCAGCAAAGAAACGGCGTGGGTCGATCCGGTCTGCCAGTCCCAAAAGAGCAGAGACGAGCGCACCTGCGACAAAACCTATCTGCACGGCGCTGGAAAGCGCCGCCTGGCGGAACTCGGAAATATCGAACTCGCGGGTAAGATCCGGCAGGATCGCGGCAGACATGAACCACAGGCTCATGCCGGCAATCTCGGCCAGCATCAGCAGCGTGAGAGAACGCCATTTGCCGGAAAAGTCAGCTTGCAAGACCGAGTTCTTTCTGGGTTTTCTTGGTCAGTTTGGCAGCGATAATTTTGTGTGCCGCCTCGATATAGGCCTTCAGATCTTCGTCGGAGAGCGCGCCCTCCTTTTCCATTTGGACCCATTTTGCGCGGGCAAGATAGGGCGCCGGGATCATCCCTTCCTGCTGGGTAAGCAGGGAATATGAAATGTCCGAACACTTGAAACTGAAACGCGGGAAATCGCCTTCGCCCCAACCGGAGCAGATCGCAAAGATCTTGCCGCCCACTTTCCAGACCGACGCGTTGCCCCACTGGATGACATGCGTGGTGGCGGTCAGCTTTTTGCAAAAGGCATCAAATTCATCGCGGGTCATGGAAAGCTCGTTTTTCAAAAAAAGTGCGGGCGGGAAAGCTGGCGCCAACAGTGACGATTCACGTCGGATCACGCAAGCTGCAGCCTGATCAAAAAAATATGTCACACACAGGCACCTTGAACCCTCTAACACTATGTAACGACAGAAAGCAGGATCGTGAAATGACTGCAATGGACGTATCCCCGGACGTGGTGAGATCTGCTCAGCAAGGGGACAGACAGGCGTTGGAAACAGTGTTGGAGGGAGTTCGGGACAGGGTTCATAACCTTGCCCGGAGGATTCTGGTCAATCCTGAGGATGCGAGCGAGGCAACCCAGGAAATCCTGATTCAGATCCTGACCAAGCTATCGACATTTCGCGGCGAAAGCGCCTTTTCCACCTGGGCCTACCGGGTGGCAGTGCGATACCTGCTGTCAGCAAAAAAGATCCGTGACCGGGATCTTGGCCTGACATTCGAGATGTTTGCCGCTGACCTGGAAACCGGTCTTGTTGCCGATCCACCGGAGGCACCTGATCAGGCCCTTTTGCTGAATGAGCTTCGGGTCTCCTGCACCATGGCCATGCTGCTTTGTCTGTCCATGGATTTGAGGCTTGCCTACGTGCTTGGAGATGTCTTCGAGCTGGACCAGGGCGAAGCATCGGAGATCCTCGACCTGACCCCGTCAGCTTACCGGAAACGTCTCTCCCGGGCGCGCGCCGAGGTGATTGCGTTCACATCCCGCCACTGCGGGATTGTGAGTAACGGCGCCAAATGCAGTTGCTCCCGACGGCTTCCGGCCGCCATGAAGGCCGGACGTATTGCTCGCGGCAATTACCCCAACTCTGCAGGATCAGCATTCAGTTACTCGGAAGCAAAGCTGCAAGTCGAAGCTGTTGTCGATGATCTGAAGGCATTCAAACTGCAGCGGGCGGTCCCGGAGCAAAACTGCCCGCAGGAAATTCGCACACAGCTCACACACATTCTATCGCCGGGCGTCTAGGAAATTCGAGTGGTGCGACGGAACCGGATGACACAGGCAGCGCTCTAAACACAGATCCGCCAGACTTCAAACCCCTTCAACCAGCTTGGCATCAAGCGGGACTGGCACCGCTTTGCCTGATCCAGGAAATGGACCTGAAACATGCAAATTCGAATTCATGCACTGACCACGGCTTGTGCGGTCGTTTTCTCAATCTTTTCATCACTGACCTATGCAGAAGGAAGCAAAAAAATGACCCAAGACCAGCAGGATGTCCTGGCACTTGTCCAGAAGATGACGAGCTCATTCGAAGCCGGAGATCTTGAAACGGTTATGGAAACCTATGAGGACCAACAGACCATCATGTTCGAACCGGGGCAACCGGTATCGGACAGCAAAACGGCAAAGGTGATTTTTGAAAAATCCACTGCCATATCGCCCAAGTTTTCCTATTCGGGACACGAAGTGATCGTGGAGGGCGACATCGCCATCCATATCGCGCCCTGGAAGATGTCCGGCACTGATCCGGAGGGTAAGGCGATCGAAGGAGAGGGGCTCTCTGTCGCGGTATTACGTCGTCAGGCGGATGGTGCCTGGAAAATGGTCATCGACAATCCGCATGGCAGCAGGCTGCTTTCCGCCTCCGGGCAATGAAAGGAAGAGGCTGAACCGGACACGGTTCAGCCATTCTCTTCAGCGTCACTTTGAGCAGGAGATTGGCGCCGCCGATGGCGACACGATCAAACGGCACGCTTGCCGTTACACCCGCTCCGGTGTCTCAAGGGGTTTTCAAAAAACGAGCCCGGATGAAGCAGCCTCCTTCCAAGTGGCTTGAGAGCTTTGAGCCACTGGAGCCGGAGGATCGACAGACACCACTCCTTCTGGTGCCGCTGGCGGAGCAATCTGGCCTGTTGCTCGTAATAGACATGCTCCGCAACGTCTTCCGGCCAGAACTCGGCATGATACGGGTAAAGCACCTTGCGTGTGTATTCCCACGAATGTGGATCTGCCTTCTGCGGATACGACCCGCAATGCAAGTGATAGGGAACAACCATCCGTTGCCTCCATTCAAATATAGTTGTCTTGGGAGTTCACTTGCGGATAATCTCATGTTGAAGGATTAGTGGCATGTTTTTAAAGTGAAATTGAGATTTCATAAATGAAACGAAATATGGATTGGGAGGATTTGCGGCTGTTTTTGGCTGTCGCCAAAGCCGGCGGACTTGCAGGGGCCGCGCAGAAGACCGGTGTCAGCGCAGCAACCCTCGGGCGGCGGGTTTCCTCTCTGGAGCGAAGCCTGAACGTTCGCCTGGTGGAGCGGGAAGCGCGCGGCTATCAGTTGACCTCCGCCGGGCGGGAACTTGTTCTGCAACTGGAGGACATGGATCAGGTCGCCCGGTCTATCTCCACCTGGCGGGACAGTGGTCGTACGCGCCGTCGCATTAGAATTTCCGCGGGCGATTGGACGACCCGGCTCCTGATGGACAATGTTGATGCCTTCTGGTCGCCGGATGCGGATTGGGTGCCGGAGTTTCTGGCCGATCCGCACAATCGTGATGTCGCGAGACGGCAAATCGATATCGGGATTCGCAGCAGGCGGCCAAAGCAGGAATGGCTTGCAGGACGCAAGACAGGGATTGTCCGGTTTGCTGTCTATCAGGCGAAATGTGTTTCTCCGGAAAACGAAATCGGCTGGCTGGGATTGATCGAGGACGAGGCACATTTTCCGACCGGGAGCTGGATCAGGGAAAATCACGGAGACGAGATAACCATCACCGTGAACAAGGCTGCGCTGGCCTTGCCGCTCGTTCGCAAGGGCAAGGCGCGTATGTTGCTTCCCATGTTTGTTGGCGAAGCGTTTGACGATCTGGTGCGTACCACTGACCCGGTCGACAGCCTGCAAACCGAGCGCTGGCTGGTGATGCATCAGGACGAGAGGCACGAACCTCAGGTACGTCAGGCCGTTTCCGCCCTTGGTAATTTTCTCAAGCAGGACCCATATTTAAGCCCGATCCTGTGAACAACACCGGGAAAACTCCCGAATATCGGCGCAGAAATCCATGCTCCTTGAATCAATTTTAACAAGTGGCCATATTTACTAATGAACGGAACCGGAAGGTTCCGGTCCGGATGCCTCGTTGAGGGTCCGGGCGCAAGGTCGCTTCGACAAGGACTTTGAGGATGTCACGCATGTCAGCGTTTTCTAGCCCGTTTATGCTCGGGTTCGACGATATCGAGCGTGTGCTCGATCGCGTTTCCAAGGCCGCCAACGACGGCTACCCGCCCTATAACATTGAAAGACTGCCGAAAACCGACGGTCAGGGCGACATTATCCGGATCACGTTGGCAGTCGCCGGCTTTACCAGGGATCAGCTGGATGTCTCGGTGGAAGAGAGTCAGTTGGTGATCCGCGGCAGACAGGTTGATGACAAGTCTCGACAATACCTGCATCGCGGCATTGCGGCCCGGCAGTTTCAACGGGCGTTCGTCTTGGCTGAGGGGATCGAGATCCTCGGAGCCGATTTGAAAGATGGGCTTCTGTCCATCGATCTGGCACGTCCGGAACCGGAACGTGTCATACGAAAAATAGAAATCTCCAGCGGCGAATAGACCCTCGTCAGCCAACATATGGAGAATACTGATGCACGACCCAAAGAGCCCTGCCTGGGCAGACCATAGATACCTGTCCGAGTTCATGTCCGTCGACGAATTGACAGAACTTGGGACAGGTGATGTCGCCTACATCAAGGCGATAAAGGCAAGCGACTTGCGTGAGATGTTTCCGGAGGTGCCGCCACTGCATGACAACATGACGCTTTACGCGTTGTTGAATGCGGACGGGACGCCGATCCTGCTTGCCGACAGCCGTGAAGCAGCGGTTGCCAACGCCTTTGAGGCTGATCTGGAAATGGCATCGCTTCACTGAGCTGCCCGACCTGATCAGATTGCCCGAACAAAAAACACCGGCCCATTGGCCGGTGTTTTTGCTTTCAGGACGATGCTGCGTCTCAGGTGAGGGCAGGTTCCTTTGCCTTGGGTGACGGGCGCTGCCCTTCTTGCATGGCGTCCTTCGGCGCGGGTGACGGGCGGTCCGAGGCGCTTGAAGAAGAGACCTTTGGTGGCTTGCGCCAGGGCTCGCTCTTGTACCAGCCGACAACATAGGCGACTGCGATCAGCGCCAGGAAGCCGAACAGGTTCGACAGGATCTGCGGGATCCACTCACCACGTCCCCAAACCATGTCACGCAACAGACCGGCGGCCTGCGCAATCACCAGGCTGGCCATGAATACGGCGAGCGACTGCTGGCCAACCTTCTGAACGACCCTGACGAAACGTCCCCACAACACGCCATGCCCGAGCAGATGCTTGCCGCCTTCTCCAGCTGCAACCCAGCCCAGATAGGCAAGCGCCAGAAAATGGAGATAGCGGAACAGGCCAAACTCGGTTTTGATCCAAAGCGGCCTGATAGCCTCGCGAACTTCGCGCGCCCAGGCAAAGTCCCAATTGTTCTGGCCGTAAAACCGGAAATAGGCGAACGGAATGGTGGCCAACACGACGGCGATACAGAACCAGATCAGTTTGGCATTCACGGGTGGGGCAGGTATCCAGCCGCGCATGAAGGCAAATCCGGTAAAGAACAGCATTTGCCAGGCGAACGGATTGAAGAACCACTCACGGTCCGACCAGGGCTCTGCCGGCAAGCTGAGAAGGTCGAATTGCGAGGCGAGCCACAGCGCGATTGAGAACGCAAACGCACCGGGCACGGAATAGCGGGCAATCAGCATCACCGCCGGGATCAGTGCCAGGATCACGATATACATCGGCAGGATGTCGAAATAGTTCGGCACCCAGGTCAATGTCAGAATGCCGGGGAGGGCGACCTTGGTGTTGTCGAAAAGGTGCCAGAGGTTCAGCGAGACCACATAGTCCTGCGTGAGATCGCAGCAGCGTGAGAGATAGCCGCTTTCATGGATCATCACCAGACCGACGGCGATAACAAGAAACTGGCCGATATGGGCCCAGTAGACCTGCCACATGCGATGCAGGATGCGTGCAGCCCCTATTCCCCAGCCATGGACATCAAAGATCTTGCCGAAAGCGAGGGCTGAGGCCATTCCGGAACAGAACACGAAGATTTCCGTGGCATCTGAAAAGCCGAAACGGGCTGGAATCCAGAGGGTCCACCAGTTCCAGGGAACATGGGCGACATAGATGATAAACATGCCGAGCCCGCGGAAAAAATCCAGCCGCGGGTCGCGCGGGCGCTTCGTTTGAGAATGAACGTTCACGTCAAGTCCAGAGTACTTCTGTCAATTTTGGAGCGGAGAGAAGACGTTATACAGAATCTGCTGCCCGGAGGCTTTCGTCTTCCATAACCTGCTCGGCACGTTGCATCTTATCGCAAACTTCAAGACGTTGCTCGGCAAACCGGTCAAGAGCGCCGCGTTTGCGGCTGCGGCTCTTGATCAGAACCTCTGCTTCGGTCGAGAATCCGGCCCGCAAGGCCGCGTCGATCGTGATGCGCTCGAACACGTCGCGCTGGGCATGAGAGCCCCCGACCATGTAAAGATTGTCCCTGGACGATGTCAGCAAGGTGAAAGCGGAGGCGTAGTTCCCCTTTCGGTACTGTTCAAGGCCCAGACCGGTGGGCACACCGGCTTCGGCAGCGATGCGGCCGATATCGGTCTCGCTCCTGGAGCGTTCCTTCAGGCCATTGAGCAACCTCTCGGTGCCCATTCGCCGGCCACCGTTCAACAGAGCCAGCAAGTAATGCAAATCGGCGAAGACATTGCAGCCATCTTCGGCGCGTTTGTCGGACAGAAGGGCTAGTTCGTCCCAACGCGAGCCGACATCGACACCTTCCAGTTCCAGCCTGACGAGGAGGGACGCACCATTGGAGATGTCGCGATAATCATCTGTCTTGTCCTTGCGAACATCGGAATCGTAAAGCGCCAGCGCCTTGTCGGCATCGCCCTGATCCAGATACATCAGCGCAAGGTGCCACCACACGTGATAGCCGAAATTGTTGCAGTGAGCCCAGCCACCGGGGTGGTTCTCCAACCAACCGGCGCCTTCTTCCGACCGACCCGTCATGTCGTGCACATGGGCGACCGCATGAAGTCCCCAGGCATCGTCATGGGCAAATTCCAGCCCTTTTCGGCCGGATGCCTCAGCCAGCCTGTAGTCTCCGGTCTCTTCGAGCGCAAAGGCGCGGCAGCCGAGCAGATATCCGTAGGCCGGATGGTTTTCGTTATAGGATGACAAAATACGCTCTATCGATTGACGCATGCCTGTGGCGTCGCCGAGAACGAACCTGATAGCATGCACCAGCTTCATGATCAGCGCGTCTTCCGGCGCCTTGACCAGCATGGCATCGAGAATATCGGCCGACCGGGTCGGGAAACCCTGGAGCCAGGCCCCCAGAGCGTCAATAACTGCCGTTTCGCGATCGGTGATAGGTGTGTGCTGCGCAGAGGTTCGGGCGATCGACAGGCATTCGCTTGCCGTTGCATTGAGCTCCTTGCGTCCGAGCAGCAGGCAGAAAAGCCCGCGAGCGCCATGAGCGAGTGCAAAATCCGGCGCGAGGCTCAGACAGGTTTCCAGATGTTCCGGTGTTGTTTTGCCATGGGCCAGAAAGGCCTGCACGGTCGCATTCCATGCCGCAAGGGCGTCCCGGTCGGTAAGTGTAAGATCATATCCGAATTGGTCACTAAGACGCATGTCAGGCCTTCATAGTTTCAGTGCCGGGCTTCCTGATACAGATCTCAAAATGATCGCGAAAGACGTCCGGCCGAATGCAAAGTCACTGCCTAACTTCCGCAGGCTTTACATGAACTGCAAAACACAAAAAGGTGTTGGCAATGTGTAGGCTAGCAAAAGACACTTTCGTTGCGAAATTATGGCTACCAATGCGAGGGTGTGCCTGAAGAATTCAGCAGTCCGGCAACACAGTCCCGGCTGCGCCCGGAGAAGATCAATTCATGGCTCTGACAGTCCAGAGATCGCAAACCGCCGTTGTCGGTGTCGGCATCGCCCTGCTTTTGCTGATTGCGCTTGGGGCATATGGGGAAGCGGGGCCGCGTCAGGCCGTTGCTACGCTGATCGGTGGCGTCGCCGGTTTGTCGCTTTATCACGCGAGTTTCGGTTTCACCGCTGCCTGGCGACGGATCGTCACTGAAAGGCGCGGCGGAGGTCTGAGGGCGCAATTTGTACTTATCCTTCTGACAAGCGCGGTTTCTTTCCCGTTGATTGCCTGGGGAAGTCAGCTGGGTTGGCCGACAGGTGGCTTTGTGTTTCCGTTCGGCATTGCGGCGGCCCTTGGTGCGTTCATGTTTGGTGTCGGTATGCAGCTCGGAGGTGGATGCGGGTCCGGAACCCTGTTTACCGCAGGTGGCGGTTCGACGCGGATGATGATCACGCTCGCGGCCTTTGTTCTCGGCTCCGTCGCTGCGACGGCTCACCTGCACTTGTGGGGGCGGCTACCCAAACTGCCACCGGTTTCCCTGATACGGGAATTCGGTCCGCATGGCGCCTTTCTGCTGACGGCTCTGGTTTTGGGTGGCCTGACGCTGGCAACGCTTCGCATCGAACGGCGGGCACACGGGGAAATCGCTGCCCCGCGCCCTACAAAA
Organism: Roseibium sp. SCP15; assembly: GCF_040329435.1. Lineage (NCBI taxonomy): Bacteria > Pseudomonadati > Pseudomonadota > Alphaproteobacteria > Hyphomicrobiales > Stappiaceae > Roseibium > Roseibium sp. SCP15. Next base: position 883,416 of record NZ_JBDZYI010000002.1, on the reverse strand, counting down.
TCCTTCTTTGCCGGGCCCTGGTCTCCCATGCTCGGTGCGGTGATGCTGGCTTTGGTCGGGATTGCTACCTTTGTGGTCGTCGGCAGACCGTGGGGGATTACGTCTGCCTTTGCGCTTTGGGGAGGCAAGCTGTTTCACGCGATCGGCATTCCGGTTGATACCTGGCCCTATTGGACCTGGCAGCGAAGCGCTCTGGAAAATTCGGTTCTTCGTGACACGACGTCGGTGATGGATTTCGGTGTCATCATTGGTGCAATGGTTGCCGCGGCGCTGGCGGGACGTTTTGCGCCTGTCTGGCAGTTGAGCCGCCGCGACGTGTTGACCGCAATAGCAGGCGGGTTGCTGATGGGCTATGGCGCAAGGCTTGCGTACGGATGCAACATCGGCGCCTATCTGGGCGGGTTGGTGTCAGGATCTCTTCACGGTTGGCTCTGGCTGGCATTCGGTTTTCTCGGCAGTCTCGCCGGTACGCGCCTCCGGTTGCGTTTCGGCATGGAGTGAGGACCTGCCCGGGACACCGGATTGTGAAACATCCGTGAGCTTGGGCCCGATAGATTGCCTGCTACCTGATTTCCAGGTTCCGGGAGATATTTTCATGCGCATTTTTACCTTTTTGATCCTACTGTTTTCGCTGGCTGGGACGACAGCTTTTGCAGACAGCATTTCCGAAAGAGAGGGATGGCAGGTCATTCCGACCTCCAAAAGCTACAGCGACCTTGTTGAAGATCTCAAAACCGCCGTGAAGGCCGAGAAGATGCTGCTCGTCACCCAGGCCAGCGCCTCTGCCGGCGCCAAGGGGCGGGGAATTACAATACCAGGCAATCGGATCATCGGCGTCTACCGCAACGACTACGCGTTGAGGATGCTGGACGCTTCGGTTGCCGCCGGTATCGAAGCGCCGATACGTTTCTATGTCACCGGGAACAGCGATGGCTCGGCAACGCTCTCCTGGAAAACGCCGAGCTTCGTCTTTGCGCCCTACATGGACGAAGGCGGTGAAGCGCTGTCAGACCTTGCTTCAGAGCTTGATCTCGTTTTTCTGACAATCGCCGAAAAAGCTGTGTCCTCCCGGTAACACACTCTCACATGTTCGTTGTGTGGAGGCCTCTGAGGCTGTTTGGGTCTTGTGAAGGCGCTTTTTCAGCGCCACATTAATAACGTCGTCAACAACGGAAAGGAGGTATGCCCATGTCTAGTGAGTATCGGAACGTGGCCCAATTGTCTGGGTGGAATGGAACGGTGCTGGAGCAGCCTCTTGCGTCGATCGGTTTCATCGGGATCTGATCCGGACAATTAGTCGCGTCGATCTCATGGGAGGGCCGCTTTTGCGGCCCTCTTTCGTTTTTCAAACCGGCATTTTTGAAAAAAAATTCAGCCAGTGGAAAAAATTTGATTGCGAAAATTCATTTAAGTTATCTAAAGTAGATGAGATTTACGTAAATTTACGAATAAGAAAAAGCATTTTCTTAACAAAAGCTTACGAAGTTGTATCAAGGTTGTTTGCGACGGCAATAGTTGAGAAATTCTACATATTAGCTGTCTAAGTGTTTATTTCTACGGCTAATTTTTTCTTGCCCAATCGGTCAAATGTCAGAAAACTGACACGCCTCTGACATGAGGCATCGTTTACCAACCGCCTCAGTGTCGCTCTGGAGGATGGGGTAAATTTCCGATGACTTGGCATTTCCGTTTCGGGTTCGTTTTTGGCAATCACCGCGCGAATTTTCTTCAAGGTTCGAACTGGTCTGACTTCATTTTCGGTTTCGGCGGGGCCGATGAAATCTACGGCCGAGGCGGCAATGACTGGATTTTCGCCGGGCGTGGCAACGATCGGGTTGACGCGGGTGCCGGTGACGACACGGTTTTTGCCGGGCGGGGCAATGACTGGATCCGTGGTGGCGCCGGTAACGATGTCATAGACGGGGGCCGCGGTTTCGATACCGCCGCCTTTGATGGCTCGATCTTTGATTACGACGTCAATCTGCGCAAAGGCTGGTTTTCGACAACTGCAATCGTCACGCGTTTCGGTGACGACGGTCGCGCCGTTGAAGTCGACTATCTCAAGAAGATCGAGGCACTTCACTTCGAGGCCGAAGATTACACGCTCTACATTGACGGACGGAACAATCAGGTCCTGGCACTGGACGACGCTGCAGCTACGGATGAGGACACGTCGCTGATCCTGACTGCCGACGATCTTCTGGCCAACGACACGGATTTTGACGGCGATACGCTGACAATCACCGGAGTTGACGTTCTGAGCGAGCTCGGTGCGGTGATTTCGTTTGCAGACGGCAAGATTACCTACAATCCGGCCGGTAAATTCGATTCTCTTCAGGAAGGGGAAACCCTTACCGACACGTTCTCCTACACCGTTGATGACGGCAACGGAGGCGCAACGACTGCAACCGTTTCGGTTACCATTACCGGCAGGAACGATGCTCCGGATCTTCAGGTCGCATCAAATGTCGACTATGCCGAAAACGATACGCAGGTCGTCGCGGTTGCCAGCGCAAGCGATGTCGACAGCGACAGCGTGACCTTTTCCCTCCAGGGTGACGACGCAGCACTTTTCACGATTGATGAAACAACAGGCGAAATTCGCTTCAAGGCTTCACCGGATTTCGAAGCACCAGCCGACGCCGGACTGGACAATGCCTATCAGTTGATCGTCGTGGCGACGGACGCTGAAGGGGCGGAAAGTCAGCAGGCCTTGACCGTCAATGTGACCGATGTGCTGGAAATCCCGGTCGTGGACGCGCGCATCAACGAGTTCCACTACGACAACAGCGGCGGGGATGTTGGCGAATTCATCGAAATTCGCACGGCTGCAGGTGACGACGTCTCATATCTGGAAGTCATTCTGTTCAACGGCAGCAATGGGAGCGAATACAGAAGGGTCGACGTTTCCACCCTGGCGAAAACCAGCGACGGAACTCACGATTTCTATGTCTGGGATCTGCCGAGCAATGGAATTCAAAATGGTGCGCCGGACGGTATCGCGCTCGTCAATGGTGGCACGGTTCTGGAGTTCCTGAGCTACGAAGGAACGATGGATGCCACCATCGGCGGCGAAACGGTCACTTCAACCGATATCGGCGTTTCCGAAAGCAGCAGCACGGAAGTAGGGTTTTCCCTTCAGCGTAATGAGGATGGCTCCTGGAACGAAGCCGCAGCGGAAACCAAGGGTGCGTCCAACGAACCAGTTGTGGAGCTCGGCGCCAGGATCAACGAATTCCACTATGACAATGCCGGGTCGGACACTGGAGAATTCGTCGAGATCCGCGTCAATGCGGGAGCCGATGTTTCCGGATTGGAAGTGCAGCTTATCAACGGAAACGGCGGCGCTGCCTACAATTCCTCTGACGTCGCTTCCCTGACCAAAACGACTGACGGCACCTACGACTACTACGTCTGGGACTTGCCTTCCAACGGCATTCAAAATGGTGCTCCTGATGGTATCGCTCTGGTGAACGGCGGAGACGTGCTTGAATTCCTCACCTACGAGGGAACGATCACGACGCAGATTGCAGGAACGGAAGTCACCTCAACAGATGTAGGCGTGTCGGAAAGCAGTGGCACCGAAATCGGGTTTTCCCTGCAACGTGATGCCGCCGGGAACTGGAATGAGGCCGCTGCCGAAACAAAGGGAGCTGAAAACAGCGCCCCCACGGTTCCGCTCGCCGAAGCCCGCATCAACGAACTGCACTACGACAACGAAAGCTCCGACACAGGTGAATTTGTCGAGATCCGTGTCAATGCAAATGCGGATGTCACGGGTGTTCAGGTTCAGCTGATCAACGGCAATGGTGGCTCGGCTTATAACAGTGCTGACCTTTCGACTTTGAGCAAAACCTCGGACGGCACCTACGACTATTACGTCTGGGATCTGCCGGCCAACGGCATCCAGAACGGTTCGCCGGACGGTGTTGCTTTGCTCAATGGCGACCAGGTTGTCGAATTCATCAGCTATGAAGGCAGCTTCGACGCCGAGTTTGCTGAAGGTACGGTCACATCCACCGACATCGGCGTTTCGGAAAGCAATTCCACGCAAGTCGGCTTCTCGCTGCAGCGCAAGGACGATGGTACCTGGAACAGCGCGGCTGCGGAAACAAAGGGCGCGGCAAATGAAGGCGGCGGCACGGGACCGGAACCGACAGCGCGTTTCATCTCCGAAATCCAGGGAACGGGATCAGCGAGCCTGCTGGTCGGCGACTATGTCTTGGTTTCGGCAGTCGTCACCTACACGACGGGCAACGGTTTCTTCCTGCAGGAAGAAGATGCGGACGCGGATGCGGATGCTTTGTCGTCTGAGGGTATTTTCGTCTTTACCGGCAGCGCACCGACCGTTGTTGCAGGAGACGTCGTCGACGTTGCCGGCACAGTGGAAGAGTTCTTCGGTTTCACGCAGCTGGGCAATGTGACGGACGTTACCAAGACAGGATCCACCACCACCCTGCCCACCGCCGCCAATATCCAGCTGTCTCAGGTTGCGACCAACTTCGAGCAATACGAGGGCATGCGGATTTCGGTCACCAGCGGCATTGCCGGCGAAGAACTGACCGTCATCGAGAACTTCAATCTCGACAGGTTTGGTGACATCACCATCAGTGCCGGCACGCAGACGCAGGCAACCCAGCTTTATGATGCGCAAACCCAGCAGGACGAAATATCCGCGCATATCGAGGCCAATCAGAACAACCGTCTAGGCATCACCGATGGTTCGTCGGCAAGCAATCCGGACAGTTACGGCTATATTGCCAACACGACGGCTGGCGACAATGGCGACGGCATTCTCAGCCGTGGCGATGTCATTGGCGAAGACGGCCCGACACTTCGTCTGGGAGCGGAACTCAATGCTCCTGTCGAAGGCGTTCTGACCTACGATTTCGGCGAGTACAAGGTTCTGGTTGACGGCACATTGTCCGTGGACGAAAGCACCAATTCCGGTGCGCGCGAAGACGCACCTGCCGATGTCGGTGGAGACCTGCAGGTCGCCAGCTTCAACGTCCTGAACTACTTCACCACATTCTCCGGCGGTACCGGGCCGAATGGCGACTTGGACCCTCGCGGTGCGAGCAATCAGGAACAGTTCGACCGTCAGACCGAGAAGATCGTCGATGCAATGATCAAGACCGAAGCGGAAGTCTTCGCGCTTCAGGAAATCGAGAACAATGGTTTCGGTGACGCTTCTGCAATTGCCACGCTGGTCGATGCTCTGAATGCCGAAGCTGTGGCCCAGGGAACTGGTGCGGTCTATGCCTATGTCAATCCTCTGGGTGCCGATGGTTTTCTTGGTTCCGACGCCATCATGACCGGCATGGTCTACGACACCACCAAGCTGACCTTGGTACACGCCGATTCTCTGGTCTTTGAAGAAGCATCGGCTGCAGATACTTATGCGATCGCCGAGTACCTGAACGGCTTTGTGTCTTCCGGTGACCAGGTGGGTGACTTCCAGCGCAACCGCCCGGCAACGATCGCGACATTCCAGGACGAGAACGGCGAAGTCTTCACCGTTGCCTCCAATCACTTCAAATCCAAGGGTGACAGCAACCTGCAGGATCTCGCGGATGCGGTTCAGTCCGCCCTGAATGCCGGAAGCATTCCAGCGGACGACGTTGCTGAAGTGGAAGCGGCCCTCACCGCGCTGCGTGCTGATCCGAACTTCGATCAGGGCAATGGCCAAGGGTTCTGGAATCAGGTTCGCACGGATGCATCAACGGAGCTGACAGCCTGGTTGGAAAGCACTTACGCAAGTGACCTGAGCGACCTTGGTGTCACGGATGCTGATTATCTTCTTATGGGTGACTTCAATGCCTATGCCGAGGAAGATCCGGTCCAGTCGGTTCGCGACGGTGCGGGCTACACGGATCTGATCGACCAGTTCATCGGTCAGGAGGATGCCTACAGCTTCGTCTTCGACGGTCAGCAGGGCACGCTCGACCAGGCGCTTGCGTCAGATAGCATGACGGATCAGGTAACCGGCCTTACCGAGTGGCATATCAATGCGGATGAGCCGGACCTGTTCAATTACCGCGACGGCGACTTCTACTCCGATGATCCTTTTGCAGCTTCTGACCACGATCCGGTGATTGTCGGTCTGGATCTTGGATCGCAGTCAGATGCGATGTTCTCGTAAGACCAGGAGATCATGAATGAAAATGGCGGCCTCTGGCCGCCATTTCTGTTTGTCGAACTGCAATTAAGTCAACCCGACAGCCTTGCGGACATCTTCGTCTCGCAGCGAGCAATCGATGCCGCGATAGGTATCGCCGGCATCGGTACACAGCCAGGAAATGGCTTCGCCGACCCATTCTGCCGGAATGTGAACCGAAGGATCGAGCTGGCTGACCGGATTGATGCCGGACGCCTTGATATCCACCTGCATCTGAGTTGCAACGGTGCCGGGGCTCAGACCGATGACACGCAATCCCTTTTCGCCGAACTCCTTGTCCGCGCATCGGGTCAGGGAAAGAGCAGCCGCTTTCGACGAACAATACTGGCTCCATCCTTCCAGGGCGCCGACGGCAGCACCGGAGCTGATATTGACGATGGTACCGGAGCCCTTTTTCAACATGTGCGGTGCGACGGCCCGAATGCCGTGATAGACACCCTTCACGTTAATATCGATAACCCTTCCCCAGGCCTCCGGGTCGGAGGATTCAATCCGGCTGATGGGCTCGATAACCCCGGCATTGTTCACCAGAATGTCGATGCCTTCGTGGAAGTCGATGCACAATTCAACGGCTCTTTCGAGATCCTTGTAGTTCGCGACATCGCAGTTGATGGCTGTGGCTGTTCCGCCGTCTTTCATGATTTCGGCAGCTATGCGCTCAACGTGATCGCTGGAGCGTGCCGCCAGCACGACTGTGGCGCCATATTTGGCAAGACTGCGTGCACCGGCTTCGCCAATTCCTCGGCTTGCGCCGGTAACCAGGGCAACTTGCCCCGACAAATCAAACATCTAGCGTCCCCATTTATTCAGGCCAGGGTCAATATTCGCTTCGGCCCTTGTTGATCGTCGGGCGAATTTAGTGTGAGACGCACACAGAATAAACAGCTTGTTTGCAGGATTATCGTGCGGCAATTACACGAATGCTTGAAAAGAAGAGTTGCATGGCTGTCTGGCGGATTGACATTTCTATGCTCTTCTAGTCGGGTGACCGGCAGAACGAGCTAAACGGGCACAGGGCTTTATTTATGGCGGTCGAGAAACCGGCTTTGCAGACATTTTTCCGTCAACTCTATTTCGGGCATTCAACCAAGGCCCGTGCCTTCCGGTATGTTCTGCTTGCATTCGACCTGATTACGATTGGCTATTTCATCGTCTCGTCGGTGCTGGACCCGAACCGGGTGCATCACGAACTGGACTACGCCATCGCCGCAGTTCTGGCTTTGGATTACCTGGCGCGTCTGATCGCATCGGTTAGCACGACCCGCTATGTCTTCAATTTCACCTCGTTCGCCGACGTGGTGGTCATTGTTTCTCTGATAGCACCAGCTTTCCTGGAAAATTTCGGCTTCCTCCGGGTTGTCAGGATGCTGCGTCTGATGCGCTCCTATCACCTGTTGAAGGAGCTGCGGGAGGCGTCCGGATGGTTTCGGCGCAACGAGGAAATTCTGCAATCCGCCCTCAACCTGGTGGTGTTCATCTTTGTCGTGACGGCGATCGTTTTCGTGGTCGAGGATGATCGCAACGAGAACATCAACACCTATCTCGACGCGCTTTATTTTACCGTCACCACGCTGACCACGACCGGATATGGAGACATCACCATGACCGACAGCGTGGGCCGCTTCATGACCGTCCTGATCATGATTTTCGGCGTGGCCCTGTTTCTCCGGCTGGTGCAGACGATTTTCCGTCCTGCCAAGGCCCAGGTCTCCTGCCCGGACTGCGGATTGAGCCGTCATGACACTGACGCGGTCCATTGCAAGCATTGCGGGCGTTTGCTCAACATTCCGACCGAAGGCGTCTGGGATTGATGGCGCGGGTGGTCCGTGTGCCGGGCTCTCGCTGACTTGTGAACACGCAGGGCTGGACAATTCCGGTCTTCAATCCAATCTTTGCGGCAGCATTTGTCCTTCATGGTTGACCGCTGCAGATCGTGTCACAGGAGCCGGTATTGCCTTCAAAGATTTCCAGACCCCTGGCCTGTGCCTCCCTCATTGTTTCTCTCTTTTCCACCTCGCTCGCCTGGGCTGAGGAGAAAGCAAGTTGCGGGGAGGAGGCGCCCTGCGAGATTGAAAACGGGCAGTACTACATTCATCTGCCTGAAACCCGGCAGGATGACGGGCCGCTCGGGGCAATTCTCTATCTTCACGGCCATCGCGGCAAAGCCCTGAATGCGATCCGGAACAAGGGCTTTCAGCGGATCGCGGATGAGTTGGGAGTTGCTTTTGTTGCGGTTCAGGGCGTGAACGGAACCTGGTCATTTCCGACCGCACCGCGCAGCCTGCGCAACGAGTCCCAGTTTTTTGACGAAGTGCTGGACGATCTGGCCAGCCGTTTCGACATCGACAAGGATCGCACAATGTTGTCCGGGTTCTCGTCGGGAGGTTTCATGACCTGGTATCTGGCGTGCGAAGATTCCGGGCGCTTTTCCGGCTATGCACCGATTGCCGGCGCATTCTGGGAACCTCTGCCTGAAAACTGTCCGACCGAGAACCCCTATCTGTTTCATGTCCACGGAACCAGCGACACCGTAGTTCCCCTGGCCGGCCGCTGGCTTGGCGGCGGACAGTGGAAGCAGGGAGACGTCTTTGAAAGCTTTGACGTCTGGCGTCGCCAGAACGGTTTGACCGACGCCAAGCCGCAGAAGCTGACGGACGGCAATCTGGAATGTGAGCGCTGGACGCCGGAGGGGGGGCTGTTTGAGCTTTGCCTTCATGATGGCGGTCACAGCGTGCAGGCAAACTGGATCAAGCGCGCCTGGCGCGAGCTGGGCTCCATGAAAGGCTGGAACGAAAAGAGCTGAAGCTCACTCTGCTTTAACAGGAAAGTGAGGTGTGGTGTCCTGCTCGTTCACTCCGCGGAGTTGACGGGAAGGGGGCTATATGGCCATTTTCCGAAAAGCATTCGTGAGTTCATGATCTTAGGTGACCCGTGTCCCAATCCCCCGCCGCCCCCGGTTCTCTTGCCGGTCTCGTCGTCCTTGATCTGTCGCGCATTCTGGCCGGTCCGACCTGTACCCAGATCCTCGGAGATCTTGGCGCCGAGGTCATCAAGATCGAACGGCCCGGACGCGGAGATGATACGCGTGGCTGGGGACCTCCCTTCCTGAAAGATGGTGACGGCAACGAGACCCAGGAAAGCGCTTACTATCTTTCCTCCAACCGCAACAAGGCTTCCGTCGCAATTGATCTGGCCAGCGAAGAGGGTCAGAAAATGATCCGGGAGCTTGCCGGGAAGGCCGACATTCTCGTCGAGAACTTCAAGGTCGGCGACCTGAAACGCCGGGGTCTGGACTACGAGACGCTCAAGGTCCTCAATCCGAGGCTGATCTATTGTTCGGTTACCGGATTTGGTCAGACGGGTCCTTATGCCCACAGGGCGGGATACGACTTTCTCATCCAGGGCATGGGCGGCATCATGTCTTTGACAGGATTTCCAGACGACGAGGGTGGCACGGAAACGAAATGTGGTGTCGGGATTGCCGATGTCATGTGCGGAATGTACGCGACCGTGTCGATCCTTGCCGCACTCAATCACCGTCATGAAACCGGCGAAGGTCAGCATGTCGACATTTCGCTTCTGGACGCACAGGTCTCCTGGCTGATCAACCAGGGGGTCGCCTATCTTGTGTCGGGAGATGTTCCCGGCCGCCTTGGAAACGGCCACCCGACAATCGTTCCTTACGAGACTTTCCCCGGCGCCGATCAGTCGTTCATCATTGCAGTTGGCAACGACAGCCAGTTCCAGAAGTTCTGCGATGTCGCAGGGGCGCCGGAACTCGCGTTGGATCCGCTCTTTGCGAAAAATGCCGACCGGGTCAGAAACCGCAAGCAGCTGATCCCCCTGATCCGTCGTCTGACGATCGAAAAATCGGCTGCGGACTGGATAGGACTTCTGGAAGAGGCGGGCGTACCCTGCGGTCCAGTCAACGATCTCGGTCAGGTGTTTTCCGACCCCCAGATCGTTGAACGGAACATGCGCATCACGCTGCCGCATCCGCTGAGTGGCACGGTCGATCTGATCGGGTCACCGATCAATCTGGAAAAGACACCCGTCACTTACGCCAAGGCGCCACCGCTGCTCGGTGCGGACACCGAAGATGTTCTGACACGCCATCTCGGGTTGGACACATCAACCCTTGCTGATCTTGCCGAAAAGGGCATTGTGGACCTGGGCGCTGGTGCCCGTAACGAAGGAAATTCAGACTCATGACCACCGGTGCCGATATCATCGCAGGCAAACTCCATGCTGCGGGCTGCCGCCATGCTTTCGGGATACCCGGGGGAGAGGTATTGGCGCTGATGCAGGCGCTTGATCAGGCCGGATTGAATTTTGTGCTGGTGAAGCATGAAAATGCCGGCGGCTTCATGGCGGAAGGCGGGTGGCATGCCGATGGCGCGCCGGGCATACTGCTGGCAACGCTCGGACCGGGCGCGGCAAATGCCGTCAATGTGGTTGCCAATGCCTGGCAGGACCGGGTGCCGCTGATCTTTCTGACGGGCTGTGTCGATCATGGCGAAGCGGAAAGCTATACCCATCAAGTTTTCGACCACCAGCAATTGCTGCGCCCGATCGTGAAGGCCAGTTTTTCCGCTCGCCTCGGTGCTCTGGACGTGATGATGGAAAAAGCGCTGGCGATCGCGCTCGACGGGCAGCCGGGGCCGGTTCACATCGACGTGCCGATCAATGTTGCGGAAACGGAAACGGAAGAAAGCTGGTCGAAGACCTTCCAGTCTGCACCCGTTGCGACAGCGCCGGTTGCTGGGCAGGACCTCGAAACGGCGCTGGAATTGTTTGCCGCTGCAGAGCGGCCGATTGCAATTGCCGGTGTCGATGCGGTCAATGAAAACGCCTCGGCCGTGATCACCGAATTCTGCGAGAAGTTCCAGATACCTCTTGTCACCAGCTACAAGGGCAAGGGACTGCTTGACGAGAACCACCCTTTGGCCATGGGGGGCGCAGGTCTGTCTCCCAAGGCAGACGGACACCTGTTGCCGCTGATCAACCAGTCCGACTGCATTCTTCTGCTTGGCTATGATCCAATCGAAATGCGCGTCAACTGGCGAAATCCCTGGCATGCTGATGCCTCGGTTATCGATGTCACGCCGGTCCTTCGAACCCATGGCATGCATAGTGTAGCGGCAACGCTGCGCAGTGCAGTCGCGCCGGTGCTTGACCGGCTGAGCGAGGCAAGGGATCCGGCCAAGATCACCTGGCCGAAGAAAGAACCTGCGAGGGTCAGGCAGGAACTGGAAGACGCCTTTCAGCCGGAGGCCTCTGGCTGGGGACCGGGAACGGTGTTTCACACGCTGCGCGAGATCATGCCGGCGGACACAGTGGCGACGGCTGACAGCGGCGCACACCGCATCCTCGTGTCTCAGGTCTGGCGGTGCCCCATGCCTCGCCAGATGCTGCAGTCGTCAGCGCTTTGCACCATGGGCTGCGCGGTTCCGCTGGCGATGGGACACAGGCTGGTCGATGGTCCGTCGCCTGTCATCGCCTTTGTCGGCGATGCCGGTCTGGAGATGTGCCTCGGCGAATTGTCCACCCTGAGGGACCTGAAAATTCCGGTCATCATTTGCGTGCTCGTTGATACCAGTCTCGCCCTCATCGAACTCAAGCAGCGCGGCAGCCAAAGGCCGAATGTCGGAGTTGATTTCGGCGAGACCGATTTCCCGGCTGTGGCCAAGGCCTATGGCGGTCACGGGGTCTGGATCGAAAACACCGAGGATCTTGCAAGGGAAGCGGAAGAGGCCTTGAAGCGGGATGGCTTCACGCTGCTTGCCTGCCGGATATCCCGGCGTGCTTACGACGGAACCTTTTAGTCGGCTATTGGATGACTGGACCTTCCCCGCATGTGTGCTTATGCTGCACCTGCGAAGTAAGCGTGGCCTTGGGCGGGAACCGAAGGCTCGGGAGGGACAAGAATGATAGTCTGCCGAACCAAGGCGGATATGCGGGAAACCGTGCGCAGCTGGAGGCGCGAGGATGTCAGCATTGGCCTGGTGCCCACCATGGGATATCTGCACGAAGGCCATTTGGGCCTCGTCCGCCTCGCTCACGAAAAGGCCGATAGAGTTGTCACAAGCATCTTTGTCAATCCGACGCAATTCGGACCGAACGAAGATCTGGAAACCTATCCGCGGGACGAGGACCGCGATCTGGCGCTTTTGAAAGCCGAAGGCGTGCATGCGGTGTTCATGCCTCCTGTCGAAGAAATGTACGGTGCGGGCGGAGATGCCCATGTCGAGGTTCCCGGTCTTTCCGGGATACTGCAGGGCGCCTTGCGCCCCGGGCACTTCCGCGGTGTCTCGACCGTGGTCACCAAGCTCTTCAACATCGTCACGCCTGATCTGGCCGTGTTCGGCGAGAAGGACTATCAGCAGCTCACCCTGATCAAGCAGATGGTGCGGGATCTGGACATGCCGCTGGAAATCATCGGTCACCCCACGGTGCGCGAAGCCGACGGACTTGCCATGTCATCCCGAAATGTCAGGCTTTCCGCAGATCACAGGGCCGACGCGATTATTTTGAACCGAGCGCTCGATCTGGCCGCCGAGCTGGCGGGAACAGGTCCGGCAATCGCTGATCTCGAAGCGCTTGTCCACGCCACACTTGCGACAGCTGCCTCCGCCGAAGTCAGGAGCGTCGACATCCGCGATGCCGCGACACTGTCTGAACTGTCCGGGACGCTGGACCGACCGGCGGTAATTTTGCTGGCCGTTCGCTTTGGCGACGTTTTGCTGATCGACCAGCGCGTGGTTGCGCCTGCCAGCTAATTCTTCTCAGCCTCAAGCCCCTTTGAAAGGACGCCGCATGAGCTCTCAGAAACCTGTCCGCCGTATCACCACGCCGCAGATCGCCAATCGCAAGGGCGGCGACCCGATTGTTTCGCTGACCTCCTATCACGCGCACACGGCGGCGATTGTCGACAAATATGCAGACTTCATTCTGGTCGGCGACAGCCTTGGCATGGTCATGCATGGCATGGAATCCACCGTCGGTGTTTCGCTTGATCTGATGATCATGCACGGCAAGGCGGTGGTGCGCGGCACACAACGGGCGCTTGTCGTTGTCGATATGCCTTTTGGTACCTACGAGGAAAGCCCGTCGGAAGCCTTTCGCAATGCAGCGCGCGTGATGAAGGAAACGCAGTGCGGTGCGGTAAAACTTGAAGGCGGTGTTCGCATGGCGGAGACCATCCGTTTTCTTACTGAGCGCGGCATTCCGGTCATGGCCCATATCGGCCTCACCCCGCAATCGGTTCACGTGATGGGTGGGTTCAAGACGCAAGGGCGGCATGAGGATGATTGGGATCAGCATTTCGAGGATGCGACCGCCGTGACCGAGGCAGGGGCTTTCGCCGTTGTTCTGGAAGGCATGGTCGAGCCGCTGGCCGCTCAGATCACCAAAGAGATTCCCGTCCCGACCATCGGCATCGGTGCATCGGCCGAATGTGATGGCCAGATTCTTGTTCTGGAAGACATGCTCGGTCTCAATCCCACACCGCCAAAATTCGTCAAGGTTTACGGCAACCTCGGTGGCCAGATCGAGGCGGCTGTCAAAGCCTACTCGGATGAGGTCAAGGACAGAAGTTTCCCGACCGAGGCGCAGGTTTATCGCTGAGCGTCCGCTTTCGGAGCAGACTATTGGAATAAACGCCCGATTTTCGGCTGCACATGTTCAGGAAACTGACTAGTTTCAGGTCATGCTGATGATCCGACCAAGTTTCGATACGCTCTATGAAGCGCTGATGGCACGCGATCCGTCTTACGACGGGCGCGTATTCGTGGGTGTGTCCTCCACCGGAATTTTCTGTCGGCTGACCTGTCCGGCGCGAAAGCCGAAGCGGGAAAACTGCACCTTCTACGACACGGTCGGTGAATGCATCGAGGCAGGTTTCCGCCCCTGCAAGCGCTGCAAACCAACCACACCCGAAGCAAGCGCTGACCCGGTGGTGAAGTCGTTGATCGAAGCGCTTGAACAACGGCCGGGATACCGCTGGGGCGAACCGGATCTTGTTCGCATGGGGCTTGAACCCTCCACCGTTCGCCGTGCGTTCAAACGTCACTTCGGCATGACATTTCTGGAAATGGCGCGGCAACGGCGCTTGCAGGAAGGTTTTTCGACCCTGGCCGGAGGGGGCAAGGTGATTGATGCGCAGATCACGGCAGGGTTTGAATCGCCAAGCGCGTTCCGGGAGGCATTCGCAAAGATCCTCGGTCAGGCCCCCGGATCATTTTCGCAGGACCCGTTGTTGGTGGCCGACTGGGTCTCGTCGCCTCTCGGGCCGCTGATCGCAGTGACCGACAGCACCCAGCTTCATCTTCTGGAATTTCTTGACCGCAAGGCCCTGCCTGCCGAGTTCAAGAAGTTGCTGACCTTTTCCAAAGGACGGATAGGGTTCGGGCGGACCGAGATCACGGACCAGATCCAGGAGGAGCTGGATCACTTTTTTGCAGGGCGCAACGGTGTTTTCGAAACCAGGCTGGCACTTCATGGGTCCGCCTTCACACGCGATGTCTGGCGGGAGCTTTTGAAGATTCCAGCGGGTGAAACGCGCAGCTATTCAGACCTTGCCAGAACGATGGGCAAGCCTGAGGCCGTGCGTGCGGTCGCAAGAGCCAATGGGGCGAATCAGATTGCGATTGTGGTTCCCTGTCACCGCGTTCTCGGAGCCGATGGGTCGCTGACCGGATATGGCGGTGGGCTGTGGCGTAAACAGCGCTTGATCGAGCTTGAACAAAGTTACGGCTCTCAGTCGCGCTCTGCAGGATGAAGTTTGAAAAAATGCATCAGGCCTGATGAAACTCGAGATTGTCGAGAACGAGTTGGCGCAGCGGTTCCTCGGGCAGGGCGTCGCTTACCATGACATCCATCGACGCGATGTTACCAAGCGTGACCATGCCGCCTTTCTGATACTTCGATGAATCAACAGCCAAAAGCGTTTTGCGGGAGCGTTTCATGGCGCTTTCGACATTCGACACTTCCCAGTGATCGTCATCGCTCATTTCACCGTCCGGTTCGATGCCGCTGACGGAAATGATTGATATATCGAAGCGAAACCGGCTGATAAAGTCCGAAGTCGGCTCGCCGAACACCGATGCATCGACATGGCGGACAAAGCCACCTGGTATAGCCACCGTGAAGTCCCGGCGGTCCTTCAACAACATCGCAGCTGCGAGGGAATAGGTGACGATCTTCAGGTCGCGCCTTTGATTGAGTGCGCTTGCAACGGCTTCGCAGGTCGTGCCCGCGTCGATGAAAACAGACGCGCCGTCTTCCACGAGCGAAGCAACTTTGTAGCCGATGCGTTGCTTCACATCCGCGGATGCCTGCCGTCGCAACAGGTAATCTTCGCTGTTCAGCGCACCGACATAGGCCGCGCCGCCATGGGTCCGGCGCAAGCGGCCCTCCACGTCCAGCAGGTTGATATCCCGTCGAATGGTTTGTTCGGAAACTGACAATTTTTGAGAAAGATCCTCAATCCGCTCATATCCGGACGACTTGAGAATCTCCAAAAGTCTGGATTGCCGCTGTTGCTTTCCCGAAGCAGTCATTCTGCATTTCCCCTTTTCCGGCAAATATTTAAAGCAGCATCCGTCACATATGTCCACGTGCCATATTTGTCCGATAAGTTACAAAACAATCCAGAAAACACAATTTTTGTAAGAAAGTTTACAACAGAATGTCATTAAACTAACATACATTGTCACGAAGATAACAGCTGACCGATCTTTCGTGGCATTTGGGAGGAATAGATGTCTGACAAGCTGCATAATTACGTTTGGAAGTTCACCAGCAAGAAACTTAGCCGTCGAAATGTTTTGGCCCGCGCGAGCGCTCTGGCCATGTTTGCCGCAGTGGCCGGGTTTTCTGCCGTTGATTCCGGCTTTGCCGCCGAGCCGAAAAAGGGTGGCGACTTCGTCATGGGTCTGAAGGGCGGCGAGAGTACGAACTCGCTCGATCCTGCACTGTCCACCAGCCACGTGACCGCAAAAGCGCTGCGCACCTATGGTGAAACGCTCACCGAAGTGAGCCCGGACGGCGAAGTGATCGCCCGTCTTGCTGAAAGTTTTTCGCCGCGCGACGGTGGTAAGTCCTGGGATTTCCAGATCCGCAAGGGCGTAAAGTTCCACAACGGTCAGGAGATGACCGCGGAAGACGTGCTGAAAACCATGCAGCGCCACTCGGACGAGAACACCAAGTCCGGCGCTCTCGGCATCATGCGCGGCATTGAATCCATGGAAGTCAATGGCGACACCTTCACGGTTCACCTGTCGACGCCGAATGCCGACCTTCCTTTCCTCATGTCGGACTACCACCTCGTCATCCAGCCGAATGGCGGCCTGGACAATCCAGGCGCGGGAATCGCGACCGGACCCTACAAGGTGACGGCAGACGAGCCGGGCCTGCGCTACAAGTTCGAGAGATTCGAAGATTACTGGGACGATAGCCGCGGTCACTATGACAGCGTCGAGATCATCGTGATCAATGACGACACCGCCCGGGCAAACGCGCTGCAGTCCGGTATTGTCCATGCCATCAATCTGGTTTCGCCCAAGACCGCGAAGCTCATGGCCCGCAACCCGGCCGTCAAGATCGAGACCACCTCGGGCAAAGGTCACTATATTTTCGTGATGCATGTCGACACGCCGCCGTTCGACAACAAGGACCTTCGCATGGCCTTGAAGCACGCCGTCAACCGTGAGGAACTGGTCGACAAGGTTCTCGCTGGCTACGGCAAGGTCGGCAACGACACGCCGATCAACGAGGCCTACCCGTTGTTCGACAACACGGTTCCACAGCGGACTTTCGACCTCGAGAAGGCGAAAGAATACTATGAGAAGTCCGGTCACGACGGTTCTCCGATCATCCTGCACGTTTCTGACGCAGCCTTCGCTGGCGCTCTGGACGCGGCACAGCTGTTCCAGCAGAGCGCAAACGCGGCAGGCATTCCGCTTCAGCTGAAGCCGGAACCGGCTGATGGATACTGGTCCGAAGTCTGGAACAAGAAGCCGTTTGCGGCATCTTACTGGGGTGGTCGTCCGGTGCAGGACCAGATGTGGTCCGTTGGATACCTGTCCACCGCCGACTGGAACGACACGCGGTTCAAGAATGCCGAATTCGACGCGATGCTTCTTGAGGCCCGTGCCGAACTGGATCCTGAAAAACGTCAGGAAACCTACGGCAAGATGGCCCGCCTCGTCCGCGAGGAAGGCGGCCTGATCAATCCGATGTTCAACCAGTATATCGATGGCATGGCCACCAATGTCGACGGATGGGCGACCAACCCGGAAGGCGACATGATGAACGGTTTTATCGCCGTCAAGACCTGGTTCGAATAAGGCGGATCGAACGTGCCTACGCACCTGATCCTGTTGGTCATCCAGCGCTTGGCGCTGGGTGTCCTGCTCCTTCTGGCGTCGTCGGTCCTCATCTTTGCGGGAACCCAGATCCTGCCGGGTGATGTCGCGCAAGCCGTGCTTGGACAAGCGGCGACACCAGAAGCCATTGCGAACCTGCGCGAGGAAATGGGACTCAACGAACCGGCCGTGTCCCGCTACCTGAAATGGCTTTTCGGAGCCGTGCAGGGCGACTTCGGCAACGCGCTCACCAATGGTGCTGACATTGGGGCCTCCATATCGAAGCGTCTGGGCAACACGCTGTTCCTGGCCTTGTGGGCGGCCGTCATATCCGTTCCCCTGGCGATCCTGCTCGGTCTCATTGCGGTCCGGTTCCGCAATCGCTGGCCGGACCGGCTCGTTTCCGCGATGTCGCTAGCAACCATTTCGGTTCCTGAGTTCGTCATTGGCTACGTCTTCATGTTCTTCGTTGCGGTGAAACTGCGCTGGGTGCCGTCGGTTTCCATGATCAACGATTCCATGAGCCTGATGCAGAAGCTTCAGTCGATTGCCCTGCCGGTCATTGTTCTGACCTTCGTGGTGCTCGCCCACATGATGCGCATGACGCGAGCCGCGATCCTCAATGTGATGGAATCGCCCTATATCGAAACCGCCGAGCTCAAGGGGTTGTCCCGCTTTGCGGTGATCACGCGGCATGCCTTGCCGAACTCCATTGCACCGATCGTCAACGTGGTGATGCTCAATCTGGCTTACCTTGTGGTGGGTGTCGTCGTGGTGGAAGTGATCTTCGTCTATCCCGGCATGGGGCAATACCTCGTCGATCACGTTGCAAAGCGGGACATTCCGGTGGTGCAGGCAGCCGGTCTGATTTTTGCGAGTGTCTACATTCTTCTCAACATGGCGGCGGACATTATCGGCATTGTTGCCAATCCCCGTTTGAGACATCCCAAGTGAGGCCCTCATGACGATGCGAATTCCAGTGAGCGCCCTCATCGGGCTGACCATGATGGCCTTCTTCTTCAGTCTGGCGGTCTTCGCCCCGCTCATCGCCCCTTACGGGATCGGTGAAGTCGTCGGCGATGTCTGGGAGCCAATGTCGGCCAAGCACTGGCTCGGTACGGACAATATCGGCAGGGATCTGCTGACGCGCATGATCTACGGGGCAAGAACAACGATATTCATTGCCTCCGCGGCAACCGTGCTTTCCTTCACTCTCGGAACCTTGCTGGCGCTCAGCGCTGTGGTTCTTGGTGGCTGGGTCGACATGGCATTGTCCCGCTTCATCGACCTGATCATGACGATACCGACGCTGATTTTTGCGCTGGTTGTCCTGTCGGTCGTGCCGACATCCATCCTCATCCTCATTGTCCTGATGGGGCTTCTGGATACCACGCGTGTCTATCGTCTCGCGCGTGCAGTCGCGGTCGACATCAACGTCATGGACTATGTCGAAGCAGCGCGTCTGCGCGGTGAGGGCACCAGATGGATCGTCCTGCGGGAAATCCTGCCCAACGCCCTGTCACCCCTGGTCGCCGAACTGGGCCTTCGTTTCATCTTCATGGTTCTGTTCATCTCCACCCTGTCATTCCTCGGACTTGGCGTGTTGCCGCCCGATACCGACTGGGGCGCCATCGTTAAGGAAAACAAGGAAGGCCTGGTCTACGGCATTCCGGCTGCGCTGGCCCCGGCCGTTGCGATCGCGACGCTCGCGATTTCGGTCAACCTCGTCGCCGACTGGGTGCTCAACAGGACCACAAGCCTGAAGGGAGGCCGCAATGCGTGAGGCGGTGGCACACAACCTCGTTGAGATACGTGGCCTGAAAATCGGTGCGACGGTTTTCACTCCGGGTGAAAAACCGAAGAATGTCGAAATCGTCCACGGGGTCGATCTCAATCTGGAAAAGGGCAAGGTGCTGGGCCTGATCGGAGAATCGGGCGCCGGAAAATCCACCATTGGTCTCTCCACGCTGGCCTATGGCCGGGGCGGCATCCGGATTACCGGTGGTGAGATCTTCATCAACGGCATCGACATCCTGAAGAACAGTGTGGGTGAGCTTCGGGATCTGCGTGGCCGCCAGGTGACCTACGTGTCCCAGTCGGCAGCTGCCGGTTTCAATCCGTCCAAAAGGCTGATGGATCAGGTGGTTGAATCCTGCCTGAGCCACAAGCTGTGCTCACGCAAGGAGGCGGAGGAACGGGCGGTCACGCTCTTCAGGAAACTCGGTCTGCCCGATCCCGAAAACTTCGGCAAGCGCTACCCGCACCAGGTCTCCGGTGGCCAGCTTCAGCGTGCGATGACGGCCATGGCCCTTTGCCCGGAGCCGGATCTGGTGATCTTCGATGAACCGACAACGGCGCTGGACGTTACGACGCAGATCGATGTGCTGGCCTCGATCAAGGAAGCCATCCAGGACACCGGTGTCGGCGCTCTTTACATCACGCATGATCTTGCTGTTGTGGCACAGGTTTCCGACCACATCATGGTGCTCCAGCACGGACGGATGGTCGAATACGGAACAACCGACCAGATCATCAACAATCCGCAGAAGGATTACACCAGAGCGCTGGTATCGATCCGCTCGACCATTCACGATGAAACGCCTGCCAAGGGTGAACCCGTGCTCAAGCTGGACAATGTTTCGGCTCGCTACCGGGGACTGAATTTCGACGTGGTCAAGGATGTCACGCTGGAAATCCATCCTTCTCAGACGCTTGCGGTCGTTGGCGAGTCCGGGTCCGGAAAGTCGACGCTGGCACGCGTCATGACAGGGCTCTTGCCGCTTCGTCAGGGCTCGGTCTCCTTCAATGGTGAAACCTTGCCGGCAGCGCTTGAGGAGCGCAGCAAGGAACAGCTGCGCGAACTGCAGATGATCTATCAGATGGCCGATGTGGCGATGAACCCGCGTCAGACCATCGAAACCATTATCGGCAGGCCTCTGGAATTCTATTTCGGCATGCAAGGGGCTGAAAAGCGCGCACGGGTCATCGAACTTCTTGACGAGATCGAACTTGGCGAGAGCTTCCTGAAGCGCTACCCGGCGGAACTCTCCGGGGGACAGAAGCAAAGGGTCTGCATCGCGCGGGCTCTGGCCGCAAAACCCCGGTTGATCATTTGTGACGAAGTCACCAGCGCTCTTGATCCGCTGGTGGCCGACGGGATCCTGAAGCTCCTCCTGAACCTTCAGGAGATCGAACATGTCAGTTATCTCTTCATCACCCATGACCTTGCAACGGTTCGTGCTATCGCAGACACGATAGCCGTGATGTACCAGGGCAACGTGGTTCGCTACGGCCCGAAGTCGAAAGTTCTCGAACCGCCGTTTGACGACTACACCGACCTTCTGCTGTCGTCCGTCCCGGAAATGAAACTGGGCTGGCTCGAAGACGTGATATCAACCCGTAAAATGGACAGTGCAGGCAACTGATGGACTCGCGGCTTCTTCTGATCATTCTTGACGGTGTGCCCTGGCGCAACTGGCGATCACTTTTCGGCAACCTGGAAGGCTGGGTGGACAGCGGTGACGCACGAGTCTGGCGGATGCGCTCCGTTCTGCCTTCCATTTCGGCGTCCTGCTACGCATCGATCCATACCGGTGTCACACCTGCCGTTCATGGGTCGACGGGCAATGCCAATGTGTTCCGGCTATCGGTGCCCGACATTTTCTCCGAAGTGCGCAAATCAGGTGGCAAGACCGGTGCGGTGACGCACTCCTTCTGGTCTGAGTTCTTCAATCGCGCACCATTTGATCCGGTTCGCGATATCGAATACGACGAGCCTGACAGTGCGTCGATCAACCATGGGCGCTTCCACACCATGGCCGGTTACGGTCACGCCAACCAGATGACGCCGTCCGACGCGGATCTGTTTGCCACGCTCACGATGCTGAGCGAGCGGTTCGGCCTGGACTACGGCATATTGCACACCTGCACTCTCGACAGCATGGGACATCGCTTCAAGCATGCTTGCGAGGAAATGGATCACGCCTGCGCGCATATGGACGAGACACTCGCGCCCTACCTCTCGCGCTGGCGCTCAGCCGGGTACGAAGTCATCGTGACCGCCGACCATGGCCAGAACGACCGGGGGCACCATGGTGGACGAAGCGAGGACCAGCAGGACTTTGCGCTATACTACTTTGGCGATGCGCCGGGTCCAGCTGCCGATACCCTGTTGCGTCAGACGCAGTTGGCGCCGACAATCCTGAACCGGTTGGGAGTTCCAATTCCGCAGTCCATGACGGATGAGCCATTTTTATAACGGAGCAAGGACCGCGCGCTGCGGAAGGTCTGGATCAGTAATGACAAAAGAGCATTCGACGAACGGATTTAAGGCCGTCCTGTTTGACAAGGACGGAACTCTTTTCAATTTCAACGAGACCTGGGGTCATTTTTGCGACCTCATGTTTGATACGCTCGCCGGAGATGACGAGCCCTTGAAAGACCGGCTCGCGGAAGTGTGCGGCTATGACAGGTCCAGCCGGACCTTCAAGACCGGATCGTTGATCGTGAATGCCAGCGCGGACGAGGTGAATGAAGCCTGGTCCGGGTTGCTTCCGGATCGGAGCCTTGAGGAAATCGTCAGCCTGAATCATGAGGTCTATGCCAGCCTGCCGGTGTTCCCGACCTGCGACCTCTCCGATGTGATGACCGGTCTCAGGGATCTCGGGCTGAAGCTGGGCGTTGCCACCAACGACTACGAGGCAGGTGCAGTTACCCAGCTTCAGGAAGCTTCCGCCATGACATTGTTCGACTTTGTCTGCGGTTCCGACAGCGGTTACGGCCGCAAGCCGGAAGCAGGAATGGTTCACGGGTTTTGCGAGCGCATGGACATCGAGCCGCACGAAATCATCTTTGTCGGCGACAGCACGCACGATATGGATTGCGCGCGAAACGCGGATGTCGGATTGAGTGTTGCCGTTCTGACCGGACCAGCAACCGAAGAACAGTTGACGGGCCACGCGGACGTTATCTTGCCATCCATCGGCAGCCTTCCCGGATACCTTGCCAACAGAGATGTGAAGTAGCCGGAAGCTGCCGGCCGCGTCTGGCAGACACCCAGGAAACCGCCTCAAAAGTTGAACAACCAGGCCGGCACACGCCCGTAGCGCTTCAGCAGTTTTTGGTTGTAGGATGAGCTCCGGACACAATCGGGGGCTTGGCGTGGATATTCATTGTGCGGTCAGAAAGCTGAAGCCGGGATCTTTGCTGCAACTTGGCAAGGAGTGCATTGTCGACCCGGTTGTCATCTCGGGGATCAGCGGTTCTAAGGACAAGCCGGTTGTCATTCGCGGATTGCCGCCCGAAGCACCGGATCGAACCTCCGCCAAACGGTCTCCAACCATCTTCGGCACCGCAACGTCCTTCGACAAGTTCAGCAAGCGGGCGAACGACCTCGCCCGGGTGCATGAAGCCGGAGGCAGCTTTCCGGGACTTTATTTCATGGCGGACAATGCGCAGCTTATTCTGCGTGATTGCCAGTGGATCGTTCTGGAAGACCTTACGTTTGAAAACTGCTGGCCGACGGCCATCTACATCGAAAACTGCCAGCACATCACGATACGCGGCGTGCACATTCGAGGTGGCACATTTGCAATCGGTGCGACGGGCATCGACACGCGGCATTTGCTGATTGAGAACTGTGACTGGATCCAGGACACGACGTGTCATGGCGATGCGCAGATCCGGTCCATTCGGGACAAGGGTCTTTTGAAAGACATTCAGGACGTTGAGACCTGTCACTTGTGGCGGCAGACGGACTGGGATCGTATTCACGGTGAATATGGCGGCACCAAGAAACATGTGTCGCCAGACGATGCCCGCGCCTATGACGGTGATTTCTTCCGCGCCTGGACGATTGCAGGCTACGTGATCCTGCGCAACAACTGCATCATGGACGCCTTTAACGGCATTCATTTTTTCAACCAGTTGCCCAAGGAGGCGCAGGACCGCTATTCGCGCAATGTGCTGATTTGCGACAACTGGTTCGTGCGTATCAGGGACAATGCCGTCGAACCGGAGGACTATGCCGTCAACTGGACCGTCAGGCATAACAAGTTCATTGATTGCTACGCGGCGTTTTCCATCGAACCGGACCGCTCCGGCTATTTCTACATTTA
Source organism: Roseibium sp. SCP15 (assembly GCF_040329435.1). Classification (NCBI taxonomy): domain Bacteria; kingdom Pseudomonadati; phylum Pseudomonadota; class Alphaproteobacteria; order Hyphomicrobiales; family Stappiaceae; genus Roseibium; species Roseibium sp. SCP15. The sequence goes on along the minus strand of NZ_JBDZYI010000002.1, from coordinate 859,756 downwards.
TGGAAATCTCGGATGGAGCCGTGAACGACCGGGACCGGATGACAAGGAACCGTCGACGGGCAGGATATTCAAGTTCGGTTCCGCCCATGAGGATGTCGGCCCGCACTATGTCATTCACAACAGCTGGTATGTGCGAAATCCGATCTTCAAGAAGAAGCGGATCAGCAATTTCCATCACATGAACAATGCGGTTGCTTACAACGAAAATGCAGACAGTTTCGACTACGAACGAGTCAATCCGTTTGGAAGGAAATGGGAAGATCCTCACGACAGCACGTATGATTGGCCAACGGTTAAATCCAGGGAAAAGATGCGGTTCACGAAAGCCTGGAGCACGCTCGGGATCACGATTGACAACGACATGATCGGACACCCGCTCTTTCCCTCAACGCTTCGCGCGGCCGGGTACCCGCTGGGCGACAGATCCTCTGGCAAAGTGCCAAATTTTGCCGATGCTTCAGCGCATGGGTCTCCGAAAGGGATGAAACTTGAAAACGCTGAACCTGCAGCTCGGCTCAAGATCCGCTTGCCTGACAGCACAGAACTTGAAAACTACACCTGCGATGAAGCTCCTTTGGCCGTCGGAGCCTGGCAGGGGAACGCGCTGTTCACGCTTCCTGATCCACTCTTTGCCCAATACTGGGAACACCCGGACATGAACGGCGTTGCCGAAACCGGTGATGGCAAGAAGTGCTGCTAGGTTCAATAATATGCAGCGCTTGTTTGAAGTCCGCAGGGCCAAGCAGGCTCAACTGACAGCAAACGGAGGCAGGATTGAAGGTCTTTTCATCGACGGATCAGCTGGCACGTGTTTTTCATCCCGATCACTGGTTCTTGCCCGCAACACTCGCGTTTTGCGCCTGTTTTGTCGAACTGATCTGCATCATCGGCCTGTTTCACACCTTTACCGCCGTTATCACCGGCTCCTTCGTCATGCTGTTCGTCAACATGGTCGACAGGCCTTCCTACCTGCCGGTCAATATCACCGTGATTACCGCCTACCTGTTCATGAGCTTCGTCTGGTACGCGCTGATTTCCCGGTTGAAGCAACGCGGTGCCGTTTCGCTCAGAAACCTGTTTGTGCTCGAGGCTGTCCTGATCGCCGCATTCATGATGTTTGCCGGAATGTCCGTGCCGTTTTCAGGGCCGGCGGCCCTTCAAACATTGATTTCCGTCTGCCTGGCGACTTCGGCAATGTCCTTGCAGGCAACCATCATGACGGAAGTCCTGAGGAGTCACGGACCAACCACCTTCATGACCGGAAAGACCAACCGGCTTGTTGCAGGGCTCTATGATGGCTGGTTCGGCGGCAAGGAAACATTCCCGTCAACGGAGGCGGCCCGCACGGCGGCGTTGAACACCGGTTCAACAATGGCAGCCTTTGCAGCCGGCGGTTTTGCCGGCTCCATTGCCATGAAACTGTTCGGTTTCTGGGCCCTGAGTGTTCCGCTGGCAATTCTGCTGGCAGTAGCGCTCAGTCAGATGACGCACACCGAAGAGGAGACCACTACCGAAGCTTCGACCTGAACGATTGCCAACGAGGGCGTTAGGTATCAGCGGTCGATTGTCGGCTGGAGAGCGTACGATCTTGCAGTTGCTGATCCTTCACTTTCTGGCGAACACATGATGAATTTCAAACAAAACACCGAGCGACCGGATCCGGGAATTGTTCCGGGTTCAGACCCTCAGTGGTTTGGTGTTCAATCCAAATGAAACCGGGTAAAGCGACTGCTGTTCAGGCATTTCCTTTGGCTGGCAGACGCTGAGGTCTGCTAGCCGAGCAATGTGTTTGCTTGAGCCCGTTGAGGAAGTTCGTTCGGGCGCCCAACTCAAGAAGACTTGGGTTTGCGATGACCGGCGACCATCAAGGTGCCCAATCCCCCGATCAGAAGCAAGAAACCGGCCGGTAACGGAATGGGCGTCACAGAACCGTATTCCGTGATGTGGCTGAGCCCACTTCCATTTCCCAGTTGGCCGAAATCAATGTCCAGCGTTCCACCCGAAATATTATGGATGAGTGCGGTCGCCAAGCTATTTCCGCCACCAATCTTGAGCAGAATGTACCTGGCAGACGTAATGAAATTGTTGCCGACACCGTCGTCCTTGGTGCCGCTTGTGAAGGGACCGTCCCCGGCAACAAGGTTGTTGTTCACAAAGGCAAGCTCACTCGGATCGTTCGGGTGGACTGTGAACATTTGTCCAATAAGCGGTGCTGTGGAATCATAAATCGATGGCTGGGCCACCAGCACCTCGAATGCATTGTCAGTCGTGGTGATGAGGTTAAAGCGCGCGCCTGTCTCGGAGGCCGCATCATCATAAAACGTCGCAAATGTCGCGGCATTTGCAGCTGACAAAGAAAGGGTCATTGCACATGTCGCGATCACCGCAGCAAAAGTGTTTCTGAGAAAGGTCTTAAACATCGAACTCATCCCTTTGGAAATCAGAACACTGTCATTAATACTTAAAATTTTGCAGGATTTTGAGAAAAAGTCAAATAGTGCCTGATTTCTTTACGAAATTTCAACCCTTTCGCAGGGCTTCCGGTTGCCCGAATTCAAGTGTCACGTGATCCAGCCGTGGGGCCCTGCGACAGGCAATTTGTGCGAGGCAACAGGCACTCCATCCTCATCGTCCGTCACGGTTGTCTTTTCCAGTTTTTCAGCCAGGATTTTTTGGCGATGAACCGCGCCGTCTTTCTTCTTCAAAGCGTCGTCTGTTTTTGTCGTTCATCGGATAAAGACCCGGCAGTTCGGCGCCGTTTTTGATTTGCTCCAGGATCCACTGTTCCTGGACTTCCATCTCCACGGCGGCCTCGATGACTTCACTCACCATGACCTGAGGCACGACGACGGCTCCGTCGCTGTCGGCGACGATCAGGTCATCGGGAAAGATTGCAACACCCCCGCAGCCGATCGGTTCCTGCCAGTTCGCGAAAGTGAGGCTTGCAACGGCAGCAGGCGAGGCAGCACCATTTGCCCACACGTCCAATTGGGTCTCTTCTATCCCTTCAAGATCACGAACGACCCCGTCGGTAACCAATGCCTGGACATGTCTGCATCTCATTCTCTGACAAAGGATATCGCCGAAAATCCCGGCATCGGTACAGCCGTCCGCTCCCACCACCGCAATACAGCCTTCCGGCATCGTCTCAACCGCCATGCGGGTTGACTTGGGAGACCCCCAGGAAGCAGGCGTCGCAAGGTCTTCACGCGCGGGTATGAAACGAAGTGTGAAGGCAGGACCGGCCACACGTTGGCTGTCCCCGGATAACGGGAAGGCGCCTCTGATCCAGGTGTTGACCACACCCATCTTGAACATGACCGTGGTCAGGGTGGCCGTGGTCACGGACCTGCAGCTGTTCAACAGCTCTTCGGAGTACCCGGTCATATTCATGCCCTCGCTGGGGCCGGATGTTGCTCCTGTCACCGCCGCCGGCCCTCATGATCCAGGTTTGCACTGTAAAAGGCTCGGTTGCAGGACCGCAAGGCGGCAGTCCTTGCGGCAAGAAAGCGCCAGTGGCTCCACGAGATAAGAATGAGGGAACAGACGCGAATGCAAAAGTCTTTTGGAAGGTGCAGTTCAAGATGCGTTGAAGCCAGCGCGACGCAGTCATGAAGAAATGGCGGAGAGAGAGGGATTCGAACCCTCGGAACGCTTGCGCGCTCAACGGTTTTCGAGACCGTTTTAAAATGTTGAAGTTACATAGCTAATTTGACTAATTTTTACTATGTTGCCCATATGTTGCTTCCTCGAACAGGGAGTGCAAATGGCAAGTTATCGGAAACACAAAGGACGCTGGACGGTTACAGTCCGGATTCCAGCGGATTTCACAGGACCAGTAGCCAAGAAAAGTCTTTCGGAAACGTTCAGGACGAAAACGGATGCCAAAGTCTGGGCGCAGGATGTTGAGACGCAGATCAAGCTCGGGACCTGGAAAGATCCTCGCCTTGAACAGCGCATGACTTCCGGGCGATGGGAAGACCGCCCATTGCGCGAAACGATTGAGCGATACCGGAAAGCCGTCACGCCAACGATGAAAGGCAAGAAACAGGAAACAAGCCTTTTGAAACGCTGGGAACGACATCCGCTTGCTCAACGGCCCATAAGGACGATCACCCGGTCAGACATCGCCGCTTATAGAGATGAACGGGTTGAACAGGGTAGGGCTCCTCAAACCGTCCGTAATGAGCTGAACAAACTTTCCGCTGTTTTCCAGTACGCGAAATACGATTGGGGATACGAACTGGTCAATCCCATTCGGGAACTCACACAAAGGAAGGGGGCTCTTCCTAAGGCACGGAAGGGCCGTGATCGCAGATTGGTTGGCGATGAGCAGGAGCGTCTGGAGGCGGCTTTGCTGGCGGGGGACGACGGCGACAACATGCTCGCTCTGTGGCGGCTGTTGCTGGACACCGGAATGCGGCTGTCTGAGGTCTTGAGCCTAGATGTTGAATGCGTCCGTGACGGAGACCGCTCGTTGGTGCTCACGACCAGCAAGAACGGTGATGATCGCGAAGTGCTGGTTTCCGATGAGGCTTGGGAGGAACTGTTGGATCATGTTTCCGGGTTGGACGATGCGGAGCCACTGATCAATCTCCACGTCGATGCGGTCGAGTACAGATGGCGGAATGCCCGCACAAGCGCCAAGGTGACCAATTTCAGACTACATGATCTTCGGCACGAGGCTTTGAGCCGCATGGCGGCCCGCGACGTGGATCTTAAAACAATGATGCTTCAGTCTGGGCACAAGACTCCAGCTATGCTTCTTCGGTACCTAAACCCGACGACGGAAGAAAGGAGGCGGAAGCTGTTTGGCGAATAGGAAGATTTGTCAAAACTGCGCGATGGTCAAAAGATTTGAACTCATCCTGATGGTTATTTATGCATTTTGCGGATGTTCGCTGCTACCGTCGACACTGCCCTTCATTGGTTGGTTTGAGTCGAATTTATTTGAAAAATTAAAAGTTGTATAATGTGTCAAAATATCTCTAAATTGTATTTTGTGTACTCGATTTTCGGCCAACAAGGTCAACTTTGAGTGATTGCAAATGTCACCGAAAGGAAGGTTGCCAAATGTCCAGCGACAAAAAAACCCTTGAGGATCACGAAATCACAAAAACAGAGGAATCTCCACCTTTGGTGGATGTGCCAGATATCGATCGGATCAAAAAATATATTGAGGGGTCGATTGCAAAGAGCAATGAGAGCGCAGACATTCCAATCACAATTCTAAAGGATATCGTTATTACTTTGGACCGCCTAGCCAGAAGTGAAAGGCTGACTCCGATTCAAACAGCAGGCGTAGATGTCAAGTACGACTATGACTCGAATGACGGTAACCCATCAAACAAAGTTGTACAATGATTGGGGGTTTGGCTGAGCTCTTGAGCCCAATTTCGAAGAGTACTTTTTTTTCTAAGTATTGGCAAAATGAGAGCTTAGTTTGTCAGAGTGGCCAAGCCACAAAATTTTTGGACCTTATGTCACTTGAAAAAATCGAAGAGATTTTCTCAAGTCGTGAACTTTCACGAACGCAACTAAGAGTTGTAGTCAATGATAGGCAAATTAACCCAAATCTGTATGTAGATGGGATTGAGCCTTGGTCAAATGTATCGCGTCAAATGGCATTGAAATACTATTCTGAAGGGGCAACTCTTGTTTTTAATGGGATGCAGCGCAACTTCACTGAATTGGCTCGATTTTGTGGGGAAATAGGTGAAGAACTAACGAGCAAAATTCATGCAAATGTCTATTTAACTCCCCCAAGCAAACAGGGCTTTCTAGCTCATTATGACACTCACGATGTATTTGTTTTGCAGTTGTCAGGATCTAAGGATTGGAAATTGTATGATTCGAATTATAAACTGCCATTGGAGAGCCATGAATACTCGAATGAAGAGCATTTCACAGGAAATATAAATCGAGAATTCAGGCTAATGGCGGGGCAATACTGTTACATCCCACGGGGTATTGTCCATGAAGCCAAGGCAAATAACGACCTGTCTTTGCACATAACCATCGGAATAGCGTCTCCATTGTGGATTGACGTAATAAAGGATGCGATTGACGAGCTGGCCAAGAGCAATGTTATGTTAAGACGCGTAATTCCTGACGCGTATGCCAGTGGTGCAACGAGCTGTACTACATCTGAAATTGAGAATTTGATTAGAGAAATTCGAAAATCCGGGTGTATCGAACGCGCTTACGATTCTAACTTAAAAAAGTTCCGCGATAGAGAAAATAGCAATTTTACGGGACGTCTCCTCAGTATTTCAAAATCTTCAAACGTTTCCTCATTTTCTGAAGTCAAGAGGATAAAGCCAATAAAGTATATCGAAGTAGCAGAAGAAATAGAAATTGAAAACGGAGACTCTGTACTGCGGTTACCTCGAAAAACATATAAATCATTGAAAAAATTAGCAAAATCAGAAAGTGTTGTGGTGGAGCAGCTGGGCGGTGATTTGGACGTCCAAGGAAACATCGTGCTGGTGAAGAGACTTATTAGAGAGGAGTTCCTTACACTCATATAGTTGTTACAACGAAGAAAAATCATTGCCTAACTTCAAACAATCTATGCTTTTCATCATCGGGAACCGAAAGTTCTTGCGTCTATTTAGCAGTCGAATGCACTAAGTCGATTGTTTGTTGAATAGGTCGCTGGCGGAGCGGGTGAATGACGCGCCGATGGCCGTCCATGCTCGTTCCCGGGCATGCCCCTTCAGGGGCTTGCCCGCAGGCCGAGAGGCCGAACGAGACGGCCAGAGGTGTGTCAGGGCGGTGTCAGTATCTAGCGCAATCAATGCCGGAAACCTTGGCCGCAGGCCGAAGAAGGTTTTAGGGATTGGCTTGTCCGGGAGCGTAGCGGACGGATTGCCTGGATGCCGCCCGTTTCACCCCAGCGGGCCTCATGCACTGAATCCTTTCCAATGTCCTTGCAACCTAATACTGTGTTCCGGAACAAAATCCCGCTCATGGCGGCGATTGGTTCCCGGATTGATCTGACCCAAATATGTCCTTCGGACATTTCCTTGGGTCGGTTGGATTATCTGAAAGATGATCCAACCTTCTTTGTTTCTTCAGCCTATCTTCCCATTCCTCAAACATCTCCTGTGCTGTTCCGAAGTCAGCGATGATCCATTCTTTCTCCGTTCTGAGCACTTGCTCTCCTGTCAGATCGAATCCTGCAATAGACCCATCAGGACGTTTCAGGAGTTGAATCCCTGATCGTCTGAAGGTCTTCCGCATCGCGGCGGCATTGCCTTCCTGTCCTGACGGGACATCCTCAAGCCCAATTCCCAGAAGCTCTGCCATGCATTTTAGTGATGTAGCATTCCGAAACTGATCAACTGTCAGCACGCATCGGGGAATTGGTGCGACCGCGCCGATGGTTACCGCTCGACGCTCGCCGTAGACTGACTCCCGGATATCCCTGAGCGGCATCGGCGGGAGTTCAACATCAAGACTCCGGGCCGTGCGGCGAATGCCGTGCCGTTCCAAATGATGAATCCTTCCAGCGTACTCGTCATTGGTGTGATCCGGAGCAAAAGCCGTAGTCTCTTCCTTGAGCCATTCCAGTTCTTCCGGAGCAAGATCCCGATCTGGCCAAAGGCCCAATGCAATACCAGCGTGCCACGCGCGGTGTGCTGCTTTCGAGGATTCAGCCTTGATGAGATCCCGCTGGTGCACATGATCCTCACCTTCAAGGGTGTCCTGATGGCGCCGCAGCTTCCCGATCGTGTCAATGCATTCCTGCACTTCCCGCATCATTCTGATGGCGAGGCGCATGCGCGGTTGTTCCGGATCTGTCTTCCCGTCGCTCCGGGCAGCTTTTGACCACAGCGTGTCCCAGAGCGCAGAGGGAGACCTTCCTGCATCCATCCCGATCCAACTGTGAGTCCTTGCACGTCGTGCCGACGCCCAAGCTGCATGGCGGAGAAGATCCGTGTCTTCTTCAGCGTCGCAGTCGGGATTGACGAAACGGGTCGCATAACGAGACATGTATTTCGCAATTGAACTCGCTGTTTCTTCGCGACCGTCCCGGCCTTTTGGCGGGGTGTAGTGTGGGTGATCATCGCCGACGACATAAGCGCGGCAACCTGGATCCTTTTTCCGGGCTTCTGCTTGTCGTTCGGAGTTCGTGATGGATGAAAATTTGCCCCAGAAGGCATCGCACACCGCCCGTGCGTCTTCCAAAGTTGGGCAAGCCAGGAGTATGTGCCGATGTGGTGTTCCGGATTGCTGCGCCTGTGCATTCCAAAATCCGATCGGGCGAATTCCCCGCTCACGAAGGAAACACATCGTCTGATGATAGCGGTTCTGAATCTCCCGCATCGCCTCGTCGGGACCTAGTTCCGGATTCCATTCGGATGCCCTGTGGCTCTCGTTCGTCGAATGTGGGACATATTCACCCGGAAGAGTGATAGTGATCCAACACATGTGCCATCCCAATCCCTCTATCCGGGCAAGGATTGCATCCATGAGCAAACGACGTTTTGCCGCATCAGCTGCCTTTTTGCGCTCATTCAAGTCCTTCATTGGAATTTGAATGCTGGGGTCTTCAACACAGACCAGTCTTAAGTCCTCGAGGATCTCGGCAGTTGTCCTGAGTTGAGATTTGTAGGATTCGAGCGCGTAGTCGGACACATAAAGGGGTCTGCCCGGAACGTTGGGCCCACCCACTGCGCCAACCGCAGATTCAATGTAAAGAAGGGCCCGCCGTTGTCGTTTTCGCAGGTGCCTTCTCCACCATTTTTCACACCGACGTTTCTTATGAACACGTTCCTGATGGGTTGGGGTTCCATTCTCGTCCCTGCCTGGAAACTTCTTTGCGTACTGCCAGGCTTGCCCGGAAGCAGCGGTGGCAAGCATGAGGGGTGTCATGCTGATCAATGAAAGATCCTTAAGGCCAACGTAGCTCCGGATTGCCTCTTCCCGTTCAAGACGACGGGCAGGATGCATCTTGTCCAGATACGCGCCAAGTGCCGCAGGGATTCTGGATCGAACATCTCGATGCTCGATATCCAACGCTTCCAAATCTTCGTGGAGAAGGACTTCATTCGATTTCGGTGACGGATTGGCCAGACGGACGAATTCATTCAAGCGATCCGCGAGGTGCTTTCCGCGGATGTCTTCCGGAAAGTTAACTTCGTTCCAAGCACGCTCCCGAGCTTCGCGAGTCCCGAGGTGAGATAGATTGTCGAGAAGCTGTTGCCGGGACGGCGGAGTGCACCAATCGAATTGGCTAGGAACTCCACCCATGGAGAAAGCGCGAGCGATGGACACATGGTGCTCCAAGGACTCGTCAACATTTTTGGGTCTGGAAATTCGTAGAGGGGAGCTGTGCCGGAATTCGGAAGGTTCCGGCCGATACACTACCTGCGCCTATTTGCGCGTCCGGATCCGGACGGTGCGTGAATGGTCATTTCAAGCCCTCAGTCATGTGCCCAATAATAGGCATAGACTAAGGCTTGCCCGTCGGCATGCATGTGTCAACTCGCCGACGGAACACCCCTGCGCGGCCCTCGGAGAGCCGATGTCTATGACCGCAGGGAATAGACGTAGTCGGTCACTAAATCTTTCGTCACAGCGCCCGCGGCAATAATTTCCGTCGGCGAGTTGCGCCGGCAGTCCCTGTAACGAACAATTTCATTATGGGGTTTCAATTCGTACATCTAGAAGCTTATTCGAGGAAAGAAGACGCCGCAGGCCGGAACGTAGCCTGGGTGCTCGCGGAAGCTCGTCGCGAGCCAGAGGCGTCTCTGCACGTCGAATGCCCCGCGTCTCCGGAACTGATCCACGGCGTTAGCCTGGACGAGCTCGCCGCACTCCACGACGAACGGGCGGACGCCGCAACAACGATCCTGAAGAACGGAAAGACGCGGAAGATTCGGCGAGATCAGAAAAGCCTTCTGACGGTCGTGGCGTCTTACCCGACGCCACTGAAGGAGCTGGAGAAAGACCCAGCAAAGCGTGAATCCCTGAACCGTTGGGAACAACGAACTGTCGAGTGGCTCAGATCCCTGCATGGCGATGACCTGATTACAGTGATCCGGCATACGGACGAGAGGTATCCGCACCTCCACGCGTACATCCTTCCACAATCTGACCCTGAACTCCGGGCGCTACGCTTGCACCCCGGGCATGAAGCCAAACATGCGGTCATGGATTCAGCTCCTGAAGCAAAGAGTAAAAAGGAACTCAACCGCATTGGAGACCGCGCCTATCGCGACGCCATGAGGGGGTGGCAGGATTCGTATCACAAGGCCGTCGGGATACCTTCTGGGCTCACACGGCTGGGGCCAGCGCGACGTCGCCTTTCCCGTGAAGCATGGCATGCCGAACAGGTGGCGGCGCGAGCTGTGAAGGCGGCGGAAGAGCGTGCCGCCAAGTATGTAGAGGCTATTAAATCCAAGGGTTCCGCATACGCGGACAGGATCAAAGCCGAAGCAACCGACATCCGGAAGGACGCGGAGCTCCGGGCGTCGGAAACGAAAGCTGCCCAAGTCCGGGCGTCCCACCTCGAACGGCAGGCGCAGGGAGTTCTTGAACGTGCCAGGCAGGAAGCGGCTCGAATCCTTGAGGGCGTCGCGCCGTACCGGAAATTTGGGGCGTTCCTCCGGTCGATTTGGGATGGGTTGAATTCTTCGAAGATCCGGAAGAAGGCCCGATCGGAATTCGCCCAGCAGATCGAAAACCTCTCCCGGGAGGCGTCGGAAGAACGGGCGTCGCGACGTCGCGCCGAGCAACGGGCGTCGGAACTTGAAAACGCCATGAGGAATTCAGGCCTGGTTCAGTCCGCGACGTCTCGAGAGGTCTCCCGCCTGACGAGGCGCCTGGACGCCGAAATCGACAAGAATTCAAATATGTTGACGCCAGAAACGGTCCTCACAGCACCTTCCGGAGGTAGCCATGGGTCCTAAGTCGCGGGAATTTAATTTTGAGTCCTTGATATCGCTCGGGCGTCGACGCCGACGATCGTGCCTCGATAGATCGCGACACGACGCCCTTGTCCGTTTCCGGAAGCGACGTCGTGCGACGCCGCGCCGAAGGGCTGTTTGGTTTTTCCTTGTTCTCGCTTGGCTTTTGTCTCCCTCACGACCAACAACCTTTGCACCATTTTTCAGGAGAAATTCGTATGCACCACACCGAAACCCGCCGTCCGATGAAACTTCTGATCCGCGACGTCCTCAGGGCACGTCACGGACGGAGGGATTTTCTCGAACACCCATCCGTCGCAGAAATTCACCGGAGGCTTCCAGACGATTTGCTCGAGTGGTTCGAGAGGGTCGTGATTATCGAACGCGATCCATTGACGATCCTTTGCGGCCCGATCGAAAAATCAGACCGGGGATATTTTGAGATCTGGAGGTACATGAGGGATCGAGACTACCCGGACGCCGATCCTGATCTTCCCGGTGATGACGGACCTGATGACGACGGTTCCGAGCCATCGGCGCCTCAAACTAGACCATGATCGACACTACCTGGACAAAGAGTTCGATCAGGATGCGGTCTATTTCGGCCAAGCGAACGGCTTCCAATCGATGTCATTTAATGAGGTGATGCCGAGGAAATCTCGTTTGGCTTCCGGGTTTTTCCTAACCGATGCGGCATACGATCCGAGATAGCTGGCAATATGGGATTCGACATATTGATCCAGCGACAGGAACAACTTTTGATCGTTACAGAAGCGATAGTGCTTGGCCCAACCATTTAAAGTACCTGAGACGCGGCTCAGAGTCGGGATCATCGCAAACTGACTGCGAAATGGCTTGGACGCATCGCGGGAAAACTCTTTTCGAGATGCGTTGAGAATATCCAATATCTTCTGCTTGAGTTTTCCGACCGCTTTTCCATTCGGGCGGATAAGGCCGTTCACAATTTCGATGCCCAGAAACTCAAATCCGGTCTCGAATGATTGGACACCTCCGGAAGATTTTTGCGCCGAAAACTCTAACTGTAAATCGGAAAGCAAGCCTTCGGCTTTCCGGAAGCGCGCATTCGCGGCTCTCTCTGTGGGGGCTAGTATTATTATGTCATCGATGTAACGAAAGCAGGCACAATCCCCTTCATTCATTGACTTGTCGAATGCATGGAGGAGAATATTTCCAAGGAGTGGAGATAACGCACTGCCTTGTGCAACACCCATGTCTTCCCTTGGAAAGCGGTCAGCATCCGCACCTAATTGTGCCGCGTTTTCCAATTCGACAGATACACAGCTGTCAAACAATCCCATGAAATCTGATGCCTGAATTTCGTTGGAAATGATTTCCCGGACCGCGGATTTGCTGATCCTCGTGAAGAAGGCTGAGATGTCGGCGCATCGGACGTAGTTCAAGCCACTCTTCTTGGCATCGAGAATTTTGGAAATCGCCAAAGGTACGGCCGCCATTCCGTCGTCCGACTGCTTGGTGATCCCGCCAAAACTATAGGGTGTTACGATATAGGGCTTTAACGAGGGCTGTCTCAGAAGCTGGTCGAGCACCGCACGCTGGAGAATTCTGGTTTCGATAGGTGCGACGACGATGGGGCGAAAATCCCCCATAGACCCTTTGGGGACTTTTTTCCCCACAGACTTTCCGAAGACAAACGAACCATTTCGAATCTCACGTTGTATCTTCCGGATGATCTTATCGGCAGTCTTTTGGAATTCGATGATCTCCGTTTTTGTTGTATCCGAACGAGATTGAATTCCATTCGCATGGACTTTGTTCCATGCGTGTCGCAACGCAGGTTGCCGGGTGGTCTCTTCAAAAGGTTTGGAGTGTTTGCGCTTTGACGGTGGCATGTGATCTTGTGGGTCCTGTTGGTCGCTATACCCGTCCGACCGCTGCGCTGAACTCTGCCGAGGTACCCTTCGGTCCTATCGGCGCATCACTCGCCAGCACGATTGTACGGACGTCGATGCTGCATCGGAATTCGAGTGCCCAGGACAAGCCTGCCAACACGATCCCTACCGCCAGAGAAATTCTGACGCGGCCCCAAAGATCAGAGCCCCGCCCGAGGCGTGCCGAGTTGGCACGTTTTTGCATGTCTCAAACATTCTTGCCTTCCTTCCTATCGGTACCCTTTTTGAGGGCGAAGGCAAGGCCGCCCGGCCACGCACCCTGGCCCCGCCCGAAGAATTAAAGCGACCAGCCGCCCAACAGGCCCCACGAAAGGAGAAAGCATCGGCTATAACGGTCATTCTGGACGGATCCTCGCTGAACTCTGCCGAGGTACCCTTCGGTCCTATCGGCGCATCACTCGCCAGCACGATTGTACGGACGTCGATGCTGCATCGGAATTCGAGTGCCCAGGACAAGCCTGCCAACACGATCCCTACCGCCAGATTCCAGCCTTCTAAAGGTAGTGTGATCGTTCCCGCTTGCAACCCCTGAAAGGAAGAAAGCAACAGCAAAGTTCGGCTAATCTTCGGGAAACGGTTGAATGGTGCGAGTCGTCGAAATCGGTCCGACGGCGCTGTGCATTCGTACGGGAAGCAAAATGTTGGAAGAACGGCCCGCGTGCAACATCACGCGTGTTGTCTCCATGTTGCTTGCTGGAAGCGTGTTGCCCGATAAAGTTGAAAAGTGTTGACAATATCGCTTTAGAAATAGCGCAATGCAATCATAAGGTTATGGCGGAGAGAGAGGGATTCGAACCCTCGGAACGCTTGCGCGCTCAACGGTTTTCGAGACCGCCCCGTTCGACCACTCCGGCACCTCTCCGCGGCACTTTCGACTAAACGGGTCTCAAGTGGCGCGGAACATAGACAAGCAGGGCGTCGCCTGCAAGCATAGATTTTCATTCTTCAACGGGAATGGCCGCGCGATGAAATAACGTGTAAATGGACTGGCTTGTCTGTTGTTCCGGCGGGTCTCGTGTTGGCAGCGGACCGGCTGGTGACGATGCCGGGTGGGAACCAACGTCTTATGGCGTTTCCCGAAATCCGGTATATCCGGCAGATCCTATATTTCCGTTTGACATCACACGCGTTCCGACTATATTGCGCGAGCTCGAAAAGGTTAGCTTTTTCGGGTTTTCTTTGTCGATCCAAGGCCTGGCGGGCTTCAAGCTTCAAGCGCAACCCGACACAAAGACCTGTCAACCGGATGTTTTGATCTGGAGGGGCAGGCGCCTCAAGTTCGACCTGAAAGCTGCCAGTTTCCGGTGATGGTTTGCCGGTGTCTGGTTGGTTCAAAAACGAAAAGAAGGACGTGCGAGACATGTTCGCAGTGATCAAAACCGGCGGTAAACAGTACACTGTTGCTGCTGACGACCTCCTGAAGGTCGAAAAACTCGACGCCGAAGCCGGCAGCACAGTCACCTTTGACGAAGTGCTCGTGGTTGGTAACGGCACGGACACCACCGTTGGCGCGCCTACTGTTGAAGGTGCCAGCGTTGTTGCGGAAGTGGTCGAACAGGGCCGTGGCCGCAAGATCATCGTATTCAAGAAGCGCCGGCGTCAGAATTCCCGCCGCCGCAATGGCCATCGTCAGTCTTTCACCCTCGTAAAGGTGACCGACATCCTGACCGGTGGTGCGAAACCGGCCAAGAAGGCAGCGCCGAAGAAGGCTGCGCCGAAGGCTGAAGAAACCAAGGAAGAGGCTCCGGCCGCTGCAGAGGCTGCAGAAGGCGGAGATGACCTGAAGAAACTGGACGGCGCTGGTCCGGCCGCTGTGAAAAAACTGAACGAAGCTGGCATCACTACCTTCGCTCAGATTGCAGCAATGTCCGCTGACGACGTCGCACGCGTTGAAGACGAAGCTGGCCTGAAGGGCAAGTTCGAACGCGGAAACTGGGTTGAGCAGGCTAAGGAACTGGCTGGCAACTAAGCCGTCGCTCTTTAACACCTGATCTGAAATTCGAAGAACGAGGAGTTCTAACGATGGCACATAAGAAGGCAGGCGGTTCATCCCGCAACGGCCGCGACTCAGCTGGCCGCCGTCTCGGTATCAAGAAATATGGCGGGGAAGCTGTGATTCCCGGCAACATCATCGCTCGTCAGCGTGGCACTCAGTGGCACCCGGGCAACGGCGTGGGCATGGGCAAGGACCATACCATTTTCGCGACCGTGGAAGGCAAAGTTCAGTTCCAGGCGAAAGCCAACAAACGAACTTTTATTAATGTGGTCCCGGTAGCGGAAGCTGCGGAGTAAAGCCGACGTGAAGTTTCGAAACGCCGGCGTCCCGTAAGACCCCGGCAGTTCGAGACAGGTCAGCAACCAAAGACCAGTCGAAGATCCAAGGGGGAGATGGGACGCCATCTCTCCCTTGATTTTTTTGTGCTGGAGGAAATGATGGTTGTTGAAAGCGATGGATTGTTAGACGAGAGCAGTTTGGTCGCGGCCCCGTTGCCGCAGGAAGCGGTTCGTGTGCGGCTCGACAAACCGCGCAAGGACGATTTGGCCGATCTGGTGTTTCTGGCCAACAACAAGACAGTGGCGGCGAACCTCGCCACCATGCCTCATCCTTTTTCCGTACAGGACGGCCGGGCGATGATCGCCAAGGCCAACCTGAACCCATCCAATGCCGCACTGTTTGCGATCCGCCTGAAGAGTACTGGCAGGCTCATCGGCGTTGCACGCTATGCGAATGTCGAAATGGGCGGTCCGGTTCATGTCGGCTATTGGCTGGGTGAGCCGTTCTGGGGACAAGGCCTTGCGACCGAAGCAGTGCACTCGCTGGTCGATCATGCGTTTACCTACAACGACATCGAGGAACTGCAGGGTTCTTGCAGGGTGACCAACCCGGCCTCGCGCAGGGTGTTGATCAAGTCCGGGTTCCAGTTCCGGGATCAGTCAATGATCCGTTCCGTCGGTGCCGGTGGGTCTGTTCCGATCGAGCGGTACACATTGGAACGCACTGTCTGGAAGTCATTGAAAGGTTGGGGGCAAGGACGATGACCGATTTGCCGGAATTGAGAACGCGGCGCTTGATTTTGCGCCAGCTGGAAGCAAACGACGCAGCTGCGATCGCCGATCTGGGCGGGCGCGATTTTGAGATCGTGCGCTGGCTGACCGGGGCGTCCTGGCCGTATGTCGAGGGCGAAGCGGAGGACTTCGTCAAAAAGATCGTTGGCACCAACCCGATGGAAACAGAGGCCGTGTTCGTCGTGACGCTTGGTGGCGTTTTCATCGGCGTAGCCGCAATTCAGGCTCCTGGCGATCTGGAAGATCTGCCGGACCTTCCGACGGTTGGCTATTGGATCGGCCGGGCATTCCAGGGGCATGGTTATGCGACCGAAGCAGTCGAGGCGGTTCTCGACTGGGCGTTTGAAACCTATGACGCCGAAGCCGTCGCGGCACGGGCTTTTGAGGACAATTCCCGGTCGCGGGCACTGCTGCGCAAGATGGGCTTCAAACCCTACAGCCTGACGGAGCGGTTCGCGAAGGCCCTGGATCGCAGGGTCTCCAACGTCGTCGTTCGCCTGGAAAGAACTGATTTCGAAGCGCGCCGAGAATTGGCATGACCCTTCCGGAGCTGAAAACCGGGCGGCTGCTTCTGCGCCCGGTTGGTCTTGGCGACTTTGACGCGATCGTGCAGCAGATCGGGGTCTTCAAGGTCGCCAAAATGTTGTCCTCCGTGCCGCATCCTTACACCGTTGAAGACGTAAGGGAGTGGTTTGGGCAGAACGCGGTCTGCAAAGAAGGTGGAGAACGGGCTTTTGCCATCGACAATGGTGCGGGCCTGATCGGTGTCGTCTCGGTCGGCCGTCCATGTGATCAGCCGGAGTTCGGCTACTGGCTTGGCCAGGACCATTGGGGAAACGGTTTCATGACGGAAGCCGGGCGAGCAGCCGCGGCCTGGCATTTTGAAATCATGCCGGAAACGGCGCTGGTAAGTGGTGCGCTCAATGAAAACCGGGCTTCACTGAATGTGCTGGCGAAACTCGGGTTCAGCGAAACTGGGCCTTACGGGCTGAAGATCAGGTCCCGGGGAGAGCTTTTGCCCGGAACGCGAATGATGCTGACGCGTGAAGCCTTCGAGTTTTGCGAAGGCAGAGGCCAATGAATGGTGCCGTCATAAAAACCGAACGTCTTCTCCTGCGTCCGCCAAAGGTTCAGGACCTTGAACGTTGCGCAGATCTACTTGGCGATTATGAAGTCGCCAAGATGCTCGCACGTGTTCCTCATCCCTACGACCTGGAACTTGGAAGGTCATATCTTTCAAGGGCCGCGGAGAGCTGGTTGAAGCACCAGGATGCGGAAGAGCTTGTCTTTCAGATTGACCATGAGGGTCAAATGATCGGCGGTCTGAGCTTCAAGGAGTTGCGGGAGACCCCGGAGATCGGGTATTGGCTGGGGCGTCCCTATTGGGGCAAGGGTTTCATGAGTGAAGCGGTCGAGGCTGCAATTGCCTGGCTGTTTCAAAATACGCATCATACGCGCATCGCCAGTGAAGTCATGACCGAGAACCCCGCATCCTTGAATGTGATGGAGAAACTCGGGTTTCGCGAGGTTGGCGAAATTGGCTGTACCAGCCTGTCGCGCGGCGACACGATGCGCGCTGTCCGTACGGAACTGCGACGTGCGGATTTTATGAACGGTCGTTGATCAGACGAGATCGAGGCCTGAAAACAGGACAATAGAGAAGAAAAATGAAATTCCTCGATCAGGCCAAGATCTATGTGCGATCCGGCAACGGAGGCGCGGGCTGCGTTTCGTTCCGGCGAGAGAAGTATATTGAATATGGCGGCCCGGATGGTGGTGACGGCGGCAAGGGCGGCGATGTCATCGTGGAATGCGTCGACGGCCTCAACACGCTGATCGACTATCGCTACAAACAGCATTTCAAAGCCGAAACCGGCATTCACGGCATGGGCCGGAACCGCACCGGAGCTCACGGAAACGATGTGGTTTTGAAGGTGCCCGTCGGCACGCAGATCTTCGAAGAAGACAATGAAACGCTCATTGCCGACCTGACCGAGCTTGGTCAGCGTGTGCTGCTCCTGAAAGGCGGCAATGGTGGTTTTGGCAACGCGCATTTCAAGTCCTCGGTCAACCAGGCGCCACGTCGCGCAAATTCCGGACTTGAGGGCGAGGAAAAATGGATCTGGCTGCGCCTGAAACTGATTGCCGACGCCGGACTGGTCGGTTTGCCCAACGCAGGCAAATCCACATTCCTGGCCACGGTGTCAGCTGCCAAGCCCAAGATTGCCGACTATCCGTTCACGACAATCCACCCAAATCTGGGCATTGTGCAGATCGACGGTAACAGCTTTGCCATGGCCGACATTCCAGGCCTGATCGAGGGAGCGCACGAGGGCACGGGTCTTGGCGACCGTTTCCTCGGGCACGTGGAACGTACGCGCGTCCTTTTGCATCTCGTCGACGGCTCGGGGGTTGAAGATTCGGGTGAAGCGTACAAGGTCGTGCGCGGCGAACTGGAAGCTTATGGCGCCGGTTTGACCGACAAGCCGGAGATCGTGGCCCTCTCCAAATGTGATGCCCTGACCGAGGAGCTGATCGCGGAGAAATCGGCGAGCCTTGAGGCCGCCTGTGGCCAGAAACCCCTGATCCTGTCATCGGCCAGTGGCCTCAATGTGGATCGCGCCCTGCGCATGATCGTGCGTGCCATCGACAAGGACAAGGAAGAAGCAGCCAATCAGGTGCCGGCTCCCGAGCAGGAGGGGTGGCACCCCTGATGTCGGAAGTGCGCAGCCTCACAAACTACAATCGTATTGTCATCAAGATCGGCTCTGCGCTGCTGGTCGAGCAGGGTGAGCTGAAGCGTGCCTGGCTGGACGCGCTGGTTTCCGATCTGGTGTCATTGGCCGACGGCGGCGCGGAAATGCTGATCGTGTCGTCCGGGTCGATTGCGCTGGGGCGTGGCGTTCTGGGACTGCCGAAAGGCCCGCTGAAGCTGGAAGAAAGCCAGGCAGCTGCCGCTGCCGGTCAGATTGCACTCGCTCAGGCCTATGCAGATGCGCTTGGCGCTCATGGCAAGAAAGCCGGCCAGATCCTGCTGACGCTCGGCGACACGGAAGAACGCCGCCGATATCTGAACGCGCGCGCCACCATCGGCACGCTGCTGAAAATGGGTGCTGTGCCGATCATCAACGAAAACGATTCCGTCGCAACGTCCGAAATCCGTTATGGCGACAACGACCGTTTGGCGGCACGGGTTGCCACCATGGCCAGTGCCGACTGCCTGGTGCTCCTGTCGGATATCGACGGGCTTTATACAGCGCCTCCCGCTCAAGACCCGGATGCGGTCTTCCTGCCTGAAGTGCCCAGGATTACAGCGGAAATCGAGGCAATGGCCGGTAGCGCCGGCTCGGAACTTTCCCGCGGAGGCATGAAGACCAAGATCGACGCGGGCAAGATCGCGACCGCTGCCGGAACCTCCATGGTCATCACCTCCGGCAAGGAGCTCAATCCGCTTGCCCGTTTGATCGACGGTGCCCGTGGAACATGGTTCCCGGCGCTCAGCTCGCCTGCAAGCGCCCGCAAGGCCTGGATCGGCGGGCATCTGGAGCCCCGTGGAGAGATCAGGCTGGATGACGGCGCCGTCAAGGCGATGAAGTCGGGCAAGAGCCTGCTTCCGGCCGGTGTAACGTCGGTCTCGGGACGGTTTTCGCGAGGAGATGCGGTTGTTCTGCTCAACCCGGACGGTCGGACAATCGGTCGTGGCCTGATTGCCTACGACATTGACGAAGCAAGGCTGATTGCCGGACGCAACAGCCGCGAGATCGAGGCGATTGTCGGCTATCCGGGCCGTGCGGAGATGATCCACCGGGACGATTTGGTTCTGGAGGATGCGTTTTTGAACGGAACACGTTAAAAGACATCAGGAATTCTGGCTCTTGGAGCCGCTAGTTAGGAGTTGGTTGGAATGCTGGACATGGTCGAGGCGAACACGACTGAAACTTTGATGGCTGAGATCGGGCAACGTGCCCGGGCTGCCGGCAGGGTTCTCGCCACTGCTCCAACCGAGGTGAAGAACAAGGCGCTTCTGGAAATGGCGAAAGCCGTGCGGGCGGCGACACCGGATATCCTTGCAGGCAACAAGACCGATATTGAAACCATGACCGCCAACGGTCAAACGGCAGCCTTTCTCGACCGGGGAACGTTGAGCGAAGACAGGATCGAGGCCATCGCCGGGGCGCTCGAAGACATCGTTTCCCTCGAAGACCCTGTCGGCAGTGTGATCGCAGCCTGGGACCGTCCGAACGGCCTCAACATCGAGCGCGTTCGCACACCGCTTGGTGTAATCGGCGTCATTTATGAAAGCCGTCCCAATGTTACGGCGGATGCCGGAGCTCTGTGCCTGAAGGCCGGGAACGCGGTCGTGCTGCGCGGTGGGTCCGACACCATTCATTCCAACAGGGCCATTCACGCAGCATTGCAAAAGGGGCTGGCCGCTGCAGGCCTTCCCGAAGATGCCATCCAGATTGTGCCGGTTACCGACAGGGCTGCCGTTGGTGAAATGCTGAAGGGTCTCGCCGGCAACCTGGACGTGATCGTGCCGCGAGGTGGGCGCAGTCTGGTCGAGCGCGTCCAGACCGAGGCGCGTGTGCCGGTATTCGCCCATCTGGAAGGCCTGGTGCATATTTTTGTCGACAAGGAAGCCGACTTGCAGAAGTCGGTCGACATTATCGTGAATTCCAAGCTGCGCCGGACGGGTATCTGCGGTGCGCTGGAGACACTGCTGGTACATGATGGCGTGGCGCACAGTCATCTGCCGATCATCGTCAAGGCCTTGCAGGACAAGGGCTGTGAAATTCGCGGCGACGCCACGGTGCGCGACATCTGCGAAAACATTGTTCCTGCGAGCGAGGACGACTGGTCGACCGAATATCTGGACAAGATCCTTTCGGTGAGGGTCGTTGCGGATCTGGATGCCGCCATGGAGCACATCGCGACTTTCGGTTCCAACCACACCGATTGTATCTTGACCGAAGATCAGGAAGCCGCGGACCGGTTCCAGTCTGAAGTCGATTCCGCGATCGTCTTGCACAATGCCTCAACGCAGTTTGCCGATGGCGGCGAATTCGGCATGGGCGCAGAGATCGGGATTGCCACGGGCCGGATGCATGCCCGCGGCCCGGTTGGCGTCGAACAGCTGACCAGCTTCAAGTACAAGGTTCGCGGAACGGGTCAGACGCGTCCATGAATCAGATAGGTCTCGGGCCTGCACTTGATCGCGACTGGTTGAAACTGCCGCACTCGGAAGCCGGTAACCGGATTGGAATCTTCGGCGGGTCGTTCAACCCGCCCCATTCTGGCCATCGGCTGGTTGCCGCAACGGCTTTGAAAAGGTTGGGACTTGATCAGATCTGGTGGTTCGTCACGCCTGGCAATCCGCTCAAGAGCCATTCGGAACTTGCGCCGCTGGAAATGCGTTTGCACATGACGAGCGCGCTTGCTGATCACCCTCTCATGAAGGTGACAGCCTATGAAGCCGTATTGGGGTCTCCCTACACGGCCAAGACGATTACGGCGTTGCAGGCAAGGCGGCCGCTGACGCGATTCGTTTGGGTCATGGGTGCTGACAATTTGGCAGATTTTCACAGGTGGCAAAATTGGCGATCAATTGTCGACACGGTTCCGATCGCAATTGTGGATCGTCCGGGAGCATCGCTGTCGGTCATGTCGGCACCGATGGCAAAAGCCTATGAAAAATACAGGCTTCCGGAGGAAGATGCCGTTTTGTTGCCTGACATGAAGGCTCCGGCCTGGACTTTTTTGCACACGCCTCTCGATCCTGCATCCTCGACGGAGCTGAGGCGCTGGAAAACTTCCTGATTGGCAAATTTACCGAGATATTTCGGTTGTCTTGAAAATGCCAAAGGGGAAGCGGTATTATGAACATGGTCGCGACGAGCGCGGCCGAGGTAGGGTCAACCGGTCCTGCATCCAAAACGGGTGACGTGCGAAGTCGGACATATCAGTTCGTGACGACGTTGGGCACAGGACGGCACAGAAGGCGAAAGGCAATACACCTGACCATGACCTTTGAAAGTGGGCGGACAAACATGTCCTCTCCTATGAAGGCTTCCGTAAGCGCAGATCTTGCGGCAGACCTCCTCGATACGGTTCTCACCAGTCTTGACGATTCCAAAGCTGAGGACCTGGTAACTCTCGACATTGCAGGCAAAAGCTCGCTGGCAGATCACATGGTGATCGTGTCCGGTCGTTCCCATCGTCATGTGGGCGCGATAGCTGACCACCTGCAGAGAGATTTGAAATCGGCCGGCGCCGGTGCGCCAACGGTCGAGGGCCAGAGCACTTGCGATTGGGTGCTGATCGATGCGGGCGATGTGATCATTCACATTTTCCGTCCGGAAGTTCGCAGCTTCTACAATCTTGAGAAGATGTGGGCGCCGGATACGGACGACGCGCCGCAATTTATCGGCTGAACCGGCTTTGAGGTCCTTTTGAAAGAGGACCTCTATTAGCTGAGAGATCGAGACACGGACCGGATCGGGATCCGGCGGAGACTTTATGCGCTTCAATCTATCCTGCATCGGCAAGATGAAAGCCGGTGCGGACAAAGACCTGTTCGACCGATACATCGATCGGGCGCGAAAGACCGGTCGTGGCCTTGGGATCACCGGGCTTACCCTCGCGGAAATGCCCGAAAGCCGGGCACAGCGCGCAGATGACCGGAAAGCGGAAGAGGCAAAGGCAATCCTTCAAAATGTTTCGGCCGGTGCCCGACTTGTCGCGCTTGACGAGAACGGCAGGAACCTGACGAGTCCTGCCTTCAGCCAGAAGCTGGAAAGCTGGAAGAACGAAGGTGTTCCGGAGGTCGTATTTGCCATCGGCGGGGCCGATGGACATGGACAGGATGTGATCGGCCGGGCGGATCTGAAGCTCGCTCTGGGTGCCATGACCTGGCCGCATCAGATTGCCCGGATCCTGCTGGCTGAACAGATTTATCGCGCAATGACCATCCAGTCCGGACACCCCTATCACCGCGTTTGAACCTTTGACGGCAAACTCCGGTAGGGCGGGACAGGTCGCTGGCTCGTGGTCATTCGTTTTTCTTCATTTCATTGAATTTCAGAGGGCGAACCTTGAACGCACCCACGATTGAAACCGAAAGATTTGTTCTGCGGCCCATGAAAATGGAGGATTGGCCGGCCTACGCAGAGCTGATGCAGTCCGACCGTGCCCGATACATGGGCGGTCCGATGACACGAAACGCTGCCTGGGGCATGTTTTGCCACGATGTTGCCCTGTGGGCGCTTATGGGGCACGGGGCCCTGATGATCGAAGACAGGATATCCGGGGAGTGTCTAGGCCAGGTTGGCATCAACCACGGACCGCTTTTCCCGGAGCATGAAATCGGCTGGTTCGTTTACCCGCATGCTGAAGGCAAGGGGGTCGCCTTTGAAGCTGCCAAAGCCTTGCGCGATTGGGGTTTCAGGGATGGAGGCCTGAAGACGCTTGTCAGCTACATTGACCGCGACAATTTGCGCTCGCGCAAGCTGGCGGAGCGCCTGGGGGCTGAATTGGATGCCGAAGCCCCTCGGAATGATCCTGAAGATCTGGTATTCAGACACAGTTTCCAGTGACATACGGGTATCACAGGACTTTCGGATCTGTGCGCCCTGGCGGCAGTGCCATGTGACCGGAAAAGCGCACCCGCTTGGCAAAATGGCGGGAAAACACAGTTTTGCCCGTATGTCGCCGTATTCGGCACGTAACGGAATGGACAAAAGAAAGAGGTTCGGCGGAACACGAGTGGGAGCAGTGTTAAGCAACCGGTCATTTTGGTAAACGGTTCGTTAACGCAGTTTGTGTATCGCAGTTAGACGAAACCTTGTGGGAGCTTAGGCAGTTTGACACCGGATCGCATCAAGGCAGTGCGTCCACGACTCGGGCAACGGTTAATATCCGGATCGCTCCTGGGCTGGCTTGCCATGGGCACGGTCCTGGGCATGGCCAGAGCCTCCGAGAGCCTTGATGAGACCCCGCAGCAAAAGATTGAAGTTTCGCCGGAGATCAAGGCGTTCCTGAAACGCAAGCAGGAGCGCGAGGCAGAGCTGGCAGCGCTCTCGCAGGATATTGGCGTATCAACCGACCGGCAGGCGGCAATTGCGCGCGAGATCCGCGCGCTTGACCGTGACCGGGAAACGCTGAACGCCAAGATCATCGGCACGTCTGACACGATCAAGGGACTTGAAACGGAGCTGACCGACACGGAACGCCGGCTGAAAAGCCTTGGTGAGAACGAGGATGCAGTCAGGCTGTCGCTGATTTCGCGCAGGGACATTCTCGCCGAAGTCCTGGCGGCGCTTCAGCGGATCGGTAAACGTCCGCCACCGGCGCTCGCGGTTCGTCCAAGCGATGCGTTGTCGGCTGTTCGCAGTGCGATCCTGCTGAACGCGGTCATGCCGGAATTGAAGGTTGAAACCGAGGCCCTGGCGGCGGATCTGGAAGAGCTGAACCGGCTGCGGGCGGTGATAGCTGAAGAAAAAAACCGGCTGCGTGGAGATGCCATGCGATTGGCTGAGGAAAAGTCCAGATTGGAACTTCTTCTCAGTGCCAAAAGGCAGGAACATCAAAAATCGGTGAGGGTTCTAGAGGACGAGAAGAAAAGGGCGGCGGAACTGGCAGCGCAGGCGGGAACCCTGCAGGAGCTGATCGCAAGTCTGGAAACGGAAATCGAAAGCGCTCGTGAGGCCGCCAGAAAATCGAAAGAGGCGGCGCTGGAGGCAAAAAGGAAAGCCTCGCGCAAGTTTGATCCGTTCTCTGATCCTGGAAGATTGGCGCCTGCCATCGCTTTTCAGGAGGCAAAGGGCCAGTTACCTCAACCGGTTGTTGGAACAATGCTGAAGGATTTTGGCCAGGAAGATGATTTTGGTGGCCTGACGGAAGGACAATCTATCGCCACAAGGCCCGGTTCTAATGTAACGTCGCCTGCGGATGGCTGGGTGGTTTATTCAGGACCGTTCCGATCTTTCGGACAGCTCTTGATCCTGAACACCGGCGACGGCTACCATGTACTCTTGGCAGGGCTGGACCGGATAGACGCAGAGTTGGGGCAGTTTGTTCTTACTGGTGAACCAGTTGGTGTCATGGGCGCTACCCAGTGGGCTAGCGCATCAACGTTCGGCTTGGGCTCGACCCAGCCGATCCTATATGTAGAATTTCGGAAGGACGGCCGTGCGATCGATCCCACACCCTGGTGGGCGCGCACAGAAGAAGAAAAGGCTCGCGGATGATACGGAAAACTTCCTTGCTGCTGGTGGGAGCCCTCATGGGTGCTGCAGCAGTTACAACACTGTCCCAAATGCCGCTCAACGTTTCAGCGGCAGCGAACGCAGCAGCAACGGACACTTACCGGCAGCTCAATCTGTTTGGTGACGTGTTTGAGCGCGTGCGTTCAGACTATGTGGAAGTTCCAGACGATGCTCAGCTGATCGAAAGTGCTATCAACGGCATGCTGACCTCGCTGGATCCGCACTCCAGCTACATGTCGCCGAAGAGCTTCCGCGACATGCAGGTTCAGACACGCGGTGAATTCGGTGGTCTGGGTATTGAAGTCACCATGGAAGAGGGCCTTGTGAAAGTCGTGTCGCCGATTGACGATACGCCTGCTGCAAAAGCCGGTGTTCTTGCAGGTGACCTGATCACTTACATCGATGGCGAACAGGTGCAGGGACTCACCTTGAACGAAGCCGTCGAAAAAATGCGCGGGCCGGTCAATACCGACATCGTGGTGACCGTGCGACGCAAGGGCCGCGCCGAGCCGTTCGACATCACCATCACCCGCGACATTATCCGCATTCGTTCCGTGCGCTGGCGGGAAGAGGATGATGTTGGATATGTCCGCGTCACGCAGTTCAATGAGCAGACATTTGACGGCCTGAAAAACGGTATCGAGGAAATGACTGCCAATATCGGTGAAGACAAGCTGAAGGGCTACGTCATCGATCTGCGCAACAACCCGGGCGGATTGCTCGATCAGGCAATCGCGGTTTCCGACGCGTTCCTGGATCGCGGTGAGATCGTGTCCACCCGTGGCCGTGAAGCGGAAGAAACCCAACGGTACAACGCACGGGCAGGTGATCTGACCAACGGCAAGCCTGTTATCGTTCTGGTAAATGGCGGTTCCGCATCTGCTTCGGAAATTGTCGCAGGGGCATTGCAGGACCATCGTCGTGCAACCATTCTCGGCACCCGGTCTTTCGGTAAAGGATCGGTTCAGACGATCATTCCTTTGGGGGCCAACGGTGCGATCCGATTGACCACTGCCCGCTACTACACTCCGTCAGGTAACTCCATCCAGGCCAAGGGCATCGTTCCGGATATCGAAACTCTTCAGGAGCTTCCGGAAGATCTCGTCGGTCGCGTGGAAACCAAGGGTGAAGCCGGATTGCGCGGTCACCTGGAAGCAGATGGCGAGGAGCAAGGCGGTAGTCAGGCCTATGTTCCTTCAGATCCCGAAGACGACACGCAGCTGAATCTGGCCCTGGACCTCTTGCGCGGTGTTCAAGTCAACAGCGCGTTCCCGCCTGTCTCCGACAGCGCTGCGGTCAAAAACTAAACACTCTCCTGCGCGCCGGCCTCCGGCGCGCAGCTTCCATTCTCGTTCTGCGTACTCCAAAAACAATGATTACGCCGGCAGGATGCCGGTCATAAGGCTCAGGACGTATGTCGAGCGAAGATCTCACAGCTCCCCTAGGGATGGGCAAGCGGCGGCTGGTCAGGCTGCCGTTCGGTCTTATCGGTGCAGGAATACTCAGCGTGGCAGTCACCACGATCCTTGTCTGGATCGCGGTGGTCGACGATCCGTTTGGCGGTGAGCCGGTTGCGGTGCTGCCCCTCGATGCGATCGTAGAGGGCGTGACCTCCCAGGATATCGAGGTCGTTGAAATCCGGCCCGGCATCGGAGACGATCTTGGTCCCAACCTGCGTCCAGGATCGGATGGCGACCTGATGGGACCGCGCTATGAGATGATCATGAGGCCGGATGGCCTTGGTCCCGACGCCGTCGTTACCAGTCTTTCGGTCAATCCGGATACGCGTGTCAGCGAGCGCTCCGATGTCGGCTTTCTGCCGAAAATCAGTGACGCAGGTGTTCGCCCGCTGGATGCCTATTCCCGGCCGATCGTGCGTGAGTTCACCTCCATTCCGAAAATTGCGGTCATCGTCAACGGTCTCGGTTTGAGCGAGGCAGGCACACAACACGCCATAAACCGTCTTCCGGCGGATGTGACCTTTGCTCTGGCGCCCTATGGCGAAGATCTGGATCAATGGATGCAGCAGGCCAGGATGAAAGGTCATGAACTGCTGTTGCAGCTGCCGTTGGAGCCGTTTGATTTTCCGGACAACGACCCGGGGCCCCATACGCTTTTGGTGAGCCTGCGGCCCGATGAAATGCTGGATCGGCTGGCCTTCCTGTTGACCCGGGCAACAAATTACGTCGGCACTATTGCAGAGATGGGTGCCCGGTTCACGTCAACCAGGCCTTCCATGGAGTATCTTCTGGAAAAGCTGAAGTCCCGGGGACTGATGTTCGTGGACAACGGAACGTCGTCACGAAGCATCGCTGCGGATATGTCGACCCAGACACGCATTCCATTCAGCGGCGTCGATGTTGTGCTGGACGAAGTCCCGAGGGCCGATGATATCGACGCCAAGCTGTTGCAGCTTGAAGGCGTTGCGAGGGCCAGGGGAGTGGCGGTCGCCTCCGGATCAGCGCTTCCCGTGACTATTCGCCAGCTGGAAAAGTGGGTACAGGATCTGGAACAGCGCGGATTGCAGCTTGTGCCGATCAGCGCAACCATCGACCGGTAGATTTTCTTTATTTGAACAGGTGTATCAGTGACCAAGCTTGAACTTGGACCGGGATTTCCGGAACCGGTTGAAGGGCTGCCATATCGCCCTTGCGTCGGCATCATGTTGATCAACAGGACCGGTCAGGTCTGGATCGGCAGCCGCGATGATGGCGGCAGTTCTTCCAATTACGAGTACTCCTGGCAGATGCCGCAAGGCGGGATTGATAAGGGCGAGAACCCGGAACGGGCCGCGCGCCGGGAACTCTATGAAGAAACGTCCATTCGTTCAGTGACATTGCTGGAGGAAGCCCCGGAGTGGTTCGCCTACGACTATCCGGCAGAAGTGGTGCGCAAATCCCGAAAGGGGAAATATCGCGGCCAGGCGCAGCGCTGGGTCGCGTATCGGTTTGACGGCGACGACGCGGAAGTCAACATTCTCACTCCGCCGGACGGCCATACTGCGGAATTTAGCGCCTGGCGCTGGGAGGATGCTGCCAGATTGCCCGAGCTGATCGTCCCCTTCAAACGACCGGTTTACGAACGTGTTGTCGCTGCGTTTTCTCACCTGACATCCTGATTGGTGCCCTGGCGATGGGAGATGCCGTCATCGCCAATGCGTCAGCATTTGAAGTTCCTTTGTCGTTTTTCAAACAGACTGGTCTGGATTCCGAAGATAACATCCCGACCAAATCGAGCATTGCCGTTGGTCCCTGACGCGGGACCGCGAAACGGAAATGCGGGAAACGACCTCCGAAGTGCCCTATAATTGGAGTGTGCTTCGGACCATTGGGGAGGAACGCCAATGTCTTTCGGCAAGGGGCTTTCACGGAAGCCGTCCCAGCCAAAAGGGCGTCAATTGGAAGACGCGGCTCTCGGCGAAGTTCAGGCTCTTCTGAGCGACGAACCGCGCCGCCGCGATCTGCTCATCGAGCATCTGCACAAGATTCAGGACGCGTTTGGTTGCCTCGAGGCGCGGCACTTGCGGGCCTTGTCCGAGGAGATGCGGATCTCGCAGGCCGAGGTCTATGAGGTCGCCAGTTTCTATCATCATTTTGATATCGTGCGCGAAGGCGACGCAAAACCGGCTCCGCTGACGGTGCGCGTCTGCGACAGCGTTGCCTGCTCGATCAAGGGTGCTGATGCCTTGGCTGCCGCGCTTGAAAGCGGTGTTGACCCTGCCAAGGTCCGTGTCCAGAAAGTGCCCTGCATTGGTCGTTGCGCCGGAGCTCCGGCTGTTCAGGTCGGCAAGCGCGCGATCGACAATGCCAGCGAAGTTTCTGTTCGCTCGGCTCTGTTCGAGGGCAAGTCGGACCCTGTTGTGCCCGACTACACCAAGCTGGACGCCTATCGTGCCGATGGTGGCTACAAGCTTCTGGAGCGCGTGCGCGCAGGCGAGCTGGATGCAGCGGCCATCGCCGACAAGGCGCTGGAAGCAGGCTTGCGAGGCCTCGGCGGTGCGGGCTTTCCAACCGGCACCAAATGGAAGATCGTCAATGATCTGCCGGGCCCGAAATACCTGACGATCAATGGCGACGAAGGTGAGCCGGGAACGTTCAAGGATCGCTATCACCTGGAGCGTGATCCTCACAGGCTGTTGGAAGGTGCGTTGATTGCCGCGCACGCGATTTCTGCCGACCGCATCTACCTCTATATGCGCGATGAGTATCCGGCGGTTCTGGAAATTCTGAAGACCGAGATTGAAGCACTGCGGACTGCGGGCATCATCACCAGCATCGATATTGAACTGCGCCGTGGTGCCGGAGCCTATATCTGCGGTGAAGAAAGCGCCATGATCGAGTCGATCGAGGGCAAACGCGGCCTGCCGCGTCACCGCCCGCCTTTCATTGCGCAGGTCGGACTTTTCGGCCGCCCGACGCTGAACCACAATGTCGAGACCCTGTTCTGGATCCGGGACATCGTTGAGAAGGGGCCGGAATGGTTTGCCTCTCAGGGGCGCCGCGATCACAAGGGCTTCAGGTCATTTTCCGTGTCCGGCCGGGTGAAGGAACCGGGCGTGAAGCTCGCGCCCGCAGGCATCACCATGAACGAGCTCCTGGAAGAGTTCTGCGGTGGCATGGAAGAAGGGCATACCTTCAAGGGCTACCTGCCGGGCGGAGCATCCGGGGGCATCCTGCCGGCCTCTCTGGCGGATGAGCCGCTTGATTTCGGCACGCTCGACAAGCACGGCTGCTTTATCGGCAGCCACGCCATCGTGGTCTTTTCCGAACAGGACGACATGCGCGACGTCGCGCTCAACCTGATGCAGTTCTTCAAGCATGAGAGCTGCGGCCAGTGCACGCCTTGCCGCTCCGGCACCGACAAGATGGAACAGCTCTTGTCCGAGCGTGACTGGGACGAAACGAAGATTGGCGATCTTGACGCGGTCATGCGCTCTGCTTCCATCTGCGGCCTGGGTCAGGCAGCAAGCAATCCGGTGACCTCTGTCCTGAAATTTTTCCCGCAGGAGTTCGAGAAATGAGCCAGGTGACATTCTCTCTCGACGGCAAAGACGTCACTGCCCAGGAAGATGAAACCATCTGGCAGGTCGCCAAGCGTGAAGGCGTCGCCATTCCTCACCTGTGCCACAAGGATTCTCCCGGGTACCGCTCGGACGGCAATTGCCGCGCCTGCATGGTGGATATCGAGGGCGAGCGTACGCTGGCGGCTTCGTGTATCCGCACACCGGCAGAAGGCATGGTCGTCAAGACGGCAACGGAACGCGCCAGCAAGGCGCGC
The DNA here is from genome assembly GCF_040329435.1 of Roseibium sp. SCP15. NCBI lineage: Bacteria > Pseudomonadati > Pseudomonadota > Alphaproteobacteria > Hyphomicrobiales > Stappiaceae > Roseibium > Roseibium sp. SCP15. The sequence continues at coordinate 829,303 of NZ_JBDZYI010000002.1, read as the reverse complement.
GAGATGGTCTTTGAATTGCTGGCAGCCGATCAACCGAGCCGCGACGCGCATCCGGACCCGGAGAGCGATTTCTGGAAATGGTCTGACGCTGTGGGAGTGAGCGAAAGCCGTTTTGCACCTTGCGGCAAACCTGCGCAGGACATTTCGCATCCGGCCATCGCGGTCAATCTCGACGCTTGTATCGCCTGTAACCTGTGCGAGCGCGCCTGCCGCGAAGTTCAGGTCAACGACGTGATCGGTATGGCGGACCGTGGGTCTCACACTGCACCGGTCTTCGATCTGGCCGACCCGATGGGTCTGTCCACCTGCGTGGCGTGCGGCGAGTGTGTTTCGGCCTGTCCCACCGGCGCCCTCATGGAAAAGAGCCTTCTGGACGCGGCTTCCAAGAAACGCGAAATCTTCGCCGAGGAAACCGTCGACAGTGTGTGTGCATTCTGCGGTGTTGGCTGTCTTACCACCGTTTCGGTCAAAGACGGCAAGATCGTCAAGGTTGACGGCCGTGATGGCCCGGCCAATGAGAACAGGCTCTGCGTGAAAGGCCGGTTCGGCTACGACTACGTGTCCAGCCCGGAACGTCTGACCAAACCACTCATCCGCCGGGACGATGCACCCAAACGTGGTGACATTTCCATGGATCTGTCGAATTACCTCGACTACTTCCGTGAAGCGACATGGGAAGAGGCCCTCGACAGGGCAGCCGGCGGCCTGAAAGCGGTTGCCGACGCCAAGGGCGGCGCCGGTATCGCCGGTTTTGGATCGGCAAAGGGCTCGAACGAAGAGGCCTATCTGTTCCAGAAACTGATCCGTCAGGGCTTCCAGACCAACAACGTTGACCACTGCACCCGGCTTTGCCACGCATCATCCGTAGCGGCGCTGATCGAAGGCATAGGCTCCGGTGCAGTGACGGCACCGTTCAACGCGGCGGAAGATGCCGACTGCATGATCGTGATCGGTGCGCGACCGGAACAAAACCATCCGGTCGCCGCAACTTACATCAAGCAGGCGGTCAAGAATGGCGCCAAACTGATCGTGATGGATCCGCGCGGCCAGCGCCTCATGCGCTATGCGGATTACGGCCTGGTGTTCAAGCCGGGTACCGACGTCGCCATGCTGAATGCGATCCTCAACGTCATCATCACGGAAGAGCTCTACGACCAGCAGTACATCGCCGCGCATGTCGATGGCTTTGAAGCGCTCAAGGAATCGATCAGGGAATTCACGCCTGAAGCCATGGAGCCGGTCTGTGGTATCGAAGCCCAGACACTGCGCGAAGTCGCCCGGCTTTACGCCACCAGCCAGAAATCCATCATTTTCTGGGGCATGGGCGTGTCGCAGCACGTTCACGGCACGGACAATGTCCGCTGCCTGATCGCGATGGCACTCACGACCGGTCAGATCGGCCGTGAAGGCACAGGCCTGCATCCGCTGCGCGGCCAGAACAACGTGCAGGGTGCATCCGACGCCGGCCTTATTCCGATGTTCTTCCCGGATTACCGGTCCGTTGAAAACCCGGATATCCGCGCAAGGACGGAGGATGCCTGGGGACGGACGCTTGATCCTGTACGCGGCCTGACGGTCGTTGAGATCATGGACGACATTCTGGCAGGTGGCATCGAAGCCATGTATGTCCAGGGGGAAAACCCGGCCATGTCCGATCCGGATCAGAACCACGCCCGCAAGGCGTTGGCGAGCTTGAAGCATTTGGTGGTACAGGACATTTTCCTCACCGAAACCGCCTGGCACGCGGACGTGATCTTGCCGGCTTCGGCTCACGCGGAAAAACTTGGCACCTACACAAACACCAACCGTCAGGTGCAGATCGGACGGCCTTGTGTGCCAATGCCGGGAGAAGCGCGCGCGGACTGGGAGCTGATGATCGAAATGGCCAACCGCCTGGGCCTGAACTGGTCCTATGACGGTGTTCCGGCGATCTACGAGGAAATGCGTTCGCATATGGCCTCGCTCAACAATATTTCCTGGGACAGGCTGGAACGCGACGGCACGGTTACCTATCCGGCAGACGCACCTGACAAGCCGGGCAACGAGATCCTGTTTGGTCATTCGTTCCCGACGGCCGACGGTCGCGGCAAAATTGTCCCGACCAATCTGGTGCCGCCCAACGAAGTGCCGGACGAAGACTTCCCGCTGGTTTTGACCACCGGCCGGATGCTGGAACACTGGCATACGGGCGCCATGACCCGCCGGGCGGCGGTTCTGGATGCGATCGAGCCGGAACCGGTCGTCTCAATGAACCCGCGCGATATCAAGATCGCAGGGCTGGAAGGCGGTCAGCAGGTCACCGTCGAAACGCGGCGGGGTGCCATTACCCTGACCTTGCGCGCCGACCGGGATGTGTCACCCGGAATGCTGTTCATTCCGTTCTGCTTCTTTGAAGCGCCGGCGAACTTCCTGACGAACCCGCAGCTTGATCCGTTCGGCAAGATCCCGGAGTTCAAGTTCTGTGCTGCCCGGATTGGACCGGCTCTGCAGCAACAGGCTGCCGAGTAACCGGCCGGTCAACTTTCCAGGAACAAGAAAAAAGGGCGGCCTCAGGCCGCCCTTTTTGTTGATGAAATTGCTCGTCTGAACTCAGTTTGCTTCGACTTTCACATTCAGAAGATCCGGCAGGGTCTGCGGTGCTGCCATGCTACCCAGGATCTGGGCTAGAGGTACAGGGTTTGCGGGGGCAAGCGTGATCTTGAGTTCTTTCGGGTCATTCAGGAACTTCGATACCGCGTCCTGCACCATGTTGGTGAAGGCTTCGTTCTGGATCGGAGCTGTCGCCTCTGCCGCCTGGCCGATCAGAACTTCACGGAAGACATCCTCCGGCACACCCTGTGTATCGGCAATGTGTTTCAGGCCCTTGGAAGTCAACCCACCGTCCCGGAAGACAAAGGAAGCGTCGACGAACTGGGCAACAATGGCGGCCATCTGTCCCTGTCCTTCCGGGTCTTCGAAGAGTTCCTTCGGAACATTTGCAAAGCGGGCCGAAGCTTCAGCCATGCCAAGACCTTCGACTTCAAGCATCAAGCGTTCCAGGCGCAACTCAAGCGTTGCCTCATCCCAGTAAAGCCGTGTTTCGTCTGACCAGACAACCTCATCCAGACCAAGAGCCTGGAGCATGGCAATGGCCTCGGCGTCATCGATTGCCTCAACCGGTATCCTGATGCCGCTGCTTCGTGTGTAGAAACTTGTCGGGATCGGCGGAACGGTCGTTGACACTTTCATTTCGGTCTGGCCGATCTGAACGCGTCCTTCATTCGGCACATTCACGTCCAGGCCCTGGACCTCGTATCCGAAGGAACGCGGCATGAACGCGCGGGCGACATCCAACGGATTGTCTTCGCCGTAGGAAGGATCTGCAATCAGCGAGTCGATCATGGAGCGCATGGGTGCGTATTCGGCAAACTCAATGTCACCAATGGCAGCCCAGTCAAGCTTGACCGAAGCGCCCTCCGGCAGGTCCGGAGCGTCGAGGCCAACCAGCATCATCTCGCCAATTCCGTCCGAACTGAAGTCGGTCATCGCCAGTTCCTTGATGGAGATGACTGTCTCCTTCGGCGAAGCGATCGGTGGGACGGTGACGGTAATTCCGCTGACGCGTGCATCGGCGACGGCAAAAGAACGATACAGCTGGAAAACATTGGTGATCACCTCTTCAGGTGCGACCGGACCTTTGCCGCTCAAGATGCCGTCGAACATCTTCAGAAGGTTGTTATCCCTCTTAACGATCGTGACACTGTCGACCGTCGCTTTTTCAATGTCGGCCTGAATGGCAATGCCAGGGGTAACTTCCTGTGTGCTTTTGTAGTCAACAGCGGATGCGGACCCGATCAAGGTCAGTTCTTCACCCGACTCGGGCACTGCAGGGTCGATCAGATCTATAAACGCCGCCGCATTCATGTCCCGGTAGACCGTCTTGCCCTGGCTGGTGGTCTGGGCAAGCATGTCGCCGGAGGCAGGGTCGATTGTACGCAGGTCCTGGGAAAGACGGTCGATGGAATATTCGCCGATCTGTCCGTCCACTGCATCGACCATCCGGTAGCCATCCATCTGCATGGTGCCGGAAAGGACCAGCATATCTTTGCCATCTTCCGAAGCATGGGCTTCGATGGTCAGTCCGGTATTGTCCACCCTGACTTCGTCGTAAGAGGTCAGGAATGTGGCTTTCAGGAACGGCAGCCAGCGGCTGACCTGGTTGTCGGGATCTTCTGCAGGAATTTCCGGCATGACGAAGCTGTAGTTCGTGGCGGAAATTCCGGAAAGGCGACCATCAATCTTCAGGCGGCCTTCGCCTTTCGCTTCACCGGTAACGATGAGTTGCGTGTCATCGGAGTAGGTCCAGCTGCCGGCAGAAAACGTGTTCTTGTCATGTGACAGCCCGGTGATGGTCACGGTCCCGGAAGCCATTGAAATGGAATAGTCGAGACTGTCCGGTTCATCCGGTGTCGCACCGTCCGTGCCGGTCGAATCCGTGGTTTGAGAACCAGGCTCGGTAATGGTTCCGGCGAATTTCAGCTTGCTGTCCGTTACGGTCAGCGTGTCGCTGCCCTCGTCATAGTTGATGGCGCCGTTTTCGACCTCCAGACCAAGTTTCTTCAAGCCTTCGACATAGGCGTTGAACGCTGCCAGACCGGAGTCCTCGGCGAAGGCGGATCCTGTAATCAGGACCAGCGCGGTGCTCAGCGAAAGAAGGCGTGCACGGGCCTTGGCAGGTTTGGATGGAGAGGAGGATGAGGGCATAGAAATCAATGTCTTGGCTCCAAATCGGATGATCGGAAATGACCACTTAAGAACGGGTCAGACCGGATATAGTGGCACATCTATGGCCATTCCATGACTATGGACCATTCTCATGACAAGGTCGAATCACATGGCAAAAATCACGAGGGATGTGCCAGCCATTCCTTTCGCACGTCTTCGTCCGTTTCAAGAGGCAGTGCTTCGGTTTTGCGGCTTTTGACCTCTTCTGCTGACGCAAGCTGACAGAAGGCCCAAACAGCACTGCTCCTGACGGTTGAATCCGGGTCTCGAAGAAGTGGAGCGATCTTTCCCAGCAGTTCGGGTTGACCCGAGTTTCCGGCTGCGATCAGAACATTGCGCAAGAACCGGCTTCGGCCGACACGTTTTACCGGTGATCCGGAAAAGAGCTTTCGAAAGGAGGGATCATCAAGGTCCAGGAGGTCATTGAGCTTCGGATTCTTGAGATCCTCGCGCGCGACCAGTTTTGCTTCGCTGGCAGCTTCGGCAAACTTGTTCCACGGACAGGCGGCAAGACAGTCGTCGCAACCGTAAATCCGGTTTCCGATGGCCTGCCTGAATTCGGCAGGGATCGGTCCGGGATGCTCAATGGTCAGATAGGATATGCATCGTCTTGCGTCGAGCTGATACGGTGCGGGGAAAGCCTCCGTCGGACAACTGTCCAGACACGCACGGCAGGAGCCGCAATGGTCCCTTTCGACCCCGGTAGGCGGCAATTCAAGCGTGGTGAAGATCGAACCCAGGAAAAACCAGGAGCCGAGCTCGCGGGAAACAAGATTCGTGTGCTTGCCCTGCCATCCAAGACCCGCTGCCTGACCAAGGGGTTTTTCCATCACAGGGGCGGTGTCGACAAAGACCTTCACGTCCCCTCCTGCACGAGATATCAGGAAACTTGCCAGCTCCTTGAGGCGTCCTTTCATGACGTCGTGATAATCCCGGTGCCGCGCGTAAACGGAAATGCCGCCTGTGCTCTTGTCCTTCAGATGCGCGAGCGGATGATTTTCAGGAGCTGCGTCCGGTCCGTAGTTCATCGCCAGCATGATGACGGATTTAACCTCGGGCCAAAGACCTGCTGGTGAACTGCGCCGGTCCGCTGTTTCTGCCATCCAGCCCATGGAGCCGTGATAACCCTTGCCCAGGAAGACTTTCAATCGGTCTGCTGCCTGGGGAATACCGTCGGCCGGAGCAATGTTCACGCCGCTGAATCCGAGCTTCTCTGCCTTTTCCCGAAAGGCTGTCAGCAACTTTTGTGTCTTTTTGTCCAAGGTCGTGTGCAGCGCGTGTTGCAGCGGTCTGTTGACCGCTCATGCGTCCAGTTTATGAGGCTGAAAACTAGAAATCCAGATCTGCGTAGCTGGGAGCCGGTGGCATACCCAGGACCTTCTCTCCCAGGAGAGGACGCATGCTTGGCCGAGATTTGACCCGGGCATACCAGCTTTTGATGTCTTCCTGCTCAGCCCAGGGGACTTCTCCCAGATAGTCGGCGCAGGAAAGCGTGGCAGCCAGTGCGAAGTCGGCAAACGAAAGCCGCTCACCGGCAAGCCAGCGGCGCGAGGCGACCAGGTAGCCGAAATACTTGAGGTGATGATGAATGTTCGCCCTGGCGACCCGCAAGGCAGCGGAGTCCGGTTCGCCGCCTCCAGCCGACTTGGGCATGATCTGTTTGTAGAGTCGTTCGCGTACGAGATGCCCAACCACTTCCTGATCGAATTTGTTCAGGCTCCACTCGACCAGACGCCGGGTTTCTGCGCGTGCTTCGGGATGGTCCGGCATAAGGCGGCGATCGGCTACGGCATAGCCTCTGGTTTCGTCCAGATACTCCATGACCGGGCCCGGGCCGCAGATCGCAGGGCCTTCATTTTCCACCATCACCGGCACGGTTCCGGCAGCATTCAGCATCAACAGCTCTTGTGGCCGTTCCCACGGATTGACGTGGTGTTCTTCAAATGCAGCGCCGTATTCGCTCAAGATGAGCCTGACAAACCGGGACGACGGCGAAAAAGGGTGGTGATATAGCGTGAGCATGAAACGGTTTAGAGCCTGAACTGTGGCAAGACTTAGGTCATCGACCCAGGCCGGGATTAATAAATCGCGTTAACGGATAGTTTGCCCCACATATGGTTATCAAGGGTTTGACGAGACGGGACCGATCCTTCAAATAGGCGGCCGCTCCTGTCTTTTCCCGCGCCGGTACCCAGTCCGGCCGGAAGAAAAATCATCAAGCCTGTTGGAGACAACATACGCAATGGACGGTCAAACGATTGTAAACGCTCTCATTTTGGGAATTGTTGAAGGGTTGACGGAGTTCATCCCCGTTTCCTCCACCGGGCATATCCTTTTGTTGGGACATTTTCTGGGATTTGAAAGCACCGGAAAGACATTTGAGGTCCTGATTCAGCTGGGCGCGATTCTGGCGATTCTTTCTGTGTATTTCGGCAGGCTCTGGCAGCTGGCGATCACGCTCCCGAGCGACCCGTCAAGCCGGCGCTTCGTCCTTGGAATTCTGATTGCGTTTCTACCCGCCGCGGTCATAGGTGTCATGCTGCACAGCTTCATCAAGGAGGTGTTGTTTGAAACACCGTCGTTGATTTGCACGACATTGCTGGTCGGCGGCATCATCCTTCTGTGGATCGACCGCATGCCGCTCAAGCCGCGTTACACGAACGTGATGGATTATCCCTTGTCATTGTGCCTCAAGATCGGCTTTTGCCAGTGTCTTGCCATGGTTCCAGGCGTTTCAAGATCAGGAGCGACCATCGCCGGATCCCTCTTGATGGGGACGGACAAGCGATCTGCCGCTGAGTTTTCGTTCTTTCTCGCCATGCCGACCATGGCCGGGGCATTCACATACGATCTTTATAAGAATCGCAACGTCCTTTCGATGGATGATGCAGTGATCATCACGGTCGGCTTCGTTGCTTCCTTCATCGCGGGTGTCTTTGTCGTCCGAGGGCTTCTGGATTTTGTCTCGCGGCACGGTTTTGCACCATTTGCCTGGTGGCGCATCTTCGTCGGCCTGGCAGGCTTCGCCGGACTCTATTTCCTGGGTTAAGCGTCTTTCAGGCTGACTTGTCGAGCGATGCAGCTCGGCTGCCATAAAGGTTTGAGAGCCCTGCCAGTTCCTCGGCCAGCTCCTTTCGCAGGGTGTCGGGCGTCAGCAGCTCCGCACCCGGGCCCAGCCAACGCACAAGAGGCAGGATACGGGCCCGTTCCGTGCTTGGGATGCTGATCAGAATCCTGCCGTCCTTTGCCGGCGTGAAGATCGCATGGCGATAATACCAGTCGGCGCTCAGCTTCTTGGCCTGCCGGGAGGTAATCAGGATCTCGGCGATCTGCTCTTCCTGTTCCCAGCGGCGCATGGCCTGGGAAAGCCAGGCTCCGCCCAGAAGATTCTGGATCGAAAAATCCTTGGCAGGCCGGAAAAACAGTCCGCTGATTTCCAGGTTACGAACTCTGTCTGCCCGGTAAACCTTGACCAGGTCCGTATCAACACAGCGGCCCGCGAGATACCAAAGGTCCCGGTCAAACATGACGCCATGCGGTTCCACATCATGCGATTTCACGGTTTTGCGCGACGGATTGACGTGATCGAACCGAACCCGCTTTCCGTCCAGAATTCCGGACATGAACCCATCGAGAGCGGTTTGCCAGTCCTGTGTGGGCTCCGCCTTTGTTCCGGAATGAAAAATGTCTGGTGGAATTGGCTCGATGCCGACGATCCTGTCGGCTTCCTTCAAGAGCCCATGCAGGTTCTTGGGTAATGTTGCGAGCAGCTTTTTCTCCGCCGAGGTGAGATCGCCGGCCAGCGGGACTGTCCGGCTGCTTCGGACGAGAGCCATAGCTGCCAGGAGAGCTGCCGTCTCATCACGCGTCAGGGCGACCGGTGGCTGCAGATATCCCTTTGCCAGCCTGTAACCGCCTTCTGCGCCACGTTCGGCGTCGACGGGAACACCGAGTGCAATCAACCGGTCGATATCGCGATAGATCGTACGCAGTGAAACCTGAAACCGTTCGGCAAGCACGGTTGCCGGAACAAGTTTTCCTCCTGTCAGCAGCAACAAAATGCCGAGTGCGCGTTCAATCGGGTTCATGAAAATGGCTCTTGAGGCGTTGTTTCGAAAAAAATCATACCGCGAGAACATAACGAGATCAAACCTGACTCACAGCTGTCAGGATTGCCCTGTCATTGTCTCTTCGTCCCCAGGAGAGTGAGGACAAATGTTTCCAGGAGAAGAGAGATGAGCCTTGAGATTGATACCGTATTTCGCAGCCGTGCGCGCAGCCGCAGCATTTTATGGTCAGCCCTTGCTGCTATTGCCCGATTTGTACGCGACTACATGCATCGCCGGGCAACCCATCGCGCATTATCTGGCCTGACGAGCAATGAGTTGCGGGACATTGGACTGGAGCGCACCGAATCTGGCTATCGGAAGCTCGATCACTATGAGTTTGAGAGATCCAGGAGGTCCTGAAATCTAGGCGGCTGACCCTACTGGGGTCAGTCGCCGGATCTGCGCGTTAGTGCCTTTATTTCCGGCTTGTTCCACGCAAGGAACATCACGAGGAGCGCAATCAGCGCTGCCACGATCACAACATAGAACGGAATATCCAGGTTCAGGCCGATCAACTCACCGCCTATGAGCGAAATGATCCCGGCAATCAGGGTGAAGACGGCAATCGTGACCCCCATGATCCAACCCTGTTCCTCATCATTCACTGCCGCAGAATAGAGGCCGAGGAACGTCGGGTAGGCAATTCCGAAAACGAAATAGAAGCAGAACACCGGAATGAATGTCAGGATCGCGACCGGTGCGGCCACAAAGGCTGCGCCGGAGATGGCCCAGACGACGAAAGTGATGCCCAGAATTGCTTCCTTGCTGAAGCGCTTTTGCGCCGGAACGACCAGGAATGTGCTGGAAAAAGCCAGTGCGGCACCAATTGTCAGCATCACCATGCTGCCGCCAAGTGTCCCGTATCCGAACCGGCTTGTCAGGTAATTGTCGACAAAAATGTAGAAGGACAGGTTGGCGATGTGGAAGAAGAAGAACACCACCGTTATCCGGACCACGATCGGATAGTTCTTGATCAGCCAGAGGGACTCGAAAATTTCCGCGGGACGGAAGACGAATGGCTGACGTTCGGCGACCTTGTCGTGCTGGTCCTTGAAGAAGGTGAGAACCATGAAAATCGCAAATGTCACGAGCACGAAGCTTGCGTAAAAGGGCAGCTTGATACTTGCCACACTGCCCAGAAGGATTGGATCGGAAAGGAACCCGCCGATGATCGGACCGCCGACCAGACCGAAGCTGACCCCGGTGATGATGTACCCCATATTCCGGTTGCGGTCTTCGTCATCAACGCTGCCGTCGACCATCGCCGCCTGCGCGATGGGCTGATTGCCTGCCGTCAGTCCGGTTATGGCGCGACCGAAGATGAGCAGGAGAAAGCTGTTCATGTAGAGCGCGGCAATCGTCAATGCATACCCGCCCAGGGCGCCAAAAAGGCAGATGAGGATCGCGTTTTTCCGGCCGATCACATCCGATAGTTTGGAAATGTAGGGGGCCCCGAAGAACCAGCATAGGAAAAACACGCCGATGATCAGACCATAGTTGAAATGGCGCACGGCATCCGTCGTGTCCTTGGGCAACATCGACGTACTGGGTTCCATGATCAGGCTGTTGATGATCGGAAAAACCAGTCCCTGACCCAACAGGTCAACGAAAACAACAAAAAGCATCGTGACTTTTGCAAGAAATGGCATCGGCCCCTCCCTTGCGTAAGGAGGGTAGGCGAAGCAGAGGCGACCGGCAACGAAAAGCTGTAAATTTCACAAGCGGTTAGCGGTCAGGCTTTGCAGAAGTCACTCAAAAGGCGGGAAGGGGTACAAAAAACGGGCCGATGCGGCCCGTTCGGTGCGTTCAAGCTGTCACCGTTTTTAGACAGGCCGGTGTGCGTCATACTGACCGTGCAGACGAAACCGCTCCAGATAGGTCGGCAGGATGGTCGCTAGCGTTGCCGGAGCGATGCCGATGCCCTCCAGCGTTCGGCCTTCTGATTTTGCCGCGTCCGAAACGACGTTGTCGGATTTCAGCAATTCAACCTGATCCGCAGTCAGGGGAGCGCCCGGGAAGTTCTGCATGATTCTGCCCATGATGGAGGCAACGCGGAATGGAATGGGCATCAGGAACCGCGAGCGTCTGGTGACTTCGAGCATGTCCTCCAGGCATTCACGGAAGCTCTTGATTTCCGGTCCGCCAAGTTCGTACGTTGCACCGGCACTCAGCTCACCGTCAACGGCACGCGCGACTGCCTCGGCAACATCGCAGACATAAACCGGCTGGAACTTGGTTTCACCACCGCCAATGAGCGGCAGGGACGGTGAGATTCGCGCCATGCCGGCAAACTGGTTGAAGAAATTGTCCTCAGGGCCAAAAACGATGGACGGACGCAGAATGATGCTGTCAGGAAGGGTTTCGAGAATCCCGGCCTCACCAGCTGCTTTGGTTCTCGCATAAGCGGAAGTGCTTTCGGCATTGGCGCCGATTGCTGAAAGATGCGTGATGCCGGACAGACCGGCCGAACGCGCTGCCTCGGCAATAGCGCGGGGTCCGAAGGCCTGTACCGCATCAAAAGACTGCTTGCCGGTCGGGGCAAGGATGCCGACGGCGTTCACCACAGCGTCCGAACCGATGACCGCCCGGTCAATGGACCATCGATAGCGCAGGTTTGCCTGTACCGGCATGATCTGGCCCGGAGCACCAAGCGGCTGAAGATGTGTCGCCAGGTCTGGCCGGCGAACTGCCGCGCGGACGCGATAACCGCGTTTCGCGAGCGCCTGAACGATGTGACGGCCAAGAAAACCGGATCCACCGAATACGGTGACGAGTTTACCGTTAAGAGAAGTGGACATCGTGAAATGCCTTTTGTCGCGTCCGAAATAGATACCCGGCCAAGCAAATCCGCCAGGTCAATTACCCCGTTTCTTAGACCTTTGTGCCCTGCGTGTGAAGTGCTTGCTGTGAATGAATAAAAAAAGTCCGTTTCAGTGATTGACAAGGTCCGGTCCGGCCCTTACAAGCCCCCCTCACAGCCCAGGTGGCGGAACTGGTAGACGCGCTAGCTTCAGGTGCTAGTGCCCTTATGGGCGTGGAGGTTCGAGTCCTCTCCTGGGCACCAATTCCCTCAGAGTTTCAGGCTCTGAGACACAAAGAAACCGGCCTTTCTGGCCGGTTTTTTGCGTTTTGGGACACTGCTGACTTCGGTGCCGCAATCAAAGAAGTTCCACCTGCACAATTTTCCGATTTGACCCGCGAGTTTCAGCAAATCTCCGCGACAGACTGGTTGGTACTCGCGAAGCAGCTTTTTCTGCCGCTTCCAAGCATTCGAATTCAGGATCTGCAACTCTTTCTCATTTCTTTTGTGGGCGTTCAGGATTGCTGAAATCGCCAAGAACAAGGGTGCCGACATATTCTGTTTTGGAAATTCGTTCGATCGCACCCTTGAGTAAAACCTTACGTTGCGACATTGACAGTTTCTAGCGATCTTATTAACCTTTGTTAACGTTTGCATTGCAGGCAATGTTGCGTGCCGCAGCGTTCAGATTGTTTAGGTCTTTAGCTACAAATGAATTAAGGGGCTTTACATGAAATTTTTAGTGCCTTCAAAACTTGCGTCGCTTCTTGCGTCGCTTGTAATCGCAGTTATGACAATGGGCGGGGTAGCCTCGGCATCACCGGTCATTAACTTTGACATTGACGGACCGGGATCTTCGGTATCGACATCTGGGTTGCCCGGTTTGTCCGCAAGTTTGGTCCCTGGGTTGGGTAACGAGATGTTCTCGTTGGCCCAGGGTGAAAGTAGAACCTTCGATTTTTTCACGTTGACCATCGATAGGTTCTTTGCATTCAATGAAAGCTACAACATTGAAGCTACGCTGGCTTTTGATGAACCTGTCGGAACGGGCCCAGCTCAAGGAAGTGGAGGGGGAGTAGCTTCTACTTTCTTTGGACTGATTTCCGGGGGAACACTTTTCTGGGACGATTCAACACTACCAGATTTTTTCACAACAGCTAATGGATCAATTTTCTCCGTAGATTTTGCGGAGGGGCTTGCTCTGACACTAGGCAACACAGCAACTGTCCAAGCAACAGTTACTGCCACATCTGTTGTTCCGATCCCTGCTGCACTTCCACTGATGGCCGGTGGACTTGGTCTGCTCGGGTTCATGGGATGGCGTAGAAAAAGGCTTGCTGCTTAAGACCGAGCAAACGGCAATGCAACGTTTAAAGCGGCCCTTCTGGGCCGCTTTTTTGCGTTTGGAGTAGCGCTGACTTTGTGGAGGTGAAACGAAAATTTACTACCTAAGCATTTCTCCGGCTTGACCTTCCAGTTACTGGAGGCCCTAACTGATGCTCAATATCGCTATTTTGGGATTTCGTTCCCATATTGTCTCCAGAGCAGAGCGTCAGAGAAAATGCAGGAAACAGCCATTCAGTCCGCACCGTCCCCGGAACCTGAAAAAGTGACCGATCCCGTTTGCGGGATGTCGGTGACGCTGGGCAAGGGCAAGCCGACCTTGAGATACAAGGGCGAGGACTATCATTTCTGCAATCCGAAGTGCCATGACAAGTTCGGGGCGGATCCCTATTTCTATCTGTCTGGCAACAATGAGAAAAAGAAGGCGCTGGAAGCGGAAAGGTCCACGGGTGGCGCACTTTTTACCTGCCCGATGGACCCTGAGATTGTCCAGGAAGGGCCTGGAACCTGCCCGATCTGCGGCATGGCGCTGGAGCCCATGAGTGGCGTTTCCGATGAACCCAATCACGAGCTGATCGATTTCACACGCCGGCTTTGGGTGAGTGCAATTGCCGCAATCCCGCTTCTGATCCTGACGATGGGACCGATGGTGGGGGTGCCGATCCGTGAGTGGATCGGCGAAGGCGTCGCGATTTATCTTGAAGCCTTCCTGGCGACGCCTGTGGTTCTGTGGGCGGCGCTTCCCTTCTTCCAGCGCGGCTGGACTTCACTTGTCACGCGCCATTTCAATATGTGGACCCTGATCATGATCGGGGTCGGAGCGGCCTATCTCTATTCGATGATTGCCGCTTTCATGCCGTTTCTGTTTCCCGACACGCTCAAGGGAGCAACCGGCCACATGCCGGTTTACTTCGAGGCGTCGGTTGTCATAGTGGCGCTGGTATTCGTCGGGCAGGTGCTTGAGCTGAATGCGCGGGAGCGGACTGGAGATGCAATCCGGGCGCTGTTGGATCTTGCCCCCAAGACTGCCCGGCGGATCACCCCGGAAGGTGAGGAATATGATGCGCCTCTGGAAAACATTCTTGCAGGAGACAAACTGAGGGTCCGACCGGGGGAAGCTGTGCCCGTCGATGGCGTGGTTCTGGAAGGCGGATCGTCGATTGATGAAAGCCTGGTGACGGGAGAGCCTGTGCCGGTGGAAAAGGCGGCAGGTGATTCGGTGACCGGCGGTACGCTGAACAAGACCGGTACATTCGTCATGGAAGCGCAGCTGGTTGGCGAAGACACAATGCTCTCCAAAATCGTGGATATGGTTGCATCTGCGCAGCGTTCCCGCGCGCCCATTCAGGGCCTGGCCGACCGTGTTGCCGGGTATTTCGTGCCGACTGTTGTTGCCGTGGCAATTCTCGCTTTCGTCGTCTGGTTGGTCTTCGGCCCGACGCCGTCCCTGGTTCATGCAGTTATTGCAGCCGTCTCGGTTCTGATCATCGCTTGTCCTTGTGCACTTGGGCTCGCAACGCCGATGTCCATCATGACGGCTACGGGACGGGGTGCGCAGGCAGGGGTTCTGGTCAAGACCGCGGAAGGCCTTGAACGTCTGGCGTCAGTGGACACGATTGTAGTCGACAAGACCGGAACACTTACTGAAGGCCGGCCGGCATTGAGTGACATTCTTCCCTCATCAGGCATTACCGAGGAGGAGGTTCTTAGGCTGGCAGCCGCGCTCGAAAAGGGCTCTGAGCACCCCTTGGCAGAAGCGATTCTCGCAGCAGCTCAAGACAAGGGGCTGGATCTGCCAGAAGCCGAGGCCTTTGAAGCGGTAACCGGCAAGGGCGTCAGGGCATCTATTGGCGGCGATCAGGTTTTTCTTGGAAACGCGGCCTTTGCAAAGGGTGTCGGCGCCGATATTTCCGCACTCGAAGACCGGGCTGAAGAACTGGCCGAGCTCGGCAAGACAGTCATGCATCTGGTCTCGGTGTCCGGGGAGGAGGCGCGACTGTTGGGCCTGATTGCGGTTGCAGACCCGGTCAAGGCCAATGCCAAGGCAGCAATCAACGCTCTTCATGCGGACGGTATTCGTATCGTCATGGCAACCGGCGATGCACCTCGAACTGCAGAGGCCGTTGCCAAGTCCCTGGGAATTGATGAAGTCCGGGCAGGCGTGCTGCCGGAAGGCAAGCAGAAACTGATCGAAGATCTGAAATCCGCCGGACATACGGTCGCCATGGCCGGGGATGGCGTCAACGATGCCCCGGCCTTGGCCGCGGCTGATGTCGGCCTTGCCATGGGAACCGGAGCAGACGTTGCAGTGGAAAGTGCGGCCATGACGCTTTTGAAAGGCGATCTTGAAGGCATCCTGCGTGCACGCACGCTTGCCCGAGAGACCGTGCGCAACATAAGGCAAAACCTGTTCTTTGCCTTCATCTACAACACGGTCGGCGTGCCGATCGCCGCAGGCATTCTTTATCCGGTGTTCGGCATTCTGCTGTCACCCATGCTTGCGGCTGCGGCCATGAGTCTGTCGTCCGTATCCGTGATCAGCAACGCTCTGCGTCTGCGGGCATTGAAACTGTGAGGGTGACCCATGAACATCGGAACAGCGTCCGAACTAAGTCAGCTTCCCGTCAAGACGATCCGGTATTATGAGGAAATCGGGCTGGTTGACCCCGGGCGGACGGGAAATGGCTATCGTGATTTTTCCGAAACGGATGTTGAGCGATTGAAGTTCCTTCAGCGCGCGCGCAGCTTGGGGTTTTCGATTGAGCAATGCCGCGAACTGCTGTCCCTTTATGAGGATCGGAACAGGGCAAGTGCCGATGTCAAAGCCATCACCAGGACGAAAATTCAGGAAATCGACCGGAAAATCGATGAACTGAATTCCTTGAAGCGCGTGCTGACGACCTTGATGGAAGCCTGCCACGGCGACGACAGGCCAGAATGTCCGATCATCGATGATCTCGCCGGTGCATTCTCCGGCAAAACCCTGAAATCGGGGAGTGATCAGCATTGAATGTCAGGCTGGTGGCAGCTCTCGCTGTAACTGTTGTCCTGCTTGTGGCCGGAGGCGTGCTCTGGAAAGGTCAGCATTCACAGGTTGGTCTGCCTGCTGAAGACGCGGGGCCTATCGTAATCGTCGAGGTTCCGAATCTCACTGGGGAGGCTCGAGAAGGCGAGGGCTTGTTTCAGGAAAGCTGTGCTGCCTGCCACGGCGGCAACGCCGAAGGCAGACAGGGTCTCGGTCCGCCCTTGATTCACAAAATTTACAAACCTTCTCATCACGGTGACGGCGCCTTTCTTCTGGCCGCCAATCGGGGGGTGAGGGCACATCATTGGACCTTTGGAGACATGCCACCTGTCGCGGGCGTGAGTGGGCAGGATATCGGCAAGATCGTCAAGTATGTACGCACGTTACAACGTGCAAACGGAATTCATTAGGGAGAGGTAAGGACGTGAAACGCAGACATGCCGGAGGAATTCTGATTGCCGCAGCCTTGTCAGCGGGTGCGGCATGGGCACATGGCGGGGCGACAGGGATCGTCAAGGAACGAATGGACGCGATGTCCGATATCGGCAAGAACGTGAAATCCATCGGCGAGATGCTGAAAGGCAAGGCGCCTTATGACCTGGCGACCATTGAAACCGCCAGTGGGTCAATCGCCGATCACGGCGGTACGGCGCTGACGAGTTTGTTTCCCGAAGGAAGTCTTCAGGCACCGACGGAAGCCAGTCCGGCCATCTGGTCCGAATGGTCGAAATTTTCCGAAATGGCGGGCAGGTTGCAGTCGTCGGCACTCGATCTGAAAATGCTGGCAGGACAGGGGGCGGACAAGAAAGCCGTTGCCGGAGCATTCGGCAAGGTCGCGGCAACCTGCAAGTCATGTCACGAGGCGTTCCGGATCAAGAAATAGCCGTCTGGTCCGCTCTCCTGATTGCTGCAAACAGCAATCTGCTTGCCACAGCAGGCCGCATGTTTTACCTGACGGTCAACTTGGTCATGATATTCGGATATAAGGTCGTGACCGAATTGAAGAATATGTGCTTTGCCGATGTGGCAACAGGAGATCAAAAACATGACCATCCGCTATCACAAGGGGGACCTCCCTGACCTGAAAGCTTATGAAACGGCAAGTGCGGTGGCTGTGGATTCTGAAACTCTCGGCCTCAATCCTCATCGCGACCGTTTGTGCGTCGTTCAGTTGTCGCCGGGCGACGGAAGCGCTGATGTTGTCCAGATCGCACGCGGCCAGACGCAGGCTCCCAACCTCGCGGCCCTCTTCACAGATGTGGCCAAACCGAAAATTTTTCATTTTGCCCGATTTGATGTTGCCGTGTTGCGGCACTATCTGAACATCGAGGTTTCGCCGGTCTGGTGCACGAAGATCGCTTCGAAATTGGTGCGCACCTATACGGATCGGCATGGATTGAAGGATATTACGCGCGAACTCCTAGGCGTCGAATTGTCCAAGCAACAGCAGAGCTCGGACTGGGCAGCGGAAACATTGTCTGATGCCCAGCTGGCTTACGCAGCTTCAGATGTGCTGCATTTGCACGCCTTGAAGGAAAAGCTGGAATTCATGCTGGAACGGGAAGAGCGCAGCCATATTGCAAAAGCGTGTTTTGAGTTCTTGCCGGTACGTGCGGAGCTCGACCTGAAGGGATGGGACGAAACCGACATCTTCGCCCATTCGTAAGATTTGAATGGCATACATGCCGGTTAGGCAGTTTGCCATTGGGTTTCGGAGGCCGCGTTGAGCGTCATCAGCGATTTTCCGGGAGATCAGGCTCCCAGGCGACAGTTCAGCCGCGCTCAGCGCTCTGCGCGCAGGCACAGCGTGCTCGTGCGGATTTTGCGCTGGCTTTTTCCCGGAATTGGCCTGCTGATCCTTGGCGGAATGGTTGGTCTCGTCCTTCTATTCAATTTTCTGAGTGGCTTCGGTGCGGCAAACATGATGCTGACCAGCGAAGGGCTGGTGATGGATCATCCCGAACTCTCGGGTCACGACGGCGACCGCTCCTACAAGGTGACGGCACGCCGGGCGATCCAGAGATTGAGCGATCCCAGGATCATCGATCTGGAAATTATTCGGGCGGATATCGTTCTCAGCGCGGATGAGGGCGCTGAAATCATCGCCTTGAAAGGAACCTACAATAACGCTGCGGAAACCTTGCGCCTTTATGACGGCATCCAGCTAGAATGGAGCGAAGGCTACAAGGTGGACCTGTCTGAAGTGGAGATTGACCTGAACAACGGCGCCATGACGACGACGGAGCCGGTCTCGATCCGCTCTGATCAGGGGCATGTGGTCGCGGGCAAACTCACTTATGATCAGAACAAGGGTCTCGTCCGGTTTTCCGACGGGATCAAGATGACCCTCAATCCGGCCTCGGAAGGACGGTAAAAGATGACCTTATTCAAACGCATGATTATTGCATCTGCGGCGGCTCTTATTGCCGGTACCGCGCAGGCCCAGACATTTTCGGATGCATTCGCCGGTTTCGGCTCCAATGACGGTGAGCCGATTGAGATCGAAGCCGGAGAATTGCGCGTGGAAGACAACAACAGCACAGCGACATTTGTCGGTGATGTTGTGGTCACGCAGGGTGAGACGAGCCTTGAAACACAACGGCTGAAGGTTTTCTACGCAGGATCGGGTGCCGAGGCCACGGAAGATGCCGTGCAGCAACGAATCTCCCGTCTTGAAGCCGAAGGTGGTGTCTTCATCACTTCCAAGGATCAGACCGCCAAGGGAGATGCGGCGAGCTTCGACATGAACCGCGAGGTCATGGTGATGACCGGCAAGGAAGTCGTGCTGTCCCAGGGCCCGAATGTAGTTGTCGGAAAAAAGCTAACCGTCAACCTGAAAACGGGACAGGCAAATCTGACCGCGGGCTCCGGCAATGTCTCCGGTCAAGGCAATGGCAGCGGCCGGGTCAAGGTCCGGATTCAGCCCAACAGCGTTCAGGGCAATTAAGTTTGTTGGGTGACCTGACTCGACACGAACTGTCACAGACCCTATGTGGAGCTTCGGCAAGGATCGGATGGACGGCGCATCGGTGAAGACAAACCCTACAGATTTTAGCGGGTTGCAGGGAAGCACACCGGGTCATGACCATGACCGGGAAGACCTCTCGCAGGCTTTGGTCGTCGAGGGGATCGGCAAGACCTATGGCCGCCGCCAGGTAGTGAAATATGTCAGCCTGACGGTGAAACCAGGCGAAGCCGTCGGATTGCTCGGACCCAACGGTGCCGGCAAGACCACGACATTTTACATGATTACGGGCCTGATCAGGCCTGATCAGGGTCAGATCTCTCTGGAAGGCTTCAACATCACCCGGATGCCGATGTATCGCCGCGCGCGGCTTGGCATCGGCTACTTGCCACAGGAAGCTTCGATTTTCCGCGGTCTGACCGTTGAAGAGAATATCCGGGCCGTTCTGGAGGTGATTGAGCCGAACAGGCAAAAACGGCGTGAAGAACTCGATTCGCTACTTGCGGAATTCGGTCTCACCCATCTGCGCAAATCTCCGAGTATCGCTCTTTCGGGCGGGGAGAGACGGCGTGTGGAAATCGCGCGCGCACTCGCAAGCCGACCGTCTTTCATGCTTCTCGATGAGCCTTTCGCCGGTATCGATCCGATTGCCGTAGGCGATATTCAGCAGCTTGTGAGACATCTGACGCAGCGTGGCATTGGGGTTCTGATCACCGACCACAATGTGCGTGAAACGCTGGGTCTGATCGACCGCGCCTATATCATTGCGGCTGGCGAAGTCCTGACGGAAGGTCTACCTCAGGAGATTGTCACCAATCCGGATGTGCGGCGGCTTTATCTGGGTGAACAGTTTACGCTTTGATGACAGGCGGTGCGCTAGGTTATAAACTCGGTCAGCAACGAAGAAGCAAAAAGCAGACCAGAACGACCTGATAGGCGCACAGAAAATCCATGGCCATTTCAACCAAGCTGGAGATGCGGCAAAGTCAGTCGCTGATCATGACGCCGCAGCTCATGCAGGCGATCAAGCTGTTGCAAATGTCCAATCTGGATCTGGTCGCTTATGTGGAAGCGGAACTGGAACGCAATCCTCTTCTGGAAAAAGGCGAGGGCGAGGTGGCCGGGACGACCGCACCGGATGAGGCAGGACCAGGCACGGAAAGCGGACAACCTTCAGAGAGCACCGAGACACCAGGTCCGCAAGGTGACGAGCCGGGCGCCAACGACTGGATGCAGAGCGATCTGGAAACCGGCTCCGAGGCGATCGCGTCACGTATGGACACCGACCTTGGCAACGTGTTCCCCGATGAACCAGGCGTTCCCGCTTCACCGGACCCAGCGGTTCTGAAGACGGGGGACAGTTACAAGAACAACGCGACGAACGGCGCATCCGAAGACTACAATCTGGAAGCGTTTGTCGCCGAGGAAGCTTCTCTCGCAAACACGCTTGAAGAGCAGATGCATCTTGCTCTGAGTGATGAGGTCGACAAGTTGATAGGCGGCCACCTGATCAATTCACTCGATGAGAACGGCTATCTCTACATTGATCTCGCGGAGACCGCGGATCAGCTTGGCGTGGATGGCGAGCGGGTGGAACGTGTTCTCGGGGTCTTGCAGTCCTTTGAACCGGCAGGAGTGTTTGCAAGAGACCTTGCCGAATGTCTGAAACTGCAGCTTATCGACAAGAACCGCTTTGATCCGGCGATGGAAGCGTTGATCGACAACATAGAAATGCTTGCCAGGCGGGAACTTGCGGCGCTCAGAAAAGTCTGTGGCGTGGACGAGGAAGATTTGATCGAGATGATCTCGGAGATCCGTGCCCTCGACCCCAAGCCGGGCAGCGTGTTCGGCACGTCGTTGGTTCAACCGGTAGTGCCGGATGTGTTCGTGCGTCCGGCAAATGACGGTACCTGGGCTGTGGAACTGAACTCCGATACCTTGCCAAAGGTACTTGTGAACCAGACCTATTTTGCCAGGGTGATCAAGACCGCAAGGAACGAGACGGAAAAAGAGTATCTCACGGACTCTCTGCAGACGGCCAACTGGCTGGCAAAGAGCCTGGACCAACGTGCCAAGACCATCCTCAAGGTTTCAACGGAGATTGTTCGCCAGCAGGACGGGTTTCTGACCTATGGCATCGAACATCTGCGACCGCTGAACCTGAAGACGATTGCCGAAGCGATCAGCATGCACGAATCCACTGTGAGCCGGGTCACGTCAAACAAGTACATGGCAACCCCGCGCGGCATATATGAGCTGAAATACTTTTTCTCTTCCGCGATTTCCGCGACGGTCGGAGGGGACGCGCATTCGGCTGAAGCGGTCCGGCACAGGATCAAGCAGATGATCGATGCCGAGGACGCCAAAGCGATCCTTTCGGATGATACGATTGTCAAAATACTCAAGGATGACGGGATAGACATCGCCCGTAGAACTGTGGCCAAATATCGTGAAGCCATGAAAATCGGGTCTTCGGTTCAGCGCAGGAGAGAGAAAAAGACCCGTCTTTAGAAAACTGCCGTGACGCGAGGTGACGCGGTAAAATAAAAATTTTCAAATAAATCAGCGATTTCCACTGAAACAATACAAGCAGTTTACACGGTTATTCCACGCAGGTTGCAAGGTTTTTTCATAAAGAATTGACTCTTTGCGTTACCGCAATTATAGCACCGCCCTCATGGCGTAATCAGGGGATGGCGCTTCGGCGCTTACTGGTCCATTCTGTGGGCCTGAAACGTTTCGCGTTTCAACACCGGCTGACCGCCGGTGACCTATCGGTCAATAGAAAAAGAAGAGGTCCCCATGGCTTTGCGGATTTCGGGTAAGAATGTTGATGTCGGCGATGCAATGCGCGAGCACATCACAGACCGAATCGAAGATGCTTTGTCGAAGTATTTCACAGGCGGATTCACTGGCCACGTAACTCTCAGTAGGGAGGGCACGGGTTTCAAGTCCGAATGTACCGTGCATCTGAATACCGGCATTGTACTTCAGGTGTCCGCGCAGGATCAGGACCCGCGCAACAGTTTCGACCAGGCCGCAGACAAGATCGAAAAGCGGTTGCGGCGCTACAAGCGCAAGCTTAAGGACCACCATAGCCACAACGGCAATGGTCGTGAGACATTCGAGGCAGCTTCCTATGTGCTGGCCTCACCGGAGAATGACGAGGAAGTACCGGCGGACTTCAATCCGCTTGTGATTGCCGAGACCTCCGCGAAGGTGAAGACCATGACCGTCGGTATGGCTGTTATGGAGCTGGATCTGACGGAAGCCCCTGTTGTCATGTTCAAAAATGCGGCAAATGGCGGCGTAAACGTTGTTTATCGCCGTTCAGATGGCAATATAGGGTGGATAGACCCGGCACTGGTAGCGAGCGAAGCTGCCCAATAATTAATGCGGAAGAAGTCGGCTTCCCTTAAGAAGCCGGCTTCTGAAACTTGTAGGCGAACTTATGGATCTTGGTGATCTTCTGGCTAAAGATGCGGTAATTGCCGGACTGAAAGTAAAGAGTAAAAAGCAGGCAATTCAGGAACTTGCCGCAAAGGCGGCGAGCCTCACTGGTCTTTCAGAACGCGAAATCTTTGACACGCTGCTTCAGCGCGAGCGTTTGGGATCCACCGGTGTCGGTCACGGCATTGCGATTCCGCACGGCAAACTGACGCGTCTGGACCGTCTTGTAGGCCTTTTTGCAAAACTGGAAAAACCGGTCGACTTTGATTCGCTGGACGATGAACCAGTCGATCTGGTGTTCTTGCTACTGGCACCGGAAGGTGCAGGAGCCGACCATTTGAAGGCATTGGCCAGAATCGCCCGTCAACTCAGGGAC
This sequence comes from Roseibium sp. SCP15, assembly GCF_040329435.1. NCBI lineage: Bacteria > Pseudomonadati > Pseudomonadota > Alphaproteobacteria > Hyphomicrobiales > Stappiaceae > Roseibium > Roseibium sp. SCP15. The sequence continues at coordinate 806,470 of NZ_JBDZYI010000002.1, read as the reverse complement.
GTCAATGTGACCCAGGGGCTGCGCGGTTCGTCCGACGTTGAGGAAATGTACGGTCTTCTGACCCAATCCCTGACGTCCAACGCAGCTTAATCGTTAGAAATCCTTAAAAAAAAGACCGGCAGGAGCCGGTCTTTTTTTTGTTTATGCTTCCGCCGGTTTGGCATCGCCCCGCACCAGGTCCTGTTTTCCGGGTACCGGCAACGGGTCTTGCGTGAGGGCGGGCAACTGCAGGTCCGCCAATTCTTCAGGTGGCACGGTTTCCTCGGGAATGCGCCACAGCGTTGAGCGGATTGCGAGCTTGCCAAGCATCTTGGTCGAGGTCGAAACCGCGATCACCGTCGCCAGAAGCGGGCCGATGGCAACCGGAATCACAGGCCACACAAGATCAATCGGCTGTGTGGAAACCCATGCCAGACCGGCCAGACCGAACAGGGTTTGCGGCCACAGTTTGCGTGCCGCGAGGGCCACAGGCAGACGCTGGACCCCGCGTGCCTGCGCTCCCCACCCGATTGTCTTGCCGGCAATGAGCCCAGCCATGAACAGCGTGTGCGCTACGGCCATGATTGGAGCAAGCATCGCCGAATAGAGGATTTCGGCAAAAACGCTTGTAACCACCCTCAAAGGCCCACCAAAGGCCTTCCTGAGGTCGGGTCGGGCCAGAACATCCGCGACAGTTGCCAGTTTGGGGGCAAACACCATCGTCAGGATTGTTGCAAACAGGGCGAGACCGGTGTCGGCCCGATAGGGGGCATAGTCGGTCGTCATGCCAAGGACTGCCGCGGCCGTCATGAAACCGATCCAGGCCGGTGACCCCAGGAACATCAGGATGGCCAGAAACAGTTGTGCACGGCTGACAGGCTTGAGGCCAGGCATGCTCAACAAACGGCGATATTGCAGATTGCCCTGACACCAGCGCAGGTCGCGCCGGATAAATTCCAGGATGTGTGGCGGGTTGACCTCGTAGCTGCCTGTTTCAAGCGGCAACACGCGAACCTCATACCCGGCCCGGCGCATCAGGACAGCTTCGACCTGGTCATGCGAAAGGATCGTGCCCGCAAGCGGGCCTTTGCCGGGAAGCACCGGCAGGCGGCAATGTTCCTTGAACGGTTTCAACCGCAAAAGAGCATTGTGGCCCCAGTACGGGCCGCAATCACCCTGCCACCAGGCACTGCCGATCGTGTAGGAGCGCATGCCCAGTCGCATTCCGAACTGGAAGACGCGCGCAAAAGCGCTATCAGTCGGCAAACCGACCACGAGGCTTTGCAGAATACCCACTTTCGGGTTGGCTTCCATGCGTCGGACAAGGCTGACAATCGCGTCAGCTGACATGTAACTGTCCGCATCCAGAACCAGGGCAAAGTCGTGGTCGTCGCCCCAGCGGTCGCAGAAGTCCTCGATATTGCCAGCCTTGAAGCCGGTGTTCATGGAACGACGGCGATAGATCACATCCATCTGGCCCTGGAACCGTTCGGAGAGCCGTGCGCTCATCTGCTGTTCCTGGAGTGCAATGTCATCCATGGACGTGTCGCTCAAAACGTAGAGCGAGAAATGATCTGCCTGGCCAGCGCGTATCAAATGGGACACCATGGCGCTGAGATTGACTTCCAGGCTTTCCGTGTCCTCGTCCCGGATGCAGGAAAGCAGAGCCGTGGAGCTTTTCAGTGGACCGTCCTGATCTCCTGTCTCGATCGGGCAAACAGCCTCGATCGGATTTTTCGCTACGCGCATCACCAGAAGACCGATAACCGCGTTCCAGAAGCCGATGATGGTCCATGGCAGTGTCACCATGAAACAGAGCAGAATGAACAGGTCGAGCGGCGTGAGCCCGCCTGGCGTCAATGTAACGGCCATCAAGGCAGTCAGCGACAGGAAGCTCACGATAATGAGGCTGAGAAAGATGAAGCGTCTGACCGTCATTTTGGTATCTGTTTTTTCTGAAATGGACATGTCAAAGACCTGAAACATTTTTGTGACTTCCAATCAGGGCAATCGTAACGATAGTGCGCATGTCAAAATGTCCTAATATTGACAATCGCAAGGTGAATTAGCGGAAATGGTATGGGAATGAAGGCAAACGAGGTGGTGTCGCACGACACGGTCCAGCCGCAGGCTCTGTGGTATGTGGGTCAGGAACTTTGCAAACTTGAAACTGTCCTTCGTAATGACCTGCAACCGGGCGAGGTGCTGGTGCACACGCTCTATAGTGGTATCAGCCGGGGGACGGAAGGGCTGATTTTCAGAGGAGAGGTTCCCCGGAGCGAATGGCAACGCATGCGGGCTCCGTTCCAGGCCGGTGATTTCCCGTTTCCCGTCAAATACGGTTACGCCAATGTCGGCCGGGTCGTTGAAGGTGATCCGGACCTTGTCGGTCGTATCGTCTTTTCGCTCTTCCCGCACCAAAGTGAATTCACGCTCCCGTCTGCTTCCTGTGTGCCGGTTCCTGAAGGCATTTCGCCCGAACGTGCTGTTCTGGCTGCCAATATGGAAACGGCTCTCAATGCTTTATGGGACGGAAAACCATCACCTGGGGATCACATCTGCGTGGTCGGAGGCGGAGTGGTCGGGCTGCTCACGGCCTATGTTGCGGGCCGGATACCCGGGACAAAGGTGACTGTAATCGACACAAACCCTCGCCGCGCGGCAATTGCGGAGGCACTCGGCGTTTCCTTCGCGCTGCCTGAAGACGCACCGCGTGATCAAGATCTTGTGTTCCACACGAGTGCAAACCCGAGAGGTCTTGCAACCGCATTTTCCTGCGCGGGGGACGGAACATCTGTGGTTGAAATGAGCTGGTACGGGGCGCAGGACGTTTCCTTGCCGCTTGGTGCCGATTTCCATAGCCGGCGCCTGAAACTGGTTTCAAGCCAGGTCGGAACGATACCTTTTGACCGGCAATCGCGCTGGACTTTCCGGCGCCGCCTTGAAACCGCCCTGACGCTCTTGCAGAACCCTGTTCTGGATCGGTTGGTGAGCCACTGCGTGCCATTCGACGAGCTTCCGCGTCAGCTTCCCGATTTGTTGAACAAAGCTTCAGATGTGCTTACCGCGGTCGTTGTATATGACCAGTCGTCGAGATAACCGTTACTCTGGTCATCCTACGTCATTAAATCATAAGTTTCAGGACCCTGGACATGTTTGCAGTTGAAGTTCGCGACCACGTCATGATTGCTCATTCCTTCAAGGGAGAGCTGTTCGGCCCGGCACAGGCCCTGCACGGCGCAACCTTTGTCATCGACGCGGCCTTTCTGGCCGAAACACTCGATGCAAACGGCGTCGTCATCGACATTGGCCGCGCGCACGAGGCGCTGAAGGAAGTCTTGCAGCCATTGAACTACAAGAACCTGGACGAAGTGCCCGAATTTGCAGGCATCAACACGACAACCGAGTTTTTGACCAAGCACGTGCACGATCACCTCGCAAAGGCGGCGCGCGATGATCGCCTTGGACGGCCCGGAGCAGAGCTCAACGCCATTCGCGTGACGATTTCCGAATCTCACGTGGCTCGTGCCTGGTACGAAGCGAAGATCTGACATCCAGATGCCAAAGCTTGTCTTCGCCTATCCAGGTGACATCGATACGCCTACCGGCGGTTACGGGTATGACCGACGCATCATCGCGGGTTTGCGTGCTCTCGGGTGGCAGGTGGACCTGCTGCCGCTTGGGCCGGGTTTCCCGTTTCCGTCAGTGCAAACCCTGGAGTGCGCACGCAGGAAACTCGAAGACCTACCTTCTGAAACCTGTCTGGTCGTCGATGGGCTTGCCTTCGGGGTCCTGGCCGAGGCGGCGGAGGCCGTTAGCCCTCGAGTGACACTCATCGCCCTGGTGCACCATCCGCTGTGCCAGGAAAATGGGCTCGGGTCCGGTCAATCCGAGGCATTGCACGCCAGTGAACGGTTAGCCTTGGGTTTCGTCCAGCATGTGATTGTCACCAGTTCGGCGACAGCAACTCAGGTCGAAGACCTCTTCGCGATCCCGAAGGAACAGATAACGGTTATCCTGCCGGGTACCGAAAGACAGCCGCCATGTCCTCGCCAGGCTTCGGAAACACTGAATCTCCTTGCAGTTGGAACTGTCGTTCGGCGCAAAGGTTACGACTTGCTGTTTGAGGCGCTCAAGACGCTTCCCATGCACAATTGGCATCTGGATATCGTCGGCGGGCTTGATGCCGACCCGAATTACCATCGTTCCCTTCTGGCACAGGCCGATGCGTCCGGGATCGCTGACCGCGTCACGTTTCACGACGCTGTGTCGCCAGATGAGCTGTCGGGCTTTTACCAGAGCGCGGATGTGTTTGTGCTGGCCAGTCGCTATGAAGGTTACGGCATGGCTTATACGGAAGCGTTGGCGCATGGTCTTCCCGTCATTGGCAGCGGCGGTGGCGCAGTCAGAGACACATTGCCGGATGAAGCTGCAATATATTGTGGCACGGAAAATGTAGATCTTCTCCGAGCTGCTCTTGAACGAGTTATGACAAATCGCGCCAAGCGATCGGCAATGGCTGAGGCCGCAGAAGCGGCAGCGTTGAAACTTCCGACCTGGGAGGATGCTGCCGCAAGATTCGCAGACGTTTTGAAGGTCGCTACGACATGAGCGGATTTTCCTCCCAATGGCTCGCCCTGAGGGAACCTCTTGATCTGGATGCCCGGGATAAAAAGGTCGAAGAGGCTTTCTTTGACCAGCTTCCCGGGCGCCGTTCGCGCATTCTCGATCTTGGCAGTGGAACCGGATCGACCGTGGCGGCTCTCAGTGAACGCTTGCCGGAAGCGGTGGACTGGCTGCTTACCGATTACGATCCTGTATTGCTGGACGCCGCCAGCCATCGTTGGAAAAACCTTTCCGGCAGTGATGTCGCGGTCCGCAGGATCGATCTGTCAGCGGACCTTGAGCAACTGCCGTTTCAAGAAATCGATGCGGTGACGACATCCGCATTTCTCGACCTGGTTTCCGAGAAATTTCTCGTTCGCCTCATCAATCAGATCGTCAAAGCGCGCAAACCGTTTCTGGCAAGCCTGACTTATGACGGGCGCGCACAATTTTCCCCGGCACACCTTTCCGATGATGACCTGCTGACGGCGCTCAACACCCATCAGAAGACCGAGAAGGGATTTGGCACAGCGCTTGGGCCGGATGCAGCTGGCCGAGCGGTCGAACTCTTCGAGCAGCAAGGATACCGTGTTGTTCAGGGTTTGTCGGACTGGCAGGTCCAACCGTCGTCCCGAGATTTTCTGACCGAATTCCTGAGCGGTTGGGTTCGTGTTGGTCAGGAAGTTGGCCTTGATCCCAGGGCTCTGGAGAGTTGGTGGCAGGAGCGTGCCGCGCAGATCAGGGAAGGTCAGCTGCATGTTGTCATCGGGCACATCGATTTTGCTGCCTTCCCGCAATAATCCCAGAGGATCTGGCAAGCGGATCCGGCAAAAAGAAAGTTCGCCAGTTTCCTTTCACGCCCCTGAACCGGGGCTGGAAGGAGGGGCGGAATTTGATTGGCTGCAGGATTGTCGCTGACAGAATGCCTGACTGAGCATCAGTCCTTTTGCACTGATCCGATGATCGTGCCAATTACCCGGAAGCTCGAAAAGGCCGTTTCGTCAAATATTACCTATCCCGCTGAACTCCCAACAAAAGCACAGTAAGCGTTTTCATTGCCTTGTTGGAAGAGTTGAAGGCAACGCCTGGATGTGAGGTAGTAAATTCTGCGCTTAACGTGATCTAAATAGATATGGATGGAGGTAATATTAATAAAGATTTACCTGGTTGATTTTGATGTTTTTGCTTTGTGGTTTTTTAACCATGCCTCTTAAGTGCAGTTTATCGTTTTTATATTAGATTTTTCACGAATGCAGGCAAAGGTTCTTCTGGGGCCGGATATATTGGCAAGGATCGATATGAAACAGACAATTCGTACCCTTTTGGGGAAACACGGCAATCTTCCGGTGGCAATTGATGGCGTCGCAGACGAGGCAGACCTTTACGACGCCGGCCTTTCTTCGTTCGCATCCGTTCAGGTGATGCTGGCGCTGGAAGAAGAGTTCGATATCGAATTTCCGGAGCACCTGCTGAACCGGAAGTCTTTTTCGTCAATTGCTGCGATCGATGCAGCACTGACCGAAATTCTTGAAGAACAGGCGGCCTGACCCATGACCGCCGCCAGCAAAATCACAGCGATGGGCCTGTCCGATCGCGCGAAGCGCGCCGCCAAGGTTGCCGCTCAATACGCCGATCAGGTAGACGTCGAGGCCCGTTTTCCGAAAGAGGGAATGGATGCCCTCAAGGCGGAGCGCCTGATGGGTGTCATGATCCGTCCGGAACTGGGTGGAGAGGGTACCAGCCTGACGGAAGTGGCCGACGTCTGTGCCATCCTTGGGCAGGCTTGTGCGGCAACCGCCATGACCTACGCCATGCATCAGATCCAGATCGCCAGCCTGTCGGACTATGCGGTTGGCAGTGCCTGGCACGAGGCGTTTCTGACGCGCATCTGTGACGAGCAGCTGTTGGTCGGCTCCGCGACCAGTGAAGCGGGCATTGGGGGCAATCTGAGAAATTCGCTCTGTGCGATCGAGGTCGAAGGCGACACCGCCCGCCTGACCAAGGATGCGACAGTCATCTCTTACGGAGCTGACGCCGATGCCATCATGGTCACTTCGCGCCGTCATTCTGATGCTGCTCATTCCGATCAGGTGGCAACCACTTTTCTGAAGGACCAGTACACGCTGGAACACACGAGCGCATGGGATACGCTCGGTATGCGCGGCACCTGCTCTGACGGATTTATCTTCAAGGGCGAAGCACCGAAGGAACAGATCCTGCCAAGACCGTTTGCGGAAATCGCAGCCCAGTCCATGCTGGCCGTGTCTCATCTCTTGTGGGGTGCTCTTTGGTATGGCATTGCCGCCGATGCAGTCGCCCGGGCGCAGGCATTCGTCAAGGCAGCAGCCCGCAAGTCACCGGGGCAGGTTCCTCCAGGTGCACTTCGACTGGCGGAAGCGTCAAACCTGTTGCAGCAAGCCAAGGCCAACGTGGTTGCCGGTCTGAAGCAGTTCGAAAACTGCAAGGGCGACAGCGATGCCCTCAATGCAATGAGCTTCTCCGTTGCCATGAACAACGTGAAAGTTGGCATTTCCCAGACGATCCTGGTGATCATCAATCACTGCATGCTGATTTGCGGGATTGCCGGGTACAAGAACGGTACACCTTTCAGTCTTGGCAGGCACTTGCGCGACGCACACTCAGCTCAGCTGATGATTTCCAACGACCGGATTCTCGGCAACACGTCCACGATGCTGCTGGTCAACAAACAAGACGCCAGCCTGCTGGGGTAAGCAGTGGTATCGCAGGATTCATTTCATGATCGGTTTTTCACCGAGGGTATTCTTCATGCTCTCGGCGTAGGTGGCTTTTTCAACGGTTATGGATTTGAGACGTCGAGTCGGTCTGATGGTTTGGGGTTGAGAGGATTTTGCATTCGATGAGTGAAGCTGTCTTTGATCGCCTGGATGCGGCAACTTACGTGCGCAGTTCCCTCCATGCGCAGGATCGCGACTGGCCGGAAACCAATTGTTATCTGGATGTCTGGATCGAGGTTTTGCCATCGCTGGGTTTTCCGGCGGAAGCTTGTCTTGCCTATTCCATTACCCAGGACTTTGAAGGTGATCAGTTCACATTCTTCAAGGTACCGCTGGAGGACCTTGAGGCTCTCTATGGCCTGAAGGTAACGGAACTTGCGATTTACGATCGGGTTGAGGGCCACATTCAGCAGCAAATCGAACGCGGACGTCTTTCTCTCGTCGAAGTGGACAGCTTTTTCCTGCCGGACACGCACGGTATCGGATATCGCGAGGCGCATGGCAAAACCACCATTGCCGTGAACAGGATGGATTTCGAAAACCGGGTGATGGAATACTTCCACGGCCTTGGATTGCACCGGCTGGAAGGCGATGATTTCGACGGAGTTTTTCAGCGCAGCGAACACCGGAAACCTGTCACTTTTTTGCCCTATACCGAGTTCGTGAAGTTCCCGGAGCAAAAGCCGTCGGCCGAGCACATCCTGTCTGTCTCCGAAGCGTTGCTGCGTCATCATTTGAACCGCCGGCCGCTCGAAAATCCAGTGGCAGCATTCGCGCGGGTGTTCCCTGCGCAGGTCGAGAAGGTGAGCGAACGCGAGTTCGAATTTTTCCACCTCTATGCCTTCAACACGCTTCGCCAGCTTGGAGCGAATTTCGAACTGTTCTCGTCCTATCTTGAATGGCTGGTTGGCCAGGGTCGAAACGAGCTGGCGGAAGGTATTGAGGAGGCAAAGGCAATTTCCGCCACCTGCAAGATGGTGCAGTTCAAACTGGCCAGGGCCGTCATGCGCAAGAAGTTTCAGGGACTGGAGGAGGGGCTGCTGCCCGCAGTAAACGCCTGGACCAACCTGATGTCTCTGCTGAACAAACACTATGGCGAACAGGGCAGTAGGTCGGCGCCTTTGGTTAGCGCGATCAGTGCCTAGATGATCGATCTGTCGTCAGAAACATGGAGCCTCGCCATCGCTGAGCCTGGAGCGTCCGGGCAAGCCCTGGACTTCATCCCGGCGAAGGTTCCTGGAACTGTGGCTGGTGCTCTTTTCGAAGCAGGGCATTTTGATCCTGACAACCCGAGCCCCCTTCACGACAAGGACGTCTGGTACGAAACCCGATTTGATGCTGCTCCTGGACATTACCGGTTGCAGTTGGATGGATTGGCGACGATCGCCGAGGTTTACCTGAACGACAAGCAGGTCCTGGCAAGCCGCAACATGTTCCGCACATATGATGTGCCGGTGGACCTGTCGGAGAAAAACAGGCTCCAGATTTGCTTCCGCGCTCTTAAACCTCATTTGAACTCTAAAGGGCCGAGAGCACGCTGGAAACCACAGCTCGCGACTTCCCAAGGCCTTCGTCTCGTGAGAACAACCCTTCTGGGACACATGCCCGGCTGGTGCCCGGAGATCCACGCGGTTGGGCCTTATCGTCCGATCCGGCTGCGGAAATCAGATGACCTCCGGGTTACCAAGAAGCGCATTCTTGCAGATCTTTTGCCGGATGGCAGCGGTGCGCTCACCGTTACGGTCAAACTGGACAATGCGGTTGGTGCGGCAGTGCTCAATTGTGCAGGTGCGTCTGTTGAGATGACAGCGTTGGAAGACGGTTCCCTTTCCGCAACGCTCCGACCGGAGAATGTTTTATCGTGGATGCCGCATACCCACGGAAAACCGGTCCTTTATGACGTGACGCTTGTCGTGGACGGTCAACACCTTTCACTCGGCAAGACGGGCTTTCGATGCCTGGAAATCGATCACGGACCCGATGGCAAGGGCTTTGGTCTGAAAGTAAACGGTGTATCGGTTTTCTGCCGTGGCGCAGTGTGGACCAATGCAGATCTCCTTCAGCTTTCCGGGAAAGCCGAAACGTATCGACCGCTTCTTGAAGCAGCACGTGATGCCGGCATGAACATGCTGCGCATCGGTGGAACGATGCTTTATGAAACGCGCGCGTTCTTTGAGATCTGCGACGAACTGGGCCTGCTCGTGTGGCAGGACTTCCAATTCGCCAATTATGATTATCCGGTCAAGGACGAGGCATTCGTCGAGGAAGTGCGCGCGGAAGTCGGCGACCAGCTGACGGATAGCCAAGGATGTCCCTCTTTGGCTGTTCTTTGTGGTGGCAGTGAAATCTATCAGCAGGGCGCGATGATGGGCCTGCCGGAAAACCGGTGGAAAGGACCTTTGTGTGAAGAAGTCCTACCCGAGCTGGCGAGCGCGTTCAGGCCGGACGTACCCTATGCGTCGAACTCACCTTTCGGAGGTGTGCTGCCGTTTTCCCCGAATGAAGGCATTGCACATTACTACGGCGTCGGCGCTTACTTGCGCCCGCTGGAAGATGCCCGCCGTGCAAACGTCCGGTTTGCCGGCGAGTGCCTGGCCTTTTCCAACATTCCGGAGCAGAGCAGCCTGGACAAGGCGCTACCGGTCAAACCCGGTCACGATCCGCGCTGGAAAGCGCGGATACCGCGGGACCGCGGTGCTGGGTGGGACTTTGAGGACGTTCGCGATCATTATCTGAAAACGCTGTACGGGATCGAGCCGATAGCGCTTCGTTACGGTGATCCGGACCGGTATCTGGACCTCGGGCGTGCTGTGACAGGCGACGTGATGGAACAGACCTTCGCCGAATGGCGGCGTAAGGGATCGGCCTGCCAGGGAGCTCTCGTCTGGACATATCAGGATCTTGCGCTGGGCGCAGGTTGGGGATTGATCGACTCGATGGGCCGCCCCAAACCTGCCTACTACGCGCTCAAACGTGCGTTCAGACCGCTTCAGGTCTGTCTAACCGACGAAGGGACCAATGGCCTTTCGATCCATATCATCAATGATCTGCCTGAAAGAAAATCCGTCCGCCTGAGCCTGAGCTGCCTGCGTGACGGCAATTTGCCGGTGGTCTCCGGGCAGACTGAACTAACACTCGAACCTCATGGTGCGGAAGCGCTGAATGCCGTCGAATTGATCGGTGCCTTCTTCGACGTCACCTACGCCTACCGGTTCGGACCGCTTTCACATGATGTTACGGTCGTACAATTGCTGGACGGAGAGACCGGAGAAATCTTGGCTGACGCCTTTCATTTCCCGGCAGGATACGATTTCACGCGTATCGCCGCGACGCTTTCCGCTGAACTTCTGCAGAACGAGCAAGGTGACTGGTCGTTGGAGCTTGAAACCGACCGGCTCTTGAAGTCGGTAACAATAAGCAGTGAAGCTTACTTGCCTCTGGAAAATGGCTTTCATCTGGCACCGGGTGCAAGGCGCCGGATCGCGCTGGAGGCTACGAATGGTGACGACGGCAATGCAAGGCCGGCTGGCTCAGTTTCAGCATTGAACAAGGCGGGAGCGGCTCGCTTCAGTTAAGAACGGCCGGGCGTTCAACCGAAAACACGACATGATCGGCAGCGTTTTTCAGGAGTGCTTCAGCCTGGGGCTGTGACATCGGCGATTCCGAGATCACGATCAGATCAAACTCGGGGTCCAGACTCGACTTGTTGAGCGCCTGGTATCCGTTTTTCCCGCTTCCTTCATATTTCCTGCGGCCATGGTTGAGGCTCAGAAACCCGATATCCAGATCGGGAAGCTGGATTGCATGTTGCAGGTCAGCAGTCGGATGGCTGGTCGGGAGCTCACTTCCCGTCAATTTTTGACTGACGGAATTGTTCTCCACCAGCAGAACCCGGAAATTCTTGAGACTGGCGGCGGCAAACACAATCGAAAGCGTGGCCATGTTGTGGTCGCCGTCACGGCTGGTCACGACCACCGTGCTTGCAAATCCGTCGATCCTGTTTGACTGGATCTGCTTCAAGATCGTGAAGACAGACTTCCAGTATGGACGCATCTCATGATCGGTCACGCCACTTTTGAATTCCCAGAGCGAATCCAGGAGATCTCGAGCGTCCAGGTCTTCTTCTTCGTCGTCCTGATAGGGAAGACGAGGGAGGTACGAAACGGCCGCCTCCAGAGGATCCTGAAAGTGAGTGGCGTGCGGAAGGTTTGTCGCCCGGCTATGCGGTTGAGAAGACGCCGGCTGAGTGTTCGGCTGAACTGGCGCTGCAGATACGAGCGCGTAATTGCCTGCATCCTGAGGGTAAAGCAGATACCTTATTCCAAGCGAAAACGTCTCGCGTCCGATCGCAAGCAATCCACCCAGCATCGCGCCAAGAAAGCCCCCGATCAGAACGAGCATCTTTTTCTTCGGCCAAACGGGTGTTTCCGGCGGAATTGCCGGAGAAATGATCCGTGCATTCGGAATGCTGATTTGTTCGATCTCGGTGATTTCCTTGGTACGGCTCAACAGGTTTTCATAGAGCGTCTTGCTGGCTTCTGCTTCAATCTGAAGTTCCTGCAGCTCAATACGCGACTGCTGATCGATATTGGACTTCGCGCGCACGTTATCCATTTGGGTCTCAAGATTGGCGACGCGATCTCGAAGAACATCGGCCTCGAGTGTCGATGAACTGGCGATCCGCTGAACTTCTGCATCGATGAGGCCCCGGATTTCCTGGGTTTGCGCGCGCGCTCTGATCAGATCCGGGTGAGAGGGAAGCAGTTCTGCCGACAGATTGGCTTGCGTGCGAGCGGCAGTGGCATATTGTTGTCGCAGGTTTGCAATTGTCGGAGAAGCCGTCACATCGGAAAGCGCGTCGACGCTTGCACCGGAGTTGATGATGCGCTGTATTTCCGAACTCTTCGCGATGGCTGCCGCCAGAGCCGCCCGTTCTTCGGTCAGTCTTGTATTGAGCTCGGTCAGTTCCTGATCGGTCAGGAGTGCGTTCTGACCGGTGGATTGAAGGTTGTTCTCAGCCTTGAACGCCTCGACTTTGGCCTCCGCTTCGCGCAGCTGATCCCTCAGAATTTTCAGTCGGTCGCCGACTTTTTCTTCGACTGTGCGGGAAAGATTGGAAACCTGTCCGTTCTGGTCGCTGATATAGGTCTCAACGATGGCGTTTGAGAGGATTGCGGCTTTTACCGGCGACTGCGCATCAACGGAAACATTGATGACGAAAGTCAGTCCGTCACGGCTGACGCTCGTGGCATCACGAAGGGCATCAACTGACTTGTTGGCGGCAAGCTCGAGGCTTTCCGGAGACTTTTCTTCCGCACCTCCCAGAAAAGATCCCAGAAGGGCCATGAAACCCTGAGCCGGAGCACCTTCCCCAAACTCGGGGTCCTCCGTCAGGTTGAGCTGCGTAACAACCTCGCGCAGGACCGTATAAGACTGAAGTACCGTGACCTGGCTATCGACCACGAATGTGTCTTCCAGGTATCGCGTCGGGGCGCTTTGATCTTCAAACGGTTGTCGTATGGAAGGATCGATCAGAACTTGTGTGGTCGCCCGGTAGACAGGCTTGAGTGTCATTGAAACCGCTGCCGCAGCAATTGCTGCACCAACGGCCAGCAGGACAACGATCCAGATCCTGCGCCGCAGCAATGCCAGAAGGTCTATTAAATCTCGAATTGTCGGCGCGGTTTCCGCCACTTGACCGTCCTGATTGATCTTGGATTTTAAGACTGCATTAACTCTGTAGATCCGCGTAAATTACATAAACTTGGTTAGCAACTGCCTAATGGTTGGTCGCGTGACGGCGGCTGAAAGTGACATGATTCATCACTGTGCCCGTCGCTGGGGTCACCACCGGTTTCACTTGCTGCGCATGCGCCCGAAGTAATTGTTTGCAGCGAAATGTGGCAATTTTAGTTAGTGAGTTAAGTTGTCGGTAACAATGACCATGAATAATTATTAAATAAGTTTAACAATTTAGCAGTTCTAACCGCGGTTTAACTTCCTATGTGATATCTCGACATTAGAATTCACCCGATGAGGAAGAGCTTCGAGCTAGATGGTTACAACTGAGGCCGGACAATGGCAACAAATTGGCTCAATAAGCTGCCCGGCAACGACTTTGCTTGGCGGGCTTCCGATTGCGAATATCGGACTTGAGGAAACAGCTGAGCAATTTGTTTCTATTGCTTTGGAAGCTCGGGACAAGAGTAAGGCACCATTCTACTCCACCTCTGCCAATGGTCAGGTGATCGCGCTTGCCGCAAAGGATGAGGAGTTCAGGAGCTTGCTCCTGCGCGCGGACCAGATCCATGCAGATGGAATGCCCATGGTTCTGATTTCCCGATTGGTGAGCAAAAAAGCTTTGGTGGAACGCGTTGCGACCACAGACCTCGTCCATGCTGTCGCGAAGAAGGCTCAAGAAGCCGGCGCCAGCTTCTATTTTCTGGGCGCAAGTGCGGAGGTCAACAGGCTTGCGGTCGAGCGGATGCAGAACATGTATCCCGGACTGAAATTTGCGGGTGCTTCCAACGGTTACTTCTGTTCTGAGCAAGAGGAGCAGGCTGCCGTCGAGGAGATAAACCGACTCAAGCCCGATATTCTGTGGGTGGGTATGGGGGTTCCCGCTGAGCACAAATTCGTGACGCGAAACCTTCAAAATCTTCGGAATGTCGGTGTCATCAAGACAAGTGGCGGACTGTTCGATTTTGTTTCCGGCAAGAACAGTCGCGCGCCGGCGTGGATGCAGAAAATCGGCCTGGAATGGCTCTATAGGATCATGCTGGAACCCAAACGCCTTGCCTGGAGATATCTGGTCACGAATCCGATTGCGCTACGGGAGCTGCTGTTCAACTCCAGATAACCGCTCGCGCACTCAGTAGCGCTCTTCCTTGTTTATTGTCAGCAGTACATCGTTCCAGAGTTCTTCAGACCCCTGATTGAACGGAACCTGTGTTTTTTCACTCTGGTTGGCAGTCATCACGGCGTCTGCGAGTGCGACGACATCTGAGTCGGTCGGAACCAGTCTGATTCCGCCGGCTTCGATCAGTTTCTGAAAGAGCCGGTGATGGTCGAACGAGTTGTCCCGGCGGGGCGCATTCACAACAACGGGTTTTCCGGATGCTGCGGCAGCCAGAACGCTGGCCCGTCGGGACGACAGCCCGTCCGGCAGAAGGTAACAAAACACGTCGACTTCCTGAAAGATCGCAAAGAGCTCTTCGGCAGATTCTACAAAACCGCTGACCGCGACCCGATCTTCCAGTCCGAGGTCCCTGACCGTGTTGAAAAAATCTTGTTCAACGTTGTCCTGGCCCCGGATAAAGGAACCGGCGAAAGCAACAAAAACATCCACGCCGCGGTTCCGAAGTTCGGCGGCAACGGAAAGAGCAGCTGTCACCTGTTTTTGCGGGTAAATCGATCCGAACTGACCCAGAATGAACTTCCCCTGTTGCCGCTCTTGTTTCAGTTTCTCGGAGAAAGCACAGGGCCTTGTCCGTTGAGGTGGCAAAATATTCGGGGGAATGGGCACGACACCTCGATGGCCGGTGGTGAGGTGCGAAAGCGGTGAAGATGCAAATTCATCGGCGATTTCAGGCGCGGAAAAACAGACCCGTGTTGCAAGCAGGAGAACGGGAGTCAGTACAGCCCGCCGTTTCCAGTTCAGGGCACTCCACTCATGCGGGATGACGAGGACATCCTTTCGCATGATGCGAGCCATCAACGCCGCCAGAAAAGGTTCGATAAGCTTCTTTTTCCAGGCGACGATCGGGAAATTCACGACGATCGCATCTGACTTGCGCAACTCTCTGGCAAGCGAAGCCACGCCGGCATCAAGAACATGCTGTCGGGCACTGTTCCCGAACCTGGTAGCAAGCAGCCTGGTAAACTCTTCAACACCGCATGTCTGAAGGGCATTGGAATTGAGAACCAGATACCGTCGATCGGCAATCTTGCCAGCATCGCTTGAGGAAGCTGATGTGTTGTTCTCGCTGTTTCGCATCATACGGAGAAATTTTGCTTGGAGGCAGCGTTGGACGATTCCTGCGTGTTGCCGGCTTTGTATGGCTCCGGCAAAGAACCGATACTGGCGTGGATCCTGCCAACCGACATCAGGACCGGATGGGTGGCGATGAGCAGGCTCCTGGTGCGGAACAACAACTTGGCTGACCGGAAAAAACTCAAACCGAGACTGATGAGATTTTTCATGAAGGCCTGGGTCGCTGAAAGCTCATGAACCCGGTCGATCACATAGTTGATGGACCCGGTCCGGATTGAACGGGTCATCAGGAAACCAGGTGTTGTCCGGTCCTGTGGCACAAACTCGTAGGCAATCGCAGTTTCGCACCACCATGTCGAAAAACCGGCTTTCCGGCACCGGGTAAAGAAATCCATGTCGCCGCCACCCATGAAGTTGTATCGAAGATCAAACTCGGGTGACGTCAAATTGTCAAAGACGCGGCGGCGGATCAGACAGTTGCCGGTACCGTGAATCTGATCGAGGCGTCTGCTTGGCCCGTCGATGGACTGAAACAACGGATGGTGTTTGACATTATCAGACACCGGGGTTTCGAACTGGCGCAGAACGGGTCCGCCGACGATGTCCGCGTCCTCTCGTCTTGCAAGATCGATGATGGCATTCAACCAGTCGGGACTGGCAACTTCGTCGTCATCAATCATCAGAAAGAAGTCCGCCTTGGGAAAACTTGCCCTTGCTTCACCGAAAGCACGATTGATTGCGTGGCAGTTGCCCTGTTCTTTTTCAACGAAAACCGCGTGAGGCAGATTTGCCTGCGTCAGGTAACTTCGCGCCACGTCGGCTCCTGCCGGATTCTCACCGTCGTTGTCGACGACGACAATTGCAAAGCGGATATCGGATTTTTGATCCTTGAGTGACGTTAGCGTCCTTAGGAGCCAGTCGGGACGACGGAATGTCGGGACGCAAACGACTGCTTCTATGGTCGTCTCCAACGTCTGTTGATCCATCAAAAAGGCTCCGGTGTTGAATTCGGTCTGCCGATTGGGACCGGTCGTCCGCTATGGCAAGAAGGTCGCCCAGGCGAACTCTCATTTCATAATGGAGAGTGGTTAACGTGGGTTTGCGGAAACCGACTTTTCCGGAAACTGCGATTGAACGACGAGTGTTTCACTTAACGGAGATGAAGACACCACAAGGATATCTTTTGCCTGCAGTCGCAGTCCAAACACTCCAATGAGCATTGTGAACCAGATCGGACCGGCGTTCACGAAAAACGCGCTTTCAAGGCAGGCAAAGAATAAAGAAAACAGCCAGATTCGCAGAAACAGCCGTGTGAGGGATTGATCATTTGAAGTCGCCAAAGCCTGTCTGGAATATCTGACCGGCAAGATAACCAGCCAGATGAAAACCAGAACAAATGCCGGAACGCCGCCGTTAATCAGAAGTTCGACATACGCATTGTGAGAGTTTGCCGCTGTAACAGCCCAGGTATAAAGCGACGCACTGCTCCTGAAGAGGGCGTCCGTTTGCCAGAATGATTGCAGGCCATAGCCGGTCAACGGACTTTCACTGATCGCATAAAAAGCCAGTTGCCAGATCGATGTCCGGTTGGTGAATGTCGGGTCGATACCGGCCGAGACCAAAATGCTCTGAACTGTTTTCGAGTGTACAGCGGACAGCAGGATTGCGTTTACTGTCAGGAGACTTCCGATCAGGAGCAGGAGGCGACCACCCTGCAATCGCTCCATCAGCCACGCCAGCAACAGGATTGCAGGAAGCATGGCCGTTGAGGTCTTGCTTCCGGACTTCCACAAGAATACGAGCGCGAGAAGGGCAATACCCCCGCCCACCAACACCGACCTGACCTTTCCGATGTAAAGGCCATAGAAAAACGCAAAGACCATCGCTGCCGCTGCAGCGTTCTTGTGACCGAAGTGCGCGCGCCAGTCTCCTGCGAGTTGGGCCTCAAGCGGGTCGCTCGCCTGGTGAATGCCAACATGCGGCAAGACTGTGACCGTCAGATAAGCCAACCCAAGCATGAGAACCAGCGCAATTGCGACCAGAGCGATGAACTGATCGCGGCTCTTTGGCAGAAGAAGGACCGCATTCGCACAAATACAGACGATCAGTGTAAACACTGTCCGCCGGAACGCAGTTCCGGGATCAGGCGCTACGAATGCCGCGAAAAAAAGCCAGCCGAAAACAAGAAACAAAAGCGCCCATGGTTGAAAAAGGAGGTTTCGGGATGTCTTGCCGAACACCGTGAACAGCACCAAGCCAACCATGCCCAGGACAAATATCTGGTTGAACCGGTTCGAATTGCCTCCATAGGCTTTTGTTGGATCAAGCAGCGTGGAATCCGGTAACGGATCAAGTCCAATCCAGAAGTACAGAAATACGATCAGGAACACGCCCGCGGAAAACAGGTTCCGGCCCCCGGCAAACAGAAGAGCTCCGGTGGCATTTTCTTGTGCTGTGCCGGCGGTTGGCGCGTGGATGTACATTTCCGAAGATTTGGTTCGGTTAGCGATTCACCTTGTTCGCTTGCAAGACTATCAGATGCACCATCGATGAAGTATGGATGATTTGTCATTATTTTGGCATGTCCACGCAGTGAGCGACCGTGGTATTTGTGCAGATCGCCAGAGGCGACAACTTTGAAGTTGCATTAGTAGCAATGACGACAGGCCAGCTAGGAGCAAAAGGTTGAGAAGACGGGATTTTCTTCTGTCAGCCGTGGGGGGCACCCTCGCGGCGTTCGGATCGTTCGACGATATCCTTCCGCTCAACGCCGCTGGACGCGCAGAAGCAGGCGACGCGGAAATTCCATATGGTGCCGCTGTCAAAACCGAGTTGCTGGATGTGGATGTGCAATACACCGACGCCATCAAACGGTACTGCCGTATGATCGTTGGTGAAGGCGGACTTAAATGGGCCGATCTCAGGCCGCAGCCGGAGACGTTCGATTTTACCCAGGCCGACCGGCAACTCGAGTTTGCCGACGCAAACGGCATGACGATGCGCGGACACACGCTCGTCTGGTATGCCGCCATGCCGGATTGGGCGCTGAACCTGGCGACCCCGTTGGCTGCCGAGCTCGAGCTGGTCAACCACATCGAAACCGTGCTGGACCGCTACCGAGGACGCATACCGAGCTGGGATGTCGTGAACGAACCGATTGCGGATGACCCAAGTGGAAGGGATGTCATTCGCCCATCGGTATGGTCCGAACAATTGGGCCGGGGTTACATTGAAACGTCTCTTCGGACGGCGGCGGAGGCAGACCCGAATGCACAGCTCATCATCAATGACTTCAATTTCGAAAAACCCACGACACAGTGCAGACGCCGCCGTGCTGCGATGATCGATCTGCTGCGGGAACTGAAAGACAATGGAGTTCCCCTTCACGGGCTTGGTCTGCAGGGCCACCTGACCGGGGCATCCGAGATCGACCAAGACGGGCTTTCAAGGTTTGTCGAAGACGTGAACGAACTGGAATTGGATGTGCTCGTCACGGAACTGGATGTCATTGACGACAAGTTGCCGGGCAATGTTCACGTGCGGGATCAAATTGTCGCCTCACGCGTTAAAGACTACTTAGATGCAATTACCGATGTCGTGCAGCCCAAAGCGATCCTGACATGGGGCATATCCGATCGGTATACGTGGGTACCGATGTGGTTCAGCAGATCCGATGGCTTGCCGAACCGGCCGTTGCCACTCGATGACAAGTATCAGCCAAAGGCGCTTTTCTCCGTCCTTCAGCAATATACCAGCATCTGAAAACAGCCCTTCCACCACGGCTTGTTAACAAACTTGTTCTATTGATGCGCTAGCTGATTTTCCTCATTGGAGTATTACGTTTGCGTAGCCGCTGTCCTGCTCAGCTTTCTTCTCGCCGGTCGTGTAATTCCGCAATTAAGGATGCCAGGTGATGTTGCGTCAGGCTTCCACATATTTGGCTGCACATACGGTCTCTGCCGTGTTCGGTTTTTTGACAATCACGGTGTTTACGCGTCTTTTGACGCCAGCCGAGTACGGCGTTTATGTCGTCGGCATGAGTGTTGTGGGCGTCCTGAATGCGATCCTGTTTCTGTGGATACGTCATTCGGTCGTCAGGTTCAGCCATGGCGGTGTGGAAAGCGACATGCGCCTGACGGCGCTTTACTGCTACCTAGCCCTCATCCTGCTCAGTCCTCTATTGATCGTTGTCCTGGGATGGACGAGCGGTGGTGACCTGTGGCAGATCGCGGCGGCGGTTTTTGTGGCCTTCGCCATGGGTGTTTTCGATATCTACCAGGATATATTCCGCAATCGACAACTGCCCGGCCGGTACGCCATAAACCTCATCACGCGCGCAGTCGTTGCCTTCGGCCTTGCCGCAATTCTGGTGTTGCTGGGCTTCGGCGGAATGGGATTGCTGGTAGGAGTGGGGCTCGGATACCTGGTCACAACCTTCATCAGTTCAAAAGCGATTTGGGTGCCGCCGGTTAACGGCTTTGACAAGGCAATCCTGAAGAAGATGCTGCTATTTGGCGGCCCGATGACCATTTCCGGTGCCGTGTTTGCGTTTCACTCGCTCATGGACCGTTTTATCATCGTCGCCTTTCTCGGCGAGGCGGAAGCCGGAGCTTACGGCGCGTCCGCTGATCTGGTTCGCCAACTTATCCTGTTTCCCGCTGTCGCGATCGGATCGGCGATTATTCCGCTTGCCGCCAAACTGCTCATAGAAGAAAAGCCCGAAGAAGCAGCCGCTCATCTGATCAAGAGCAGTGAACTTTTGCTGGCCGTTTTGATGCCCGCCTGCACTGGACTTGCACTCGTTGCCCCGCAGTTGTCGTTTCTCATGCTGGGTCCCGAGTTCAGGGCTTACGGCATCGCGCTGATCCCGGTTCTGGCCTTTTCCTGGCTGTTCCAGGCATTCACGCAGCAGTATCTTCATGCAGCTTTTCACCTCGGCAAGAAACCGTCTCTGATGCTTGTTCAGGGAGTGCTGATTCTTCTGGTCAATCTGGCCGCCATGGTTGCCCTGATCCCGGGGCACGGTCTTGTGGGTGCAGCCTACGCCATTTTGATCGCTGAAGCCGTCGGTGCGCTGGTCGCATACCTACTGTCATTCAAAGCTCACCGCATGCATATCGACGTTCGGGCGGTCGTCAAGGTTACGCTGGCGACGGTATTAATGGCGATTTCCGTAATATTCGTCGGCGGGAGAATTGAAGCGGAATCAATCATTAGTCTGATTCTGATCGTTTCGACCGGTATCGTCACTTATGCTACAGCCGCTTTTGCACTGAATATCGTTTCCATACGCACCTTGGCTCTGGAGTGGATGAGAAATTACCGGGACCGCAATGCCGTCTAGGCGGTTGAGTGGTCAAGTCTTCTTCATGAATCAAAGTGCCGACTTTTCGAAATAACTTGCGAGCAAATCGTCTTCTTCATGAATTGACGGATCGAATTCGATCAGCGTCGATCGGTCATATTTCCAATTGGAATTGATTTCCCGGAAGTGACGGTAGGAGAAGTTTCCGTTGGTTCGAATTGAAGGCCACCAATTTAGAATCCTGTGAACGCTCCATTGCGCCTTTTCGGGACATTTGCCAGGGACAATCGTCCACTTGGGAAGGCTGCCCATTTTGTCGTAGGGGATGCAACCCAACTTGAACCCTGTTTGCTTCCTCATAACGGTTGTGTAATCTGCGTGGCGTCGCGTCCGGCTGATTTCTTTCTTTCCAGCCCCAACGACCCAGCGTCCCCGATAGCGCACAATGCCAAACGGGTCTTTTTCGGCAGCTTCGAACACACTTTGATTGTTCAAAGGCAGCACAAGTTCGTCGACATCCGAGTTTTGAGCGCTTCGCGCGGAATTTAAATAACGCCAGCGTGCATGTTCCCAAGCGCCAAGCTGGCAGAAGTCAGAATCCCAATAGCGTTTGTGATCCAGACCCTGTGGACCGTACTTGAATGGCCAGTTCACTATTTGATAGGAACGCAGACCCTCTATGCTTCCAATCGTCTCTTCAACGCGTTCAATCGCATAAGCATCCGATTTATTGTCGTAAAAAAGTACGGCGTCGGCTCCATGGGCATCACGCGCGAACTTGATCCAGTCTTTTATCCAGTCGAGATCGTTGTTCTTCGATAATGTGAACAACACCCTGCATCCGGAGAACAGTTCTGTCTCACACGGCTGGATTGTTATTTGAGTCTTTGATTGTCCAAGCGTGAACAGGAGTACCGATTCATTTTTCGGAACATCTGCAATGATCTGCGAATGCCGATCAAGTTGCCGGACTATGAATGGATAGGCAGTTGATCCGCTTGAATCGGAAAGTATGGCGTTCTTGACGCCCTCCGCAAGGTTGAACAGAGGTGGTCCAAGAAGAGCTACTTTTCCGTCTGCACGTCTGAAACATTCAAAGAAGAGCGTGTCGTCATCGAATTCATCGGCGAACTTAGCGTCGCGAAACTCCGGAGGCCGGGTCGCTTCCCGCCGAATGTCCGTGAAATCGGATAGTTTTGTTGGAACCGCGGAAGCGGTGGACATCTGGGCTGTCATCAATTCGGCTATGCAAGAACGCAAATGGGAACGAAGAAGATTTCGGTTTGGCTGCCACTATACGGCAATCGACTTAACGATTTGAAACCAAGGGCACTGGTTTGAGCTGACTTCAAGAAGCAGAAATTGGTTCCGGCTAGACGAACTCTTAAATCAACTGCACTTATCATGTTGCCGAAATCAAGGAATTCAAAGGCATACTTTGATAATGGCAATATCAAGCGCGCGGGCAATCGATGGTGAAGCACAGCAAGGCGAAGCAGCCGAGCCCGTGGTTTTTGACAATCAGCTTGGCCTTTTCACGCCTGCCAAAACTGGTGGACCCGTCCGGAACATTGCCGTTCTGTTCATAAACCCATGGGGTCTGGAAGATCTGCTTTCGCGCAGATTTTACCGTCATCTGGCAGAAACGCTCGCCGAACAGGGAGTTGCAAGTCTGCGGTTTGATCTGCCTGGAACCGGAAATGCGCTCGATCCGAAGCCGGAAAGCGAAGGTCTCCAGAATTGGATAGCAGCCATCGAAAACGCTGTTTTGCAACTGAAGAAAACCTCAGGGGCAAAGAACATCGTGCTGCTCGGCCAGGGGTTGGGTGCAACACTTGCCTGTCGAGCAGTTGCTGGTTGTCCTGGCGTCGTTGGTCTTGCCTTGTTGGCGCCTGTGCTGAAGGGGAGAGCTTATCTGCGTGAACTGGCGCTCTGGTCTAAGCTTGTTTCAGAGGGCCAGAATATCGGTTCAGAACACCGTGACAAATCTCCGGGGTCAATTGCCGGCTTCCGGATGTCTCAGGCGGTCGCTGAGGACTTGAAGCGTCTCGACATCACGAAGTGCGGTATAGACCCGCGCATTTCCATCTTTCTGGCAAAACGCCCCGATGCACAAAACGATGCCGCGTTCGAAGAACATGCTGCCGGGCAAGGGCACCCGTTAACGGCAGTCGCCTTCGACGGTTACGAGGTCATGCTGTCCGATCTCTTACCGCCTCCGCATCCGAAAACCATCGGCCCGGAACTGACAAGCTGGCTAAGCTCCTTGCAAGGCGCCGATACCGAAATTTCCAAGCCCGAACGGCACGATCAGCCAGACGAGCTCATGGCAGATGGGTTCTCGGAATTGCCGCTCCGTTTTGGGCAGAACAACAGATTGTTCGGAATTCTCTGCCGGCCGGCAGGTGTGGATCTCGGTGTCACGGTGATCATTGCCACCACCGGTTACGATCCCATGTCCGGTTGGGGCAGGGTACATGTGGAACTTGCCCGCCGATTGGCGGCAAAGGGAATTGCTTCCTTTCGATTTGACAGTGCAGGCGCAGGAGAAAGCCCTGAAGTGCCTGGCCGCAAAAAACAGGCTCTCTATGACAAGATACAGCTGGAGGACATAAAACTCGCCCGGGAACGGATCAGGGACGAGGGCCTCTCAGGAAAAGTCATGATCTATGGCCGCTGCAGCGGAGGGTATTCTGCCTTCCGCGCTGCAGTGGAGGACCCTGCTTGGGATGCTTGCATCGCCGTCAATCCTTACGGGTTCAGGTGGCGTTTCCAGGGACTGCCGAGATCCCTGAAAGGGTATTGGGGCAGGTTGACCGCTCCGGATTTCAAGAAACAGCTCCTTTCAGGTGAGCTCGATATCCGGGCAGCGCTTCAGAACATCGGCATTCGAGCGCTGGATCGGGTTGCGCAACCGGTCTCAAAGGTTCTGCCTGGCTTCCGGGGGTGGGCCCAACTGAATGCCTTCGTTTACAAGGATTTTCAAACGCTTGCCGATCGGGGTGCTCAGGTCACCATAATCTATTCTGAAGGAGATGAGGCGCAGGATTCGTTTAATGCGCACTTCAGGACGGATGGTTCGGGGCTTGGTGACTTTCCGAATGCTCAGTTTCAATCGATCCCTGATGCCGACCACAATGTAACCCCGCACGAAGCACGCGAGAAACTGCTTCAGATTGTTGAAGAAAAGGCACTGCTGCTCGCTCGGCTTGAGGCCTGAGGCAAACGAGACAACTTGCGAAACAGGTTCTCGTCAGGAGAAAAGCCTGGCTTCGATTTCCTCAAGCACTGTTTGAATAGAGTTGGCTGTCGCCACTTCCGGCAAACTGGGCCTCTCAATCATTATGACGGGTAAGTGCAGGCTGCGGGCAGCTTCGATCTTGGCGTGGGAGCGTGCGCCGCCGCTGTTCTTGGTCACCAAATGCGTGATGCGATGGGTCTTGAACAGATTGACTTCCTCGTCAGCCGAATGTGGAGGCCAGGCGAGGATGAGGTCCCAGGTCTTGGGCAAGGGAGGGGATGGTGGCTCGATCATGCGGGCGAGGCCGTAGATATCCGTCCGCTGCGTAAATGCCTGAATTTCCTTGCGTCCGATGGCGAGAAACGCACGCGCGCCTGGCGCAAGGGCCTGTGCGGCTTCGTTTATAGTAGTGACTGATTGCCAGAGGTCCAGTGGACCCGCCTGCCAGGCGGGGCGTTCCAGTCGGATGACCGGAAGAGAAAGCGTTTCGGTAGCCAGAACAGCATTCCGGCTCATTTGGGCGGCGAAGGGGTGTGTTGCGTCGATGACGAGGCTGATGCTTTCCGAACGAAGAAAACGAACCAGTCCGTCAACACCGCCAAAACCGCCAACCCTCGTTGGAACACCCAGGTCTGGTAGATCGCGAACGGCACCGGCGAAGGACGCGGTTAGCCGTAGTTGCGGAAACTCGGCCGCAATGCGGCTGGCGAGGTGTCGGGCCTCCTGCGTCCCCGCGAGCAGAAGAATGTTTTCAGGCGTCGTCAAAGCCGCATTCTCCCAGAACCTTGCCCTGACGGTCGGTCACCAGAACCTCGACCGACACCGGCGCGTCTCTCAGGATCTGACGCACAGCCTGCTTGGTGCGCTTTGCGAGCAACGCGCTGAGGTCTAGATTTTCGTCAAGCGACCGGTCCAGAACCTCCTTGGCCGTGTTCGCGGATCCAGCATCTTCATGCAGTTCGTGTGATGCGCCTGCGTCTTTCAAGAGGTCCTGAAGAAAGGAAAAGTCAACGGAGCTGCGGGCGGAATGAAGATCGAGCGCGCCTTGCGCCAGCTTTGAGAACTTCGCAAATCCCCCGGCAAGAGTTAGCTTTTCGACCGGATGATTGCGCAGGTATTTCAGGAGCCCGCCTGCAAAATCGCCCATGTCGAGAAATGCGGTTTCATCCAGATCGTACCGGGCCCGCACGGCATCTTCCGAAGCAGCACCTGTTGCGCCGACCACATGTGTCAGGCCGATGGCTCTGGCAACATCAATGCCACGATGGATCGAGGCGATCCATGCCGCACAGGAAAAGGGCCGCACTATGCCCGTTGTGCCCAGAACGGAAAGTCCACCAACGATCCCGAGCCTCGGATTCATTGTCTTTTGGGCAAGTTCCGCACCACCTGAAATCGACACTTCGATTTCCACATCACCGGCCGCATCGAATTGCGCCGCGACTTCCGCGATGGCGGTTTGCATCATCAGGCGTGGAACCGGATTGATGGCCGGCTCTCCAGGCGGGATGGGCAGTCCGGGACGTGTAACCGTACCCACACCGTTTCCGGCCCTGAAATGCACGCCGTCACCGGCAGCCAGAACTCTAACCGTTGAGGTGATCAGGGCTCCATGAGTGACGTCCGGATCATCACCCGCATCCTTGGTGATGGTGGCGAAGGCTTCGGTCGGTGAAATACCATGCCGGGTCAGAACAAAGTCGGTGGTGCCGCCCTTCGGCAGAGTTATTTCCACAGGGTCCGGAAAAGCACCGGTCAGCAGCGCGGTGTAAGCTGCCTTGGCAGCAGCCGTGGCACAGGCTCCTGTGGTCCATCCTCGTCTCAGCTCTTTGGTTTTCACCTTCGACATGTGATCTCTATAGCTGAAGAATTCCTGCTTTTCGCCATCAAGTTCCAAAATGTCGGAATCGTATCGTTTTCCATCGTGGAAACGCTTGGCGCAGTCCTTCTGGAGAGGTAAACAGGGCCCATGATGGCCACTGAACAAAACAATCGCATGCCTGAGGGCCTGCCGGAATTCGAAGCCGGGTGGGTCTGGCTGGCTGGCGCCGGACCGGGTGACCCCGGCCTTTTGACTTTGCATGCGGTGAACGGCCTCAGGCAGGCCGATGTGGTTGTTTATGATGCCCTGGTCGACAAGAGCATTCTTGACTGGGTCAAGCCGGGCACAATAACCGACTACGCTGGCAAACGCGGCGGAAAGCCCAGTCCCAAACAGCGCGACATCACCCTGAAGCTGATTGACTATGCCAAGGAAGGCAAGCGTGTGCTTCGCCTCAAGGGTGGCGATCCGTTCGTATTCGGACGGGGCGGCGAAGAGGCACTGGGACTGGTTGAGGCTGGTGTGCCATTCCGCATCATTCCGGGCATCACTGCAGGTATTGGTGGGCTCGCCTATGCGGGCATTCCCGCAACGCACCGGGATTGCAACCAGGCTGTGACCTTCCTGACCGGGCATGACCAGACGGGTCTGACACCGGATGCGATCAACTGGGATGGAGTTGCCAAGGGGTCTCCGGTGATTGTCATGTACATGGCGATGAAGCATCTGGAGACCATAGCCGGCAAACTCATAGCCGGTGGACGGTCTGTGGATGAGCCTGTGGGCATTGTGTGCAATGCTTCGCTGGACGGGCAGCAGGTTCTGGAGACGACACTCGGTACATGTTTCGGCGATGCGAAAGAGGCAGGCATTGAACCGCCGGCGATCGTGTGCGTCGGTCAAGTGGTGAGGCTTCGCGGAGGCCTCGACTGGCTTGGCGCCATGTCGGGTAAGGTCCTGACCTCCGATCCTCTGGGTCTCGGCCCGGACAAACGTTCTGCCGATGCCGGGTAATCGTCCGGCATCCGCCGCAAAAGGCCTTTTGATAGCCGCGCCGTCTTCCGGAGCCGGCAAGACGACCGCAACTCTCGCACTCCTGAGAGCTCTGAAGGTCTCCGGTCGAAGAGTGTCATCGGCAAAATCCGGGCCGGACTATATTGATCCCAAGTTTCATGAAGCAGCCAGCGGCGAGCCCTGCATCAATCTGGATGCCTGGGCAATGGATGAGCGCACGCTGCGCCTGCTGGCCGTTCGGCAGTCCTCCGACCGTGATCTTCTGATCGTCGAGGGGGCCATGGGCCTCTTCGATGGAGCCGCCAGTGGCCGAGGATCCGCAGCCGACCTCGCCGCTTCGTTGGGAATTCCGGTGGTTCTGGTGGTCGATTGTGCGAAACAGGCTCAGTCCGTTGCAGCGCTCGTTCACGGCTTCGGCTCGTTCAGGCCGGACGTTTCACTTGCAGGCGTCATACTCAATCGGGTTGGAAGTTCTCGGCACGAGAGGATGCTCGAGCAAGCGCTCGCGCCGCTGGATATTCCTGTTCTTGGAGCGTTGCCAAGGCTGAAGACGCTGGAGTTGCCTGAGCGCCACCTTGGCCTCGTTCAGGCAGGCGAACACCAGGAACTGGAAGCATTTCTGGAACAGGCAGCAATAGTGTGCGGCAAGCATGTCGATCTGTCGGCTTTGGAAGGCTCAGCCGCTCCATTGTGGTCGTCAGCTGAGGCAGCGTTGAAATTGCCTGCTCCTCTGGGACAGCGGGTGGCTGTTGCCCGCGACGTTGCTTTCGCGTTCTCCTATCCGCATCTTCTTGATCATTGGCAAAGCTCTGGCGCCGAGCTGAGCTTCTTTTCACCGTTGGCAGATGAGCCACCGAAAAAGGATGTTGACGCGGTCTATCTTCCGGGAGGATATCCCGAACTCCATGCGGCAAATCTTGCGGCGGCGGGCCAGTTCAGGGCAGCGATGCGAGATGCCGCACAGGCGGGCAAGCTCATTTACGGCGAATG
This sequence comes from Roseibium sp. SCP15, assembly GCF_040329435.1. Taxonomy (NCBI): domain Bacteria; kingdom Pseudomonadati; phylum Pseudomonadota; class Alphaproteobacteria; order Hyphomicrobiales; family Stappiaceae; genus Roseibium; species Roseibium sp. SCP15. The sequence goes on along the minus strand of NZ_JBDZYI010000002.1, from coordinate 778,765 downwards.
CGGCGGCTACATGACGCTCGGAAGCGGTCTTGTCGATGCATCCGGTCATCGGCATGAAATGCTGGGCTTGTTGCCTCTTGAAACATCCTTCGCAGACCGAAAGCGTCACCTTGGATATCGAGAGTTGCGGCCATTGGGCGGCCTGCCCTGGAAAGGAATCCTCGCGGCACACGAGTTCCACTACGCATCGATCGTTTCGGAGAAGGGGGCGGACAGGCTGTTCCAGGCAAAGGACGCAGAAGGAAATGGACTGGCGGACATGGGACTGCGGAACGGGACTGTGATGGGGTCGTTCGCTCACGTGATTTCACTTGGGGCGTAACTGTCACCCAAATGGTGTTTTATGAGAATTCTGATCGCTGGACTTCTGGTTTTGCTTGCTGCGGTTGCTGCCCAGTCTGCAATCATGGCACCTCAGCTAAGGTTTGCACCTCGCACTGAGTTTCGAACCAGCAATGATTGGACGCTGCGCATTTCCCGTTCGAAGCTGCACGAAAACGCAATTGTCCTGAGTGTGTCAGGCAGCACAGCGGACAGTAAGCGAGAAAGCGTTTCCCTGGTCTTTTATTGTCTGGACAAGGACTTCTTCGGCGTGTCGTTCCTTGCCTTGCCGGAAGATGACCGATTCAGGCTCCTTTCTGATCAGGACGCCAGATACAGATTGCGGGACGATATTGAAAGAAAGATGCCGGTCGTGCCGGTTGATGGTTTCGCCGGGGAGTATGAAGCCTATTTGGGGCATCTGAAGCCGCCCATCGGAAATGCCAACCTCGTCATGATCACACATCCCGGTCATGCAAACTCACTGCTTTTCAACTCAAGGAAAGGGGGTGAGCTTCAGGTTTCGATGAATGACAGAAACGGAGCAGAGTTCCATCTGCGGTTTGAGGTCGACGGTTTGGTGGAACTGCATGACACCGTGCGCAAGAAATGCGGTTGGTGAACCTCAAATAACTTCCAGCACGACAAGCTGACAGTAGATGCCTTCATTGGTGTGGTAGGGGCTTTGTGTCACGCTCGTGGTTCGTGTCCGGTGCTCGCTTTCCAGTTGCTCAATCCTGTCCTTGAAGCCATCCGCTTCCCAGGCACTGTCTCGAACGGTCAGGACGATCGGCGCCCCTGGTTTGGTGACGCGGATCAAGCCGTCGAGGCCACTGGGGCCCACGTGGCCATTGGTAAAGACGCCGGCGCTTACCGTGCCGTCGTAAAAATCGTGAGCAAGTTCGGTCAACTGGCTGTTGAGATCGGCTTCGCTCAGTTTCCGATAGACACCCTTTTCGCGGGATTGCGCCAACATGGCGGGTGTGAGGTCGACACCATCGACGATCAGGCCCGGTTTGCGTTTCAAAAGCTCGACACCCACCAGCCCGGTGCCGCATCCAGCGTCCAGGATCGTGGCGTTGCCGGAGACCTTCTTGCATAGGGCGTCGGCAACGATCTCCGGGCCGATATAACCGATATCCTGAACAAGGTCAGTGTCGTAGCTGTGGGACCAGCCTTCGTAGAATTTCCGGATCATGTCTGGGCTGCCGTCAAGCAACAGCGCCTGTTTCAAGAGAGCATTCTCGTCATTCATGACCGCCTCCTGTCCAGTTCGAACAGTCTAAGCGACAACGCTGAACCGTGGCAAATCAAGACTTCCGGAAGTCTGGATCTCGCATCAGCCGGGTGCGCATCAATTTAAGCCGCTTGTACCGGAGAGGGCCGGCGGAACAGGAAAAGACAGAGCACGGCCACAAAAAAGAGAAGCGCGGCGGTTGAGGCGAATACGAGAACATAGCTCTTGTGAAACGCGAACAATGTGCTGCAGACGGCCAGTCCAACCGTTCCCCCGATCATCTGGCTGGACATGGAGATGCCACCACCTTGACCGTGTTTGTGCTCGGGGAGCGACGCCATGATTGCCGCCTGTGTTGGAACGAAAACGAACGGAGTGACAATCCCCGCGACCAGCAAGCCGGGAGCAAACAGCCAGATGTTGCCAAAAGGCGCGGCAAGGCTGAGCAAAGCCATCGCAACGGCGATGCCGAAAAGACCGCCGGTTGCCAGCAGACCGGGTGGGTGCTGATCGGTCAGTTTTCCGCAGTAAGGTGCGACAAAGGGTTGGGGAAGTGCTGCAAGCATGACAAGCATGCCGGCCCCCAGCGGCGACAGTGAAAGTTCCGTCTGAGCGTAAAGCGCGGCGAAAATGAAAATCGGCATTTTGGAGTATTGCGCCACGAAGATCGTCAGGTTGGACGCCGCAAAGACCGGGATCTTGAAGAGGTCGACCTCGATCAGCGGATTGGCGGTCCGCAGTTCATAGATCACGAACATCGCAAGCAGTACCAGACCGACGACCATCAGTCCTGAAACGGCTGGAGAACTCCATCCCCAATCCTCTGACTGCATCAGTGAAAAGACAGTGCAGAACATGCCCGATGCGATCAGGGCAAGACCGGTCCAATCGATGGGCGGTGGTGGCGGCCTGTCAACGTCCCGCCAGGAAACGAATGTGACCGCGGCGATCAGGATGACGATCGGCGGGTTGATCCAGAAGATCCAGCGCCAGGACAGAAGATCAGTCAGCAGCCCCCCGACGAGCGGGCCGATTGCCAGGAAAATCGTACCGATTGCCCCCCCGATTCCAAGGGCAAAGCCGCGTTCTTCCTGGGGGAAGGTCATGGCCGTCATGGCAACGAAAAGCGGGAAGATGATCGCCGCGCCAATCCCCTGAAGTGCCCGGGCCGTGATCAGGATCTCTCCGGACGGTGCAAGACCGCCGGCTATCGAACAAAGACCGAAAACCGCAAGCCCCGTCAGGAACACCGGCAGCATGCCGAACTGGTCGCCCAGCTTTCCGCCGACTGCCACAAAACAGGCAAAGACCAAGAGGTAGGAATTCACCACCCAGTGTGACTGGTTGAGCGACAGGTCCAGTTCTGCCTGGATCGTCGGCAGGGCGATGCCGACCACCGTCTCATCCAGAAGCACCAGTCCGAGGACACAACTGACGGCGACCAGAAGCCACCACTTGCGGTTTCCTTCCGAATAAAGGCCCATGACGCCCCCCGTTGGCTCGCGACTGTTAGCCGTCTGCTTCAGGGCAGACGACACAACAATACCACCTGAGGAGGGTAGTCACAGACACCCGGGAAGCGCAAGTTAAGTGGTGCTCTCTGTCAGGCCTTGGCTTTCTTCTTCGGTCTCAATACGTGCACGTGATCGGCGTCATAGAGCGCGCTGTCGCGGAAGTCATCACCCGCATTCAGGGCGTGGCCGACAAAGATCAGAGCCGTTCGCGTGATTTTCGAGGCGCGGATCTTTTCAGCAAGTGTTGAAAGCGTGGCATGGATAAACGCCTCATCCGGCCAACCAACCCGGTAGGCGACGATCACCGGGCAATCCGGACCGTAGTGCGGCGTAAGCTGGCGTTCGATCTCGCGGACGTTGCGGACAGAAAGATGAATTGCCAGCGTTGCGCCGCTCTTGCCCAGAGTGTCGAGATCCTCGTTGTTGGGCATCGCCGAAGACTGCATCGCCGTGCGGGTGACGATGATGGTCTGGGCAACTTCGGGGATCGTGAGTTCGGTCTTCAGAGCCGCTGCAGCTGCCGCAAAAGCGGGCACGCCCGGCGTGACGTCATAGTCGATGTCAAGTGCGTCCAGCCGGCGCATCTGTTCCGCGGTCGCTCCATAAATGGAAGGATCGCCTGAATGGACACGGGCAACGTTGAGGCCCTTGTCATGGGCTTCTTTGATCTCATCGATGATTTCGTCCAGCGTCATCGGAGCGGTGTCGATCACGCGAGCACCTTCCGGTGCCGCTGCAACTATCTGTTCCGGTACCAGCGAACCTGCATAGAGGCAGACGGGGCAGGACTGGATCAGCCGCAGGCCGCGAACGGTGATGAGATCCGGGTCTCCTGGGCCTGCGCCAATGAAATGTACGGTCATGCCTTTTGCTCTTCCAGTTCTGGAGTGTTCGTTTGAGCCTGCTCTGCCTTTGGTGCGTCGATACGCTTGGCATAGCCCCGCGGGGTGTAGACGAAGATCTTGCCGTCACCCTTCATGATCGCTCTCGTGTTGGAAGAGCCGACCATCACGGTGGTGAGCATGTCGACGTCATCCACGCTGAGAGCTTCAAGCGTGGTCACACGCACGGTTTCTTCCGGCCGGCCGAGATTGACACCAAGAATGACGGGTGTGGTCGCAGGGCGGTGCTGCAGGAGAATGTCCTTCGCTGCAGCAAGCTGTGTCCGGCGGCGTTTGGAAACCGGATTGTAGAAGGCGATCACGAAGTCGCCTTCAGCCGCCGCATGCAGTCGCTTCTCGATCGCCTCCCAGGGTGTCAGCAGATCCGAGAGGGAGATCGCGCAGAAGTCATGGCCGATCGGGGCACCGATGCGCGCGGAACAGGCCTGCAGCGCAGTGATGCCGGGCGCATTGGTAACGCTGACCCGCTTGGCCGCATCCGACACGCCGCCATATTCCGCGTTACGGTGCAAAAGTTCGTAGACGAGCGAGCCCATTGCGTAAATTCCGGCATCTCCGGAAGAGATCAAGGCAACGTTCTTGCCCTTGCCGGCCTCCTCCAGCGCAAACCGGACCCGGTCTTCTTCCGCGCCGAGCGGGAAGTTGTGGTGCGTCTTGCCGGTGATGTGCTTTTCGACAATGTCGAGATAAAGCGAATAGCCAACCACATCGGAAGCTTCAGACAAAAGCCTTGTGGCCTCCGGCGTGCGCCAGTCATCCTTGCCGGGACCGATCCCGATCACGGAAAGATGACCCCGGGCCCGACCGACAGCTTCCGGCTCGATCGGTTGCGGCGAGCGGGCAATGGCGCAGGTCGCATTTTCCGTTTTCTGCTTTTCAACGGTCAGCGCGCTGAAAGCTCCGGCAGCGGCAAGTGCGGCGCCTTCGGACACCCCGTGGCAGCCGACTTCGGCAAAGACCACGTTGGAGGGGTTTTTCAGGCGCGGGGTTTCACGTTGCAATTCTTCAGCAGAGAAAAGGCGCAGCGGCACGCCCAGGTGCTCGGCCAGAATGTTCATCGCCTCTTCGTCAGCCTTCAGGTCAATGCTGGCGACACAGGCGACGGCTCCCTTGGCAATGCCTGCTTCGGTCAGGTTGGCTTCAACCAGTTCAATGAGTTCCTGGGGGTCGCAGTGGCGGGCGCATCCCACACCAACGGCAAACTTCTGCGGGTGGTAGACCAGTTGTGTCGGGCTGCCGGCAACCGGCTTTTCGGTTGCAACAAGCGCTATCGCGGCGTCGTCTGCCTCGTCCAGCTTGGCGTCGGCAAGCCAGTCAGCAGATCCTTCCAGGCGTACCGAGGCTCCCGAGAGGAGTTCTGCCATCACCGGCTTCGCATCTTCCGGGTTGGACAGTCGCCACCCCTTCGGCGGAACGTCGAGCGCGATGCCCAGCTTGGTGTCACCGGCGGTGGTGATCGCCGGATGACCTCCGAGCGACTTGGCAAGAATGCGGGCAAGCTCATTGGCGCCCCGATGGCCACCCAGCAGCGGAACGATGCTTGAGCCGTCCTCGGAAACGGCAATCACCGGCGGCTCATTGCGCTTGTCCGACAGGATCGGCGCAAGTGCCCGGATCAGGATGCCGCTGGCACAAAAGCCGATGATCGGATGCCCGGCCTTGAAGAGCAGCTGGATATGCTCCAGCGTTTCGTTGAACTGGGTGTCCGCCGTCGGAACGCGGCCGGCAAGCCCGTGAATTCGAGCGGTCGAAAAGCGTTTCGCGACGTCTTCAGCCGTGTCGAGGCCGGCCTGATTCAGGACGAGTAGGATGGGGGAAGCGTCCACGCTTCTTCTCCCTTGTAGATGAGGATCATGGAAAAATAGGGGGCGGTGTCCGTCTCGAGGTCGATGAGACGATGAACCTTTTGTTCAGAGAGGCTGGCGCGTTCCACATAACCTGCTCTGTCCAACAGGTTCATGTCGCCAAGCAACGCCTTGAGACGTGCCAGGTGCCGACCGACCTTCATGATGGCGACAGCCTGGGCTTCATTGATTTTTTGCCGGATGTCTTCATCCGGCAAGGGGCCCGGAATGACGGTCAGCACGTCATTTCTCGATGTCAGCGGCCGCTGAAGCTGTGCAGCGCACGCTGTCAGGGATGTGACGCCTGGTACGATTTCAATGTCAAAGCGGTCGGAGAGGCGTTCAAACAGATACATGAAGGAGCCGTAGAAGAACGGATCCCCTTCGCAGAGGGTCACGACATCCTGTCCTGAAGCCAGCACCTCGGCGATTTCTCCCGCCGCCTTGTCATAGATTTCCTGCGCCGGAAACCGGTCGACGCGCATCGGCACGATGATCGGAATTTCGCGAGCATCTGCCGGTATCGAGGCAGACGCGATCGAGCGGGCAAAGCTCTCGCCGGAATCGGGAGCAGGATAGGCAATCACTTCGGCGGAGGAGATCAACCGGTGCGCTTTCAGGGTCATCAGCTCCGGATCTCCCGGACCAAGACCAATGCCGTAGAGGGTTCCGCTCATGATCTGGTGTAACTCCACTGGGTCACCGGCATGAGCGGACGCCAACCGGTTAATCCACCGACTGCGCTTGCGCGATGTACCGACAGTTTTTTCAAGGTTCCCCCAAGCGCCTGGTATGCGGCCAGAAGTACTGCTTCGCTTTCCAGCGTCACGGCATTAGCTACCAGCCTTCCGCCGGTGGGGAGGGCATTCAATGCGGCATCGACGATGCCTGAAACCGTCAACCCACCACCAATGAAGATGGCGTCCGGCTGCGGAAGACCTTCTAGACCATCCGGCGCCATGGCATTCTTGAGCTCCAGATGCGGTACGCCGAGAGCAACGGCATTTTCCGCGGCCATCTGCCTTCGCTCAGAATGGGGTTCCAGGCCGATCGCTCGAGTGCGGTTCGCCGCCCGCAGCCATTCGATGGCGACCGAACCGCAGCCCGCACCGATATCCCAAAGCAGAGCACCGGGGTATGGTTTCAGCTCCGCCAACGTGACGGCGCGAATGTCCTGCTTGGTCATTTTACCGTCATGGCGAAAAGCGTCATCTGGGAGACCAGGTGTTCGCCCGCGAAGCCTGAGGCCAGGATCGGCGACGACCTCAAGGCAGAGAGTGTGAAAACCGACGACATCGAAGCACCAGGTTTCGGCAATCCCAGTGACGCGCCGTTCCCTTTCGCCGCCAATATGTTCCAGAACGTCCATCCTGGTCTGGCCGTAACCCTCGTCAGCCAGAAGGTCGGCCACTTGTTGGGGCGTGTCGGCTCCGCTGGTCAAAACGATCAGACGGGCGCCGGGATAGAGCGCGCAACGCAAGAGGTCCACAGGCCGTCCGTGAACCGAAAGGCATTCGGTTTCCTGCACAGCCCAGCCCATGCGGGAGGCAGCAAGCTGGAATGCCGAAAGCGACGGCAGGATCGTCATTTCGTCGGCGCCAAAGCGTTTCAACAGCGATGAGCCGATGCCGAACCACATCGGATCACCGGTCGCAAGGATCGCAACTCTCCGGTCCCTAAGGTTGGCGAAATCGTCAAATACCGAAGAAAACGGCGAAGGCCAGGTTCGCTTTTCCGCCTGAATGGAGCCGGCAAGTTCGAGGTGCCGGGCTCCACCATAAATGATGTCAGCGTGTCCGAGTGCCTCTGCGCCGCCAGGTGCCAGAACACCGTCTTCGCCGATCCCGACCAATGTGAGCCAGGGGGAGGTCATTCGTCCTCCAGCGTGTATGGCTTGATAGTAGGTTTCACGGAAAGGTCTGACGGTTTTCCATCGTTTGAAACGCTGGCTTGCCGTGCACCGCGCGATCGATGATGCTTTTTCTCGTCGCCGTCCGTTTCTGATGCAACAGCCTGACCGCCAGGCCGGGACAGGAAGCCTCTCGAGCGCAGCGGATTAGCGCTCGAGACAGACTTCAACCCCTTGCTTTTGAAGCCTTCCGGCATGTCATCGTTCCTCCGGCAAACCGGCTGCGAGCGCATTGACGGCAGCAGCTGCCATGGCCGAACCACCCCGACGTCCTTTGACGGCGAGATACGGCACATCGAAGGGATTTGCAATGAGTGCGTCTTTCGATTCCGCCGCTCCGACAAATCCGACCGGAAATCCGAGGATCAGCGCAGGCTTCGGTCCTCCTGAGGCAATCAATTCAAGCAAGTGGAACAGTGCCGTTGGCGCATTTCCGATCGCGACCACCGCACCTTCTAGACGATCGCGCCACAGATCGATGGCCGCTGCCGACCGTGTCGTGCCGAGCTTGCGTGCAAGGTCAGGCACCGACGCATCGTTCAAGGTGCAGATGACCTCGGTGTTTTCGGGCAAACGCGAAGAAATGATTCCGTGAGCCACCATTTCCACATCGCAGAAAACAGGAGACTGTGCTGCAAACGCACGCTGTGCGGCCTCGGCCAAATCCTCCGACCAGGCCAGGTCCTGCGGCAGATCGGTCATGCCGCAGGAATGGATCAGACGAATGGCGACGGGCCGCAACCCTTCCGGCATATGAGAAAGATCCGCTTCTTCTCGCACGATGGAAAAGGACTGGCGGTAAATCGCCGAAGGATCTTTCTCGTAGCTGTAGGATGGGGCGGTATCGGTTGACACGTTTTCTGTTACCTTTCGCGGACCAGCGACTTCGGTCCGTGCGGGTGATCCGCATGCGGATAGGGATGGTGGTGATGGCCGTGATCATCGTCGTGTGAATGACCGTGCTCATGGTCGCCATCATGATGGTGATGATCGTGGCGGTGGTGGCCATGCCCGTGATGGTGATGATGACCACCTGCCTGCACCTGTTGCTCGCAGGCGCCGCTGCAGAACTCCTCGCACAGTTTGCACTCCGCTTCGGCCCCAAGACCTTCCACATGATGGTGGTGGCTTTCCTGGGCAAGACCGATTTCCGCTTCGAAGCCAAGCACCTGTTCGCGGTACTTGCACATCTGGCAGTTCATCAGGTTTGCACCTTCCAGGATTTCCTGGACGCGGTCAGCCATCGTATCGATCACGTGGGGATGATCGTTGAGATAATCCGCCTTGAGAAACTCGATATCAGGATGCCTGACGGCAACTTCGTCCGTTGTCCCGTAGATGCGCTGCACCAGTACCCCGGTGAAGAGGAAATACGGGAAGACGATGACACGCTTGTAGCCAAGCCTGGCGGCGTGCTCCAGGCCGGGTCCGACGAGTGGAAATGTGACGCCGGAGTAGCAGGTCTCCGCCCAGCCGAAACCGAAGCCTTCCCAAAGAAGCCGGGTAATCTTGGCGACGTTGGAATTGGCATCCGGATCGGAAGCGCCCCGCCCGACGACCATCAGCAGGGTTTCATGAAGCGGGACGTCGCTATCGGATGCATCGATCGCTTGCTGGATGCGGGCAGCTGCCGCTTTGACCATGCGCGTGTCCACGGCCAGTTCACGGCCGTATGAGATTTTCATCTCCGGATGCATTGCCTGGTAGGTGTTCAGAACCGAGGGGATGTCGTTCTTCGCGTGACCGGCAGCAAACAGCATTCCAGGAACCGCAAGAACATGTGTGCAGCCTTGTTCCCGCAGTTTGTTCAGGCCGTCATGGATGACAGGATTGGCAAATTCCAGGTAGCCGTATTCCACTGGCCAGTCCGGAAACCGGGCTTTCAGACCTTCCGCCAACTGAGCGAATTGCTTGACCGCGCCCTTGTTGCGGCTGCCATGGCCGCAAATCATCAAGCCGAGTTTTTCACTCATTGAGAGACTTCCCCGGTTGTTTCTTCGTCTTCGCCCTGAATGTCCTGCGCGTCTTCGGCGTCTTTCTGCTTGCGCCCTTTAAGAGCTACAAGACCGGCAACGAGCGCCGCACCAGCCAGGGCAGCAACGCCGACCCAATGGGAGTGCCCGGCAAGTTCGCCAAGGTGACCGCCATGTGCGAAGGCCGAAGTGGGCAGGATGGCGGCGGCAAGGCCGGCAAGAATAGTGCGTTGGGTCATGTATCTCCCCAGGATAACAGGCGCCGAAAAGGCGATTTGTGTTGTCGGCACATTGAAGGAGATGAAAGCAGACAGAAACATTCAAGCGGGCACTAAGCCACGCTCTTGCAAGTGTCTTGGACAGCTCCGGCATTGGTCCCCTATTTGGGTCAACCGCATCCAGAATCGCTTTCAGTCCCTAGAAGGACGCCGTCGGATCGCGGCACATTAGGGGAGGCCTCGGGGTGGATCAAGCACGAAAGCGACATCCTTTGGTACAATCAGACACATCCAGCAGCACAGCGCCAGGGCATCGGAATTTGCAGCATTGGCACAGCTGTCATGCGCGCGTTTGTCTTTGATCCGAATTTGTCTTAAGGATCTGCGGTTCTGAATCGGGGGCAACAGGAACTTGAAACAATTCCGGCTAAAATTTCCGGATGTGAAATCAGCAGTCTTTGCGCTGCTGTTCCTGCCGTTTGTCTTCAACGCGCTTGTGCCCCAGGGCTTCATGCCTTCGGTTCAGGCCGAGGGTGGCTTTACGGTCACGTTGTGTACGACCGAAGGCCTGCGAACCGTTACGCTTGATGCCAACGGCGTTGAGGTTCCGCCAGGTTCCGATGAGGAGCCGGAAACCGGCACGATGGAACACTGTGTGTTCGCTGGTGTCGGAGCGTTCCTGGATTCGGGCAAGCAGCCTGAAGTCGCTCTTCCGGACCTTCCCGCGCAACAACAGCCTGTTCTACAGACAATTGCGTGGCGGCAGGCCGCCGTTCACGGTCAAAACGGCGCACGTGCGCCACCTCATGGGGTCTGATCTTCCCGCTTTCTTTTTGAAATTCAATTGAGACCGGACCTGCCCGCGGCATCGAACCTTTGCGGCTGTTCCGGTGAGGAGATCCCATGAGCAATACTTCTCAGGGCGCCATAGGTGCGTCCACTGCCAGCCGCTTTTACCTGGCGGCCTGGCGTTGGCATTTTTATGCCGGACTGTTTGTCATTCCGTTTCTGATGATTCTGGCCGTGACTGGCATGATCATGATGTATATCGGATATTTTGATGGTCGAGACGGTGAAAAGGTCACCGTTCCTGTTCCTCCGGGAGCGCCTGCGCTGAGTGTGTCGGCGCAAGCAGAGGTGGCTCTTGCAAGCCGGCCGGACGGAAAGATCGTCGAATGGCTCAAGGGCAGGGCCGACGACAATGTATCCGTATTCCGGGTCAAGGCCGATGGTGTCCAGACCATGGTCGCGGTCGATCCCTATACTGGTGAAGTGGTTGAGAGCTGGGAACGGCGTCAAGGCTGGTACGACTTTGCCGATGGCATTCACAGCGATCTCATGCTTGGCACGACAGGCGACCGCTTGTTGGAAATCGCTGCTGGCCTGGCAATCGTCCTGATCGTTACCGGTATTTATCTCTGGTGGCCGAGAGATCGCTCTTTGCTGCGTGCTCTGGTACCGGATTTGAGCGAGAAGGGCAGGGCGCTTTGGAAAACATTGCACGCCAATGTCGGTGTTTATCTGTCGGTGATCCTGTTGCTTTTCCTGATTTCGGGCATGGCCTGGACGGGTGTCTGGGGCAGCAAGCTGGTTCAGGCTTGGAACACATTTCCCGCTGAAAAATGGAACAATGTGCCACTTTCCGACGAAACCCATGCTTCAATGAATCACGGACCCGTCGGGGAAGTGCCCTGGGCCATTGAACAGACGCCAATGCCCGCTTCCGGGTCTGAGGCCGGCGTGATCGGGATTGCCCCCGGTGTTCCGGTCACCATTGACAGTGTTGCGAAGCTTGCCGATGCGATCGGGTTCAACGCCCGCTACCGTGTAGCCTATCCGAATGGTGCGACAGGTGTCTGGACGATCAATCAGGACACGATGAGTGCTGATGCCGAGGATCCATTCTCGGACCGGACGGTTCATGTGGACCAATACACGGGCAGGGTGTTGGCGAATGTCGCATTTGCGGATTACTCGCTGGCCGGCAAGGCCATGGCAGTTGGCATTCCGCTGCATATGGGGCTGATCGGCTTGTGGAATTTCATCTTGAACACGATTGTCTGCCTGTCGGTGATCTTCCTGTGTGTCAGCGGCGTTGCGATGTGGTGGCTCCGGCGGCCAAAGGGGGCTGCATTGCGCGTATTTGCTCCAAAGACGCCGGATGACCTGCCGCATTGGCGCGGTGCGATGATCCTGATGCTGTTCCTGTCGCTGGCCTTTCCGCTTGTCGGCATTACCCTGCTGACCGTACTGGCACTCGACTACATCCTCGTCAAACGCGTGCCCGCTCTCCGCAAAGCGTTTGGCTAAATCTTGTCCGGGCGCTGCATCAGCGCCCGGCATTTCCAGTATCAGGATATGACAGCAGCCTTTGGAACCGAGGTCTGACCGGTTGACTGTGCTGACTGTTTTCTGGAATGACCTGCCGCAAGGCGCTGCAGTTACGCAGTTCCATGAAACGTAGGCAACGCAGTGCTTGATCAAATGGAATTTTCCGGAGAGCTGTGGCTCTCGCCCGGACCGGGAGGCTGGACCTTCATCACACTGCCGCAGGACTGCGCCGACCAGATCCGGTTTTACACCGGCAGCAGGAAAGGCCGGGCCTGGGGCATGATAAAGGTGAAGGCCAGTATCGGTTCATCGAGCTGGGACACGACAATCTGGCCGGACAAGGCTTCCGGTTCTTTTTTGCTGCCGGTCAAGGCTGCGGTCCGAAAGGCGGAGAAGATATCTGCCGGAGACAAGGCCGAAGTCGTTGTAAGACTTCTGACACCGCCTGGATTTTAACAGGAATTAGGCCGCGATTGCCCAATCGCCTGCATCTTCACGGGCGCCAATCAGGGCCAGGCCGTTGGCGACCGAGGTCAGCTCGTTGCCGCCGGATATCCGCTCCTGCCCGAACCGATTGGCAAATTGTCGGCGGACTGCGGGTACAAAGGAGGTGCCCCCGGTCATGAACACCCGGTCAATATCATCTTCGCTCAGGCCGGCCTTCGCGAGGGTGGCATCGAGTGCCTTGTCCATTTTGGCAAGATCGGGTGCGATCCAGTTTTCGAAGTTCTTCCGGGAGACACTTGCCTTGAAGTCTGGCCCCAGGGGCGCAAAGGAAAACTCTGCCTCCTCTTCGGATGACAGGAGTGCCTTGGTTTCCGAGACGGACTTGTAAAGCGGATACCCCTGGTCTTCATCGACAAGATCGATGAACAGCTCGATCTTCTCCGGTTCCACACACCAGCGCAGCAGCTTCTTCATTTCCTTGTAGTCGTCAGAGGTCTTGAAGATCGAGAGCATGTGCCAGCGGGCGAAATTGGAGAACAGGTTGGGCGGGATTTCCAGCACCTTGCCCATGCTCCTGTAGGTCGAGCCCTTACCGAGTTTCGGCAGGATGACATTGTCAATGATGCGATAATCGAAAGTGTCCCCGGCGATGCCGATTCCGCCACGACCGAGCGGTGTCGCCTTCAGATGACCTGCCGCCATCTCGAACCGCATGATGGAATAGTCGGTGGTGCCACCACCAAGGTCCGCCACCAGTATTGTGGTGTCCTTCTCCAGAGACTGGGCGTAGGAGAAGGCGGCGCCGACCGGTTCCATCACAAACAGGATGTCCTTGAAACCGACCTTCTGAAATGCCTTGCGGTACCGCTCCATCGCCAGCGCTTCATCCGGATTGTAACCTGCGAATTCCACCGGCCGGCCAACGGTTAGCCGCGTCGAAGACGGATCGAATGCCGCTCCGGCGCGCTCGAACGCGCATTCCAGAAAGGTGGCCATCAGGTCTTCAAATTCAAACCGGACTCCGAAGACGCCGGTGCCCTTGAACACGGGACTTGCAGCAAATGTCTTCAGCGACTGGATAAACCGTACATCGCCATAGCTTTCCAGAAACTGCTTGATCGCCCAGGGTCCCGCCTCAGCATTCAACGCCCTTGCCGCCCCACGGTCGAGAAAGCTCAGAACCGTAGCCAGTGATGTGAAGGCATCGCTGCTGTCGCCGAAGGAAATCGGCTGTGTCGCAAAGTCGCTGTCCGCCGAAACCGCCACGGTATTGGAGGTGCCAAAATCAAGGCCGATTGTTTGGGGCATGAAAGAAACTTTTCTTGGTATAGCAGTTTGCAAGTCGGAAACTTGTCGATACAGCCACGGGCCTTGGGGCAATCTTGGAGGCCGAGAACCGGAATGATTAGTCTGAAGTTAAGGCGAATGCAAACGAGGCTGAGCTTGAAAATCGGTTTTGTCTGAAGGCGCTGTCACTGACAGATAGCATTAGGATGAGTGATTATGCGCGAAAACTTCGAATGCCAATTCTAAAGTGGAGAATAAAGTCGACTAGAGAAAATGCCAACTTCGTTAAATGGGGGAATAGGTCGTAAATCAAATAAGTATCTGATTTCGTTTTGCGGCGTTCAAGATTGCAAATTATGAATTTTCGCAATTGAGCCTTCGCTATTTCGTCTGTCGCAAGAATGTTCTCACACGTCCAAGCATGATCTAGAGCGGGGATAGATTTTAGCGAAATAAGATCGTCGATCGCCATCGCCATAGGGCTTTTTTGGAAGAGATTAAATCCATTAAACTCACCTCGGACACCTTTGATACGCAAAGGTACAGTTGGAATGCCTAGATACATGGAATGGAGCAATATTGTCGATGTAATCCCTATGCATAACGAGGCTTCAGGCAAGTACTCCCGCGGCGGGCCATATTCAACAATGATATTACTGGTTTCTTTACGGGTTCGACGAACCTCGTCCACTAAGAATTGAATATGCGTCCGATCAGGAGCATTATGGTTGGAGTTCTCTGTGGGTTTATTGCGAGCAAGAATTCTTAACGTCGCGTCTGGTCGCGCTTCTGCAAGATCAAATAATTTTCTCGTAAGATTTCTTCTGTTCTTGTATCCTTTTGGCAATATATTTTGATCAATATATAATATTGACTTGTTATTGTCTGATTTCTTGTCGAGGTTGGTTAGCGTGGGGTAGCCGAAAATTAGAGAATTATCAGGAGGTTTATTTGAGAAAATTCGATTAATTCTTTTATAATCTTTGTAAGTCCTGGGTTCGTTAAACAAAACAATGTCTGCGCCAGCGCGCAGCCATTGGCCATAGGTTTGAAGATAGTAGGAAACCCCGGGAAAGCAGCAAATTGTCAACGGAGTCTTTGAGTTCCTCCTTTGCTGACATTTATGCAAATCAAGTACTTTCTTTGCTAAAGTTCCGTGCAGACCCAAAAACGCTGCTTCGAATTGTTGCCAGAAGCTAGGAGCAAACAGTTTGTCAGTGGGTAACAATTGTGGGGAAAGCAATTGCAGTCCGTCGATGCTGTGAGCCATACGACGCAACTGACGTTCGGATACGACAGGTCTTTCCTCCTTTGAAACTATGAATAACTCGAGTTTCCAGCCTTCAGTTCGGAAGGTTGATGCAATCGCATCGGCATGCGGGACATAGGAATCAGCTCCAATCACGAGGGCTACTCGAACAGGTTGAGAGTGGCCTTGTCGGTCAAGTTTTAAGGGAGGGAAGTTTTTAGTCATCGGTATCAGGAATTGCAATCAGTACGGTTTCCATGACCGGTGTCGGGCTAAACTTCCTGAGTTGAAATCGGTAGTTTAGTTGAAGGCCTTCGATCCAATCTCTAATGCCCAAAAAATCTTCGGCTGAGTGATACACGGAAATAAGAAGGAATGGTCTATGTTTTTTTATCGTGGCAGTTGCACCGTTAAGCACTAAACGCTCGTATCCTTCCACATCTAGTTTAATAAGACCAATATCTAGCTGTCGTTCGACTGAAAATTCATCGATGGCAACGAGGCGAATACTGTCATTGTTTATCTCGTCGCTGATTTCGTTGTCGGGGATGATATAATTGCCGGCGCGAAGGTTTTGAGTCAGTTGGGCGTTGCCACTCGTGTCAGAAAGTCCACTTCGGATCGGTGCAATTAGATCTTGCTTCCCTTCACGAGTGACATTGGACTTTAGAATCTCAAAGGAATCGAGAGCAGGCTCAAAGCAATAAATACGACGTGGATCGAAATCCAGAAATGCAAAGGCAGAGTCACCCCCATAAGCTCCTCCATCTATGAAATCTCGGCCCTTAAGTTTTGAACTAATTTGGACTGGCAACTCGCGCAAGCCGTGAGCATATGCAAGTGACTGCTTCACGGCGCCCATATTCACAGAGCCGCCTAGGGTAATCTGTTCCAGTTTTTTCTTAGTCAATTTGTGCTGTTTCGAGAAGTCGATACCAGAACGAGCTTCTAAGAAATCCGAGTCATAGCGCAGGTGCTGCTGTATCGTTTCATCCCAACTTACTAGGAAGGCGTCCTGCATTACGAGCTTAGCGGTTCTGAGGGATAGCTCATCCATATCTCGGCACATGTGCATTGCTGCAGTCAGGGCATCATGAAGACTTGTATTCCTCACATACGCACTCCAACTTTTGTCCATTACCGGAACAGAGCGGAAAGAGCGCCATTTCACTGGAGAAAGCCCTTTTGCAGCGTGCTGCCGAGCTTCTAGCAACCGCCCTTGCAGAACGTTCATCTCGTTGTTTAGATGTGATTTGAGTAGCTTAATGTCCGTGATTTCTGTTTCAAGATTTGCTTGCTTTTTCTTGTGGCTCCTATCGAGCTCTTTTTTGGCAGTCTCCAGTTCCGCCAGTTCCATTTCCGACACTTTTAAACTGGATTTGAGTGCCGCGTTTGCTTCCTTTAGATTCTTGTTTTCATTTTGAAGCACTTTGTGCTCCTGCTTCGTAACAAGGCGAAGTTTGGTCACGTCGCCAAGCGTATTCAGTAAAAGTTTTCCAACGGATAGAGGAAGTTTCTTGGTTAGCGATTTGCTTGCTGTCTCCTTGATGTCTTTGTTCGCTGTAAGTAAGTTCCGTACTTTTCGGTTCCGCTCTATAATCATTTCGTCATCAAGAAAGATGTAGTCGAGAACTTGTGCAGGTGTTTCTGGCTTTGGCCATTTTTGAACCGAGAGCCGTTTCGCTACACGCTGAATGATTTCATCTTCATAGGACGTTTGACGTTGGTTTAGGTTTTGCTTGAAAATTTCCTTCGCCAGCGACTGATAGGAATCGTGCGTCTCTTCTCTGGCGTTAACTTGCGATATCTTTTTGATGCTGGGAATGTAGCGGAGCTTGAGGGCGGCATTTACAACATGCTGCTCGACATATCCTAGCGAAGCTGGAATTAGCTCGGTTTTGTAGCGAAAAGACGGAACACCATATAACTCATAAGAATTAAAAAGAGTTGTGCTGCCAAAACCTACTGTAATTGATGGCTTCAGTTTGTCTACGATACTTTCGGCAATACTGGAGTAATTTGTAACATCGATCAAGTTTTGAGCGTAGTCTTCGGTAGCTTGAACTCGTATACTATCAAAAAGCTTAAAAGTCGGACGGGGATGGTCTTTGAAATAGACGGTCAAGCCAGCCTCAAGGAGCATGTTCGCAAGCTCAACATGCGCTTTTGTCGTTTGCTCAATCGTGATTCGATTGAAACGCCAAAGCGGTGCCGTACAGAGAAGGGCCGTCGGTTTAGGTGAGGGGCTTAATAACGCTTCGTTAAATTGAGATGATTTGTTGAGCTTGTCCCGCAAAATATCCGGATGCATCTTTTGAACAGGTACATCCAAATCTTTCAACGCTTGCGGAAAAAGCTTGTCGAAATAGTTTGTGCTGATAAACCGGCTCGAAGTTGCCAATCCACCGGATTTCGAGTTGTGAAACATCTTTCCACAGTAACCAAGCATGCCTTCTTCATAGACAGTGATTCTGGCACCCTTGAAAACTTTTTTTAATGCATCGAAACGCGTACCACTTGATTCTGCAAAAACCAATATTTCATCGATTTTGGTGTTCGAAAAATTCGCAGCCAACCCCTTAGTATCGATGGTGTTCAACCGTTCATCTAGAATGAATTTCTCGAGATGATGAACTTGATCGAAATTATGCAGCGCTCTTGCCTGTTCTTCAGAACGCGTCTGGAATTTGGGGTTTCCGTCTACGGAAAAAAGCAGCAGATGATCGTTATATTCTACATTGTTTTCCGAAATGGTCTCAAGTGCCGAAACCCCTATTGCCGTACAAATTCCTCCGGTGCTGTACAAAAGTCGCGAATATTTTTTGGGAGCGCCCATGCAAACTATTCCTGTCAATTTGATCTGGTTGTCTTATCAGTTTTTCTGACTATTTCTAGCGTCTGCAGTTCCGAAAATTGGATATGTTCCGCTTGCCTGTGCGATGGTAGTGGACAGAAACGTCCAAAACGCGCTCTGACGCTGAGCTTGCACGAGCACGAACCGGTTTGGCCAATATCTGATTGATTTTCTGTTTGCGATAAACCACTGGCAGCTTTGCTGGAACAGTCTTTCGATGGTTCGTGAGACTTACGCCAGACCCAGAAATTACTAGGCATGGTGCAGCGGTTGCGACATTGAAACGCAATTGCGCTTGATTTGTATACATCGAGCTCGAGCATCGCAAGACATTCGTCAATGATTGGTGTGCGGTTCGTTTCAGTGGTGACTTGTTTCATTCATCTGGCCATCGCTTAAACTTGGGGATATAAGCGATCGTGACAGTTCTACTCATTTTAGGCTTTGGGCCAGAAATCACAGCGGATCTTTCTATGAATTTGCCTTATCAGAATCCCCCGATCGAGCCACAAGACCTGGCACCGTTGCTAATCGAGGAACTTGACGCCTTAGCCAGTCACTCAAACTCAAGCAGCGAGTTTGTTGGGCTGGTAAAGACACATACCGATGGGTTAAAAACCGCGCTGTGCGCCGAACAACAGGAAAAGCTCGCCGAAAAGGTAAAAGCGGTCCTAGATTTTGTATCTGGCCATATTATCCCAACCGCAAAGGACGTCCAATTTCGTGTGGACCTTAATGACGTCAATCAGAACTCGCTTTGGGAACTTGGGAGAGCAGCTCTGGCAGCCCACGGAGTGTTCATTGTCGATAACTACTTTAGTGCTGAGCAGATAGACAGAGCGCAAAATGAACTGAGCCAGATAGAAAAAGTCGCCCGGAAGCAGTTCGAGCTCGGGGAGTTTTTGGAGACCGATCAGCTCATTGTCGACCATCCTGTGGAACCTCGAATTACAGGTTTTCATAATCGAGCCAGAAGCGGCAAATGTTATGTGTTCAGTAGGCCCGAGGAAGACTCGGGGATAGTCGAAGTGGTCAATGTCGAGCGCGCCTGTCCGACGATCAAACGGTTTGTTCAGCCCAAGCTAACCACTAGTGAAATAATCGAGGCTCTGAACCATGGAGCCTCGTCGACTGAGCTGCAGCCTCGCCATCTGAATGCATATATTAATGCGACAAACCCTGCGACACGAGGGCTTCACCTTGATACGCAAAGGTGGTGTGCAAAGGGCTTTCTCTATCTGACCGATGTTGACGATATCGCTGACGGACCATTCGCTTACGTGCCAGGTACACATGTGACAACAAGTCCGATGAAGAGGTTGTGTATCCGCTACAACGAACAGATTAGAGGACTCAAAAGTCCGCGCAATCTGGAGATGGACCTGCAAAGCGCAGAATATTCTTATCCGGTTCTGGCCAAACGGGGAACGTTTATTATTGGATACACTTGCGGAATTCATCGTGGGATGCCGAGAATAGGTGATACTAGGCGCGAAGTTCTTATACAAAACTATTTTTGACAAAGACCGGCTCAACCTTCGGGAAGAAAGTTCTAAGGGTGCAGTAACGCCAAAGCCATTTGCAAAATGGCTTCAATAAATTGTTGAAACCTTTGCAATGGCGTAGCCCTAGGCAATTTTCTCGTGGCAAAACAAGGGCAGTCAAATGCCTGTGCTGGGCAGAATTTGAAAACCCCGTTCTAAATGGGCGCCAAATGGTAGGTCGGAATTCTGTAGGGTGAAAGTATCGCGTGATTAGACGCGCAAACATAAATTTCGTCTTCCCGGAAACAGCGCTAGATACGCCGAAAAACTAAACTTTCTAGTGAAAGATCATAACAGTTTTGTAATTGGATTCGTATTGGTGACCAAATAAAACAGGCAATCTCAGTTTTGAGGAGGTCGTTGTTTGAAGTTGGTGTTTTCAATATGAGAATGAACAAACGCTCCAAAAAGAGATAATTGTTAACAATGCGGTGGAATCCGATCTGTTTAACCTTATTTCTTGACCTTCAAGATTACTTTCTTCATTTTCTCGCGGCAATGAAACATTTAGGGGTTGAATTATGGTGAATGATGGCGTGGACGTAATGCGTCGATTTGCGATTCGCAGCGGGTATGACTATCGGAACCAAGAAGCAGGCGCTTATGAGACATGGCAAGGAAAGTGTATAAACATTGGCGCAGGCAGTTTTTCTCACCCAAATTGGACAAATCTCGATGTGAGTTCAGATCACTATGTGGGTATACAACCTGCAGGGTTTGTGGAATATGATTTGACCAAGAAAATACCGCTTCCTTTTGAATCGAATGAACTTGATCTTGCTTATTGCTCCCACACAGTCGAGCACATAAAGAACGACGACGCTTCAAATTTGTTTAGAGAAGTATACCGCTGCTTGAAAGTAGGTGGAGTATTCAGAATAACTTGTCCCAATGCCGATCTGTTTTATTATGCTGCAAGGATGAAAAACTTTTCTGCGTTTAAATTCAGGACAAATCATTGGTTCTCGAAACGAAATATAGACTTGGACACCGTTCAGCCTGAAGATTACCTTATTCGCGCCTTTGCCTCTCAGATAAACCCCACGAATGAAGTCATAGAAAGAGCGAAGCCGCAATTGCTGAAAGAAATGAGGGCGAATTTGGAAGAAATGGACAAGGCCGATTTTCTTGATTGGCTCACATCGAAAGTGAAATTCTCAATCAAGAACGTAGGGTCACACATCAATTGGTGGAATCACGCGAAGTTTTCGGAATTACTTTCTGAAGCAGGTTTTGACGCAATCTATCCTTCAACCTTTGGAGGTTCTATTGCGGCGCCAATGCGAAACACGCAAAAGTTTGACAAAACGGTACCAGAAGAATCGATTTATGTCGAAGCAATAAAAACGAGCGGGATACCTGTTTTCTAAATAAAGAGGCCGTGTTTTTGCTAAACAGCCTAAATGACAAGAATATTCTCACTCAATAGCACATTTTGACCGGCACTAAACGGGCCGGTCCTGATCCCCATCTCCGCGGAACAGTTTGATGTTGTTGTTTTGCGTGGTGCAGAAAGTTAAGCTGACATTCCTTTGCAAAAACGGCGAGAAGTAATTGGGAATAATGGTTTCGGTTTCTGCAAGTATCTTACAGAAACCAGCCTGCTTGAGGATATCTGCGGACATGCCAAGGCAATAAAAGTCGGCAAATTCACACTGCTCCATTAGGCAGTGTTGTTGAATAGCCCCAGCAAAAGCATTAAAATAGTCATCATGCCCGATCCAGTCAACTATTCTCATCGCCCTAGATTGGTTTGCCTCAACTAGGCGGGTGACGCCGAGTCCTGTTAAAGATCCGCCTGTCGCCTGGTCTCTTACGGCGTATACCGAGTAGCTGAAAGTGGAGTGCTCAAAATAACGTTTGCGAAAAAAATCTAGAGACTTCGCAGCGTGCCGATAGTGGGGAAGCCGATTGTATTCAGTTTCCTCAATAGAAGTGACGGGCGTTACGTTACAACTGAATTTGGCTGTCTGCCAATCCAATCTCTCGGGCACATGTGCTAGATTGTAGGTTCCGATCTGTGGATTGAGCCAATAGTAGTGATCAAGATAGCCTGTTTTGAAGCCCATGAGGCTGTAAAGCGGCAGCGCTTTTGGGTTGGCTCCAACAGTATGAACATTCTTGTTAGTCAGGTCCAAGCAGGTTTTAAGCAGCTTTATTGCCAGCCCCTCGTTTGCGTGGCTCTCGAGAACGCGCAGTAGAACCAGAAACAGGTCAGATTCTTCTACCAGGGCCGCATGTTTAACATAGCCGACAAGTCCAACTATCTGGTTGCTGTTGACCGCCAGAATGAACTGCGGCACGCCGTCGGTGGTCATTTCGTAGTCGAAAAAGGACGGTTCGCGTACGAATATGTGATCCTTGCGCCAAAAAGTGTCAATGAACTCTAAGATGGCGCTCCGATCCGATTGACGCGCATGTCGAATTTCAGTGGTCATTTCTTTTCCGAAAATATTCTCAGGAGCCCAGGTGTGAAACCAGGTTGGCGTGGTCTTCGCGAGGGAATTCCAGCATTGATCTGTTTGCAATAGATGCGACATCAGCTCTGAAGCCAACATGCACGCCAAGACCCTTTAAGATTGCTAGGGTTTCGGTTGAATAGGAGTTGCAGGGATGAGACATTGATTGTGGTCGTTCACCCAGCATCTTATTCAAATACTCGGAATTCGACCGGTATTCTAAGAGTTGTTGTTCCGCAGACAATTTGCCCATAGTGGTTGGATGACTATCTGAATGCAGTCCTACACAATGTCCGTTGTTTGCTAGAGCAATCACTTGATCTCGTGTTAGCCAAAGTTGTCTAGCCGCTTTTTGAAGATTGTAACCTCGATCGGCGATGAACCTGTCCATCAAAGCCTCGTAGGCTTGCGAGCCTAGGAACTGATCTCTCAGATAACGGAACCAGCGGTCATTGTCGGTATAAAAGGGCGAGTTGACAAGATAGGTGTCCGGATTGAAAGTTTTTTTCGCTTCCTTGTACTTGTGCCCGTATTGCCTCTCGGTGACCAGGAAAAACAGCTCGTAGAAATGGTCAATCGACTCGAACTGAGTAGTCCGGAAGTGCCGGAAAAGCTCAAGTTTCTCTAGCTCACCCCGCAGAATCGAGGAATAGACAAACCAGAAGGCGGTCAGTCCGTGTTTGTCCAATATGGGTTTTGCAACATCATATTGGCACAAAAGCGCGTCATCGAAAGTCAGACATACGTGGTTTTTTTTCAGCGTTTGCTTTTTCGCTCGTTCTAGCCATTCCTGGGCAGGTAAGATGTTTTCAAGGCCGACCAAATAAAGGATTTGCTCGAAGGTCGCATCGCTGATACTGCCCTGCGCCTCGGGATGACCTTTGCCATGAAAATGGTGAAACATGAGCCCGGTTGGCTCCGCGAACGCAATCGTCAACTTTGCAATCCTAACTCTCAAGCAACTCTACTATTCCGTACAGGGTCTTGAAAAATATCACTCTTTTACCACCAAACAGGATCGCCGGCTTTGGCTTGCTTAACGGCAATGCCTTGTGGCCGAGAAAGGCTTTGATTTGATTGTCGAAATCGGCTGTTTCGAAACAAGTGTGATAGAGTTCAATACGCCGTTTGACGAGACCGCTGACCATCGGGCCGGAGATAAACTCAAAACGCGTTCCGTCCTGCAGACGAACGAGTTTCAGAAACGCATTCTGCTCTTCGTCAAAGACCGTGTCGGAAGCGTCTTCGGCGTCCGGATGCAGCAACTTAAATTGCCCGACAACCGCGTCGATTTCCTCACATGCGATCCCGACATGATGAAACTTCATGCTTCTGCGCCCACAAGACTCAATATGCTTTCTACACTGGTGAATTTAGGGAAGTCATCGATCGTGAACGTCATTTCATAATCGGCTGCGACTGCGGACATGATGTTGATCGAGGCTAGTGAATCCCAACCTTCCACGGTCTCCTGTCCGTCGTTCGAATTGATTTCAAGGTCCGGTCTATCCAATACATCGCGGATTATCTGTTGGATTTTATCAAGCTGGTTCATATTCGATCTCTATCAGGCGGTTCAGTTCTTCCCAAGTGTCAACAACGTCAAAGCGGTATCGACGTACGTCTCCAGCCTCTGCAACGCGTTCGAAGCCGAGTTTGTCATATAGGTCCTGCACATAGCCGTTTTTCTCGGTTGGCTGATAGGATGCAACTATGTGCTTTACACCCTTGTCTTTGCATCTGCGGACGAGCTCGTCAAAAACGGCGTGCTCCAATTGCCTGTTGAAGACGCGGCAACTCATTACCCAGGTGTCGATTTCCGCGATGTCACCTTTGACGCCGGCCAATAGGATGGAAACGATACCGTTGTCGCCGAATTTGTCTTTTAACTTGGCATACAAAGCAACATCCTCCCGGTCGTCCAGGCGACGGTCAAGCTCGGGAGCATCGGTCCGACGGGTTGTCGGATTGAACTGATTGGTCTTGTTAATCAGTTGAACGGCCCGTTCCCTCTCGGGCTGTCCGATGGGCGCGACGACGGCCTTCATTGCAAGCGTAGCAAGATATTCCTCAACGGAACTAGCTTGCCGCATCAGCTGTTCTCGCTTCTGGTTGTCCCTGTAGTAACTGGCTCGCTTAAGGTCTTCTGCAGAGAGCAAGGTCGGTTCAAAAACACCCAGGCGATCAATTTGTACGGCCAACTCAAAGGGCGAACTGGCATATGTGAAACTGAGTACTTCCGGCCGGTTCAAGGCAACTTCCGATATTTCCGCGTCATTGTCATCAATGAAAGCAAAACTATCGAATCCCAGATTTAGTTGGGTGGCAATCTCGCCTACATTAACCGACTTAGGGTTCCAAGTCGCCAGAAAGGCGGAAAAGTCGTCTTTTGAAAGGACGGAATAGTCATGGTCAAAGCCGGTGTACGCTAGGGAAGGATCGTTCTTCGAGTTCACTGCCAGGGCAATTCCGCGTTTTCTTAATGCCTTAACGTAATTCTGCACATCTTGGAAGGCTTCCCCTTTGGGGGTTTCCGGACCAAGCTCAATACCCTCCTTGTCATCATCACCAATCACGCCTCCCCATAGTGTGTTGTCCAGATCACACAAGAGGACTTTCTTGGTGGCGCCTTCCGCACTTGCAATAGTCGCTGCCACTGAAGAAGCAATCCAAGGCAGAGCGAAAGGTGAGACGGCGTATTTGAATGCATGCCAGTAGTTCGGGTCGAACCAGCGGTCCAGACCGACGACTGAACTCAAATAGTTGATGTCATTAAGATAGACGCCCTGTGCGGCGTCAATCGACTCTCCGATATTCTGATTCAGTCGATTGATAAAACGAATGTGGCCCATTGGATGAACGGAAGAAAGATTACCGATATTGCGTACGAGCGGCAACTCGAAATTGTTTACAATCGTTTTGACTGATTGCTTGCGGAGGGCCTCTATTACATGGGCTAATCTGGCGTATTCTTCCTGAATCAATGTGTCAATGGTTTCGCTTGTGTCATCAAGATTCGGAAATCTATTTATGTTCTTTATTGTCGTGTGCAAATAAACCCAATCAGGTTTGAATTCTTTAATATTGCTTCCGAAAAGGGCGTCTTCATAATAGGTGTTGTACTCGCCGACTCGAATTTCGGTCTCGATTCCAAAATTGGCCAAAAACAATGGAATGAGATCTTTGAGTTCTCCCACAGTTGAGCCGGACAGAACATAAATCTTCAGCTTTCGTTTCATAAGCGGCTGAAGCAGTTCTTTGATCTTTCTTCGATTTCGAAGTAGACTTGTATGATCAAACGGATAGGAGAAGAAATTACTCACCGTGATAAACTCCGGGTTTCTATTCGCAACAGGCAAGAAGCCCGTGAAGCAAAAGGCTGATTTACCAAACGTTCTCGTTATTTCAACGTATCGAGGTCAGCGTTGCATCTTGATGTTCTCGCCATCTGAGCGGAAGAAGTGTTTCTGCATAGGAATCTCCCAAAACTCCCGCTTCTTCAATTCATTTACGAAACGAACCACGCTGTTTCCATCACCAAACTCCGTACACCGCTCAAACCTTTTGTTCCATTGCTTATCTATGTAGCGGGTAATCTCATCGTGTTCGCGTGCCTCGACGTTGAACACTGACGCTGCGCTTGATCTGCCAGTTTGTCTTGAACCAACATTAATGCTTGGCACACCGAGAAATGGTGCTTCTCGAACACCAGCGCTACTATTTCCGACCATCAGTGATGCGTTGCGAAACAGGATTGAGAAATATTCAAAACGCATGCTTGGAAGAGTTCTGAATCTCGTAAGGTCCTGTTGCTCAACGACATCCATGATAGATTTAGCTCCAGGGTCGTTGTTCGATGCAATCACAACGAAGTCCCGACCGCTCTGCGCAAGAGAATTGAACAGATCCTGTGCTTGTTGACCAATAGTTTGGACTTCAGAGGTGACAGGATGGAAGACGACAATCCCATACTCTTCAAATGGAATTTCATAGTATCGTCTAACTTCGTCCAATTTCACCGACATTTCAGCTGCATGCGTGTCGAGTTCAGGTGAGCCCATTAAAACCACGCGGTTGGGATCCTCCCCAAGGCTCACAACGTTTCGGGCGGCTGTTTCCGAACAGACAAAATGATGGTGCGCAAGTTTGGTTACACAATGCCGAAACACCTCATCGATCGTGCCGGACACTTCACCTCCCTCTATGTGAACACAACGGATATAATTGGTTGCGCAGACGAAGGCGCAGGCTTTCGCCTCCACGCGATCGCCGTGAACGATTACCAAGTCTGGACAGTGTTCGTGAATCCAGTCGGAAAACCCCAACACTGTCTTAGAAAACACCAAATCAAGAGGGTCGCCCTCCCGTTGGTTCACATATTCGTATTGTTCTGCCCCGGCAATCTTTCGAACTTCGAGAAAAGTTGCTCCATATGTTTCGAGCATATGCATACCGGTCACAAAAAACGTGACTTTCCAGCCTTCGCGGATCAGGGATTCAGCAGTACCTTTAATCTTGCTGAAATCGGCGCGAGTACCAGTTACGAACAAAACATGAGGCACACAACGTGCAATACTCATCAAACGTCCTCTAAATCCTGCCAACGAAGCGGTTGATTTTTCTTCATATTCACTTTGAGCTTTTTGCCGATGACCTGGTCAAACTCAAATCCCGCAATTTCACCAGTGCCGGGGCGTCTGCTCCAGATATCTTCCTCTGTGATGATCCGTCCAGCGGTCAGGTCACTGTCGGCGACGACAGAACTTCGGGCGAAGCGATATGTGACGTCTTCAGCCTCACTTCGCTCTTTAGGGTTGTGCAGTGCGGTGTGAATCTCCTTCGACCTGGCAATGAGAAATGAAAGTTCGTTCGGATCCATCGAACAAGAAACATCCGGCCCTTTTCTGTATCGAGTGTCAACAAAATGACGTTCCAAGATACATGCACCAAGTGCGACTGCTGCTATACACATTTCCGGTCCTATCGAATGGTCGGAAAATCCGACTGCTGCGTTAGGAAATGCGTTTGACAATTCAGTTATTCCTCCGAGCGAAACGATTTCCGGTGGCGAAGGATAAAGATTCGTACATTCGAGTAATGCGTAAGGCACATTGCTGTCTTCCAATATCTTGACAGATTCTGCTAACGTCTCAATGGATTGCATGCCGGTGCTCATGATGACCGGTTTTCCAAAGGACACAATGTGACGGATGAGTGGAAGGTTATCGCACTCTCCTGAGCCGATTTTGAAGGCCGGCACATCAAGACTAGCCAGAAAGTCCGCGGCCTTTCGCGAAAAAGGGGTCGATATGTATATCAGTCCGAGATCTTCGGCGAAGGACTTAAGCTCGGTTTCCTCTTCAACGGTCAACGCACACGACTTCATTATTTCCCAAATTGACCGCTGATCATTCGCAGGAACGACGGACTTTGCTTCTTCGGTCATTTCGTCTTCAACGAAGTGGGTCTGGTGCTTCACAATTTCTGCACCGGCGTTGGAAGCTGCCTTGACCATTTCCTTTGCCGTGGACAGATCCCCATTGTGATTGATGCCGATTTCAGCAATAACAAGCGGTGGAAATTCTTTTCCAATCTTTCTTCCCGCAATTTGCATTTTATTTTCCTCGAGTTTGCTCGAACAATGTTTCACATCGATCGAAGTCTTCGATCGTGTCGATATCGTGTGATTCTTCGGGTGACATTTTCACGATGCCCAACTGCTGGGTTGGGAAGCCGTCGCCACTCACCGTAAAGTGCTTGCTATCAAACACAAAAACCGCCCCGTTGGGCCTGTAAACCTCTGGTAGTTCCTGACGGTTAGAAAAGCAGAATTCCGGTTTTGATACGGGAACAAATCGATTGCCGTCAAGCGTGCCGCACTTGAGGACTGACTTGTCCGTCTCTGTCGCTGTGAGCACCATCTCATATTCACCGGTGTGATAAAGATCCAGAGCTTGAGCAATATGTTTGTCGGTTCGAAGAGGCGAAGTCGGTTGCAGCAATACAATAGTTTTGCCGTTCGGAAGTACCTTTTCAACGAATTCCCGCAAGACATCCGCCATTGTTGCGAGATCACTAGCTGCTCGAGATGACCTTTCTATTACATCGAAAGCTGTTTCCGATCCGACCAAAATTTCGGGAATGTCGGTAGACACGAAGATCCGATGAATACCTGCCATTTGTGCCGCTCGCACTGCATGCTTGTAGAGCGGAAGGCCCGCTAAGGGGCGTATGTTTTTGCCTGGTAACCCTTTCGATCCCTCGCGCGCGGGAATAAAGGCCACAATTTCAGAAGGCGGGTTTTTTACGATCTTCGTCAAGATTTGCTCTCTGTGCGTTTCCTACAGCAGTGATGGTTCTTTACGAAATAGCACACACGCGATGCAAGCATGGAATAGATCGATACATATTTCCATTAGAAGGGTACTTGAGCAGGCTGGTTAAGAAACTTGGAGAAAGTTAGTCAATTTCTGACTTAAGTGATGGTTCACGATCTCTCCGTTGATTTTGGTCTGATTGTGCTCCCCAACCTCTTTGTTTTGGGTGTTGCTAGGGAAATTCTTGAAGCCAAATGCCCGACCGAATGTTGGACCGTTTCCAACCCCGCACTTCGAATGCGACACAGCGACAGGGAAAGACAACTCAGTCTGGGGTTGGCTATAAAGGCGTCGCGATATATTCAGTGAGGTGACAGGGCGGCATTTGAAACGCACGATGTGCAGAGTCTTTTTTCTAGGGTGAATTGGTCCAGACGGTGCAAAATTGGCAACTGATAGTTTAGCAAACGGACTGAAACGTCAGGTTAACATCGTACTCGCGCTCGTGATCCGCGAAATGACGACGCGCTACGGCAATAAAATCGGTGGATACATGTGGGCGGTCTTGGACCCAGTGCTGACCATCGCGATCCTGACAAGTGTATTCTCGGCGATTGCACATACGCCACCGCTTGGGCGTAGCTTCACGCTGTTTTTTGCCACCGGTTATGCCGCTTTTTACATGTACCGCTCTACGGCCGACCAAGTCTGCCTGTCGGTGCAGGTTAATCGGGCACTTTTGAACTACCCGGTCGTCAAACCCTATGACGCAATTGTTGCGCGCGCTTTCTTGCAAGTCGTGACATTGTTCGTGGTTAACTTGATGCTTTTTTGTGGCTTATGGTTGATGGTGCCCTTTCAGTCTGTCGACCTAAAGCCAATATTGCTTGCGTCGTTGATCGCCATTGCTCTTGGGGCGGGCGTTGGGATAGCAAACATTGTCTGGTTCCATCTGAGCAGCACCTATCAACAAATTTGGGGGATCGTAAACAGGCCAGCGTTCCTCGTTTCAGGTGTCTTCTTCTTGCCGGAGACTATTCCACCACCTTTTCGCGAAGTTCTATTGTGGAATCCGCTGGTACACATAATTGCACTTTTTCGCATGGGGTTTTACCCAACATACCGTGCGTCATTCTTGGACATGCCATATATCGTCGGCCTTACTGTTTTTTCCCTCGTTTTTGGCTTAGTGCTGGTGTGGATATTCGATGCTCAGCTTAGGGAGCAAAAATGATCCGCTTGGACCATGTTACAAAATCCTATAAGCAAAAGGGTGAAGTTCGGTACATCGTGAGGGATGTGTCCTTTACCATTCCCCGAGGAGACAGCATTGGCTTGCTCGGTCGCAATGGTGCAGGAAAATCTACGCTATTGCGGTTAATTGCCGGGACGATTAAGCCTACATCCGGACAGATTCTTCGTCATGCAAAGGTCTCCTTTCCGCTGGGGTTTCAAGGAAGTTTTAACGCGTCGCTCACAGGCGAACAGAATGTGCGTTTTGTGGCGAGAATTTATGGTCAAGATACTGAAGAGCTGGTGGATTATGTTGCTGACTTTTCCGAGCTAGGAAATGCTTATTACATGCCGGTGAAAACCTACTCTTCCGGAATGAAAGCTCGGCTGGCTTTTGGCGTCAGCATGGGAATAAGCTTTGACTATTATCTTGTCGACGAGATAACCGCAGTCGGAGATACGAACTTCAAGAAAAAATGCAAACGCGTTTTTGAGGAAAAGCTTCAAAGATCCGACATAATCATGGTGTCTCACTCCAATCAGTCTTTGAAAGAATATTGCACAACGGGTGTTGTATTGGAAGATGGGAATTTAACCTATTTTCCAAATATTGATGATGCAATACTTATGCACGATGACAATATGGCGCGGCGCTAAGTCTGACACTGTGCTGAAAAAATAAAAGGTCATTTCAGATGCCACAAAGAAACTCGAGGCAAGAAGAAACAGAAGTGGTCCCAGCCAAAACTGATGTGGCGAAGCTCTTGCCTCAGCCTGGCCAAGGTCGCGTCTCAAACTCGCCGAATGATCCGACGCTTATTGAGCGTCTGAAAAAGTCCGGCCTAGACCCGCAAAAACTCTTGGACTTGGCAACAAGCAGTAAAACCACTAGATCATCAACCAAGCAGCGTCACCGCCTCATCTTAGTCGGTTACATCTTGTTTGTCGCCATTCCTTCGATACTTTTTTCAGCTTACATGTTTTTCTGGGCGAGTGATCAGTATCATAGCACGGCTGCTTTTGCGATTCGCAGCTCAAATTCCACCGCGGCAACAGAAATTCTTGGAATGGTTCTCGATGGTGGAAGCGAATCCACAACTTCGAATAGCTATATAGTAAATGACTTTCTTCAAAGCCAGACGATCGTCGAAGAGATGGATGCAGTTATAGATCTTTCGAAGGTATTTAGTCGGGATGAGGCGGATTGGTTGTTTCGAATGGGGGACGAGTTACCTATTGAAGAAAAGCTTAGCTATTGGAAGAGCATGGTTGATGTCAATTTTGATGCAACGTCCGGTGTGATTTACGTAGATGTTCGCACATTTAATGCAGCTGATTCCGTGGCGATCGCGCGAGAAATACTTAATAGAAGCGAGCGGCTGGTAAACGAGCTGTCCGAAGTCAATCGTCGCCAGAGTGTCCGATTTGCAGAAGAGACAGTTGCGAGGGCGGAGGCACGCCTGAAAGCGATCAGCAGGCAATTGCTGGCTTACCGAGATGAAACCCAGGAGGTCAGTCCAGAGGACAATGTACGCATCGCAATGGAAATGATTGCTTCGCTTGACCAAGCCGTTGCTGCCAAGACAGCCGAAAAGAAAACGCTGGAAACATATTTGAGTGCCGATTCACCACGCATTCGCTTGCTGACCGAAGAGCTGAACGCTCTTCGAGCTCAGATTGCAAATGAGCGTCAACGACTCGGAGTTGGATCTGTTGAAGAGAATCGTGGAAACATTGGCAATGGAAATAGGCTGGCGTTGAGGATAGCAAACTATTCGGAACTGAAGCTTGAAGAAGAGTTCGCTGCGCAGTTTTACACCACAGCTTTGGCGGGTTTGGAAAAGTCACGGCAGGATGCAGATCAAAAACACATGTACCTTGCGACTTTCATTGAACCGACCTTGTCACAACAAGCGCAGTACCCGAACCGTTTTCTGTATTCTTTGAGCGTGCTATTGGTTCTTGGAGGAATTTGGACGGTTGCAGTCTTGATGTACTACAATATTCGCGATAGGACATAGTGCGCTGGTTATAAATTTTCTTGAATGCCCAGCTTATAACGCTCGCTGCTTCTGTGGTTCGATGACAGGAAGGGGATTGATAATTATTTGAACCGTACAACTTTTAGTTGGTGAGCATAAAGGTCAAAAGATGCAATTTACTATCTCTAGGTTTTATTTTCATTGTCAACCTCACAGCGTGAAAGGGGAACGAAGTAGAGTTGAGTGTTAGAGACAAATTGATTGGAGAAACAACTTCCATTCACAAACGAAAGAGTCATTTCGAGCTCGCTCGTTGACCCCTTTATACCGCATAGGGTAATTTGAAAAATGTGCCAGCTCTGCATGGCTACCGGCCGCAATGAAGAACTTCCGGTCGTTGCAGGTTTTTCTTGCAGTCAAACGAACTCAGCCTTCGCTGCCGAAGTGCAGGCATCTCCCCCCATCTATACCAACGATCAAATTGCCAACCAACTGACCCATGGCTATTGGGGGGGGGCATCGTATGCATTCAATGTTAGTGTTGGTGGGACAGTTTCGGTCAATATTACTGCTCTGCCTTCAGTGGTCCAGGCATTGGCGCGTTCAGCGCTGGAACTTTGGTCAGACGCAACTGGATTGGAATTTTCTTACACTGCGGGAAGAGCGCAGATCGAGTTTGGAGATTCTGACGCAAACTCCGCTTACGCCCAGTTTACTACAAGTGGATCTAATCTTGTCTCTAGCTACGTAAATGTTGGCACCACCTGGGTCGCAGAATATGGCACGAGTATCAACTCTTATACATTCCAGACCTATATCCACGAAATAGGCCATGCTCTCGGGCTTGGGCATGCCGGTAATTACAACGGATCGGCGACTTACGGCATAGACAATCACTATGCCAACGATTCTTGGCAAGCATCGGTAATGTCGTATTTTTCTCAGACTGAGAACACGAGTGTCCATGCAAGTTATGCTTATGCAGTTACGCCGCAGATTGCCGATGTGATCGCAATTCGAAATCTGTATGGCGCTACGAGCAATACTCGTATCGGGGATACGATGTACGGCGACAATGCCAATTCAGGCGACACCATGGAAACGATTTCCGCTCTGAACAGCTACACGTCGTACACTATTGTGGATGATGGCGGTATCGACACGCTTAATTTTAGCACCTATGGGGGCGAACAGAAGATCAGCCTAGCTGAAGAGGGTATCTCTAGTGTCCGGGGGTACGATCGCAATCTGATTATTGCACGAGGGACCGTGATCGAAAATGCTGTAGGTGGTGCGGGTGATGATGAACTAGTTGGAAACAGTTCGGACAACATTTTACATGGCGGAGATGGTAACGATACTCTAACCGGCGGTGAAGGTGATGATATACTCATTGGAGGTAGTGGGTATGACACCATCTTAGGTGGAGCAGGTAACGACACTATTTACTACACGAAGGGCGATTACCTAAAGTCAGGCGGTGCATCCGGTGGGTCGGGCGGTACTGGCACTGACACGCTGCGTGTCGAAGAAGGTTCTCGAATCAACACATCTGGCTTGTCTAGGTATGGGTTTGAGCGCTTCGTAGGGGCCAGCGACCGTGACGTCGTTTTGGGCGACGACGATACCGTGGACTACTATTTGTATGGTGGCGACGGGGATGACGTGTTGCGGGGCGCTGGTGGCAATGACACATTGATAGGAGGAAGCGGTCGCGACACGCTATTTGGCGGCGCTGGGAATGATGCAATCTACTACGCCGTCGGAGACTTTTTTTGGGAGAACGGGCTTGCCGTTGATGTGGGCGGTGCCGGAACGGATACGCTGGTAATTGAGGAAGGGTCTTACTTTCGGACCAGTGGACTATCCTGGTACGGGTTTGAACGATTTGTTGGAGCTAACGGCAATGACAACGTCAAAGGCAACGATGGCGCTATCGACTATTATTTGAACGGAGGTGACGGCGACGACACACTGACAGGCTCTAGCGGCGATGACACTCTAATGGGAGGAGCTGGAAGAGATACTCTATTCGCCGGTGCCGGGAACGACACTGTTCATTACGGATCTGGTGATTATTTTTGGGTAAATGGTCTCGCCATTGATGTGGGTGGTGAGGGTACAGATACGCTGGTGATTGAGGAGGGCTCGTACTTTCGGACCAGCGGTCTATCATGGTATGGGTTTGAACGCTTTATCGGAGCCAGCGGCAATGACATCGTCAAGGGCAACAATAATTCTGTTGACTACTTTTTCCGTGGTGGGGCTGGAGACGACAGTCTAAGCGGAGCGGGTGGCGACGATGTACTGATTGGCGGTGCGGGTAGAGACACCATATACGGCGGCGGTGGTAATGACACAGTCTACTACGGCGCTGGCGACTATTTCTGGAAGAACGGTTTGGCCATCGATGTTGGTGGTTCAGGTATTGACACGCTTCGTATCGAAGAAGGGGCTACCTTCAGAACGAGTGGATTGTCCTGGTATGGTTGTGAACGTTTCGTTGGGGCCAGCGGTGATGACAGCGTTAAGGGAAACAGCAATAGCGTCAATTATTATCTTCATGGTGGTGACGGCAATGACATGCTCACCGGAGCCGGTGGGAACGACACGCTGAAAGGTGGGAGTGGTCGTGATACGATGTTTGGCGGTGCTGGCAATGATGCGATTTACTATGGGTACGGCGACTATTTCTGGCAAAATGGTTTGGCCGTCGACGTGGGTGGTTCTGGTACTGATACGCTTTTGATTGAGGAGGGAGCACATTTTCGGACCAGCGGTTTGTCTTGGTATGGCTTTGAACGATTTGTTGGAGCTAGCGGTAACGACATCGTCAAAGGCAACAATAAGAGTGTTGACTATTATTTGAATGGTGGCGGAGGTGACGACACGCTCACAGGGGCAAGTCGTGACGATACTTTGATCGGCGGCAAGGGCAACGACACTCTGTACGGTGGTTCCGGGAATGACACTTTAGCCGGAAGTTACGGTCACAACGTCCTTTATGGCGGCGATGGAGACGACATTCTTACCGGCGGAGTTGTTATCGAAGGCCCAATAATTGAATCGGCAGATGACAAGATCTTTGGTGGCGACGGAGACGATACGCTGATTTTCACTTCCGGTTACGATGAAATGACGGGCGGCGCTGGAAGCGACACCTTTGAATTCCGGAATTTCGGAGTTGAAGCTCCAGGCAACCAGCGTCTGGATATCTACGACTTCCAGATTGGTATAGATAAACTGAAGTTTATACTTGGGCCTGAAGGACCGGACAGCTTTGCGGATCTGACCATCACTGAATATGACCATATGGGTGTTGTTGGTACAGATGTGACGTATTGGGACAATTTCTTCGTTTTGCATGGCGTTGATATCGGAACACTCACTGCGGACGATTTTTACTTCGTCTAGCGGCCTTCCGGCCAATATCTGACCAAGTCGTGAGAGCGCATGAACCGGAGCAAAGTTGGTAAATGCGGTTCCACTGATTTGAATCGTGTCCGGCTTTCTCAAGTTCCGCTGTCCAGGTACCTGTGATCCATCAATCTTCGACGGGTCTGGCAGGATTCTGAGAAGGCCGTGAACTGGTTCACCTCAACGTTTTCGTCCCGTTGTCGGCCGCTGGAGTTCTCGATCATGGCACTCTCACTCGAGTTCACCAGTCGGACGAACCGAAGATTGATTTCGTTCGTATCGACAAGTCCGACATGACCAATGAGGCGAATTCCGTTTCGTTGTGACAGTCAATGTTGAGTGGTCTGCTCATGCCGCGCGGCCTGGCATCCTGGCGCCTTAACACCGATGAGCGGCGTATCAATGACGCTGGCCAGGCATTGACGCGAATTATCATCAACCGCGTTCAAGTTCGCCTGTACCGAAGAGCACGTCTGTCATATCGCCTGCCAAGGTCTCGAGCTGTGGAGATGGAATTCGGCGAGTGGTGACTGATCTGGTGAGCCATGAGCAACGGCCGTGGCTTCCGTGTTGATCCGTTACGAGATCGTGAAGCGCATCGCCGGCACGATCCGTGGTCATCATCATGCACTTGAGCAAGAAGAAAATGGCGGACAGAGAGGGATTCGAACCCTCGATACGGTTGCCCGTATACACGCGTTCCAGGCGTGCGCCTTCAGCCACTCGGCCACCTGTCCATCGCAAGCGTCACCCGCTTGAGTGGGGCGCAATATACTCAGGAACAGGCCAAGTGCAAGCACTAGAATGAGTTTTTTTTGATATGCCTTACGCCTGTGGATTTTCAAGCCGTTGCCAGGGCGTGCAGGCGGCGATTTTCAGGGCTAAATTGCTGGGAGCGCTTAAAAAAGAGCGAAGCAGGTGAGGCCAAGTGATCGGTACGCGGATCCAGTCTTGCTCTGGTTCGACAATCGATTCGGTAAAGACGACAGGCGATGCTCTGAAGCGGTGTAGGAGCTGCAATGAAGTGCTGGAAATGGAGGAGACCGAGCTGTCAAATCACGCGTGCTGTCAGAATTGACAATGTTCGGGCAACATATTGCAATTTATGCCAATGTTCCGATTGATTCAGGGCCGTTTCGGCGCCGCTAAGTCCCCAAATCGTAACCAAAATCTCACAGGAATGTGTTGCACATCAAATCTTGTTCATTAGTTTTGCGTTATTAATTTTAGTTATAGGCAAGACCGGAGAACCGATATTTCCGGCAATCTCATTTCGAGTATTTCCCGATTTCGGGACGAGTAAGATTGAAAGCAAAGCCATGATCACTGTCTTAAAGTTTATATTCCGCGTATTGGGATACGGTTTTCTTGCCGTGGCGATTATTGCCGGAATCTCCGATGCCAGCAGCTCAATTGCACAATCTCAGGTGCATCTCGCTCCGCTCGGTCAGGTTCTTTACGAATACTTCCCGGACACGTTCCCGATTTTGCAGCCGGCTATCGAACGCCACATTCACCCGCTGCTATGGGACCCTGTTGTCCTGACCATTCTCATCTGGCCGGTTTGGGCGTTCTTCGCGCCGCTTGGGCTGCTGCTTTTGTGGTTAGGGGCCAGGCGGCAGCGTCACCAGGTTCAGTTTGCCTGAAGCACTGAAAATCTCACACAGGCTTGTGACTGCCTCTTGGAAACACATGCCAACTGCGCCACATTTGGCAAAAGCACGATAACTCATCACATGCCCGGGTTCGTTGGGCCGCATTCGGAAAAAGTGCTGAAGGCGGCCCTTGTTTTTTGGAGTCCGGCTGGAGCGGTAGCGGAGATCTCAAATGTCCTTCATGACCATGCTGACGAAGAAATTTTCCCTGCCAGGCAAGGAAGAGGCTTTGCCGGGCCGTCCTGATGCCATCGAACCTGCGGAATCGCATTTCGTCAACGGCAACTCATTGAAGGGGCCTTATCCTGAGGGAATGGAAACGGTTCTTTTCGGCATGGGCTGTTTCTGGGGTGCGGAACGGCTGTTCTGGCAACTGCCTGGAGTTCACGTAACCGCGGTCGGTTATGCAGGCGGATATACTCCGAACCCGACCTATCACGAGACATGCAGCGGTCGCACCGGGCATACGGAAGCTGTTCTGGTTGTTTATGACCCTGCGGTGATTGGTTTCGGTGAATTGTTGAAGGTTTTTTGGGAAAACCACGATCCGACCCAGGGCATGCGCCAGGGAAACGATACCGGCACACAGTATCGCTCGGCAATTTATGTAAAGACACCGGAAGAGCTTCAGGTGGCAGAGCAATCGCGTGATGCTTACCAGCAGGCGTTGAAGAGCGGCGGTGTAGCGTCCTCGATCACGACTGAAATCCGCCAGCTCGACACGTTCTATTTTGCAGAAGATTATCACCAGCAGTACCTGGCTAAGAACCCGGCGGGATATTGCGGCATTGGTGGTACGGGTGTCGCCTGTCCCACCGGATTGGGCCAGTCTGCCTGACAATTGTCTGCATGAGACCAGTATGAGTTTGAGCCGGTGCTGCAAGGCGCCGGCTTTTTTTGATGCCGTTCCAAGGTCCCTTGTAAATTATACGGGTCATCTCGATGGTATTCGCAGCATGAAACCGCACGATCGGAGTTAACCCTCAGAATAGGCTCGTCAATCGGTCGGATTAACTCAACATTTCAGATTTTATTAAATTTGGAATGCAAAGCTTCGGCTCACGCACATCTGCGTCGAGGTCTGAGTGAGTGAGCAAATCCGCGAAAATCTTTGCGGCAACCTATTTCCTGGGTTGTTGCGTTCTTATGCTGCTGGGCGCTCTGGTGCCGGGCAGCAACGGGCTTGTTGCGGTTGTTGCCAAACCCTGGGGGAAGACTGCTGTTGAGGTGGTCGCCAATGCCGAGGGACGGATCATCTTCGTACGCGATGGTGCATGGGTGGCGCTGACGGAAGCCACCGATCAGGAATTTATCGCCCGACTCTATAAGTCGGGGGCTGGGTTTGTTGCCTCTTCCACCGTCGCACTCGCGTGTGCGCGCTGGATTGGGGTTTCTTTGGAGAGGGCGACATGAGTGAGACGGCACCTTTGGTTTCCGGTCTGGACAGTTTCCGGGAAAAGTTTTCCAGGATCGTAATCTATTTCACCTGGTTCAACGTGTTCCTGGTCATGGCCACGGCCTGGTTGATCGGGAACGTTTCCGTGGTGACGGTTTTCGGCGCGGCGCTTCTGCTCGGTTCCGCCGCAACCGCTGCCTGGGTCAAATTCGGTGCCGGTGTCGAAACCCGGTTGGCGACGGCCATGTCACTTGCCGGTCTCGTGGCATTGTTCGTGGCGTCCTTGTCGACGCCGGACGGACAGAATTCCTTTCAGCTTGATGGCCATATGTACTTCTTTGCCGTTCTGGCAATCCTCGCCAGCTGGGTCGACTGGCGTGCCCTGGTGGCATATGCGGCGGTTGTTGCCGTGCATCACCTTGTGCTGAATTTCGCCATGCCTTGGGCGGTCTTTCCAAGCGGTGCGGATTTCGGCCGGGTTGTTTTCCATGCCGTTATTGTGGTTGCCGAAGTTGGCGCACTCTGGTGGATGACCAACAGTCTGGCAAACGCGTTCACCGCTTCCGATCACGCCCGCGAAGAAGCCGAGGAGGCACGGGCTGAAGCTGTTCATCTGCAGGAAGAAAATGCCCAGCATGATGACAAGGAGCGCGAGAAGCAGGAGATCATCAGCCAGCGGATCGCATCGTTCCAGGATGAAATTTCCGCCAAGCTTGACGGGGTCGGCGAGAAGGTTCACGAAATGCGGTCTTCCGCTGAAGAGCTCGGCGCGGTGGCCCAGGACACGACCGGTCGTGCCAGCTCCGTGTCGGAAGCGTCCGAAACAGCTTCTTCCAATGTGCAGATGGTCGCATCGGCCGCCGAGGAGCTTTCTTCCTCGATTGCGGAAATCTCCCGTCAGGTTGAACAGACAACCGGCATCGTTGTTCAGGCGACTGACAACGCGCAAACCTCCAACCAGAAGGTCGCAGGCCTGGCGGAAGCCGCCAACCGTATTGGTGAAGTGGTAACACTCATCCAGGCTATCGCCGAACAGACCAATCTTCTGGCCTTGAACGCAACGATCGAGGCGGCCCGAGCCGGTGAGGCAGGCAAGGGCTTTGCCGTCGTGGCAGCAGAGGTGAAGGAACTGGCCAACCAGA
This sequence comes from Roseibium sp. SCP15, assembly GCF_040329435.1. NCBI lineage: Bacteria > Pseudomonadati > Pseudomonadota > Alphaproteobacteria > Hyphomicrobiales > Stappiaceae > Roseibium > Roseibium sp. SCP15. The sequence continues at coordinate 739,534 of NZ_JBDZYI010000002.1, read as the reverse complement.
CGTCAAAGGCGACCGAGGAAATCGGCGCGCAGATCTCGGCGATCCAGGCGGAAACGAAAGATGCAGTTGAATCGATCGGTGCCATTGCTGCGACGATGGATGAAGTGAACAGCTACACAGCCGCGATTGCCGCGGCGGTTGATGAGCAGGGCGCCGCTACACAGGAAATCTCCAGAAATGTCGCCGAAGCGGCTGACGGAACTGGCCGAGTCGCCGCCAATATCGGCGGTGTCCGGGAGTCGGTTGAGCGGACAAGCCAATCGGCTTCCTCGATGGCAGGTGTGACGGAAATCCTTGATGCCGAGGCGACCGAAATGCGCAGATCCATCGACGCCTTCCTGCGCGACGTGGCAGCAGCCTGATCCACGCCTGAACCGCAAGAATGATAGACCGGTCGGTTTTCGGCCGGTCTTTGTCGTGTCTGAGTACCAGAACACTTGACCTGATGTCGCATGGATGTCATGAGCCGCTCTTTACGAGCCACTTGAGCCATATGAAACAGGGCACAATATGGTCGATAATGCAGCCTGCATTGGGAATCGGCACGACTGATGTCTGAAAGCGCGTTAAAGCCCGGATCGATACTGCTTCTTGATCTCTTGAAGCAGCGTTCAGCGCTCTTGTTTGAAGCGCCTGGCGAGATTGTGACCTGTACCTCCCTGGAAGAGGTGCCGGACTGTCTGGCCCGGCTCGAGGCTGCGCAGGCCGAAGGCAGATTTGCAGCCGGTTACCTTGCCTATGAACTCGGCTTCGCGTTTGAAGAAAAGCTGAAGAAGCGTTTTGTCGAAACCGGCGATCCGTTGCTGTGGTTCGGCCTCTACGATCAGGCAAAGTCCATCGGACTGGAAGACGCGCGCGCGCTGTTGGAAGAAGCGGGCGACACCGATCCTGCATCTGTCCGCAAACCTGACTTTGACATGGACCGGGCTGCCTATGCTGATGCCTTCAGTCAGGTTCGACAGCATTTGGCGCAAGGCGATATCTATCAGGTCAATCTGACGATGAGAGCGCGTCTGTCTTATCAAGGTGCACCGGAAAACATCTTCCTGGACCTGTTGCGACGGCAACCGGTTGAATTTGCCGCATTTGTCCGGATGGAAGACAGAACTGTGCTGTCCCTGTCACCGGAACTGTTTCTTGAGCGGCAGGGCACGAGGCTGCGCACGAAACCCATGAAGGGCACCGCGCCGCGCGGGCGTTATGCTTCTGAAGACACGCTGATTGCCCGCGATCTGGCAAGGGATCCGAAGCAGCGCTCCGAAAACACTATGATTGTCGACCTGATGCGCAACGACCTGTCGCGCATCGCCGAAACGGGAACGGTCAAGGTCACGAAACTGTGCGAGGTGGAACGCTACCAAAGCCTGCACCAGATGACCTCAACCGTGGAGGCCGAGGTTCCTGAGAGCGTTGGTTTTGCGACGATCATTGAGCGCCTTTTCCCGTGTGGCTCGATCACGGGTGCACCGAAGCTCAGTGCGATGCAGATTGCCCATGATCTGGAGACAGGACCTCGCGGCGTCTATACCGGATCAATCGGTTATCTGCAGCCTGGAGGTGACTTCAGATTGAACGTTGCCATTCGAACCCTGGTTCTGCGAGCTGATGGATCAGGCGAGGCCGGTACCGGATCAGGCGTCGTGTTCGATTCCGGCGCGGCACCGGAATATGATGAATGCATCCTGAAGCTGAAATTCATGACCGAGGACACACCGGAATTCGATCTGATCGAAACGATGGCCCATGATCCGGATGAAGGCTATCTGCTGTTCGACAGGCATTTGCAGCGCCTGCAGAAATCCGCCGCCTATTTCGGTTTCGATTTCGTGGAACACAAGGTGCGAGCGGCCCTTCTGGAAAAAGCGGCAGGCTTTACGGGTGCGCAGCGGGTCAGGTTGCTTCTGAACGCTCAGGGCAATGTCTCCATCACCTCGACCGACCTAACCCCGGTCGACCAGTCCACCGTATTCAATCTGGTTCTGGCCAGTGAACGCACCCGATCCGATGACAGGTTCCTTTATCACAAGACCACGAACCGGGCGTTCTATGACGACACCAGAATGCGCTATCAGGCAGAGACCGGGTGTCAGGAAGTTCTGTTCGAAAACGAAGACGGGTTTCTGACCGAAGGCAGCTACATGACGTTGTTTCTGAAGAAAGACGGTAGACTGCTGACCCCGGCGCTGAAACACGGCGTTCTGCCCGGCACATTGCGAGCCGGCCTTTTGGAGCGTGGGCTCGCGTTCGAAGCCGATCTCACACCGCAAGACCTGGAAACCGCAGAAGACGTTTATGTCGGCAATTCAGTGCGCGGTCTCGTCCGTGGTCGATTGATGTCAGCTATCCAGGCTCCTGAGGAAGAGCAACCGGAAAATTCGACCGTGCAGGTGAAACTCCAGGCCGGTTGAGATCTCAATGGATGCTGATGTTGCCGACTGCGTCCTGCCTCCATCGCGTGGATGTGGAAGGCAGGCCTGATGTCACGGTCAAAACGCCGCATGACTTCGGAAGTAGGTCTGTCACTCGGTCATCAATTCGATGAAATTGCCAGGCGGGGCGACGTATTGACCCGCCTATAACCTGTCTTCATCCCACGCAACGACGTCGAGCTCCGGCCACAGCGCCTTCATGCGTGCGGCCTTTTCGGCGTAGGTCTCCGGGTTCATCTGGGAGTAATTCGGCACCAGCCGCATGCCGAAAAGGTTGGCGAGACCGAATGGGGCGTGAAGAACCAGCTGTCCGGAATTGTTCAACCTGGCCGCAACCGCGTGAGTACGCGCCGCATAGGTGGTCAGCGCGTCCATCGAGCAGTCCAGTGGCCGGTAAGCCCGTCCGAAGCGCTGTTCGTACCACAAGTGCACGCGCGCCTGATTGCGCACTTCCAGCAATTTGGCCAGATCCGGGAGCGCTGCATTCACACGTTTGATCACGGCATCTTCGGCTTCGTAGGACACATCCGACCCATCGAAATAGATGATGTCGAAGTCCTTGATGCCGTGGAAATGCGGCCGCTCCGTCAAGACATTCCACACGGTCTGATAAATTCCGCCGGAAACCAACCAGGCATCGGGCAGTTGCAGGTCCCGGACGGCGCTGAGCATTTGCATGATATGCGGCACGGACAGCAGGATTTCTTCAAGCACCGTCAGACGGTCCTGCTCACTGGTTGCATAAGGGTCGCCGAGTTTGGCGTCGAACGCGGATTGGGGGGCGTCACCGGTCAGCATGGATGGAGCCTTTCGAATGCGGGCGAACACCCTACGCGATTCTGACCCGATGAAAACGAAGGATATCGGTTGAGAATTGACCCATCACAACTCCTTGTCCCTCGAGCACGGATAAAATGCAGGCTTATCTAAGCACTCATGCGTAGCTTGACAGGGCAATTGTCAGTGCCATGTCCATAAGTAGGTCAACTTGCTCGGAAAATCCTAATGCGAAAATGTCTTGAATTCAGATCGGCCAAAATCGGAAAATTGTTTTTGATCGCATCTGCAGTCTCATTGTTCAGCATCGCTTCCATTCAAACAACTGAAGCACAGTCCCGCAGGCCGGATTCCCGCACGATGACCTGCGCCCAGGTGCAATCCATGATCAATCAGCAGGGCGCAGTTGTCATGAGCACCGGGCAATACACCTTTGATCGCTACGTTTCGAACCGGAGTTTCTGTCAACGTGGTGAGGTCACGAGACGGGACTATGTACCGACCAAAGACAACAACAAATGCTACGTTGAACGTTGTATCGAGTATTCGCCGTTTTATTTTAACTAGTGCGGGTCCGTAAGACCCACATGCAGCTGGCCTTCCGGTGAGGGGCCGGCCGCTGAACCGGGAACCTGAACGATGGCTGAAAATCGCTTCTTGGTTGACCTTGTCCGCTTTGCAGGCCGGATGGCCGGGGCGGTTGTCATTTCGGCTCTGGCAACACAGACAGCCCTGGCGCAGGCGGGACGGCCGGACACACGGCAATTGACCTGTGCACAGGCACAATCGCTTGTCCAGCAGAGAGGCACGGTGGTCATGAACACCGGCCCGACAACATTTGAAAAGTTCATTTCTGATGCGCGGTACTGCATGCCGCAGACCAATCAGGTCCGGCCGGTGATCGCCCCGACAAAGGACAATCCGAAATGTCCTGTGGGCAATCGCTGTTATCAGAACCGCAGGATCCGATAACAAAACCGCGCGGAAGGTTCCGCGCGGTTTCTCATTTCCGTTTGGGGTGTTAGCCCCTCAAGGAACCGCCGGTTGCTTTTTCAACATTGGCGATGATCTTCTTGGCGATCGCGTCGATCTCCTCGTCCGTCAGGGTTTTCTGACGTGGTTGGATCAGAACATCGATCGCGACCGATTTCTGGTCTTCCGGCACGCCTTGTCCTTCGTAAATGTCGAACAGCGTGACATCGGCAACGAGGTTCTTCTCAGCGCCGCGAGCTGCCTTCAGCAGTGTTTCCGCGCTCACGTCCTTTGAAACGAGGAAAGCGAAATCACGGCGGACGGGCATCAGGTGGCTTGCGTTCAGCGCGCCCTTTGATCGGCCGCCCTTGCTCTTCGGCTGAGGCAGGGCATCCAGGTAAATCTCGAACGCGACCAGCGGCCCTTCAATGTCCAGAGCCGCAAGTGCGCGCGGATGGATCTCACCGAAGACGGCAAGCGTGTTTTTCGGTCCGAGTTTCAGGCAGCCGGACCGACCGGGGTGGAAGGTTGCCGGAGCATCGGTGTAGACCTGCAACTTCTCGACAGGCGCGCCAATGGCCGCAAGTGCGGCACCTGCATCAGCCTTGGCGTCGAAGACATCGACGTTTTCCGAGGCGCCGGACCAGTGGCGTCCCCCACCTTGCAGCTTGGCGGTTCCACGGCGCACGCCCGCAGCAACCATCTTCTGACCTTCCGGCGTGTCGTTCTGGAAGATCTGTCCGACTTCAAACAGTGCCACATCACCGTAGCCACGGTCAGCGTTGCGTTGGGCAGCGGCCAGAAGACCAGGCAGCAGGCTCGGGCGCATGTCGGACATTTCCGGCGAAATCGGATTGGCGAGTGCCAGTTCCGGCTTGCCGCCTCCGAAAAGGTCCGCCTGTTCCTTCGAGATGAACGACCAGGTGACGGCTTCGTTGAAACCACGCGCTGCCAGGGCCCGGCGCGCCCTGTTGCGGCGAATCTGGCCGGTGGTCAGAACTTTCTGTCCGACAGAACCGGTTGGCGGAAGCGGCGTGAACGGCACCCGGTCGAGGCCGATGATGCGCACGACTTCTTCGACCAGATCGGCTTTGCCTTCAATGTCCGGCCGCCAGCTCGGTGCAGCCACTTTCACAGTGTCGCCGGAACCGGAGATCCAGAAGCCGAGGGACTTCAGTACCAGGTTGGCTTCGGCCTGCGGAACATCGACGCCTGAAAGGCGTTTGATTTCCGAATAGGGGAACTCGATGATGTTTGCACTGTCGGGAATGCTGCCAGCCTGGATCGTCTCGGAGGCTTCACCGCCACACAGATCCAGCACCATGCGGGTCGCATATTCCAGGCCCGGCATCATGTAGTCGGGGTCGACACCGCGTTCAAAACGATAGCGGGCATCGGTATGGACACCCAGCTTGCGGCCGGTGGAGGCAATGCCGTCTTCATCCCACAGAGCGGATTCGATCAGCACGTTGACGGTTTCTTCGGTACAGCCGGAAGGTTCTCCGCCCAGGATGCCGCCAAGGCTTTCGACGCTGTTGTCGTCGGAAATGACGCAGACGCTGTCATCGACCTCGTAGGACTTGCCGTTGAGGCCATCGATACTCTCGCCGGTTTTACCGCGCCGGACGACGAGGTTTCCATGAACCTTGTCTGCATCGAAGACGTGAAGCGGGCGGCCCTGGTCGAACGTGATGTAGTTGGTGATGTCCACCAGAATGTTGATCGGCCGCAATCCGATTGCGGTCAGGCGATCCTGAAGCCATTTCGGAGATGGGCCGTTCTTGACACCCTTCACCAGACGCAGGCCGAACGCCTTGCAGAGCGGATGGGTATCACCGAAATCAAGAGTGACATCGACCGGGCACGGGTAACCGCCGCGAATCTGCTCGTGCGAGCGCTCTTTCAGCTTGCCGAGGCCTGAAGCTGCCAGGTCGCGGGCAATACCGTAAACGCCTGTGCAGTCCGGGCGGTTCGGTGTCAGGCCGATTTCGATGACGGGTTCGTCCAGCCCGGCCCATTCGGCATAGTTGACACCGACCGGCGCATCTTCCGGAAGATCGATGATGCCGTCATGCTCTTCTGAAAGCTCAAGCTCGCGCTCGGAGCACATCATGCCGAAGCTTTCGACGTCACGGATCTTGCCGACGGACAACGTGACATCGAGGCCCGGAATGTAATCTCCAGGCTTGCCCAGTACACCGACAAGACCGGCGCGCGCATTCGGAGCGCCGCAAACGATCTGGATCGGCTCGCCTTCGCCCGCATCCACCTTGAGGACACGCAGGCGGTCCGCATTCGGGTGCTGTTCGGCTTCAAGCACCTTGGCGATCCGGAAGGTCTTGAGGCGGTCGGCGCGATTGGTCACTTCCTCGACTTCCAGGCCGATCATGGTGAGACGTTCAACGATCTCTTCCAGGCTGGCGTCGGTTTCCAGGTGCTCCTTGAGCCAGGAAAGGGTGAATTTCATGGTTTTAACTCTTTATCGGTCGTGCGGCATGTCGTGGCCGCGAAATATCTGAAGGAAGGCGCGTCAGTTGCCGAACCGGTCCACTTCGGGCAACACGGTCGCCTGGCCGTAGCTTTCCGCGAACCGGCGTCCGATTTCCGAGAAGTCCTCGGTCCAGCGCCGCACCATGTCCGGAGTGATCTGCTGGCCGGTCGCAATGGCCTGGGCGGCTTCCGTTTCAATGCGGTCGCGCAAGATGCCAAGCTCCACCTGAGCGGCATATTCCGCCCGGTACTTGCCAAGCCAGCCCATGGCAACAATCACCACCATCACCAGAAGCGCAGCCGTGCTTGTCAGTCCCGCCCATTTTGCGGTGCCGCCAATGCGCCGGTCGCTGGCAATCAGCACAATCGAGGCGATGGTCAGAAACGCCACGATGTAGATTGCCTGCAGAAAGCTCTGATACTTTTCCGCAGAGCTTGCTTCGTGACCTGCGCGCAACCGGGTGATCCGGTCCCTCAGATAAAGAAGCGCGTCTGCCTCGGTGCCAAGCTTCTCGCGAAAATAGGTATCGCAGAAGCGGAGGCGCCCACGGCTTTCGATTTTTTCTGCGCAGGCTTCCAGAAAGGAAGTCGGCGTCGGAACGCGGGTGTCCTGATCCGCGGTCTGGGCTGCCGCCGGAAGCAAGGTGGCCAGGCAAATTGCGATGGCTAGGAAAAAGCGGGTCAGCTTTGGCATGGATGGTCGCCCCTCATCAGATCCTGGCGGTTAACTGGACAATCCGCCGAACAGTGTCGGCAAATCGAGCGGGCGGAAGCCGTAGTGCTGGATCCAGCGTACATCCGCATCGAAGAATGCGCGAAGATCCGGCATGCCGTATTTCAGCATCGCGATCCGGTCGATCCCCATGCCCCAGGCAAAGCCCTGGTAAACATCCGGATCGAGGTCGCAATTGCGGATGACGTTGGGATGCACCATGCCGCAGCCGAGAATTTCCAGCCAGTCGTCACCCTGACCGATCTTGACCTCGCCACCGGACCGGTCGCACTGGATATCAACTTCCATGGACGGTTCGGTGAACGGGAAGAAGCTCGGGCGGAAACGCATCTTGATGTCGTCGACTTCAAAGAACGACTTGCAGAATTCCTGCAGCACCCACTTCAGGTGACCGAAGTGGCTTCCCTTGTCGATGACGAGGCCTTCCACCTGGTGGAACATGGGTGTGTGCGTCTGGTCGCTGTCACAGCGATAGGTCCGGCCCGGAATGATGACGCGGATCGGTGGTTCCTGGTTCCGCATCGTCCGGATCTGTACCGGAGAGGTATGCGTGCGCAGGAGCAGACGTTCGCCGTCTTCCTTCTCGTTGAAGAAGAACGTGTCATGCATCTCGCGCGCCGGATGGCCTTCCGGGAAGTTCAGGGCGGTGAAGTTCAGTTCATCGGTTTCGATGTCCGGACCTTCGGCAATGGAAAAGCCCATATCCGCAAAGATGGCCGTCAGCTCGTCAATGACCTGGCTGACCGGATGAATACGTCCGGCTTCAACAGGTGACGGGCGCAGCGGCAGGGAAACATCAACCTTTTCACTGGCGAGGCGGGCTTCGAGGGCAGCTTCTGCCAGAACGGTTTTTCGCGCCGAGATGGCGTCTGTGATCTTGGCTTTCAAGCCATTGAGGGCCGGGCCCATCACCTGGCGCTCTTCCGGCGTCATCTTGCCGAGCGTTTTCATCTGCTCGGAGATCTTGCCCTTCTTGCCAAGGGCATGGACCCGGACATCTTCAAGCGAGGCTTCGGTTTCCGCGCCTACAATGGCTGCCAGAAGATCGGATTCAAGTGTATCGAGATTGGACATGCGTACTCGGTAGTCGGTTCGCGCGAGAACGCGCGGATTTAGGTCGAAACTGAAAGTCGGGGTCTTTTAGCGAATTATTGCGCACAATGCCACGGCCTCGAACGCATTATTGCGTGAGACCCCGGTGAAGAGAAAAGCGCCGGAAATTTAGCGCGTTAGCGCATAAATCGCCCACAGGCGGGACCCTGCAGCTCAGGAAGGCGCACGTTTTCAGCGCGCAGATGCAAAGATATCGCGGCGCGGCCAGTTTGGCAGGAATGTGCAGTGCGGCAGGTCATGGGCGGTAATTTACTGAAAGACAAGCCGAAGGCAAGGGGAAATGGGGCTAGCTTCGTTTTGAAAGGACGATCAATCTTAAACCTCTCGTCGCTTGCTTGAGCTTCCGTGTATTTTGACGCTTCGTATTTGAGATCGTCATTCCGGATCACCTGATAGCGCTGGTTGCGACGTTGCCCCAAATGACGTTTGTGTTTGGCAGCGAGTATGTTGCAACTACTCAACCACCTCATCCGCGCCCTTCGGTCTTCCGATGGAGGTCTGCAGCTCATCCCTTAGCCAGTCTCCAAAGGCCTGTTTTGCCTTTGTCCTAGGAGCATTCTTGCCGCTGATCAGCCAGTAGCCGAGGCCGGTTGCCGGTCTTTGCGGGAACGGCGAGACGACCTGGCCGGACTTGACCGCGTATACGGCCAGCGTCTCCCAGGCAAGGAAAACGCCCTGGCCGGCAATGGCCGCATCAAGGCACAGGGAACCATCGGAAAACGTCGGGCCATCCTTGAGAATGCGCTCGTCCAGATCGAAGAGGTCCAGCCAGGTCTTCCAAGTGAACATCTGGCCCGGATCGTGAATGATCGGCAGTTTCCCGATATCCGCAGGTTCCTTGATCTGTTCGGCAAGAGCAGGGCTGCAAACCGGGAAAACACGCTGGTTGAGCAGTTTTTCCGCATTCAGCCCGGGATAGGGGCCATGGCCGACACGGATGCACAGATCGACATCGCTGGTATCCGGGTCGACCAGGTCCACCGTTGCCTCCACGCGAACCCTGACGCCCGGATTGGCCTTGTTGAAATTCTTGAGGTGCCAGACCAGCCACTTGCCGGCAAAGACAGGCGCAACAGAGATTGTCAGGGAATCCTCGCGGCCACGCTGGGTCGTGGCGATGGCCGTGGAAAGTGAAGACATAGCGGACATCAGATGAGGCTGCATTGCCAGCATATGGGCTGTCGGCAAGAGCAGGCGGTTCTGCCGCTCAAACAGCTGAACACCAAGCTGTGCTTCGGTTTTCTGGACCTGCTGGCTGACGGCGCCAACGGTCACGCCGAGCTCTTCGGCAGCGAGCTTGATCGAGCCAAGCCGGGCAACGGCTTCCACGGCTCTCAGGCCAGACAGGTGAATGCGGTTCAGGTTCTTCATTTTAGAATTTCTAAATCGAAAGCCAGAATAAGTCGATTTTTTTATTGGTGGAGGGTGCGTATATGTAGAGCCAAGCTAAATTCACAAAAAGGAATTTGGCCATGAAAAAAACAATAATAAGGAGAATGAAAATCATGATGAAATGGTTCATCCGTAAGCAGCTCACCGCCAAGTCCCCGGCCGTCTATGACCGCAGAGACTTGCTGGCTCACCCTGAAATTCAGCGCATGAGCCCGCGTGAACTGGCAGACCTGCCGTTCAATCGGCGCTAAGTTCAAAGACCGGCCGAAACGCCGGTCATCCGAACCTCCCGATCGGCCCATCAGCAAGATCTGGCCGGTTGGCACAATCTACCAAATCAGAAAACGGCGCTTGGATCGAATCCGGCGCCGTTTCTGGTCTTGAACCTGTTTCAAGTTTATTGCTTTCCTGGCATGGGCATCGTAATAACTCGTTTCCATTAAACAGACTGCCGCAAATCAGCGGCTTGAATTTTGGATCTCTTCAAAGAAACATTCGTTTGGCGCCGGGTCGATGCGACATTGGCGATCCGCTACTCGTGTCTTCAACGTCTTGGGACAAGTGATTACTGCGTACAGAGTGCTGACGATTTCCACGTGAACTCGGTGGCTCCTCAGCACAACTACTTCCAGAAGCAATTTCTCGAACTGTTCATCGACGCCAATCGTCTGGAAATGATTGAATGGTTTGAGGAGTTGGAGACCGCGATTCGACAGTTTGATACGGATTTCGGGGAGGTCGAAGATTGAGTTCTGCAGTCCTCAGTCGTTAGGCTATTTCCCCCTCGAAGGCGTCTCGACTACGTTCCGACACGCTGTAAACCAGAAGCCTACAGCGCGATCTGAGGATAGAAGCGGTTCACGCATTCTGGTGCGTTTAATTCGAAACTAAAGTTGACCTAACAGCCAGTATTGATTGCTGGATATCTTTGTCTGACGTCGATGATGCATCTCTGCCGGGACGATTGTTGAACTTCATGTGGTGCAAAGTCGGATTCAACGCTGTCCAGCAGATCCACCAGTATGCGCAGCAGATTCAGATCGTCCGGCTTGTGCCCAAACTCCGGATCGGAAGTCAGCGTTTCGACGAAGCGCACGCAGGACTGCTTCAGGAAAATCGTCTCCGGCAGTCCGTCACGTGTGCAGACACCGAAAGTTCCCTTGAGAAAATGATTCCAGGTAGCCTGCCGGTGCTCTGAGTCGAACTGGGGCACAACGGTCGGAGCTTGTTCGCAAAGCCTCTTTCCCAGGGTTCCTGCAAGAAAGGCATTCTGTGCAGCTTCACACCGTGCTTCAAAGTAGGCGCGTGCCGAGGCTTCATCCGTCAGGCCGAGTTTGGTGACATCGTCGTACCAGCTGTGAAGGCTCTTCAGATGAAAGCGATATGCTTGCCTGTCCTGAAAGGGTTGAAAGAATGAAGTCAGGTTGCCGGCTGCGGAGTATGAATAAGACGGTAGCGGAAAGACCTTCTTTCGATAGAGATCGCGAAGATCTTCGACGCTGATTTCACAGCGCGCTGCGAATTGCTCTTCTTCCAGGAAATTTTCAAACAAGTAAGACAGCAACATATCGAGCCTCCGTTCCTTCAGGCTCTTTAGCAACATCATGTGCAGTGGTGCTTCGATATGGATCGAAGTGTTGGTGGCGTCGAGAACCAGATAACTCGGTGCTTGACTTGGAGTGGCTCCAGACGGGTAGGCTTTGCCAAGCAACAGTGGGCGAGCGACATGCGGATATCAGAAGCTTCAATGAAAAGCGGTTTGAGCGCCGATACGATCCGGTACTACGAGAAATCCGGCATTGTTCCGGCCATTGATCGCGGACCGGATGGGCTTCGACGCTTCTCCCCCGAAAATGTCGAGTGGCTGACACTGCTTTATTGGTTGCGCAAGACAAGTATGCCGATGAAGGAAATGTGCCGATTTGCGGAGCTCTACCGTTTGGGCAACAGGACGATCCCGGAAAGGAAGTCCGTGTTGCTGCGTCATTCAGAGCGATTGAAGGCACGGCAACAGGAGCTCGAGAGATGCGCGGAAATTCTTGACTACAAATTAGCGGCTTACGAGAACATTGAGGGCGGGAAACAATGAAAATACTTGTGGTTGGTGCTACTGGCGACGTCGGCAATGCTGTCTGTGACGAATTAAAGAGCCGTCACGAGATAATCACGGCTGGCCGGTCTTCCGGCGACCTCAGGGTGGATTTGACGAACGAGGAGAGCATCATCGCGCTCTATCGAGAAGCCGGTCAGGTCGACGCTGTCGTCTCCGCTGTCGGGGATGTCAAGTTTGAGCGCCTTGCTGACATGACGCGCGAAAAATACCTGTTTGGCCTGGAGCGAAAGGTTCTCGGACAGATAAACCTTGTCCTGAAAGGCCTGGATGTCGTTGCCGACAACGGGTCTTTCACGCTCACCAGCGGTATCCTCGACCGGGATCCCGTATGCGCGGAAGCGGGGCGGCCATCTGCAACGGCGCCCTTGCCGGTTTCGTTGCCGCCGCCGCCATCGATCTGCCGCGCGGCATGCGCGTCAACGTGGTCAGTCCCGGTTTGCTTCAGGTCTCCGCCGAGCGGTATGGCGCCATGTTTCCCGGTCACGACCCTGTATCTTCAAGGCGAGTTGGCCTTGCCTATGCAAAGTGCGTTGAAGGAGCCGGGACCGGGCAGGTGGTGACGGTGGATTGAACGGACGCCTGACGGGACGTCCGCTTGCCGATGCCGTGTCGACAGGCGTTCACGGCCCTTTAAGGAATGCTGGACCTTGGCATCAGGCATAACTTGACCGCGTGAGCCCGCTAGTTGGTGCTGCGCACCTGACGCTCGCGTGCGTTCGCAGCTCCCAAAGGCCCACTGGATCTTTGGGACGGGCCTAGCCCGACTGGTCTGCCTGTTCGACGGCACTTCGTGCCTTACTCTCACAGGCGTTCGCCCCTTCGATTGATCCACTGGATCAATCGATCACGCGTGACGTGACCGGGGCTCACTCATCCATCTTCAGAGCCTGGATGAAGGCTTCCTGAGGGATTTCGACTTTGCCGAACTGACGCATCTTCTTCTTGCCCGCCTTCTGCTTCTCAAGAAGCTTGCGCTTACGGGTGGCATCGCCGCCGTAACACTTGGCGGTCACATCTTTGCGCAGGGCTGCGATGGTCTCACGCGCGATCACGCGGCCACCGAGGGCTGCCTGAATCGGGATCTTGAACATGTGCCGCGGGATCAGGTCCTTCAGCTTTTCGCACATGGCACGGCCGCGGCGCTCTGCCTGACTGCGGTGCACGAGCACTGAAAGCGCATCGACCGGTTCTTCGTTGACCAGGATCGACATCTTGACGAGATCGCCCGCCCGGTAGTCCGAAATCTGATAATCGAAGGAGGCATAGCCCTTGGAGATCGACTTCAGACGGTCGTAGAAGTCGAAGACCACTTCGTTCAGCGGCAGGTCATAGGAGACCATGGCACGGGACCCGACATAGGAAAGGTCCACCTGAATTCCGCGCCGTTCCTGACAAAGTTTCAGAATGCCACCGAGATACTCATCCGGCGTCATGATGGTCGCCCGGATCCACGGTTCACGGATTTCGGAGATCTTCACGACGTCCGGCATATCGGCCGGATTGTGCAGTTCCACATCTGTCCCGTCGGTCATGGTCATTTGATAAACCACCGACGGTGCGGTCGCGATCAGGTCGAGATTGAACTCGCGGTAGAGACGTTCCTGGATGATTTCAAGGTGCAACAGACCAAGGAAACCACAGCGGAAGCCGAAACCGAGCGCCGCAGACGTTTCCATTTCATAGGAGAAGCTGGCATCGTTGAGCCGAAGCTTGCCCATTGCAGCGCGCAGGTCTTCAAAGTCATTTGCATCGACCGGGAATAGTCCGCAGAACACCACCGGTTGAGCCGGTTTGAAGCCTGGCAGGGGTTCCGCGCAAGGCTTCTTGTCGAGGGTAATGGTATCACCGACGCGTGTGTCGGCCACTTCCTTGATGGACCCGGTAATCACGCCAATTTCGCCAGAGCGTAGTTCGTCTACCTGAATGAATTTCGGGGTCATGACGCCGACGCGGTCAATGTCGTAGGAGGCGCCGGTGCCCATCATCTTGATCTTCTGCCCTTTTTTCAAAGAGCCGTTGATCACCCGCACCAGAACCATCACACCGAGATAGGTATCGTACCAGCTGTCGACCAGCATGGCTTTCAGCGTTTCGTCGGGATCACCTTCCGGTGCCGGCAGCTTCTGGACAATGGTTTCCAGCACATCATCGATACCAAGACCGGTCTTTGCGGAAATCATGCAGGCATCGGACGCATCAATGCCGATGACATCCTCAATCTGTTCCTTGATTCGGTCCGGTTCGGCTGCCGGCAGATCGATCTTGTTCAGAACGGTGACGATCTCGTGGTCGTTGTCGATCGCCTGATAGACGTTGGCCAGCGTTTGTGCTTCCACACCCTGTGACGCATCCACCACAAGCAGCGAACCTTCACAGGCCGCCAGAGACCGGGAAACCTCGTAGGCAAAATCCACGTGACCCGGGGTGTCGATCAGATTCAGCGTATATTGCTGACCGTCCTTGGCATCATAAATCAGCCGGACAGTCTGCGCCTTGATCGTAATGCCACGCTCGCGCTCGATATCCATGCTATCGAGAACCTGCTCGGTCATTTCGCGGTCGGTCATCGTGCCGGTCATCTGGATCAGGCGGTCGGCCAGGGTCGACTTGCCGTGATCGATATGGGCCACGATAGAAAAATTTCGGATGTTGGAAAGCGTCTTCGTCGTCATGGCCGCCCGTTTACCACCGCAATTCGATTTCGCCTAGTGGAATGCGCGTGTCCGGGCCGGAATTCTGATGGTTTTTAGGTAGCTTTCGGCAGTTGAAGGGCAGAAGGGGCGGGAGCGGAGCATCAGACTCCGCTTTTTGGATGTGCAGATTGTAACTTTTACGGAGGTAAAAAGGACATCGAAGCGTCTTCGACACTGTGCTAGCAATGGCCTGACCTCTTGCGAATGAGTTTTTCATGAACATCCGAAATGCCGAACCTCACGATGTTCCGGCGATCCTCGACCTTTATAACCGGGCAGTGCGGGAAACGACGGCCGCCTGGACCACACGGGAAGAAACGCTTGACGACAGGCTGACCTGGTTTGAGGCACGCAAGAGCCAGGAACTACCGGTCATTGTTGCGGTCGGGCCGGACGATGAGGTTCTCGGGTTCGCCAGTTACGGTCCGTTTCGGCCGAAGGAAGGCTACCGGCTGACCGCCGAGCATACGATCTATGTTGATCCGGCGGTGCAGCGACAGGGCATTGGTCACAGGCTTCTCGAGCGCCTCGTTGAACTTGCCGCTACGCGCGGCATTCATGTCCTTGTGGGCGTCGTTGATGGTGACAACAGGGCTTCGATTGCCTTGCACCAGAAGTCGGGCTTTGAAAAGACGGGTCACATGCCGCAGGTCGGCACAAAATTCGGCCGTTGGCTTGACCTGGTCTTCCTGACGAAAGTCCTCAATTCCCTGGAACCACCGAAGCAATAACGGCAAACGGGGCGAACCACTCAGTTCGCCGTCAGCACGGTTCGGCAGGCCTTGGGAAGCGCGGCAAGGGCCATCGGCCGTTTCTTGACGACTTTCGGTTTTTCGCCAGGCTTTTTCGGTTTCTTGGGCACCCAGGGTTCATCCGACAACCAGTAGGTCAGGTTCTGACCGCAGCCATCTCCTGGTGGAGGCGGGTTCTGGTTCTTGCAACCACCACTGCCGGACGGGCAAGCCAGCCTGACATGAAAATGGTAGTGATGCCCCCACCACGGTCGCACCTTGCGCAGCCAGGCCCTGTCCTTGCCCTTCTCAAATTTGCAAAGCGCTTTCTTGATGGTCGGGTTGACAAAAATCCGGGCAACGCGTTTGTCCGACGCAGCGCGCCGGATCAGGCGCGCATGGTCGTCCGACCATTTCGCGGGATCAACGCTGCGGTCTGCTCCCTTGACGTCAAGCGGTCCCTTCAGCATTGAAATTGCTGAAATTTCCTCCCGTTCCTCAACCGTCAAACGCCGGTTCGGCATTTCCGTCAGCCAGATGTCGGCATCGAGGCCGATCTGGTGGCTGGCATGACCTGACAGCATCGGGCCGCCGCGCGGTTGTGCAAGATCGCCGACCAGAAGCCCGTTCCAGCCGACGCCTGGAGCGTCTCTTGCAAGATCCTGAAGGTAATCGATCAGAACCGGGTGTCCCCAGTTGCGATTGCGCGAAAGTCGCATTGCCTGCCATGTCGGTCCATCCGGCGGCAGCGATGCGCCGCCTGAAAGGCAGCCTTTGGCATAGGACCCGATCGCGCGGGCCTTCAGCGGAGCCGGACCGTCGGCAGCGCCGAAATAGTCCTTGGCCGGCAATTGCGAATAGAGCACAAGCTTGGGTTTGCTCGCGACATAGCCTTCAGGCACCGCTCGCTTCTTGATCGGAACCGGGGTCCCGGCCATCCGCTTTGGGCTCGAAACGTTACTCGGAGTGACCGCTGCCCCTGGTTTTGCTGCAGGCACCGGGCTGGCGGCATCGGACTGGGCGATCGTTAGCGCAACAAGCGCACCTGCTACGCTGGCGAAGGAGAACATTCGGAAGGTCGGCGCGTAAACCCGCGCCGTTTGTCTACGCTGGGCCACTTCTGGAACCTCGTGCGTCTGTGCCTTTATCGGGCGGCTGAAGAAAAGATGCCTTCAGCCACCGGCCATATCAGGCAGCATGCACCAAATCAGGTGCTTCCGCATCCTCTTCTGCCGGTTCCAGATGGGCTTTCAACATGTCTGCGAGTTCATCCAGAAGAATGGTGTTGTCCCGAATGACCCGGTCCGCGGCACCGTTGAGGGCAATGATGTTGCCCGGGCGCGCATTGTCCATGTCCTCGCCCTCGGCAGTCAGGGATGCATCAAGGCGGTGATAGGTCACATTCGGCAGCTCGGAGAACAGGCGTTTCGCCTGATAGGCCGCTGTTTGTGATTGCCCGTCCGAGAAGATCGACAGGATTGGAACGCCCTTCGACGGCTGCATCCATCCTAAAGCCCCCCAGCCGACGGCTTCCCGGTAAGGGAAGGGGCGCTCGGGAGCTCTTCCGGTGCCAAGCGAAATGATGACGATTTCGTCCTGGTCCCAGCCCAATTTGCGGGCTTCCAGGTAAGCGGCCATGGTCGGATCGTTCATGAAGACGCCGCCATCGACCATGGCTTCTTCTTCCTTGCGGGTGAGGTTTTCGATCCGCGCCGGTTCGAAATAGGAAGGTGCCGCCGTAGTGGCGCGCACGGCCTGCCAGAAGTAGTAGTCGTCCGGGCGGCTGCCATTTTCTTCCAGACCGTTGGTCATGAAAACCGCCTTGCGCTGCTCAATGTCATAGGCCGTGAGAACCAGCTTGGTCAGACCGCTCGCCATGGAAGTCCAGCCGAATCGTTCCTTCAGCAGCTTTTCAAGGGGACGCGCATCGTAGGTCTCGTCGAACAGACCGAGCGGATTGGTCACGGCACGTGCAAAACGCGCTGTGATCGAATTCTTGAAAATTTCCCGAGCGTCGCGCTCATAAAACGCGCGCAACTCCGCAATTGTTGCAGCCGCTTCACCGGCTGTTCCGCCTGGGCGTGGGGCGCTCAAACCTGCGGCTATCAAGCCGCCTGTGGAGGTGCCCGCCATCAGGTCGAAGATCTCATGCATTTTTGCGTCAACGCCGCGCTGAACAAGCCTGCTTTCGAGAGTTTCCAGTATACGTAGAGGGATGAGGCCGCGAACCCCGCCGCCGTCAATAGAAAGAATGAAACGCTTTGTCTGGGCCATGATACGTCCCCGGGAGTGGTCAATATGGAAGGGGCAGCGCCTGTTCGCCGTAGCGGCGTCAAACGCTTATGAGAGTTTTTTATCCAGCCGCAATTGTTTGCTCTCAATTGCGACACTGCAATGGCAATAGCGGAAAGATAGGATCGTTTTTCAAAATTTGGAGAGCAAGCGGTTAATTCGATGGTTGGAAATCTGTCGATTTCGGTGCTTTTCATGCGATTGCAACCCACAATATATGGCTTCGCTCTTTATCCCGGCGGTGGTTTCGGCTTAGGATCGCCCGGACTTTTTTCATTACCCCGACAGGATGTTCCATGAATATCGAACTTCTACGCCGCCTCTGCGAAATGCCGGGCGTGCCTGGTCATGAGCACCGCGTACGCGAGCTTATCCAGGCGGAAATCAAGGACCTTTTTGACGAAGTCACAGTCGACGCGATGGGTTCGCTCCTGTGCCGGCGAGACAGCCGCAAGAAGCCCAAATCCGGCGATCCGAAAAAGGTGATGCTGCTCTGTCATATGGATGAGATCGGCTTCCTTGTGTCGCACATTACCGACAAGGGCTTTTTGCATGTGCAGCCGGTGGGCGGTTTCGATGCACGCAACCTGTTTTCGCGGCGGGTCCTGGTGTCGACCGACAATGGCGATTTCAAGGGCGTGATGAACCCGGGTGGCAAACCCATCCACATCTCGTCACCGGAAGAACGGAAGAAAGTCCCGGAGCCGAAGGACTTTGTCATCGATCTGGGTCTTGGTGAAAAAGCCAAGGAACTGATCAGTGTTGGCGACATGGTCACCATGGACGAGCCGCTGATTGAGATCGGCGACAAGATCGTGTCCAAGGCGCTCGACAACCGCATCGCCTGCTGGCTCGGGATTGAAGCGATCAAGGGTTTGGGCAAGGCCAAGCACGAATGTGAGATTCATGTCGCTTTCACCTGCCAGGAGGAAGTCGGCCTTCGCGGTGCGCGCACGGCATCGTTTGCCATCAAGCCTGATATCGGCCTGGGCGTCGACACGACACTTGCCTGCGACACGCCCGGCGTTCCGGAACAGGACCGCACCACCGTTCAGGGCGAAGGCTTTGGCCTGCACGTCAAGGATTCCAGCTTCATTGCCGATCGGGATCTCGTGAAAGAGATCGAGGCGCTGGCGCAAAAGGAGAAAATTCCGTTCCAGCGCACAATGCTGGCGGCCGGCGGGCAGGATGGCGCTGCTGCCCAGCAGGCAGCCGCGGGTGCGAAGGCCGTTGGGGTCGTGGTCGGCACCCGGTACATTCATACGGTGACCGAGATGATCCACAAGACCGACCTTCAGGCGGCGCTCGACATTCTGGTCGCCTACCTGAAAAAGGCCTGATCAAGGTCGGTTAATGCTGAAATGGAAAAAGGGGAGCATCTGCTCCCCTTTTTTGAATTCCATGGGTTTGTCTCAGGCGATCAGTCCTGCCAGGTTGGAAACCTGTTCGCTGTTGCCCGCATAGAGCTCGCTGACGGAGGCGTTCTGAAAGCTGAACGAGCCGTTGTCGAACTCTCCTTCAATCGTCGACGCGCTTGCGGAGCGAACGGAGAGGCCGGTTTCGTTGTTGAACGAAACGCGCTCATAAGAAACGAACTGGGCCGAAATTGTTTCGCCGCCGATCTCAGCCTCGATTGTTGTCGTGGAAATCGTGGCGCTTTCGTAGGCAACGGAAGCTGATGGACCGCCGTCGTCCTCACCAAGTGCTGCTTTCAGTTTGCCGGCGGCCTTCTGGTAATCTTCTACGGTTGCCAGATTGCCGTCTTTCTTCTTGTCATCGTCATCGCCAGACTTGCCTTTTTCAACGGCCTGCTGAAGCGCTGCAATGACAACCGCATCTTCTTCCGCTTTTTTGCTGGCTGCTTCCAGAACGGAGACGGCAGGCGCCTTGTTGTGCCCATTGCGTTGACCGATCTCGTGACCATAGGCATTGCCCTTTGGGCCGTCTGAGCCGCCAGAAGAAAAGGAGGCTGATAAGAGGCTCGCACTTTGGGTGGTCGTTTCAACGGAGATCTGCATGGTGCTCGAATCCTGGCAATTCCGGACCCTTCTGGTCCGCCATAGGTCGAAACATGATCGCGCAATATAGTTAACGGGCGATTAACTATTGACGCTGCGGAATCAAATATCACGCGCGCCGGTCGAAAGCCTTTTCCAGGAAACGGCCTCCAAGCACCATGCCGCGTTCATCGATGGAGTGCCCGAGTCCGGTGAGCTCGTGAAGATTGGCATCAACCCTTGCTCGGGTGAGTGCCTCTTGTGCGGCGCCTGCATGATAGACAGGAACAACATCGTCTTCCGTTCCGTGAACGATCAGGACCGGACTGTCGGTGTTGATGGCGTCCAACCTGTCCGCACCGGGAAGCAAGCCTGAATATCCGATAAGCGCCGCAGGCGGGATCTTGCGTCGCAGGCCGGATTGAAATGCCATCATCGCACCCTGACTGAAGCCGACAAGGGCGAGGGAACTGTCGTCCAGAGACAAACGCAGCAATTCCTCGTCCAGAAACCGGTCCAAAACCGGTTGAGCGGCCTCGGCGCCGATCCGATACTCGCTCTGGGAACGTTCGCTCAAGGCAAACCATTGACGGCCGCCAAGGGCCTCGAATGGCAGGTGTTCGGGTGCATTCGGGGCAATGAAGGTTGCGTCGGGAAGCTGGCCCTGCCAGGCGCGGCCAAGATCGATCAGGTCGGCGCCGTCGGCTCCATACCCGTGAAGGATCACGACCAGCTGACGGGCGGGACGACCGGAAGCGGGCTCAAGTCGCGGGCCATCTAGAAGCATTGAAGCGGACATCGTTACCCGGTTATTCGGCAGGGGAGTTCTGATCCGACGGCCCGCTTGTTCCTTGCGCATTCTCCTGCAGGCGCAGGAAAGGCAGGGCAATCAGCATGGAAGCCAGGATCAGTATCCCGGCAAGCGCGAACGGAGCCCCGGGAAAGGAGATGGCGGCGTCGGGGCCGGAGAAATGCGAAAAGACCTGGGTCATCACGAAGGGGCTGACCACCATCGACAGGCCTGCGGCGCTGGAAATGAGACCCTGCAGCTCGCCTTGAGCATTGTCGGGAATGCGATTGGACATCAGTCCGGAGAAGGCCGGTGTCGCAAGAGCGCCAAGAGCAGCAAAGGACACCATCGCATAAGCCATCCAACCGGTATCGGCGATCGCAAGCCCGGCAAATGCCAGGAGATTTGCACTCAACCCCAGCAGGAGCGTGCGCCCGGGGCCAAGCTTCGGTTCCAAAACCCGGATCAGGTAACCCTGCACAAAGGCAAACCCGATCCCGACAAAGGCCAGAGAAAGGCCGATATCGCCCGGTGTCCAGCCAAAGACTTCTTCAGAATAGTAACTCCAGACGGCGGGGTAGACGTAATGGGCGATGTCGAACAGGAAGACGGCCAGCAACAAGGTGCGCACGGCCGGATAAGCGGCAATCTGCTTCAGGGCACCCAACGGGTTCGCCCGCTTCCAGTCGAAGGTACGCCTGTTCTCCTCCTTCAGCGTTTCGGGAAGCATGAAATAGCCGAACAGGAAATTTATGAATGACAGAACCGCGGCGGCATAAAACGGCGCACGCGGGCCATATTCACCGAGAAAACCGCCAATCATCGGACCGAGAACGAAGCCGACGCCGAAACCGGCACCGACGAGACCGAAGTTCTTGGCCCGGTCCTCTTTCGACGAAACATCCGCGATATAGGCGGACGCAGCGGAAAAGGTTGCACCGGCAACGCCAGACAAGGTCCGGCCAATGAATAGGATCGCAAGATGCCAGGACAAAGCCATGATCAGGTAATCGACCGCCATGGCGAACATGGAAACCAGCAGCACCGGTCTGCGGCCGAACCTGTCGGATAGATTTCCAAGGGTCGGGCCGAAACCAAACTGCATCAGGGCGTAAACAACGCTGAGCGCACCGCCCCAGCGGGCCGCATCACTCACGGGAAGGTTCGTCAGCTCAGTCAGGAGCGAAGGCATGACCGGCATCATCAGGCCGATGCCCATGGAGTTGATAATGAGCGTGATCAGAATAAAACTGAGCGCGCTGCGCTTTGAGGTACCGGACGGCAAGTTGTCTTCCTGGCGAGTTGATGTCTGTTGGCCGTGATCCGGCGAAAAAACCTGTTTAAAGCAACTATTCGGCGGCGACCAGTGCGGGCTGTTCCCAATGACCCATCTCGATATCGGTAATCTGCTTGTCGATCTGGGCAGTGACGAACCGTGAGAACGGGCCCAGGTGCACGTAAAGTGCGAGCATCATCATCACCGGCTTGATGGCCCTGAAATTCGTGAAGGCGGTTTTGATCAGTGTTCGCCAGAACGGGCCGCGATAAGTTGTTTCCTTGAAGGTCATTGCAAGAATGAGGCGGCCGAACAGCTTGATGTCGTGAAAGAAACCTGCCCCCCAGATCGATCCGTTTGCGCCGCTCATGTCGAGCATTTCGGCGACTTTCCGAACTCGTTCGAAATAGGCTTCGGGCCCGTAAACGCGCTCAATAACGGCCTTGAAATCCGCGAGGATCTGTTCTCGCGGGCGAACGGTCTTGAAGTTCAGTCCGGCCGTACACTGATCTCCATGAACGGTATCCGGGTCGTCCGTGGCGAAATCTGCGTGAAGACGACCTTCCTTTGCAAGGCGCCGCGTAAGCTGGGTGTTCGGCAAGGCATAAAGCAGCCCGGTCATGGCAACGGGAATGGCTGCTTCTTCGATCAGGGCCGAAATTTCGTCGGCAACCCTGTCACTTTCCTCGTCAAAGCCAACGATAAATCCAGCCAGGACAAAAATGCCCGCGTCGTAGATCTTGTGGACGCTTTTTGCGATGTCCCTGCGTGTATTCTGTTTCTTACGGGTTGCGTTCAGAACCTCAGGATCCGGGCTTTCGATGCCAATGAAGACAGAGAAATAGCCAGCTTCCTGCATCATTTTCAAAAGGGCTTCGTCATCGGCGAGATTGAGCGAGGCTTCCGTTGACATCTCGAACGGATAACTGCGCTCCTTCTGCCAGGCGGCCAGTTCCGGCAGAAAGCCTTTTACGGCCCGCTTGTTGCCGATGAGGTTGTCATCGACAAAGTCGACATGGCCGCGATATCCCAATTCGTAGAGGCGATCGAGTTCGGCCAGGATCTGTTCGTTGGTCTTGGTGCGCGGAACCCGCCCGTAGAGCTCGATGATATCGCAGAATTCGCAGGTGAACGGGCAACCGCGGGAATATTGAACGCCGATCTGGACATAATCGCTGAACTTGAGCAGATCGAAACGCGGGATCGGGCTCGATGTAACATCTGCCTTGAATTTTTCGGCCGTAAACCGGCCGTCGCGAGCGCCTTCGTTCCATGCTTCGATGAACGTTTCCAGAATGCCTTCTGCTTCACCGAGAACGAGAAAATCTGCAATTTCGTACACCTCCGGAGAAGAGGTCGCGTCAGGGCCGCCAACCACAACCGGTATACCTTTTTTCTGCGCATCGCGAATGACAGAAATGCAATCCGACTGTTGCGGCAGCATGCCGCCGGTCATGACCATGTCCGCCCAATCGAGATCTTCAGCGGACAAGGTATTGGTGTTGCGGTCGACCAACCTGACGTTCCAGGTCTCCGGCAGCATGGCCGCCACGGTGATCAGGCCGAGAGGAGGGGCGGGATACTTTGCGCCGACGAGATCGCAGGTTGCTCCATAGTTCCAGAAGGAACCGGAATTGAACCGCGGATAGACCAACAACACATTGCATTCCGGCATTCAGCTTCCTCCAGACGGCACAACCGTTCATCGATGACGACACGTTAACAAGTTTGAGCTGCGGAACAACCGCTATCGTGCGGTCGCCCTCCGGCATGATGTCACGTCTCGTTGAGAGACAATTTCCGAACGTGAAATATCAGACCATGGACTTCTTCGCCGAGCTCATGGCGGAGAACGACTTCCTTTTCCTTTTCGAGGGTCAGAGAGGCTGCTTGCGCGCAACGCCGCAGATAGGCAGGTGTATGTGCATAGCGACCGGTTGAATCGACGCGGTATTCCGGCCAGGAGGTGTTGGCAAGATGCTCCACGCTGGCAATCAGGATACCACCGGGCTTCAACGCCTTTTCAAGCGCGACCATGAAGGGTTGAAGATCGCCCAGGTAACACAGCGTATCGACACAAACGGCCAGATCGAAGCGCGTCGGCAGATCGGATTGGAGAAAGGCAACCAGTTCCCCTTCGACCAGAAAATCGTAGACTTTCAGTGCGGCGGCCTTTTGCAACATGCCTTGAGACAGGTCGATGCCTGTCAGCTTGACGCAATGATCCCGGATGAGAGGGCCGCATAACCCGGTTCCGCAGCCCAGGTCGACCACGTCCTGAAAAGGTATGGAAGCGCTTTTCGCAAGCGTCACTGCCTCTTCAGCGACGAGTTCAGGTGCCCGATAGCCGAGGCCGCTCAGAACGTCGTCAAACGTCGCGGCGAACTTGTCGAAATGGGTTTTGACGTAGCTTTCAGGTGCGTGATCGAGGTCGTCGCCGCGGACAGCGGCGAGTTGATATCGGGCGATCTCGTTGTGCGGATCAGCCTCTACGATCTGTTCCAGAAACTCCAGAGCCCGGTTTTGCCGGCCAAGCGCGCAAAGCACTCTTGCGTGCCACACCGGATCGGACCAGATGTCCAATCCGAATTCCAGGCACCGCTCTACTGCATCCGCTGCCTCTTCCTTTCGTCCGGCAAGCACCAGAGAGAGGCCGTAATTGTGCCAGGCATCGGGGTTTTCCGGGTCAAGGCGTACGATTTCAGCCAGGATTGGCAGCAGATCATCATTGTGTGTCGCTGCTCGAAGCAGCACGTTGATATTGCTCCAGGCTTCCTTGTGGCGCGGTTCGAGTTCCACTGCGCGGGCGTAAGCTTCCAGGGCCTCGCTAGAGCTTCCGGATAGTTTCAGAATGTTGCCGAGATTGTTGAACGCGGCAGCATTGCGTGCGTTTTGTTCCAGCGACTTGCGGATCAGGGCAACGGCATTTTCAGGATGGCCGGCGTCGAAGTGGAGCAATCCCAGAAAATGCAATCCGTCGGCATGATTGGGATCAGCGCTCAGCACCTCCAGGTACGCGTCCTGAGCAACCGCCAGATTTCCATTGCGGTGAGCGTCTATTCCTTCTTGCAACCTGGCATCGATCTGCATGGTAGCTCCAATAAAAAAGGGCGGTCGGACCGCCCTTGTTTTCGGATTGACCTGCGGGTGACCTTACAGGACTTTCAGGTCCTCAGCCACCATCTGTCCACGGCGCCACTCAAGATCATAGGCCACGAGCTGGCCTTCTCTCAAAGTGTCGATACCGGACCGGCGCACGGCCGAGATATGAACGGGGACATCCCCGCCGTCGAAAGGCTCGATCGTGCCGATACCCTGGCGCTGATCAAACCATTTTACATTTCCATGTTGCATGGATCTTACTTTCCAATTCTACGCATCAAGGCGGAACGGCGGCATCAATAGCCGGGTTTTTCAACGTCTTGATGACAATGTTTTTGATAATACTAAAGTACTTCCCGGTTTCCGTTTGGTTTGAACACTCGGCAAGGCAGTCAAAAAGGACTGCTCTCAAGATGTCGGGTCCGTTGGGAAAGGAAACCGGATGCCTGACCTAACAGGTCAGGCTTTTCCATAGCTTGCCGAAATATGGTTATCGATTTGTTAATTTCAAGAACGCTGTGAAGCTGACGAAAAATGTCCTAGCGTTCCAGCTGTCCCAAAATTACGTATTTCAGGATTTCAACAACCTGCTCGGATGTTTCTGCAACGGCCAGTGCTGCGGCGTCGACTTCCTTCAGCGGATGGGTCAGTGACGGGTCGTGAACCACAATCAGCGACTTGCCCAGTGCAGAGGCATATCCGGCGTCAAAGGCGGCGTTCCATTGTTTGTATTTGTCGCCGAAACGAACGACCACGATGTCTGCCTTCTCGATCAGCGATCGTGTCCGGATTGCGTTCACCTTTGCTCCTTTGTGGTCGTACCAGAACTTCTGGTCTTCATTGCCGAGAATGGCAACGCCGCAGTCGTCGCTTGCATCGTGATCCGTGACCGGGGCGGAAAACTCCACCGGCAGGCTGAGGGCATTGACACCTTCCATGATCCGGTCCCGCCAGTCCGTGTGAATTTCACCCGACAGGTAAACGCGCCAGTTGCTCATCTTTTCCACCCACTCATTTTCTTGAATTTATTGGCAAAAGGGATTGCCAGTCTGCGCTCAAAGCTGGGGTTTCATCTGCCCTGCGTCAACCCTTCGCACGAAATGGGAAGGGGGGCGAGTGACGACCTGCAGCCGGGAGCAAACTGCGGAACCGTATGGGCAAGCGGTTATTTCGTGTTCAGATGCCAGACGCCGTCCCAGTTTTCCGGCACGCCTTCGCTTTCGATCAGTTGCAGGCGGTTGAGGAAGACCTGAGCAATCTGATCATCGGGAAAGAGCGCAACGATTTCTTCGAACATCCTGCGGGCATCCTGCCAGTTGGCTTCGGCAAAGGCATGAAGGGCGTGTTCGGAACTCGCCTGCAGAATTCTCAGGTCTTCGGTCATGTTTGCCGACCGTGCGAGCGGAGAATATACGCTTGTGGCCTTGGTCTTGCCCTTCACCTGGATCCTGTCAACAGCCCTGAACTCGATGCCTGAGGCATTGTCGCGCGTTCTCTCGCAGACCAGAACCTGAGTGCCATAAATCTTGTTTGCGCCTTCCAGGCGCGCACCCAGATTTACCGTGTCGCCCATGACGGTGTAATTCTTGGTTTTTTCCGAGCCGATGGACCCGATCACCGCTTCACCGGTCGCAATTCCGATCCGCTGCTTGAGGGATGGAAGGTTCTTCTGAAGTCCGGTCAATTCCGGCAGTTCCTCCTGAAATTTTCGCATCAGTTCGATGTTTGCCAGCGCACTATCGACCGCCAGGGTGGCCTGGTCTCCATCCTCGCAAAACGGCTGTGCCCAGAAGGCCATGATGGCATCGCCGATATACTTGTCGATGACGCCGTGGCGCTCTGTGATCTGCGATGACATCAGATCGAGGTATCGGTTCAGAACCCGCACGAGCCCCGAAGGCGTGAACTGTTCGGAGATTGTTGTGAAGTCGGCAAGGTCGGAGAAATAGGCCGAGACCACTTTCTTTTCACCCGCCGTGGCATCGGACTGGTCGGCAATCAGACCGGACACGACACGAGGGTCGAGATACTGGCCGAATGTGTCCTTGATTTTCTGGGTCGATTTCAGCCCGTCGACCATGGTGTTGAAACTGC
The DNA here is from genome assembly GCF_040329435.1 of Roseibium sp. SCP15. Lineage (NCBI taxonomy): Bacteria > Pseudomonadati > Pseudomonadota > Alphaproteobacteria > Hyphomicrobiales > Stappiaceae > Roseibium > Roseibium sp. SCP15. The sequence continues at coordinate 712,540 of NZ_JBDZYI010000002.1, read as the reverse complement.
GGGTGAGGGAACCGATCTCGTCACTCGATTGAGACTTCAGTTCGATCTCGAAATCTCCCTGCTCAACCTTTTGGGCCCCCAGTGACAGAGCTCGCATCGGTCGCAGGATGCCGGCGATGACCAGTGAGGAAAGCAGGAGCGCAAGGCTGCCTCCGGCCGCGGTTGCCGCAACACTTGCATAAAGTGCCTGTTGCTCATGCAGGGCGGCGGTTTCAATGGACTTGTCGGTGAAAGCACTCACATGTTGTCGCAACTCGTCCAATCGGGCCGTCAGCTTCTGTTCCTCATTCTCAAGCTGCTCTTCAAGCCTCTCGCGCGTTGCCGGAGGAATGTCGGCAGCGGTTACCAGATTGAGTGCATGGTTGTGAAAGTTGCTGTGTTGGGTCTCGATGCCGACCAGGGTTGGAAAGAGTTCGGCGAGCTCAAGTTTGTCCTGGAGCGAAGTTGATTGGGTCTGGGCGGACTTCACCCGCTCTTCAGCCGATTTCAGCAACTGTTCGACCGTTTGCGCGTGTGCTTCAAAGGTCTTCAGATCTGCCTCAAGCCGCTCTTCCAGGTGCCTGATCCGGGCCTGCAATTCGGGCGATTGCGCGACGGCGGCATCAATTTCTTCCTGCGTCTTGCCATAACTCAAGGCTTCCAGGCGATCCGCGCGCAGTTCCGCTTCCAGTTTTTCTGCCCGTTCAAGCTCCAACTCTTCTTGAAGTGCAACAACCTCGATCTGTGCGATTTCGTTTCTGAGGGGAGAATACACGCTGGAAATCAGGTGCAATTCCTTGTTGATCTCGAAGATTTTGTAGATTGAAAAGGCAGCCGCCGCGGTCATGACCGCGAAAACGATGAGGGAAGTGCCGAAAATTTTCCAGGCGATGCGCATGAGTTTGAACCACGAAACAGACTGGCGAACCCTGATGGGCGACGACGTAATCTTGGGGCGTCATACCGGATAAGTGATCCGAGTGGCCTCTACTGTAGCGGGCAAGTTGTAAATTTCGATTTACCGACCGCGCACATGCTCAAGCCACTGACCGGCTTTTTCAACCGTTACACTATGGCCATTTTCAGCACGACACCTGACTCGGAGAAGAGTTCAGGAAAGCGGATGGAGCGGCTCGCGCGGATGAACCGCCCTGATCGGCACCGGCAGACTAAGGGCCTTGGTGACAAGTTCGCTTTGTCGGCTGACATCCATTTTATCGAAAACTGTCTTCAGATACTGACGGGCGCTCGCTTCGGTTATGCCGGCTTCCTCGGCGGCCTGCTGCAGGGAGAAGCCGCTGGCAATCAGGTTGGCAAGGCGCGCCTGGCTTCGGGTGAGGCCGTACATGCAGCCAAGCACCTCCTGACGTGTCACATTGGTCTTGTCGAGTTCCCTGACGATCAGAATTGCCAGCGGTTCTCGCAAATGAACCCATCCGGATTTCAGATGCTGACCAAACAGCGGTGAGATGAAAATGGAAACCGGATCGCTTTTCTCCCGATTTGGAACAGAGACGGCTTCACCAGAAACATTGCTGCCAGTTTGAGCCTGGTGAATTGCCCGGTTGATGGCCTGTTTCAACACCCCATCCTGATCTCCCGGCGCCCGGAGCTTGCCTCCTGCAGCGGCCAATCCGTCCTTTGCGTCAAGGACGTCCTGACCGGTGGCATTGGTGAATCTGATTTGAGCAAACCGGTCGACGATGATCAGTCCAATTGCCAGGTTGTCGAGCGTGTCTGCTGCAATGTTCCTTTCAAAGTCGATCGTGCCCACATCCCGTTGCAGCAAAATGGCCCGGTTCAGGTGAGGGATCAACTCGTCGAGCAGGGCGCAGTCATTCTCGTCAAACTGCTTCTGCGATTTGTTGCGAAGCGCGATGAAATAGGAGAGTGAGCGCTTGCCCTCCATCAGGTTCACACCAAGCGAGTATTCGACGCAGCCGGGTGACAGGACTTCCTGGTAGACACGCGAATTGTGAAGCTCTTCGTCGCTGACATGCATTCTGCAGTGAACTGCCTTGAACGGATTGGCTGCAAAGTGAGGCACCCGAGGGTCACCTGGCATCAGCTCGTCATAGCGGCGATAGTGGTCCTCGTCCCATTCGTAACCATGGAGCCGGCTGAAGGACAGGGAGTGATTGCTCAGGTCATGATGTCCTATCTGGCATCCCTGGCACTCGAACAGTTCTGACGCGGCCGCAAGGAAAAGGGGCCATTTTTCAGGATCACAGGCCGCTTCATACAGTCTGTCAATCGACGACAATAGTTGGCGAAGTTTTTCGCTGCTGAGATTGTGAACCATTTATCCAACACTGGAGCCGTTTCGGGCTGAATGAACATCATGTTTGAAAAGTCATGCGGAAATTGTGCGCGGTAATCCGCGCAGTCTGGCATGCCGGCGCACGCCTGAACACTCATAAAAGCAACTAAATTCTGGCTTCGGTCGTCAAGTTCCCATTTGGGAACTGCGCGCGGAATTCGCGGCACCTATTCTGGTTCCAGGACAACTTATTGCAATCTATCCAGTTTTTGCTTCGGCCATCGACCGGCAAGTCCGCCGGCCGGGGATCTGAATTTCTTTGATTAAGGTTGGTCATGACGCTTAGGTCGGCACGGGAGCGGGTCATCCAGACGGTTACGTTCGAGGTCATCGGTATTGCTCTGATTTCACCCCTCTATGCGACATTCTCAGGAAACACGGCGGTTGCGAGCATCGCGTTGATCGCCTTGCTATCGGCTGTCATTGTCACCTGGTCGCCGGTTTTCAATACGGTGTTTGATCTCGCTGAACGACGCTTTACCGGCCGGCTGGCGTGTCAGCGTCCGCATGGACTGCGCATGTTTCATGCCGGCATGCACGAAGTGTCAGCAATCCTGCTGACATGCCCACTCCTGATCTGGATAGGGGGGCATTCCCTTGGAGCGGCCCTGACTGTGAATGTAGGCCTGACACTCACCTACACGATCTATACCTACTTCTTTCACATTGCCTATGACCGCGTGCGTCCGGTTCATCTTCAGGAACAGCGCCTGAACAGCTCCGGAAACCCGCATCGCCTCTGAATCCATCAAAACGTGCAGTTCGCAGCACTGTCGGCTTCCCAGCCGACAGAACTTGGCCCGCCTTTTTGGCGGGCCTTTTTTTGGGAGTTGAACAGCTTTGCAGACACTCACTTCACCAGCAGGTTCGCCTTAATCCTCGCTACCTCTTCCCCATCGATACCGAGCCGGTCTTCCAGGTATCGATCGAAGCTGCCATAGCGTTCCTTGATGATATTCAGGGACGCGAGGATCTGCTGAGGGTGTGCACCGAAGGCGGGTTGCAGGGACATCGGTCCGTGAGACACGAGCTTGGAAAGCTCCCCGTATGTGTAAAGATTGGTCGTCAGGTAGTCACGAAGGACATCTGCTTCCGAATAGCCGAGCGTCAAAAGGGTAACAGCCGCGAGGTAGCCTGTCCTGTCCTTGCCGCCGGCGCAATGGAACACGAGCGGGAAGTTGGCGTCGTCCGTCAGTAGGTGCAGGAAGCGGGATACCTGGTCATCAAAGTCCGTGGCAAAGTCCTGGTATCTATCAATTCTTGCCTGTTCGAGATCGACGTTGTGCTTCTTGAGTAACGCGTCGATTTTTTCAAACTTCCCGTCGAACCAAAGCGGTCGGATTTGGGCTGCCACATCCAGGGGCATCAGCTTTTCAACGTCCGCCGGGTCCGATCCGATCGGCAAATTGACCATGAAGGATACCGTCGGCAACAGCTTGTCAGGGTGTTCCTCGAGCTCCTCATGCGAGCGGAGATCGACGACCGTTTCGATGCCAAGCTCGGTTAAAGCGGTAATGTCGGCCTCCGACAGTTTGTCCAGTTGATCGGACCGGAACAGTGCGTCGGGCCGAATACCGTTGTCCGGCGTCGTCAATTGGCGAAAGTTTTCCAACCCGTCGAATTGCCGGGCAATTTCGATGCTGTCGCAGCTTTCCGGCAAATCGATTTCAAGTGTGGTGTTGCATGGCGTCTCGGCAGCCTGAGCCAGGCTAGCCGGTATCGTCATCAAGGAAAGCAGAAAGATGCGTCGGATGTGTTTCAGGAACGCCACTGGGGGTCTCCGCTGTTTGCAGGCCATGCGCCGAAGGTTTTGAGAAAATTCGCGAAACAAACTACATCCGGAACGCAGGGCATGATAGTTAATCTCCATCTAGTTTTCAGATGGAGTTGAAATGGCGGATCTGGAGAACCTGTCTGCGTTTGTCGCAGCAGCCGAGGAGGGGTCATTCTCCGCCGCAGCGCGCAAGCTGGGCAGGGCTCAGTCCGCGATCAGCAACTGCATTGCCAATCTGGAGATTGATCTCAATACACAGTTGTTCAGCCGGAAAGGATACCGACCGGAGCTGACAGATGAGGGCAGGTCGCTGCTTGTTTATGCAAAATCGGTGCTGGACAGCCATGTACGACTTCAATCCCATGCAGAAGCCCTCATGCACGACGCTGAGCCGGTCCTTGTATTGAGTGTCCAGAACGGCCTGATGGTGAGACGGGTAACCGCGCTCTTGACCAAGTTTTCGCAAACCTTCCCCAGCCTTCAGCTGGAGATCCGCAGTGGATCGGGAGCGGATGTCAGAGCAGACCTGAGCGATGGCCATGCCGATCTGGGGCTGACACGGGAGTTTGCGGCGGTGCCGAAGAGTTATTCCCGCCGTGGGCTGGGATTTCAGCGCTGCGTTCCCGTTTGTCTGTCCAGCCATCCATTGGCAAAACTGAAGGAAGTCGGGCGGTCGGACCTTGCGCGGTACCGGCAGGTTGTCTGCCCCGACGATCTTGAACCCGGGTCAGGGCGAAGGCTCAGTCCCGGTTATTGGAGCGTCGGCGACACGCATCGTCAACTGACTTGCGTTCTCCAGGGGCTGGGTTGGGCGGAGCTTCCTGTGGAAGATGTCGAGGAGGGATTTCTGGCCGGACACCTCAAGGTTCTGAATTATGACTTCGCGCAAAATGCCATCTTGTTCGGTGTCGACCTTCTGACGTCCAACCTGCGCAAGGAAGGGGCAGCACGAAAGTGGCTCGTTGAAAGCCTGTGCGGATGGGATCAGCGCGCCTGGATCGGCGATCATCGGATCGGAGCAAGGTAATCGACCTCGCAGGCCCCAAAACCTCAAAACCTTGAGGAAATTGGGAATGTGGCAGGAAAGGCAGTCTTTCTTCAGTCGCCGGACTTCATTTGATCATGCAGGGCAGCCAGTGCGACACGGTAGTTGGGATAGCGGAATGAATAGGCCAGCTCTTCCTTTATCCGTCTGTTGGAGACCCGTTTGTTTTCCCCGTAGAAAGAGCGGGCCATCGGTGTCAGGTCGGCCGTCTCGAACGGGATTTCCGGTGGCGGCGTCACATTCAGCAGGTCGGCCGCAAATGCCACGACGTCCTGAGGCGGAGCCGGCTCGTCGTCGGTGACGTTGTAGATGCGGTTTGAAGGCTTCGTCATGGCCGCTGAAACCGCTCCGGCGATATCTGCCACATGTATCCGGTTGAAGACCTGGCCCGGCTTGACGAGACGGCGGGCCGTCCCTTTCCTGAAGTTTTCAAAGGCATTGCGGCCAGGCCCGTAGATCCCTGAAAGACGGAAAACGTGAAGCGGAAAACCGTTCGTCTCTGCAAAATTCTGCCAGGCCTCTTCGGCAGCAACCCGTTGCACGGAGCGTTTGGAAACCGGTTTGCACAACGTGTCTTCATCCACCCAGGCACCGTCGTGATTGCCATAGACACCGACCGTTGACAGATATCCGATCCACTCTGGTGTCGCGGCCGCGATATCTTCAGCATGCTGGTTCAATACCGGATCTCCGGTATCGTTCGGACCGATCGAGATGAGGACATGTGTTGCAGACTTCAGGGCGTCGGCGATGCGTTCACCTTTGCTCTGGCCATCGAACAGAAACGCCTCGACCCCGAGTTCTCTCAGGCTGTTCATCTTGTCGGCAGATCTTGTGGTTCCGCCAATCCAGTCGAACCGGCCCCGCACTTCGTCAACAATCGCGGAAGAGGAAAAACCGACCCCAAAGATAAACAAGCGCATCCGATCAAAGCTCCAGATAGTTGCGGCGTATTTCGTAAAGGGCAATGCCTGTGGCGACGGCGAGATTGAGGCTGTCGGCCTGACCGGTTTGCGGAATACGGATCAGGGTTGAGCAGGCCTGAGCCATGTCGTCCTCGAGCCCTTGCTGCTCGTTGCCCATAACCAGAAGAGCAGGTTCCTTGTAGTCCGGCTGTCGATAGTCGACCGATCCCTTGAGATGCGTTGCAGCCACCGTGCCCGGCCATTGTCCGGCCAGCGTCTTGAACTCTTCCTTGCTCATTTTCGCCAGAGGTACATGAAAAAGTGAGCCCATGGTGGCGCGAACCGCCTCCACGGCAAAGGGATCGGTGCAATCACCGACCAGCATGACGCCCGCACCGCCAACGGCATCGATGGTCCGGATAATCGTACCGAGATTGCCCGGATCACGGACACGGTCGAGAGCCACCCACAGGGTCGAGCCTGCCGGGTCTATTTCCCTGGCGGACAGCATGTTTTGCTCATAAACCCCGACGACCATCTGGGGATTGTCCTTGCGGGTCATCGCGGACATGACAGCCGTCGTCACCTCCAGGATCAGGGCACCGCGCGCTTTTGCAGTCGCGGCGGCCTTCTGGGCAAGCGGATTGTCTCTGGCTTCCGGGCCAAGGGCCAGATAGCGGACACCCCAGTCCGCAGCGAGAGCATCCGTCGCCAGCTTCAGACCTTCTGCAACGAACAGGCCGGACTGGTTGCGATGCTTGCGCTGGGCTACCAGCCCCTTGATTTCCTTGACGATCGGGTTTGAGTGACTGGTGATCTGTTTCACCGCACCGATACGCTGGGGTTTGCCGGAATGAGACATGTTTTGCTCCGGAAGCTCGCTCAGGAGCTGGACATGGAATGGTTCTTGAATAGCGCTGGATTAGGCGTTGACTATTGCCGGGTCAAGTTTTTTGGACAACCACCGTTGGTCAGCTTTTGGCCGGAAGCAATCGTTCCGTGGCGATCATGATGGAGTCGTTGATGTCCACGGGAAAATCGGTCACTTCCAGTTTTCCGTCGATTGACAGAAACGACAGGCCGTGAACCTGTGTCCACAGAGGAAACGATGAGCGCATCACGGTTTCGTTGATTTCCGGCTCGCCCAGATATTGAGCAACTTCCTGCAACAGAACGCCATATGAATTTCGCCCGACGGCCTTGAGTTCCTCAATTCGGCCGGTGTGTTCCTTCGTGCTGAACATCAGCCGGAAAGTGTGGGGTTCACGGATGGCGAAATCGACATACGCCCGGCCGATGGCAGCAATGGAGTCGACCGTGCCACGCGGATATTGGGAAGCCCTGTGATCCATGTCTTCGCCTAGCCGCTGCAGGCCGTCCTTGGCAACCTCGGTCAGGAGATCCTGTTTGGAGGAAAAATGACGATAAGGGGCGGCAGTGCTGACACCCGCAAGGCGGCATGCATCCGACATGGAAAAGCCATCCGGGCCGTTTTTCTCAATCAGGCGCCCGGCAGCGTTGACCAGCTGACCGCGCAGATTGCCGTGATGATACCCGCTTTTTTTCTGGATTTTGGTTTTTGCCATTCGCGGCGGATCCGAACTTTTTTGGCGTGAGTCTCTTGTAGAAGTTAATTCTTCTAACATATGTTAACAACAGTAACATAGTTAGAGTCGTTTACATTGAACGACACAGATCTCGAACAACGGCTGCCACCGGTAGTGAGGTGAGGGTGCGCATATGTCTAAACATCGCATGGACAAGGAAGAGCAGCTCGCCGGCCGCAGTGTCATGAAGCGGATCGGTTTGTTGAGCGCCAGTCTGGCAACCTTTTCTCTGAGTGTCGGAATTGCAGCCGCCGCTGTCCTGATTGGTGTCACCACCATCCAGATGCGGGCTGAGGAAAAACCGAAAGTCGAAGCATCGCCTCTGGTTCAGGTACCGGTCATCAGGTCTGAATTCAGTACAGGCTATGACGTGACGCACAGCTTTGTCGGCCGTGTGGAGCCGGGCCGCCAAACGGATCTGGGTTTTGAACTCTCCGGGACAATCGACAAGATCACCGTCGATGAAGGCGAAGTAGTCCGCAAGGGCGATGTCATCGCGAAACTGGACAGGCGCACGCTTGAAGCCGAACGACGCAGACAGCTCGCAAATCGACTTGCCACTGAAAGCGACCGGGAACTGGCAGTCCTCACCTTTAGGCGCCAGCAGAAACTCAAGAACAGTGGTCACGTCAGTGCCCAGATCCTGGATGAGGCAAGACTGACTGTCAGCCGTCTGGAGGCAACGCTCGCCCAGATCGATGCCGCTATCGAGGTAATCGATATCAACCTCGACAAGGCGGTGCTGATGGCTCCCTTCGACGGCATTATCGGTCAACGTATGCTGGACGAAGGAGCAACCGTTTCACCGGGAATGCCGCTTCTCAAAATACTTGAAGCAACCAGTCCTTTGGTGCGTATCGGTCTGGCGCCCGAAGTCGTTGACCGGCTTGATCGGGACGACCAGTTTGAGGTTCGGGTCGCCGGAGAAGCATATTCGGCAAGATTGTTCGGCTTGCGCCAAGATCTGCAGACGAGCACACGCACCATTGAGACGCTGTTTGAAATTGATCTCGGCAGCGGGCCTGCCCGTTTCGGCCGTCTGGCTGAATTGACCTTGCCGGAGCGGATCGAAACAGAAGGCTTCTGGGTACCGACCGCCGCACTCAAGGAAGGTCCGAGAGGTCTTTGGACGGTTCTCGCGGTCGTTGAGGCGGATACCCGGGATGGAGGAGACACCTTCACCATTTCCCGCGAAGCCGTCGAGGTGTTGCATGCCGGTGCAGTCAGGTCCTTTGTCAGGGGGACGATCACGCGGGATACCCGGATTGTGATCGAAGGGGTGCACCGCGTTGTCCCTGGTCAGTCCGTGACACCAATTGAGAACGGAGCCTGAGTCATGGAGACGCTCTTCTTTCGTCAGCCCCGATTGGTTGCCCTGACACTTCTTGTCATCATCGCAGCAGGGCTTTCTGCGCTGGTTGGAATTGGTCGTCAGGAAGATCCGACCATCACCAATCTCTTTGCCACGGTTACGACAGTCTATCCCGGTGCCGATCCAGGACGGGTCGAAGCGCTCGTAACGGAAAAGATAGAAGAAGAATTGCGGGAAGTGGAAGAGATAGATGTGATCGAATCCACGTCTGCATCCTCCATCTCGATCATCCAGATCGAACTCCTCGACACCTTGACTGAAGAGGTGATCGAACAGGCCTGGTCGGAAATTCGCGACAAGATCGGCGATGCGACCAGAGAGTTTCCGCAAGGCGTTCTTGAACCCGAATTCAGCACTGAGGGAGCCGGGGCCTTTGCAGCTATCAGCGCATTGGTTCCGCGACATGACGACGTTTCTGAAGCGGTCCTTCTGCGATACGCCGAAACATTGTCTGACGAGTTGCGGAACGTTCCGGGCACAAAGTCGGTCGAAATCTTCGGCGAAATCGAAGAGGAGATTCTGGTTCAGGTCGACCCTGCCATCCTGACCTCGTTGTCGTTGTCCGTGGACCAGGTTTCGGCTGCCATTCAAAACGCGGATGCCAAGGTACGCGCTGGGCGACTTCGCGCTTCCAACCGGGAACTGTTGATCGAGGTTCAGGGCGAAATCGAAGCGCTGGACCGGATCAGGCAAGTTCCGGTTTCCGTCAGCAATTCCGGTATCGTCACCCGTGTCGGAGATGTCGCCAAGGTCTTGAAAGGCAAGCGCGAACCGGCTGAAGAAATCGCTCTTTCAGGTGGCCGGCCAGCCATCCTGGTTGCCGCTAAGGTAGCTGATGGCCTCCAAGTCGATACCTGGATGGCGAGAGTACGGAACAGAATTGCAAATTTTGAAGCGGATATGCCGCATTCGATCGAACACAGGCTGGTGTTTGACCAAAGCACCTACACCATTGAGCGTCTGTCGAATGTCGGACTGAACATCGCGATCGGCATGTCGCTTGTCGTGATCGTGTTGCTGGTGACGATGGGACTTCGTTCCGCATTGATTGTGGCCATGGTTTTGCCGGTCGTCACGCTTGCCTCGTTCGCGACCATGAAACTGATTGGCCTGCCGTTGCACCAGATGTCACTGACAGGGCTGATCGTTGCGCTTGGCTTGCTGGTCGACGCCGGTATCGTGATGACGGATGAGATAGGTCAGGCCCTGCAGAGGGGCGACACGCGGACGACTGCAGTCGGCAAGGCGGTGCGCCGCCTGTTTGCACCCTTGTTGGCGTCGACCGTAACCACGGCCCTGTCGTTCATGCCAATGGTATTGCTGCCCGGAGCACCGGGCGACTTCGTCGGCGCAATCGCAATTGCCGTCATCATCATGCTGTTGTGGTCGTTTGTTGTTGCCGTAACGTTGACCGCCGCGATTGCGGGGTGGGTATTGCCGCTGAAAAGGCAAACGGTGCGTCTGTCCAGCTTCCGTCCTGTTTCCATGCTGACGGTACCGTTCCGTTTTTCGCTCCGTCTTGCAATGCGCAACCCGGCGAGTTCAGTGGTCTTGTCATTGGTTCTGCCGGTCATCGGCTTTCTCAGCATGCCCACCCTGACGGCCCAGTTCTTTCCGGGTGTTGACCGGAACCAGTTTCACATCGAAGTTGAACTTGCCGATGGAACCGCAATCGCCCAGACCACTCAGACAGCACAGGCGATAGACAACTACCTGGCGCAGGTGGACGGTGTGAAACAAGTGTCATGGGTCATCGGCAGGAGTGCGCCCGCCTTTTACTACAATATTGTCGGAGCACGCGATCGCGCACCCGGTTTTGCCCAGGCTCTTGTCAAAACAAAGTCGGCGAAGGCGACCGCAGAGCTTGTGCCGAACCTGCAATATGCCTTGTCCGGCAGTTTTCCCGAAGCGCGCATCCTGGTTCGAGATCTGGTTCAGGGACCGCCTGTCGACGCGCCGGTTGAGTTGCGATTGGTCGGGCCGTCACTGGAGGTCCTGCGCGAGCGGGGTGATGCGCTCCGGCAGCTTGCCTCGGGCATTGAGGAAGTGACGATTGTCCGCACAACGCTTGATGCCGGAGCACCAAAACTGAAATTCGAGGTCAACGAAGACAAGGCACGCCTGGTTGGTCTGGGGCTTGCCGACGTGGCGCGGCAGCTTGAGGCCACCCTGGAAGGAGCGACCGGAGGCAGCTTGATCGAAGGCACGGAGGAGCTTCCCGTGCGCGTCCGTGTTGGTGATCCGCAGCGTGCTGACCTTGCGAAAATTGCAAGTCTGCCTTTGTTGCCTGCACATGGAACTTCCGGCTCGGCAAGTTATGAGGGCGTTCCCTTGTCGGCTATTGCGGATGTCCAGCTGGAGCCATCCATGGGGCAGGTGAACCGCCGCAATGGTGAACGGGTCAACACGGTTCAGGCTTTCGTTCAATATGGTGTTCTGCCGGAAGAAGCCTTGAAGAAACTGCAGGCCGAAATGCAGACCGCAGGCTTTGTCCTGCCAGAGGGATACCGGATCGAGACCGGTGGCGATTCCGATGCGCGCGCCGATACTCTGGCAAATCTCATCGGCTCTCTCGGCCTGATCGTGCCGCTTTCGATTGCAGCTGTTGTTTTGACATTCAACTCGTTTCGCCTGACCGCGGTAACTTTCGTGGTTGCCATTCTGTCGGCCGGCCTCAGTCTGCTTGCACTGGCTGTTTTTCAGTACCCTTTCGGAATCAATGCGATCATCGGTGTGATCGGGTCAATCGGCGTGTCGATCAACGCGGCCATCATCATTCTCACGGGCATGCAGCAGAACGAGCGCGCCGTCCACGGAGATCAGAACGCAATGGTGGACGTTGTGATGGGCTCCAGCAGGCACATCGTTTCAACAACGCTGACGACATTCGGCGGCTTCTTGCCCCTGATCGTGGAAGGTGGTGGTTTCTGGCCCCCCTTCGCAATGTCCATTGCAGGGGGCGTATTGCTGTCGACGGTGATCTCGTTCTATTTCGCGCCGCCCATGTTTGCCCTGGTCTATGCCAGGAGAAGGCGAACGGCAGTCAGGCCTGATGAAAAACCAGATAGCGGCGATGGAACGGAAAAATCCGGCAGCTGGTCGAACGACAACTACCAGACAGCGCTTGCTGCCGAGTGATCCGGCAAGTCATGGGCAGCCGTCAGCGGCTGCTCCATCTGGAAAAGAGCGATGTGGAAAGGGCGCGTTTGCCATCCTCTTCACGGATCACCAGTTCGCCCGACTCTAGCAGGCCACCCTGGTTGTCCAGCGTTTCAGCCATCAACTCGTGGATCGAGACAAAGCTGGAGCGGATTGCGTAAGCGGTCAGGATCATGAACAGGGCATCCTTTGACAATAACTGCTGCAGGTCGGCAAGCATGCCGGGCAAGCTTGTGTAAAGGTCCCAGACCTCGCCCTTGGGGCCACGGCCATATTTGGGCGGATCCAGAATGATGCCGTCATAGGTGTTGCCCCGGCGAACCTCGCGGGCAACAAACTTTGAGGCATCCTCGCAGATCCATCGGATCGGCAGGTCTTCCAGATCTGACAGTGCCTGGTTTTCACGGGCATAGCCGATGGCCTTTTTCGAGGCATCAACATGTGTGACCTGTGCACCTTCCGTTGCCGGCAACAGGGAAGCCAAACCCGTATAGCCGAACAGATTCAGGATTTTAAGCGGCCTGTCAGGTGCGCGCTCGCGCTCGGCGCGGATTTTGCCATTGACCCAGTCCCAATGTGCAGCCTGTTCAGGAAAGACGCCAACATGGCGGAACGACATGAACCGGCCGTTGTAACGCACCGGTCCGTAGGACATTGGCCAGGTCTCGGGCACGTTGCCGGAAAACTTCCATCGGCCGGGGCCTTCTTCTTCCGTGTCGCCAGAAAAGACGGCATCGGCCCTGTTCCACGCACTTTCCTTGAGGCGGCGCGCGCCCATCGCCTGTGGTTCCGGCCGGACGATCGTGAAGCGGCCATAACGCTCCAGTTTCTGTCCTTCGCCCATGTCCAGAAGTCGGTAATCTTTCCAGCCCTTTGTCTCCAGAATGACGGGCCAGAGCTGGTTGGGGGACTTGCCGGATGGTGCAAAGGAAGGGGCGTTGGTCATTTCCGCCACGACGGTCTCTCGGTTCAGGAAGTTGGATATAGCTTCGCCTTAGTCGTCTGTCGCCGCAAGGTCAACGGTTGCATGATGACTGGGGCAACAAAAAAGGCGGGAGCGACCAGCACTCCCGCCTTTTGAATTCGAACCGGGCAGCTTACGCCGCTGCGACTTCCGAGAGGAAGCGCTCGACCTCGTTCTTCAGCTGATCGGTCTTTTCGGTCAGCTCACCGGAAGCCGACAGAACCATGTCTGCGGAAGAGGAAGTCTGGTCGACGGCCTGCGACAGCTGGCTCATTGAAGAGGACACGGCACCGGTGCCTTCGGCAGCACGCTGAACGTTCTGCGAAATCTCGGCGGTCGCCGCACCCTGTTGCTCGACCGCGGAGGCGATGGCAGTGGTGTAGCTGTTGACCTCGTTCATGGTTTCGGCGATCTCGCCGATAGCCACAACAGAGTCCTTTGTTGCGTTCTGTATCTCGGTGATCTGGGAACTGATCTCTTCGGTCGCTTTGGACGTCTGCGTCGCCAGTTCTTTCACTTCGGCCGCAACAACGGCAAAACCCTTGCCGGCTTCACCCGCACGGGCAGCCTCGATGGTTGCGTTCAGAGCCAGCAGATTGGTCTGCTCTGCAATCGCTTGAATGAGAGTGACCACTTCACCGATTTTTGTTGCGGCCTCTGCCAGGCCTTCAACTTTTTCATTGGTGACCCGGGTTCCCGTCGTCGCGCGATCAACGATTTCGGTGGTCTGTGCAACCTGGCGGGAGATCTCGCCGATGGAGGCAGCAAGTTCTTCAGCGGCACTAGCAACAGTTTGAACGTTGTTCGTGGTCTCGTTGGAGGAAGATTGCGTCTCGGTCGCGTATCCGGCGCTGTCCCTTGCGATTTCCGTCAGGGCCTGGGCGGTGTTGTCGAGACCGTCCGCAGTGGTTTCAACCGAACCGAGGGCATCTTCGGCGGTGGCACGGAACCCGTTGATCAGATTGTCGATCCGCTGCTGGCGTTCCTGACGATCTGCTTCTTCGCGCGCATTTTGCTCCTGCAATTGAGCACGCTCGACAGCATTGTCCCGGAAGACCTGAACCGTGCGGCTCATGCCGCCAATTTCGTCGCCACGATCAATACCCGGAATGTCGACGTCATTGTCGCCATTGGCCAGGCGGTTCATGACGTTGGTAATGGTGTGGATCGGGCGTGTGATGGCCAGGTTCAGGACAAAGGCAAGGCCGATACCGCCAAGGATCGCAAGCAGGATCGTCGTGGCGATCTGAACTTCAGCCGCGCCGGCGGCGGAATTGGCGGTTTCCGATTGCGTGTCGGCGATGGCAGTGATGTCGGCGCTGACTTTTCTCGTCAGACTGTCCAACTGATGACGCTTGCCCATCAGGTCCGCCTTTGCGGTCAGCATCTCCTTGAACGAGCGGTCGAGGGAAACAATCGATACCGGAATTGCGTTGATCGCCTCGGCGGCTGACGGCAAGACATTGGCGTACTTGACCAAATCTTCCTCAATCGCCAGGAGACCTGCAATCTGGTTTTCCACCGCACTCTGGTCGGTCGCTCCAAAGGAGCCGAACAGATAAAGGGTTTCTGAACGCGCGGAGAGTGCCAGTTGGTTCAGCTTGGTGGCCTTATCTGCGATCGAACGGATGGTCGCCAGGCGGGTGGAAGCCGTCAGCGCATCGGTCTTGGCCTTGGAAACGACCGGCAGGACCTGCCCCAGAATGTCCTGGGTAAGCGCATTGACGTTCTCAATAGCTGTTCCAACGGCAAGGCGTGCGTCGTAGGCTTCGGAAAAACCGAGGTCCTTGGTCAGGTTCTCCAGGGAATTGAGAAGTTTCTTCGACTGTCCCGCCAGTTTGCTGACAGTCTTTTTCTGAATGCCTTCAACCTGCTTGTACCGCATCTGCTTTGACTCAGAAACGATGGATCTCGCCACATCGATGGACTTGGTGAGGTTTTCACCTTCGATGTTTCCGCTGCCTTCCAGGTAAGCCAGTTGAATCTGAACGACCTCGTCCTTCAACTCGAATACAGCACGTTGCAGCTGGTTGGCATCATCCAGGCGGCCGTTTGCGGTGAAAGCTTCTGCGCTGACGCGTTTTTCTTCTGTCAGGACTGCGTCTGTTATGCTGGCAGCCAGGGCTTCCAGATCAGTCGTGCTTGCCTGCAGTGTGGCAAGACGCTCGTTCTGCTGGTTGGTCTGGTCGACGACTTGAGCAAATGTTGCTGCGAACTCAGAGACGGCCTGTGAGGCTCCGGCAACCTGGGCCTCTGCTTCAGGCTGGCCAGCAACTTCATGCGCCAGTTCCTGGAGCGAGGCATCAAGCTTGGCGATTTCCTGATTGACTTCGTCGCTCAACTCGGTGGACGGATTGTTCAGGTAGTCTTCGCGCTTCAACGAAGTAATTTGAACCTGACCGCCAACCTGAGCTGCGTGATCAGCAACAACGAAGCTCGAGGAGAGGTTTTGGATCGCCAGGAAACCGACGCCACCCACCACTGCTGTAAGCAATAATACCGCGAGAAACCCGCCGCCGACCTTGAAGCCAAATTTCAGGTCGACCAATACCTTCAGAATTCGTTTCATTCGATCCCCGCACAGCCGAAAGAACAGCATTATCGTGCGGTTAGTATTGTGACCGGCAATGAAGATTAGGTAAATTACTGCGATTATCTAGAAGATGTACCTGCGAACGATTATTCGTGAAGGTTTTCAATGCTATAAAGACTGCGACATTTTATCTTCACC
Source organism: Roseibium sp. SCP15 (assembly GCF_040329435.1). NCBI lineage: Bacteria > Pseudomonadati > Pseudomonadota > Alphaproteobacteria > Hyphomicrobiales > Stappiaceae > Roseibium > Roseibium sp. SCP15. The sequence goes on along the minus strand of NZ_JBDZYI010000002.1, from coordinate 696,684 downwards.
AGAATTATAAATTCTGGATTGAGGGCATGAAAACTACACGTGTTGGCCGCCGTTGATGTGAATTTCAGAACCGGTCACGTAAGACGATTTGTCTGAGCAAAGATAGAAGATCGTGTCTGCAACTTCCTCCGGCAGACCAAGTCGGCGCAATGGAATATCGTCAATCATCTTTTCCGTGCCTGGGGACAAGATGGATGTGTCGATTTCTCCCGGGGCGATGGCATTTACGCGAATACCGTGCGGCCCGAAATCCGCCGCCATCTCGCGGGTCAGCGATGCAAGTGCCGCCTTGGATGTGGCATAGGCGGTCCCGGCAAACGGATGAACCCGCATTCCGGCGATCGAAGTCACGTTGACCACAGACCCCTTGGCGACCTTCAGTTCCTCAAACAGACCCCGCCCGAGAAGGATGGGGGCAAAGAAATTCACCTGAAACACCGTGCGCCATTCGTGCATCGCAGTGGTAAGGGAATCGAGGCGTTCGCCATTCGGACCTTTCGGGCTGATGCCGGCATTGTTGACCAGCGCGTTCAGCTGGGAACCGTGTTCTTCCAGCCGCTTGCGGATCTCCTGGACGGCAAAACCGAGATTTTCCGGATCGGAAAGATCAACCTGAATGTGATCTTCCGGGCCCCTCGGCCAGGGGCATTTGTCTGAAAACGCCTGACGGGAACAGGAGATCACACGCCACCCTTCAGCTGAGAACCTCTTCACGGTTGCATGACCGATACCGCGGCTGGCACCAGTCAGCACCAGGGTAGGGCGGGTGCCAGAGCTCTTCTTGCCGCTCATTTCAGTTCCTATTCAGCGTTGGAAAAATCGGAAAAAGTTGACTCTTGTAGTGAAGTTTCGTTATTGCGCAGAAAAACGTCAATGCCAATATGTCCACGGGGCCGGGTCTTATCAAGTAAGGCTGATATCCAGACGGACACTGTGCGGATCCATTTATGATCATTTGCTCCTGTAATGTTCTTTCTGACGAGCAGCTTCGCGAAGCAGCAGCGGAAATGCGAGCAGATCCCAACGGAAAAGTGCCTACCCCTGGTGCCGTCTTTCGCCACCTGGGATGCCGGCCAAGATGTGGAAGTTGTTTTCCATCAGTCATTGACATCATTCACGAAAAAGGCTCTGAAGAGGGAGAGAAAGTCAAACCGCAACGTGCACCGTTGAAGCGCGCTGCGGGCAGGTAATTGAGGAGAGGGCCTATGAAAGGCGAACCGCGCGTTATTGACTATTTGAACAAGGCCCTGCGCCATGAATTGACCGCGGTTAATCAGTACTGGATCCATGCGCGCCTATTGGCCGATTGGGGCTTTGGCAAACTGGCTGACAAGGAACTGGAAGAAGCCGACGAAGAGCGTCAGCACGCCCAGGACCTGATGGATCGCATCATTTTCCTCGAAGGTCTGCCGAACCTTCAAACGCTTGATCCGCTGCGCATCGGCCAATCGGTCAAGGAATGCCTGGAAGGGGATCTTGCAGCTGAATATGTCGCAAGAGCGCTCTATCACGAAGCTCGTGAAGTTTGCCGCGAAGAAGGTGACTACGTTTCGATGGGACTGTTCGAGCAGCTGCTCAAAGACGAAGAAAGTCATATCGACTTCCTTGAAACCCAGCTGGGTCTGATCGAGCGAATCGGTATCGACAATTACTCTCTGCTGCATGCCAAGTCGGCAGATCAGGCTGAATAAGTCTCCGTCAACCGAAGCTAGAATTCTTGCGGCTGCACTGAACCGGTGCAGCCGTTTTGGTTTCTGCTGTCATCAAGCCAATGAACCATGCCACCAGCCGCGCGCGCGTCTTCCGCGTCATGGGTGACCAGCAACGCGGGTAGATTGTTTTTCTTGGCCAATTGAAACACCAGCTCGCGCACATCCGCGCGGCGAGTTTGGTCGAGGCTTGAGAAAGGCTCGTCCAGAAGCAGTGCCTTGGGGTCGGCCAGAAGTGTTCGCATCAGGGCGACGCGCGTCTGCTGACCGCCTGAAAGCGTTGCGGGATCGCGCGCGCTGAATCCGGTAAGGCCGACATCGGTCAAAGCCTGCTCCGCCATTTCGCGTCGGATCGATCTGCCCTTGATGTGATGTGGAATTGCAAACATCAGGTTTTGCAATACGGACATATGCGGAAAGAGCAGCGGTGACTGGAACATGAGGCCGATATGCCGGTCCTGCGCCGGCATCGTCGTCAGGTTCTGGCCATTGAGGAACACCCGGCCTTTCGCTTCGAATACGGGCCGCAGGAACCCGGCTATGAAATCAAGCAAACTCGATTTGCCGCTGCCGCTCTCACCCATGATCGTCAGGATCTTTCCCGGTTGAATGTGGCAATCGATTTCAAGCAGCAGCTTGCCATCCAGCCGGATTGCAACATGCTCAAGCACAAGGCCGGAAAGGGGCGGGGTTGAGACCATCCTTGGCGCTACCTTTCTAACCGCATGGCGGAACGATTGCGGAAAATGAGGGAAGGCACAATCGCCGCCAGAGAGAAGACGGCGAAAGGAATAATCAGCTGCAACAAGGCATAAAGCGCTGCGACTTGCCGGTTCCCGCCGCTGGCCAGAGCGACGCTCTCTGTCGTGACCGTGACGATCCTGCCGGCACCGACCATCAGTGTCGGCAGATACTGGCCGACGGAAACCGCGACTGCCACTGCGAAAGTCACAAGAATTGGTCGCAGGAGCAATGGGAACTGGATCTTCCAGAAAATTTGCACCCGGGAAGCCCCAATAGAAGCCGCTGCCTTGGCAAATCGCGGATCGAGTCGCTTCCACGGATCACTGAGTGCGAGAAAGGCGTAAGGGAAAACGAAAATCAGGTGAGCAAGAAGCACCGATGTAAATGTTCCGCTCAGACCAGTTATCAGAAACAGGACCTGAAGCCCGAACAGAAAACTGACTTGGGGAACCAGCAACGGCAGGAAAATCAGGAGGTTCAACCGGCGGCCCGTTCTGACATTTCGGAAGCTGCGTGCTTCCAGCAACCAGAGGGTCAAGGCAGTCGCAATGAGAGCGGCCACGATTGCGATCGCGAGCGTAGCTGACAAAGCCGGCCCGCCCATGGAAAAGGCATCCGACATGCGATTGAGGCTCCAGCGCTGCGGAAGAGCCGCCGGAAACCACCAGGATTTCGCCACGGTCCAGAGCCCGAGTACGACAATGGCCAGCACCATGGCGGAAATGATTGCCACCATGACAAACAGGCCGGACTTGCGGGCGAGATTTTCCCGTTTGTGCCTGCGTCCGCTCGCGTATCGAAGCTTGAGGACGACTGCGCACAGACGCTCCAGCATGAGATAGAGCAAGAGGGCAGCCGCACTCACGCAAAGCTGCAAAACGGCGCCGGCCGATGCCATCAGCCGCTTGGAAAGATCTGGATCATTCATCCACTCCACCAGTCTGGGGGCGAGTGGAGACGGTGTGGTTGGGCCGAGGATTTGCGCAACGTCGACGACAGAAGTCGAATAGGCAATCACTGCGAGCATCGGCAGGCGGATCAGCGGATAGATTTGCGGCAACACGACCTTGAAGAAACTCGCCATCCGGCCATAGCCGAGACTGGCCCCGGCCCTGAAATAGTCCTGAATGTGCGGCCTGTTCAACGCTGCAAGTGTCATCAGAAACAGGAACGGGACCTCTTTGGCAACGAGACCGAAGGTCATGGCAAGGCCATAGGGATCGTTCAGGACAAGGATGTCCGGAGGGCGTGTCCATGCGGTGGCCCAGGGTGAAAAAAGGCGGACCAGAAAACCGGACGGAGCAATCAAAAAGGCCAAACCGATGGCCGCCGCGGCGTGCGGTATCGACAAAAGCGGCGACAAAAATCGGGTCAAAAGGCGAAAGGTGCGTGTGCTTGACCAACCGGCGATGAACACAAGCACGATGGCCAGCGATATGACGGACGCCGCGAGGCCAGTGCCAAAGCTGAGCAGAACCGATCTTCCAAGGCCAGGGGTTGAAATGAATTCGCGGAAGGGTGTCGTGGAAAATTTGTCATATCCCAGAACCGGCAGATAACCCAAGGCAGGCAACAAGGAACCTGCGAGGCCGGCAAGCACCGGCCCTGCAAGCAGAGTTGTTACCAGGACTGTCGGGATGTCCGGTCTGCCGGTCACTTTCGGCAATGGGCCTCACTCGCTCCCGGCACCGTAACGTTCTGTCCAGGCTTCCTCCAGTGCGCTGACCCAGCTCGGGTGGGGTTCGGGCAGCACCGGTCCGAGCTCTTCAGGCGACAAGGTCGCCGGTCCAAGATCCAGTGCGTCGAACAGTGCTTTTTCATTGGAAGGCAGGGCAGCTACATTCAGAACAGTGGGATCGCCCCACACTTCGGGTTCCTGTTTGCGGGTCTGGGCCATGGGAGACAGAAGAAAATTCGCATAGACCTTTGCGCCGGCCTGGTTGGAGCTGTTGAACGGGACGGCGACAAAATGGGTATTGCCGATTGTGCCGCCGTCCAGAACAAAGGTGCGGACAGTCTCGGGCAGTTCGCCATTCGCAATGGCACCGGAGGCATCTCCCGGATTGAACGAGAAGGCAATGTCCAGCTCAGCGTCGGCCAGCAGCTGCCGCATGTCGGCAGCGTTCTTCGGAAAGGCCTTTCCCTGGCGCCAAAGATAGGGGTGCAATTCATCCAGATAGGCAAACAGCGGCGCAACCGCATTGTCGAATGCAGTTTTGTCGACAGGTTTGGAGAGCAGTTTCCTGTCTTCAACGGTGGTCGCCAGCACCTGCTTCAGAAACGTCGTGCCATAGAAGTTCGGCGGTTGCGGATAGGCGAACCGGCCTGGATTGCTCTTTGCATAGTCGAGCAGACTTTCGAGGCTTGCCGGAGGCGTCTCCAGGCGGGCGCTGTCGTACATGAACACCAGTTTCGCCATTCCCCAGGGGCTTTCCTGACCATCTGTCGGAACAGTGAAGTCGACGGTGACAGTCGGTTTGTTTTCCACGTCGACATATTGCCAGTTGGGAAGTGTTTCGGCCCAGCCAGGGGCGGCAAGCAATTCGTTTTCCTTCATGGAGGCGAAGTTTTCGCCGTTGATCCAGATAAGGTCCACAGCGCCGCCGGTCTCCTTGCCCACGGACTTTTCTGCCAGGACCTGCGAAACGACACTCGCCGTATCGCTGACTTTCACATGCACAACACGGACACCATGGTCCCGTTCGATCTCACGCGCAGCCCACTGGATATAAGCGTTGATCCTCGGCTCCCCACCCCAGGCATGGAAGTAGACGGTTTGTCCTTTCGCCTCTTCCAGAACAGCCTGCCAATCGCTGGTCTGGCTTGGCGCCGTTTCCTGCGCTTGCAGAGCATATGGGGTCAGCAGAGTTCCCAGAAGGCCGATACCGGCAGCCAGAAATCGAGTCATCATGTGTCCTCTTGAGTGTTTCCCGTTCCCTCGCGCATGGGTGATGACACGGTCAAGACAAGGCTTTGTGAACATCTTCTCTCGGTGCGGATACGGGCATCAGATTAGACGTATGTGTCATTAATCTATTCCACGATTGATTATCTATGGGTCATACCCGCCGGGGAAAGGGACGGATGACTGAAAGGAAAACCAAAGGATCGTCGACCTGAAAGGGCCTGCACAGGATTTGGAAAAACTTTGGATGCTTTGGACGACCAACAAATGTTTGATGATCTTGAGGAACTAACTTCCCCTCGGCTTTGCCCGTCTCGTTGCTTCAGCGTTTGTTGGATCATCCGGCCAGGGATGCTTGGGGTAGCGGCCCTTCATGTCCGCCTTCACGTCAGCCCATGACCCTGCCCAGAAACCGGGGAGGTCCTTGGTGATCTGGATCGGGCGTTGCGCTGGAGAGAGCAGTTCCAGAATGAGCGGAAGATTGCCACCGCATACGCTTGGATGTTCCTTGAGGCCAAACAGCTCCTGCACCCTGATTGACAGGGTCGGTCCGGCAGCGGCCCCATAGTCGATTGGAACCCTGCTACCAGTCGGGGCGGTAAAGTGGGACGGAGCGAGCTCATCGAGCCGTGCTGCTGCATCATAAGGGATCAGAACCGACAGCGCGTTGCCTAGCACTGCAGCATCGACAGAACTCAGGTTGCTGCGCCCGGTCAAAAACGGCTGCAACCAGCTTTCAAGACCTTCAGTCAACGACTGGTTGGACACATCAGGAAGGTCTGCTGCGCCATTTTCCCGCGCGTAAGTCACGCGTCTGCGCAAGCGCTCCTGATCCTTGCTCCAGGGAAGGCGGGAAACACCCCGGCGCCGTATTTCTGAAATCAGCGCCTTTTCAATTGCGGCGGGATCTGCGGATTTGATTGTCGCTGATTGCAGTTCAACTGCCTTGTAACGGGTCACCCGGCGTGCTTTCAGGGCGCCATCTGCCGTCAGCTGAACCTCGTCTTCTTCAACAATATCCGCTGAAAACAGATCTTCGATCTCTTCCCGCGAGATAGGAGCACAAAGTTGAATGCGTCCGCTGGCAGCTTTCCCCTGAATGTCGGCGACGGTCAGGAATGGTTCACCGGCCAGAGCGTGTTCGCGCTCCAGTTCCGCGCCTCTGCCGTTTGCAAGACGAAACCGACCGGACTGACCGCGCGCCTGCGCAACGCGATCAGGATAGGCCAGCGCCAGCAGCAGCCCTGCGCTTTCGACATCAAAATCAACGCCGCTCCCACCTGCCAACTTAAGCCATCGTGCGGCCAGGGCCCGGCCATCCTTGGCGCGCTGTCCCTTGTCATTCCGGAGGTTCTTGAGCCGCTGCCGAAGGTCAGGATCACGGCCTCCAAGTCCCGGCTCCGAAAGTAAAAGCGCGACGAGTGCAGCGGTATATCCCAAGTCTCTCTCGTTGCCCTCAATCAGCATATGGGCAAGTCGTGGATGCAAAGGCAGTTTCGCGAGTGCCTTGCCCTCCCGGGTGAGGTGGCCCGAATGATCGAGTGCATGCAGGTCCTGAAGCAGGGTTTTCGCCTCGGACCATGCGGCCTTCGGAGGTGCATCTGCAAAGGCAAGAGCCGCCGGGTCCAGCGTGCCCCAGGCGGAAAGATCAAGCACCAGACCGGTAAGATCCGCCTCCAGGATTTCCGGAGCTTCGGCCTGAGGCAGGGCCACGGTCTGTGCTTCATCCCAGAGCCGATAACACACTCCGGGTTCAGTTCGGCCGGCACGCCCGCGTCGCTGATCTGCCGTCGCTCTGGAAACACGCACTGTCTCAAGCCGGGTAAGTCCGGTTTGCGGTTCAAATCTGGGAACGCGTGACAGCCCGCTGTCGATCACCACGCGGACACCTTCAATGGTCAGCGAAGTCTGTGCGATCGCGCTCGCCAGAACGATCTTGCGGATGCCGTCCGGAGCTGGGCGGATTGCCGCGTCCTGCGCCTTGGAATCCAATCCGCCGTAAAGCGGGGCGACTTGGTAACCAGCGGGGACCTTTCCTGAAAGCAGCTCAGCGGTGCGCTTGATCTCACCTTGGCCTGGTAGGAACACCAGTAGGGAACCGGTCTCTTCTGTCAGAGCTTGCCTGATTGCACGCACGATTTGCGGCTCGATCCGATCTTTCGTATCCCGTCCCAGATAGCGGGTTTCAACCGGAAAACTGCGACCTTTGCTCTCAATAACCGGCGCATTTCCCAAAAGATCGGAAATTCCTGCAGCGTCCAGCGTCGCAGACATGGGAACCAGGCGCAGATCTTCCCTGAGCGCAGATTGTACATCCAGCGCAAGGGCCAGGCCGAGGTCACCGTCAAGGGAACGTTCGTGAAACTCGTCAAAGAGAATCGCGGCAACACCGGTGAGTTCGGGATCGTCCAGAATGAGCCGCGTGAAGACACCTTCGGTAATGACTTCGATCCGGGTCTTCGCGCTGACCTTGGTCTCCATCCGCACCCGGTAACCGACAGTCTCTCCGGGGCGCTCTCCAAGTTCGCTGGCCATGCGTCTGGCTGCTGCTCTCGCCGCGAGACGGCGAGGTTCCAGTACCAGTATCTTGCCGTCTTGCCGCCAGCCGGCTTTCAGCAGCGCAAGAGGAACACGTGTGGTCTTGCCGGCACCCGGTTCTGCCACGAGCACCGCATTGTTTTGCCTTTCAAGCGTTTGCAGGAGGTCCGGCAGAACGCCATCAATTGGCAGGGAAGACCGGAAGGCGGAAGCGGAAGCCATCTGAGTTAATTTCAGCTGTCACCGGCTTTCACAGGTCCGGTCCATTGGCGACCTTTCATGTCAACCGCAAATGCGCCCGGAGCCCGTGCAAAAGATGCCAGGCCCTCGAGAGCCGGATCCGGGTGACGGACGATGAAAGTCGGAATTTTGCTCATGAGCGTTTCGTGCGGTGCCTTGGCCTCGAAAGCTGCCCGAAAGCCGCCAGAAGTCAGGAACCTTGTGATCCGCGGGGTTACGCCACCAGTCAGGTAGACTCCGCCGCGCGCCAGGACAGTCAGCGCAAAATCACCTGCAACCCGGCCGAGACATCTTGCAAAGACTTCCAGCGTCTTGACGGCAACCGGATCGTTTTCTTCTGCGGCCTTTGTGATGCTTGCGGGGGTTTCAAACTGCCGTTCGGAGTTCGTCCATTGGGTTACGGCCTTTGCAAGACGCGGCAGCCCGGTTCCGCTCAAAAGTTGCTCGGCGCCGAGACGTCCACCGAACCGCTCGATATGCGGCCAGATCTCGAAATCCTCGTCGGTCACGGGGCCAAGCTCGACATGGCCGCCTTCACCGGGCACCGGTATCCAGGTATCGGCGGCGTATATCATTGCCGCAGCGCCAAGGCCGGTTCCGGGACCGAGCACGAATTTCGCGCTTTCCGGACGAACGGCGCCCGTTCCCACCTGTTCGATGTCCGCTCCCTGATAGCCGGGCAATGCCAGGGCCTGGGCCTCGAAATCGTTCAGAACAATAACTTCCTCAACTCCGAGGTCCGCGATCATCTTGAGCGGTTCGATGACCCACGCGGCATTCGTCAATGGAATGATGTCACCGGTGACCGGGCCGGCGACGGCAATGATCGCCGTGCGCGGTTTGATGTCTGTCTCGGGAAACACGACTTCGCGGACTGCAGAAGAAATGTCGGAATGATCAGCGGTTGCCGTCTTGCCGCACATGCGGGTCGGCGCTTCCGCGTGATCGACAAGTGCAAAGCGGGCATTCGTGCCGCCGATGTCGGCGACAAGAACGGGATAGGCAAAGGATTTTGAATTTTCGGAAAAACTCATGATGCGGTTGTGCTGACTTCGGGAGTGTTGGACGTGGTCTTGAGACCCTGAAGGCGTGCCGAACGCAACAGAATATCGGCCGTTGAAGGGTTGAGCGCCATGGGCATGTCATAGACCAGGGCCAGTCGCATCAATGCCTTGACGTCGACATCGTGTGGCATCGGAGACAACGGATCCACGAAAAAGAGCAGGCCCTGCAGACGGCCTTCGGCAATCATGGCGCCGATCTGCTGGTCACCGCCGAGAGGGCCGCTTTTCAGCCGCGTGATCTTCAGTTCGGGGCAGGCATCGTGGATCCGGCCACCGGTTGTGCCTGTTCCGACCAGATTGAACGCCGCCAGCTTTTCGCGATGACGTTTGGCGAATTCCACCATGGCGTCCTTTTTGGCGTCATGCGCAACAAGCGCAAGAGTGGGAGTGGCAGGCATTGAGGATCCTCTTTGCAAAGCGACACGCAGCGGGGACGTGTTTAGCGGCAAAGATGGAAGAGCGCAAAGGTTATGCGCATTCTGGCAGTAGAAGCTTTTAAATCGTTTCGCATGACGCCAAAGAAAAAGCCGCGTTCAGGTTCAGAACGCGGCAAGGAGGAGGGTAAGTGAAGACGTGGCCTGATCAGTCGAAGAGGTTGCAGCGGATCGGGTCGCGCGCTGAAACCGTGTGGTAGTAAGGCTCGGGTTCCGGCATCCGCAGTCCGGCAATTTCCATCACCAGCTTCATGCGGATGGCATCGGCAAAGCCTTCTTTCGACCGCACTGGAATGGCAAAGGACCCAGGGCCGCCAATGACGCAATCCTCGTAATAATGATCGAGGTTCAGCATGGCCTGCCAGGTGTTCTTGTTCGATTTCATCATCAGGGGAAGGCCGTTGATCGTCACGCCGGAAGCAATCATCCGGTCACGCATTTCGGTCACGGAGCCACCCTGGTTGTTCGGTCCGTCGCCGGAAATGTCTATGACCTGGCGCAGGCCCATATACTGGTTGTTCTGAACAAGGTGTACGGATTTCTCCAGTGCCGAGGCGATAGACGTGCGTTGCACTTGGCGCAGCGGGGCTTCTGCGATTTTCGAAGCAAAATGAGCCGCGGTTGAAGCATCCCGGATAACGGTCCAGTCGGCAACGATGAAGTGCTCGTCGACGCCACCCCATTCCATATAGGTGACAGCGACGCGTCCGATTGGTCCAACCTGGATGGCTTCCAGGAATTCACGGGAAGTCAGAGCCGCCACATATCCGGCGCGCTGGATTTCCTGTTCCTCGGTGTCCATTGATTGGGAGATATCGACGGCCAGTACGAGTTCAACGTCCACCTCGTTGGCCGGATCATAAGTATATTGTGTGGATGCAAGCAGGGCTGGGCGGTAGTCCCGCGCCGCCGATGGCGCAGCGAGCAGAATTGCCGCAAACATGAGTGACAGCGCCTTGAGTGCTGTCAGTGCACAGAATTTTGTTGTGTCGAGACGCATGGTTTTCTCCTTAGGTCAGCCTTTCGGCCGTCGTGCCACGTCTCCCCAATTTTTTATTTTGTTCTATTTAGCTATTGATCTTCCTGTTCCTTGTAAAAGTTACTGAGGCATTCGCGAATGCCTTGGTTCAGCTTGTCGAATTACTTAGCAAGCTACATGCCAAACGTAGCGGAATTTTGTTTATCTGGCAAAATCAAATGCGCACGGAGTGCGTATCTTTAACAAATAGGCACAATTTTCCGATTTGCTAGGCAACTTTTTCCGCTTTAGGTCACATTTACGGCACTGCCCGGCAAAAAGTTCCGACGCGCAAAACGGGTAGAATCAGCGAATATATGCCGTGAAATGCAGCAATTTGCCCGGGTTTTGGATCTTTTTTTTGTTGACGCGGGCTCTTCGGCTGGTCATGATCTGAAGAAATTCTCACTTAGTGAAGAATTTTTCGGCCGGTCTCATCAACCGTGCTGCCAATTACAATAGCTCCGACAGGGGCAGGTCAAGGCTGACCGGCGTCAAAAGGTTCCGGATCGGCTTCAGGGGAAGGCTTCGGACGCGAATGCAAACGCGCGACGACGACTGGACATCATATATGGCCATCAGGGCAGCCTGGCTGTCTTTCGTGGGTGGCCGCACGCAAGGCGAAATTGCGGCGCAGCTCGGCGTGTCGCCGGCAAAGGTGCATCGTCTGATCGCTCATGCGCAAAAGGCCGGATATGTGAAGTTTCAGGTCGATGGTCGGCCGAAGGAATGTCTCGAGCTCGAAGAAGAACTCGCCGAAAATTTCAAACTGAAGAATTGCATCATTGCACCGGATCTCGGTGGTGGCGACGATGAAAGTGCGCTGCGGGCGGTCGCGGTGTCTGCGTCTCAGTTCCTGACCGGTTTGCTGACAGGTGCCAACGTCAAGCGACTTGGCGTAGGGATGGGGCGCACTCTGACGGCTTCTGTCGAGGCTTTGCCAAAGATTGCCCGCTCCGATCTGGAGATCATGTCGATCTGCGGATCGCTCACACGCACACTCGCGGCAAACCCTTACGACATTATTCAGAAGATGCAGGAGCGGACCGGGGGGGTCGGATATTATCTGCCGGTTCCGTACTTTGCGGAAAATCAAGATGAAAAGGCGATGTTTCTGACACAACGGAGCGTGCAGGATCTCATGGAGCGCGCGCGGCAGTCGGACGCCTTTCTTGTCGGTATCGGTTCGGTCGAGAACGAAGGTCACCTTGTTCAACGTGGCATGATTTCCAAGCAGGAACAGGAAGATTTGATGTCGGGCGGCGCTGTCAGCGACTTGATGGGCCGCTTTTTGACGATTGAAGGCGAATTGGCGCCTGATTCCCTCGGCGATTGTGCCGTGGGGCTGCACTTCGATGAAGTGCGCGGGAGCCGTGTGATTGCGCTGGTGGGTGGGGAAAGCAAGGTGGACGCCACGCTTGCCGCACTGCGCACCGGTGTCATTACCGACCTTGTGGCGGACGAGACCCTTGCGAGGGCTTTGAGTTCACGGGCCGGATTGCAGCTGGCACAGTCCGCATGAAGCGGCTGGGTCACGAGGGGAAACGGGTCGGCAACTAGGCAGGCCCCCGCATGTCGGAGGACATACACGTGAAAAAGTTTCTAACCATCGGCACAGCGCTTGCCGGACTGGCTGTTACCGTTGCAGGTGCTGCCGCGGCTGATATCAAGCCGGCTGTGCTCTACGATCTGGGCGGCCGCTTCGACAAGTCGTTCAACGAAGCAGCCTATTCCGGTGCTGAAAAGTTCAAGCAGGACTACAACATCGAGTACCGCGACTTCGAAATTCAGAACGACAGCCAGCGCGAGCAGGCTCTGCGCAATTTCGCAAAGCGCGGCATGAACCCGATCGTCGCCATCGGCTTCTCCCAGGCAAACGCTGTCGAGAAGGTCGCCAAGGAATTCCCGGACACCCAGTTCGCCATCGTTGACATGGTCGTCGACCTGCCGAACGTCCGCTCCATCCTCTTCAAGGAGCATGAAGGTTCCTACATCGTCGGCATGCTGGCCGCCATGGCTTCCGAAACCGGCAAGGTCGGCTTCGTCGGTGGTATGGATATTCCGCTGATCAGCAAATTCGCCTGCGGCTATAAGCAGGGTGTTGTTGCGGCAAATCCGGACGCTGAAATCTTTGAAAACATGACCGGTACCACCGGCGCTGCCTGGAACGATCCGGTCAAGGGCGGTGAGCTGGCCAAGTCTCAGTTCGACCGTGGCGCTGACGTCGTCTATCACGCCGCAGGCGGCACCGGCATCGGTGTGCTGCAGGCCGCAGCTGACGCCGGCAAACTCGGCATTGGTGTGGACAGCAACCAGAACGCTCTGCATCCGGGTTCCGTTCTGACCTCCATGCTCAAGCGCGTCGACATTGCCGTTTACCAGGCATTTGAAGATGCCGAGAACGACAGCTGGTCTTCCGGCTTTGAGGTCCTTGGCCTGAAAGAAGGCGGTGTTGATTGGTCACTTGACGACAACAACGCCGAACTCATCAACGACGAGATGAAGGCAGCCGTCGAGCAGGCGACACAGCAGATCATCTCCGGCGAAATCGTCGTTCACGATTACATGGCCGATCAGTCCTGCCCGAACTAAGGCAGTAGCTGAAGACCTCCGCGCTCTCGTGCGCGGAGGTTCTTTCTCAAGAGTTTTCTACCGCTTAACCAATGCGGGGGACCGGATGTTCCGTCTCAATTCAACTGTTTTTTCCGCAGTTTTCGCTGCGGCGCTCACAGCCACGGCCGCTTGGGCCGAACCGGCCATCGTTTATTCCGTCGGCGGCAAGTTCGATGGGTCCTTCAACGAAAGCGCCTATTCGGGCGTGAAGCGGTTTCAGGACGAAACCGGTGAGGTCGTGCGTGAATTCGAGCTGGAACGCGACGCCCAGAGCCTGCAGGCGATGCGAAACTTTGCCAGCCGGGGGAACACGCCGGTTGTCGCCATCGGCTTCAATCAGGCCAACGCCCTCAACCAGGTTGCCCCGGACTTTCCGGAAACGGATTTCGCGATCGTCGACATGGTGGTCGACCAGCCGAATGTCCGGTCTTACGTCTTCAAGGAACATGAAGGTGCCTACATCGGCGGTCTGCTGGCCGCGATGGCTTCCCAGAGCGGGACAATCGGTTTCGTCGGCGGAATGGACATTCCGATCATTCACCGGTTCCTGTGCGGTTACAAGCAAGGGGCGCTTGCAGCCAACCCGGAAATCCAGGTTCTCTTCAACATGACGGGCGACACACCGGCCGCATTTGCCAATCCGGTACGAGGCGGTGAGTTGGCGAGAGGCCAGATCAGGCGCGGTGCCGATGTCGTCATCCAGGCTGCCGGAGGGACCGGTCTTGGTGTGCTTCAGGCAGCTGCCGATGCGAATGTTCTGGGAATCGGCACCGACAGCAATCAGAACGGCCTGCATCCGGGCAAGGTTCTGACATCGATCCGCAAGCGGGTCGACAACGCCGTATATGACAGTTTCCAGTCCGCTCAGGAGGGAAAGTTCCAGCCGGGCATCCAGGTTCTGGGTGTAGCGGATGGCGGAATGGACTGGGTTCTGGATGACAACAACAAAGATCTCATCACCGACGAGATGAAAGCGGCTGCGGATGCGGCCGTCAGCGGAATTTCGGACGGGACCATCAAGGTTCACGATGTCGTCGCCGAAGGCGCCTGCCCCTTTTGAGGCAGCGCGCGTTAGGGACGCGAGGCAGATCACAATGACAACGATAAACCGTCAGGCCTGGGGGAAGGCATGAGCGATACGCCGGCAATTGAACTGCGGAAGATCAACAAGAGCTTCGGTGCGGTTCACGCCAACAAGGATATCGACCTTGTTGTAAAAAAGGGATCCATTCACGGGATCATCGGGGAGAATGGTGCGGGTAAATCCACGCTGATGTCCATTCTCTACGGCTTTTATCACGCCGACACAGGCGACATTCTCGTCAATGGCGAAAAGGTCACCATTTCGGATTCCAAGGCGGCAATCGCCATGGGGATCGGCATGGTTCACCAGCATTTCATGCTGGTCGACAATTTTTCGGTTCTTGAGAATGTGGTTCTGGGCGCCGAGGACAGTGCGATGCTGGCAGGCGGTCTCGCCCGGGCACGCACCGAATTGAAACGCCTGGAAGAAGAGTACGAACTGCGCGTTGATCCGGACGCCCTTATCCAGGACCTACCGGTTGGACTGCAGCAGCGCGTGGAAATCCTCAAGGCGCTCTACCGGAGCGCAGAGGTTCTCATTCTAGACGAGCCCACGGGCGTGCTGACACCGGCCGAGGCGGATCACCTTTTCAAGATCCTGGAAGTTCTCAAGAACCAGGGCAAGACGGTCCTGCTGATCACCCACAAATTGCGTGAGATCATGGCCGCGACCGACACCGTTTCAGTCATGCGCCGCGGCGAGATGGTGGCAACGCGCGAGACCCGGAACACCTCGATGGAAGAGCTGGCCGAACTGATGGTCGGCCGTTCTGTTCTTCTGCGCGTCGACAAGAAACCTGCCGAGCCGAAAGCGCCGGTCATGGAAGTCGAAAATCTGACTGTGACCGACAGCCGTGGTGTGCAGGTCGTCAAGGACGTGTCCTTCTCGGTCCGTGCAGGCGAGATCGTCGGAGTTGCGGGCGTTTCCGGCAATGGCCAGTCGGAGCTTCTGGAGACGCTTTCCGGCATTCGTCGCGCAACCACGGGTACGTTGAAGATCAATGGTGAGACCATCGATCTGGGCAACAGCACCCTGGATGCGGCCGACATGCGTGCGAAGAACATGGGCCATGTGCCCGAAGATCGCCACCGTATGGGGCTGATCAACAGCTTCACCGAGTACGAAAACTCCATTCTCGGCTATCACCGCGACCCGGCCTACTCCAACGGCCTCCTGATGGATCTGGGTGCGATCAAGAAAAACGCGGTCGCCGAGATCGAGAAATACGATATCCGGCCGCCCAACCCGATGCTGAAGACCGCCAATTTCTCAGGCGGCAACCAGCAGAAGATCGTTCTGGCCCGCGAAATCGAACGTGATCCGGAAGTCCTTCTGGTCGGTCAGCCGACGCGTGGCGTCGACATCGGCGCGATCGAGTTCATTCACCGGCGAATTGTCGAGCTGCGTGACGCAGGTAAAGGTATTTTGCTGGTGTCGGTGGAACTTGAAGAAATCAGAGCCCTGTCTGACCGCGTGCTGGTGATGTTCGACGGCAAGATTGTCGGTGAGCGCGGCGCCGACGCGGAAGAGGGCGACCTCGGCCTGCTCATGGCAGGTGTTGATAACAACCATAGCGCTGTCGAAGGAGGCGTCCAATGAGTGCCGGTCAGCTTCCACGGTGGGTCGACCTGGGTCTGATCCCGTTCCTGAACCTTGCCGCTGCCTTTCTGGTATCCGGTCTAGTTGTGATCCTGATTGGCGAGAATCCGCTCGAAGCGGTCAAGATCCTGGTCTGGGGGTCTCTCGGCTATGTCGAGGGTTTCGGCTTCACGCTGTTCTATGCCACCAACTTCATTTTTACCGGTCTTGCCGTGGCAGTCGCCTTTCACGCCGGACTGTTCAACATCGGTGGTGAGGGGCAGGCATATGTCGGTGGCCTAGGTGTGGCGTTTGCCTGCCTGGCGCTCGACCAGTATGTTCCCTGGTACGTGACGCTGCCCTTTGCCATTCTGGGCTCTGCCGTCATGGGAGCGGCATGGGCTTTCATCCCCGCCTGGCTGCAGGCCAAGCGTGGCAGCCATGTCGTTATCACGACCATCATGTTCAACTACATCTCGTTTTCGCTGATGGTCTACCTGCTCAACAACCTGCTGAAAAAGCCGGGCTCGATGCAGCCGGAAACGCGCACGTTTGAAGACGGCGGTCGTTTGCCGTTTCTCAACGATCTGTTTCCGTCGCTCGGGTTTGGATACGCTCCGGTAAACCTGTCGCTGTTCGTTGCGCTTGCCGCCTGTGCTCTTGTCTGGCTGCTGATCTGGCGGACGAAACTCGGTTTCGAGATCCGCTCATTCGGCGCCAATGCGACGGCTGCGGTCTATGCGGGTATCTCTCCGGTACGTATTATTGTCGTCACGATGCTGATCTCCGGTGGTCTGGCGGGCATGATGGCCATCAACGAGATCATGGGTTCTCAGCATCGTCTCCTGATCGATTTCGTAACCGGTTACGGTTTCGTCGGCATCGCGGTGGCGCTCATGGGCCGTGCCCATCCGGTCGGGATCGTATTGGCGGCAATTCTGTTCGGCATGCTCTACCAGGGCGGCGCGGAACTCTCCTTCGAGATGCCCAACATCACCAGAGACATGATTATCGTCATTCAGGGTCTGGTCATCCTGTTTGCCGGTGCTCTTGAGCACCTGTTCCGTCCGACGATCGTCAGACTGTTCACGCCCTCCCGGGCCCTTGCTGCGAGGGAGGCGTGATCATGTTTGAAACCATTATCCTGATCCTGGATGCCACCGTACGCGTGTCCACTCCGTTGCTGCTGGCCTGTCTGGCAGGTCTTTACTCGGAACGTTCCGGTGTCGTCGACATCGGCCTTGAAGGAAAGATGCTCGGAGCGGCGTTTGGTGCGGGGGCCGTTGCCTACCTGACTGCAAACGCCTGGCTTGGCCTGCTCGCCGGCATCGGCGTGTCGGTCGGGCTGGCTCTTCTTCACGGATTTGCCTCGATCACCAACCGCGGCAATCAGATCGTCTCCGGCGTTGCAATCAACTTCCTTGCCGCCGGCCTGACGGCTTTGCTGGGGCAGACATGGTTCCGCCAGGGTGGCCGAACACCTTCCCTGCCCGAAGGTGGCCGTTTCAGGGATGTTGTCTGGCCGATCGCAGAACAGGTTCGTGATGTTCCCATCATCGGCCCGATTTACGCCGAGCTTCTTTCCGGCCACAATATGCTTGTATACGCAGCATTCCTGGCCGTTCCGTTGACCTGGTGGGTGCTCTTCAGAAGCCGTTTCGGTCTGAGGTTGCGCGCTGTTGGTGAAAACCCGGCTGCCGTGGACACCGCCGGTATTTCGGTTACGTGGCTTCGGTATCGCGCCGTGATTGCCTGTGGCATCCTGTGCGGCTTTGCCGGATCCTATCTGTCGATCGCGGCCGGATCGGGCTTTGGCGTCAACATGACAGCGGGTCAGGGCTTTATGGCACTTGCCGCACTCATTTTCGCAAAATGGAGGCCGGTGAGTGCAATGTTTGCCTGCCTTCTGTTCGGTTTCCTCGATGCGACCGGCACGCGTATGCAGGGTGTTGAATTCCCGGTTATCGGCGAGCTGCCGCTCCAGGTCTTCCAGGCTCTGCCATATGTCCTGACAGTGATTCTGCTGGCTGGTTTCATCGGCAAGGCCATTCCGCCGAAAGCGGCTGGCATTCCATACCTGAAGGAGCGCTCATGAGTGATCTGAACGCGCTTTTTGAAGCTGCCAAGGCAGTTCGTGAAAAGGCATATGCTCCCTATTCGAACTTTCTCGTCGGGGCGGCGTTCCGCACGCCCGACGGAACGGTGTTCACCGGATGCAATGTTGAAAATGCATCCTACCCGGTCAGCGTTTGTGCTGAAGGGGGAGCGGTCAGCGCGATGATTGCCGCTGGCCAACGCGAAATTGAAGAGGCCGTGGTGATTGGCGACGCGGCTCTTTGCACCCCTTGCGGCATTTGCCGCCAGCGGTTTGCGGAATTCGGCACGGACAACCTGGTTGTTCATGTCGCCGATCTGAACGGCATCAAGCGCAGCTTCACACTGGATGAGCTGCTGCCAGCCGCCTTTGAACTAGAAGACAAGAAGGACTGACCCTCAATGAGTGGTTTTGGCCGTGAATGCGCGGATATCGTCCGCGCTGCCCGTGAGGGCTCCTACAAAATCGGAATGATTCTTGGTTCGGGTCTCGGTGCCTTGGCCGAAGAGGTCGAGGACGCTGTCCGCATTCCTTATTCGCACCTGACCGAGTTTCCGGTGTCCACCGTCACGTCGCATTCCAGTGAACTGGTCGCCGGTACTCTGGCAGGCGTTCCGGTCGTCATTCTGTCCGGGCGAGCGCACTATTACGAGGGGGGAGACCCCACCGTCATGCGAACGCCGGTCGAGACATTGAAGGAACTCGGCTGCGAGATCCTCCTGGCCACGAATGCGGCAGGGTCCTTGCGTGAGGAAGTGGCACCCGGCTCACCCATGCTGTTGTCCGATCACATCAACTGGTCCGGCAAAAACCCGTTGATCGGAGAGGAAGACGAAAAACGCTTTCTCGACATGAGCGCGGCCTATGATCCGGAGCTGCGGGCTGCAATGAAAAAGGTGGCCGAGGAAACCGGCGACCCGATTGCCGAAGGCGTTTACATGTGGTTCTCCGGGCCCTCTTTCGAAACGCCGGCGGAAATTCGCATGGCCAAGTTGCTGGGTGCGGACGCTGTAGGAATGTCCACGGTACCTGAAGTGATCATGGCCCGCTTCCTGGGAATGCGCGTTGCCGCAATGTCGATCATCACCAACTACGGTGCTGGCATGCAGACACACGCCCTGTCGCATGACGAAACCAAGGCGGTTGCTCTGCAGGGCATGGAGCGCATGAAGCAGCTCGTGCGGTCATTTGTGAAGGAAATCGGTCAATGAGCGATATGATTGAAACAGCCAAGCGTGCGCTTGGACTGGTCGACCTGACCAATCTGAATGACGATTGCACGGCCGAAGACATCACCAAGCTGACGAACCGAACGGTGACCGATCACGGATCGGTTGCAGCCGTTTGTGTCTGGCCGCGTTTTGTTGCGCAAGCTGTGAAAGAGCTGACCGGCACAGGCGTGAAAGTCGCGACTGTCGTGAACTTTCCTTCAGGTGGCGAAGACACTGAAGCCGTTCTTGCCGAAACCAGGCAGGCGATTGCCGACGGCGCCGACGAGATCGACCTCGTCATGCCCTACAGGGCCTTCGCCGAGGGCCGGAAGGGATTTGCCGAGGAGCAGATCATTCGCGTCAAGGCGGTCATCCCTGAGCCGGCGATCCTGAAGGTCATCCTGGAGACAGGTGAAATCAAAGATCCGTTGCTGATCCATGCCGCATCCAATGTGGCGATTGCCGCGGGTGCCGACTTCATCAAGACTTCAACCGGCAAGGTTGCCGTGAACGCAACTCTCGAGGCGGCGGAAATCATGTTGACCGCAATCGAGGAAGCGCGTCGGGACGATGCGGAACGGGTCATCGGCTTCAAACCCGCCGGAGGCATCAAGACCACGGAAGACGCCGCGTCCTATCTGGCGCTGGCGGACAAGATCATGGGCCACAATTGGGTGTCCGCAACCACGTTCCGCTTCGGTGCAAGCGGTCTGCTGGACGCGTTGATCGCCACGATCGAAGGCAAAGAGCCGACGGCCAACCAAGGATACTAACAATGCTGCCGCAGGAACTAATCCGAAAGAAACGCGACGGGGATGTCCTCGACGCGGAGGAAATCGCATTCTTTGTCAAAGGTCTCGCAGACGGCTCCGTGACGGAAGGACAGGTCTCGGCTCTGGCCATGGCGGTCTTCTTCAAAGGCTTGACCGTGGACGAGCGCGTTTCCCTGACATTGGCCATGCGCGACAGCGGGGATGTTCTGGACTGGTCCGACGTTGAAGCGCCGGTGCTCGACAAGCATTCCACCGGTGGTGTTGGCGACAACGTTTCCCTGATGCTGGCACCGGCACTGGCTGCCTGCGGTGCGGCGGTTCCGATGATCTCCGGTCGGGGACTTGGACATACCGGAGGAACGCTCGACAAGTTCGACAGCATTCCGGGCTACCAGACCCAGCCGGACAACGTCCTGTTCAAGAAGGTTGTCAAGGAAGTTGGCTGTGCCGTCATCGGTCAGACCGGCAACCTCGCTCCTGCCGACAAGCGCTTTTATGCCATTCGCGACGTGACCGCGACGGTGGAAAGCATCGACCTGATCACGGCGTCGATCCTGTCCAAAAAGTTGGCCGCCGGTCTTCAGGGACTGGTGCTTGACGTCAAGTGGGGCACCGGTGCCTTCATGGCTTCGCTTGAAGAAGCCCGGGCGCTGGCCGAAAGCCTTGTTCTGGTTGCCAACGGCGCCGGACTGAAGACAACCGCGCTCTTGACGGACATGAACGAACCGCTCGCTTCAGCGGCCGGCAACGCCGTTGAAATGCAGAATGCGGTGGACTTTCTCAAAGGAACGGCCGTCGACAACCGTTTGTGGGATGTGACCGTTGCCCAGGGCGGCGAGTTGCTGGCGTCCGGTGGCATCGCAGCCACTGCGGATGCCGGTGCGGATATGATGCGCGAAGCCTTTGACAGCGGCAAGGCCGCAGAGAAGTTCGCGCAGATGGTCCATGCCCTTGGCGGTCCCGCCGATTTCATGGAAAAGACCGAGCTCTACTTGGCAAAAGCGCCGGTGGTGGCGCCGATCTATCCGGAACACGATGGTGTCGTAACCGGTGTGGATGCCCGGGCGGTCGGTGTGGCAGTTGTTGCCCTTGGCGGCGGTCGCCGGGCCGCTGCGGACATCATTGATCCGTCGGTTGGTCTGACCGATCTTGCCGGTGTCGGCAACACGGTGGACGCTGATGCGCCGCTGGCAATTGTTCATGCCAAGTCCGAAGAAGATGCGGAAGCGGCAGCAGTTGCGGTGCGCAATGCCTACGCAGTGGGCGCTGCGATCGATGTCGTCGATCATCCAAGCGTCGTAGATCGCATCGCACCTTAACCGGTGAAAGGGTTTCGCGCCGGGGGAATGGTTTTCCGGCGCCGTTCCGGCATCTGGTGCCGGCAATTGATAATTTGAGGAGATGCCCATGCCTCGTGCAATTCTGTGCGTGCTGGACAGTTTTGGCATTGGCGGCGCAGCGGATGCGGCTGCCTTTGGCGATGCCGGGTCCGATACTTTGGGCCATATCGCGCAAAGGTGCGCCAACGGGGAAGGTGACCGGGAAGGTTTGCGTAGCGGCCCCCTGAACCTGCCGAACATGGATAGACTGGGGCTGGGCGCAGCGGGCCGCCTTTCCACCGGCAAGGATGTCCCGGGACTTGATTATTCAGGTGAGCCGGAAGGGCTCTGGGGATATGCCGCAGAGGTTTCCAACGGCAAGGACACGCCGTCCGGACACTGGGAAATTGCCGGTGTTCCGGTTCGCTTCGATTGGGGCTACTTCCCGGAAACGATCCCGACATTCCCGGCTGAACTGATCGAGAAAATCAGTGAAAAGGCGGGCCTGAACGGCATACTTGGAGACAAGCATGCCTCGGGGACGGTGATAATCGCCGAACTGGGCGAAGAGCATATCAGAACCGGAAAGCCGATTTTCTACACCTCTGCGGACTCCGTCATCCAGATTGCTGCTCATGAGGAACACTATGGTCTCGACAAGCTTTATGAGCTTTGCGAGATCACCCGCGAATTCGCTGATCCCTACAACATCGGCCGGGTGATTGCCCGCCCGTTTGTCGGCGACACATCTGAAACCTTCGAGCGTACGGCAAATCGTCGCGACTATTCCGTTCTGCCTCCCGAACCGACCCTCCTGGACCGTTTGACGGCAGATGGCCGGACGGTGATCGGTGTCGGCAAGATATCGGATATCTTTGCTCATCAAGGTGTCGCGAAAGTACTCAAGGGCGCGGGCAACGATCAGCTTTTCGACAAGACGCTGGAAGCCATGGAACTGGCGAAAGACGGTGATCTTGTCTTTTCGAACTTCATCGACTTCGATTCTCTTTATGGCCACCGGCGCGATGTCGCCGGATATGCCGCTGCGCTGGAGCATTTCGATCGCCGCCTTCCGGAGATGATCGCCAGGTTGCGCGAGGGAGATCTGTTGATCCTGACCGCCGATCACGGCTGCGACCCGACCTGGGAAGGTACCGATCACACAAGAGAGCATGTGCCGGTGATCGCGACCGGGCCCGGTATTGCGGGCCGGAGCGTCGGCGGTCGTGAGACCTATGCCGATATTGGCGAGAGCATTGCCGAACTCCTTGGTGTTGCACAGGGAGCAAACGGGACCAGCTTCTTGTAGGATGATGACCGTTTTTGCGGCTTGGTGATTCAGGCACCAAGAACGCGAGTTCCAGTTTCCTTCTTGTTGAGAAGGATCAGACACGAATGAGAACAGGCGGTCAGGCCAATGGTCTGACAATGCAGGTTTCTCGGGAATGAGGATAAGCCGGATATGAACGCCCCTGTTACGGTTCCAAAGGCTGAACTGCATTGTCACATTGAAGGTGCAGCGCCACCGTCTTTGGTACAGCGGCTGGCCAGCCAGTATGGTGACGACGTCTCATCGGTGTTGGACGGCAACGGCAAGTATCTCTGGACGGACTTCACCACCTTTCTGAAGGCCTATGACACTGCAAGCGCTGTGTTCAAGACACCCTCCGACTATGCGCTGCTTGCCGAAACGTATTTCCGCATGCTGGCCGCGGAAGGCGCGATCTACGGGGAGATCTTCATTTCTCCCGATCATGCCCAGGCTGCAGGATTGTCTTACCGCTCCTATGTTGAAGGCCTTGCCACCGGCATGGAGCGGGCCAAGAACGACACAGCCATTGAAGGTCGGATGATAGCGATTGGCGTACGCCACTTCGGCTCGGCGTCCGTGGAAAAGGTAGTTAAGGAAGTCATCGGAAATCCGCATCCTCTGGTCACGGGATTCGGCCTTGCCGGAGACGAACGATCCGGACATCCGGCGAATTTTGCCAAGGCCTTCCGGATGGCATCGGAAGCAGGGTTGGGGACAACAGCGCATGCAGGCGAATTCGGAGGTCCTGACAGCGTGACGGCTGCGCTGGAATTCTTGCGCGTTAAACGCCTCGGCCATGGTGTTCGGGCGGTTGAAGACAAGGACCTTGTGAAACGCCTCGCCGATGAGGACATCGTGTTGGAAGTCTGCCCCGGTTCGAATGTGTCTCTGGGTGTCTATACGCACCTGCGCTTTCACCCCATCAACATGCTTCGGCGTGAAGGGGTCAAGGTTACGCTGAATTCGGATGATCCGCCGTTTTTCGGGACAACACTCGGCAAGGAATATTCCTCCATTGCCGAAACCTTTAACTGGTCTCCTGAAGACCAGATCGCGGTAACACGTACTGCTATCGAGGCCGCGTTCTGCGATGATGCAACGAGAAACCGTCTGCTGGTGCGCCTGGAAAGTGCCTTGCAGGGCGCCGACGGCAACTGACCGGAATTGTGTCCATGAATGCTGCAAATTCACCCCTGGAACTGTTCAGACCTGAGGAAGTACGTCGCAAGGCGCACCTTCTTCTGGAACAGGCAGTCTCTGGTTCGCTGGCTCATGCCGAGGTCGACCTATCCGGTCTGCAGAAGGTTCTCGTTAGCGTTCTGGAGGCGACAAAGGAATCCTATCCTGACTTCCATATCCCGCCATATGGCGTGTGGCGTGACTTTGAAGCCGGTGGCATTGATCGTTGGGGGGCACTTGCCAGCGCTCGTGAGTTCCAGACGGCCGAAGAGATGTTGGCTGCTTCGGCGGACCTGGCGGTTCTTGCGTGTTTCATGAAAACACAAGCACCGGAGAATTGGGTCTTCAAGGATCCGATGACCGGAACCGAGACAAGTGGCAACGAAGCTTCGGCACTTGCGGCATTTCATATGTTTGCTGCCGGGTCTTTCTCCACCGAGTTGTCCGATCCCTACCGGGTCGATGCGCAGACCCTGATCCGCATGGACATGGAAGAACTTGCGTCCGGTCTCCAATGGAGTTTGCAGGATGATGTCGAATTGCTGGAGGCGATGCAGCGACATCTGAAACGCCTTGGCGAGGCATTGGCACTTCGCCCGGATCTGTTCTCTGAAGAAGATGTGATCCGTCCGGGTTTGCTTGCAATACGCTTGGCGGCGGAAAGCGACGGCGCGGTCAACGCCGAGCAGATTCTGGACAATCTGCTGGAAGCCCTGGCTCCGGTCTGGGAGGGTGGGGCTCAGTCCGACGAAATCACCTTCGGAGACAGCTTCCGTCTTTCATCACAATCCGCTGAAAGCTACGACGGGATCATTCCATTCCACATGTCCGCGCAGGAAATGGTGTACTCGATGGTAGAACCCTTTGCCTGGGCTGGTTTGGAGGTCGATTCTCTCGCTGTGCTTACGGCACCTGCCGATGATGCACACGTTGCGCTGTTTTCGGATGCAGGGGTTTTGAGAGTCCGCAGTGCCAATCGTGAACTCGCACAGGATGAGGCGCTGGACCGGATGATCGAGCTTCGGGCCGTTGGCAGTGCTCTGACAGATAAGTTGGCTGATCGGCTGCGCGATGAACTGGAGGTTCCGGCGGAACAATTGCCCCTGACATGCATTCTGGAGGGAGGGACAAGCCGCGCGGGAAACCGGATTTTGCAGCTAGATAAGGAAAACTGCAAAAAACTGGGGCAATATCTCAATCCAGGGTCTGTTTTTTGGTTGCCGTTCGGGGCATAGGTCTCGAACATAGAAGAATTAAGAGACCGGTCCGGAATTGCACGGGCCCATACAAAGAGAGGCAGTTATGTCCGGAGCCAATGTCATCAGCCACCCGCTGGTCCAGCACAAGCTGACAATCATGCGCGACAAGGGAACGTCTACCCAGGGGTTCCGGCGCCTCCTGCGCGAAATCTCGACACTGCTGTGTTACGAAGTCACCCGCGACCTGCCGATTGTCCGTCAGACGATTGAAACGCCGCTGGCCGAAATGCAGGCACCTATGCTTGCCGGCAAGAAGCTCGTGTTCGCTTCGGTCTTGCGCGCCGGCAACGGCCTTCTGGAAGGCATGCTCGAACTCGTACCGTCTGCACGTGTTGCGCATGTCGGGCTTTACCGGGATCCGGAAACGTTGCAACCGGTGGAGTATTATTTCAAGGCTCCTGAAGACCTCAATGAGCGTCTGGTGATTGTTGTCGACCCGATGCTGGCCACAGCCAATTCCGCGATCGCAGCTGTTCAGAAACTTAAGGAACGCGGCGCCAACAACATTCGTTTCCTGTGCCTCCTGGCGGCTCCGGAGGGAGTTGCGAAGTTCAACGAAATGCACCCGGATGTTCCGATCTACACGGCCGCAATAGACGAAAAGCTGAACGAAAAAGGCTATATCGTTCCAGGTCTTGGGGATGCCGGTGATCGGATGTACGGCACAAAGTAAGCGGCCGGACGTTGAAGAAATTGAAGCGCGGAGATTTCTCCGCGCTTTTTTGTTGGCTCTTGTCAGGGTGCGCTCTAACCTCGTCACCAACTGGGAGGTGTCATGATTACCATATTCGGCTCAATCAATCTGGATCTTGTCGTTGCCGTGCCGCGGCTGCCATCAGCGGGAGAGACCGTGGCAGGCCCTGATCATCAGACCTTTCCAGGTGGCAAAGGGGGAAATCAGGCCCTTGCTGCCAGGCGCGCCGGAGCAAAGGTCGCCATGGTTGGGGCCGTTGGAAAGGATGCCTTTGCTGAACCGGCCTTGGAGAACTTGCGCAATGACGGCGTCGATCTTTCTGGTGTCCGCACTTTGGATGGAACGACAGGACTCGCCTTCATCGGAATTGATCCAGCCGGCGAAAACCAGATAATCGAGGCCAAAGGAGCCAACGCCAGGATCGACCCGGAATGGTTGGAAACCGGATTGGCAACGAGCAATATGCTGATGCTTCAAGGAGATCTGCCGTTCGAGAGTTTTAGCAGGGCCCTGGATTTTGCTCGACAAGCCGGAACGTCGATCTTCTGGAACCCTGCTCCTGTTCCGGAAGGCAGCCTGTTTTCCTGTTTGGATGAAGTCCACACGCTTGTAGTCAACGAGACCGAAGCCGCCGAGGTAGCACGTCACCTCAGTCTTTCAGGTGATCCGGTCACGTTCGTGGAGCAGCTGACGACGCCATCACGGTCAGTCGTAGTAACGCTTGGGGCACAAGGTATTGTTTCCGGGCAAGGCGAACAACGCTTGAAACTGAAAGCACCCGAAATTCAGGCCGCCGATACGACCGGAGCAGGAGATGCGTTTTGTGGCGCCATGGCCGCGGCGCTCGATGGTGGAGTAAATTTCGAACGAGCAGTTAAGGAAGGCATGGCTGCGGGTGCCCTGGCCTGTACCGTGACCGGGGCCCAATCAAGCGTACCCTTCAAAAACGATATCGCTGCGCTGGCAGATCAAATTGTCTGAACCGGTTTTACAGCCTGCTAAGGAAAACGTGATAGGGCTTAGCGCGATCATTTTCTCAACTTGGAGGCTCTGAGAAAAGCTCGGCCATGACGCGGTTCGTTGTAATTTTTCTGCTTTGCATTGGTGCTGCCCCGTTCCTGCCAGGTCTGATCGAGAGCCGGTTGGACGCATCTGGCCGGGGATATTCTGCATCTGAAGTGGAAGATGACGACACCGGTGAAAGGACACATCGCATTTCCTTGAACCGTCACGGCCATTATGTGGCTGACGCTTACCTCAACGGGCGGGCAGTCGATATGCTGGTTGATACCGGAGCGACTCTAACTGCCTTGCCTGAATCGGTTGCCGACGACATCGGGATATCGCTGTCTCCTTCCGACTTCAAACACGCGGTCGGGACCGCAAACGGAACCACCTACGCTGCCCGAGCCGTGATAAACGGCTTGCGCATCGGCAACATCCGTTTGCGGAACATTGATGCCATGGTTCTTAAGGACAGCAGCCTTAGCGGCCCTTTGCTCGGCATGTCGGTCCTCAATCAATTGAAACGGTTTGACATCTCCAGCGGCACCCTAGTACTGGTTCAGTGATTCCGTTGCTATCGCCTGGAATCCGTCTCAGGTCTTCAGGCACAATCCTTCGCCATTGAGAGGCATTGATGTTTTTGAAACCCGTTCCGAGTTTGACTCCCAATACCTTTGAGTATGAGTCACAGCCGATGGTGAAACCAACAGGTTTCCGCGAATATGACGCACGCTGGCTGTTTGAAAAAGAAATCAATCTCATGGGCATGCAGGCGCTCGGCATGGGCATCGGAACGCTCATGCATGAACGCGGTGTGCGGCCGGATATCGTCGTCGGGCACGACTTCCGCGGCTATTCCTCCTCGATCAAGATGGCCGTCGTCAACGGCTTGCTTGCCGCGGGTATCAATGTGCATGACATCGGCCTGGCGCTTTCTCCGATGGCGTATTTTGCCCAATTCGCGCTTGATGTTCCTGCCGTGGCCATGATCACCGCCTCTCACAACGACAATGGTTGGACCGGCGTCAAGATGGGGATTGACCGCCCGTTGACGTTTGGTCCGGATGAAATGGGCCGATTGAAAGACATCGTGCTTGAAGCAGCTTTCGACCTGAAGGGCGGCGGTAGCTATCGCTTCGTCGACGGTTTTCCGGAGACCTATTTCAAGGACCTCACCGATCGGCCGAAGCTCAAGCGGCCTATCAAGGTGGTTGCCGCGTGCGGAAACGGAACAGCAGGTGCCTTTGCGCCCAAAATTCTTGAAGCTCTGGGCGCGGAAGTCATTCCGCTTGATGCTGAGCTCGACCACACCTTCCCGCGCTATAATCCCAATCCGGAAGACATGAAGATGCTTCATGCCTTGCGGGACAAGGTTCTGGAAGTTGGCGCCGAAGTCGGACTTGGTTTTGACGGTGACGGCGATCGCTGCGGCGTGGTGGACAATGAAGGCGAAGAGATTTTCGCCGACAAGGTCGGTGTCATGCTGGCGCGCGATATCTCGGCGCTGCATCCCAATAGCCAGTTCGTCGTCGACGTAAAATCGACTGGCCTGTTCAATACCGATCCGGTTCTGAAGGCCCATGGCGCCAAGACCGATTACTTCAAGACCGGCCATTCTTACATCAAGCGCCGTGTAACGGATTTGAATGCCATTGTCGGATTTGAGAAGTCCGGGCACTACTTCTTCAACAAGCCGATCGGCCGTGGTTATGACGACGGTCTTGTTTCCGCGATTGCGATCCTGGACATGCTGGACCGCAACCCGGATATGACGATGGCCGACTTGCGCAGGGCCCTGCCAAAAACCTGGGGCTCTCCGACCATGGCGCCGAAATGCGCCGACGAGATCAAGTATGATGTGGTTGAACGAGTGGTTTCCCGGTTTCAGGAAATGAAAGCCAATGGCGAGAAGGTTGCCGGACAGCCGATTACCGATCTGATCACGGTCAACGGCGTTCGTGTCGTCAGCGAAGACGGGACCTGGGGTCTTGTGCGCGCTTCTTCCAACAAACCGGAGCTCGTGGTGGTCGTCGAAAGCCCTGTTTCGGAAGAGCGCCTTCATGAGATGTTCAAGGCCGTCGATGGTGTGCTGCGCGAGAACCCGGAAGTCGGCGAGTATAACCAGACACTTTAAGGTTTGACCTGATATCAAAGGCGGCGGCGTTGTTTCGCCGCCTTTTTGCGTCCGACATGATCAATTTCAGGCAAGGGCACCGAGACGGAGATTTGCATGATCAACGAATTTGGGGTGCTCCCAGACGGGACTGCAGTACAGGAAATCACCTTGAAAAAGGGGATGCTGGAGGCATCGGTACTGACCCTTGGAGCGATCATCAGGGATCTGAAGATAGATGGTCAGTCCGTGGTCCTCGGCTTTGAAGATTTGCAAAGCTATCTCGATCACTCACCCTATTTCGGCGCACTGGTCGGCCGCTGCGCCAACAGAATCGCGGGTGGAGCCGTGACGATCGACGGCGAGACACATCAGCTTGATCGGAACGAAGGGAGTGGCAATCATCTTCACGGTGGCGTACTCGGATTTTCGCGGCGCATCTGGCAGATTGAACAAAGCGACAAGGCCAGTGTTCTTCTGAAACTCGTCTCCGAAGACGGTGATATGGGATACCCAGGGCGGGTCGAAACATTGGTGCGATATACCCTGACCGGGACAGGGGCCCTGCGTGTCAAGATTTCGGCAACGACTGACATGACGACACCGGTAAATCTGACGCAGCACAGCTATTTCAATCTGGATGGTAGCGATACGATCCTGGATCATACGCTTGAGATTGCAGCCGACAGTTATCTACCGGTCAACGAGGCACTGATCCCAACGGGTGAAATCCGAAAGGTCTCCTGGACACCGTATGACTTTCAAGATGGTCGCAAGCTGCGGCGGAAATCCGGTGAAGAGGGCATTGTTTACGATCACAATTTCTGCCTGGCCGACGAGCCCAGGACTGTGGTCGAATTTGCTGCCGCACTTGAAAGCGCAGATGGAGTACGGCGTATGGAAGTCTGGACGACGGAACCCGGCCTTCAATTGTACGATGCCACCAATATGGAAGTACCGGTCCCGGGATTGGGCGGGCGTATGTACGGTTCTCATGCCGGCCTGTGCCTTGAGGCACAGCGCTGGCCGGACGGCTGTCACCACTCCGGTTTTCCGCAAGTTCTGTTGAAACCTTCACAAACCTATAGTCATGTTACCGAATTCCGTTTTTCATAAAATGAGTTACATTAGCCGAATGTGACGAGGTGAAACGGTTAGGGGGTATTGGTGAAGACGGTTTTTTCAGACAGCCAGCTCTCTCATGCTCCGATACAGGAAATTTCCGACGGGGAGCTGAAACCGGCAGTCGAAATTCCAAGCCGTGCCGAAATCGTGCTGAAAACCGTCAAGGAACGGCAAATTGGGGAAATTGTCGCCCCGGAAGAATTTCCGATCAGACCGATCCATCGCGTTCATTCCCCGGATTATGTCTCTTTTCTGGAAGGGTTCTGGGGCAAGTGGACCGCCGCAGGACGAACCAAGGAAGCCTTTCCATTCGTCTGGCCAATCAGAAGCCTGCGCAAGGACGTCCAGGTGGATCACATCGATGGCCTCCTGGGCCGCTACTCGATGGACGCCGGCACTCCGGTCGGAGAATTTACATATCAGGCCGCCCGAGCCTCAACTGATACCGCGTTGACTGCCGCCAAGATGATACTGGATGGTGAACAATCGGCCTTTGCGTTGTGCCGCCCGCCGGGCCATCACGCTGGATACGACTTTTTCGGTGGCTATTGCTTCTTCAACAATGCGGCCGTTGCCGCACAGTACCTGCGTGATTACGGCCTCAATCGCATCGCGATCCTGGATGTCGATTATCATCACGGCAACGGCACACAGGCGTTGTTCTACGACCGTCCGGATATTCTGTTCCTATCTATCCATGCCGATCCGGCCCAGGAATATCCCTATTTTCTCGGATATGCTGACGAGACCGGCAAGCACGCGGGCACCGGATTTACCCGAAACTGGCCCTTGCCACTCGGCACGGACTGGGAAGGATACTCACCGGCATTGGAAGAAGCCTGCCGTTGGCTGCTGGTTTACAAGCCGGATGCCTTGCTCGTTTCGCTGGGTCTGGATTGCTTTGAACGCGACCCGATTTCCGGTTTCAAGTTCAAGAGCGAAGACTTCACCAGGCTTGGCCAGCGCCTGGCGAAAGTGGGCGTGCCAACAATCTTCCTGTTGGAGGGAGGCTATGCCGTTGATGCACTTGGAACCAACTGCCTCAACGTTCTGGAAGGCTTTGAGGGTTAGCTGCGGAGCAATCCGTGTTGCACCAGCTCCGCTCTCAGAAGCCCGGCTTCCTTGAAGTGATGCGCGTTCATGCCGACGTCACGTGCCGCCTCGATGTTTTTTTCCGAGTCGTCAATGAAGAAGCAGTCGCGGGCCTCAAGGCCATTTCTGTCAAGAAGAACCCGGTAGATCCTTGGGTCCGGCTTGATCAGGTTTTCCTCGGCAGACACAACTATGTCGCGGAAACTGTCATTGATGAAAGAAAACCTTTTCCGGGTTTCTGCGAATTTCTCATTCGAGAAATTGGTGATCGCATAAAGCGGACAGCCCGTTTCCTTCAGTTCGCTTAGAATCTCCGGCGTTCCGGGAACAATCCCTGGCACCATTGTGTGCCACTGGTCGGAGTATGCTGCAATCAGACCGGCTTTTTCAGGATGCTGCCTTGAAAGGATGTCAACCGCCTCGTCCCACGTTCTGCCAAGATCTTGCTGTATGTTCCACTCTGGAGTGCAAACCGTCTGGAGGAAATGCGCCCGTTCCTCTTTGTTGGAAATTAGCTTCCGATAAAGATGTTCGGGATTCCATTCGATTAAAACATTACCTATATCGAAGACCACGGTCGTGATAGGACTATTCATAAGCTGATCCGGCGTTCATGTGGGTTGGTGCCAGTAGGCGGGAATTGATTTTGCAAATATCATCAAAAGGTTATGTTGAATTTGTGACGATTGCAAGATTGTGTGTGGCACTGATGCTGGTGGTTTCCCTCTGCATCATCGCCTCACCGTTTGCCCGTGCTCAAGACGTTCAGGAAATGCCGGAAAGGCTCCGTCTCGGTGTTGTTGTTGCTGCTGACGAGAACGCCCGGGACCGTGTTGAACCTTTCCGGTATGCGCTGGAGGAGATCGCGGATCTGCCGGTCGATCTGTTTCTTCTGGATACGATGGGTGACGCAGTTGAAGCGCTTGCATCGGGCCGGATTGATTATGTTCGTCTGTCTCCCTCCGCATATGCGGCAACATATCAGCTTTGTTCTTGTGTCGAACCGCTGGTGACTGCTGGACCAGACGACTTTCCTGCCCGCTTTTACGCCATTCTCATCAGCAAGCGCGGCGACACGAAGAAGTCTATTGCCGATCTGAAGAACACCCGCCTTGCGGTTGGGAACAAGCACGCTATCACCGGATACCGCGTTCCACTCGCAAATCTGGCTGCGGACGGTATCAACGTCCGGTCTCATTTCGCGACGCTGGTGGAAGTTCAAAATCCGGTCGAAGGAGTGCGAGCGCTTCTGGATGAAAAGGTTCAGGCGACGCTGGGTTGGTCGACGCTATCGGGTGAAGCCAAAAACGGTTTTACGGCCGGAACACTCAACGATTACTATGTTTCGGGCGGTCGTGGTTTCGAAGATCTGGAAATCGTATGGCGCTCACCACCCATTCCCTATTCGGCACACAGTCTTCGCAAGGAGCTTCCCGATAACCTCAAGCGACGGTTGCGCGCCGGGTTGATGGATCTGCGCAGAGAGTCTCCGGCTGCTTATCTTGCGATCGAGCCGGATTTGCCTGGCGGTTTCGAGCCCGTCGTTCATGCGGACTATCGACCGCTGCTGCGTACCTATGAAGACAGCAACGCGACACTGCTGGGAGCAGTGGACCGCCCATAGAGACGGCAAGGCGTCAGTTTGCGGAAACTTCGCTCAAGAGTTCGGCAGTGTGCCGCCGGATCGTTTCCTCTTCATTGGTGGGAATGACGAGCACCTTGATCCTGGATTCCACGCCTGAAATGTCCTCTGTTCGGGTTCTGTTTTTGGCCTCATCGATTGCTAATCCGAGCCAGTCCTGATCGTCACATACTTTTTGGCGAATAAGTGCCGAGTTTTCACCAATTCCACCGGTGAACACCACGGTGTCCAGTCCGCCAAGAACTGCGGCCATCGCCCCAAGCTCGCGCCTGATGCGGAAAACAAAATAGTCGATCGCCTCAGCTGCCTTCGGATCGGAGCTTTCCGTCAAGGTGCGCATATCCTGGCTGATGCCGGAAAGACCCTTCAAGCCGGAGTTCTTGTAAAGAAGGTCGGATACCTCGTCGGCAGACATGCCTTTCGTCGCCAGCAGATAGAGCACGACGCCGGGGTCGAGCTGGCCGCATCGGGTCCCCATGGGCAGACCGTCAAGTGCCGTGAAACCCATTGTCGATCCGATGCTTTGACCGTTCCGGATCGCGCACATGGAGGCACCATTGCCCAGATGGGCGACAACCACTTTGCCGGAATAGGTTTCTGGAGAAGTCTGCTGCAGATATCTGCAGATGTACTCGTAAGACAGGCCGTGAAACCCATAGCGGCGGACGCCTTCGTCATACAGTGGCCTTGGAAGCGCGAAGGTATCGTTGACCCATGGATGATTGCGGTGAAAGGCCGTATCGAAACATGCCGTTTGCACAGCTTCCGGAAAAGCTTCGCGAGATGCTGCAATTCCTGCCAGATTGTGCGGCTGATGCAGTGGAGCGAGCGGTTCCAGGGTTTTGAGAGCGTCGAAGACGTCATCTGAAATAAGCACAGGAGCGGCGTGTTCCACCCCGCCGTGAACAACCCGGTGACCGACGGCATCGACAGATCGCCCTGCAAGCTCCTGCTCAAGGACCGGCAGGAGAGCCCTTAAAGCACCAGCATGTGTACCTTCGCCGGAAGAAAGTGCACGATCAATTCTGGTCTCGTTTGTTTCCGACTTCAGCGAGAGACGAGGGACAGCTCCCAGACCGGAAATTTGCCCGCTGAGCTGGACATTGCTTTCTGAGTAGAGTGTGAACTTGATCGAAGAGGAGCCGGAATTCAGGACCAGGATAACCTGAGCCATGATCAATGCTCCTCACGGTCGAGTATGCCGGCCGGTGCACCTTTTGCCTGCCAGTGGGTATAGAGCAGCGCCAGGGCGCAGGACGCGAGCCGGGCCCGGCCATCGTCTGCGCGACTGGTCAACATGACCGGAACCTTGGCGCCGATAACAAGACCGGCCGCTTCCGCATGGGCGATGAAAGTCAGTTCCTTGGCAAGCATGTTGCCTGACTCAAGGTTGGGAACGATGAGCACTTCCGCATGACCGGCGACCAGGGAAGTGATCCCTTTTGTGCGTGCAGCCTGTACATCGATGGCGTTGTCCATCGCCAATGGCCCGTCGACAACGGCTCCGGTAATCTGGCCTCGTTCGGCCATTTTCGACAAGACCGCAGCGTCCAGGCTGGAAGGTATTGCAGGGTTCACCGTTTCAATGGCTGACAGGATGCCAACACGGGGAGTTTCAAGACCGAGCGCACGGGCCGCATCAATTGCATTCTGGGTAATGTCTACCTTGGTATTGAGATCAGGCGTTATGTTGATCGCCGCGTCTGAAATCAGCACCGGTGTCTTGCGACCGGGAATGTCCATGACAAATACATGGCTGATCCTGCGACGTGTTCTCAGACCTCCATCGCGTTTGACGACATGATGCAGAAGATGGTCGGTGTGCAGGTGACCCTTCATGACCGCCTGAACCCGGCCGTCATGTACCATCTGCACCGCCCTGCCAGCAGCTTCCGATTCATCCTCAATGTCGATCAGTTCGTAAGGGCCAAGATCCTCGCCAAGTTCCTTCGCTGCTTCTTCGATACGGTCAACGGCACCTATGAGAACCGGACGGATCAGGCCTTCCTGTGCCGCCATGATCGCGCCTTCAAGAGAATTCGGATCATCCGGTGCAACAACCGCGGTCGGAAGCGCGGGAAGTGTTTTGGCCAGCTCGATCATGCGGTTGAAATGGCGGTGACGCTGTACCAGAACGGCCGGGAGATTGCTGGAGTCGAATTCAATCGACTGTGTCGGGGCGGAAACTTCAGCAACACCTTCCACAAGGCGAACACCGTCGCCGCGGGTAACGGTCAAGTCGAAGACGACAATATTCTCCGGTTTTTTCTCCGTGGCGGTCACCTTCACGAGCAGTTTGTCACCAACCGCAGCTCCGCTGAGAAAGCGGAACGATTGGGATTTGTAGATTGTGCCGGGGCCCGGAAGGATGTTGCCGAGCACAGCGGATGCCAATCCGCCAACCCACATGGCAGGTGCGACCGGTTTGTCGATTACGCCGTCACCGGACCAATCGGTATCCGGAAGATGAATCGGGTTGTGGTTGCCAGAGGCATGCGCAAACACCAAAAGATCGTTGGAGGAGCACTCCCGAACAATCTCGGCAGAATCCCCAATTGCTATCTGGTCGTATGTCTTGTTTGTCGCCATTGGTCTCGTATTTCCCACACAGTAAACACGCATACTGCAGCGCAATATGCGGCGCGGACAGTATCCGTATTATACGACGGAACAAATACGGGAGAGTATCTATTTACGATTGCTGTGGAATTCAGCAATCGTCGCAAGTGACAGTGTCGGTCAGACGCGGGCGCAGATAATATGTGTCACTGAGCTCATGAGAGGCGGCGCGCTTGAAGTATTCGGTGAAAATGCCCGAGAATGGCGGTGTGTACGTCATGTTCGACTGTCCGACAACAATCGACGTATTGGGCTTGGCGACCGTGGCCGGCAAAGTGATGGGGGGTTTGCCACCTTTTGACCAATCCGAACAAGACAGCTTGCAATCAAACCAGTCAACCGAGGCGACACCATTGTTGTCGAATGAGACGCTTGCGACCACGATGTTCAGACCGGTGGACGGGTAGGGTGCCAGGATCTTTTCACCAATATCGAACAAGTTGCCGATCTCGGTGGTGGAGATGTCTTGCGCCTGGGCAACCAGATCGGTCACGGAGTTTGAAATTCTGCTGATTTTGCGATCGTGATTGAGAATCCCGGTTATTTCCACGGCAGCGATAAACAGAACGAGCATGAACGGAAGGATCATGGCAAATTCTACTGCCGTGACTCCCTCTCGGTCTCTCCAAACCCGATCCAGTTTTTTCGCGAAGTCTGAGCGATATTTTGTCAGCTTTGTCTTCAGATCAAATTCGGATTTCATTTAACTCCCTCCGTCGTTGAAGGGTTCGTTGCGAAACACCATCGTTGAAGTCAGGTGACGCACTCCGTCATGATCTGCTTTGTCGAGCCCGAGCGAAGATGCGAGCATGGGCCACTGATAGATGACGTTGACGACAACGATGTCGCCGGCCTTTCCAGGTTCGTATCCGGTCGTATCTCTAAGGTTTCCCTCATCATCATACAGACTGTCTACGGCACTGGCGGCAGCGAAATTGTTAACTGCTGTGACTTCGACGACAAGTCGATCCAGACTGCACATGAAATCAGGCATGAAGTCGCAGACCTTGTCCTTGAATTGGTCTTGCGTAATTTTTCCGCCGGCGGCCTGTCCGGTCCTGATGAGTCTTGAAGCACTGATGACGGCGTTGTCGACCATGCGATTGACGAAATGCACGACGCCAACTTCGATCACTGCAAGAACCAACATAAAGAACGGTATTGCGACAATCGCAAATTCAATTGCCGTCGCACCACTTCGGTCTTTCCAAAGCGATGGCCTTTTCAATCTCGTCTTGTGCCATTTAAACCAGCGCATTTGTCTTTCGCCTAACTAGGAAAGCAAGCTTATTTGGCTCCGCCCGCCGCCTGGATTGCCATGTTATTGCGGGAAGTCGCCTGTTCGGCATTTGCTTTGAAAGTTTCGTCATCATCACCAAGACGCAGGGTCGGCTCGCAAACCGGATTGCAAGACAAGGTAGCGCGAGAGGCCTTTCGGTAAACCGAAACAACGTCATTGTCTGATGCCCGGACGGTGATTACTTCATCTACGATCGGCTTGTTGTCGCGACCCAGAATGACAAGGTTGGTCGTGCCATAGCTCTTGCCGGTGATGACAACCGTCTTTTCATCGAACATTGCCACATCGGCAATAAAGGGGTTGCCTACGATGACGGCCGAGGCGTTGTCTTCAATACGGAAGACCTTGGCACGATCTACAGTCACCATTACCGGACCTTCTTGCGCAGCCGCGACGCTTGATTGAGCAGCTAGTACAAGCACGCCAGCCCATTTTGCCAGGTTTCTAAACATGCTTATGGGTACTCCATTAAAGTCATCTATTGCGACAGCATGCAGCAAACGTGGTGAACGATCTGCTAACAGGCACTTGCTCGAAGACTAAAGTGGGCAAATTGCTGGACATCAGAAAGAAACAACGCTGTCCTCAAAAGTTTAGATGCAATGTCACGAACCGCACGGATATATCCGACATCAAATAGTCTCATTTAGTTCATAGGCAATATTTGTCAGATATATAGCTTTTTCATCGTGATGGGTGAGAGGTTGTAGATAAAATCAAATAAAAATCTGAAAATATAAAGTCTAAGTTATAAAATTAACTTTTCCTTATCTATACTTTGTATTAACTATAGTTGTTTTTGTCGAATAGTTTTTGGTATTAGTTGGTCAATTTAACTGATTGGAAAGTTCTCTGTCCTAGGGTGAGCTCATGTTCGAACGGACCAAAGAAGATCCGGCGAACTTGAAGCTGTCAATTCAGTGGTACTTGGAGCAAACACATGAAAAATCTTTTCTCTCGTTTCGTTAAAGACGAATCTGGCGCAACCGCAATCGAATACGGCCTGATCGCAGGTCTTCTGTCCATCGTGATCCTTGGCGCTCTGCAGCTGACCGGCACGACCCTGGACGGCGTCTTCAGCAAGATCAACACCGAAGTCGGTAAAGCTGGCTAAAACGACCTCGGAGGTTGATTGTTCAACTTTCGAAAAGTCAGCTACATGTTTTGCCTGATCGGCAGGACGGAAAACGGGCGAATTTCGCCCGTTTTCTTTTTTGAACCCGGTAGAAGAATTCGCATGACCACTTGAAGAAATTTAACTCTCTTTGAGTAGTCTCTGAGACAAGCGCAACGTCCAAAAGAGATT
The DNA here is from genome assembly GCF_040329435.1 of Roseibium sp. SCP15. Taxonomy (NCBI): domain Bacteria; kingdom Pseudomonadati; phylum Pseudomonadota; class Alphaproteobacteria; order Hyphomicrobiales; family Stappiaceae; genus Roseibium; species Roseibium sp. SCP15. The sequence goes on along the minus strand of NZ_JBDZYI010000002.1, from coordinate 658,713 downwards.
GCAATGATTAGCTCAGCAGTTTTGGTGATCTTTCCCATGCTCGTCGCTTTCGGTGGTGTATCCGATTTGCTGACAATGACGATCCAAAACCGTGTTTCGGTCCTTCTGGTCGCAGGGTTCTGCATGTTGGCTCTGGCGGCTGGACTTCCGCCGATCGCCTGGGGTGAGCACCTGCTTGGACTGTTGGTTGTTTTTGTGCCGTGTTTTTTGTTTTTCGCCGCCGGCTGGATGGGAGGTGGCGACGTAAAGTTCATCAGCGCGATTGCGTTGTGGATCGGTTTTTCACCCGAATTGACCGTATTCATCACCTTTGTCGCAATTTACGGAATGCTTCTCACTCTGGGCCTGCTCTTTGCGAGACAGAATATGGGCGTACCCGCAATCCTCATGCGCGCTCAATTCTGCGAAAAACTTCTGCACAAGGACAGTGGCATCCCGTATGGCATTGCAATCGCCGTTGCAGGTTTGCAGGTCTACCCGGAAACATTTTGGTTCAAACTCGTCAGCTAGTAGCCAATTGAAGGCCGAGAGTTGAACTGCGGACTCTGACGTTTCTGCTTCTGACGGACATTGCGAAGCCTGCTGACCAGTATCCATTGCGATGGCGGGCGAATTTCCGTGTTTCATGTCGAGCGGAATCCACACAGCTCGGTTCGCGCAGTCGCGGCTATGGCTGAAACCCCTTCGTTCACTTGATGCCGAATTCCCGAAACAGAAATCAAGCGAAGGTCAACGACATGTTGGCCTGTGTCGATCATTCATTGTAAATCATTCGCAAATTTCGAGAAATTAGTAAGTTGTTTAGTAAAGTTAACAAATATTAACCGAAAACATCCATATCTGGTTAACCATGTTTTGACCAATTACCCGTCATTCTAAGTGCGAACGGCGCATGTGCGCCTCTGAATATTGGGTTTTTGGTCATGAAATTCGCTCGGATATTTGTGCTGGCAATAGCAGTCGCTGCGGGTTTGCTCGCATTCCGCATGGTGATGATGTCTGGTGGGAATGAAGGCGAACCACAAGTCGTCCAGGCGCCGGTCGAGACAAATAGCATCAAGGTTTTGGTCGCCTCCAAGGACATAGCCCTAGGCGGCAAGCTTACCAAGGACGATTTTTCCTGGGCCAACTGGCCAGAAGGTGAAGTTCCTGGCGGCGCGGTTACCCAGCAGTCGGACCCAACCGCCGAAGAAGAGTTCGAGGGCCGAATCACGAGAGCTCCCATCTATCAGGGTGAGCCCATCCGGCCTGAAAGACTGATCAATACCGACAAGGGGTTCATGGCCGCAATCCTGCCGAAGGGCAAACGGGCAATTGCGGTTAGCGTTGAAGCAGAAACAACTGCAGGCGGCTTCATTCTTCCCGGTGACAAGGTCGATCTTATTTTAACAAGATCGGCGGATGACCTCGTCCTGAGCGAAACGATCCTGGAAAATGTGCGTGTCTTGGCAATCGACAGCACAACTGCGGGTGAGCAGGATCAGAAAAATCTTTCTCCGAAACGAACTGCCACTCTGGAGTTGACCCTTGGTCAGTCGGAGATCGTGGCTCAGGCCCAGCAAATCGGAACCATCTCCCTTGCTCTGCGCAGCGCGCAGGACTCTGCAGATGACGCAGTTGCAGAGGACAAGCGTCAGCGAGGCGTGAGCTATGTGAAATATGGTGTGAGAACCAAAATGGGTTCGCGATGACACCGGTTGAAAAAAGAACGTTCAGCGTGAGGGGCGCGATGAAAAACTATCTTGGAAAATTCGTAGCCGCCGCCCTGCTTTCAGGGGCTTTGATCGGCCTGTCGGCTCCGGCCGCGGTGGCCGAAGGCAACTTCCCCAATCAGGTTCACATCGCAGCTGGGGAAAGGGCAAGCGGGCGTATCCTGAACGTCGGCATTGGTCGTTCCGTTGTGATCAATCTCGCTGAAGATGCGGCAGATGTTCTTGTTTCAAATCCGGAGATAGCGGACGCGGTGCTGCGAACCCCGAGACGGATCTTTCTGATTGGTAACACTGCTGGACAAGCCCGATTGGTGTTGTTCAGTCGAAGTGGTCGCGAACTCGCGAGCTTTGATGTCCGCGTAGAAAAGGACACGTCAGACATCACTCGTATGATTCGGAAACTCATTCCGGGTTCTCGCATCGTCGCTGAATCGGTGAATGGCAATGTCATTCTGAGCGGAACGGCAAAAAGCACAATCGAGGCTCAGCAAGCCGCCGACATTGCTACAAAGTTTCAGGGGGCTGCGTCGACAACGGATGTCGTGAACCTGATTACCGTTGAAGGCAAAGATCAGGTTCACCTGAAGGTAACGGTTGCCGAGGTTCAGCGCTCCATCGTCAAGCAGCTGGGTGTGCGACTGAGTGGATCGATCGGAACAGGTAACTACAGGCCGAATTTCGCAAATAATCCAAGTTTTCCGGTCAACACTTCCATAACCAATCAGGCAACGCTTGGTCTGCAGTTCCTGGCCGGTGCCACAAACATTCAGGCCGATATTCAGGCTCTGCAGCAGGATGGCGTTATCCGCACTCTTGCAGAACCAAATCTGACCGCGATTTCAGGTGAGAACGCGAGTTTCCTGGCGGGTGGCGAATTCCCGATACCGATTTCTTCCCGCGACGGAGAGATTTCGGTCCAGTTCAAGAAATTCGGTGTTGGTCTCGATTTCACTCCGGTTGTGCTTAGTGGCGGAAGAATCAGCCTGCGCGTGAAGACCGAGGTCAGCGAGCTCAGCAATGAAGGAGCGGTGTCAGCCGGCTTAATCACCATCTCCGCGCTGAAGGTCAGACGAGCTGAATCGACAGTGGAACTTCCGTCAGGGGGAACACTCGTCATGGCTGGCCTGTTGCAAGAATCCTATCAGCAGACTGTCGAAGGCGTGCCAGGGCTTATGCAGATCCCGATCCTCGGGGCACTATTCAAGAGCCGCGACTTCCTGCGCGATCAAACCGAATTGGCGGTTTTTGTCACCCCCTATGTGGTCCAGCCGGTTGCCCAGAGCAAACTGGTCAGACCCGACAAGAATCTGATGCCACCATCAGACGCCGAGACGATTTTCCTGAACAGGTTGAACAAGATTTATAACCCCGCTGGGGCTGTGGCTGAGGGAACTTACCATGGCCAGGTCGGCTTTATCTACAAGTGAGGACGGACAGATGATATTTAGCAAAGATGTCCGGGTCGCAACGGTCTCCAAATCAGCTTTGGTAGTGCTTGGGTGCCTGAGTATCGTTGGGTGTGAAAGCCAGACGCAGTCACCAAGTCAATTGCTTGCAACGCATGACTACCGCCTCAGGCATCCGATTGTTGTTACGGAAGAACCTGAAACGCTGGACTTGCCGATCGGGCGCAGTACACGAAGCCTGTTTGGTCCGATTGAAGACACGATAACCGCCTTTGCAGCGGAATCGCGGCGTCGCGGTAATGGGACTGTTGAAATTCTTGTTCCCTCCGGGGGAGGCAATGAAGCCGCGGTGCACGCGGTAACACCGGACATCCGGAAGGCTCTGGTCAGGGGTGGCGTCAACCGGTCCCACATCAGCACTCGAACCTATCCCGTTCAAGATGCTTCCGCTGATGCTCCGATCCGATTGTCTTATGCAAGAATGCAGGCAACCGCCGGATCCTGCGGTTCATGGCCGAAAAACATTGGTGGTGGCTTTGGTCCGAACACCGAATACGAGAATTTCGGCTGTGCATCGCAGTCCAATCTGGCAGCGATAGTAGAAAATCCCTCCGACCTTCTCACGCCAAGGGCTTCCACGCCTGCCGATCAGCAGCGCCGTGCTGTCGTTATGGAAAACTACAGAAAAGGCGACACAACGACCTCCGACTACACGGAAGGCGTTGGAGCAATAGTTTCTGAATAGGTGATAGAATGAGCGCAAATCCAGATCTGAAAGAATTGTCCGGCTATCTTGACCCCGTATCAGAACTTGCGGACAGCCAGGCTGGCGCTGAAGAGGCGTTGCATGTCAGGAGTATTCCACGCATTACGGTTCACGGCTTTTGCCTGACGGACGCCACCATGCGCGTTGCCGAGGCGGCGATGGAAGATCGCCGCATGACGAAGGCGCATCTGAAATTGGATATGGGTGGAATTCCTGCGGCGATCGACACGTTCCAGCAGGCTCCAACCCCAAATCTCGTGATTGTTGAGGCGTCCGGAAATCGGGAAGAGTTTCTTCCAAATCTGGACCATCTCGCCGAGTACTGCGATGCGGGCACCAAGGTGATCGTTGTCGGTGATGTGAATGATGTCACGCTTTATCGGGACTTGATCGCGCGTGGCGTCAGTGAATATCTCATCACGCCCGTAAGCGTGTTTCAGCTGATCGGCGCAATCAGCAACCTTTATGGTGATCCGGAAGCCGAGCCCTTGGGGCGCACCATTGCATTCTTCGGAGCAAAGGGCGGGTGTGGATCTTCTACAATCGCACACAATGGTGCCTGGTCATTGTCTCGCAGTTTTCAAAGCGAAGTTGCGGTCACAGACCTTGATCTGCCGTTCGGTACCGCCGGGCTGGATTACAATCAGGATCCGCTCCAGGGTGTCTACGAGGCGGTTTCATCTCCAGAGCGATTGGACGAGACTTACCTGGACAGGATCTTGTCCAAATGCAGTGAACATTTGAGCCTGCTCGCCGCACCGGCCACACTGGAAAGAACATACGATCACAGCGAAACGTCTTTCGACTTGCTGCTCGAAACCATGAAGTCGAGCATGCCGAACGTGGTGCTGGACATACCTCATGTGTGGAATTCCTGGATCAAGCACACGCTCTTGAATGTGGATGAGGTTGTTCTCGTCGCTGAACCGGACCTTGCCAACCTTCGGAACGCGAAGAACATTGTCGACACACTGAGACAGCTTCGGCCAAATGATCGCCCGCCTTTGCTGGTCATGAACAAAGTGAACGTCCCCAAGCGACCGGAAATCAAGCCGGAAGAATTTGCTGGGGCGCTGGGGTTGACGGTCCAGGCTGCCATTCCGTTTGACCCGCAGCTCTTCGGAACTGCAGCAAACAACGGTCAGATGATTGGCGAGATGGATGGCAAGCACGCGATCACGCGCATCTTCGATGACATGGCCCAAGCCGTTTCCGGAAAGGTTCAGCCGAGCGCGGCCCCTCGATCCGGTCTTGCCGGTTTGTTGTCGAAACTGAAACGTAAGACTGGCTGAAAGGCCCAGTAACGGAGCAAAAGATTCGTTATGTTTGGAAGACGCGGCAGTTCATCGTCTGGTAGTCAGTCAATGCGGCCTGGAGGCGTGCCGGGACTGCAGGATACGCCTTCTTCCGTAGAGGTTGCGGAAGTATCCGAAGCGGCGGCATCTCAGACTAGCCAGTCTGAGCAGCAAGCGAAGGCAGCTCCGCCACCGAGCCCTCCCGCACCTGCAGCGCCCGCGCCGCAGTCCCGGAAGAAAAACAGCGAATACTACGAAACCAAGGCTGAAATCTTCAACGCCCTGGTCGAAGCGATCGACTTGTCTCAGCTTGCCCGTTTGGACGCTGAAGATGCCAGGGACGAGATCCGCGATGTCGTGAATGACATCATCGCTCTGAAGAATGTCGTCATGTCCATTTCCGAGCAGGAAGACCTGCTCGAAGACATCTGCAATGACGTCCTCGGATATGGTCCTCTGGAACCACTTCTGGCGCGAGACGACATCGCTGACATCATGGTCAACGGTGCTCATACCGTTTACATTGAAACCCAGGGCAAGGTCGAACAAACTGCCGTCGCCTTCCGCGACAATGCTCAGTTGATGAACATCTGTCAGCGCATCGTGAGCCAGGTAGGTCGCCGCGTCGACGACGCAAGTCCGATTTGTGACGCCCGCTTGCCTGACGGATCACGTGTTAACGTCATTGCACCACCATTGGCCATCGATGGTCCGGCTTTGACTATTCGTAAGTTCAAGCGCGACAAGCTTACACTCGACCAGCTTGTCAAATTCGGGTCGATAACACCTGAAGGAGCAACCATTCTTCAGATCATCGGTCGCTCGCGCTGTAACGTTCTGATCTCCGGTGGTACGGGATCTGGTAAGACGACGTTGCTGAACTGTTTGACGGCGTATATCGAAAACACCGAACGCATCATCACCTGCGAAGATTCCGCCGAACTTCAGCTGCAGCAGCCGCATGTGGTTCGATTGGAAACACGCCCGCCCAACCTTGAAGGTGAGGGCGAGATCACCATGCGTGACCTCGTTAAGAACTGTCTGCGTATGCGTCCTGAACGCATTATCGTTGGTGAGGTTCGCGGCCCGGAAGCATTCGACTTGCTCCAGGCCATGAATACCGGTCACGACGGCTCCATGGGCACGCTGCACGCCAACTCGCCGCGGGAAGCGCTTTCAAGACTTGAATCCATGATCACCATGGGGGGCTTTTCTCTGCCGTCGAGAACGCTCCGGGAAATGATTGTTTCTTCAATCGATGTTGTCGTTCAGGCCGCTCGTCTGCGCGACGGTTCACGTCGCATTACCCATGTCACCGAGGTGATGGGCATGGAAGGCGACATCATCACCACGCAGGATGTCTTCCTCTACGACATCGTCGGCGAAGACCCGAATGGACGCATTATCGGCCGTCACCGTTCCACTGGGATTGGCCGCCCGAGATTCTGGGAACGTGCAAGATACTTTGGTGAAGAAGCGCGTCTTGCTCAGGCACTGGATGCTGCTGAGATGCCCGAATAGGTAATAGAGTGAGAGACTGATGTCCGGATTTGAAGATTTTCTCACCCCAGAAGTAACCGGAATTGCCGTCGCGGTTCTGGTCATGCTGGCCGTCGGTGGTGTTATTTTCAGCATCTTCCAACCGACTTTGTCGGGAACGAAGCAGCGGGACCAACGCATTCAGGCGGTTTCGGCACGTCCGCAAAACGATAGCCAACGCAAGCAGTTACGCGACAATGACCGGCGCAAGAAGTCGATTCAGGATCAGCTGAAAGACTTCGAGGAGCGGCAAAAGGCAAAGCACGACAAACAGCAGAAAATCTCGCTCAAGATTCGCATGGAACAAGCAGGTCTTGCGTGGGAGATGCGCCATTTCGTGATTTTCAGCGGCGTGTCCTGCATGATCTTTCTCGCGGGTGGTTATATTCTGAGCGGTAATTTTCTGATTGCGCTCGCACTCGGTTTTGCCGGCGCTTTCGGGTTCCCGCGCTGGTACATTTCAAACAAGCGTCAGCGCCGGTTCAATGCCTTTTTGAATGAACTGCCTAACGGTGTGGACATCATCGTTCGTGGCGTCAAGGCGGGTCTGCCTCTCGGTGACTGCATCAAGGTTGTCGCCAAAGAGGCGCGTGAGCCTGTTGCAACCGAATTTCGGAAAATCACGGAAACTCAGGTCATGGGAATTTCGCTTGGTGACGCCGTTGCAAAGCTGCCCGAGCGTGTGCCGGTTGCCGAGGCGAACTTTTTCGCAATCGTTGTTGCCATCCAGCAAAAGGCTGGTGGTGGACTGGCCGAAGCACTGGCCAATCTGTCGAATGTGTTGCGGAGCCGGAAGGCGTTGAAGGGCAAGATCAAGGCCTTGAGCGCCGAGGCAAAATCTTCTGCTGCAATCATTGGGGCGCTGCCTTTCGCGGTAGGAGGCATCATGTTCTTCATCGCACCGGATTACATTATGATGCTGTTCAATACCGACACGGGAAACATCATTGTGGGTGGCTGCCTTCTCTGGATGTTCGTTGGCGTCATGGTGATGCGCGCCATGATCAACTTTGATTTCTAGGAGGCGATATGGAATTCGAATCTATCGCATCCCGCCAGTTTATTGCAGCTGCTTTGGCGATGATTGCCGTTACCGGCACAATTTACTCGCTGGTGATGCCGCTGCTTTCCCGGGACACCCTGAAGGCGCGCATGAAAAACGTTGCTATCGAAAGGGATAAGCTTCGGGCTCAGGAACGGGCAAGGCTGCAGGCCAATCAGAACAATTCCAAGGCGTCGCTCCGCAATCAGCCCAAGGCACAAATGAAAAGCCTGGTGGATCGGCTGAACTTGAAAGAAGCATTGTCCGACGAATCCACGCAACTCAAGCTCCGCATGGCCGGATATCGCGGAACCGCGCCGCTGTACTATTTCCTGACCGCAAGAATTGCCGTACCTGGCATTTTGCTGTTTGTTTCGCTGTTCTACGCCTTCTTCATTCTGCCGGACACGTTACCGGTTCTGACCAAGGTTTGTATCTCTATCGCGGTCGCAGGTTTCGGGACGTTCCTTCCCAATATCTATCTGAAAAACAAGATCGACAAACGGAAGTTGAACATCCAAAGAGCATGGCCGGACGCGCTGGACCTGATGCTGATCTGCGTTGAATCCGGCATGTCCATCGAAGGCGCCTTTCAAAGGGTCGCCGAAGAAGTCGGCATTCAGTCTGTTGACCTGGCTGAAGAGTTGACGCTGACGACCGCGGAATTGTCCTACCTGAGTGAGCGCAGGACAGCCTATGAGAACCTTGCCGACCGAACAGGTGTCGACGGCGTAAAGAACGTGATGATGGCCCTGATTCAGGCTGAGCGGTACGGTACACCTGTCGGCACAGCACTACGGACAATGTCTGACGATACTCGGGCTCAGCGGATGCAATTTGCGGAACAGAAAGCCGCGTCGCTTCCACCCAAATTGACCGTGCCGATGATCCTGTTCTTCTTGCCTGTGCTGTTCTTCATCATCATGAGCCCGGCGGTCATGCAGGTGATGGATGCGTTCGGCTAAGTCTAGGGTGCTCAAATCCACTGACTTTGAGAAAGCAGTTAACGATCTGATCCGGCTCACCCTTCTGAACTGGAAGTGGGAGCCGGATTGATTTTCACTTTGAATTGCGAGTTTGAGACGGTCAGCTTGAACTTGTGCAGCCGACCAAACCCAAAGGGCAGGTGATGAAATGAATCGCTTGGGCCTGCAGTCTGATCTCACGAAATTTGATCTGCCTGAGCGGCGGAAAATCCGCAAAAAGAAAAAGCGGCTCTTGCGGGCCGCTTTCGTTTGTTGGATGCGTCGAATTTCGCCGGAGTGACTACCCTCTGCGCTTTTCAATCATGGATCGCAGATAGGCAATGTTGGCTTCTGCCTGACGTGGATCCAGCTCCGCCTGAGCGACCTGAATGGCTTCGTCATACTTGCCCTGAATGCCAAGCACGAGCGCCAGGTTTTGACGAACCCGGCTGTCGGCACCGGGAAGGGAGGCCGCACGACGCAATGTGTATTCCGCATCCGGCAGCTCGTTTGACAGCAGATAGGACAGGCCCAGATTGTTCAACAGCGTTGGATCGTCCGGTGCAATCTTGAGCGCCTGCTTGTAAAGGCTTCTTGCCTTCTGGTGGTTGCCGGTCTGATCATAGATTGCCGCCTCGGCGGACATCAGTTTCCAGTCAGGAGTGTCGGGTCGTTGCGTTCGCTGCAGCACATTCAACGCTTCGTCGAACCGTCCGTTCATTGCGAGAACCTTGCCGTAGGCGGAAGCGATTTCTCTGTCCTTGGGATGAGCGATCACGCCAGCCCTCAAGACGGCCATGGATTGGGGCATCTGGCCGTTCTGGCTCAGGGAGTTTGCATAGCCAAGAATTGCCGCACGGTTCTTGCGGTCCTTTTCATAAGCTTTACCCCACTTTGAAACCGCGGCACGCGCTTCGTAGGAGCCGGGCGCTGTGTAATGGATCCCGGATGCCGGTGAGTGTGTACCGGTCGCCTTGTTGGACGCACAGCCTGTAACAAGAACAAGCGCGGTCATGGCCATCAACGTCGAGACGAGACGGGTTTGGCGTGTAACGGAACCGGTTCTGGGCGCTTGCATTATCAACATCCTTGTTGTGCGCAGCAATTACGTTTCCCTTAGAGAAATAGATAATTAACCCTAATGGTTGGTTAAGCGGCGTTGCGAATTGCGAGAAACCCAAAAGACATTGCCAACTCATATTGCGCTTGAGAGTTGCGCGGCTTACCTGTTGAGCATTCTATCCAGTTCAATGGAGTACCTCCCGTGCGTGAGAGTCTTGTCCGCAAAAGTGATGTTTCAGCTTCCACTCCCATCATCGCAGTCACACAAGCCAGCTTGCCGGATGTCCTCGCCGGATTGGGAGAGGCGGCCACCGGCTGGTGTGAGGTAAATGACTTCACTGGCAAAGCATCTACGCACCAACTTGTGCCGGGCTTGAATGGTTCGGGAGCTGTCGTTTTGTTCGGTGTCGAAGAAAGCGGATTGTCCCATCCGTTTGCTCTCGGCGGCTTGGTAAAAAGCCTCCCGGCAGGGGACTATTCACTGGCGGATGATTTTCCGGATCAGGAACAGGCAGCTCTGGGGTTTGCTCTGTCGGCTTACAAGTTCGAACGTTATGTCACGCCAACAAGCAAGGCCCGCAGGCTTGGGGTGTCAGATGACGTTGATCTGAACCGCATCGGTGTCATTCTTGATGGTGTTCAGCTTGCACGCGACCTGATCAACACGCCCGCAAATGACATGGGCCCTGAAGATCTGGCCAAGGCAATCGAAGAACTGTTTGCAGCAAATGGCGGGACCGGCCGGGTCGTTGTCGGCGAGGATTTGCTGACCGAGAACTTTCCGATGGTACACGCGGTCGGCCGTGCAAGCTCAAGGCCGCCGCGCCTGGCCGACTATAGCTGGGGTAGCGAGGACGCTCCGAAGGTCACGCTCGTCGGCAAGGGCGTTATTTTTGACACAGGTGGGCTAAACCTGAAGCCTGGGTCCTCAATGGCCCTGATGAAAAAAGACATGGGCGGTGCAGCAAACGTGCTTGGCCTGGCCTCGATGATCATGGCGGCCAGGCTGCCCGTTCGCCTCAGGGTCATTGTTCCGTGCGTTGAAAATGCCGTTTCAGGCAATTCGTTCCGTCCCGGAGACATCTTGCAGAGCCGGAAGGGCTTGAGCGTCGAGATCGGCAACACCGACGCAGAAGGCCGTCTCGTCCTTGGAGATGCCTTGGCGCTTGCAGATGAAGAAAGCCCTGAACTTCTGATCGATATGGCCACACTGACCGGGGCCGCGCGCGTTGCTCTCGGGCCGGATCTGCCGCCATTCTACACGGATGACGACGAACTGGCTGAGGATATTGGGGTAATGGCCGAAGCTGCCACCGATCCACTGTGGCGCATGCCGCTCTGGCAGCCATACATGAAGTATCTCGACAGCAAGATCGCGGACATCAACCATATCAACACGACCGGAGCAGGTTTTGCCGGTTCGGTGACCGCCGCGCTGTTCCTGTCCCGTTTTGTTGAAAACGCGCATAGCTGGGCACATTTCGATATCTTCGGTTGGACCCCTGCCGAAAAACCGGGGAAACCGTCCGGCGGCGAAGCGCAGGGCATTCGCTGCCTGTTCGACATGATCACGGACCGATATCCGAATAAATAAATAACGGCTCCGAAACGTTTGTATGGTTTGATGGCCATGGAAATTGGTAGGGACCAGCTGATCCATGGCTGTCGAAATGCGCGCCTCGCAGGCGCTGAAATTGATGCATGAGGTGAATTTGGCGTTGGTGCGCGACAGTGAACAGGACCTGTCTGCGCGCCAGTTGACGATTCTTCTCACTGTTTATCTCGAGCCGCCGCCGCACACCGTTCGCGGACTGGCGGCAAAACTGAACGTAACCAAGCCGGCGATCACGCGCGCTCTCGATACGCTCGGCAGCATGAGACTGCTGTCGCGCAAGCGCGATGAGGCCGACAAACGCAACGTGATCATCACCCGCACGGTTGAAGGTGCACTCTATCTGGAGCAGCTTGGAGACCTTGTCGTTGAAAAGGCGAGCGAACTTCCTCGCTGAGATACGATGATTGCTGGAAATGAACTTGAGCATGACCGACACACTTGACCGCCGCAGACATCCCGTTCGCAAGGACCTTGCCGCTCTTGATTATGAGGGCCGGGTCGACGCTGCGCGGTTTGCTGAAGGGGAGGTCTTCCAGATCAACTCGGACAGGATCACGATCCGGCCCGAACCGCGTCCTGACCGGTCAATCGACACCGAGGCGCTGAGAGGCGAGTGGATAACCGTCTACGAGCAGACACCGGAAGGCTGGGCCTGGGGGCAGCTGGACACCGATGGATATGTAGGCTGGTTTTCTTCAGATTGTCTGGGTCCGGTTGTGGCAGCAACACACCGGGTCCGGGCGTTACGGACCTACCGCTATCCGGGATCGGACCTGAAGTTCCCGCCGTTGGGGCTGTTGTCGCTTGGCTCCAAGGTCACCGTAACCGGTGAGGCGGAGACACGCGGCCTGAAATACGCCATTTTGAGTGACGGTTCGGCGGTGGTTGCAAAACATCTGGTGCCGGTTGACGCTCAGGAAAAGGATTGGGTTGCAGTTGCCGAAGAGCTTCTTGGAACGCCCTATCTCTGGGGTGGGCGATCCAGTCTCGGGTTGGACTGTTCCGCTCTTGTGCAACTGGCCGCACAAACGGCGGGTATCGATCTGCCCCGTGACAGCGACATGCAGGAAACCGAGGCAGGCGAAGAAATTCCGCATGACCACCCCGCAAGCCTTCAACGTGGCGATCTTCTTTTCTGGAAGGGACATGTCGGCATCATTGCCGGTGAGAACAGGCTGCTGCATGCAAACGGCTTCACGATGACTGTTGCCTACGAGCAACTTGATCAGGCGATCGAACGGATCGCGGCGACCGAGTGGGGGGCGATTACCAGGGCTCGGCGGTTGGTTGGCTGACACCCTCTGCAACGGCGTTTCGTGACACTCTCAAAGCAAAAAGCATTGTCTAACGCGTTGAATTTCTTGATTTCAGGAAGCGACAGGCGAAACAGTCTTTTCACAAGATGCTTCAGCCCTTGGGTGTAAGCGCCAACTTGGGTTCCGATGTAGAGACTTCGTCCGCGGACCCCTGAATTTCTCCAAGTTCCAGGTCTTCGATCCTGCGGCTTCGCTTGCCGATTTTGTCTGAAGAAATCAGGATCTGATCGATGTCCTTGTTTGCCTGGGCAAAGTGCGATTGAAGCTTGCCCACACGGTCGTTGAGACGGCCGACATCGGCGATCAGATGACCGACTTCCGCTTGGATAAGATGTGCCTGCTCCCGCATCTTGGCATCGCGCAGAACCGACTGGATTACCTGGATCGAGAGCATGAGAAGGGACGGGGACACGATCACGACCCGCGCCCTGTGAGCCTTCTGCACCAGGTCTTCAAAGCTTTCATTGAGCTCGGCAAAGACACTTTCCGATGGAACAAACAGGAAGGCGGTGTCCTGGGTTTCCCCAGGCAGAAGGTACTTCTCGCCAATGTCCTGAATGTGCTTTGTGAAATCCCTGCGGAACTGCGCCTGTGCGTATTTCAGCTGCTCGTCAGTCTCCGCATTGCGCAAGAGGTTAAAGGCCTCAAGCGGAAATTTTGCATCAATGGCAAGCGGTGGCGCACCATTGGGCATATGGATCAGGCAGTCCGGACGGCTGTTGTTGGAAAGGGTCGCCTGAAAGGAATAGATGCTGGGCGCCAACTGATCCTGAATGATCGCTTCCATTCGTCCTTGTCCGAAAGCGCCGCGCGTTTGCTTGTTGGCGAGGATCGCCTGCAGTTGACCGACTTGTCCGGAAAGGTCAGTGATGGTTCGTTGTGCCCTGTCGATGACAGCCAATCTCTCGTGAAGGTGTCGAAGACCGTCCTGGGAGCGTTTGCTCGCATCAGCCATGGAAAGGCCGAGTTTGTGCCCCATGCCGTCCAGCCGTTCATTGACAGCGCGCATCAGGTCGGACTGGCGGGAGCCGAACACTTCAGCCATCGTCTGCATGCGTCCCGTCATCTCGCCTTGCGATTTCAACAACTGGGAGAGATGGCTTTCGAGCTCGTGGATGCGTTCTGTTGCCGCCGTGTCGGCTTCGGCGCGCAACCGGATTTCACGCATGGTCTTGAGCACCAGCCAGACAATCAACGCCAGCAGCAGCAACCCACCCGCAATCGCGGTTTCCAGAACCGTCACCGGACGGCCACTCAACTCAAACAGGATCTCATTCATGAAACAAACATAGAACGATTCGGTATGCGAGCACATCAGCAAGGCATTTTCCAGCCGTTGAAAACCATGGCCATCCCTGTGATTTCCGCGTTGACCGGGGCCGCTTGATTGCCTATGTCAGGCGCATGACAATACGCCCGATTATCACCATTCCCGATCCGGTTCTGCGCCAGGTCTGTGCACCGATCGAAAACATCGACGCTGACACGCGTGCGCTGGCAGATGACATGCTGGAAACCATGTATGACGCTCCCGGCATTGGCCTGGCCGCCAGCCAGATCGGAATCCTGAAACGTATCTTCGTTCTGGATGTTGCCAAGGAGGATGCGCCGAAGGAACCGATGGTCTTCATCAACCCGAAGATCGTCTGGTCAAGTGATGATTTGTCCGTCTATCAGGAAGGGTGTCTGTCGATCCCGGAATATTTCGAGGATGTGGAACGGCCTGCAGAAGTGACGGTTCAATTTATGAACCGCGAGGGAAATCAGCAGGAGATCAAGGCGGACGGGTTGCTGGCAACCTGCATCCAGCATGAGCTTGACCATCTCAACGGGAAATTGTTCATTGATTACCTGTCGAAGCTGAAGCGCGACAGGGTCGTAAAGAAATTCGCCAAACAGGCAAAACTGGCCGGCAAATAGCAGGCATTGCAAAGTGGGGGCAGACGTTATGGATCAGGCATTGTTCCTGAAAATTTTTGCTGCGCTCTTTGCAATCATGAGTCCGATCGCCAATCTGCCGGTCTTTCTGGCCCTTACAGCTGATCGTGGACCCGCTTTCGAGCGAAAAGTCGCGCTGACCCTCCTCGTCAGTCTGACGATCGGTGCGGTTGTGGTCGGATTTTCCGGAGACATCATCCTGAAGGTCTTTGGCATCAGTCTGGATGCGTTCCGTCTCGCTGGTGGTTTCCTGATCCTGTTGATCTCGTTGGATCTGATCCGGGGCCAAAAGGCCCCGGCGCATCACGGCACGGCCAAGGAAAAGGAGAACATGAAATCGCAGGACAATCCAGCGATCTATCCTCTGACTGTGCCCATCCTGCTTGGGCCCGGCTCGATCTCGACAATGATCATCTTTCGAGGTCAGGTCCACAGCACTTCGCAGGAAATTGCCTATGTCGCCGGCGTTTCAGCCGCGATCGGACTGTTGATCGTGACCTTCTTCTCCGCGCCCTTTTTGTCCCGGTTCATTGGCGAAACCGCCAATAGTGTCATGAGCCGCCTGATGGGCATGATCCTTGCCGCGATTGCCATGGAAATGATGACGGACAGTCTGAAGGTCCTGTTGCCGGGATTGGCCTGAGCGATAGTGTTTCTTCCTGTCTTGTGAGGCCGCGGTCTTCCGTGCATAAGGGGCGAAACATTCGTCGCCCTTCAGGAGCGCTCAAAAAGCCTCAAGGAAACCCATGTCTCTTCGCGTTGTATTTATGGGCACCCCGGAATTTTCGGTGCCGACACTCATGGAAATCGTTGGCCAGGGTCATGATGTCGTGGCCTGTTATTCGCAGCCGCCGCGCCCGGCCGGCCGGGGCATGGATCTGAAAAAATCACCGGTGCACGAAGCGGCGGAATCGTTCGGAATTCCCGTTTTCACTCCCAAGAGCCTGAAGGGTGAGGCAGAGCAGGCTGAATTTGCCGCGTTGCAGGCTGATGTGGCCGTGGTCGTGGCCTACGGACTGTTGCTGCCGGCTGAAGTGCTGACCGCGCCGCAGTTCGGATGTTTGAACCTGCATGCGTCGATGTTGCCGCGCTGGCGTGGTGCCGCGCCGATCAACCGGGCGATCATGGCGGGCGACAAGGAAACCGCGGTTCAGGTCATGCGCATGGAGGAGGGTCTTGATACGGGGCCTGTCTGCATGTCCGAAACTGTTGCCATCGGCGAGAACATGACCGCCGGCGAACTGCATGACCGGCTTTCGGGTTTGGGCGGAGACCTGATGGTGCGTGCCCTTGCCGCTCTCTTTCGCGGCGCTTTGGGCGAACAGGTCCAGGCTGAGAATGGGGTCACCTATGCAGCAAAACTGTCCAAACAGGAGACCCGCATCGACTGGTCGAACCCGGCGGCAGACGTGCATAATCACATTCGGGGGCTTTCTCCATTTCCGGGTGCCTGGTGCGAAATGACGCTCGGCGGCAAGTCTGAGCGTGTGAAAGTTCTGCGCAGCGCAGTTGTCGACGGCGAGGGGGCACCTGGCACTGTATTGAAGGTGGAAGATGCTCCCGTCATCGCCTGCGCTTCTGGTGCAATCCGTCTGGACCAGGTTCAAAGAGCTGGAAAGAAACCTATGAGCGGTGCGGATTTCCTTCGTGGTGCTGCTCTATCTGATGGTAATGTTCTGGACTAAACTGGGCGCAGGAGAACCAAATGACTGATGCTGCTGCCAACCAGAACCTTGTTGTTCGCGATGTGACACCGGACGACGAAGCTGTAGTGCGTGACCTTGTTACTGCCGCGTTTCCCTCGGATATGGAAGCGCGCCTTGTTCATACTCTGCGTCATTGCGGTGCTCTGGTTCTGGAGCAGGTTGCCGTTGACGAACAGGCGGCAGTTGTCGGTCACGTCGCCTATAGCCGGGTGACACCTGCTGCGGTCGGTCCGGGGCATGCTCTTCAGGTTGCCTGCCTGGCTCCTGTTTCCGTTTGGCCGGACAAGCAACGTGCCGGGATCGGATCGGTCCTGATCAGGTCGTCCTTGCGAAAACTGAAAGAGCTTGGCGAAGATCTGGTTTTGGTACTCGGTCCTCCATCCTACTATCCGCGCTTTGGATTTGATCCCGTGCTGGCTCGCAAAGTGCAGGGGCCTTATGCAGGAGACGCGTTCATGGCTCTTGCCTTGACCGATACAGGCTCCAGCGACCTGCCGATTGAAGTGGCGTTTGCCACCCCATTCCAAGAATTCGAGTAATATGCCGCGATACAAGTTGACGGTGGAATATGACGGCAGACCGTTCTGTGGTTGGCAACGCCAGGCCAATGGTCCGTCGGTTCAAGCCGTGATCGAACGTGCCATCAAGGCCTTTTCCGGTGAGGAAGTCACCATAGGCGGAGCAGGGCGCACCGACACCGGGGTTCATGCGACAGGTCAAGTCTGCCACGCCGATCTTTCAAAGGCCTGGCCGGCCAAGACCGTCATGGGCGCGATGAACTTCCATTGTCAGCCGGATCCCGTGGTCATTCTTGATTGCGAAGAAATGCATGAGGGCTTTGACGCGCGTTTTTCTGCGATCCGTCGGTCCTATCGTTATCGAATTCACAATCGTTTGCCTCCACTCACTCATCAGCGCGGGTTGGCATGGCATGTTAAGCATGAGCTTGATGCAGATATCATGCATCAAGCAGCGCAGGAGTTCGTAGGACATCACGACTTCACCACGTTCCGGCATTCGCGCTGCCAGGCGAAAAGTCCGGAAAAGACGCTGGAAAATTTTTCGGTCTTTCGTGAGGGAGAGTTCGTTGTCGCGGAGTGTTCTTCACGATCATTCCTGCACAATCAGGTCCGTTCGATGGTCGGGACACTGAGGCTGGTCGGGGAAGGCAAGTGGGGGCTTGGCGACATCTCAAAAGCCCTTGCAGCCCGCGACCGCAAGGCTTGTGGCCCGGTTGCCCCGGCCGACGGTCTTTACCTGACGCGTGTCGACTATCGACCGGCACAGGTCGACATTGACTCGCTGGCAGACTGGCAGGACCGGAAGGCAGCTTTGGCGGCTATTGACGAGAGTGAAGAATGATTCCTCGGCCGGAACAGGCCATGGAAAGCGTCCGTACGCTGCGCCAGAATTCCTGACTGACCTACGCTGCGTGGTTTCGCGGTCTAAAATCTCATTCACATAGCATTGGTAACTCAATCTTGAATGCCGATGAATTTTGGCGGATCAAGTCCTGACTTTGCAGGCAGACTTGGTCGGTCTCGGAAATGTTACCTGATGTGTGCGGTGCGACATAATTGCGCTTCTACCTGTTGCCGAAGCGAGCAATCAGGTCCGCTTTGCCTCAGAGACTTATGAAATACAACCGTCTCGACCCCCCTGATAAATCCACGCCGCTGATGGATTTTCCCAAGAAAACTGGGGTTTTGAGGCGCCAGTCCGAATGGCATCAAACATAGCTTGATGCCAGGCGATCCCTTATCTAAGCGGCATAAGCGTTGCGGCGGAGGCTATTTCAAGGTTCCCGCGCTTGCCTGCAAAAAATTGAAAGGGAGATGGAAATTCTGTTTTCACTCCCCATATCAGCGGCAATCAATCCCACCCAAATTCCTACACTTGTTAGACGGATGAAAGCGCAGGCGGTTTTCCGACATCGCGTTTGTACATTTGGACAAATAGACGTTTATACAATTTGACAAACGAATCGTTTGAGTCTAATTGTTGCCTCAACATTCAGTCCTACCAATGAAACAGGTGTATTCAAGCATCGGCTCGTTACACGCGAGCTGAAGTATATCTGATAAAAATTATAAGTATTCAGATGTTGTGAACTCTGGCTGTCAATCTGACGCCGGAGCGATTGTGTTTGTCTCAATTTTTTAAAAAATCCTTTAAAAACAATGTGTTGCAAAAATATGACTCAAAAAATCAATGTTCTTGAGTGGGTGTGTTCGGGGTTGAAAGTACGAGGCGGAATTGTTTTCTATTGGCAAGGCAGGCAAGTAAATTAAGTTGAACTCGATTGAGTCGAGGAAAAATTAAGAGATGACGACAAGTTGCTAGGATTAGTGTCGTTCACTTGGTTGCTGGTGCAGATTAAAACTTGGAGAAAACTATGACTTTCAAGAGCTTGATGCTCGGCGCTGCAGCAGCTGCTGCCGCTACAACCGCCCAGGCAGCCGACCTTCCGGTTGCTCCGGAGCCGGTCGACTACGTTCGCGTCTGTGACGCATACGGCGCACGCTTCTACTACATCCCGGGCACCGAAACCTGCCTGCGCGTAGGTGGCCGTGTTCGTACCCAGGTTGTCGTCAACAACGTTCTGGACAACGACAGCAGCCCGTGGGGAAATCGTGATGAAGACGGTTACTCATGGCTGGCTCGTGGTTACCTGTACCTCGATGCTCGTACCGCTACCGAATTCGGTACCCTGCGTTCCTACATCGCTATGTACGGTTCTTCCACGAACGGCGACAACTCTTCCTTCACGCTGGACAACGCATACATCCAGTGGGGCGGTCTGACCGCCGGTCGTCTGACTTCCAACTTCGACATCTTCACCGGTCAGGCATTCATCGGTGTTGTTGATCGTGACTGGTCCGACGTAACCACCAACCAGATCGCCTACACCGCTGCCTTCGGCAACGGCTTCTCCGCAACCATCGCCCTGGAAGATCGTTCTTCCCGTGAATATGGTGATTACGGCGGAACCCGTGCTCCGGACGCAGTCGTTGCTCTTGGTGTTTCCCAGGGTTGGGGTTCCGCACAGCTGTCCGGTGCTCTGCACCAGGTCTACCCGGATGTTGCCAACAACAACGCGACTTCGGGTGAAGACAACCTCGGTTGGGCAATCGGCGGTGGTGCTGTCATCAACCTGCCGTTCGCCAACTCCGGCTCGAACATCTTCTTCCAGGGCTTCTACGCCGACGGTGCTCTTGCCTACATCACCACCTATGACGGTGTTGCAGACTACAACGGCGACGACACCTCAACCGGTTACTCCCTGTCCGCTGGTGCTTACATCCAGGCAACGTCCACCATCGGACTTGCACTTGATGGTTCCTACGCCGATATCGATGCTGCAGCAGGTCTCAACGACGTGACCCGTTACGCAATCGACGGTTCCGTTCAGTGGGAGCCGGTCTCCGGTTTCGTTCTCGGTGCTGACGTCGGCTATGCAAACGTTGATGTCGACACTCAAGGCGACACCGACGAACTGCTCTTCGGCGTTCGTATGCAGAGAACGTTCTAATTGTCAGCGAACCACTGACAGCGGTCATCTGACCTCCTTGACCTCTAGTCAGTCAGCGGCCCGGCAGGCTCCAATCTGCCGGGCCGTCCCCTTTTTGCAAGGGGCCCTGCAGTTCAAAGATCAGGCAATGTGGAGGGAGTTGTTTGAAAAGCGTCTGACTTGCGCCTAGGCTTTCACGCTGTTTTCGATAAGTTGTCTTAAAGTCGCGTAGGTTTGACGGACCTGCTCGAGATTCACGACGCTTTTTTTCATGTGATCGAATGAAAAAATGACGAAATTGCACAGGTCAGTGTATGTGGTCGATCCCAGCCGCAACCTGTTCTCAAACGGTTTCAGAACGTCACTGATCGCATTGTTGTAGATCGTCATGATGCTGTTTTTCTTCTCAACATCGAAGCTTTCGATCACCTGCATGATTTCCTCTCGGTGAGGTACCTGCAGAATCACCTGGCATGGTTCGAGGGCCAGATACTTGAACGCGATGTCCAATCGTTTTCCGATATCGTCCAAACCGGAGCATTCTTCGGCAACGGCATGAGCTGACGTTTCCGCAAGATGCCTCAGCGCGCCGTAAATCAGCTCTTCCTTCCCATCATAAGCATTGTAGAGTGATTGCCGCGCAACGCCTGCAGCGTTTGCTATCTCGCTCATTGTGGTCTTTTTGACGCCATAATGAGAAAAAAGCTGGAGTGCGGTTTCTACGATCTTGATATCACGCTCATTCATACCTACGTGATATTGTTTATGCGTGTGCCTGTCAATTTTTTGGACGAGAGCACAGGGTTCGTCCATTTGCACAACGTGTCGGGACCTGAAACGGCAGCAAATCAGGCGATAAAGTCGCCCAATCTTGGTGCCCGGAAGGTTGAGGAAGTATCAGAAGCACTGGCGATGAAGATCGCCGAATCGCTTGCCCTCCCAATGACTAAGCTTAAACGGCCCGTCCGGCTGGCGCCAGATCGGTCGGTGGCAATTCTGCGTTGCCGCCACCGGAACCGACCAAACACACAGTCCCGGACAATCTTTGTCCTAACCGATGTCTTCCTTCGGCAGTGACACGCACTTGCGATAGAGATGCCAGGTCGTGTGACCGAGGATTGGCAGCGTGATGATGAGGCCGATAAAGGCCGGTACGATTGAGACGAGCAGCACAGCTGTCACGACCAGGGCCCAGCCGATCATTGGAATAGGGGAGGTGACGACAGCACGCACGCTGGTGATCATTGCCGTGATGAAATCCCTGTCGTCTTCCAGGAGCAGGGGAAAGGAAACGACGGTCAACGAAAACAGAATCAGGGACAGGACCGCTCCAACCACGTGACCGACAGCCAGGAACATCAATCCTTCCGGTGTCGTGACGATGGTGTTCAGGAATTCCTCAAACGAAGCGAAGGAGCGGAAACCGAGAAACAGCGCCAGGAGCAGACGAACCTGGTACATCCACATGATCTGGATAAAAAGAACGACAAACGCCATCCAGGAAAGTTCGCGCCCCTTTTGTGCCCACATGGTCCCGAGGATCTCGGACCAGGACAGAGCAGCCCCGGTTTCCAGGCGGCGGCTGACCTCGTAGAGGCCCACAGCTGCGAAAGGACCGATGAGCACAAATCCGGCTGCAGCAGGGTAGGAAAGGTAGCTCATGTTCAGCGCAGCCGCGCTCAAAATGACGAACAGGCCACCAAAGGCAAAAAGAGCACCAATACACAGACCATAGACCGGCGCTTTCCGGAAATCGGAAAGTCCTGCCGCTAGGGCGTCGATGACATCATTGACGCTGATCTTGTTGACGTGCGGCATTGGCCGCAAACCGCCGTTTGTGGGTGTTCCCGTATCCGTTGAAGTCGAATTGTTGTCGCTCATCCTTCAGCTTCCTCCCAAAAGCCAATTGAAGATCTGCTTCCTGCAGAAGAACAACCTTAGCGAATTCCACGCAGGTTACTCAATGCGCAGAAGGACTTACATCTCATCAATCTCAATTATACCACGGCACGGGAGCTGCGATGGCGTCCCGGTGCTGGCTGGTGAGCTAAATGCGTGTTGCCTTGAAAAAGAGGGAAGCAGATCTCTTGCCGCCATTTGCCGGATTTTTTGCAGGGCCTAGCGCTCGTAGTGGAAAATGTGCCGGGAGACCGGATAGGTCCGGCCTCCCGGGAAGCGGCGTTTCTATCCGGTACTTCCGGCTGGTTTTGGTTCGTCCGCGGCAGCGGCGGCCGCCGCGGCGGCGGTAAGCGCCTCTTTCTGGTTCTCGTCCAGCTTGGCATTTTCAGGAAGCTGAACCCGAACTTCCTTCCGGGCAAATTGAATGCCGTTTTCTTCAAACGCTTTTTGAACGCGTTTGTAAATTTCCTTGCGCACGCCGAACTGTTTGCCGGGTTTGGTGGTGAACTTGCCGCGCACCACAATGCCGACATCGTCGACATCCGCAACGCCCTGTCCCTTGAAGGGGGCCAGGATATCCTCCTGAAACTCCTCCATTTCCATGATTTCCTGACCGATGCGCTTGAAGAGTTTGCGGACCTTCTCGACATCTGTGTCGAACGGCACGGTGAACTTGAGCTTCATGATCACCCAGTCGCGGGAAAGGTTTGTGAGCTTCGGGATTTCACCATAGGGCACGATATGCACGGCGCCGCGTGTCCCGCGCAGTTGCAGCGAGCGAATGGAGATCTTCTCGATGGTTCCTTGCGTTCCGCCGGTGTCGATAAACTCGCCAAGGCGGAATGCGTCATCCATCAGGAAGAAAATCCCCGAAACGACATCACGCACCAGTGTCTGCGCGCCAAAACCGACAGCCAGACCGACAACGCCGGCACCGGCAAGAAGCGGTGTGATGTTGACACCGAGCTGGCTCAGCGCCAGCAGGCCGGTCAGTGTGAGGATCGTGATCTGCAGAACGATGCGAACCAGCGGCAGAATGGTTGCCATACGGGACTTGCCGGCACCACCCATCTCCGCGTCGTCATCCTGCTCGACGGTGGGAGGTGAGTCCTTTGCAAGCTGGTGGGCAACCCAAAGGTTGGTGACTTCCCAGGCGAGATAACCTGCAGCCAGGATCAGCAGGAAAATCACGGTGCTTCGCGCAACTTCCGAACCGTCATTGGCACCAAGAGCGAGCAGGTTCAGGCCGTAGATGCGTCCGACAAGGAAAACCAGAAATGCCAGCAGAGTGACGCGAGCTATCCGGACATAGCTGTGCCGGGTCTGCATGTGAGCAGCTTCCGCCACCGGTCCTTCGCCCTGCATCGGCGGTACGATATGCGAAACGATGCCGCGAACCATCGTGTCGAGAAACGGTGCGAACACCACGAGGATGATCACAGCGAACGACCGGCCCGCTGTCAGTGCCTCGACGCCCATGCTGGTGGCGATCTGCACCAGCAGCCAGTTGAAGGCAATGAACACCATGGAGAAGTAGGGCCAGAAATGCGCCATGCGCTCCAGACCGCTTGTCGGTTCTGTATCGTCACCGAGGATGATGCTGGTCAGGCCGTGGCGGGCTTTCCAGATCACTGCGATGATCCATGCGTTCACTCCGAAGCCGATGAAGAAGCGGAAGGTTCCCCCCACATCGTTTCCGGAGGCATGCATGACGTTGCGCAGGAAGAAAGCGATGCCGACGATGGTGAACAGCGTTGTGAAACTGCGGTAGAGCGATTTGGCGGTCGCGTCATCCGCCGTCACAAGCCTGAGTTCACGACGATGCGGCGCCAGTGCAAAACGCAGAAGCGCGGCAACCAGGCGCGGCATGAACACGATCCAGAAAACGGCCTGAAGCGATAGCTCTTGAGCGGCTGGGTTAAAAACAGCCACCCGGCCGACAACGAGGGCAACGATTGCGAACACGATCAGGCCGCCGAGATCGAGTCCAGCGCGTGTCGACACGAGTTTAACTGTCTCAAAAAGGCTTTCAGGAGTGCGGTTCTTGATCGTCTCGCGCCGCGAAGTTGCGAACCGGTTGACGAGGAACTCCGCAGCAAAACCAGCTGCCAGGATCAGGGCAATGGAGCCGGCCAGAATATGGATCGGACCTGCAATCGTGCCGGAAAAGAGGGCGGCGATACTGGCGAAGATGCCCGTGAACAGACCGGGCAGGTTCAGAAAATGTCCGACGCTCGCCGAACCGAAATCGGAAAGTGCCGTTCTTACCTGGTCGATGAAGCCAGGTCCCTGCGCGACGGGCTGCACATCCTGTCGCGCTGCGGCGCTTTGCTGCAGCAGGGTCATCAGGTCCGTCAGAGCTTCAACCTGTTCGGGGTCGAGATCTGAAACCAGTTTCTCCATCGCTTCTGGCTGCAAGGCGGTGGGAAGGTTGGAAGTGGTGTCCTGAGCAATTGCGGGTGCGGCCAACAAGGCCAGGAAACTGAGAATTAGTGTGAATACACAGGAGATAAAGGATTTTCTCCAGACACCGGTCATTGACGAGCCCCCTCGGCGGTGTTGAATCGTATAACCCTTAATAGACACGCTCGGCGCGTAAAATCCAACAAAATAACCTCGCGGCAATTTGGTGCGGTTGGAAGCTTTGCCGGCATGGATGCCCGTCCAGCTGAGCCCCTCTGCAAATTGAAGGCAAGACGGACCTTGATCCGGACCGCTTATGCGTCTACCTCCTTGCCAGAACAATCATAGTGAGCAGGATTGAATGAATACGCCTCCGCAGAGTGCGAATATTTCACCCGGGCCGGTTTGGGCCCTGCTGAGCCCGATCGGTCGCCTCGGCCGTCAACCTTATTGGCTGAGCTTTGCCTTCGTCTGGGTCATCATCGGCATTTCGATCCGGCTTTGGTTCATCTCGGTGCCTGAGCTGCCGACGCCTGAGGATGTCACGGCCGGGGCGTTCATGGAGTCCAATCCACTTTTTCCGATCCTGTTTTTCGTCCTGCAGTGGTTTGAGCTGGCACTCGTCATAAAGCGCCTTCAGGACATCGGGCATAGCGGGTTCTGGGCGTTGCTCATCTTCGTGCCCTTCCTGAACCTGATCATGGTGTTTTTTGTTGGCTTCGCCCCGAGCCAGGCAGAACCCAACCGCCATGGCCCGCTGCCCAACAGCTATTGGCGCAAGAGCTGAAGCTGCTTCGCATTAATTCAAACATAAGCAACAACGAAAGCTGATCCGACATGCCTTCTTCCGCAGTGACCATCGCCCAGGACCTGATCCGTTGTCCTTCCGTCACACCGGCAGAGGGCGGGGCGCTGTCCACGTTGGAAAAGATCCTGAGCGAAGCGGGCTTTGCTGTCTCTCGCGTGACATTTCAGGATGAAGATACTCCGGACGTGGAGAACCTGTTTGCCACAATCGGTTCCGGAAGCCCGCATTTCGTTTTTGCCGGCCATACCGATGTTGTTCCGGCCGGGGCGGTAGGCGACTGGACCCATGGCCCATTCGAAGGAACAATTTCAGACGGGGTTCTTTACGGTCGCGGCGCGGTCGACATGAAGGGTGGTATCGCTGCTTTTGCTGCGGCGGCTCTCGAGTTTGTCGGTGAAACCGGACCGGAATTCGGTGGCACCATTTCATTTCTGATCACCGGTGACGAAGAAGGCCCGGCCGTCAACGGTACGGTGAAGCTGCTGGAATGGGCCACAGCTGAGGGACATGAGTTTGACGCCTGCATTGTCGGTGAACCCACGAATCCTGAAAAGCTCGGCGATGCCATCAAGGTGGGTCGTCGTGGGTCGCTCTCCGGTATCGTGACCGTGTCCGGTGTTCAGGGGCATGCCGCTTATCCGCATCTGGCCAATAATCCGATTCCAGGTCTTGTCCGACTGATGGCGGCTCTCGATGCGCTGGAACTCGATCAGGGCAACGAGCGGTTCCAGCCTTCCAATCTGGAAATCGTGACGGTGGACGTCGGCAACCCGGCTTTTAACGTTATCCCCGCCCATGCCGAATTCCGCTTCAACATCCGCTACAACGATGAATGGACGCTGGAGAGCCTGAGAGGGAAAATCCTTGAGACGCTGGAATCCGTCGACCTCGGCGATCTGAAGCTGGACATCCAGTTCAAGCGCGATGCCAGCGAGTCTTTCCTCACCAGGGATGAGACGCTGATCGCTGCCCTGGGGAGCGCCGTGCAGGCCGAGACCGAGCGCACGCCGGAGCTATCAACCGGCGGCGGCACGTCTGACGCCCGTTTCATCAAAAACTATTGCCCTGTGGTGGAATTCGGGTTGGTCGGTCAGACAATGCACAAGGTGGATGAGTGCGTTGCAATTGCGGATCTTGATCAACTTGCTGCAATCTATAAACGATTCTTGTTGAGCTATTTCTCAAAAGACGTGTAGCGTTGACCTGAAATGACGGGAGCGGCGTGAACTTGATCACTATGAGTGAAATCCGCGCGGCACTGGATGGTTCCATGCTGCTGCTGCGCAACCGCCCGGAAGGCATGTCGTTTTTCGATCAGTCCATTCAGGGCTTCTGGCGGTCGTTCGGGGTTGTATTTTTATTGTTGCCGGTGGCTCTGGTCAGCGGTCTTGCCGAGAAGCAGTTTTACTTTTCGGAAAATCTCTATCATCCGGAAGGTTTTCCCGACAGCGCGTTCTGGACAGCCCAGCTTTTCGGCTTGGGAATAGACTGGATTGCGTTGCCGCTTATTTTGGCGGCGCTTGCGGTACCAATCGGAATTTCGCACCGATACGTTCCGTTCATTGTGGTACGAAACTGGACCAGTGTGCTCGCGTCCATCCCGTATCTGATCACGTATCTTCTGTTCCTGCTCGGACTCATTCCGCCGGGGATTGCGGTTCTGCTCTCGTTCTCCTGTCTGGTCGCCGTGCTCTGGTACCGGTTCCTGGTAGCGCGGATTGCGTTGCAGGCAACAATCAGCCTCGCAATCGGGGTCGTTGTTCTCGACATACTCCTGACACTGGTCATCTCCCAGCTTGTCGGCATCATGTGGGGCGCATGAAAAACCCCGCCACGAAGGGCGGGGTTCGTAAATGCCATACTATTGCTGTAAGGGTCAGTCGCGCAGCAGCTCGTTGATGCCCGTCTTGGAGCGGGTCTTTTCGTCAACGGTCTTCACGATCACCGCGCAGTAGAGGTTCGGTGCGGCTTCACCGTTGCCCATAAGGCTTGAAGTCGGCATGGAGCCGGCGACAACGACGGAGTAGGGCGGGATTTCGCCATAAGAGATCTCGCCGGTCATGCGGTTCACAATGCGGGTCGACTGGCCGATGTAAACACCCATGCCGAGAACGGAGCCTTCGCGAACGATACAGCCCTCGACAACTTCAGAACGGGCACCGATGAAGCAGTTGTCTTCGATGATGACGGGACCCGCCTGCAGCGGCTCCAGAACGCCGCCAATGCCGACACCGCCGGACAGGTGCACATTCTTGCCGATCTGCGCGCAGGAACCGACGGTGGCCCAGGTATCGACCATCGTGCCTTCATCCACATAAGCGCCAAGGTTGACGAAGGACGGCATCAGGACAACACCCTTGCCGATAAATGCGGACCGGCGCACGGTGCAGTTGGGCACAGCGCGGAAGCCGGCTTTCTCGAAGTCCATACCGCCCCAGCCATCGAATTTGGACGCCACCTTGTCCCACCATGTCGCCTGACCGGGGCCACCCTTGATGACTTCCATCGGGTTCAAACGGAAGGACAGGAGAACGGCTTTCTTGGCCCACTGATTGACAGACCAGTCACCGTCCTTCTTTTCGGCAACCCGCAGTTCGCCGCGGTCCAGCAGGTTCAGGGTGGTTTCGACTGCGTCACGGATTTCGCCGGTCGTCGTTGTTCCGATGGAGTCGCGATCCTCGAAAGCTGCGTCGACGATCTTGGACAGGGAGGCGAGATCTTGGGTCATCTGGTTGAGGGTCTCCGGGGTTAATAAATCATGGCGGACCTAAGCCGTAGGGCCAACCACTGTCAAGCGCCGTAGGGCCTCAAGGCGTTCTGATAGCGTCATCGATGCTCACCGCCGAGTGCAGGGCGCGAGCTGACAAGGGGCAAATGAGAAGAAAATTGATTGAGGAAATATAAAATATCAGATGAAGTATTGGTGATTTTAAGGGCGTCGTAGGGTGGTATGATGATGAAAAATCAAATAAACACCTTGAGAGTTGTCCCATGGAATTGTGGATCCCCATAACTGTATTTGCCGCTTTCTGCCAGAACTTGCGAACGGCGATGCAGAAACACCTAAAGGGGAAACTCGGGACGACCGGAGCAACTTTCATCCGCTTTGGGTATGGCGTCCCCTTCGCAATCCTTTATGCGATCATCCTGCATCTGGTGTTCAAACATCCGGTTCCCGATCTCAATGCCACATTGCTGGTCGCCGGTGCCCTGGGTGGCCTGGCGCAGATATTCGGGACTTTTCTGCTGGTTTATCTGTTTTCCTTTCGCAACTTTGCCGTCGGCACAGCTTATTCCAAGACGGAACCCATCCAGGCGGCCTTGTTCGGATCAATCGTGCTTGGGGAGCACGTTTCACCAGCTGCCGCGGTCTGTATCGTCGTCGGGATCGTCGGCGTGATTGTCATCACCCTGGCGCGTACGCCCCTGACACTGACGGCAGTCCGCTCATCTTTGATCGGGCGTCCTGCCTTGATCGGTCTGGCTTCCGCAGCCTTTTTCGGAGCGTCCGCTGTTGCCTATCGCATTGCGTCCTTGTCGCTGGAGGGAACGGAAATTCCCATGCAGGCCGCCTGCGCGCTTGTTTATGCCACGCTGTTTCAAACCGTAGTGATGTCTGGCTGGATGGCAGTTCGTGAGCCGAAGGAATTGATTGCGAGCCTCAGGGAATGGCGAAGCGCCATCTGGGTGGGCGCGTCGGGCGTTGCCGGTTCGATCGGCTGGTTCACCGCGATGACGCTTCAGAATGTCGCCTATGTGCGCGCGCTGGCTCAGGTTGAGCTGGTCTTCACCTTTCTGGCATCCTGGCTGGTGTTCAAGGAAGTGATTGTGAAGTCAGAGATCATCGGTTGTACGCTGATCATTGCAGCCGTACTCGGTATCATTCTGCTGCGTTAAGGCTGCGTTGATAAAAATTCTGTCAAAGTCAGACACGTTGCCTGTCGACTTTGATCGCCTGATTGAGAGAATGCATATGATCCGTTTTGTCGTGCTGCTTTTTACCCATGGAGCGGTGCTCGCGATCGGCTTCGCGTTAGGTATCTATTTCCTGCCTATTCTGACTGCACCGGAGTCCCCGGACACAGCCATGCTGCAACAGCAGGCGCAAAACGCACTCTACTCGGCAGAATTCGAGCGGGAGCTCAGGGGCAGTGACTTTTTGCACTGGGGAGAAGGCACAGTCAGCATTTCACCTGCGAAGATCGTCCATCAGGGCAATCTGGCACCAGGACCGGACTACAAGGTTTATCTCGTCAGCGAGTTTGTCGAACATGAAGACGAGTTTCTGCCGCTGAAGGAAAACTCGGTCTTGATCGGCGATGTTAAAACCTTCGATGGTTTCCTGCTTGATGTGCCGGAAAACGTGGACATCGAAGAATACACGACCGTACTCGTGTGGTGTGAGACGTTTGGGGAATTCATCACCGCGGCCAAGTACCGTTGATGACAGGCCGGCTTCTGTCAGATGCCCTGACCTGAGGGGAGGTACTCGCGCGTTCCGGCTGTGACGGCATGCCCGGCTATGCTTGTTCGCAGTCCAGCATCAGTGATGGCAACAGTTACGTGCACGGTGCCGGCTTTTCCCATGCTGTGCCCCTGATGGCCCGCATATGTGATGCTGTCCTGAGACAAGCTGACCAACCCGTAGCGAACCAGGTAAGCGCCGGCAGGTCCATTTGCATTTCCCGTTACGGGGTCTTCAAGGATACCTATTGCAGGAGCGAACATCCGGCCAAAGGTCTCCGGATGCTCCCTTGTTCCTTCGAGCACGAACGGAAAAAATCCGTTGCAGCCAACTGCCTTGCTCAGCGCAGCGAGTTTATCCGGGCTCGGTTCCAAGGCGTCCAGAACCTGTCGCGACCTTAGCGGCACAACGACTTTCGAGTGACCGGTTGAAACGATCTGTATCGGCAGGTCGTCAACAAACTCTGATGGATAGATGTTCAAGGCCGATGCGAGCTGGCGACGTTCGACCTCGTCGAATACCGCCCCAAACTCAACGGCTCCTTGCGTCATCGAGACAAGCAGATCATTTCCTTGGCCTGCAATGGAAACAGGAAGAATGCCTGCACCTGTTTTCGCACGGACCGGATACGCATCCATGCCCCACATCGTGGCACGAAGAAAATGCGTGGCGATCGTGGCGTGACCGCAAATAGGTACTTCCGCGCTTGGTGTGAAATATCGAACGTGAATGTCGTGATCATCGCTCGAAGGTGGGAGAACGAAAGCTGTTTCAGAATACCCGGCAAACGCCGCAATAGCCTGCATCTCGGATGCACTCAGGCCGTCCGCCTCAAGCACCACGCCAGCGCGGTTGCCTGTGCCGGCTGCCTTCGTAAATGCATCAACGATGTGGATTTTTGTCATTTCGGGAAAACATCCAGGGTGGGCAGGTGAGGTGCAAGGCAGGTGCAGGGCTGCCGCGGGCTGAGGCAGTTCCGTTGGAAGAATTGCCGCCTTGCAGGTGTGCTACCTATTCAAGAGAGGCAAATCAATGCCTGTCAGGCGATCTGGCGTTCATAGTCTGCCACATCATACCAGCCGAGTGATTTGACGACCTTCAGGTCGTCATCCAGATCCCACTCTTCCCAACCGGAAAACCGAACCGGGTTGCCGGTTGCCTTGTGGTGGCCTTCGAATGTCCACGCATAGATCATGTGGTGATCGGCAGCGAGAACGGTGTCGCAGGTCAGAACAAGGTCCGGAAAGTCAGCCATAAAGCCGGCAGCCATTTCGGCGATTTCAGGTCGAGTGGTCATCGGATCTCCACCATTCATGCCGAAGCTGGTGACTTCGGAGTACCGGTCTGCCACGGCTTCCGGGCGGCGTGCCGTCCAGGCTTCGCAATGTTGCCGTGCAATGTTCCTGGCTGTTTCCAGATCCGGAGCCATCTTGAAATCCTCAGCGCATGAAAGTTCAGAAGTACCGACTAGCAATCTACGGACATGATTTGAGGCGATCAAACCAATTCAGCAATTTGATCCCGTATCACAGTCGCGCAATCCTGGTGCCGGCAGAATCTCAATCCGGACGCCGGGCTTTATTCAGCCTTTCAGTGGCAAACCTGATTTGGTCCAGATAATTTTCATGTCCTTCTTCAATCG
Organism: Roseibium sp. SCP15; assembly: GCF_040329435.1. NCBI lineage: Bacteria > Pseudomonadati > Pseudomonadota > Alphaproteobacteria > Hyphomicrobiales > Stappiaceae > Roseibium > Roseibium sp. SCP15. The sequence continues at coordinate 627,623 of NZ_JBDZYI010000002.1, read as the reverse complement.
ACATGGAAAGGTCCGGACGCCCCTGTTTTCCCAGCAGCGCAAGTTGAGAGCAAAACCAGTTGAGAACGGCGCCGCGCGGCAAGGAATCGGCAGGTGGAAAATCGCGTTCGATTGCAGGAGCCATGCTGATCACGCCGCTGAGAAGTTTGGCAGCGAATTTCGGGTCTGCGATGAACGGGCGGCCCATACCGATCAAGTCTATCTTTCCGTTCTGGATCGCATCGCTCATCACGCTAGCAGACCGGAATCCGCCAGTGACCATCAACGGAATGTCCAGTGCGTCCTTGATGGCAGCGGCGTAGTCCAGAAAATAGGCCTCCCGGGCCTGACTTGATGCACTCTTGGAAGTGTGTTGATACGCCGTAGGTTCTTCGAAATTGCCGCCTGATATTTCGATGAAGTCGACACCTTCGGCTTCAAGCATGACGGCAACCTGAACCGAGTCGGTATGAGTGAACCCTCCTTTTTGAAAGTCGGAGGAATTCAGTTTAACCGCCAGGATGAAGCCCGGATCAACTGCGTTGCGGACCGCACGGACCACCTCAAGGACCAGCCGTGCACGATTTTCAAGAGAACCGCCCCAGCGGTCCTCACGCGTGTTGATGCGCGGCGAAAGGGATGAACTGAGGAGATACCCATGCGCCGCGTGGATTTGAACACCATCAAATCCGGCTTCCTCGGCGCGCCGAGCCGACTGAACGAATTTCGCGATGACCTCGGAAAGTTCGGATTCGGTTGCGGGAAAAGGTTGTCCGTATCCGGGAAGGGCCAACCGGACCTCGGAAATCGACGTGGGGTGGGGATTGATGGCTTCCGGTGTTTGCCTGCCGGCATGGGCAAGTTGAGCAAGCATTTTTGCGCCGCCGCTCTGTCCTGCTGCAACCAGAGCCGAAACCTGTTTCAAGTCTGACTTGGGGTCGAGGACAAAATTTCCGGCATGTTCGAGATGCATCCGGTCGACCGGTGTGTTGCCGGTGATCAGCAAAGCGGCACCGCCTTCACTCCACTGCTGAAACAGATCGATCTGCGCCTGTGTGGGATTGTTGTTTTCGTCTGCCAACGCCTCGGACATGGCCGACTTCACGATGCGGTTCTTGAGCTCGATACCGTTTGGCAGGGTGAGTTTTTCGTTGATTTTGCTCATGTCTGATCCTCCATGGGACTTGCCCGTCCTTCAATCACGCTAAGATGCTGTTTTCCGCAATATCTCGAATTCTCGATATATCTAATTGCATTTGATATCGGCTTTGAACGACATCTTCCTGACGAAGCTAAGAAAGTTCTTGATCGACCAAATTCAGGAACTGCTGAATTGCTTTTTCATTGCGTCGATAAAACGTCCATTGTCCGTGACGTTCTGCCTCCACCAGCCCGGCGTCCTTGAGCAGTTTCATGTAGGTCGAGATCGTTGACTGCGACAGCTCGGCCTTTTCCTGAATGTAGGCGACACAGACCCCGCTCACCTCAGAGTGCTCCGGCAGGGCGGGCGGAAAATTGGATCGATCCTTGAGCCAAATCAGTATCTGGCGGCGAACCGGATTGTTGAGAGCTGAAATGGCTTTGTCGATATCCATAAATCACTATATCGCGAAATTTCGATATAATGTCAAGTCGGCTTTTGAGAAAGCAATTCACGATGGGTGGGGATACCTGCGCTATGCGGCTGAAGTCCGGGAAGAGCAAGAGGTTTGCAATCCGATGGATTGATCTAGGTTGTTACACTAGGTGCCGGGTCGCCTCGTGCGACGTCTTTTGATTGCGATATATTTGAATTGAGTTGGACAGATGGATCATCAAGAAGTGAGCCCGGAAGCGGTGGTCAGGCGCTTCATCGGAGCCTTTGCTGAATACGACTATGACAAGATGGCGGAGTGTCTTGCCGACAACGCGCTGTTTCATATCACCACTGCCGATGGCGGTTCCAAGCTTGTGCATGGAGGCGATGCCTTCATGGCAAGTGTTCGCCAGATGGACATCAAGACCGTCCGGCCACTTGTTGCAATCACTCAAATCCTGTCGGTGCGAGACGATCAGGTCCTGTTGATGATTGAAGTAGAGGCAGAGCGAAAAGGCAGAAAGCTTCACAACTTCGCCGCCTATCTGGTCGAAGTGAAGGATGGCAGGATTTGTCACATGCATATGGTTGAAGCCCTGCCTGCATATAGCGACAGTTTCTGGAATGACTAGAAGTCGTTTGTCTGCACAGACGTGTCATTCCGGCTGGATCGACCGGAGAAACGAAACGGACACGTGAGACGCCTGACGAGAGCCGCGGCCCTTCTAGGAAGTTGTCCCCTTCGCCGTCGTTTGCAGCCAGTCGCGAAAGGCAGCCACCGGGCGGGTCAGTGTGCGGGCAGGGGAGCGAACGAACCAGTACCCGGTTTCGAGCTCCATCACCGTCAGGTCAGGAGAGATCAGATGCCCGGCCTCAAGTTCCTGGGTGATGAACCGGCGATCGATCACGATTGCACCCATACCGGCAATGGCGGCCTGGATGGCAAGATCGCGGCTTTGAAGAACCATGCCGGAACTTGTGTCGGGGTGGTCCAGTCCGGCTTTGTCCAGCCACAATGTCCAGTCATTGCGCCTGGAGGCGCTGTGAATGAGACGCAGTCCGGTCAGCACCGAAGGATCAGAAGGATCCTGGTCACTCAGGAGAGACGGCGCCAGGGCGACCGCAAGATGCTCTTTCCAAAGCAGATGGCTTTCAACGCTGGGCCAATTGCCGGTGCCGAGCCGGATTGCACAGTCGTAGTTTTCGCGGTCCAGATCGACCATACGCGTTGATGCGGACAGAAGGAGTTCGACATCCGGCTGGCTTGCCTGGAACTCCGGCAACCGGGGGATCAGCCAACGCGTTGCGAAGGTCGAAACCGTGCTGATACGCAGCTCGGTGCGGCCGCGCCGTTTGAAGCTGTCGACCGCTTCCTCGATCCGGTCGAACGCATCACCAAGGCTGAGTGCAAGCCGCTGCCCTTCCTCCGTCAGCGTCAGGCCTCGACCGTCGCGATTGACAAGAGTTGCACCCAACTCGCTTTCCAGTTTGCGCATCAGGTGGGAAAGGGCTGATGGAGAAACCCCGAGCTTTTCGGCGGCGAGCGCTGCCCGCCCGTGTCGGGCCAGCAGCGAAAAGGCATGAAGAGCGCGAAGAGACGCCATGGAAGACAATTCCGTTATTGAGTTTTGCTCAATCTAGAGGAGTTGTCTTTTCAGCGCCAGTTTTGCGAACGGCTTCAAGCGATAACGCCGAGGACCGCCTTGAGAAAACCTGTGAGATCTTCCGTCACGAAGTCCACATGCGGGTAGGGATCTGCCTCAAGATCCCAGCTCTCCTGAAAGACGTCACGCGAGCCTTTGGGAATGATGAGAGTTGTGCGCATGCCGAGGTGGTGCGGAACTTTCAGGTTTTTCGGCAGATCCTCGAACATGGCGGAGCGGGCCGGAGAAATGCCGGTCCGGTGCAGAAACTTGTCGTAGGTCTCACGATTGGGTTTGGGAACCAGGTCGGCCGAAACAATATCGAAAATGTCTTCAAAGTGCTCCGAGATCCCCAGCGCGGCTGCCGTGCGTTCCGCGTGTGGCCGGTCGCCATTGGTGAAGATGAACTTTCTGCCCGGCAACGCCTCTATCGCCGCCCCGAGTTCCGGATTGGGCGCCAGGCCGGAATAGTCGATGTCATGCACGAAGGCGAGATAGTCGTCCGGATCGATATTGTGCGTGGTCATCAAGCCGCGCAGGGTCGTGCCGTATTCGTGATAAAGCGTCTTTTGATGCGCCATCGCATCGGCGCGATTCAGATCCAGAATCTTTTGTACGTAAAGTGCGATCTGCTCGTCGATTTGCGAAAAGAGATCAGCCTCATGGGGATAGAGCGTGTTGTCGAGATCGAAGACCCATGCTTCGACACCCTTGAAAACTCTCAGATCCTGGCGATGTATGTGCGGGCCCTCAAGGGGCAGGGGGCGTTTTCCGGTCACGGGCGGATCAAAGTCCCCGCGCCACCATCGGTGAAGAGCTCCAGCAGAACAGCATGCGAAACCTTGCCGTTCAGGATGACAACCCCTTCTACCCCGCGATCCAGTGCTTCGATGCAGGTCTCCACCTTGGGGATCATTCCACCCGAAATCGTTCCGTCGGCGATCAGCTCGCGTGCCTTTGCAACGGTCAGCTGTTTGATGAGGTTTCCGTCCTTGTCCAGAACGCCTGGGACATCGGTGAGGAACAGCAGGCGTTTTGCGTTCAGGGAGCCTGCAATGGCGCCTGCTGCGGTGTCAGCGTTGATGTTGTAGGTCTCACCGTCTTCGCCATGGGCGACAGGGGCGACCACAGGAATGATGGCTTCTTTCAGCACCAGCCTGAGAACGGTCGGATCGACGGTTGCCGGTTCGCCCACGAAGCCCAGATCGATAACGCTTTCAATGTTGCTGTCCGGGTCGACAACGGTGCGTTTCAGCTTGCGCGCCGTGACGAGGTTGCCGTCCTTGCCGCACAATCCGACAGCCCGGCCACCTTCTGCATTGATCATTTGCACGATCTCTTTGTTGATCGCGCCGGCCAGCACCATTTCAACCACCTCGACCGTTGCTTTGTCGGTAACCCGCAAACCGCCCTTGAACTCGCTGACGATGTTCAGCCGCTGCAGCATTTTGCCGATCTGCGGACCGCCGCCATGGACAACCACCGGATTGACGCCGGATTGACGCAAGAGCGTGATGTCCCGGGCGAAAGCCTGGCCCAGTTCCGGATCGCCCATTGCATGGCCGCCATATTTCACAACGACGGTCTTGTCGTCGTAGCGCTGCATGTAAGGCAGGGCTTGAGCGATAATATGGGCGCGGCTGGAAGTATCGGGCGTGGTCATCGAGGCGGTTTACTCAACAGGTCAAAAGGGCAATTGGCGAAAGATCACTGCTATAGCGTCTTTGGCGGGGCTTCACAATCAGTCGCTGGTCACGGATTACTGATGCGCGAGCAGGCACAGCTCGGCCCGAAGGTCATCGATTCCCCGGTTCTTTTCCGAAGATGTAGCGATGATCACCGGATGGGCTGCCACACGCTTTGCCAGCAGGGCCTGTGTATCCTTGATGAGACGCTCAAGCTGAGGCGGCTTGATCTTGTCGGACTTCGTCAGAACGACCTGATAAACAACCGCGGCCTTGTCGAGCAGCTCCATGGCCTCAAGATCATTCTTCTTGATGCCGTGCCGGCTGTCGATCAGCAGAATGACCCGGCGCAGATTTGGGCGGCCACGAAGATAGGAGAAGACAAGCTCCGTCCACGCTTCAACAAGTTCCTTCGGGGCCTGTGCGTATCCGTAGCCCGGCATGTCGACGATCGTCAGCGGCGTGTCCGGTGCAACAAAGAAGTTCAGCATCTGGGTCCGGCCGGGTGTCGATGACGTCCGCGCCAGTCCCTTGCGTCCGGTCAGGGCGTTGATCAGGCTGGACTTGCCGACATTCGAACGCCCCGCAAAGGCAATCTCGGTTCCGGCCGCTTCGGGCAGGTTGGCCATGTCGGTTACGCTGGTGAGAAAGTCCCATTGGCGGGCGAACATGAGCCGCCCGGCCTCCAGGTCTTCGTCTTGATATGTCTGTTCTTCGCTCATGAAGTGCCTTCTAGCCTGCCTTTGCCGTGCCGTCGAGCCTCGTCTCGAGTTCTGCGGCGGCCAGTTCGAGCGCATCGAAATCCGCACCCCTGATCGCGCTCAGGTTTCGCGTGATCATATCGACCGGCCAGTGCCACCAGGCAATGTCAAGCAGACGGTCGATGGTCTGTTCGTCAAACCGCAACCGGACAACCTGTCCGGGGTTGCCGACAACAATCGCATATGGAGGCACGTCGGAAGCAACAACCGTGTTCGCACCGATGATCGCGCCGGAACAGATCGTTACTCCGGGCATGACCGTGGCATTGGTGCCGAACCAGACATCGTGCTCAACGATCGTGTCGCCGCGCAAGTGATTGAAGATCGTGCCCGGGTCAAAACCTTCCCGCCACTCTTCAGCAAAGATGTTGAAAGGGTAGGTAGAGAATCCCGTCATGGCGTGATTGGCGCCATTCATGATGAAGGTTGTTCCCGTCGCCAGGGCGCAGAACTTTCCTATCTTGAGCCGGTCGCCCACGAAGTCGAAGTGGTATCGGACATTCCGGTTCTCGAAATCGGCAGCATGATTTTCGTCGTTATAGTAGGTGAAGTCGCCGACTTCGATGGTCGGACGGCTAATGACGTTTTTCAGGAAAACCGTGTGCGGTTCGCCGTGGAAGGGATGAAGTGTATCGGGAGACGGACCGTGCATGGGACCTCCGGTAAAAGCAAGAAACAAGGGAAGAAAAGCGCGTTCCTCAACGCGGTCGACCTGCCGGTGAGCGACTTCGCCTTGCGGGATAGGTCTTGCCTTAGTGGGTCATAGGTCCGAACACTCCTTCAGATCGTGGTTTGGCTTTTTCGGCGGCGAGCACACGAGAAAGGTCAAAAAGAAAAGGCCCCGCCGATTGGCGAGGCCTTCGTGTGTATCAGGTCTTTTCAGACTTGTCAGCTTTTGTCGTTGGCTGCCGGCTTCTTTCGTTTGAACATGCCGGACAGGTTGTCCCAGAGCTCCACCTTGGCACCCTGACGGCGCATGATCACATATTGCTGTGTCACGGACAGGGTGTTGTTCCAGGCCCAGTAGATCACGAGACCTGCCGGGAAGGATGCAAGCATGAAGGTGAAGACCACAGGCATCCAGGTGAAGATCATCTGCTGAGTCGGATCGGGCGGAGCCGGGTTCATCTTCATCTGGATGAACATGGTGATGCCCATGATCAGCGGCCAGACGCCCAGCATCAGCATCTGCGGCGGATCCCATGGGATCAGGCCGAAGAGGTTGAAGATCGTGGTCGGGTCCGGTGCGGACAGATCCTGGATCCAGCCAAAGAAAGGCGCATGGCGCATTTCGATCGTGACGAACAGCACCTTGTAGAGAGAGAAGAACACCGGAATCTGGATCAGGATCGGCAGACAGCCGGCCAGCGGATTGATCTTTTCTTTCTTGTAAAGCTCCATCAGCGCTTGCTGCTGCTTCTGTCGGTCATCGGCGTATTTCTCGCGGATTTCCGTCATCTGCGGCTGCACAAGCTTCATCTTGCTCATGGAGACATAGGACTTGTTGGCAAGCGGGAAGAAGATCAGCTTGACCAGAACCGTAACTGCCAGGATCGCGACACCGAAGTTTCCGATCAGGTGGAAGAACCAGTCGATCACGAAGAACATCGGCTTGGTGAGGAAGTAGAACCAGCCCCAGTCGATCATCAGTTCGAACTGCTTGATGCCCAGAGTTTCCTCATAGGAGTCGATCAGGTTGGTTTCCTTGGCACCCGCAAACAGGTAGGAGCTGGTTTCACCGGTCTGTCCGGCCGCGACAGTTACGCCGTTGCCCAGAAAGTCTGTCTGGAAATTGCCGGTCGCGGTGGAATGGCTGAAGCTCGGCTGGAATTCCTGGCCGGGAACCGGGATCAGCGTCGAAGCCCAGTATTTGTCGGTGATGCCAAGCCAGCCCTGGTCCACCTTGGCGGGGCGGATCGTGCCTTCTTCTTCCAGATCGGAATAGTCGACTTCTTTTAGGCCTTCCTCGCCGAAGACGCCGAGCAGACCTTCATGGAGGATGAAGAAGCCGGTCGTTTCAGGCGTGCCCTGGCGTGCAATCAGGCCGTAAGGGTAAAGCGTCACGGCATCGGAAGAAGCGTTTTCGACGGACTGGGCGACCGTGAACATGTAGTTCTCGTCAACCGAATAGGTCCGTTTGAATGTCAGGCCACCACCATTGTCCCAGGTCAGGGTCAGGGGCGTGGTCGGCGAAAGGTTGGCATCGCCTTCCACGGACCAGAGCGTGTCGGGACCCGGGAGAGCGATATTTGCGCCCGGATCGGCAACCCAGCCGTAATCGGAGTAGTAGGGGTTCGGACTGCCCTTCGGCGAGAACAGCACGATGGTCGGGCTGCTCTTGTCGACCGTCTCATGGTAGTCCTTCAAACGCAGGTCATCGAGGCGGGCGCCTTGCAGGTTGATCGAGCCTTCAAGGCGCGGCGTATCGATGATGACGCGGTCTGAAGCGCCAAGAGCTTGTTCGCGGCTGGCGAAGGTAACCTGGCCACCGGCCGTCTGAGCCGGCGCGGTCGCGTCAGTGCCGGGCGTTGCCGTCGGCTGTGGAGCGTCCGGATTGGCACCGCCGGTCGTGGCCTGAAGCGCTGCGTTTGCTTCCTGTTGGGCTTCAAGAGCGGCCTGTTGGCGCTCCAGTTGCGGGCCCGCCACGAAGTACTGCCAGCCAAGCAGAACCACCAGGGACAGAACGATTGCCAGAATCGTGTTTCGGTTTTCAGAAATCAACTGGAATTACCCCTGTTTCCTGCGCGATGTCATCTGAGTTTGCCGGTTACCCCGGCGTGGCTTGCCACGGCCGCGCGGTGTATCCGGATCCAACACTTGCGTCAGGCCAGACTTAAGGTCTGCAACAAGTTTTTGAAAGGGAAGTGTGAGCGCGCTGTCGCGTGCGACAAGCACAAAATCCGCTTTTTTCGGAATATCGGCGGTGCTCAGTTCGGCCACAGCTGCGCGAAGCCGCCGCTTGATGCGGCTGCGCATGACCGAGTTTCCGGTTTTTTTGGTGACTGTATAGCCCACGCGCGGTGCATCGTCCGACTCGCGCGCCAATCCCTGAACGACAAAAGCGCGCCGACCCAATCGGCCGCCTTTGGCGACCGCCAGGAATTCGGAGCGCTTTTTAAGAGTGTCCATGGCGGCGGATTGGTGTTGGCAGACGCCGCCAACCCGGCGCACTGCGGGCTGGTCGCCGATTAGGCGCTGAGGCTCTTGCGGCCCTTCGCGCGGCGACGAGCAAGCACCTGACGGCCATTTTTGGTGGCCATACGTGCGCGGAAGCCGTGGCGGCGCTTGCGGACAAGACGGCTCGGTTGATACGTACGCTTCATTGTTCTTCCCCGCGCGATTTAATGCGCGGCCCTTGTTCATTTTTAAATTCTTTGGAGGAAGCACTCGAAGCGCTGGAAGAGCGCGGCTCATATCAGCCTTGGGTCCGAATGCATGTCCCGGTCGAGCGCGCTTATAAGCGTCATGCCGCTTCAAGTCAACGTTGTGAGCCAAGATTCTCTGTTTGCACACGGATCACGCACAGGTGAACGGGCGAGACCGAGGCGTCACTTATCAGTGAAGCACGGTTCTTTTTACCGGGATTAAGGTACATCTGGCTAAAAGAACAGTATGACAAGACCGGGGCAACCGGAATTTTTGAGAATGACGGGATCGGAAATGCGGGGGGAAGAGGCCGACACCATGACTGCGCCAAAGGAAACGGATCCGGCTATTGAATCACCTGCAAGCGAAACGCCTGCAAGAGAGTCTGGTTCCGGCAGAATCAGGAAATGGCTTCCGCTCATCGTTCTGGTCGCGCTCATGATTCTGGCTTTCTCGCAGGGCGTCCACAAGCAACTGACACTGTCGAACCTCATCATGCGCCGCCAGGAGCTTGCGGGGTTTGTCGATCAGAATATCGTTCTTGCGGTCCTCACTTACCTCGTCGTTTACACCGTTTCTGTTGCGCTTTCCTTCCCGGGCGCGTCTTTGCTCACGATTGCAGGCGGATTTCTGTTCGGTTGGATCCTTGGGGGATTCGCGACCGTCTTCGGAGCAACACTGGGTGCCTGTGCCGTTTTTCTGGTCGCCCGTTCCTCATTCGGTGAAGTGCTCACCAAAAGAGCCGGACCGTTTCTCTCACGCCTCGCAAAGGGGTTTAGGAACGAAGCCTTCAGTTATCTTTTGTTCCTGAGGCTGACGCCGGTCTTTCCGTTCTGGTTGGTCAACATTGCGCCCGCGATCTTTCAAATGCCCCTGTCGTCCTACGCCCTGGCGACGTTTGTCGGCATTGTTCCTGGAACCTTTGCCTTTGCCTTCATAGGCTCCGGTCTGGACAGTGTGATCGAAGCGCAGGAAGCTGCCAATCCGGGATGCGCTGCCGCCGGAACTTGCCAGGTGGACGTTGCAGCCCTGGTAACACCCCAGCTGCTGGTCGCGTTTTTTGCCCTTGGCATAGCCAGCCTGATTCCTGTCGTTCTCAAAAAAGTTCGCGCACGCTGATCCGACCGGAACAAGAAAACCTCTAGTATCAAACAGACACGCTTAAAGGAGCCCTGCATGGCAAAGCTGCTGACCCCGGATATTTGTGTGATAGGTGCCGGTTCCGGAGGGCTTTCCGTGGCAGCGGCAGCAGCTGCATTCGGTGTGGATGTTGTCTTGATCGAGAAAGGGTTGATGGGCGGAGATTGCCTCAACTACGGCTGTGTTCCTTCCAAGTCGCTGCTTGCTGCGGGCAAGGCGGCTGCCAATGAAGCGAAAGGTTCCGGATTCGGAGTTTTCTCCCAGGGGCAGAGCATCGATTTTTCCAAGGCAAACGATCATGTGCGCAGCGTCATCGCGGCGATTGAACCGCATGATTCGCAGGAACGTTTCGAAGGCCTCGGCGTAACTGTCCTGCGTGAAACCGCAAAATTCACCGGACCGGACAGGCTGGTCGCCGGAGATGCCGAAGTTCAGGCGCGCCGTTTTGTGGTGGCCACGGGGTCCAGTGCGTTCGTGCCGCCGATTCCCGGTCTGGATCAGGTTCCCTATCTCACCAACGAGAGCCTGTTCGAACAGCGTGAAGTGCCTGAGCATCTCGCGATCATCGGGGCGGGGCCGATCGGACTTGAAATGGCCCAGGCCCATCGCCGGCTCGGGGCGAAAGTCACCGTTTTCGAAGCACAGAAGGCGCTTGCCAAGGACGACCCGGAGCTTGCCTCCGTTGTCCTGGACGCACTCAGGGCCGAAGGGATCGAGATCCTGGAGCAAACAGGGGTTGAAGGTGTCCGGAAAACGGACGGGGGAATAATCGTTTCCGCCAGAACCGGGGACGGCCGGAAAATTGACGTTGCAGCCAGCCATCTGCTGGTCGCGACAGGCCGGGCACCGAATGTGGAAGGTCTCGGACTGGAAGACGCCGGCGTCGAGTTCGACCGAAAGGGGATCAAGGTCGACAAGGGGCTCAGGACATCGAACCGGAAGATCTTTGCCATAGGCGATGTGGCGGGCGGACTGCAGTTTACGCATGTGGCCGGATATCAGGCCGGATTGGTGATCCGCTCGATTCTGTTCCGGATGCCGGTTTCGATGAATGAGCATTTTGTTCCGTGGGTGACTTATACCTCTCCGGAGCTCGGCCATATCGGAATAACCGAATCGGAAGCCAGGAGCGCATACGGCGACAAGGTCAAGGTTTTGACCGCTGCCTATTCAGGCAATGACCGGGCGCAGGCAGAAGGCGAAACTTCCGGCAGATTGAAGTTGATTGCCGGTCCGGGCGGACGCCTGCTTGGCGCCGACATTGTCGGGATTCAGGCCGGTGAAATCCTGAACATTCTTTCGCTGGCATTGTCGAAAAAGATGAAGATGAAAGACCTTGCAGGTTTCATCGCGCCATACCCCACTTTGGGAGAGCTGGTGCGCAGAGCTGCAATTTCCTACTATGCGGATATGCCGAAGAAAGGTTGGTTGCGTGGCATTATCGGTATATTGCGTAAGTTTGGATAAGTGATTGCCGCGTTAGCCATGTGGCCTCTTGAATTTTGGACGCAGTGAAATGAAGCATGAGGGCGCTCCGCAAGGAGCCGTTGTCCCTTCGAAAGATGAAGACGGCCAGTCCGTGGCCAGGGACAGCTATGGCCGTTACAGATACGGCGGCCTGTCGGCCAAGCTGCTTCTGCTCACCGTCGTGTTCGTGATGCTGGCCGAAATCCTCATTTATGTGCCATCCATTGCCAACTACCGGAACACCTGGCTGATGGATCGCCTGACGACAGCAGGCGTTGCAGCTTCGGTGCTGGCAGAAACCAGCACCATTGCCCCGCGGCTTCAGGAGGAGCTGCTCAAGACAACGGGTGCTGTCGCGATTTCGCTGGACCAGGGATCAAGGCGCAGCCTGATTGCAATGAGCAATGTGCCCGGAGAAGTGGACTTCGTCATTGATATGGCGGACGTGACGCCCTGGTCGTCGATCGTCAGCAGCTTCCAGGTGCTTACCTATCGTGGTGACGGTGTCCTGCGGATTGTCGGCGTCGGGCAGATGGGACACACGGAAAGGGTGGACGTGGTTTTGCCCGTCAGCCTGCTGCAGCAGGACATGCTGGCCTTTTCGGCACGCATTCTGGGCCTGTCGCTCGTCATTTCAGTGATCACCGCCAGTCTCGTCTACCTCACGCTGCGCGCCGTGTTCATTCGCCCCCTGCGCAGTCTGACCAAGTCGATGGAACGCTTTGCGGAAAATCCGGAGGATGCTTCCAGGATCATGAGCATCTCCGGCCGGCGCGACGAACTGGGTGACGCGGAAATCCGGCTTGCGGCCATGGAGGAGGCGCTGTCCCGGGCGCTGCACCAGAAGCAGAGGCTTGCCGATCTCGGTCTCGCTGTCTCCAAGATCAACCACGACCTGCGCAACCTCTTGGCGTCTGCACAGCTGTTTCTGGAACGCTTGGAGCATGTGCCTGACCCGACTGTCAGCCGTATCGCTCCCAAGATCCTGGCAACCCTTGACCGGGCAGTCGGTTACACCCAGGCGGTGATGTCATACGGCAAGGCTCAGGAAAAAGCGCCTCAGCGGCGTTTGCTGTGCCTTCACAGGGTCGGTGAAGACGTTGCGGACGTCCTGGGCCTGGCGGACCATGGAGCCGTAAGGTTCGACAACAAGGTTTCCGAAGAGATCGAGATCGACGCGGATCCCGAACAGATCTTCCGCGTGTTCCTGAACCTTGTGCGCAATGCGCTGCAGGCACTGGAAGCGGAAAAGGACGAGACGCTGGTCAGGCGGATCACGCTGGAAGCCCGGCGCGAGGAGAACTGTGTGCATGTCACCGTTTCGGATACCGGACCTGGCATACCTGAAAACATCAAGCAGGCCATGTTCAAGGCGTTCCACAGCGGCTCCAAGAATGGCGGCATCGGCCTCGGGCTTGCGATTGTTGCCGAGCTGTTGAAGGCGCATGGGGGCAAGATCGAACTGGACGAGAGCAAACCCGGGACATGCTTCCATCTGGAAGTGCCTGATCGCCCCTGATGAGATGAAAGTTTTGCACAGGGTGGATGTCACCAACAACCAAGGTCTTCGGTTTTCTGCGGGTTTTTGAACAGTGTGTCAGTTCCATGAAAAAAAGTTCAAAAAGTCCCTTGCAATCCCCGTCGGACCGCAGTAGGTAAGCGCCCTGTCCGGGGCACACAACACCGCCCCGCAGCAAGCAAGATAAGTCCTCAACGGCTCCTGAGCCAGAAGACAGATCTTCGCCTCTATACGCACCGGTAGCTCAGCTGGATAGAGCACCAGACTACGAATCTGGGGGTCGGGGGTTCGAATCCTCCCCGGTGCGCCATTCTCCCAAAAAAGTAAAATTTCCGAAGGCCGTCACCTTCATAGTTTTGGTTTGATCCAATTTGGCTGTATTGCTCACGGGGTTGGTCTCCAAGCGAACACAGACTGCAGTTTTCCCTTCCATTGCTGGTGTTGGATTTGTGGAGCCTGAGGGTTCTCGATGCACACTCCAATAGAAGTTTTCCACGAGCCACGGCGCCGAACAGTGCCATATGGCGAAGGTCAGCGGGGCGACTGTCGAACAGGGCGGACGTTATCCGTGAAGGGTGCGTGTCGTCGTCGAAAAGTTGTCCCGTCGACCCATTCCGGCTTGCTGATCCGGTCCATTCGAAAATGCCGGAAGTCTTTGCGCGCAGGGTCCCAGGCCACCAAATACCATAACGGCGGCAGGATCAGCATCGCTTGCGGTTCGACATTTCGGCTCGATTCAGCTCCCTTGGCATCCCGGTACTGAAATCGCAAATGCTGCTGTTTGAGAAAGGCTGCTTCGAATGCGGGGAGCAAGGCCGGGTCCATCGTTCCCATGTCGGAAATGTCTACCTGCGGGGAGAGCTCTCCGACATAGAGGCAATCCAGAAACCGGCGCAGATCGCGTATCTTGTCTGATGGCAGGGCCTTTTCGATTTTGGCAAGACCGGCGTCGGCGAGGTCTGCAAAGGGCAGGAGACCGGCTGCGCGCATCGATGAAACGCTGATGAGAAGGGCAAAGACCTCGGCGACGGAGAGCCGTGCTGTGGTCTGAACGGAGTGCGGATCAAGTTGCAGGCCGCCTCCGCGTCCCGTTTCAGAATGAATGACAAACCCCTGATCACGAAGCGCGCTTATGTCTCGCAGCACGGTGCGCCGGGAGGCGCCGACCTCCTCTGCCAGGGCGTCGATCGTCGAAGTGCCACCGCGGCGAAGGCTGCGCACGATGGCGTCTTGTCGGGAGCGAACATTCATTTCAGCTGGTTACCATCCAATAGTGCCAGTTTTTGGCACCATTGGATCTTAGGCAGCAACTGTCTGCGTGAGCAAGAAGACTTCGAACTTGCAACGCACATTCTCAATCTCCTGAGGCTCGAAAGAGCACTGACCAGAATTGAAGGCGTCGCCATGTCATCCCGCGACGGCAAAAAGGAAGATCAATGATTAGTCCAGCCGACTTTCCCAAACCCTCATTTGTTCCAGTGAATGGCGTCGAACTCGAGGTCTTTGAAATGGGACGGCAAAATGCGGGAAAGCCGATAGTGCTCTGTCATGGTTGGCCGGAGCACGCTTATTCCTGGCGGTATCAGATGCCCGCACTTGCCGCAGCAGGATATCATGTCATCGCGCCAAACCAGCGGGGGTACGGCAATTCATCCTGCCCTGCGGAAGTAACAGCCTATGACATAAACCACCTGTCGGGTGATCTCATCGCACTTCTCGATCACTACGGCTACGAAGATGCCATCTTCGTTGGCCATGATTGGGGTGCCAATGTCGTTTGGGGGCTGACGCTGTTGCATCCGGACCGGGTGAAGCAGGTCATAAACCTGGCCTTGCCCTACCAGGCACGCACCGAAAAACCCTGGATAGAGTTCATCGAGGAATTTTTTGGAAGCGACCACTACTTTGTTCACTTCAATCGACAGCCGGGCGTTGCCGATGCCGTGCTGGATGAAAACACCTCCCGGTTCCTTGGCAATATGTTCCGCAGGAATGTTCCCCCCGCGCCGCCGGAACCCGGTATGATGATGATAAATCTTGCAAGAGCGGAAGCCCCGCTTGGCGATCCCTTGATGAGCGACGCAGAACTGGCCGTCTTCATTTCCGCATTCGAGAAAACCGGGTTTATGAGCAGCATAAACTGGTACAGGAACATTGATCGAAATTGGCACATCCTGGCGGATGTGGACCCGGTCATCCAGAAACCTGCCCTCATGATTTACGGAGATCGTGATCTGATCCCGAAGTCTGAAAACCTGACGGACTTCGTTCCGAGGGCCGATGTGGTCAGCCTCGATTGCGGTCATTGGATTCAGCAGGAAATGCCGGAAGAAACGAACCGTGCGATCTTAAGATGGCTGCAACGTCAGGATGCCGCGTAACATCTGACGGTCCATGCCGGGCATTCGGTTGCCTGGCGGGATTGTGCATTCAAGCACTCGATTAAAGGTTCCTGCGCACAACACACAAGAACTGCGGATGCCGGCTTTGACCGGCATTGCGCTGTCCCAGGCATTTCGGGGGGCGGGCTTTGAACCGATGCTACAATTTCCTTTGGGTCTCAGCTCACAGGCACGAGAATTATCTTCGGCTCAGACTGTGGAGTGTCATCGTTTTAACTGTCTTGATGCAGGAGTGATTTGGCTCGTGACCGCATCGGACAGGAAAATCAGGGCGTGCGGATCTCTTTCTGCCTCCTGGTGATCCAGGGGGAATTGGTCAAAGAAGGCTGTTTCAGCCCGAATGGCCTCGGCGCAGTTAAAGGCATCGGGCCCCAACAATCTTAAGGTCTGGACGCTTTCGGCGCGATTGAATTGAGTTTTTGCAGTCGTTCCATACGACAGAGAAAAGGTAGCACCCAAGATAAAAGCTCTGTCCATTCCGCCTTTTCTCCTGAAGAACCAGTGCTCCGTTCAAGACGATACGGGCAGTCCTTCGAATTCGACTTGAAACAATGTGGCACCGGGGATCGTGGCGTGAATCGTCCTGCCTTCGCCCAGTTTCGACAGTGTCTCCAAAATTTTCTGATCGACTTCACCCAATTGGGTGAAAACGGCAAAAATTCTAGTGTTTTTTTACAAGGGGTATCGGGATACCTTGTTGGAAATTTTTTGGGCATTCAGGTTGATATGGCAAAATTCCGCGACACTCCGGTCGGCCGTTTTCAAAATGTAAAAAACATAAGACTCACCTGGTGCGAACCGGACTGGTTTGAATATGTGCCCAGTGACACGGATGCGTTCGCCTATACAACATCGACCGGTTTGACGATCCGCCCGGGCAGGATGTTCTTTGACGGCGGTTCCACGCCACGATTTAGTCGTCTCTTCGCGAAGTTTTCTCCCTGGTATTACACACCCGTCGCTCTCGTTCATGACTGGCTCGCCGAGACGCAGGCCTGCGGCAGGCCGCTGGTGAACTTCAATCAGTCGGTGGCAATTCAGCAGGAAGCGCTCAAGACGATGATGGTTGAAAACGAAGACTGGAAGAACGTCTTTGTTTTCAATGCAACCAGATGGGCTCTCAAATCTTCCAAGGGGCGTCGACTTTGGAATCTGCAGGAGGATGTCTGCCCTGTGCCGATTTCGCGCAAGAAAGAACGGCTGAAACTTTGATTGTTTGATTGGTACAGAAAATGTCTTTGTCGGAAGTCTATCAGCGAATTGCCCGTATCATTTCAGATTTGCACCATGCGCCGGTTGTGCAGAACCGGGTGCCTGACAGCAGGGAAGCCCTGGCGGCGCCATCGTTTCGCTACGCTCTCTTGAACCGTTCTGGAAACATTACGCAGACAAACCTGGACGCAGGTTACAAGGAACGGCTGCTGGATCAGCTGGATCTGGCGGAAGTGCACCTGCAAGCGCCACGTTTCTATCTCGTCGGCGACGAACTGGTCGTTGCCACGCGATTTCACGGCACTGGAGACGATTGCTGGATCGTTCCGTTAAGGGTTGACGATACCGAGCAGATTCTCATCGAGAAAAGTTCCTCGAAAGGTTTTACGCCAAGCGAAGTCCGGTTGCTGCATGCGCTATTGAGCGGTTTGTCGGTTCGACAGAGTGCAAGTTTGAGCGGGCATTCATATGAAACGAAAAGAAGCCAGCTTAAGTCACTGGGTGCCAAGCTGGATATCAGTTCGCAAAATGAGCTGGTGCGATTGACGACGCTCTGGATCTTCAACGAGGTGCTGGAGCGGGTTTCCGTGGCAGCGCAGGGGTCGGCATCCGAAACGGACTTTACGCGATCCTTCTTTTCCACGCACTTCAAGGATCAGATCAGGTATTTCCAGATTTCAGCTGGGGAGCGGCAGACGATACGCTTTGCAGAGGCCGGAGCGGCCACCGGAGAGCCTGTCATACTTCTGCATGGCAACGTCCTTCCGCCCCTGAAACCTTCGTTCTTTGAAGCTGTGGCGGAAAGGAATATCCGGCTGATCATGCCCATTCGGGACGGTTTTCTGACCAATCAGGTTGAGTACATTCCTGCCGACCAGCAAATCGAGCGCCATGCCTTGCAGCTGGAAACGCTGTTGCACTTTCTGAATCAGAAATCAGTCACTTTGCTCGGATACAGCACGGGAACCGCTTATGCGCTGGACTTTGCGATCAAGCACCCTTCCAGCGTCAATCGTGTCATCTTCGCAGCTTCCAGTTATTTCATGAGCAAGGGCGAGAGCCCTGTAAACAAGTTCATGAGGAACATCAGGAAGCTGTCCAGGGAAAGCGAGCACGGAACCCATCTTCTGATCGTCTTCTATTCGCGGCTCCTGCGCAAAGAACGGGATATGCTGAACACGCTTCGAAAGGCATATGCCCAGTGCGAAATGGACAGCACTATCCTGGAAACGATTTGCGCCGACCCATTGGGCCGGCGATTCTTTGTCGACAGCTACCAGGCGTCGTTGTCGTCCATCTCGGTCGACTGGCGCATGAGCCAGCGGGACGTGTGGTCACGACTGGGTGACCTCAAGGTGCAGGCGGAGTTTATCCATGGCAGCGCGGATCCGTTGAACAGCGCTCGCCTGGTTGTTGAGTTTCTGGAAGGAAATCCGGATGTCAGCCTCGACTGCATTCCGGACTATGGTCAGTTCCTGCTGCACGACGAGAACTCGCCGGTGATTGAACGCATGAAAATTCAAGCAGAAGCATGAGCGAGCTGGATACCTGGCACGGGGCTTCGCAAAGGGGAGGCGGAGGCCCGCCTTGGTCAGCTACCTTGCCGCCCGTTCTTCTCTGAACGAAATCAAACGCATCGTGTTTTCATCCCAAAGTACGAGCTTCACGCATTTCAAGCTCTCAAGCAGCGTGATGCGGCTCACATCCTTGAGTTCGGGAAAATCCTCCAGCACTTCCGGCAGGCGATAGAACGGAATTTTCGCGGCCAGGTGATGCACATGGTGAATGCCGATATTGCCGGTCAGCCAGCGCAAGGGGCCGGGCAAATCGTAATGCGAGCTGCCGTGCAGCGCGGCATGCTGAAAATTCCATTCGCCATTGTTTGACCAATGGGTGTCTTCGAACTGGTGCTGAACGTAAAAGAGCCAGACACCGATCGTGGCTGCCATGAGCGTGATCGGGATCTGCACGATGAGGAACGTTGACAAACCGACCAGCCAGATCATGATGGCGATCGGAACCACAATGCCGAGATTTGTAGCGAGCGTCGACACCCAGGGCTGTGCGCCTGCGCGCATCAGGCCGAAAGGCAATCTGTATTGGCACACGAACAGCCAGGCGGGGCCGAAGCCAAACAAGATCAGTGGATTGCGGTAGAGGCGATAACGCAGTTTGCGCCAACGTGAGAGTGCCCGATACTCTTCGACCGTCAGGGTTTCCACATCTCCGATCCCGCGTCTGTCCAGGTTGCCGGCGGAGGCGTGATGGACGGCGTGGGTTCTGCGCCAATAATCGTATGGTGTGAGCGTGAAGATACCGATCAGTCGGCCAATCCAGTCGTTCAGGCGCCGCTGGGCAAACAAGGTTCCATGACCGCAATCGTGCTGCAGTATAAACAGGCGCACCAGAAAACCGGCGGCAGGAACCGTGAGCAGCAGACCCCACCAGTGACCCTGCAACACGGACAAGGCCGTGATCGCCCACAAGGCCGCAAACGGGAGGGTCGTGACCGCAATTTCCAGGATGCTGCGCCAGGGGCGAGGTTGCCGGTACTTGGCCAGAAGCTGAGGCCAGGCTTTCGTGCTGTCGAACTTCGGACTTGCGGCGGCAAATTGCGTCACGCGGGTTCCAGTCTTCGTTGGTGCTTTAAGTGAGAGGCGTGCCGGTTCTGAAAGTCTGTCTCATGCAGATCAGGCTTTGGCTCGGCTACATCGGGTTCGGTCCAGACCTTGAAAGCAAAGAAGGCCGGGCACATGACCCGACCTTCTTTCATCTAACGGACCTTGCCAGTACATCCGTGGTCAAGGTCTTCAAGACGATAACTTATACAGCTTGAAGATTGTCCGCTGCGGACTTGCCGGAACGACGGTCCTGAACAACTTCAAAGCCGATCTTCTGGCCTTCAACGAGCGGCGGCAGACCTGCGCGCTCAACTGCGGAGATGTGAACAAACACGTCGGTAGATCCATCTTCCGGCTGAATGAAGCCATAGCCTTTGGTGGCGTTGAAGAATTTTACGGTTCCAATGGTCATAACGATTTCCTTTCAATCGGTCATGAGTATGTGCCGGCAACACTCCATGTGCTGCAGACGATTAGGTCGACGTTGATAGGGAAGATCGTTTAGGGCGCGGCAGCGCGCAGTCACAAAGTTCATCAAACAATATCGATTGGCGCTACATAGTGAATGAAATTGTTGGAGACAAGATAAAAGTCCGGAGCGGGGGAATTTTTATTTCGCAGGGGCGAGAAAAGCGAGAATGAGGATTGTAATGACAAGTTTTCCTCCCCCGATGGTTTAGAAAAGTTAAATTTCCTTAAGTCTCTTATTGTTCCCGGATCATCGTTGCCGGTGGTGCTGGTCATGGCTTCAAGCGTCGTGGAAACGTTCTTTGACGCCAAATTTGAGGAAAAGCGCGTAAACTGTGTCTCAGGGAGCGGTTTTTCATCCGAGGCCGAGTGCTGACATCATGAAACAGGCATCGCAAAAACAGCAGGGGCGTGGGCGGCGCGTGCTACGCGTTTGCGGGCTGGTGCTTGCCGTCCTGATCGTCGTTTCGGTTGGAGCTGTTTACGCCGTTGCGTCTCTGGAGATGTTTCTTCCAGCCAGAAAAGCGCTTGCCGACCGCATTCTGACATCCGTGTTCGGGCGTCAGGTGGATGTTCATGGAGATGTCGTGCTGAAACTCGGACAGCGTCTGGGCGTTCAGATTGAAGATGCCTTTGTTGAGCGGACTTCGACCGGGAATGCCGGCAAGGCGCGAGTCTTTGAAAAGATCAGGTTCCAGGCCGGTTACAACCTTCTCTTGGGAGAAGTTGGCAGCATCTCGAACTTCCAGATGAGCGGCGCGGAAATCGTGTACCGGCCCGATAATCCGGATGGCAACGTGTCACGATCGTCGGTATTCGAGCTGCCATCGACGATCGTAAACAGCC
Organism: Roseibium sp. SCP15; assembly: GCF_040329435.1. Lineage (NCBI taxonomy): Bacteria > Pseudomonadati > Pseudomonadota > Alphaproteobacteria > Hyphomicrobiales > Stappiaceae > Roseibium > Roseibium sp. SCP15. The sequence continues at coordinate 606,938 of NZ_JBDZYI010000002.1, read as the reverse complement.
CTGTTCTGGACAATCTGGAACTCTCCGACGTCACTCTGCGGTTCGTTGATGAAACGGATGGCTGGAACGAAACGCTTGAAATCAATTCGTTTCAACTTGTGTCTCGCGAAGATGCGCTTGTTACGGAGATCAAGTTCGATGCGACCGTCAACGGGACACCACTTTACGCTACGGGAAAAATGCCGAACTCGGAAGTCGCCCGAAGCGAAGGAGGGGGCCCGTTTGACCTGTCCTTCGAGTTTCCGGGCCTTGATAGCCACTATTCCGGGACCATTGACACGACGGATGCAGTTGCTGTTGTCGACGGAAACTATTCTGCGTCATCCGGGTCCATCACGGAGCTTCTCGCTTCGCTCGGACTGGCAAGCGAGCAGGAGGGCAAGGCGACCCTCGACTGGGATTTCGAAGGTCCCATCGATCAGCTGGATATTCGGAACCTGAAGGTTGCTATCGACGATGCGGACGGAGACCAGTTTCTTGTCACTGGCCAAGTCGAGGACTTAACGAAAGGGGCGGTCTTCGGCCTGCACTTCAAGGCAACGCTCGTACCACTCAAGCCGACATCCGACACTCCGTTTGCCGTCAATGTGAAGGAGGTCTCGGGAGACATCCAAGGCCCGGTCGACGCACTGGAAGTTCAAAGGGCGCAGATCGTGACCGATGCGGTCCTTCTCGATTTTGACGAGATAGGCCCGATTTCTGTCGGGCGGGTGGTCAAGCATCCTGACAACAGGGTCGGCCTGAAGGACATGGTCGTGCAGGACGGACCTGACGAGGCTCCCTACCTGCTGATGACCGGGCAGATTGACGACCTCATGGCGCTGGCCGGAGTCAATCTATCCGGCACTTACCGCTTTCCGGCTGCGCTTCTGCTCAACAGGGAGGCCAACTCAATTCCAGAGCTTGGCTTTATCGAAGGGACAGTGAGCTTGAACGAGTTGTCCGGTTCTTTCGGTCTGGATGCCTTGACTGGTGCTGCCACAGACACGGATCTATTCGACCTGACATTTGAATTGGCCATTCCCGAACTCCGGGTCGTTGATGAGCTTCGGTTCTCCACTGATCTGCAACTGCCGGATCCCGCAACCTTTTTGAAGGCGCTTGACGTTGAAACGGACGATACGCTTCCTGCGCTGAGCTTTTCCGGTTCCAGCGGGTTCTCTGGAGGTGGAGCCGAGTTGGATGGTCACCTGACAACGGGTTCCACGCAAATTGACGCTGCGATCAAGTTGGCGCCGGAAGATGCTTCTGGGGTGTGGTTGCTTGGCGGAGCGATCTCGTCAGCACAGATGGACCTGAGCGATCTGAGAGGTCTGGTCGAATTCGCCAAGCTGGGGGTGAGCGAACAGGATGACGATGTCCAGCTGACAGAGGAATTCAAGTCGGCCTTGCGTGTGGAAGTGGGCCTGGATGTAAAGAAATTCGTTTCGGGCAAGAAAGCAGCAGGCAACCTGTCCGGGACAGTCAGTTATGACGACGACAAGCTGCAGCTGTCGAAACTGAAATTCGACTATGTCGGCGGAACAATCAAAGGAGATTTCTCGATCGATTACGCGTCTGCCGCCAACCGGGCGACAGCGCACGGACGGATGGAGAAGTTTCGCCTTAAAAGCCTGATGAATGAACTGGGACTCAAAGCCCCGATTTCCAGCACCGTTTATGCGAGTTTCGACGTCAGCGGCAATGCTGACTCCGAGGCCAGTTTCCTGAAGTCGATGTCAGGCAGTGTAACGACGTCTCTCTGGGGCGGGACTCTACCCAACAGATTGCTCGACCTGACCGGCATGAATGCCTTCACCTGGCTTGTGACCGGCAACCAGGAAAAGGGCACCAAATTGGTCTGCGCGGTGCTGCCGCTGCACTTCAAGAACGGCTCAGCAAGCACGCGGTCCCTGATCGTTGAAACGAACAACGTCCAGATCGTCGGGGCAGGCAGCATCAATTTCAAAAGCGGTGCACTGAACCTTTCATTCATGCCACGCGCCAAACGCAAGCAGCTCGTCGAGATCGTCTCTCCCTTCGAGCTGAAGGGAACGATTGCCAAGCCGGATCTGATCGTGAAGGACGCCGGACCCGGGCGGGCCGTCGGCGAAGTGGTTTCGCTGCCGCTGAACCTGATTGGGCATATATTCAGGGGCTCCGGAGAAGTTGACGAAAAGGCGCGTCCTTGCGTTCTGCCGAAGAACACAAAACCGAAATGACCCTGACTTGAGCGGCCGGGTGCGTTCAGGTGTAGCAGGTGCCACCCTGGTACGGTTCGCGGGCGGCGATGGAATGGGCCATGGTCGCAAGCGTGGTCAGGTCCGCAATGGGCAGACCGAGAGCGGATTGAAGAAGGTGGGCGTAGGGAGGAAGATCCGTACATTCCAGAACGATTGAAGTCACGTCCGGATGCTCTTCCAAAAGTGCTCGACCGACCGCCACGAGTTCCGAGCCGAGTTTATCGGCATCGATGTCGACCCGCTTGCTCTGCAGGATGACTTCCGAGAATTCCGGCTGTGTCTCCATGCCTGCGACAGCAACCGGAGTGGCTGCAGCTCCGACGGCTTCGAAATGTGCTTCCGTCAAAGCCTCCTTTCGGGCGGTGATGACACCGACCTTTCCGCGCAGTCCGGAGAGCTGGTGCATGAGCGGTATCTGGATCAGACTGGATGCGAAAACCGGGATCGAAACCTCATTGCTCAATTCGCGCTGAAACAGCGCCATGAAACCGCAACTGCCGGTGATCGCACAGCATCCTTCCTGTTCCAGATTGCGGGCTGCTTTCAGAAAGGGTTCGAAGAACTCCAGGCTCGGCCGTTCCAGAAGCTCGGCAATTGTTGCGCCTTTCACGACTTCCTTGCGGAGGGAAAAGGGCAGGCTTTCCTCGTTGCGAATGTGTCCGGGAGGTTTTGCGAAATGAGTATCAAGGCAAAGCAAGCCGATAGGGCGTTTTGTTGAGGCCATATTCAGGCACTCCTGTCTTTAAACCAGACCATCGGAAAAACGGCCGGTGCGATAAGGTGAACAGTCGAGATTGGGTTTCCGGCCGGTCAGAAAGTCTGCCAGCAATTCACCGGTCTTGGGTGCCATCATCAAACCGTAGTGAGAGTGACCGAACCCGGCATAGAGCCCTTCATGCCCGGAAAACTCCCCAATCATGGGCAGGCTGTCGGGGAAAGAAGGTCGTCGACCCATCCAGAAACTGGCGTCCTTTTCATTCATGTCCGGAAAGGCGGATTTTGCTTGCGCAAGGATCCGATCTTTTTTGCGTGGATCTGCCGGCGCATCGACTGCGCCGAACTCTGCGTATCCGGCTACACGAAGTCCGTCCGCCATGCTGCTGGCGACAAATTTTGCATCGACGTCCATGATCGAGTGGTTGAGCGTAATGCCAGGATCGGGCAGCTCGATGTGGTAGCCCCGCTCGGCCGCAAGCGGCACGGTAATGCCGAGCGGTTTCAAGAGTTCGGCCGACCATGCGCCCATTGTAATGACGACGTTGCCGGCGCGGTAATCAGCCGTCTCGCACTGGATCTGCCATGAGCCGTTTTCCCGTTTTAGAGACGTGACGCGGTCATGAACGATGTCTACTCCCAGCCCGGCAGCCTTTTGGGCAAGCACCTCGGCGACCCGTCCGGGAGCGAGGGCCCGTGCTTGACCATGAATGAGAACGGCTGCCTTGAACTCCTTGGAAAGCGCAGGCTCAAGCCGCCTGAGTTCCTGTTCAGCGACAAGTTCCAGCTGAGCTCCTTTTTCCCGTCGGATACGATAATCGATTGCGTTGAGGACATCATCGCCGACATTGCGAAACGCGTGAACATAGAGGCTGTCCTGGATCAGGCTTTCCGCGCCGGTGCCGTTAAGGTGCCGCCGGTAGAGGTCGATCGATGGCGCACAGAGCGGTTCCATTGCGTCCGCAATCTCCTGCACCTTGCTGTCAGCTCCGTTTCTCAAGAACGAGAGGCCCCAGGGCACCATCTTGGGCCAGTAGCTGGGCCGCACGCTCAGGGGACGGTACTTGCCGAGCAGGAGGCCTGGGATCTTCTTCCAGGTGCCGGGCAGCGCCTGCGGGATGAAGGACCAGGGCGAGATGACGCCCGCATTGCCAAATGTCGTTTCCTGGCCGGGATCGGTCCGGTCGATCAGTCGAACCTGGGCGCCTCTTTCGGCGAGGGAGAGAGCGGTGCAGATGCCGACGGCACCTGCACCCAAGATTGTGATCCTGTTTTCCATGATATCAGGCCGAAAGTGCTTGTTCGCGGCGGGTGAAAATCTGGCTGAGAAGCGCCGGTGCGGCGATGACCAAGGCGGCAATATCCGCTTGGAACGATGGCGCGATCAGCACCAGCCCGGCTGTTGCCAGGAGGACGCGGTAGTACCAGGCCAGCGGTGCAAGCCAGTATCCGACCACAGCGGCCGACAGGGCAATGACGCCCGCAATACAGCTGGCCGCGGTATAGCTGAATTCAAGCAGGTCGAATCCGGTCGATGACACAAAGAGGAGCACCGGCGCATAAACGAACGCCATCGGCGCCAGCACTTTTCCCAATCCGAGCGTAAAGGCGGAAATTCCGGTCCGGAACGGATTGGAATTGGCAATTGCCGCAGCAGCGTAGGCCGACGTACACACCGGCGGCGTGATTTCGGCGACCACTCCATAATAGAGCACGAACATGTGGCTCGCGATTGGCGGAATGCCGAGCTGGGCGAGGGCAGGCTGAGCCACAGAGACCAGCATGATGTAAAGCGCTGTCGTAGGCACGCCGGCTCCCATCAGGATGCAGGCAATGGCAATAAAGACCAGGCTGATGAAAAGGGTCAGATCTTCAACGGAGAACAGTTCCCAGCTGCCCAGCGCAAACAGGCTGTGAAGGTCGGATCCAAGGGCACTGGCGCCCTGGGTCACCATGAAACCGATGCGAAAGCCGATGCCTGTAGTGTTGATGACCCCGACGACGATGCCGACAGCCGCCGCGGCTGCGCCAACAGCGAGCGCGTATTTCACGCCGGTCTCGAACGTATCGCCCATTTCCTGAAGACTGACACGCGGTTGCGGATTGAAGGTTGCCACCACACTGCTCACAATCAGAATCAGGGAAATCGTCAGATCAAATCCGCCACCCATGTATTTCCAGACTACGAAGGCAATAAAGAGGGCGGCGTAGATCAGCGTGATCGGCTCGCGGCCTCTCGACATCCCTGTGATGATGGCAAGCGAGATGCCACAGAATGCGGACATGAACGGCGTGTAGCCTGAAAAGAGCACCACGAGCAGACCGACAAGGGGCACGATGTTCGCCCACCCTTCGCGCCAGACTGTCTTCAGGTGCGGAAGCTTGTCCTTGCTCAAACCTTTGAGGTCGAGTTTGCGCGCCATCAGATGCACCACGGTGAAGACACCGACATAATGAAGGAGTGCAGGGAAGATCGCTGCAATCACGATCGTGGTGTAGGACACTTCCAGGAATTCGGCCATGATGAACGCGGCCGCGCCCATGATCGGCGGAGTTATCTGCCCGCCTGCGGAAGCAGCTGCTTCGACGCCACCGGCGAAATGTCCCGGATAGCCGAGCCGTTTCATGTTTGGGATCGTCAGTGCGCCGGTTGAAACCGTGTTCGCGACCGATGAGCCTGAGATCGTGCCGAAGAAGGCAGAAGAGACCACCGAAACCTTTGCGGGCCCGCCGGTATACTGCCCGGCCAGGATGGTCGCGTTGTCGATGAACAGTTTTCCGAGGCCGGTGCGCTGGGCAATGACCCCGAACAGGACGAAATGGAAGACGATGGTGGAGACCACCCACAGCGTCACGCCGAAGATACCTTCCTGCGGGAAGTACATGGATGAGACGAAGGTGCGGAACTTAACACCCGGGTGCTGAAGAATGCCCGGGAACATCGGTCCGAAAAGCGCATAGGCCATAAAGACGCAGATGATCATCGGCAGGACCCAGCCGAGTGTCCGCCGCGCTATGTCCAGAACAAGCACGATCAGGATGCAGCCGAAGACCATGTCGTAGGTGTTCGGATTGCCCATCCGGAAGGTCTGTTCTTCGATGCCGAGGAACGGAATGCCATGCCACGCCAGGCCGAGATAGAGGGAGGCCGCAACACCCAAGATCATGAGCAGGATGTCGAAATAGGGCACACCGCCCAGGCGCAGCGCCCCGGTCTTGAGGTCAAAGGAGGTCTTCGTCTTGAAGCTCGGGAAGAGCGCATAGATCAGAATGAACAGGCCCGAAAGGTGCCAGCCCATATGCCAGTAGTCGGGTGGCAGGCCGAAACCGGCCGTAATGTAGTGATACATGGCAAACGCCAGCGCCACGTACCTGAGAAACTTTCCAACGCGTGGCGTTACCTGCCGCGTGGCTGCGCCTTCGTCATATTTCTTTTCGATTTCCGCGAGTTCTTCTGCGGTCAGTTCACGCGCGCCAGCAGCCGTGTCACCGGACATATTACCTCCCTCCCAGAGATATTATGCGTTGAAAAAAGCACGGGGCGGGTATGGGAACCGCCCCGCAGTAGAGGGAAAGGCTGTTAGTTCAAAAGCCCGGCTTCCTTGTAGAACCGCTCGGCACCTGGATGCAGCGGAACACCGAGATTGGTGACACCGTCCAGCGCGGTCTCTGCTGTGATCTGCTTGCCTTTGGCATGACCGTTGTCGAGCAGTTTGCGGGTGTTGTCGTTCCAAAGAGCCTTGGTGATCCCGTAAACAAGATCATCGCTCAGTTCCGAGGAGACGATCAGCAGTGCCGAAACCGCTGGTGTATGGACTTCGTAATCGACGCCGTCATAAACCCCGGCCGGAATTTTCGAGGGAATATAGGCGGGGATGACTTCGTTGATCTTCGCCAGGTCTTCTTCGGAGAAGCTGTGCAGCTCCATGCCCTTGGTCGAAGCAAGCTGAACCATTGCGGAAACCGGCCAGCCGGCGGCATAGAAATAGGCGTCGATCTGACCATCGGCGAGGCGTTCTGCCGATTGGCTGTTGTTCAGCTCTGCCTCATCCATGTTATCGCGGGTCACGCCCCATTCGTTGAGCATTTGCAGAACGGCGACCTGTGTGCCTGAACCTGCCTGTGCGATGCCAACGCGCTTGTCGGCAAGGTCGCCGAGATCGTTGATGGACGTTCCCTTGGGCATCACAAGGTGGAGGTCTTCCGGATAGAGGTTGGCGACGATGCGCAGGTTCGGGTGCGGTTTCCCTTCGAACTTGCCTTCTCCCAGATACATGGACCGGGTGACGTCGGCCGCTGCCAGGCCTGCTTCCAGTTCGCCGTTCTGGACCGCGGAATTGTTGAAGACGGAAGCGGTCGTTGATTGTGCGATGGCAATCAGACCCGGTACGCCGCACTGGCCGCCTTCCTCGCATGGACGCGATCCGGGAGGTGCTGAAATGCCGTTGGCGATGGTGCCACCGATCGGGAAATATGTCCCGCCTGCACCGCCGGTTCCGATGCGGAAAAAGGTCGGGTCCTGTGCATAGGCCGTCCCGGCGGTCAGCGTTGCCGCGACCAGCGCAGCACTCATCTTGGTCATGAAACTCATCGTGTTCTCCTCTTGGAATGAAGCCGGGCGTTTTGCCCTGTTGTTCTTCCCTTAGGATGAGCGGTATTTTAATAAATGCAAATTTGAAATTGCTTCAAAAACTAAAATTGTATTTATATATCGGGATGAACCTGTCGCAGATCAGAGCCTTTCGTGCCGTCATGAATTCCTCTTCACTGTTGGAGGCTGCACAGAAGCTTGGCCGGACGCAACCGGCGGTCAGTTCCGCGATCCGTTCACTGGAAGAAAACCTCGGGCTGAAGCTCTTCGAACGCCGGGGCCGACAGCTGGTTCCGGTACCTGAAGCTTACTATCTTCTTGAAGAGGCTTCAGAAATACTCGATCGGCTTTCAGCGGTAACCGGAACCATGAAAGGCCTGGCCGCAGGACAGCGGGGTCACTTGAACATCGCGGCGATGCCCGGACCGTCCGCCTTTCTGTTTCCCCGGTTCATCAGCCGTGTTCTAGGAGACAATCAGGAAATTCTCGTGTCCCTGTCATCGCGCACGTCTCCCCAAATTCGGGAATTGGCGGCAACCCAGGGGATCGACTTCGGCTTCGCAGACCTGTTGGTGGTCAATGAGCGCGCGCCGACATTCCGGCAGGATGTGATCAGCGCGGATTGCTTTTGTGCCATGCCGGTCAGCCATCCGCTGGCTGAAAGAGCAGAGATCGGTTTCCGGGATCTGGACGGGGTTCCGCTCGGGTCGTTGCAGAGTTTCCACTTCATGCACAAGGCAACTGTTGAGGCGCTGCGCCAGGTGGGGGCGGAACCCAACATGGTGCTGGACAGTCAGTACTTCCTGCCGATGATGCAGTTCATAAAGGCCGGGAGATGCCTGTCGGTCGTCGACCCTCTGACAGTCGTGACCGAGCGGGAAATGAACGTGACCGGTGGCGAAGTGGTTTTCAAGCCGATCCAGCAGGGCTTTCGCTATCGGTACGGCATATTCAGTCCTCTTTACCGGCCGCTTTCCAGTCTCGCCAGAAAGATCAAGGACGGTTGGCAAAATGAAGTGATGGACATGCTGACGGGGATTGGTGCGCATCCGGATATTGAAATGGATCGAAGCGACCAGCCGAATGGGGCGTCTGAGGAATAGCCGTGTTGCATAGCCATCCCATGCCATCAGTTTGTGCTGGTATCGGATGGATGGACAAAGGTCTCATCTGCTTGCAGGCAACCTGCCTGTCGCTGAACGACCCTTCTGTTTCGTCCCGCGCAAGGACAATCAGTTTCGAGTTCATGCGATACTAGGGAAATGTGCCAGGCAAAGGTGCGTGACCAGTTTTAATGTTTTCCGTGCTGACAATACCTAAGTGGTATGTAAGGCTGACTTTCTGACGCAAGGTACTGAGCTCGCAGCGTTAGTTTATAACGTGCGACAACCGATGAACCGGTCGGGAGGCTTCCGGAATGCTTCTATTCAAGTCCATTGCACTTGCTGCGGCGCTTGTCGCCAGCGCCTCGCATTTTTCCCATGCACAATCTGATAGTTCGAATTCCGTTGCCGATCGCGTTCTGACCAATGGCAAAATTCACACCATGGATGCCGGCGGGACAATTGCCGAGGCAATTGGTATTTCGGGAGACGAAATCGTCTTTGTCGGCGACGCCGAAGGGGTCAAGAGCGTCATCGGACCACAAACCGAGGTGTCCGACCTTGGAGGAAAAATGGTCCTGCCAGGCTTTGTCGAGGGTCACATGCATCCGACGGCCGGTGCGCTGATCATGCGTGGTGTGGACCTCCAGATCGACAGCATCGAGGGTATCCTTGATCGCGTGCGCTCTTACGCCAAAGAAAATCCAGATCTTCCAGTTATCCACGGGTACGGGGTGCGGCTTCATCTTTGGGAGAATGGCTACGGAACCAAAGAGATGCTGGACGAGATCGACTCCGAGCGTCCCATTTACCTCTGGGGTGTGGACGGCCATCAGGCCTGGGTGAACTCCAAGGCACTCGAGATCGCCGGGATCGATGAAAACACACCTGAAACCGTGCCTGGTTTTTCGTACTTTCGCAGAAATGAGGATGGCACGCCTGCCGGTTGGATTGTTGAGATCCCTGCGCAGTTACAGGTGCTCTCGAAACTGATTGATCTGAATCTTGAGTACACCGAGGCTGGTGTACGTGAGTGGTTGCCACGGTTTGCGGCGGCTGGGATTACGACGGCCCATGACTATGGCATTCAGGGCCTAGGCATGGAAGAAGGCTTCCAGATGATGACGAATCTGGCCGAAGCCGGTGACCTTCCAATCCGTGTGCAGGGCAATTTCTATTGGAATGATCCAAGCATCGACCCGGTTCCGCTGGTTGAGTCCATGCGGGAGCAATTCAACACAGAGCTTGTGTCAGCGCGTGGCCTCAAGATCAACATGGACGGCGGCGACGATGCCTATAGCGCTCTTTACACCGAGCCCTACAGTGACAACCCTGACGCCAACCCCGCGCCAATTATCCCTTATGATACCCTGAACGATGCCGTTCTGCGCGCAGATGCGGCAGGAATAAACATCGTTTGCCATTGTTTTGGGGACGCCGCCGTTCGGGCAGTCCTCGATGCTGTCGAAATGGCCATCGAAGAAAACCCGCCACGGGACCGGCGACATGTGATCAGCCACGCGTTGCTGGTTCATCCTGACGATATACCGCGCTTTGGCAAACTTGGCGTGACGTGGGATTCGACCGGTGCCTGGATGAGCCGTGATCCATCTTTGGCAAGCATATCTGTTTCGCGCCTTGGTGAAGAGCGGATCCACCGGTATGGGCCGATGAAGGCAATTGCAGAAGCGGGCGGAAACGTGTCCCTCGGTTCGGACTGGCCCGCCGCAGGCTATATCTCTGAATACCGCCCGCTAGTGGCGATCCGGACCGCGGTTATGCGGCAGCTTCCGGGTCGCGATCAAGTTCCGCCGCTGGGTGGTGAGGAGGCACGCGTCTCGGTTGATCTTGCAATCCGCGCGAACACGATCAATGCCGCTTACGGTATGGGACGCGATCATGAAGTCGGCAGCCTGGAAGTTGGTAAAAAGGCCGACCTGATCGTGTTGTCCGAGAACCTCTACGACATTGATCCGAGCACGATCCATGAAGTTGAAGTGCTTTACACAATGATGGGCGGCAAAGTCACCCACCACAGCGCCGGACAATGACCTGGTTACTGCGACCAAGCGATGGCCCGCAGATCGAAAGACACCCGGAGACATGAAATGCGCATTCTCCTGATTGTTGGTTTTCTTCTCCTAAGCTCGTCGGCGGTCTGGGCCTGCGGCAATCCTTTGTTATGGGCAATGCTGTTCGCCAGGGTACCTGAGGCAAAGACTGTCTACGAAGCAGAGCTGGCAGCGCGGGCCGAGGGTCTCGTGACGGCCCGCGCCTACGATGCAGAGGTCGGGCAGCCCTATCATGTCTGGTCCAAGGCCTGGCTCATGACCCTGGCGGAAGAAATGCAGCCGGCTGTGAACCGGGTTCTGCAACCCGGAGAAACACTGACGATCCTGTTGTCGGACGAAGTCGCGGCTCTTCGCTTCGCAAAGAATGAAAAGCCAAGGTTCATCGCGGCCGGTGGTTTGCGGACGGTCGAGCGATATGACCTGATTACGACCATCAATGCGCTGAAGGACGCCTGGCAGGACAAGCTCTCTTACGGGGAGCTGGTCGAGCACGCGCTCGCCAGAAGCGACCATTCCGGTGCGGAGCAAAAATTTTCGAAACTGTTTTGATTCTATCGGGGGAGATGAACCGACGCAACGCGTTCACGGGTCACAGCCATTGAGGTGTTGAAGCCTTCAGGCCGACTGAACCGTGACACCGTTGCATGGCTGCAAACTTGAGGTTTGGGGAGGAACGGGAATGCGTACACAGCTTTTCGGAATGGGGCTTACGGCTTCATTGCTGTTGGTAGCGGGCGCAAATGCCCAGTATTTCGGCCATGAGTATGAGGGCACGCAAGCTCCGATCCGTGAGGGTGAGCAGCCTGTTGTTCCGCTCGACACCGAAGACCCGAGCTACAATGCCTGGCGCACACCCTTGCCGAGCTTTGAGGGGCAGCGGGAAGGCCGGACACCGGGGCTGGTTGATCCGGCGCGGTTCTACGGTCAGGGATATGCGCAAATTCCAACCTTCCTGCATCAGCCGCTGGCATTTACGCCCGAGGACCTCGCCGCCGGAAAGGTGGATGTCGCGATCTTGGGCGCATTCACGGATATGGGAAGCGGCGCGCGCGGTGCTTCACGGGGTCCCAACGCAGTGCGCAATTCTTCGATCTATCTCGGCTACGGTGCGCGTCAGCCGCATATGCATGTCATGGTGGATCCTCTGCAGGACATGACGGTTGTCGACTACGGCAACGCGCCCAACGACATGATGAGCACGGAACGAACGATTCATGCCGTTCGTTCATTCGTTCGCCAGGTCGCGGAAGTGCAACACGAAGACGGAAGTCGCGTCATTCCCTTCATCGTCGGTGGCGACCATTCGCTGATGTATCCCGATGTCGCCGCACTGACCGACGTCTATGGCAAGGGCAATGTCGGTGTCGTTCATTTCGATGCCCATTACGACGCCGGCAAATACGGGTTTGGACATCTCATCAACCACGGCATGCCGATCTACAGGCTGATCGAAGAGGGGCTGGTTGACGGCAAGAACTTCATTCAGGTCGCCTTGCGCGGATATTATCCGGACGAGAAGGCTTTTGAATGGATGCGGGAAAACGAGTTCCGTTATCACACCATGGCGGAAATCGAGGACCGGGGCTGGGACGTCGTCATGGAAGACGTGATCCGCGAAGCCAATGAGGGCCCGGAATACATATTCATCTCGTTTGACATCGACACGTTCGATCCGGCGTTCGTCCCCGGAACGGGAACGCCAGAGCCCGGTGGCCTGATGCCGCGGGAGATCTTTCCGATCATTCGCCGTTTGTGTGCGGAATCTAACGTGATCGGCTTCGAGATCGTCGAGCTGGCGCCCTTGATGGATCCGACCTATGTCTCGGCGCTGAATGCCAACAGGACAATCCGGGAATGCCTGACAGGCATCGCGATGCGCAAACTCGGATTGACCGAACCCGACTACAAAAGCCCACTGACGAAGACCCATGGCCAAGAGGGGAACTGAGCGGATTGCCTCGGTTGCCGCGCTGCTGGTTCTCTGGCAGAGCCCAGCTTGGGCGGAACCATTGAAAGTGTCCTGGGTGGATCTACGATCAAACCGCCCGGCTTCTTGCGCTTCATTGCTGGACAACTACCAGACCCATCTGCAATGCAGACAACAGGCTGCGTCGGCGCGGCTTCTGTCCAGCCGATACAGGGCCTGCACACCCGGCGCCGAAACTCTTGATGGCAAAACCGTCAGGATCGCAGGCTATGCTCACCCGCTCGAGTTCGAGTTCCGAAACGTGAAGACTTTCCTGCTGATCCCACCTTTGCGACAGGATTGCAGCCATCCGCCGCCGCCGCTGCCGGATCAGGTGATTGCGGTCGAATTTCCTGAAGGGATGAACGTAACCGCCGACCCGGTCTGGGTGACGGGCAAACTGCGTTTGGAACAAGGCAAGACCCATATCGTCACAACGACTTACACTCTCCAGGCAACTTCGGTTGTTCAGGCAAGCATTCCAGATGTTGAAGTCGATGAATAAGGTCGGGTCGCGACTGTCGGCAACGATCTGTTGGGAGTGTTCTCACTGCGCGGCAGGATCGCCCTTTAGCTGTTGCCTGGACGGCGGCGACAATCATTGAAATCCCGATTGTACTTCCGCGGTTCCGGGTCTAGCTTGAGACGTGCCGGTTGGACGCTCATGAGTCGTTGTCCGGCGCTATCCTTTCACGTGTCTATCTTTGATGAGGCGTTTCATGGCGCAGTTGCCGAATTCTCTTGAAGCCCGCGATACCGCTTTTCAACTTCACTCCTATGCCGATGCGCGCGTCCAGGAAGAAACCGGCGCCCTGGTGATCGACAAGGGCGAAGGTATCTATGTCGAGGACGTGAACGGCAAACGCTATATCGAGGGCATGGCCGGCCTTTGGAGCGTTGCGGTCGGATTTGGTGAGAAGCGGCTTGTTGATGCAGCGACCCGCCAGCTTCAAAAGCTGCCCTACTATCATACCTTCACATACAAGAGCCACGGCCCCTCGATCGAGCTTGCGGAAAAGCTGATCGAGATGGCGCCTGTTCCCATGTCGAAGGTCTATTTCACAAACTCCGGCTCTGAAGCCAACGATACAGCCATCAAGTTGATCTGGTATCGGTCCAACGCGCTGGGCCAGCCTGAACGCAAGAAGATCATCTCGCGTGTGCGCGGATATCACGGTGTGACCCTTGCGTCGGCAAGCCTCACCGGTCTGCCGAACAACCACCGGTCCTTCGATCTGCCGCTTCCCCAGATCCTGCACACAACGTGCCCGCACTACCGGACCATGAAGAAGGACGGCGAGAACGAGGCCGATTTCGCCAGGCGCTGTGCGCAGGACCTCGAAGACATGATCCTGGCCGAAGGTCCGGAAACAATTGCGGCTTTCTTTGCCGAGCCCGTTATGGGAGCAGGTGGCGTCGTGGTTCCGCCCGATGGCTACTGGGAGGCGGTACAGCCGGTTCTGAAGAAATACGGCATTCTGTTTGTCGCGGATGAGGTCATCTGCGGCTTTGGCCGGACAGGCAACATGTTCGGTACCGAGACCTATGACCTACAGCCTGACATCATGACGCTGTCAAAGGCGCTCTCTTCTTCCTACCAGCCGATCTCCGCATTGTTGATCAACGACGATGTTTATCAGCCGATTGCCGATGAGAGCCATCGGATCGGTGTGCTGGGCCACGGGTATACCGGCAGTGGCCATCCGGTTGCGTCGGCTGTCGCACTGGAAAACCTCAAGATCATTGAGGAACGGGACCTGATCGGGCACGTGAAGGAAATCGCGCCAACCTTCCAGCGACGGCTGGCGGGACTGGCGGATAATCCGCTTGTGATCGAGACAAGAGGCATCGGCCTGATCGGCGCGGCGGAACTTGCGCACGAAGCCTTCACGGAGAAGCCGGGGGCGCTGGGCGGCAAAACCAACGCGATCTTCCTGGAGAACGGTCTCATTTCCCGCAACATGCTGGATGCCCTTGCTTTCTGCCCGCCGCTGATCATCAGCGAGGGTCAGATCAACGACATGTTCGATATTGCCGAAGCCAGCCTGAAGGCGGTGGCGGACAGTCTGTGACAAATTGGTCCATTGTCGGCACCATCAGCGGGACTTCCGCTGATGGTATCGACCTGGCGGAGATCGTAACCGACGGCCGCACCGTCGCCCGCTTCGGTGCTGCAGAGACCGCAGGGTACCGACCCCTTACAAAGCAGCGAGTCCTGGCCGCAGCTGGCAAAAAGGGCACGCATCGCGAAACGTGGCCGGGGATTGCAAAGGAAGTCACGGCGGATCATGGGGCGGCGATCAGTGCGTTTCTAAAGAAACATGATCTGAAGCCGGATGCTGTGGTTTTTCATGGTCAGACGGTCTGGCACGACCCCAAGTCCGGTGAGACTGTCCAGCTAGGCGATCCGCAAGCTCTGGCGAATGAACTGAACCTGCCTGTTGTTGGTGATGTTCGGCTAGCGGATATGGCGGCGGGTGGAGAAGGGGCGCCGCTTGTGCCTGTCTACCATCAGGCGCTTGCCAAGACGCTTCTGGGCGAAGCACGGGAACCACTTTGCTTTTTGAACATTGGTGGCGTTTCCAATCTGACCTTCATCGACGGTGACGACCTTCTGGCTTTCGATATCGGGCCAGGCAATGCCTTGCCGGACGATTGGGTCCGCCGGCACGGAGCGGGGGACTATGACGCGGGCGGCGAGATCTCGGCCAGGGGAAAGGTGAATGAGGAACGGTTGACCGAAGCCCTGAAACATCCTTTTCTCTCCGAGCCGGGTCCGAAATCTCTCGACCGCTACAGCTTCTCTGGTGACTTTGCAGAAGGCCTCAACCTGGAGGATGGCGCTGCGACCTTGCTGACCTTCACGGCAGAGGCAATAGCGAAAGCAGAAGCATTGTTGCCGAGGATGCCGAGGCTGTGGCTGGTCTGCGGAGGCGGTCGGCTCAATCCGGTTTTGATGCGCGCTTTGGCTGATCGGCTGACGGGAACCGTGCAGTCGGCTGACGAGTTCAAGATTGACGGAGACGCGTTGGAAGCCCAGGCCATGGCCTTTCTGGGAGCGCGTCTCATGGCAGGGCTACCGACGACATTTCCGGAAACGACTGGTGTGAGTGCACCGACTTCAGGCGGCAGGCTTTATAAGCCTGGAACCTGATAGTGGCGACCAATTGATCTCGGCGATGACTTGGAAAGCGGGCTTCGAAGCCCGCTTCTTCTTTGATTTGCACTTTTGACAGTAATTGTAACTTCCGAGATTGAATAGTTAGATGGAAGTATTTTTTTGAAATAATTAAATAACCTCATGAAATAAAATTCCAAAGAAAATATTAAGAATAGTTAAGTGTTTAATTGATCCAAATATTGATATCAGTATTTGCGAGAAGAGGGTTTTAATATTGAAGTAAACAAGATTGAACTCGCTTCTTTGTTAAAAATACTTGGAGGAGTACAGTTATGTCCGTCAAAAGATTTCTCATTTCCACGACATCTGCTCTTTGCCTTGTAGCGGGAAGCGCGATTTCCGCACATGCGGCAACACTGATTGTCGGCAACAAGTTTGCCGGGACAGTCAGTTTCGTCGATCTCGACACCGGCAAGGAAATAAACCGGGTCGAAACCGGTGGGTCACCGCACGAAATGGTCCTCTCACCTGACGGTTCGCAGGTGGTTGTCGTTTCATACCTGGAAGAAGGGTATATCGGCCAGGAGCTCAATCTGTTCGACGTCGCCAGTGCGAAACACATGCAGACGATTGATATCTCACCCTACATGGCCCCGCACGGCATTGCATGGCTTGGCGACAGCAATGAAGTGATCGTCACCACGGAAGAAACCCGGGACGTGATCAAGGTCGATATCGAGAAGGGTGAAGTTGCCGGCAACGTTTCCACCAAGCTGATCGGGTCCCATTTGCTGGCTCTTTCACCGGATGCACAGACCGCCTACGTGACCAGCCGTGGTTCGGACAAGGTATCGGTCGTGGATGTCCAGACCATGGAAATCACACACAATGTCGACACTGATCGAGGTCCCGAGGGTGTGGATATCAGTCCTGACGGGAAAGAGCTCTGGGTGGCAAACAACCAGTCGCAAAACATCATCATTTACGACCCGCAATCAATGACACGTGTCGATGAGATCGATGCCGGGTTCCTGCCCATTCGGGTGCAGTTCCACCCGGATGCCAGATACGTGGCTGTAGCGGACCTGAGAGGGGATCGTATCGTGATCTATGATCGCGAGACCCGAAAACCTCATCAGGAGATCGACCTGGCCTCCCACGGTGCCAAAGGACCGGCATCCCTGCTGTTTTCTCCTGACGGCAACTACCTGTTCGCCGGAGCTCAGGAAAGTGGTCTTGTCGTCGAAATCGACACATCGTCCTGGACAGTGAACCGCGTTTTCGAAGCGGGTCCGGGAGCTGACGGCCTCGCCTTCAGCGATGTGAAACTCATCGGCTGATGGAAAGCGGAGGGCGGGCAACCGTCCTCCGCAGGCCATTTTGGCTGATTGCCCGGAAGTCGTTGAGCTTGCACGAACTCCTTCTAGCCGCTAACCAGATCCTATGAACGGATCTGAAATCTACCATCGGCTGATCGGCCTCATTGAAGAACGGGTATTAAAACCCGGCGACCGCCTGCGCGAGGCTGACCTGGCCGAGGAGTTCGGAGTTTCCAGGACACCGATCCGTGAAGGCTTGAAGCGATTGGAAGCACAGGGCCTTGCCGTCCATGAACCCAATCGTGGCATGGTGGTTCCGACGCTTGACCATGGCCAGATCAACGAAGTCTACTTCATGCGCGAAGTGCTGGAAGGAACGGCCGCAGGCCTTGCCGCAAAACACGCTTCCAAACCGGAAGTCGAGATCCTGCAGGATCTGGTGGAAGCCGACCGGAAGCGCATTCAAGACAAGGACAGTCTGGTCCGCTCAAACCGGGAATTTCACCGGCGACTGTGCCTGGCCTCCCACAACCGCTATCTCGTCGACCAGATCGATCACTTGCGTCTGTCGCTGATCCTGATGGCCGGTACGACCCTGGATACGCCCGAGCGCCGGGAAACCGCGGTGGAAGAGCACGCAGCGATCGTTCAGGCGATTGCCGATGGTGACTGCGACAAGGCTGAGGCCGCTGCGCGCCTGCACATCGCCCACGCCCACAAGACACGGCTCCAGCAGATCTGATCAGTTGACAGGTGTCCCGGCAACCGCGCCATCGAGCGCGAGTACGAGATTTGCCAGTGCCGCCACGCCGATCACGCCGAAGGTCAGGATCATTCCGGCAACACGCAGATTGCTGATTTCAGGTTCGTGGCTGAAGCCGTAGGCGTGGCCGATCCGGCCAATCAGCAGCGTGAACCCCAAGCCGTAGAGCAGCCAGTTCGTGCCGCCCATGAGTTCCAGCATCAAGATAAGCAGAAGAGCGAAGGGAACATACTCGGCGCAGTTGCTGTGAGCCCGCATGCGTCGGAGCAGTCGTTCATTTCCCTGATCGCCCAGGCCGATATGCTCCGTCCCTCGGGCTTTGATGACGCGTACGGTCAGAACCATGTAAAGAAGCGCAAGCAGGCTTGCAAAGATCGGGGTGACAACGATGCCCATGAGACTCTCCATTCTGGTCTCAGATTGTGGCCACCCGGCTCCGGTCATGTCGGAGGTCGCTGGAGGCCTTGTTGTGGAACAAGACTATTCAGTGCTGGCCCATCGCAGGGCGGCGGATGGCTTTGACCGGCTCAACAAATGCTGAACTGACCCCAAAACCCGTGGCCGCCCGCACGCCGGTCTCTGCCTTGCAGTCCAGCCCTAAGGTTTTGAACCTGTGCGTCACCTGTCACGCCAAACAGGGATTACCGGTTCAGCGAATTATCTTTCAGCAATTCATGGTCGCGCTTTGCCGGTCAGCTGAGACGTCATGGTTTCTTCCCGGAATACTCGTCGTGATATTCGGAAATGACCTTACGGGCAAAGGCACCAATCTCGGCATACTCGGCTTCCGTGAGGTTGGCCAGGGAAACGCGCGCTGATGCGTCGACCACTTCGAAGCCCTTGCCAGGCAGGAGCACGACGCTTGTTTCTTCCGCAAGCCGGAATAGAAAATCGTAGCCTTTCTTGTTGGCGACAAACCAGTCCGCAAATTCGTCTCCGTAGAGCCGGTCACTCAGATGCTGAAGGTTGATCAGCGTATAATAGTTGACGTCATTCGTTTCCCGATGCGGCTTCACACCCATATTCAGTTCGAGCGTGTTGAACCGTCTGCGGATCAGACCTTTGGCGGCATTCTTGTAGCGGTCGTCATGATCGAGGAGACCTGACATGGCAAACAGCATTATCTGGATCTGCTGGGGGGTTGAGGAACCGGCTGTATGGTTGAGGGCGACAGCGCGGCTGTCGGCCACCAGCCGGTCGATGAACCTGATGTCCCGCGGTGTGGTGGTCAGCGACGAATATCGCTTGTCCAGGCCTTTCTTGGCATTCTCCGGCAGGGCCGCTAGAGCGTCATCGAAGACGTTGTCTTCATGCAGGGCGATGACGCCAAGCCGCCAACCTGTCGCGCCGAAATATTTGGAGAAGGAGTAGACGCACAAGGTGTTGCGCGGGCACTTGGCGAAAAGCGAAACAAAATCGTCCGCAAACGTTCCATAAACATCGTCGGTTACGACAAACAGGTCAGGACGTTTTTCGTTGATGAATTTCGCGACACGGTCGAGATCTTCCGGAGAAAGTTTCGCCGAAGGCGGGTTGCTCGGATTGACGATGCAGAAAACCTTGATCGCCGGGTCTTCAAGTTTCGCCAATTCCGCGTCACTGAACTGCCAGTCGGTACCTTCCTCCATGCGGATGTCGACGACGGGCATGTCGTATTCCGGCAGTGGCGGGATTTCCAGATAGGGAGAGAAGATGGGCGTGCCGAGCGCAACCTTGTCTCCCTCCTTCACCAGACCGTTGAACTTCAGGGTCTGGAAAATATAGGTCATGGCCGCCGTGCCACCTTCGGTGGCGAAGATGGAAAAAGGCCCGTTTGGTGGCTCGTTGCCGAACATTTCCTTGCGCAGATATGCCCAGACAATCTTTTCCGAGTTCACCAGCATGCGGGGTGGGACAGGATAGTTGCAGCCTAGGAACCCCTGAACCATCTCGTGAATGAGATCATGCCGGTGAACACCCAGATGGTTCTTGGCGTAGGAGAGGGTCGCTTTTAAGAATGTGGTGCCTTCGCGGTCTTCGTGACGGTGCAGAAAGTCCTCGAAACGAAGCAGCATGCCATCTTTTTCAGGCAAACCGCCAAAACCGCTGTCGAGATAGGAGTAGGACCGCTCTGCCTCTTCGACGGCGAAATCGCCGAGCCTCAGAAACGCGCGCCGGGGCTGGGTTGCCAGGAAGTTGGGATTGCCGCGTCCGGCATTCAGCATCAGACGATCAGCCGAGGAGGATGCGATTTCAATGAGTTTGTCTTTCAATTCAAACGGGCTCAGATCTTCAAAATCCGAATAATCAGTCTTGCTCATTTGAGATCTCCTAAAAAATCATTGTGCCGGATTGGTTGAAACGAGGCCGACAATCAGAGGGCCCCACAAGGTAAGCAACACGTTTGCCACCGCGTATGTCACTGTGAAGGTGACGACTGGTGTGGCGTTGCCAGCCTTGCCCAGAAGCGCGGCGAAAGCTGGATTTGCACTCCTGCCACCAGCCACGCAGGCAAGGGCTTCGATCGGGTTTTGGATACGCAGGACGTAATAGGAAAAGTAGAACCCGATCACCTGCGGAATGAGTGTCACGCCAATACCGAACAGGAACAGGCTTAGACCTTGCTCCTGAAGGGTGGTGAGTACCTGAGGACCGGCGCTGATTCCGACGACACCAACAAAGACGGCAAGGCCGAAATCGCGAAGGAAGTTGACCGCACCCGTCGGCAACGCGGCATATCTGGGATGTGTGCTGCGCAGCCAGCCGAAGAGCAGTCCGGAAAGCAGGCAACCTCCACCGCTGCCAACCGTGACGGGAACGCCACCGATCTTGAACTCGATCAGCCCAAGCAGCAGACCGAGCGTCATTCCGATCCCGAAGAAGATGAAGTCCGTCACGGCTGCAGCGCTTATTGGATAACCGATTGCTTTTTGAACCTGGTTCAGATCGTGCGGGCTGCCCGTCAGCTGCAGCTCATCGCCCTTGTGGATCTCGAGATCCGGCAAAAGCGGCAGGTTGCGTCCCATGCGGCGGACACCCGTGACGAAGACGTCACGCAAGGCATTCGACTTCGTGTGGTCGTGGATGCCCTGCAACTTGTTGCCGGCATAGTCGGGATTGGTAAGAACGATGTCTCGGTTTTCGAGGACTAGCCGGTAGCCGGTTGGTGCCTGAGTTTCGGTGCCCCAACTGTTTGGTTGGACTTCCAGTGCGTTGACCAATCCCGTAAGCGCAACAACATCCCCGGCCTTAAGAACATCGCTACCGTTCAGATCGACTTCCTGACCGGATCGCAGAATGGCCTCGACGGCAAGATTGTCAAAAGCCGTATCCAGTTTCGCGATTGCCTGTCCGATCCACTCACTGTCCGCCTTCAATTCGAAAAAACGGGTGTCGATCCGTTGTGCTGCATTGAATTGACCCGGTTCCAGTGCCGTCGAGCCGCCGGACATTTTTTCGGCGAGCTTAATGGCTTCCTTGCGAATGTCCCATCGCATGATTGTTGGAAAGAACCAGGTGACCATGATGATCGGGCCAATGGAGCCGAAGATGTAACAGACCGCGTAACCAACTGCGATGTTGGTTTCCATCACTGACTTCAGATCGCTGGAAACACTCAGCTTTTGAATGGTCTCTCCGGCAGTTCCGATGATCGCGGATTGGGTGAGGCCACCGGCAGCCAGACCGGCCGCGGTGCCGCGGTCAAGGTCAAAACCCCATGCAAATGCCAGGACCGTCAGCAGTCCGAGTACGCACATGACGCCTGCCGACAGCAACTGGTTCAGGGACTTGAGGGAAAGCGCTTGAAAGAATTGCGGTCCGCCCTGATAACCGACCGCGTAGATGAACAGGGCGAAGAAGACGTCCTTGACTGCGGTATCGATGGTGACACCGACCTGGCCGAGAATGACCCCGACAATCAGCGTGCCGGCGATGCCGCCGAGCACGAAATTTCCGATTTTCAGTTTGCCCGCAAAATAACCTAAAGCAACAGCAACAAAGAGAAACACCAGCGCCGATTGCGACGCCAGCCATTGAAGAAATTCCATTCGTGCCCTCCCAGACCTCGTGCAAGAGACGGTTCAGTCAATGGTCGGGAGCAACTATTGCGCTAATTTTACGCTGCGGCAAGCTCTGGCGGCGAAAGAGACGATATCTCAGAAGTTTAGCATTCGACGATGTTCACTGCGAGGCCACCCTTCGAGGTCTCCTTGTATTGTTCCATCATGTCCATACCGGTTTGGCGCATGGTCTCGATGCAGCCATCCAGGGGGACGAAATGCGAGCCGTCGCCACGAAGAGCCAGGGACGCGGCGGTCACCGCCTTGACCGCACCGAGAGCGTTGCGCTCGATGCACGGGACCTGAACCAGTCCTGCAATCGGGTCGCAGGTCATGCCAAGGTGATGTTCCAGGGCGATTTCCGCAGCATTTTCGATCTGTGCATTGGTGCCGCCAAGCGCGGCGCAAAGACCTGCGGCGGCCATCGCCGATGCGGACCCGACTTCACCCTGACAGCCGACTTCCGCGCCTGAGATGGAGGCATTGGCCTTGATGATGCCGCCGACGGCTGCGGCGGTGAGCAGAAACGTTCTGATGCCGGTCTGATCCGCACCGGGGCAATGGTCAAGATAGTACCGGGTAACGGCCGGGATGACGCCCGCCGCCCCATTGGTGGGAGCCGTAACAACGCGCCCGCCAGCAGCATTTTCCTCATTCACCGCCATGGCGTAGACGCCAAGCCAGTCGACAACCGTGTGTTCGAACAACGGATTGCTGCGCCCTTCGCGGATCAGTTTCTGGTAAATTTCGGCGGCACGCCGTTTTACCTTGAGACCGCCCGGAAGAATGCCCGTCTGCGAGATGCCGCGGTTGATGCAGGAATCCATGGCGGACCAAAGGGTATCGATGCCGGCTTCAACCTCGTCCTGAGGCTTTGCGCAGCATTCGTTGCAAAGCTTCATTTCGGCAATGGAAAGCTCCGCTTCCTCACCCATCTCCAGCATCTGTTTTGCCGATGCGAAAGGGTAGGGGACTTGCTGGATCGCAAGTTCGTTGACGGGTTCGTTTGTCGTTTTGCGCAGCTCGGCTTCGCTGACCACGAAACCGCCGCCGATCGAGTAGTAGACAAAGGTGTCGATGACAGCGCCTGCTGAATCCAGAAGATGGAAGGTCATGCCATTGGCGTGAAGCGGCAGAGCCGGTCCATAGTCGAAAATGACATCCATGTCCGGATCGAACTGGAGTTCCGGCAGGCCGGGTATCTTGAGCCTTCCGGATTGCCGCAAATCGTCGAGCATCGGTTCGACACGGTCCGGGTCGAGCGTATCCGGTTTTGCACCGAGCAGACCCAGACAGACAGCCTTGTCTGTTGCGTGGCCCTTGCCGGTGAATGCAAGCGAGCCATGCAATGTGACCGTCAGGCGTGTGGCCTGCTTTTCCGCTCCGGCGAGACCGCGCAACCGGTCCAGATATCGGTGAACGGCCACCATGGGGCCGACTGTATGGGAGCTGGAAGGGCCGATGCCGATTTTGAAGATATCGAAGACGCTGATGAACATCTGATCTGGACCGCTTGTCTCAACTGTACCGGCGTCATTGCCGCTAGCCGATCAAGCTACCGGTTTGCGTATCGCGTTCCGGCGCTCAAACGAGCAATTTTGTGTCATTTGCGACATGCCGGGATCGATGCGGTCCCTTTCGAAACTTCCGCTTGTATCGCCAGGAGCAACCTGGAAGAGGTTGTTTGACGCGGAGCCCTTTGATAGCGTGCGGCCTCCTTTCAGAATTCCCTATCCGGCGTAAGAGTTTCCAATGACCGTGCAGCATCCGTCCGACCTGAATGATGTCCTGGCCGCAAAGAAGGCAGCGTTTCAGATACCCGAGGGCGTCATTTATCTGGATGGCAACTCGCTCGGCGTTTTGCCTGCCCATGTTCCGGATCGCATTGCCGAGGTCGTCAGGCACGAGTGGGGGACCAGTCTCATCCGGGCGTGGAACACGCACAGCTGGATCGACCTGCCGGGGCGGACCGGAGATCGGATCGGCCGTTTGATCGGTGCCCCTGCCGGAACGGTCGTCGCTTGCGACAGCACTTCTGTCAATGTCTTCAAGGTTCTTTCGGCAGCGCTTTCCCTGCGCCCGGATCGCAAGGTCATTCTGTCCGACAATGGCAACTTCCCGACCGATCTTTATGTCGCCTCGGGTCTCAAGGAGCTTCTGGGACGGGGGCACGAGTTGAAGGTCGTTGCGCCGGAGGAGGTCGAAGACGCGATTGATGATCAGGTCGCGGTGATGATGCTGACCCAGGTCGACTATCGGACCGGGCGCGTTCACAACATGGCGGAGCTGACCCGCAAGGCGCATGAGGCAGGCGCTCTGGCAATCTGGGATCTTGCCCATTCCGCCGGTGCCATCGAGGTAGACCTTGCAGGGGCAAAGGCCGATTTTGCAGTGGGTTGCGGCTACAAATACCTGAATGGCGGGCCGGGAGCGCCAGCCTTCCTTTATGTCGCCGAAGCGCATCAGGACAAGGTGACCTCACCTCTGACCGGATGGATGGGGCACGAGGCACCTTTCGCCTTCGACCTGGATTATCGTCCGGTTCACGGCGTCAACAGAATGACGGTGGGAACGCCGGCAATCCTCGCCTTGTCCAGCCTGCATGCAGCACTCGACGTCTTTGAGGATGTCGACATGGCCGACATTCGCCGGAAGTCGATTTCGCTGAGTGAACTGTTCATTTCGGAAGTCGAGGCAAAATGCCCGCAATTGACGCTGGCAAGCCCCCGCGATCCGAACCAGCGTGGCAGCCAGGTTTCGTTCCGGTTTGAGGAAGGATACGCGGCGATGCAGGCACTGATCGCACGAGGCGTGATCGGGGATTTCCGCGCTCCAGACGTGATGCGCTTCGGCTTTACGCCGCTTTACCTGTCGCATCAGGACATCGTGGATGCGGTTGCGATACTCGCTGACATTCTTGAAACGGAAAGTTGGAACCGTCCGGAGTTCAAGACCCGGGCAAAGGTCACATAGCGGCGATTTCCACTTGCGTCTTCAGCATAGAGAGGAATCGTTCCTCGGAAACCGGCTTCGAATAGAGGTAGCCCTGGTATTGGTTGCAGCCATTCTGTGAGAGCCAGGACCGTTGCTCGATAGTCTCAACGCCTTCGGCGATCACATCAGCACCAAGAGCCTTGGCCAGAGACAGGATCAGCTTGACGATTTCTCCGCCCGAGGTGATGTCTTCCATGAACATCCGATCGATCTTGATGCCATCGATCGGGTAGTTGTGCAGATAGGCGAGATTGGAATATCCGGTTCCGAAATCGTCAATGACGATCCGGTATCCGGTTTCCTTCAACAATGACAAGGTTTCCCTGGCATTGGGAATGTCCCCAAGCAGAACGGTTTCTGTGATTTCAAGGGAAATCTTGCTGGGATCGCATCCCGTCTCCTGCGGCAGCGAGCGCATGAGCGGCACGAACTGCGGATCGGAAAGTTGCCTCGGCGAAACGTTGAGCGACAACGAGACATCAAGCTTCTGCCGCTGCAGGCGTGCCTGCATATGGGCCACCTGCAGGCTGACCCACGAACCGATGTCGTTTATCAGCCCCGTTTCCTCGGCAATCGGAACAAACTGGTCCGGTCGAACGAGACCGCGCTCGGGGTGCTGCCACCTGATCAGGGCTTCGGCGGAGACGACCCGGTCGTTTCCCGTGAACGCGATGGGTTGGAAGTGGAGAACGAACTCGTATTCCCGGATGGCCTGCTCAAGATCCTTTCTGATCGCAAGGTGCTCCTCGCGCAGCTGTTTCATCCGGTCGTGATAGCGAACGCACTTGTTCTTGGTATTGGATTTGGCCCGGTAGAGTGCCAGGTCGGCATGCCGCATCAGCTGGTCGATCCTGATGCCGTCTTCCGGGTAATGCGCGTAGCCGATGCTAAGCCCGACATATTTCGATTTGCCATCAATGATCTGGGGCGTTGAAAAGGCCTGCAGGAGGGATTGGCCGAACCAGTCCGGACTCGCAGAGCCTTCCTTTTCAAGATGACAGATCAGGAATTCGTCGCCGCCCAGACGTGCGACCACATCGCCTGAACCCGACAGATCCTTCAGCTTGGCGGCAACCAGTTGAAGCAGCAGGTCGCCGGCTGCGTGACCAAGGGAATCGTTGACCAGTTTGAAATCGTCCAGGTCAACAAGATAGAGCGTTGCCGTCTGCCCCCTGTCGAGCGCAGCCTTCATGATCTGGGTAAGACGTTCCTTCAGATAGGTCCGGTTCGACAGTCCGGTCAGCGTGTCGTGGCTGGCAAGGTACTGGGCGCGCTCCTTGGTTTCATGAAGCTCGGTAACGTCGATTTCGCTGACCAGATAGGCCGGCTGTCCGGTCGCCGCGTCGTGGCAGGTGCTGACAGTCAGTTCATGCCAGCGTTTGCCGGAATTTGTCATGACACTGGCGACGAGTTTCGAAGATCGCTCGATTTCGACCTGATCAAGCAGTTTCCGTCCGATCTTCGGATCGGTGAACTGTTCGGTAAAGCGGGTCTCGTGAGAAAGGCAGGCCGCGCGTGCCGCCGTGTTGCGGTAAAGCGGTTTGCCGTCTTTTGAAAACAGGGAAATCATCACGGTCGTGTGCAGGAGTGCTTCCGCGCTGCGGAGCGTTTCGGGTTGCTGTTCGTGGTGCTCGTGAGCCTCGCACAACAGTGCCATGCGACCGTCGTTGAGCCGGATGCCGCTCATCATGATCTGCAGAACTTTCGGCTTTCCTTTTGGATAAAGCGTCCAGATCTCCGAAAAACTTACATCCTGTTTGCAAAAGTCCTGCCGGTACTGATGTAGTCGCTTTGCAACGGAAGGCGACATGTCGGCGGACAGATCGCGCGACTGAAGCTCTTGCAATGATGGAGCATCCATAATTTCGAGCGTCTTTCTGTTGGCCCACAGAAACCGCTGGTGATCGAAGTCGAATATCCAGACTGCGGTGTCCAGGCGATCATAAACGGACGCGACGAGTTTCAGGTCCACCATGCTTTCGGCAATGCCCACGCACAACAGATCCTCATCCACCTCGAATTCGCTTGATATATGGGGACTATCCGACAGTTTTTTCTCCAAAAATGTCTAGAGATTGAAGTGTGAATGAAAATAGCGGCGCACAAGCGCGGTTACGCAGAAGTTCTTTCCGGTTAATACCTGCAATTTTATCCATGAACTTGGTATTTTCAACAAAGTCCTTAAAAGTTCCCTGAATGTGTCTTGATTAGTTTTCTTTCCTGTTGAGATGTTGGGGGTATCTTTATGTTTTATTGTAAAAAATACTTATGGTTATCGCGCGAATAGAGACGGTTCCGTTCGGCTTTGCTTTTGCTGTCCGGTCGTGATTTGCTTGCTGACAAGTCCGGTTTTCAGGGGCAGACGGAATGACATCCATAATCGATATTACGCCTCCGGTTCGTGCCGGCATCGCCGTCTATCCGGGCGACGCACCGTACAAAACCGCCAGAACTTGCGAGATTTCCGATGACTGTCCTGTCAATGTCGGCGAGTTCTCGATGTCCTGTCATTGCGGAGCACATGCTGATGCACCCTTGCACTATGACAAGAACGGAGCGTCCATTGATCAGCTTGACCTGGCCGACTTTGTCGGCCCGGCCAGGGTGATTGATGCGCGCGGACCGGAAGGGATGTGCTCACCCAAAGATCTGGAGGCTTTCTTGAACGACTGCCCACCGCGGGTTCTGCTTCGGCTGGAAGAGGAGATTGACCCTGTCGTCTGGCCTGCAGGCTACAGGGCGGTGTCGCCCGAGGCGATGTCGTTTCTGGCGGATCGCGGCGTCAAACTTGTGGGGGTAGATGTACCGTCTGTGGATCGTGAAAACTCCGAAAAACTACCTAGTCATGAGATTGCCCGTTCCCGGGATCTCCGAATTCTGGAAAATCTTGCCCTTTCTGCGGTGGAACCCGGTGATTATGAGTTGATTGCGCTGCCAATGAAGTTAGAAGGGCTAGATGCTGCGCCGGTTCGGGCCATTTTGCGTCCGTTCTGACAAACCTGGCAAACGGGAAAGCTGCGGCCAACGAAATAAGAAAGACCGCTGTGGGGAGCGGCAAGGAGCTAGAATGCTGGAGCTTGATCAGCTCGTTATGGATTTTAGCGGGTTCAGAGCGGTGAATGGCTGCTCGTTCCGCGTCGAAGAAAACAGTATCACCGGGTTGATTGGGCCCAACGGGGCTGGAAAAACCACATTATTCAACTTGATTGCCGGGGCATTACATCCAACCAGCGGCAAAATCCGGTTCATGGGCGAAGACGTCACCAGTCTCGCCAGTCACCAGCTGTTTCACAAAGGCCTGGTGCGAACATTCCAGATCCCTCACGAATTTCACAAGCTGACAGCTCTTGAAAACCTGATGATGGTGCCGCCGTCCCAGCCTGGTGAAAGTCTTTTTGCCAACTGGTTCGCCTGGAGCAAGGTCAAGTCCGCTGAAAAGGATGTCGAGAGGCGCGCCTACGAGACGCTTGAGTTTCTGGAACTCACTCACGTCGCACACGAGCGGGCAGGCAACCTTTCCGGCGGCCAGAAGAAGCTTCTGGAACTTGGCCGGACGATGATGACCGATGCCAAGCTCGTTTTGCTTGACGAACCGGCGGCGGGCGTCAACCGGACGCTGCTGCGCAAGCTGGAAACCAAGATCGAGATCCTGAACAAGGAACGCGGCTACACGTTCATTCTGATCGAACACGATATGGAAATGATCGAAAAGCTGTGCGATCCGGTCGTTTGCATGGCGGAAGGTAAAGTGTTGATCGAAGGCGATTTCCAGACGGTTCGCTCCAATCCGCAGGTGCTCGAAGCCTATCTCGGTGAAACCACGGGAGATGCGGCATGAGTGCTCTTCTGTCCATGGACAATCTCACTGGCGGTTATGGCGAAGCTGACATCCTTCAGGATGTCTCCATGCATGTGGATCAGGACGAGATCGTCGTGATTGTCGGCCCGAACGGAGCCGGCAAGTCCACCGCAATGAAGTCCGTCTTCGGTCTCTTGACCATCCGCGGCGGCAAGATGCTGTTTGACGGCGATGATATCACCGGCTGGGCACCGAACCGCATCGTTCAGCGCGGCATCTGCTATGTGCCGCAGGTCGACAATATCTTCCGGGAAATGTCGATCCAGGAGAACCTGGAAATGGGCGGGTTTCTCAAGAAGGGCGACCTTTCTGCCGCTTATGACCGGATCTACACGCTGTTTCCTGATCTGAAGGAGCGGCGCAAGACGATGGCTGGCAGCCTATCCGGCGGACAACGCCAGATGGTCGCCATGGGGCGGGCGCTGATGCTCGATCCCAAGCTGCTGCTGCTGGACGAGCCGACTGCCGGCCTGTCGCCGAAATACATGGAACAGATCTTCCAGATCTGCCGGGATGTCCGCGATACCGGTGTTGCAATCCTTCTTGTGGAGCAGCACGCCAAGCAGGCACTTGCCTTTGCCGACAGGGGCTACGTGCTTGCTGCCGGCAAGAACCGTCATGAAGGCACCGGGGCCGAACTTCTGGCCGACCGTGAAGTCGCCGAAATGTTTCTGGGGGGCTGATCGGTATGGATTTCCTCGATCTCATAAATTTCTACGTCGTGCCGGGCATTGTGCTCGGCTCCATTTACGCCTTCGGCGCCGTCGGCATCACCTTGATCTTCGCGATCCTGAGATATGCCCATCTGGCCCATGGCGATCTGGCGACACTCGGTGCGTTCATAGCGCTGGCCGTTGTCACGAGCCTGGGTTTTTCACCGCTCATAGCTTTGCCGATCGCAATCATCGCAACCGCGGCAGTGGCGGTCGGCATCGACAAGGTCTTCTACAATCACTTGCGTGAGCGACCCAAGATTGTCACGGTGATGGCGTCACTGGGTATCGCCCTGATGGTCCGCGCCGTTGTCCAGGTGGTCTGGGGTGTGGACACACAGACCTATTCGCGCGGCATTGTCCGCCCGGAAGACTATTTCGGTATTCGTATCCGCGATCGTGAACTCTATACGATCTTCGCCATGGTCATTCTGGTCGGCGGTCTTCAGCTGTTCCTCACCAGGTCCAAATGGGGCAAGGCCATGCGCGCCATGTCCGACAATCCGAACCTGGCGCTGCTCTCCGGCATCGATAACAAGAAGGTTGTCATGCTGACCTGGATCATTGCCGGCGGCCTTTGCGCGGCCTCCGGATTCTTCCTCGGTTACAATACCGAGCTGAAGTCCATGATGGGTTGGCACATGCTGTTGCCGATGTTCGCCGCGGCGATCCTGGGTGGCGTCGGCCGTGTCGAAGGCGCCGTGCTCGGGGGTCTGATCGTTGGTGTCGCCGAGGAACTTTCGGTCCTTGTGCTCCCGAGCGAGTACAAGGCTGCCATGGCCTTTGCCATTCTGCTGTTCATGCTGCTTGTGCGCCCGACCGGGCTGCTCAAGGGCAAGGTTCTTTAAGGGGAGAGCAAGATGGAACTCCTTGGTCTCGTCAACTACGCCCTCTTCATGGCGATCTTCATCGGCATCTATGCGCTGCTGGCGCTGGGGCTCAACATTCAATGGGGCTTCGCCGGCCTCTTCAACGCAGGTATTGCAGGCTTTTTCGCGGTGGGTGCCTATACCTCCGCCATCCTGTCATCACCAGCCGTGGAAGGACGTATCGGCGGTTTCGAGCTTCATTTCGTCATCGGCTGGATCGGCGCAATGCTGGCGGCAGCTCTCGTCGCCTGGCCAATCGGCAAGATCTGTCTGCGTTTCCGGTCCGACTATCTGGCTATCGCATCCATTGGCATTGCCGAAATCATCCGCCTGGTGATCAAGTCGGAACCGGCGCTCACCAATGCGGCCCGCGGCATCTCGCGAATTCCGCGTCCGGCCGGTGACCTCGGCTACATGGAATCACAGATCGCCTATCTGATCATCGTGCTTGCGGTGCTCATTGCTGCCTACGTTCTGGTCGAGCGCCAGTTCAATGCGCCATGGGGCCGGATGATGCGGGCGATCCGCGACAATGAAAACGCCGCAAACGCAATGGGCAAGGACGTCGAGTTCCGTCGCCTGGAGGCGTTCATTTTCGGCTCTGCCCTGATGGGCCTGAGCGGCGCGCTGTTTGCTCACTTCAACCGTTCGATCACGCCTGAAGCCATCGATCCGATGGTGGCAACGTTCCTTGTCTGGATCATGCTCATTCTGGGTGGGTCCGGAAACAACCGTGGCGCGATCTTGGGCGCGGCGGTCGTCTGGATCATTTGGTCCGTTTCAGAGATTGCAACTGACCGGCTTCCGCATGAATATGCGGTTCAGGCAAAATACATCCGCTTGTTCCTTATCGGCCTGATGTTGCAGCTTGTTCTGCGGTTCAGGCCCGAGGGACTTCTCCCCGAACCTCTTCGGGGAGACCAGCGGCAGACAAAATCCGGTGCGGACCACTAAAAGGCCCGTTCCCCGGGGCCCTCACTTAACCTATGAGTGTGGGAGCCGAAAATCCAAAAGACCCGGCAAAGACCGGATAATTGAGGAGGTACTTTGATGAAAACCAAATTGTTTGCGCTTGCTGCCGGTTTGATGACTGCGACTGCACTGGCATCCGTTCCGGCCAAGGCTGACGTCAAGATCGGTCTGCTCGGTGGTGTCTCCGGCCCGATCGCAGCAATGGCACCTGCCATGATCGACGCTGCTCAGCTGGCTGTTCAGCAGGTCAACGAGCAAGGTGGTATCGGCGCGGGTGAGAACCTGGTCGGCGTTGTGGGCGACAGTGCCTGTAACCCGCAAGGCGGCACCGATGCGGCAACCAAGGCCGTGAACATCGAAGGTGTTGTTGGCGTTGTTGGCCCGCATTGCTCCGGCGCTGTTCTGGCCGCAGCCGGTTCCGTGACCATCCCGGCAGGCATCACGCTGATCACGCCGTCCGGCACGTCCCCGGAAATCTCCAACCTGGAAGACAAGGGCACCGTGTTCCGCACCGTTCCCTCTGATGACTACCAGGGCCGCGCGCTGGCTCGTACCATGAAGGACCAGGGCTACGGCAAGGTTGCGGTCGCTTACCTCAACAACGACTACGGCACCGGTCTGGCGAATGCGTTCAAGGCTGAGTATGTCGATGAGCTCGGTGGTGAAATCACCCAGTTCGCAGCGCATGAAGAAGGCAAGGCTTCCTACCGTTCGAACCTGGCTGAGCTGGCCAAGGGCGGCGCCGACACGCTGGTCATCTTCGACTATGGCGATGGCACCGGCCTCACCATCCTGCGTCAGGCTCTGGAAAATGGCTTCTTCGAAAAATTCGTTGGCGGTGACGGCATGAAGTCCGACGCGGTGATCAACGAACTTGGTGCTGAAAACCTCAGCGGCTTCGTTGCGTCTTCTCCGGTTGGTGCGAAATCCGAATCCCTCACCCTGTTCAACGATGCCTTCAAAGGCGTTGGCGGTGACCCGGATGCGATCTTCGCCAACACTTCCTATGACGCTGCCTTCCTGCTGGCGCTGGCCGTAGAAAAGGCAGGTGGCAAGAAGGAAGACGTTGCAGCTGCCATGATGGAAGTCTCCAACGGCGACGGTGAGCCGATCCGTCCGGGCGAGTGGAAGAAGGCGAAAGAGCTGATCGCAGCCGGCACCGCCATCGACTACAAGGGCGCGGCAGGTGAGCATAACTTCGACGCCAAAGGCGACGTACCGGGCACCTACGCCCTGTTCGAAGTCGGCTCCGACGGCTTTGAAGTCATCACCGAAATGAAGTAATCTTCTTCTTCTCAAGAAGAAGTTTCCACGGAAACCGGCGGTTCGAAAGGGCCGCCGGTTTTTTGTGCTCGTTGAACGAGTGATCGTCATTCCGGGCCAGTGAGGCGAGAGCCGAACGCCGACCCGGAACCTGTGCCCGGCCCGAACGGGTATCCAGATGAAATTCGCGCTGAAAGCGCGGCCGCCTCTCATGAAAGAGGGCGTTCGCTGTGCTCACGCTGACATCTGGATCCCGGATCAACGTGCAGCCTGGCTGCCCTTGTCCGGAATGACGGCAAGGGGCGAGAACTCAACAAAAACCTGGATTGTGAAACCTGCCTAACCCAAGATTCGAACCCGATCCATCAATCGGCGAGTAGCAGGTTTTCTATGCTGGTAGGCGGCAATTCGATGCGTTTCACCAGCGCTCTGCCCAGCCATTTTTACCGCCAGCGTCTCGGTTTCTTCTGGCAGAGCAAAAACCGAAAGGTATCCCTCTGTGTCGCCGCGTGGCGGCCAGACGAGATTTCCGACGGTGGCGCCTTGTTCTGCAATTGCGGTGCCGTCCGGAAGCGCAAGGGCGATACAGGTCACAAAGCGGGCAGGGCTCGACACAATGTTTCTTTCCGAGAGCATTTTTCCGATACGTTCAATCGCAAGATTGTAGTCGCCGTTCGGTCCTGCCCAATCGATCGCTGCAGCGCCAGGCAGATCATCAAGAGCCGAAATGCAGAAACCGCTGTCATCGCTTATTGACGGATGGCCGCTTTGATACGCGACCGCTCTTGCCTTGATCAGGGCGTTTTCAAGAACCGTTGACCCGGTCTCCGCAGGGCTTCCCAAATCTAAATCCTTCGCAGTCTTGATTTCCACTGGTGTATTTTGCAGCGCTTCTCTGAGTGCTGCGATCTTGTTGGCATTGTGTGTAGCCAAGACCAGGGACGTGCCAATTGACAACTTTGCAGAAAAGACATCGCTCGGAATGGCGTTGGAAGTTGGCATAAAAACCCCTGACTGGAAACGGTGTATCTTCTGACACTTGAATACTGTGAAAGAATTACCGGAAGTTGGCAGTCGTGATATTGCGTTAAAGATTGGTGGTGGTGGACAATTTCTCTGTCTCGCAATCTGAAACCCTGTATAAGCCCGCCCATGCGTGATCTGGATGTTCTAATTCTCGGCGGCGGGGCTGCCGGTTTGATGTGTGCGATTGAGGCGGGAAAGCGCGGTCGCAGTGTGCTGGTCATCGACCATGCCAAACGGCCCGCGGACAAGATCCGCATTTCCGGCGGCGGACGCTGCAACTTCACCAATCTTCACTGCTCGCCAGCAAACTTCCTGTCGCAGAACCCGCGCTTTTGCGTTTCCGCGTTGAAGCGCTACACGCAGCAGGACTTTTTGAAGCTGGTGGAGGCTCATCGCATTCCCTGGCATGAGAAGACACTTGGTCAGCTCTTTTGCGACGAAAGTGCCAAGGACATCATCCAGATGCTGCTGGGTGAACTCGAGGCCGCTGGCGGAACGTTGCAGCTGGAAACCGAGATCAAAGCTGTCAGCAAACCGGACGATCGTTTTTCCGTGGCAACGTCGAAAGGATCGTTGCGGGCAAAGTCACTGGTTGTGGCAACCGGTGGACCGTCGATCCCGAAAATGGGGGCGACCGGATTTGCCTATGAGCTGGCAAAGCAATTCGATCTGAGCCTTGTCACACCGCGCGCTGCTCTTGTGCCGCTGACATTCTCAGATGCTAACAAGGAATTATGCAGCTCGCTTTCCGGTGTCTCGGTCGATGCCAAGGTGTCGTTCCAGAAAACGACCTTTCGGGAGGGCTTGCTGTTCACACACCGCGGTCTGTCCGGGCCGTCGATCCTGCAGATTTCCTCGTACTGGCAGGAAGGCAAACCGATATCGGTCAATCTGGCACCTGAAGCGGATGTCTTCGAAACCTTGCGCTCAGCCCGGCAGGAAACGCCGAAACAGGATCTGAAGACAGCGCTTGGTCAATTGCTGCCAAATCGGCTCGCGGAAGCGTTGTCCCAGGCCTTCAAGCTGAAAGGGCGGCTGGCCGATCAATCGGACAAGGTGCTGCGCCGGGCAGCCGAACAGCTCAACCGCTGGCAATTGACACCGGTCGGCACGGAAGGCTACCGGACAGCGGAAGTGACGCTTGGCGGTGTCGACACCAGGGAGCTGTCTTCCAAGACCATGGAGGCAAGCAGGGTCCCGGGCCTTTATTTCATCGGTGAAGCCGTGGATGTGACCGGCCATCTCGGCGGCTTCAACTTCCAGTGGGCCTGGTCTTCCGGACATGCCGCAGGACAGGTCGTCTAGTCAGCTCGTCGCTTAGGCGGTTTATTTTTATGCGCTGCAACATTTTTTGATGACCGCACCTCATACGTGGCTATACTGCTCCCGATCCGGCCGCAACAAGAGCCGGCCTTGACGGGGGAGCGCATGCGGCGTGTGACGATCCATGACGTGGCTGAAGCAGCCGGTGTCAGTCTGGCGACGGTCGACAGAGTGATGAATGGACGCCCGGGCGTGCGCAAGGTCACCATCGAAAAGGTGAAAAAAGCCGCCGAGACCCTGAATTACAAGCCGGACGTGTTTGCTGCGGGACTGGCCAAGAAACGCGTCTATCGCCTGCACTTCCTCATTCCCAACGGGCCGAACGCCTTCATGGAGGATTTGACCCGGGAAGCGATGTCACATGCCCAGACCATGAGCGGTGATCGCATGCATGTGCATGTGGAACCCATTGATGCATTTGACGGTCACAGGGTGGCAGGAACGTTGGCAATCCTGGATCGCTCGGTTTGCGACGGTGTGGCGGTGGTCGCGCCAGCGTTTCCGGAAGTGCGGGCAGCGATAGACCGGCTGCAGGATCGTGGCGTACCGGTCGTCACGCTGGTTTCAGACCATCCATCCTCCGCCCGTCAGCATTTCGTCGGCATCGACAATGTGGCTGCCGGGCGAACCGCCGGCCGTCTTCTTGGGCGTTTCCTGCCAAGGCATAAAGCCAAGATCGGGCTCATTGCAGGTTCGCTTGGCCTTCGGGATCACGCTGATCGCTTTGCCGGCTGCCGCGAAGTGATCGAGCGGGACTTTCCGCATCTTGAGCTCTTGAAGGTTCGTGAAGGCAGGGATGACAACGCCCGCAATTCGGATCTGGTCAAAAAGCTCCTGACCGATCACCCCGATCTGGCGGGACTTTACAATATTGGCGCTGGTAACAGGGGCACGATTGCGGCGCTGACCGGCTCCAGGCGGGCAGGCGACATTGTCTTTGTCGGTCATGAACTGACGCCGTATACCCGTGAGGCGCTGACTGCGAACGTTCTGGACGCCGTGATCGCGCAGGATCCCGGTCATGAGGTCCGCAGTGCAATCCGTGTTCTCAAGGCACTTTGCGACGGCGCTCCGATTATCGATGATCAGGAACGAATCGGTATCGACGTTTTTCTGAAGGATAACCTGCCGGAACTCGCGGCCATCGGTGGACCCAGGGAATAGACGACACCCTAGGAAATTGGTGCCACGGAGATGCTGCCATTCTGCTTGGGCTGTGAAACTGGACGCCTCGGTGAGCCTGAGAAGCCAGATTTTGTACCGAACGGGCCGAAATTCGACAAGTGAGCCGAAAAGTCGCGTCCCACATTCAAATTTTAGATTGACCTTTGCGACAGCGCACCGCATATCTAGTGCATGCGCTTGACACAACAGACAAACTATGCGGTTCGCGCGCTTATGTATTGCGCTGTGAACCCGGACAAACCGAGCAAGGTTGCGGAAATCGCTGCCAGCTTCGAGATGTCCGAAACGCACCTGTTCAAGATCATGAAGGTTCTGGTCGACGCTGATCTGATCAAGACCATTCGTGGCCGTAACGGTGGCGTCATGCTCGCGCGGCCTGCGGAAGATATTTCTGTGGGTCAGGTGGTGCGGGCTGCTGAAGAAAGTTTCCTTCTGGCCGAATGCTTTGATTCCGGCCGTAAGGACTGCCCGCTGATCATGTCCTGCGGCTTCAATGGCATCTTGCATGAAGCGCTGGAAGCGTTCATGGACGTGCTCGACACCAAGTCGATCGCGGATCTTTCCGAAGACCGGTTCGGAATGCGCGATCTGTTGAAGATTGACGCGACTGAAACGCCGATTGCAGCGAACGCTTAATATCCGGATCTTCGATAGAGTTTGAAAGGCGTCACCATTTGGTCGGCGCCTTTTTCTTTGCCCGGATTCTGAAATCCGGTTGGGCGCACTTTTCTGATTAAAGGCCGGGCTGGCTTGCCGCTGAGGGAGAGGAGAGGGCGGTTGGCTTGCCTGGCATTTGTTACCTCCGGTTTCCCGGAGGCCCTGTCTAATTCAAAACCAGAGGACGCGATTTCCAGTTCTGTTTCGATCAGGCATTGCCTTGATAGGAAAACTTGAGTATGAGTGTCAAGTATAAAGTTGAGTAAGAAACTCACCTTTTAATTGTTCTTAACTGGACGCTCCCATTTGCCCTTTCCACGGGAGCGCAAAACTGAAGGCCAGGGACCGATTGCGCGTATGACACTCACCGCCAACAGCCAAAAGCGCCGCCTTTCCATCGCACCTGCAGGACGTGTTCGTCAGGCGTTTGCCAGCAAGCCGAAGGACCAGAAAACCGAATTTGATTCTCGTGAGCTCTTTTCCGGCCTGCGTCAGATCCAGATTCTCCACAACGAGGAGACCTACCGTCTGTCGATTACCAAACAGGGCAAACTGATTCTGACGAAATAGACTTGCAGAAGATTTTTTGATTTTGCGTATGAAAACAAAAAGGGCAGGTGATCAACCCGCCCTTTGAAGATGCTCCCGAGAAGGCAGCACTCAGGCTGCAAAGATGGCCACAGGCTTTCCAACACCGCGTAGGGCGTGATCGCCCATCGCATTGAGATTAGTCTGCAGGTCGCCCGAAAGGGCCTCTCTCACGGGTGCCGTCAAGAGCAGTTCACGTCCAAGAGGCTTGCACAGTGACTCCACCCGGCTCGTTTCGTTCACAGCCCGGCCGATAACCGTAAAGTCCAGACGCTCCTCTCCGCCCACATTTCCGAAGAATACTTCGCCGCGATGGAGGCCGATTCCGATCTTGAGCGGTTGCCAGAATGTCGGATCCGGCAGGCCGTCAGGTGGCGTGTCATTCAGCGCATCTATTGCCGCAAGAGCGGCTTTGGACGCATTCACGGCAGCATTTGCAGCAGCCGTTTCTCCAAGAGCCTGCTGATCGAAAACTGCCAGAACGCCATCTCCCATGAATTTCAGGATATCGCCACCATGATCCAGAACGGCGGAAGAAACGCGATCAAAATAGGCATTCAGGATTGCAGTGACTTCCGGTCCGCTCAGGCGGTCGGCAAGTTGTGTAAATCCCCGCATGTCGGACATGAAAACCACCGCCTTGATGGCTTCGCCGTCGCCACGTTTGATTTCGCCGTCCAGAACGCGTTGACCGGCGATCGGGCCGAGATAGGTATCTGCCACGGTCCGCGCGATCCGCTGAACGATGTGACGTTCGACGTGTAACGCGAGCAGATCGATCAGGGATCGGATCCGGTCCTTGTCGACGGTTGGAAAGCCGCCCGGACGCCTTGTCGCAAAGGTCATGGCATTGCGCATCTCACCGGACGCACTCAGAGGCATTGCGGCATAGGCCGTGTAACCCTGCTCTGCGAGCTCTGCCATCAAGGGTGCGGAATTTCTGCCTTCCTCGCTTTCAAGGTTGGCCTTGATGGTCTCGCCTTCCTTCATCACCCTGTAGAGCGGATTGCGGGTGAACGAAGCCTGGTTGAGTGCGTTGGCATCGGCGGCGATCTCGTCGCACAATTGATCCTGACTGTTCCAGACCCAGGAAAATCCGACCACTCGGGGGTGCAGCGTTCCGACATGCAATGTGCACCGGTCAATGCCAAGCTCCGCGGCCTTGCAACGCCACATGAACTCTTCAAACATCAGCATGACATTGTCGATACGCGTCGCGTCATGCAGCAGCCAGTCATGTACGTCTTCCAGGCTCTGGTCTGCCGGAGCACATGCCGGGCCTCGATTGGAGCGGGCGAGCAGGTAGATGTTGTTGACATAACTGCGCGGTGCAGGATCAAGCACGTGCCGGTTCATGCGATCTCCAGATAAAAGATGGACCTAACCCTAATCTGGTCGAACGGGCGCGAAGTTCAATCCGTTGGATTGGATTGACCAAAGAAAAAGGCAGGTCCCGGCCATTTGGCCGGCACCTGCCGTGATCAAACGGGAACGAAATCAGAATGCGGCTTCGACGCCGCCCATTTCCACGTAGACGCTCTTGATCTGACTGTAATACTCAATCGCCGCATGTCCGTTTTCACGGCCGATACCGGATTTCTTGTAGCCGCCGAAAGGCATCTCGATGGGTGTGAGATTATAGGTGTTGATCCAGCACGTACCCGCCTGCAGCTGGTCGATCACGCGATGCGCGCGCTGAATGTCCTTGGTGAAGACACCGGCAGCCAGACCGAATTCGGTATCATTGGCGCGGGCAACAACGTCGGCTTCATCATCAAAGTCGAGAACGCTCAGCACAGGGCCGAAAATTTCTTCACGCGCAATGCGCATGTTGTCGGTGACATCGGCGAACACCGTCGGCTGGACGAAGAAGCCATCGGGGAAGCTGTCGACCGTCGCCGAACCACCGCCGCAGACCAGGCGTGCGCCCTCGTCCTGGCCCACCTGCATGTAGTGGAGAACCTTGTCCAGCTGCTGTTTGGAGACCAGCGGACCTATGTTGGTCGTCTCGTCAAGCGGGTCGCCGAGCACGGCATTGGCAGTGCGTTCCGCCAGACGGGCGACAAACTGTTCCTTTATGTCCTTGTGAACGAACACCCGGGTTCCGTTCGAACAGATCTGACCGGTGGAATAGAAATTGGCGTTGATCGCTGCTGAAACCGCATTTTCGATATCGGCGTCTTCAAAGACGATCAGCGGAGACTTGCCACCGAGCTCAAGGGTCGTCTTTTTCAGGTGCTCCCCGGCAAGCGCTGCGACCTTGGCGCCGGTCGGAACCGAGCCGGTCAGGGAAATTTTGGCAATGTCCGGATGTGCGACCATCTTAGCGCCGACGTCACCAAATCCCTGGATGACATTGAAGACGCCGTCCGGAAGCCCGGCTTCCTTCAAGGCTTCTGCGAGTTTCAGCGCGCTCAGGGGAGTAACCTCTGAGGGTTTGAAGATCATCGCGTTTCCGCAGACAAGCGCCGGAGCGGCCTTCCAGCAGGCGATCTGGATCGGATAGTTCCAGGCGCCGATACCGAAGCAGATACCCAGCGGTTCGCGCTTGGTATAGGCGAAGGAGCCGCCCAACTCGATATGTTCGCCGGTGAGCGTTGCCGCCAGTCCGCCGAAATATTCAAGGCAGTCCGCACCGGAGGCCGCATCGGCAATCAGGGTTTCCTGCAGCGGTTTGCCCGTGTCCAGAGTTTCCAGAACGGACAGCTCGTGGTTTTTCTGGCGAAGGATCTCGGCCGTTCTGCGCAATAGGCGTCCGCGTTCGGCCGGCGCGGTGGCTGCCCAGATTTTTTGGCCTTCCTTCGCGGACTGGATTGCCGCGTCGATGATCGCATCGTCGGCGGCGTGAATCTGGGCGATGACCTCACCCGTTGCCGGATAGAGGGAGTCGAACGGCGTGCCGCTCTGGCTTTCCTGGTAAGATCCGCCGATGAAGTGCGAAGCTGTCGGTTGCGCGCGCATGTGAAGGGCTCCTGCGAGTCTCTTGGGCCGGTTGGTCCGGTGTTCTTTTAACGCTGACTGCTTTCCCAGTCAGGATTGATCCATGGTTCCTGATTGGAGGCCGGCAGCGGGTCTCTTCCGAGAATATGGTCGGAGGCTTTCTCTCCCACCATAATCGACGGTGCATTCAAATTGCCATTGGTGATCTGCGGAAAGATCGAGCTGTCGGCGACACGAAGGCCGTCGACGCCGATCACCCGGCATTCCGGGTCGACCACCGCCATCGGGTCGTCTTTTGCTCCCATCCGGCAGGTGCCGCAAGGGTGGTAGGCGCTCTCCACGTGTTCCCGAATGAAGCCGTTCAGGTCTTCATCGCTTTGCACGTGACTTCCTGGCTGAATTTCCTTGCCGCGATAGGGTGTGAACGCTTCCTGTCCGAAAATCTCTCTGGTCAAACGGATACAGGTCCGGAAGTCCTCCCAATCTTCTTCATGCGACATGTAGTTGAAGAGAATGGAGGGCTTTGCATGCGGGTCGTTCGAAGTCAGTTTGACATGGCCGCGGGACTTGGAGCGCATCGGCCCGACATGCGCCTGGAAACCATGCCCTTCAGCCGCTGCCTTGCCGTCGTAGCGCACGGCGAACGGCAGGAAGTGATACTGGATGTCCGGATACTTGATACCCGCCTTGGAGCGGATAAAGGCGCAGCTCTCAAACTGGTTCGACGCTCCGAGGCCCTGCTTGAAGAACAGCCACTGGGCGCCAATGACAGCCTTGGAAACCAGATTCCAGTGCTTGAACAATGTGATCGGCTGGGTGCAGGCCTGCTGCAGGTAGAGTTCCAGGTGATCCTGAAGATTGGCGCCGACACCGGGACGATCGGCAATGACCTCGATGCCGAACTCGTTCAGGTGATCCGCCGCGCCGATGCCGGACTGCATCAGGATCTTCGGCGAGTTGATGGATGACGCGGACAGGATGACTTCCCGCGCTGCCCTGGCTTCCCGGATTTCGCCACCGGTCTCGAATTCAACGCCGACAGCACGACTGTTTTCGATCAGCACCTTGCGGACGAGGGCTCCCTTGATCAGTTCGATGTTGCCGCGCTTCAGCGCCGGCTTCAGATATGCATTGGCGGCAGACCAGCGGCGGCCTCTATGGACCGTCATCTCCATGTCGCCGAAGCCTTCCTGGCGCTCACCGTTATAATCGGCGGTTATACCATAGCCCGCCTGTTCACCTGCATGCTTGAAGGCGTTGAAGAGCGGGTTCCATTTGGTGCCGCGCTGAACATGCAAAGGACCATCTGTGCCGCGCCAGCCGTTCTGTCCGCCATGGCTGTGTTCCTGACGCTTGTAGTAGGGAAGGACATGCCGGTAGCCCCAGCCGCTGGCTCCCATTTCTTCCCATGTGTCGAAGTCGCAGGCGTGTCCGCGCACATAGACCATGCCGTTGATGGAAGACGAACCGCCGATCACCTTGCCGCGCGGTGTGGCCAGCCGCCGGCCACCGAGATAGGGCTCCGGCTCACTCTCGAACCCCCAGTCGTAAAGGGGCATGTTCATCGGATAGGAGAGGGCTGCGGGCATCTGGATCAGCGGCCCGACATCCGTGCCGCCGAATTCCAGAACCAGGACCCGGTTTTTCGGATCCTCGGAAAGTCTGTAGGCGAGTGCGCAACCAGCGGATCCTGCGCCCACGATAATGAAGTCGAACTGGTCGGTCATGAATGCACTCCAGGCGGATTATTTGTTGTTCGTTTTTGCTGCGTGGGCGGCAATTTGGGTTTCGACATAGTCCTCGACCATCGCAATGGCTGCCTGCCGGTCCGTATGCGTGTCGCTCAGGGCCTGCCGGATCCAGACGCCGTCAATCATGGAGGCCGTGCCTTCCGCGATTCGGAGTGCGTCCTCTCTCGGCATGAACGCGCGAAGGTTGAATGTCAGGTTCGATGCAAGTCTTGCTGCATAAATTTTCAGCAGGCGGCCATTGCTGTTCGTGGTTCGCGATTGAACGTAAAACGCAAGCCATGCCGCAATGACGGCGGGCTGAAACTGGTCAACCGAGAAGTTGCCGGCAATGATCGCAGAGATGCGTTCGCGCGGCGTTTCCGCCTTCGCCAGACCCTCAGTGATGGCCCGTCCCAGCTCCGTCAGGAGGTGGCGCATGGTTGCTGCAAGCAATTGATCTTTCGAGCCGAAATAGTGATGCACGAGTCCGCCGGACACACCTGCGCGTTTCGCGATCTGCGCCATCGTAATGTCGCTGTATCCGCGTTCATGAATTGCATCAACTGTCGCGTGAATGAGGCTGCGCCGCCGTTCCGCTTCCATTCCGACTTTGGGCATGGCGATCTCCTGAACTGCTTCCGTATTATTTTTAATTGATCAATCAATCAATGAAAACTTGCAAATTTTTACCGTGGATGTTTGGATCGGTTTTAGGCAGGCTGTTGGCGGAGGGAACAGAGAGCGGTATTGCTTGAGCTGAACTCAATCGCTCCCTGCATCAAACAATAAGATAGACTTTCCATAGGAGGTACAATCATGAATATTGCAGCGAAAATCGCTGGAGGTCTGGCGCTTGGCCTGATGTTGTCCGGTACTGCATTGGCAAGCGAGGCGGAAAGCTGTCAGACCGTTCGTTTTTCTGACGTTGGCTGGACGGACATCACGGCGACAACTGCTGCGACTTCCGTGGTTCTGGAAGCGCTGGGTTACAAACCGGAAGTCAAGATCCTGTCTGTTCCGGTGACCTATGCTTCGCTGAAGAACAAGGATATCGACGTCTTCCTCGGCAACTGGATGCCGACCATGGAAGGTGACATCAAGGCTTATCGGGAAGACGGCTCTGTTGAAACCGTCCGTGCGAACCTTGAAGGCGCCAAATACACCCTTGCAGTGCCGCAATACACCTATGACAAGGGCCTGAAGTCTTTCCAGGACATTGCGAAGTTCCGCGACGATCTCGACGGCAAGATCTACGGCATCGAGCCGGGCAATGACGGTAACCGCCTCATCATCGGCATGATCGATCAGAACCTTTTTGATCTCGAAGGCTTCGAAGTTGTGGAATCTTCCGAGCAGGGCATGTTGGCTCAGGTTGCTCGCGCCAACAAGCGGGAAAACGATATCGTGTTCCTTGGCTGGGAACCGCATCCGATGAACGCGAGCTTCAAGATGGCATATCTTGAAGGTGGCGACGAAATCTTCGGCCCGAACTACGGTGGTGCCACGGTCTACACCAACGTTCGCGCCGGTTACACAACCGAGTGCCCGAATGTCGGCAAGCTCCTTGAGAACCTTGAGTTCTCACTCGCCATGGAAAACGAGATCATGGGTGCGATCCTGATCGACGGCGAAGATCCGAACAAGGCAGCTGCTGCCTGGTTGAAGGAGCACCCGGCCACGTTCGAAAACTGGTTGGTCGGCGTCAAGACTTTCGATGGCGGTGACTCCTTCGCTGCCGTGAAAGGCGCTCTCGGCCTCTAATGCTGAAAGACATGACGCCGGTGCGGGGCTCCCGCCCGGCGTCAACTTTTTCCAAAATAAGAAAACCGGAGCAGCGGGTTGGACTGGCTGACAGAACACAAACTGCCGATCGGCCCTTGGGCGCGTAGCTTTGTCGATTGGTTGACCGAAAATGCCTATTGGGTATTTGACGGCATCTCGATTTTCCTCGAAACGATGATCGACGGTATTCTCTGGCTTCTACAGACGCCGCATCCGCTGATCATAGTCGCGATCGCCGTGGCGATTGGATATGCGGTTCACAGAACCGTTGCCTTCGCGGCCTTTGTAGCCTTTGCGTTGCTCCTGATCATAAATCAGGGTTATTGGGAAGAAACCACCGAGACGTTGGCTCTTGTGATTGCCGCGTCGGTGGTCTGCATGGCGGTTGGCATCCCGGTTGGCGTTCTTGCAGCTCACCATCCCAGGTTCTATGCCGGTCTTCGTCCGGTTCTCGATCTCATGCAGACGATCCCGACATTCGTCTACCTGATCCCGGCTCTGATCCTGTTTGGCCTGGGTATGGTTCCGGGTCTGATCGCAACAGTGATCTTTGCAATTCCCGCCCCGATAAGGCTTACCCAGCTCGGAGTGTCGTCGACACCGGTCGCTCTGTTGGAGGCCGGAAAAGCCTTCGGAGCAACCAAGTCGCAGCTCCTTTGGAAGATCGAGCTTCCCTATGCATTGCCGCAGATCATGGCCGGACTGACGCAGACAATCATGCTGTCCCTGTCGATGGTCGTGATTGCGGCCCTCGTCGGCGCCGACGGGTTGGGTGTTCCCACGCTACGGGCCTTGAACACGGTGAATATCGCGCAAGGCTTCGAGGTTGGCGTCTGCATCGTCCTCATCGCCATCGTCCTGGACAGGTTCTTCCGTTCTGAAGAAGGAGGAAAGCGATGAGCGACGCAGACAAGCAACCCGTCGTCTCCTTCAAGGAAGTCGATATTGTCTTCGGCGATGACCCGCAATCCGCGCTGCCGATGATGGATGCCGGAAAGACCCGGCAGGAAATCCAGGCAGAAACCGGACAGATCCTCGGTGTCGCAGGCGCCACCTTCGACATTCATGAAGGTGAGGTCCTGGTGTTGATGGGTCTCTCAGGTTCCGGTAAATCGACGCTGCTGCGGGCA
This sequence comes from Roseibium sp. SCP15, assembly GCF_040329435.1. Lineage (NCBI taxonomy): Bacteria > Pseudomonadati > Pseudomonadota > Alphaproteobacteria > Hyphomicrobiales > Stappiaceae > Roseibium > Roseibium sp. SCP15. Next base: position 561,996 of record NZ_JBDZYI010000002.1, on the reverse strand, counting down.
GTGAATGGTCTGAATCCGGTCATCCGGGGCGAAGTGCAGGTTCACGACGGCAACCAGTATGTAAATCCGGAAACCTGTTCGGAAAACGATCTCAGGGAATTGCGGCGCCATCGCATTGCCATGGTGTTTCAGCAGTTCGGCCTGCTGCCCTGGCGTACGGTTGCTGAAAATGTCGGGTTCGGGCTTGAGCTTGCCGGCATGTCCCCGAAGGACAGGGCTGCGAAGGTCGAGGAGCAATTGAAGCTGGTCGGGCTTAGCGGTTGGGGCGAAAAATTCGTTCACGAGCTCTCAGGCGGCATGCAGCAGCGTGTCGGTCTGGCGCGCGCCTTTGCTACGGACGCACCGATCCTGTTGATGGACGAACCGTTCTCCGCACTCGATCCCTTGATCCGCGACAAGCTGCAGGACGAGTTGCTCGACCTGCAAAAGGAACTGAACCGGACAATCATCTTCGTTAGCCATGATCTTGACGAAGCTGCCAAGATCGGTTCGCGCATCGCCATCATGGAAGGCGGACGCGTCATCCAGCTCGGCACGCCTCAGGAAATCGTCAAGAACCCGGCCGACGATTATGTGGCGGACTTTGTCAGTCACATGAACCCGTTGAATGTCCTACGTGCTCGTGACGTCATGGTTCCACCCGGCAGCCTTCCAGGTTCTCTCGCAAGCGGATTGACCTGCGAGATCAACACGCCGATCCGCGATGTGGCCAAGCTGAAAAAGACCAGTTCCGATCCGGTCGTGGTTCAAAAGGACGGTGCGATTGTAGGGGTGATTGGCGAAAACGAACTTCTGGATTGCATGCTTTAGTCAGAGAAGCTTGGAGCCGCAGGAAAATTTTCTGAAACAAAAAAACGGGGCCGATTGGCCCCGTTTCAATTTCATTAGTCGCACCGAGCCTCAGCAGCTTTGGAGCGGAAAATACGTCTTTGATTAGAGCAGCTCGAGCTGCGCGGCCTGCTTGCCACGGCCACGACGGTCGTCTTCAGCAACGAAAGAGATCTTTGCGCCTTCAACCGGCGTTCCGATGCCTGCCTGCTCGAAAGCGGTGACATGGACAAAAACGTCCTTGCCGCCATTTTCCGGCGTGATGAAACCGAAGCCGCGATCGTGATTGAAGAATTTGATGGTGCCGTTCTCGCGCATGGAGAAACCTTTCCGTTAGTTGGTTGCGCTTGCCCGACTAAGGTGCAGGCGCGAATAAACGAGAGCTCAATAAGAAACGGAAAGCTTGGGTATTCAGAGCGGCGCTTAATGGAGCAGCCGCCGAAGTCAGTCTAACCGGGTCTACGTCATGTCCCGTACGGCACAACGCGTGCCGATGGCGGTTAATGTAGGTTCCACCGGCCCGCTCGGCAAGTGAAAGATCGTTCAGACGCTGAATTGCCAAACATTCTCCGCAATTCCGCACGCCCTCCGAAATTTTTACATGGAATTATCTTACAATGGCCGCTTTCCGTTCAATCTTTGGCCAAGCGGGTTTTGAAAACTCACCTTCGGATACGGTGTTTCGGGAGGACCCTTGAGGCGGTCCGAGGCACGCAGACACGTTCTTGGAACGCCCAATTGAGACCATGGGACCGGCACAAACGGCAAATGCGCTCCCTTGTGACCCCGGTCACAGAGCTCCGGAAACGGCAGCGCTAATGTCCTTTCATGAGCTGGGGGCGAGCCAAGCGCCTCATCAAACCGAAGGAACGCTGTCATGTACAAGAAGTTCGCTAACACATCCGTCGCGCTGGCTCTCGTCGCAGGCGCAGCATTGACAACGCAGACCCAATCAGCAAACGCGGCAGAAGGCTGGCAGGTTGGCGTCGGCGTCGTAAGCGGCCTTGCCGCCGGTGCAATTCTCGGGTCTGCCTTGTCACAGCCGCGATACGTTGCTCCGCCGCCTCCGGTCTATTATCAGCCGGCGCCGGCTCCTGTGGTTACCTATCGTCCAGCCCCGTGGACGCCGGCCTGGTACCAGTATTGCAGCAATAGATATCGCTCTTTCAATCCGAACACGGGTTACTTCTTGGCATATTCCGGTCAGTACCGTTTCTGCCAATAACGCCGGGGCGTAATCACCCCTCAGAGGGGATATCCGGCTACTCCCTGCAAGGTGCTGCCTCCCGCGCCTTGCAGGGCGTTTTCGTTTGAACCTTGCAATGCGAATGCTCGAACGCAGTTAGATCGCTCTTCGGGAGTTCAGTCAGCCTCGGGGCCTGCCGGCGAAACGGTTCAGCTTCCACTCGTCATTCTCTTGGCCGCGCGCATCGTTGTTTCCAGTTGATTGAGAAACCGCGAGCGATCGTTCTTGGTGAAAGCCGGCCCGCCTTCCCGGATTTCACCGATTTCGCGTAGATGCGTGTTCAGGTCGCGCATGGCAAGGCGCATGCCGATTCCATCTTCGCGAAAGGGTTTGCCCGTCGGACCGATGACGAGCGCGCCAGCTTTGACGCATCGGGCTGCCAGCGGAACGTCGGCTGTGATGACCACATCTCCCGACTGCGCTCTCTCCGCGATCCAATTGTCCGCCTCATCAGGCCCTTCCGGTACAACGACACGCTCTATCAGGTCGCCGTCCGGCAGACGCATCCAGCTGTTGGAGACAAATTTGATCGGTACGTTGTGGCGTTCTCCCACCCGAACCGCTTCGTTTTTCACCGGACAGGCGTCCGCGTCCACGTAAAGTACGGTCATTCTGCCTGACCTTCGATTGTGGATTTCAGATATTCGTCAATACCGTTTGCTGCCCGGTTTCCCATGGCAAAGCAGGCCTGCAAAAGATATCCGCCGGTCGGTGCTTCCCAGTCCAGCATTTCGCCTGCCGCAAACACACCCGGCAGCTTCTTGAGCATGAGATTGTCATCAAATTCATCAAGCGTAATTCCGCCAGCGGATGATATCGCCCTGTCGATCGGATAGGGAGCGGCGCATTTGACCGGAACGGACTTGATCAACATTGCAAGAGCAGCCGGGTTCTCGGGAAACGACCCGGTTTCTCTCAAGAGGGCCTGTTCGACGGAATGTAGCTTGAGCGTCTTTTTCAGGAATGTTGCAAAGGACTGTTTTCCGCGCGGGCGGGAGAGTTTGCGCGTCAGCTCTTCTACGCTCGTCGACGGGCGAAGGTCGATGCGCAGCTCGGCAACTCCTGTTGCGTTGATGGTTTCGCGGATCTCGGCGGACAAGGCGTAGACCGCTCCACCTTCAAGGCCTTTTTCAGAAATCAGAGCCTCACCCTGAACGGAACTTTCGCCCAGTTTCAGAGCAATTCGCTTGAGTGGCGATCCGGCAAAGCGCTCTCGCAGGAACGGGCTCCAGGTAACCTGAAAGCCACAATTTGCGGGCTGGAACCTGTTGATCTTAATGCCGTGCTGCTCAAGGGCAGCTACCCAACCGGCGTCTGAGCCGAGTTTCGGCCAGCTGGCACCGCCGAGCGCCAGCATTACTGTCTTTGCCGGTTGGGAAAGTTGCTGACCATCCTCTGTTTCCAGGACACTTAAGCCATCCTGAGAAAAGCCTGTGAACCTCTGGCGCGTACGTAGCTCGGCACCGGATTTTTCCAGCCGGCGCAGTAAGGCACGAAGCAGAGGCGAGGCTTTCATCGCCTTCGGGAACACCCGGCCGCTGGAGCCGATAAAAGTTTCCTGTCCAAGCTCGTGGCACCACTCTCTGAGGGCCTCTGGCGGAAACTCCCGGATCAAGGGAGCCAGAAAGCCTTCCGCCTCCCGATAGCGGGTCAGAAACGATGACAGGTCTTCGCTATGGGTGAGATTGAGACCGCCTCGACCCGCCATCAAAAACTTGCGGGCAGGCGAGGGCATCTGATCGGCGATCACAACAGAGTAGCCACGCGCCGCCAGACGATCGGCAGCAAACAACCCGGCCGGACCGGCACCAAGTATCAGGACATCAAGCATGGCGCCTTATAGAGCAGCTGTGAGGCGGATGACCACTATTGATTTCTGGCAGCTGCTGCTCCCGTAGAGGCAAGCAATGGGCTCTGCGCACGGCAAGTATTTGTTATCCGTCTCATGAGAGGATCTTTGCGATGTTCAGCCCGTCGGAATTTGCCGCCGCTGGACCGCGCAAGAAAAGGATGCCGTGCATGGAAAAGACCACGGACCTGATTGTAGTTGTCGACCCGGATGAAAATGTTCAATCCGGGTTTCAGCGCTTGTTTGGCGAACACTACGAAATCGCCAGTTTTTCTGCCTCTGAAGAAGCACTTCTTTTCCTGAAGCAGAACCATGGTGCTGCCGTCATCTTCTCCTGTTTCAATCTGCCTGGCCGTGGCGGCACGGCGTTCCTGCGGACCGCGGAAACGATTGCGCCGCAAGCGGCGCGCGTAATGCTGACAAGGGAAACGTCTGCAGAGGCAATCAAGAAAACTCTGAATGAAGGCCACGCCTTCCTCTATTTGGAAAAACCTTGCAAATCAGAGGAGTTGAGCTCCGCCTTGGAAACAGCCTTGGGCCATCACCGCCAGCTCGCCAAGGACCGGGCCTTGCTGGAGCGCACCCTTGCCGGTTCGGTGAAACTCTTGATCGATATGCTGGGGCTTTTCCATCCGGAAGCATTCCGGAGGACCGGAACAGTTCGCAAGCAAGCGCTGCGTCTGGCAAACCAGCTCGACATGAAGAAGACCTGGGAACTGGAAATGGCGGTAATGTTGTCGCCGCTCGGCGAAGCGCTGCTGCCCAAACAGATCCTGGCCCGCTATCGTGCAGCCCGTAGCCTGACAGAGCAGGAGAGAGACGTGCTCGACCGGGCCCCCGCGCAGACACGGGAGCTCTTGCAGAATATTCCTCAACTGGAAAAGGTATCGGAACACCTCTACCTGTCGGCCCGTGGATTTGACGGCTCGGGTTTTCCGAAGGACGGTCCGGTTGGCGAAGAGATCCCGATGATCTCGCGCATTCTCAAGCTTTTGACAGATCTCTGGTATGCAAGCCCGGAAAGCGGACCGGATGCAGCAGCGTTCGAGGCGCTCTCCATCAACAGCCGTAAGTATGATCCAAGACTTCTGGCAATGGCTCGGGACATTCTGCTCGATGACATTCCGGAAGAAAAAAAGGGTTCGGTCTACGAGTGTTACATTCGCTCACTCCAGCCCGGCGACAACCTGATCGATGATGTCCTGACCGAAAACAGTCATGAGCTGGTCCTGTCGCGCGGACATACGCTCACACCAACCACGATCCGCCGGCTGGAACATTTCCATCACACCACCGGCGTGCGTCAGCCGATCCGGGTGGAGCGGCATGCGGTGTTGGAGGATGCGTTGGCCGAGGCGGAAACCTAGGGCTTTTCTGTCTTGTCCAGCAATTCCGCCTCATAAGCCTTGGCAACCCGCAAGAACCTGGCATGGGCGTAGTTCATGGACAGAATGAAGCCCCACCAGCCATACTTGCGATACTTGCGCACAAAGTAGGCTTTGAAGAAGCTCACCGGAAACTCCATCAGTAGGCGGATACGGGGCAGTTTCCTGCCACGTGCGCGCATTTCCTCCACCTGCATGCCGGAATAGCGGTTGTACTTGCCGACCTGAAAATTAAGCGAGCGGATCGAGCGGTGCGCCATGATGCCGGAAAGGTTGGCGAGCTTTGCATCGTCCTGCGGGCGTACGGTGTCATGAACGATGGAGTCTGAGAAACGGCCTTTGTTCCGATCGTAGAGGCGGATCTGGTGATAGCCGTACGCCCAGGCTGCGGGTGCATCCTCGTGAGCATACATATCGCGGATCATGATGCGCCAGCCATCAGCCTGCATGTAGCTTCCGTCAGCAAATTTCGCCTGGATTTCAGCTGCCAGTTCAGGCGTGACTTCTTCATCCGCATCCAGATTGAGCAGCCAGTCGTTGCGGCATTGATCTTCACCGAACCGCTTTTGGGGTCCGTAACCCGGCCAGTCGTTGCGAACGACCTTTGCTCCGAGTTTTTCGGCGACTGCAACAGTGTCGTCGCTCGAGCCGCTGTCAATGACAATGATCTCATCGACCCAGCCGCTGACGCTCTCGATCGGACGGGAAATCCGGTCGGCTTCGTCCTTCGCAATAATGAAGACTGAGAGAGGCAGGGGAGTGGTCATGAAAATTCCGGCTCGTTGCAATTTGACCGGAAGAACCCGGCGCGTCTTTTTAGCCGCGCCGGGAGAGGTTTTGAAGCAAAGAGTTCAGGACAGGACCCGCGCGAAGGCCGCATCGAGACCGCCGAGCGAAATCGTGGATCCGTCAATGGACCCGGAGAACCCCGGTGCGTTGAGGTTTTCCAGCTGGAGGCCGGACAGTGTGATTGTTTCCTCGGTGTTTGCGAGGTTGAAGGCGCACAACACCGTTTCACCCTTGTGACTGCGGGTGAAGACGAGGGTCTCCCCGGGGCTGTCGATGAACGTCATGTCGCCCTTCTTCATAGGGACATGGTTCTGCCGCCATGCATAAAACGCCCTGTTGCGGTTCAGGATGGAGTTTGGGTCCTTGTCCTGTTCAAAGGCTGCTTGCTCGCGATGCTCCGGTGCGACAGGTAGCCAGGGATCTTCCTCAGAAAAACCTGCATGGGCATTGTCCTTGACCCAGGGCATTGGCGTGCGGCAGCCGTCGCGGCCCTTGTATTCCGGCCAGAACCGGATGCCGTAAGGGTCCTGCAGCTTTTCAAAGGGAACGTCCGCCTGTGTCAGGCCGAGTTCCTCTCCCTGATAGAGACAGGGCGTTCCGCGTAAGGAGGCGCAAAGCGCCGTTTCAAGCGGTGCAAATTTCTGAAGGTCCAGACCGTCGCCCCAGCGGCTGCCCACCCGGTTGACGTCATGGTTCGACAGCGCCCAGCTGGCCCAGCCCGAGCCGATGCCCTCGTTCATCTCCTCAACGATCCGGCGGATATAGGGGGCCGAATGCTGAGGTGTCAGAAGGTCGAAGCTGTAGGCCATGTGAATGCGCCTGTTCTCTTCCGTGTAGGAAGCAGTCAGCTCCACGGCCTGGCCGTCCGCTCCGATCTCACCCACGGAGGTCGCTCCCGGGTATTTGTCGAGAAGCGCGCGGAATTTTTCCAGGAATTCCAGATTTTCAGGCCGGGTCTTGTCGTAGATGTGGTCCTGATAGCCATACGGATTTGTCGGGTCCACCGTAGACGGCATTTCATCGGCGCTGAGTGGCGGGTTGTCCCTGAATTCGGCGTCGTGGAAATAGAAATTCACCGTGTCCAGGCGGAACCCGTCGACACCGCGGTCCAGCCAGAACCTGGCAGCGGAAAGAACGGCACTTTGAACTTCCGCATTGTGGAAGTTCAAGTCCGGCTGGCTGGTCAGGAAGTTGTGCATGTAATACTGGCAGCGGCGGCTGTCCCATTCCCAGGCCGGTCCGCCGAAAATTGAGAGCCAGTTTGTCGGAGGTGTACCGTCCGGCTTGGCGTCGGCCCAGACATACCAGTCGGCCTTCGCATTGTCCTTGGAGGAGCGGCTTTCCTTGAACCAGGGGTGCTGATCCGACGTGTGGGAGATCACCAGATCGATCATGACTTTCAAGCCGCGCTTGTGAGCAGCCGAGGTCATCCGGTCAAAATCGGCAAGCGTGCCGAACATCGGATCGACATCTTCGTAATCCGAAACGTCATAGCCGAAATCGTCCATCGGCGAGGTGAAGAACGGGGACAGCCAGATGGCATCTACACCGAGCGAAGCGATGTAGTCCATGCGTTCCGTCACGCCATTCAGGTCGCCGATGCCGTCACCATTGGTGTCGTTAAACGAGCGCGGATAGATCTGGTAGATCACCGCACCGCGCCACCAGTCCGGGTCCTTGATGATGTTTGCTGGCATGTCGGCCTCCTGGCCCGTTTCGGCTTCTTCGAACATTGCCGGTCTCCGTTCCGCTTCTAAGGCGGGAGTTTGTAATTCAAAGCGCTTTGAATGGCTATATGCCGCGGATCGTCCGGTCAAGAGACTTGGGGTAAAAAGTCGTGTGAAGCTTTGCGGGAAAACGTTCGGATCTCGGCATAAAGTCAGGTGGCAAAAGCAAAAACCGGTCCCGCAGCGCAGGACCGGTGGAGCAGATGAAAATTGCCAAAGAAGGATTTTGTCCGGAACGAGGCCTCTATAAACTGGCTGAATGACAGCCATGTGAACGAATTCTTAAGCAAGGAAAAAACGTCTGGATCGATTTTAAAACAGTGTGCAATGCGGAAGAAAAATGTCTTGGTGGAGATTATGACTTCGCATAAATATCTGAAATATATTATCTAAATAAAAAATAGTGACGTTTAGGTCAATTTCTTCTTGCAAAGCAGCATGGATCTTGGGACTGTCTGGCTCAGCTGAGTTTCCCTAAGGTGGACCCTGCAATTTCTGGCGCAGGCTTGGATCCGTAGCTTCCAACCGCCACCTTAACAGAAAGAACCTGGAGGAATTGTCATGACGGCAGCCATGGTGGGATGGGCGCATATGCCCTTCGGCAAGCATGCGGAAGAAACTGTTGAGAGCATGATCGTCAAGGTGGCGGTTGACGCCATCCACGACGCCGGAATTGCGCCGGAAGATGTCGATGAGATCCTGCTCGGCCATTTCAATGCAGGTTTCTCGGCCCAGGATTTTACGGCCTCTCTTGTACTGCAGGCTGACCCGGCACTGCGGTTCAAGCCCGCAACGCGTGTTGAAAACGCTTGTGCGACCGGTTCGGCGGCCGTGCACCAGGGAGTTCGCGCGATTTCCTCCGGCGATGCGCGCTTCGTCCTCGTTGTCGGGGTTGAGCAGATGACCACCACGCCGGGACCCGAAATCGGCAAGAACCTGCTGAAAGCCTCCTATCTGAAGGAAGAAGGCGATATTCCGGCAGGCTTCGCAGGTGTCTTCGGCAAGATTGCCGACGCCTACTTCCAGAAATTCGGCGATCAGTCCGATGCGCTGGCCAAGATCGCGGCCAAGAACCACAAGAACGGTGTCAACAACCCATATGCGCAGATGCGAAAGGATCTGGGCTTTGAATTCTGCCGCGCAGAAAGCGAAAAGAACCCGTTCGTCGCCGGTCCTCTGAAACGCACCGACTGCTCGCTCGTGTCCGATGGTGCGGCTGCACTTGTGCTGACCGATCCGGCAACGGCGCTTGGCATGAAAAAGGCCGTGGCATTCCGCGGCATGGCGCATGTCCAGGATTTCCTGCCAATGTCCAAACGCGACATCCTGAAGTTCGAAGGCTGTTCAAGGGCCTGGGGTGAGGCTCTGGGCGACGCCAATCTGGCGCTGGAGGACCTGTCCTTTGTCGAGACCCACGATTGTTTCACCATTGCCGAACTGATCGAATATGAAGCAATGGGTCTGACACCTGAAGGTGAGGGGGCACGGGCCGTTCTGGAAGGCTGGACCGAGATGGGCGGCAGATTGCCGGTGAACCCGTCTGGCGGCCTCAAAGCCAAGGGTCACCCGATCGGCGCAACCGGCGTTTCCATGCACGTGCTGACCGCGATGCAGCTCACCGGCACGGCGGGAGACATCCAGGTGAAGAACGCCGAAATCGGCGGTATCTTCAACATGGGCGGCGCGGCAGTCGCCAACTTCGTCTCTGTGATGCAGGCGATGAAGTAAGGTTGTTTCCGGACGCAACCGCGCTAAATCTTTGAAAGGCCAAAGGTCGGCATTTTGCCGGCCTTTATTATTTGGTCTTGTGCGCTCCTGCTTTTTGAACGGACAGTTATGAGTAAAGCGGTATTAGTCTAGGTGGCACTTTTTTCCTCGGCGTTTTCGTATCTTATCTTAATGGTCTTTGTGTGCCTGAGACTGCCACCAGTCTGCTCCTGGAAAAGGTTGCCGAGGAAAGACGAAGTTATTGAGCTTGCCTTCAGGTTTTTTGGCGGAGTATTCTCAGTAATGGCTGCATTTGCGATGGCGCTTATGCCTGACTATTCGGCGTTCAGCGTCATGTTCTCCTGTATTGCGTTTTATTCGGGGTGGGCGGTTAGATGCCAGCTCAAGAAACTTGCCGGTGGACCTGCTGCGTGGATAATTCCTAATTCAGTATCTTTTTTGATTTTTCCTGCTATCCAGCGGCGGCCAATGCTCATTTTTGATGTTTGGACAGTAGGTCTGGCTGGATTGACCGGTGTCATGTTCTTGGCACCCGTACTCAATTAATTTCCCTATTGACGTTCTGTAGCGTCGCTTTTGTGTAAACTTCTCCGGAAATTTCAGTGCCGCCCTAAGTGACACTGTAAGGCACTCGCAGCCAGCCGATGCCCCAGTTTGTCATCCCGGCCAAGCGCAGCGCGAGCCGGGATCCAGTAGACCGTGTGGTCGGCGAATGAGCACAAAAGTAGTTCAACGACTACTGGATCCCTGCCTTCGCAGGGAAGACAAGATGTTGATACAGCTGTCTCATTTCGATCATCGGAATGGAGGGGAGGGCAGTCCGTCGACGATCAAACCTCAATCAGCAGCCTCCGCTGCAGCCGAATAAAACGCGTCATCCGTCAGATCCGGTGGTGAAATCGGGTTGCCTCCGCCTTCGCCGACATACGTGTCGGCAACGCCATAGACGAAAATCCCGCCTGCTTTGCGTTTGATGAAGGCCACGCGTTCTTTCAGCTGAAAGTCTCCCGCCTCGCAATTGGCGTAGCTCGTGTAAATCTCCTTGCCGCCTTCGGCGATGCGCTTGGTTCCGGAAGAAAAATTGCCTTCTTCGCAGGCTTTCTGGGAATCGCCGATGATGATCGACATCAAGTCTCCTTCGCTTGTATAGGTGCCCGGTGCAAAGATATGGGTCACAAGGGTGCGGGACTTGTCTGCTGCAACAGCATGCAGTCCGTTGAGATCGCCCTCTCGCTGACCGTCAGGTGTGAGCTTCAGTCCTGAAATACCCGCACCGCCCATCAGATTGAACAGAGCCTGTGTCGCCTCGATGGCAAGTTGCGCTTCGTCGGGTGAAGGGGTCGCCGGCTTGTTTTCTTCTGGTTTGGTTTGTCCAAGGCCGCTGGTGGCCTCTCCCTGCTCAGCGTCGGCCATTCCGGGTGCTGCGCCATAGCGGGCGGCATTCTTGTCAACGCAATCGGCCAGACGTTTCATCAGCCTGGAGGTGCCGGTCAGGCGAAATTCGTAATTATTGGTGCCGTCGAAGACATAAAGAACCTGACCACGGCGGAAGCGGGTGATGATGTAACCGCCCTGAGGCATTTGCATGCGGGCGAGTTCCTTGGAAGTTGCCTTGGCAACACCCTTTTGCCATTCGTCCCTGTCAATCCGGTATTGAAGCGGAATGTCTGCTCCCACTTCCATGTTCCAGTCCGGCGAAGAAAAACCGAGAGCCCAGCTGTACTGGGTGTCCACCTGCACATAAAGCGTGATGCCGCTGCGATAACTCGCAGAGGCAACGCAGGTGGTGAACAGGCCGCTCTGGTCGTCGGTGAATGCACTGCCGCTCCAGCCACCCAGCCGGAAGGTTTCCACAACGGTAGCGCTCGCCTGTCCGGCACAGCTTGCGACGAACAGCAGGGCCGCAGTCAGATAATGAAGAAGTCGCATCACTCCCCCCTGATGCCATGGCGGACGCAATCGCACATCTTCGCCATTCGATTAGAAAGGCTAAGCGAATTACGTAACGGCATCAAGGAGGGGCGCGCCGCTGGCAGGTCTGTGCCTGCCAAACTGGCTTATTGAATCGCGGCCATCGCGCGGCTGAAACCCGACAGCGGAACATTGATGGATTGCCGCCGGTCTGCCGCCGGTGCAAAGTCGATCTGCAACTGCGCCCCGGCTTTCATGGCATCGATCATGCCGGTTGTCGCTTCGGCGGACAAAAAGCAGCCGCGCTGATCACAGGTGCCCACATCCAGTTCGCTCAGCGGTGTACCATCCACGGCAAGCTTCACCTTACCCGGTAGATAGAAACCGAGCGGTGCCTGCATCTGGAAGACGGGTGCGCCTTTGTTGGCAGGATAGATGATATCGACCTTGAAGAGCAGCTGTCCGCTTTCCTTCACGCGAACACTCTGGCTCGTTTCACAGATCAGTGCTTCGGCCGATCTGGAAGGACCGGCACAGCGCGTCTGCCAGAACTCGGCCTGATTGGCCTCCTGCGCCATCGCCGAAGGCGAGGCGGCCGGAAGGCCAATGACGGTTGCTAGAACGAGGATCTTTTTCAAAGAGAACATGTTTTCTGATTTCTTTAGTGAGTCGCGCGTCCGGTGTCACACATACATTGTTGGTCTGAGTTCGTCATCCAGCAGCTGCAACTTCTTTGGGTGGTGAACTCAGATGGGCTTGTTTTGATGCTGGCGGAGAAGAGTAAAAGTGGAGACGCCTCAGTTTCCAAGGCGCCTCCACTTGAAACAACGAATGTCACCAGGTGATGCTCAAACCACCCATCACTCTGCCGTTGTCGCTGTTCTCGCTACCGATGTAACTTCCGGAAACGAACGCCGAAACGTTTTCATTCATCGCCAGACTCAAGTCCAGCCGGCCTTCGAATGCATCCGAACCGGGATCAGCTGCAGAGGCGGTCCAGGACGTGTTGTGCAACGAGTTGGTGACGCCTGGTATCCAGCCATCTCCAAAACCATGTAGCCAAGCGGCACTTGCTGACAGGCTTATTTTGGAGTTTCCGCCTGTGTCGGACGAAAGGTTGAAATCGGTACCAATTGTCAGTCCAAGGCGTGATTGACCTGTAAAGCCATCGTAGTCGTTGGCCGAGACTGTTACGGAATTGTCGCCGGTTTCTGTGTAGCTGTTCCGATGTTGTGTATCCATCGCTAGGCCGGCAAAGGGCAAGACATACGCGCTGCTGGTTTCAGCCTGGTAGACGTCGACGCGATAGCCTGCTTCAACATCGGCATAGATTGTATATCCCTCGGTCTCACCGGATGCAGTTGCTGATCCCGTGGACAAAGAAACACTTCTGTCACTGTCTTCTGTATCGTAGGACGCTCCGAACAGTGCTGAAACATAAGCCCCGTCTCTGGCATAGCCCGCATAGGTGAATGCGTGGAACGAGTCCGTATGACCACTCCCGATCGAAGAAGTTGAAACGTCTGACGAGGAATAACCAGCGCCAGCCCCGGCAGCAAAATGTGACATGAGCAACAGGTCGTAGCCGCCAAAAATTGCAGCTGCATTGTTCCGATATCCTTCGGACACACCGTCGTCACCGACAAAACTGATCTGGCCGGCACTTTCCAACCAGACGCGATTGGCGGTTTGGGTGTTTTCCAGATTGCCGTGAGTTGCAATGTCAACGGCCACAGAATTGGCTTGGCTGAAAACAGCGTCCTTTGCACGTGCAAGACTTCCCTGTCTCACCAGGTTGCCAGCCTGTCGCGCAGCTGCGATCAGATTTGCGTGTAAACCTGCTGAAGTTTGCTCAAGAGCGGTGTCAACGCTGTCTGCACCAAGCCCTACAAGACCCGTAAACAACGCATCCTGATCCGAATTGCCGCTTGAAGCGCCGCTCTCAGAGCGGACTGAGTCAAGTGCTGTACCGGCGGCACTTGCGTTTCCATTCGTCGTGACAGCGGACGACCCGTAGCTATCCGGCGTGACATACAAGGTGACGGCATTTTCTGAATACACGACGTCAAAGCGTGTACCGTCAGAAAGCCCGGATGTCGGTTGAGTTACCGTATCATAGCCACCTGTTATCCCGCCCTCGGCAGCCACGATCTCGAATGCATCGCCGACGATAGGTGTGAAGTTGTTGTTGGCCGATCCAGATATCCCTCTCAGCGAAATTTCGAGAGTGCCATCTGCGGTATAGACGCTGCTCGATCCGGTCAGAACAAGACGATCGTAGTTACCCGCACCAGTTCCAGTGCCATAACCGTCAATTTCTTCTTGTAAAATGGTTGTATCGGTCGACGTGACTGAACCTGCTACGGTCATCGTCCCGGGGGAACTTCCCGGCGCGATGGTGCCTGAAACGTTGATGTCGCCAGTCACGCTTCCAGAGCCGGATAGCTTGGCGCCATTCTGGATTTGAAGTTTATTTGTCCCAACGTTCAAATTGGCGCCGGCACCGAGATTCAATGTTCCTTGATCAAGATTCACACCACCGGAGATACTGTTAGTGCTGTTAGCCAGCGTCGTTGTTCCTGAGCCGGAAAACGTGAACGAGCCAGTACCAGTTTCTCCGCTTGTGAAGCTTCCTCCGAAGGCAACCGTGTTGCCCGAATTGTCCAATGTTCCACCAGCATCGTTGATTGTGAAGTCATTCATGACCACACCATCATCGGAAACAGCAAGCTTCCCGCCTTCAAAGACCGGGTTCACGTTGGAATCTGCCAGATCTTGGGTTGAATATGAGGATTGACCGGTGTCGATGTTCGGGGTCAGACCGCTCGTAACTGCATCCTCAATGTCGGTGCCGAAGATAACACTGTATTTGACCGTCTTGGTGGTTCCGCTGGAAACAGAGTTCAAGTTAAAACCAAGACCGATTGCGTCATCGCCTTTGTGCTCCGCACCTTGGTTGCCACCATTGTAATAGTCTTGCGCCGAGGTGCTCCAGGGACTTGTGATACCAGCTTTTGCATCGTCGTCGTTGGTCGCAAAGCCGATGACATACTTCGATGCGAGCGCCTGCGCGTACGCGACCTGGTAGCCATCAATCTCCTTAACGAAATTGTCGGTTATAGAACTGTCACCGGCTGCTGCGTAGACATCGGGGTCCGTGTAGACGCCGTAATAGACATCCGTAAGATCGACATTTGCAGTGAGCGACACTGAGAAGTTCAGTTGCTTGCCGTTTTCCTCAAAGTAGACATCTTGAGACAAATTCAGATCTGTGGATGTGTACTCATAAACCGCACGGTTGTCGTATGTCGCACCGTTGTATTTGACACCACTGTAATCGGTGAGAGTTCCAGTCAGCGAACCAAAAGCGCTGGCGTTGTTCGATTGAATTGTCTGGCTGCCTGCGCCGGCGTCGTATTCAACCGTGAAGCCGTAAAATGGCGACCCAGGTGTCAGGTAGTCTTCAGAATCATTGAATGTTCCTGTTCCAGAGCCGTCGAACTGGATGCCGGGTGTAGTATTGCCCCCGACACCCAGACTGCCATTGTCGCTTATCCCGACTTTTATGTAGTCTCCCTGCAAGATGAGCGTGTTTGTAGCATGTGCCTGTGTGCTAGGAAAAATACTGCCAGCGATTGCAAGTACAGAGCATGTAGAAAACAAACGTCTCCTGTCGCGAAAATACACGAATAATCCCCCAAATTTAGAAATGCTGAAATTCCATCAATAAGATTTCGGAACAGAATGTATTTTTATCGTTATGTCTGAGCGAAGGGACTAATGAAAAAACAGCAAGAATCAGAACAGCTTGATTGGTAAATTCATCATTGCGAATCCATGCAAGTCAATGGCGCTCACCCTTCTGAATTACGTATTATTCACTATTTTTGACTGATTGGATAAATTTGCAATTTGGGTGTGTCAAAAGAGACACAACCGCTTACTCGCCAAGAAGATCGTCCGCAATCCATCCTGACGGTTTATGAAGCCTTGGTCGCGGAACAGGCGATTTGGAAAAAACTATTCCGCTTCTGCGCCAAGCTTTGAAATCCGGTGCCCGGCGCTGGGGGCAGCTGCCCATTACATTAAGGCCATCAAACTGGGATTGGAGACCCTTCAGATGGCTGGAAGCCGTGGCGACATTGCAAAAACACTGAAAAAGCCGGAGTCCCGGCTCGACGTGTTTCCTGCATTCATGAAAGTTGCCGGGCGGCGGGTTCTGGTTGTCGGCCATGGTGCGGAAGCGGCGGCGAAGGTTCGCCTGCTTGGTGAAACCAACGCCACGATCGTTGTTGTCTCCCGTGAAATCGAGCCGGATCTTCAAGTCGCGATTGAGCTCTTTGAGGCCGAGCTTGTTTCCGAAGATTTCCGTTCAGAGCACCTCGCCGAAGCCGCGCTTGTCTTTTCCGCGCGCGAAGATTGGGAGCTCGACAAGGAAGTTGTCGATGCGGCCCGAGCCGCCGGCGTGCCGGTAAACGCGGTCGACAAGCCGGAACTGTGCGACTTCTATACCGGTGCGCTTGTGAACAGAGCTCCGATTGCCGTCGCGATCACTTCCACCGGCGTCGGTCCGGTTCTTTCCCGTCATATCCGCGCCCGCATTGAGGCGATGCTGCCGCGCGCTACAGGTGAACTGGCCCGTCTTGCGGAAAATTTCCGTGATGCTGCGACCAGAATGATCACTGATGGTGCGCTTCGCCGGAACTTCTGGGCGCGTTTCTTCTCCGGAGCCGTTGCCGCCAATCTTTATGCCGGCAAATCCGGTAAGGCACGCTCTGAGGCGCAACGCCTTTTGAACAGCATGGCCGATGAACCCGGTTTTGTCTGGCTGGTGGGTGCCGGTCCTGGCGCTGAAGATCTGCTGACTCTTCGTGCGCAGCGCCTGTTGCAGGAAGCTGATGTCATCGTTCATGACGCTCTGGTTCCCGCTGATGTGGTAGCCATGGGGCGCCGGGATGCGGAGCGTATCTACGTCGGCAAGCGCAAGGGCGCGCATTCGGTGCCGCAATCGGAAATCTGCCAGCTCCTCGTCGAGCTGGGCAGGAAAGGCTTGAAAGTTGTGCGTCTGAAAGCCGGTGATCCAATGATCTTCGGCCGGGCCGCAGAGGAAATGGAAGCACTCCGCGAAGGTGGAATCGGTTTTGAAATTGTCCCCGGCGTTACAGCAGCCTTCGCCGCGGCAGCTTCGGCTCAGATCCCTCTCACCCTTCGCGGAGTTGCTTCCAACCTGGTTTTCGCGACCGGACACAACGCCAAATCCGAAACCTTGCCGGACTGGGCAGGGCTGGCGCTGAAAGGTGCGACCGTTGCCGTGTACATGGGCCGGTCCGTTGCCGCTTCCGTTGCCGCGCGCATGATCGGTGCCGGCATGAAGCCTGAAACCCCGGTTGCGGTGATCGAGAACGCCGCTCACCCGGATGAACGCCAATTCGCCGGAACCATTTCCGAACTCGCGGTCCTGTCCGATCGTACGGAGATCGATGGTCCGGTTCTGATCGTGATCGGTGAGGCCGTCGGCCATGCCGCCTTGAACAATGCTGAGCCCCTGGCGCCGGTTGAGGCTGCCCGGGCTGCAGTCGCCTGACGCAAATAGAGAGTAGACGCGATGAAAGTCATAACCGCCAACCGCCTGCTGAACGGCGATGTTGTCTGGCTCGGAGAAAACGACACCTGGGTTGAGCGTGTCACGCTTGCCAGAACCTTCGAAGGCAAGGATGCCGTCGCCGAAGGCCTGGAGATTGGCGCAAATGCCGAAAAGAACCAGGAAGTCGTTGGCGTCTATGAAATGGACGTCACCGTCGAAGACGGCGTCATCATTCCGGTTCGCCTGCGTGAGCGCATCCGCGCCGCAGGGCCGACCACCCACCCGAATTTTGGCAAGCAGGCCCAGGCGGTATCCGCCTAAGCAACACAGGAACGAAGGGCAGCGCCTGGATCTTCGCAAAGATACCGACGGCAGCGCCTTACGAGGAGAGAAGAATGTACCGTTACGACGAATTTGACGCGAGTTTTGTCAATCAGCGCACTGAACAGTTCAAGGACCAGGTCCGCCGCCGGTTGGCCGGTGAACTCAGCGAAGATGAGTTCAAGCCGCTGCGTTTGATGAACGGTCTTTATCTGCAGCTTCACGCCTACATGCTGCGTGTCGCCATTCCTTATGGCACGCTGAATGGCCGCCAGATGCGCAAGCTGGCTCATATCGCCCGCACGTATGACAAGGGCTACGGTCACTTCACCACGCGCCAGAACATCCAGTTCAACTGGCCGAAGCTGGAAGACACGCCGAAGATCCTGGAAGAGCTGGCTGAAGTTGAAATGCACGCCATCCAGACTTCGGGCAACTGCATCAGAAACGTGACAGCTGACCACTTCGCCGGCGCTGCTGCCGACGAGATTGCAGACCCGCGCCCTTATGCGGAAATCCTGCGCCAGTGGTCTTCGCTGCATCCGGAGTTTTCGTTCCTGCCGCGCAAGTTCAAGATCGCCATCACGGGCGCTCCGAACGATCGCGCAGCCGTACAGGTCCACGATATCGGCCTGCAGCTGACCCGTGGTGAAGACGGAGAAATCGGCTTTGAGGTTTTTGTTGGTGGTGGTTTGGGCCGCACGCCGATGATCGGCCGCAAAGTGCGTGACTTCCTGCCGGAAGAGGACCTCCTTGCCTATTCCGAAGCAATCCTGCGCGTTTACAACCGCTATGGCCGCCGCGATAACAAATACAAGGCGCGCATCAAGATACTTGTGCACGAAACCGGCCTGGAAGAACTGAAGGCGGACATCGAAGCGGAATTCGAAAAGATCCGCTACGGTGTTCTGCGCCTGCCGGATGAAGAGGTTCGCCGCATCGAGGCCTACTTCGCCCCGCCGCCACTCGAAGTCGGGTCCGCCACGTCCGAAGCCGTTGAGGCACGCCGGGGCAAGGATGCTGCCTTTGCCCAGTTCCTGGCACATAACCTCAACCCCCACCGGGTACCGGGATACACGTCCGTGACGCTTTCCATGAAGCCGATCGGTGGCATTCCGGGTGACGCGTCCGACGACCAGATGGATGTGATCGCTGATCTGGCCGAGCAATACGGCCACGATGAGCTGCGCATCAGCCACGAGCAGAATGTCATCCTGCCGCATGTGAAGCTCGATGATCTGCCGGCACTCTTCGACAAGCTGGTCGAGGCAGAGATTGCCGAAGGCAATGCCGGTCTCATCACCGACATTATCGCCTGCCCGGGCATGGATTATTGCGCCCTGGCAACGGCCCGCTCCATTCCGGTCGCTCAGCGCATTTCCGAACGCTTCGGGACTGCGGAACGCCAGGCGGAAATCGGTGAGCTGAAGATCAAGATTTCCGGCTGCATCAACGCCTGTGGCCACCACCATGTCGGACACATCGGCATTCTCGGCCTGGAGAAAAAGGGCGAGGAATTCTACCAGGTGACGCTGGGTGGCTCGGCCAACGAAAACGCATCCATTGGCGAGATCGTCGGACGGGGTTTCTCCTCCGAACAGGTGATCGATGCCATCGAAACGCTGGTCGATACTTATCTCGGCTTGCGGTCAGGAAAAGAGGAAACCTTCCTGGAGGCATATCGCCGGGTTGGGGAGGCGCCCTTCAAGGAGGCCCTTTATGGCGCTGCATGAGACATTCAGTCTGGGCGTTGATCCGGAACTAGGCCTTCAGGCGGAAATTGCCGCCTTGAATGCACAGTTTGAGGATCAATCCGCTCAGGAAATCCTGATGGGCGCGATCCGGCATCAGTTTGCCGGAGACATTGCCATGGTCTCGAGCTTTGGTGCGGATTCGGCCGTTTTATTGCACATGGTGTCTCAGATCGATCCGTCGACACCGGTGCTGTTCATCGACACGGTAAAGCTGTTCCCCGCGACGCTGCTTTATCGTGATGAGCTGGTGAACAAGCTTGGTCTGACCGATGTTCGCACCTTCAAGCCGACGAAAGAGGACCTGGACGAGCAGGATCCGGCCGGCATGCTCTGGATGAGCGACACGGACGCCTGCTGTCACATCCGCAAAGTGGTGCCGCTGGAGCGGGCTCTTTCAGGCTTTGAAGCCTGGATTTCCGGACGCAAGCGCTTCCAGAGTGCATCACGGTCGAGCCTGGAACATTTCGAACTTGATGCGGGCCGGGTAAAGGTCAATCCGCTGGCGGACTGGACGGCAGCTGAAATCCTGGATTATGCCCAGGCCCATGATCTGCCGCCGCATCCACTGGTCGCCCAGGGTTACCCCTCCATTGGCTGCATGCCCTGCACCGACAAGGTCGCACCAGGCGAAGATCCGCGATCGGGTCGGTGGCGCGGACAGGAAAAAACCGAGTGCGGCATTCACTGGCCCACCCACGGCAAGGAAATCGACGGCAGCGGTATCTGACCGCTGCCTGAACCGGATATCGAGGACGCAAGAATGACAACGATCTACAAGGACGGCGAATTCGTCGAAGAAAACTGGGCCCGCGCTGATGCCGAAACTGGTGTTGCGGTGGAAGGCGATGCCCTGGTTCCACAAACCCTGTTTCTGGAAAGTGCCGATGGATATCTGGCTCGGGATGGCCGGACGGCAATTCTCGTCGAAGCGGGCGACAATGTCGAGCTGCTTCAGCCGTTCCTGAGCCGCCTGGCCTATGTTGCGGTCGACTTCCCAAGCTTTGCCGACGGTCGCGGATTTTCCGCTGCCCGCGTTCTGCGCGAGCAGATCGGTTATGAAGGTGACATCCGCGCAGCCGGAAAATACATCCTTGATCAGGTTCCGCTTGCCCGCCGTTGCGGCGTTTCCTCCTTCGAGATTTCCAAGCCGGAAGTCCTGAAGGCGTTGAAGGCAGGCGAATGGCCGGAAGTTACCAAGTACTTGCAGCCGGTCGGCACCGTGGACGAGATCCCGGTCGGAACCCGTCCCTGGGCCCGCCGCTCGCATCGCGACATTGCGGTTGCTGCCGAGTAAGAATCCAGCTGCTTTGTGATGAAGTAGCGCTACTGCTGAACAGTTGGCGAGACAAACGCAGAGCGTCCCCGCGGCTCTTGCTGGCGTTGTTCTTCAAACCGGCCACAAGTCATTGTGGCCGGTTTTTTGTCTTCAGACGAAATCAACGAACTTGTTGAATGGCATTTCGCGCAGGCGCTTCCCGGTTGCCGCGAAGATCGCATTGGCCAGTGCCGGAGCAGCCGGCGGAACCGGCGGCTCGCCGATGCCGCGGATCTTGTTGGAATTTTCCAGGCCTTTGACGATGATTTCCGGACATTGAT
The DNA here is from genome assembly GCF_040329435.1 of Roseibium sp. SCP15. Lineage (NCBI taxonomy): Bacteria > Pseudomonadati > Pseudomonadota > Alphaproteobacteria > Hyphomicrobiales > Stappiaceae > Roseibium > Roseibium sp. SCP15. The sequence goes on along the minus strand of NZ_JBDZYI010000002.1, from coordinate 541,278 downwards.
TGAACCGCATGCCTTCGTGGTCCCAGAAGTTTTCCTGTTCTGCCATGCCGGCGGAATAGGTAATCTCGCAATTCATTGCATGACCGAGGCCCCATACAACGCCGCCTTTGACCATGTTGTCGAACATGATCGGATCAACGATACGTCCAACATCGGCGGCAACGAATACCCGGTCGATCCGTATGCCGCTGTCGGTGTTGGTGACTTCGACGACTTCGGCAACGGGCACGCCAAATGACGAGACGAACGCAACGCCCCGGCCCCGGTCTGGCCCGAGGTCGCTGCCCCAGCCGGACATTTCTCCGACGGCTTCCAGGACCTTGCGGGCAACATCGTCATTTGCCAGGCGGATACGTTCTTCCAGCGGGTCCGCTCCGGCCTCGTGAATGAGCTCGTCCAGGAAACCATCGGCAAAGAACCCATTGGTGGAGGCTCCTACGGAACGCCAGGAGCTGGTTGGCGCGAGACCCTGGGCGCGATAAGCCCGCATGCGGAAATTGGGGATCGCAAATGGCAGGTTCCAGGCACCGGCGGCAAGCTGCTTGTCGGCGCTTGCGGGCATGTCGATCGGTTGCCGGGAGAGCTGGGACTGAGCTGCCGACGGCGAAGCGATTTCAAGGTCATAGGCATCCACCTTGCCGTCCTTGATTGCCCCTTTCATTCGCGCCATTGCGATCTGGCGCGGATAATCGTGGGCGAAGTCTTCCTCACGTGAATAAGTGAGTTTGACCGGTATTCCTTTCATCGTCAGAGCGATTTCAGTCGCCCGCTTGACATTCTCGTCTTCAAGGCGATGTCCGAAGCTGCCGCCGGCATATTGGTTGTGAATGGTGACCTGCTCAGGCTCCAGTCCCGCAATCAGGGCCACGTTGGTCTGGACGAAGCGTGGCATCTGAGTAGCGACCCAGGCCTCTGCGGCATCATCGGTGACCCTGACGATTGCACTGAGCGGCTCGAGCGGCGCATGCGCCACGTAAGGGGCGCGATACTCAGCCGTCGTAGGTGCGGCGCCGAGATTGGCTTCCACATCGCCGTCATTGCGCCATTCGCTGTCCAGGCTGTCCTCTGTGAAACTGTCGCTCAGTAACTTCCAGTGGCCGTCCATTTCGGCCGGGTAGGGTGCAGGTCCCCAGTCAAATTCGATGGCGCGCGCCGCCTGAATGGCACGCCAGGTGTTGTCTGCCACCACCGCGACACCGCCGGTAACCGGAACGATGGACTTAACGCCGCGCATCTTTTCGGCTTCGCTGGCATCAAACCCGTTCAGTTTTCCGCCCTGACGCGGGTTCAGCACGAGCGTTGCATGCACCATGTCCGGGATTTCCAGGTCGATGCCATAGACTTGAGTGCCGGTGGACTTGGCGACAATATCCAGCCGTTTGATGTCCTTGCCGATCAAACGCCATTCAGATGGATCGCGCAGTGCGACGTCATTGACCGGTTCCAGATCGGCAGCATCTGCCGCAAGATCGGTATAGGAGATGCCCGTTCCGTCCGGCAAAACCACAGCGCCACTTTTCGTGGTGAGTCTAGTAACTGGAATTCCCGATTTTTTCGAGGCGGCCAGTTTCAAGGTTTCCCTGGCGACGGCACCGGCCCTGCGGAGTTTGTCAATCGAGTCGGGAACTGAGCTTGATCCTCCGGTCACCTGCATTCCCATCAGTTTGATGACGCCGCCCATCACAGCCCGCATGGTTTCGGCCGTGAAGCTTTCATCCGTCGACATGAACGGTGCGCCTTCGGCGGCAAGCGCCGTGTTGTAGTAGGCAGGGCTGGGGGCCCCGAAGTCAGTCGTGAACTGACCAAAGTCGACATCCAGTTCCTCTGCGATCAGGGCCGCCTGCATGGAGGTTGCGCCCTGCCCGACGTCGGAATGTGGCGTGATCAGGGTAATTCCGTCCCTGTCAATCTTGACCCAGGGATTGAAAACCGCTTCGCCTTCGCTCTTGTCATTCAGCAGGGGGTTCGCATGCGGCTTTTGTACCTGATAATAGCCGAAGGCGACCCCACCGGCGACGGCGGCGGCTCCGACCAGAAAGGCACGGCGGGTATATTTCATCACCTTTCCCATGACCTATGCTCCCTTCATTGCCAGGGATGCGGATTTGATCGCTTCCCGGATACGCGGGAAGGTTCCGCATCGGCAAAGGTTGCCTGACATGGCTTCGGCAATTTCTTCGTCCGTTGGGTTGGGGTTTTCCGCAAGCAGGCTGGCGGCCTGCATGATCTGGCCGGACTGGCAGTATCCGCACTGGGCCACTTGGTGGTCGATCCATGCCTTTTGCACTGCGTGAACCGCATCGGGGGTGCCAAGGCCGTGAATGGTCGTCACCTCGGCTTCACCGACATCCTCTGCAAGGGTCTGACAGGAACGAACGGCAACTCCGTCGAGATGCACGGTGCAAGCACCGCACGCCGCAACGCCGCAGCCGTATTTGACGCCCTTGATGTCGAGCTCATCTCTCAGAACCCATAGAAGCGGCATGTCCGGTTCTACATCCACTTCCCGGATTTGACCGTCCACCTTGAGTTTCATGCTTGCAGTTCCTGTTGCTGGCGTTTGGATCTCAATAGTTAGAGGCGCTCCGGCACGTGTCAGGCTTAGCCATGATATGCCATTGCGGAGCAAAAACCTCTCCGTTTGGCTCATAGGTAAAGACAGGGCCAGGCAACCACACTCGCAAAGCACGCCAAAATGCTCGCAGGACATGACGGAACAATTCGAAGGTAACTGGCTGGGATTGGCCTGAGTGCTTCAGACCTGACAAAAGCCCCACGCTGACGCCAGGAGGCAGCGTAGGGACTGAAGGACACCTGGTAATCGGTCCGGGCAGGGATGTTCAGACCAGATTGTGGTGTCCGGTCAGAAGTTCAGTCCGGCAAAGGTCAAAAGGATGTATCCGGGAAATATCAGCATCGGCGTCATTGTGAAGATCATGCCGATTGCCCGGCCGTTCCCGAAACCTGAATTCACGAGCGTTCCATAGTGCATCAGGCGGCCCAGCAGCAGCGCGCAGCCACCGGCCCACAGCAGCAGGTGCGGTGCGCCTGCGATTTCGGCCGCCGCCATGGCTAGGAGGGAAATGGGCACTGTCTCGGTGAAGTTTCCGTGCGCGCGCATGCGCTTTAGAAGAGTTTGGTCGCCTCCGTCCAGGAAGTGCGTGTCGGTTTGAACGCGCCGAAGGCCGACAACTATTGTCATCGGGATCTGAAGCAGGGCAAACAGCGCTATGAACACAAGGGTTACGGGAAGTGAGGAAACATATTCCATATCTATTTCTCCGGGAAAGGGACGGAGGCCGGTCGAAAACCGGCCTGCCGGAAAAGATCACTCGGTGGCAGGCGCTTCATAGGCAATCAGCGCGATGACACCACCAACCGGATCAATGAGCGTCGCCATGCGGCCAACACCCGGAATGCTCATCGGCTCACTAGCAATGGTCGCGCCGAGTGATTTCGCCTTTTCGATGCGGGCATCCACGTCATCGACCGTGACATATGGCAACCAGCGCGGCGTTTCTGCCGCCATCGGCGGAAAGCCTCCGATCTTTTCTTCGCCATTGGCAATCACTGTGTAGCTCATGCCCGGCATCTCCATTTCTTCCGTACCCCAACCAAGCAGGCTGGTGTAAAAATCCTTGGCCTTGGACCCGTCACCGCTGTGCAGTTCCATCCAGCTGAAGGCACCATGGGTTTGCATTGGATTGCTCATCTCTTTCATCCTCATGTCTGAAGTATCGCCTGGAGGGCCCAGGTGATCAGAGGACGTGACAGGATCGGCAAATCCGACAGGGGCAGGAAAATTTTTTGAAAAAGCCAAAAAGCGGCAGCGCTGGCAGGTTCAGGCGCTCAGGCTTTGGATTGAACTTGCTGCTTCCAAAGCCGGGCTGACTATTTCTTGTCGTTCTGGTCTCGCCGGCTGTCCAGAAGAACGAGAAACAAATTCACAACGCCGAACACCAGGATGGCGCCGAACGCCCAGGCTCCAAAAGTCTTCGGTTCGACACCAACCGGCACATTGAACATCAATACGGCCAGTCCCAGAAGTGCTGCCAGCATGATGACGGAAACGATCGAGCCTCGAAAATTCATGACAATATCCACTCAACTAGCTGTCATCGCTGCATGCAAAAGCTGCATGCGTTCGATATCGCACTAGAGCGAAACATATTTAGGCGGACATCGAAAGCGTCAAAATTCAGAAGACGAGCAAATCATGACCGCTTTCCCGAGTTGGGCAACAGGTCTGCATCGTCCAGTTTCGACAGAACTTTCTGAACGTGGCGCCGTTCGGCGTCGGTCCCGGAATGGTCGAGTGCTTTCCCAAAAGCTTGCCTTGCTTCTTCCGTTTTGCCGAGTTCAGCCAGGAAGGAACCTTTTACTGCGTGATAACTGGCATAGCGCTGTAACGGTGTCTCCAGCCGCTTGAGTTGCTCGAGCGCGTCAAGCGGACCGCTCAGCTTGGCCAGGACCACGATCCGATTGAGCGCGACGACCGGTGTCGGCCTGATAACTTCGAGGGCGCGATAGAGCCGATCGATCTCCATCCAGTCGGTTTCTTCGTACCGTGTCGATCTCGTATGCGTTGCCGCAATTGCTGCCTCGATCTGAAAGGGGCCGGGGGTGGCCCGGCGCAGTGCAGCTTCCAGAAGAATATTGCCTTCCGCGATCAGCTTCCGGTCCCAGACAGTTCTGTCCTGATCTTCCAGGGTAACCGCTTCGCCATTGGAGTTCAGCCTGGCGTGCCGCCTGGAATGCTGGATCAGGCACAATGCCAGAAGTCCGCGCAGCTCCGGTTCTTCCGGATAAAGGCGGACCAGAAGGCGGGCGAGCCGGATGGCTTCTTCGCAAAGAGTTCCCCGGATGAGTTCAGGGCCCTGCGACGCGGAATATCCCTCGTTGAAAACCAGATAGATCGCATTGGCCACCGCAGAAAAGCGTTCCGTCCTGGCCTTGGCGTCAGGTTCCTCGTAAGGAAGTTTGGCTGCCTGCAGCCTCTTCTTGGCGCGGGTAATGCGCTGTTCCATGGTTTTGGGCTGCACGAGAAAGGCTCGGGCAATTTCGTCGACCGACAGGCCGGCAACAATCTTCAACGAGAGCGCAATCTGCTGCTCGCGCCGCAGGACCGGATGACAGCACGTGAACAGAAGCCGCAGGATGTCGTCGCGATAGACGGACTGGTCAAGAGATCGGGTCAGCTCGTCTTCCGGATGGGTGCCTTCAAAGGCCTGTTCCAGATCCTCAGGTGCTGAAAGCGTTTCCCGGCTCTTCTTGCGAAAGGCATCGATACCGGCATTGCGCCCGGCAACGATCAACCAGGCAGCCGGGTCCTTGGGAAACGCGTCCTGTTGCCAGGATTTCAGTGCCTTGAGAGAGGCTTCCTGAAACGCATCCTCTGCCAGGTCGATATCGCCGAAGGCCCGATTGAGCGCTGCCAGAACCCGCGGACGGGCTGCTCTAAGATGCGTTGATAACCAGGCGCTCTGCATTGTTGAAATCTGCCCCTTCGAAATATTCAACCGGCCGGATTTCGATGCGTCCATGGTCGAGCGGCAGGATTTTTACTTTCTCTATTGCTTCTTCCAGATTGGTGCAATCAATCAGGTAAAAGCCCATGAACTGCTCTTTTGTCTCGGCGAAGGGACCGTCCATGACGACGAACTCGTCACTGTCCCTGTTGATCGTGACGGCTGTTCCCGTCGACATCAGTTTCGTTGCCGCCGCAAAATTCTTGTTTGTCTTGGTATCTTCATGAAAGGCGCCATGCTTCTTCATCATTTCCTGATGCTCCTCGGGCGAGAGCGCATCAATGAAATCCTCGCTGGCGTAAATCAAAACAGAAAACAGCATCTTCAGATCCTCCGGTTCCTTTCGCGTGTTGCCCAAGGAACGTTTTGAAAGCAGCTTAACCGACAGGCCAAGAAACAAAAAAGGCCGTCAGTTTTTGATCGGTCGTCATTTAGCCTTTCGTCGGCGTTGAAAGTTTGAGTTCACTTTCTTAACGTAGCGGCACTTTTTACAACTGTGATCATTGCGGCATTCGTGCATTACTTTGCTCAGGGTCATGCGCTCAGGAGGTTATTATGCGCTCCGTTTTTCTGGCAAGCCTGACATTTTTCTTTTCCTGCTCAATAGCTTCAGCACAAGAGTTTGACATAAACGAAGATCAGCTCCGCGATGTTTATCCGGGAGAGGCGTATTCCCCATATGCCGGTCGGAACTTCCCTGAACACCCGCTTTGGGGGGACACACATCTACACACCGGCCAATCCATGGACGCCGGTGGGTTTGGCGCTCGAATTACTCAGGAACAGGCCTGGCGCTTTGCACGCGGCGAAGAGATCATGGCCTCGTCCGGACAACCGGTTCGCCTCTACCGACCGCTGGACTGGCTGGTCATCACAGAACATTCCGATGGAATGGGGCTGATAACCGATATCCTCGATGCGTCCCCGAGCGTTACCAAATATGAGCAGGGACGGCGATGGTCTGACGGTTATCGCGCCGGCGGGCAGACGGCGGTCGAAACAACCATCGATCTGATCACCCAATTCAGCCAGGGAAATGTCAATCCGGAGCTTTTCGCCCAGTATCAACCCGGTGCCCGCCGGTTTGCGTCAATCTGGACGGACAACCTGAAGGTCGCGGACGCATTCAATGAACCGGGCCGCTTTACGGCAATGATCGGTTTTGAATGGACCTCGCTGATCAAGGGCAACAACCTCCACCGCAACGTGATTTTCCGCGATGGCGCGGAACGGGCAGGGCAGGTGGTTCCTTTCACCATGACGCCTCCCTTCGGCAGCCCTGATCCGCTCGATCTTTACAAGTGGATGCAGGCCTACGAAGACAAGACCAATGGCGCGGTGTTGGCTTTGGCCCACAATGGCAATCTTTCCAACGGCATCATGTTTCCAGTCGATGCGCAGTACACCGGCAAGCAAATCGATAAGGATTACGTCGAGCAGCGCGGCAAATGGGAGCCGCTCTATGAAATCACCCAGATCAAGGGCGATGGCGAGGCGCATCCGTTCCTGTCGCCAAACGACGAGTTTGCCGACTATTACAATTGGGACAAAGGCAATCTGGACCTCACGGTCGCCAAGACCAATGACATGCTTGCCGGTGAATATGCGCGCGAGGCGCTCAAGAACGGTATGCTGCTTGAAGAGAAATTTGGCACCAATCCGTATAAATTCGGCTTCTCAGGCGCCACTGACAGTCACACAGGACTGGCAACATTCGAGGAAGAAAACTTCTTCGGAAAACATTCAGGCTATGAGCCGTCCGCTGAACGCCTGACGCATCCATTTGTCAAAACGGACAAGGGTGAACTGTTTGCCTGGCAGATGGTGTCGGCCGGCATCACCGGTGTCTGGGCGCGAGAGAACACGCGTGAATCCATCTTCGACGCCATGCAGCGCAAGGAAGTCTATGCAACCACCGGGCCACGCATGATGGTGCGGTTTTTCGGCGGATGGGAATTTGCCGAAGAGGATATGGATACACGCAATCCGGCACTGTTGGGTTATCGCAAAGGTGTGCCAATGGGAGGTGACCTGATGCCGAAAACCGAGGGAGCGACAGCTCCTTCATTCATGGTCTATGCCTTGAGAGATTCGGTTGGTGCCAATCTTGACCGGATCCAGATCGTCAAGGGTTGGGTGGATGCCGACGGCAACACGCAGGAAAAGGTCTATGACGTTGCCTGGTCCGATGACCGCAAGGTGGATGACAACGGCAAGGTGCCCCTCGTCGGCAACACAGTGGATGTTGCCAACGCAAGTTGGACCAACTCGATTGGCGCCTCGGAGCTGGCAACGATCTGGAGCGATCCGGATTTTGACGAAAACCAAAGGGCGTTCTACTACGCCCGCGTTCTGGAGATCCCGACACCGCCCTGGTATCTCTATGATGCATTCCGGTATGGCGTTGAAATTCCGGAAGGTGCCCCGACCAGCCAGCAGGAACGCGCCTATACTTCGCCGATCTGGTACACGCCGGATACTTGACCGATAGTGGCGAGAAGGTGAAGACTTTCTCCACCCGCCATTGAAGAACCCGGGATCTGTCCTTGTTGACGCTTTACCGCTTGATGCGCCAACCTTTGTTGCACTTCCTGGTGCTTGGGGCCTGCATCTTTGCACTCTACGATCTTGTGTCGCCTTACGCGTCAGGCGGTGGGGGAAAGCCGGACAGCGAGATCCTGGTATCTCGACTTCAATTCGACCGGATGAAAACGGAGTTCGAGGCGATCTGGCAACGGCCCCCAACGTCTGACGAGCAACAGGCACTCATCGAGAATTTTATTCGTGAAGAGGTGCTCGTTCGCGAGGCGATAAGGCTTGGCCTCGATCAGGATGACGCGGTATTGCGTCGGCGCCTTGTCCAGAAGATGGAATTTCTGGCGGCATCAGCGGCAAGATCCAAGACACCCGCAGAAGCGGAGCTCGAAGCGTTTTTCCTGGATAACCAGAAGAAATACGTTCAGCCAGGTCGTGTTGCCTTCGAACAGATTTATCTCGGCCGGACCACGGATGAAGCGCAGGTCGAAGAAATTCAAGCTGCACTCAGGGCAGGAAGCCCGGCAGAGGAGCTGGGCAATCGAACGCTGTTGCCGTTTTCCCTTGGCCGGTCCGCTCCGGCGAAAGTGGATGGAATTTTCGGAGAGGGTGTCTTCGACAGCCTGATCGCCCTGGAGGGGAAAGACTGGCAGGGTCCGTTCAAGTCCGGATACGGATATCACCTTGTCCGGATACTCGACCGGCAAGCTCCCCGGCATCTGACATTTGAAGAGGCGCGCAAATTTGTCTCGGAAGACTGGTCACTGGACCAGTACAACCAGCTGAAAGACCGCCAACTGGAAGAACTTGGAAGCCGTTACACGATCGTCCGTGAGAAGGGGGTGGAATGATCCGGCTGCTGTCGCTCCTGTTGGTTTTACTGACCTTTGGCGGACTGACCGTTTCCAACCAGGTGCAAGCGCACGCTCTCCAACCGGGTTACGCATCGATTGAGCAGATTGATGCCACCAGCTGGCAGATATTCTGGCGCAAACCGGATGTGGCCGGACAGCCGATGGCGATCGACCTGCAGCTTCCACCAACTTGCACACCGTCTTCAGGACCGCCGGTGGTGCGCGGGGAGGGAGCGTGGGAAACCTTCTGGACGGCCTCGTGCGACGGAGGACTTCTCGGAAAGCCTTTGAGCATCATCGGACTGGAGTGGACGCAAACGGATGTTCTTGTCCGGTTTTCGCCCCTTGATCAGGCATCTCATTTCTTGAGGCTGACAGCAGATCTGCCCGAAATGGTGTTGCCGCTAGAGCCGGCAGGCTGGCAGGTCTTTGAGACCTACACCTGGCTCGGCTTTGAGCACATTCTGGAAGGTTGGGATCACCTTCTTTTCCTGTTTGCCTTGCTAGTCCTGATCCGTGATTTCTGGCGTCTGGTCGGCGCCGTGACCGCTTTTACGGTCGCGCACAGTCTGACATTGGCGGCATCTACACTTGGATGGCTGACGCTGCCCGCCGCACCGGTCGAGGCGGTCATTGCGCTGTCGATTGTCTTTCTGGCAAGCGAGATTGTGGCAAGCAAACAGGGCTCGAAGCGCCTTTCCCAATCCGCACCCTGGCTGGTGACCTTCGCCTTCGGGCTCTTGCATGGCCTTGGATTTGCCGGTGCTCTGAAAGAGATCGGATTGCCGCAAGCCGACATTCCGCTCGCGCTTCTGGCCTTCAACATCGGCGTGGAAGCTGGGCAGCTTGCGTTCATCATTGCCGCTGCATTGGTCTTTCTGCTTCTGTCAGCCTTGCTGGCGGACCGCAGATCGTTACTGAACATGCGGCCTGTCAGTCTGGTGCTTGCCTATTTCATCGGAGGCTGGTCGAGTTACTGGCTCCTCGAACGGATCGCATCATTCTCCTGAGAGAGGAGGTGTTTTTCCGATCCCATCGCGTTGAAATCCTTGGTTTCAACGCGACAAGTGACCCAGTCCTTTCATGAAAGGCCTTAGCCCAGCCAGCCGTCCTTTTTCAGGACCTGGAACGTTTCATTCAGCGTCTTTTCCGCGGTCTCGACCAGGATATCGGCTTCCTCGTGGCTGAGGACCAGCGGCGGAGAAATGATCATGCTGTCGCGTACGGCCCGCATCACCATGCCGTTTTCGAAGGATGTGTCACGACAGATCGTGCCGACGGTCCCGACATCACGGAACGGCTTGTGCGGGTCTGCTTTATCGGGAACCAGTTCCAGTGCTCCGACAAGCCCGGTCATGCGAGCTTCGCCGACAAGCGGATGATCCCCCAGTTTCAGCCAACGTTCCTTCAGATAAGGGCCAATGTCGTTTTTGACGCGATCGACCAGGCTTTCGCGTTCAATGATCTCAAGGTTGGCAAGCGCCGCGGCTGCACAGACCGGGTGTCCGGAATAGGTGTAACCGTGGTTGAAGTCGTCCCCGGAATTCATCAGACCTTCAGCGACCCGGTCGGAAACAAGAACGCCGCCCATCGGCAGGTAGCCCGAGGTCAGACCCTTGGCGATCGGCATCAGGTCCGGCTTCATGCCGTAGTAAGTTGATCCAAACCATTCGCCGAGCCGGCCGAACCCACAAATCACTTCGTCGGAAACAAACAGGATATCCCGTTCTTCCAGAATGCGGCGAACTTCCGGCCAGTACGTGTCAGGCGGGATGATCACTCCGCCGGCCCCCTGGATAGGTTCGGCGATAAAGGCGGCAACCTTGTCTTCGCCGATCTCGTCGATCGCCTGTTCGAGCTTCCGGGCAGCAACAATACCGAATTCCTCCGGGCTCATGTCGTGGCCTTCACCGAACCAGTAGGGCTGGTCGATGTGATGAACCCCCTGAACCGGCAGGTCGCCCTGGGCATGCATCGCCTTCATGCCGCCGAGGCTGGTTCCTGCAAGTGTCGAGCCGTGATAGCCGTTCCAGCGACCGATAATCACCTTCTTGTCCGGCTTGCCCATCTTGTCCCAGTAGGTGCGCACCATGCGGAAGACGGTATCGTTGGCTTCTGAGCCGGAGGAACAATAGAAGACGGTGTTGATGTGGTCTGGCGCGAGCTTCGCCAGTTTTTCGGATAGCGCGACCGCAGGCGGATGGGTCGTCTTGAAAAACGTGTTGTAGTAGGCCAGCTCATTCATCTGCTTGTAGACGGCGTCGGAAATTTCCCTGCGGCCATGGCCTACCTGGACACACCAGAGGCCAGCCATTCCGTCGAGGATACGCTTGCCTTCGGAATCCTTCAGCCAGACACCGTCGGCGCTCGTGATCACCCGGCTGCCTTCCTCATTCAGCGATTTCATGTCTGAAAACGGATGCCAGTGGTGCGCGGCATCAAGTTCCTGCAGGGCTTTGGTTGGATAAATATTGGAATGGGCCGTCATGGCATGCGCTCCAGGAGATAAATTGGATCAGACATTGAGCAGGAGATATTCCCGCTCCCAGGGGCTGATCACCGACATGAAGGTCTCGAATTCTTCGTACTTGATGGCACGGTAAGTGGCGACGAATTTCTCGCCGAAGACTTCAACCATCTCGTCGGAATTCTCGAATTTCGCGACAGCCTCGGGGAGGCCGCGAGGCAGGGATTTGGCAAGCTCGGTGCAGTCATCCGCTTTGGGTGCGTCCGGCTTCAAGCCGTTGACAATGCCCAGGTAACCGCAGGCCAGACTTGCGGCGATGGAAAGATAGGGGTTTGCGTCCGAGCCCGGTATCCGGTTTTCCAGACGGCGGGCTTCCGGGCTGGAATAGGGAACACGAAGCCCGACGGTGCGGTTGTCATAACCCCAGTAGACATTGACCGGTGAGGTCGAGGTCTTGGAAAAGCGTCTGTAGGAATTCACGAACGGCGCCATGATGCAGGTGACCTTGGGCAGGTACTGCTGATGTCCTGCAATGAAGGACAGGAACGCAGGCGTCTCCTCTCCGTTTTCGCCTGAGAAGATGTTCTTCCCTGTTTTCTTGTCGATCACCGACTGATGGATATGCATGGCGGAGCCCGGCTGGTTCGACATCGGCTTCGACATGAATGTCGCGTACATGCCATGCCGCAGCGCCGCTTCGCGGATGGTGCGCTTGAACAGGAACACCTGGTCGGCGAGCTCCAGGGGGTGACCGTGACGCAGATTGATCTCCATTTGCGCGGCGCCTTCCTCATGGATCAGGGTGTCGATTTCCAGCCCCTGATTTTCGGACAGCTCGTAAATGTCGTCGATCAGGTCATCGAATTCGTTGAGGGCTGAGATCGAATAGGACTGACGGCCCACTTCAGGGCGACCCGACCGTCCGGTCGGCGGCTCCAAGGGATAGTCCGGATCGGTGTTCGGCTTGACCAGGTAAAACTCGATTTCAGGGGCAACAACGGGTTCCCATCCCTTGTCGTCATAAAGTTTCAGGATACGTCTCAGGACGTTGCGCGGAGCGGTTTCCACCGGCGCGCCCTGCCTTGTATAGGCATCGTGAATGAGTTGCGCCGTCGGGTCGCTCTCCCAGGGAACGCTGGTGAGGGTGCTGTAGTCGGCTCGGAAATAGAGATCGCCGTCCGTGGGATTGTGCTGAAAGCGTTCGTCGTCTTCCGGATAGTCGCCGGATATCGTCTGGGCGAAGATCGACGCAGGCATGGTCATGACGGGACCGGAAAAGAACTTCTCGGTCGGCATCATCTTGCCCCGGGCAACCCCGGCAAGGTCCGGAACAATGCACTCGATGTCCTGAATGTTGCGCGCGCCCAGCCATTCTCTCGCGGCATCGCCATCGGGAACACCACGCAGGCTGTCTAACGGGTTTTGTTTGTCGCCGGCTGACGTTGCAGAAGTCACGAGAAGCTCCAAGGGTTTGGCACCGATGAGATGCCGGGTTCCGTAGTCGGCCGTTCATCGCTGAACGGCAACCGTGCCTGGTTCGGATTGTAATCGGGCAAGCAACGGATCAAAATACTAAATTTGTGATCACAAAATGACACGAGAAGGTAAAAGGATCAACCGGATCATGCCTTAAGCAGGATTTCCTTCCCCAGCAGCCCCATCCCGTCGGTTATATCCGCTGTAATTGCCGCACGAAGAGCCGGGCCGTCCTGCTGCTCGATAGCGCGTATGGCCTCCTTGTGCTGGTCAACCAGGTTGGCTGTGCCGACCCTACCGTAAACAGTACGCATGAACGGCGCGAATTGGAGCCACAGACTGTCGATCAAAGGCAGGAGTACCTTGGATCCGGATGCCCGGTAGATATAGAAGTGAAAGGCGTGATTGAGGCGCATATAGGCCTCCGCATCCCCGTTGCCGAGACGCTGATCGATGTCGTCATCAATCGCCGTCAGAGCTTTGACGTCGCTCGAATTCAGGCTGGAAAGCGCCAATTCGGCCAATTCCGGCTCAAGCAGAAGCCTTGCTTTGAGGACTTCGTCAAACCGTCCCCGCGTCATGTCGGGGATTTGAATGCGGCCGTTCGGTTTGACCTCCAGGGCGTTCTCCGCGGCAAGCCGTTGCAGGACCTCCCGCACCGGCATCGGGCTGACGCCCAGTTCAGCGGCAAGTCCCCGTATTGTCACGGCCTTTCCCGGAATGAAGCGCCCGGTCAGAAGGCCGGATCGAACGGCCGTATCCACTTGTCCGCGGGTCGCGCCACGTGATGAGGAGGGGGTGGACGTAGAGGCCTTGGAGGGGCCGGATTTCAGTGCGGAACGCCGTACGGCCAACAGTGGTTTCCTCGCGGTGTCTGAACTCGAATTTCGTGATCCGCCTTGACAGGCATACAGGAAAGTGATCACATTTTTGGAAATGAAGCAAACAGAAAGCTGAGACGCGGTCGCAGAAGCGAACTGCGGACACTCGGCCTGAAAGCAGGGGTTAAATGAACGAGCTTCCCCATCAGATCTTGGAACATCCGGCGGAACCCGGGTGGAAGTCCGACTTTGATGCCTTTTTAGCCGCCCATCCCGATCTCGATACCCTGGAAGTCGTGCTGCCGGATACCAACGGTGTCCTGCGCGGCAAGTGGCTGCCCGGCAAGGCGCTCTCGAAAGTCTTCGAGCAGGGCGTCGCCTTTCCCTATTCCCTGTTCGGCCTCGATGTCTGGGGCAGGGAGGTCGAGGCCACCGGAATGCATCTCGAAACCGGGGACAAGGACGGTGTTTGCTGGCCGATCCCCGAAACGCTGAAGCTGGTGCCCTGGACGGATCGCAAGACGGCGCAGGTTCTGCTTTCGATGTATGACCGCGACGGGCAGCCTTTCCTGGCCGATCCGCGTCATGTTCTTGAAAACATGGTGGCGCGCCTCAAGAACGAGTTCGGTGTCACGGCGACATGCGCCTTTGAGCTGGAATTCTATCTTTTCGAGGAGAGCGAGGGCGATTGGACAGAGCAGCCAAAGCCGTTGTTTTCCACCCATCTCGGACCTGCGCGCCAGAACATGTACGCCCTGTCGGATCTGGAAGCACTGCTTCCGGTGGTCGATGACTTGCGCAAGGCGTGCGAGGCACAGGGCATTCCGGCGGACGCTGCGGTCTCGGAAGCAGCCCCGGGTCAGTTCGAGCTGAACCTGCATCACCGCCGCAATCCGCTGCTGGCGGCCGATGATGTCGTGCTCCTCAGACGCCTTGTTGCCGGTGTTGCGCGAAAGCATGAGCTGAAGGCGTCTTTCATGGCCAAGCCTTTCGTCGAATGGCCGGGCAATGGCATGCATGTGCACGTCTCCATGGAAGATGACAACGGCAATTTGTTTGCCGATCCGGACAAGGGCCCGGAGCGCCTTGGCCACGCCATCAACGGCCTGATGACGACGATGCCCGAAGCGCTGCTGTTGTTCATCTCGACCTTCAACGGCTTCCGGCGCATGCAGCCCGGATCCTATGCCCCCGCTTCCATCTGTTGGGGATATGACAACCGATCGGTCGCGCTGCGCGTTCCGGCCTCCAGCCCGGAGGCCGCTCGCGTGGAACACCGTATCGCCGGAGCCGATGCCAATCCCTATCTCGTGCTGACCGGTATCCTGGCCGGCATGATGGAAGGCCTGGTTCAGAAAAAGGATCCTCCGGCGCCTGTCACCGGCAACGCCTATGAAAAGAAACACAAGCGCCTCACCCCATGGATGGATGAAGCGATTGATGCTTTTGAGGCTTCCAGCCTGATGAAACAGGCCGTGGGAACGGAAATGCACAAAGTGCTCACAGAAATCAAACGGGAGGAATTGAACGAATTCGGGCGGGAGATCTCGTCACTCGAGCGACAGACATATTTGTGACGTGGCATCTGCTCAAAATCGGCGCTGGACAAAATCCGGCTCCACCGCCAAAGTTCGAACCACACAAGGTTTGATGAAACGGAAATGTCCGTTTGCAATCAGGGACAAGGCCGACAACTGGCCGCCGTCAAACCTACAAAGGGGAAGTTGAGAATGACTGTGAAAACATTGTTGACCGGAGTGGCTGCTCTGGGACTGATGAGCGGTGCGGCATTCGCCCAGGACCGCACCGTGAATGTCTACAACTGGTCCGACTATATCGATGAGTCGATCCTCGAGGACTTTACCAAGGAAACCGGTATCAAGGTCGTCTACGACGTCTTTGACAGCAACGAGGTGCTGGAAACAAAGCTGCTCGCAGGCGGAACCGGTTATGACGTTGTTGTTCCGACCGGCAGCTTCCTGGCTCGCCAGATCCAGGCTGGTGTTTTCTCCGAACTGGACAAGTCCAAGCTGACCAACCTTTCCAACATGTGGAAGGACATCGAAGCGCGGGTCGAAAAGTACGATCCGGGCAACAAGTATTCGATCAACTACATGTGGGGGACCACCGGCATCGGTTACAATGTCGACAAGGTCAAGGCGGCCCTTGGCGACGATGCACCCGTTGATAGCTGGGATCTGCTGTTCAAGCCCGAAAATCTCGAAAAGCTGAAGGAATGCGGCGTCTTCGTGCTGGATGCTCCGACTGAGATGTTCCCGGCCGCACTGAACTATCTTGGAATGGACCCGGACAGCAAGGATCCCGAAGAGCTGAAGAAGGCTGGAGAGCTGCTGAAGTCGGTCCGCCCGAATGTTCAGAAGTTCCACTCTTCCGAATACATCAATGCGCTCGCCAATGGCGATATCTGTGTTGCCGTCGGTTGGTCTGGTGACGTCCTGCAGGCGCGCGACCGTGCAGCGGAAGCCGATAACGGTGTCACCGTTGAATACAGCATCCCGAAAGAAGGCGCCTTGATGTGGTTCGACCAGATGGCGATCCCGGCTGATGCACAGCACAAGGATGAAGCGCACGAGTTCCTGAACTACATCATGCGTCCGGACGTGATGGCGAAGGCTTCCAACTACGTCTACTACGCAAACGGCAACAAGGCGTCTCAGGAAATGCTGAACGAAGACGTCATTGGTGACCCGGCAATCTATCCGACCGAGGACACGGTCAAGAACCTCTACACCACCACGCCCTACCCACCGAAGGTGAACCGGGTTGTCACCCGCGCCTGGACAGCGGTGAAAAGCGGTCAATAAGCTAACGGAAACCGCCGGTCCTGCCATTCAGGTCCGGCGGTTTTCATATGACAGGTCTCTAAGGGGTGGGAGATTGTTTTGGCAAAAAAGTCGATTGGACCAGTTCGCCGGGAATTTGTTCCCTGGGAAAATCCGGATCATCCGCCCTTCATCGAATTCCGCAATGTCACCAAGAAGTTTGGTGAGTTTGTAGCGGTCAACGACCTGTCGCTGAAGATTTACGAACGTGAATTCTTCGCCCTGCTCGGAGGCTCGGGTTGCGGCAAGACCACGCTGATGCGCATGCTCGCCGGGTTCGAAACGCCAACCTACGGCCAGATCTTTCTCGACGGCCAGGACCTTGCGGGAATTCCGCCGTACCGGCGCCCTTCCAACATGATGTTCCAGTCCTACGCCTTGTTTCCGCACATGAGCGTGGAGAAAAACATCGCTTTCGGCTTGAAGCAGGACAAGACACCCGCCTCCGAAATCGAGGACAGGGTTGCGGAGATGCTTCGGCTGACCAAGCTGGAGCAGTTCGCCAAGCGCAAGCCGCATCAGCTTTCAGGCGGTCAGCGTCAGCGCGTGGCATTGGCCCGATCGCTCGCCAAGCGTCCGAAAGTGTTGCTGCTGGACGAACCGCTCGGGGCGCTTGACCGCAAGCTGCGCGAGGAAACCCAGTTCGAACTGATGAACCTGCAGGAAGAGCTCAAGATGACCTTCCTGATCGTGACCCACGACCAGGAAGAAGCAATGACGGTCGCGGATCGTATTGCTGTCATGGACAAGGGGCAGCTGGTTCAGGTCGCGACACCCGCGGAGATTTATGAAACACCCAATTCGAAATTCGTGGCGGACTTCATCGGCGATGTGAACCTGATTGAGGCCAAGATTGCCGGGAAATCCGGCAACGGCACGCAAATGATTTCCGTGACCGACGGCTTCCTGATCGAAAGTGAACAGACGACGGAAGCCAGTGTCGGCGACACCGTCTGGTACGCGATCCGGCCTGAGAAGGTTCGTATCGCGCAGGGGCGGGGAGAGAACGGCACTGCCAACCGGATCAACGGGCTGGTGTGGGACATTGCCTATCTTGGCGATGTCTCCATCATCCACTCAAAGGTCGGCGAAGACGACCATGATACGATCCGGGCCACGTTCGCCAATGTTTCGCGCATGGTCGAAGACCCCATCACCTGGGATGATGAAGTTGTGCTGTCCTTCGACAGGGACGCCGGCGTCATCTTGAGGGGGTAGATGCGATGGCCGAACAGACTGCTGCATCACCAGCCAAGAGAAGCATCGGAGGCAAGTTGCTGATCGCAGCTCCTTATCTGTGGCTGCTGATCTTCTTCCTGGCACCGTTCCTGATCGTCTTCAAGATTTCGCTGTCGCAGGTGGCGATTGCAATCCCGCCCTATATTCCGACTTTCGACCTCGCCGAAGGGTGGCAGGCGTTTCGTGAAAGCCTTTCGGAGCTCTCGTTCGAGAACTACGTCTGGCTGACGGAAGACGCGCTTTACTGGAAGTCCTACGTTTCGTCCGTCATGATCGCGGCCATCTCGACGGTGCTGACATTGCTGATCGGTTATCCGATAGCCTATGGCATGGCCCGCAGCCCGAAATCCTGGCGCCCGACACTGTTGATGCTCGTCATCTTGCCGTTCTGGACCAGTTTCCTGATCCGCGTCTATGCCTGGATCGGCATTTTGAAAAACGAAGGGCTGTTGAACCAGTTCCTGATGACACTGGGGCTCATCGATCAGCCGCTCGTGATCCTCAACACCAATATCGCGGTCTATATCGGCATTGTTTATTCCTACCTGCCGTTCCTGGTGCTGCCGCTCTATGCAAGCCTGGAACGCCTGGACGGGAGTTTGCTGGAAGCAGCTGAAGATCTCGGCAGCCCTCCCTGGAAAGCCTTCTGGCAGATAACCGTGCCGCTGTCGCTTCCGGGCGTGATTGCCGGATGTTTCTTGGTGTTTATTCCCGCTGTCGGTGAATTTGTGATCCCTGATCTGCTCGGCGGGTCCGACACGCTGATGATCGGAAAGACCCTCTGGGTCGAATTCTTCAACAACCGCGACTGGCCGGTTTCGTCGGCGGTGGCGGTCATTCTGCTGATGATTCTCGTGATTCCGATTGTGCTTTTCCAGAACCAGCAGCAGAAAATGTCGGAGAGAGACGGATGACGCGCGGTCCGACCTGGTTCAACATCACCTCTCTGGTCCTGGGTTTTTCGTTCCTGTATCTGCCCATCGTCCTCCTGGTGATCTACTCCTTCAACGCCAGCCGCCTGGTGACGGTCTGGGGCGGGTTCTCGACGAAGTGGTACGCTTCGCTGCTTCAGAATGAGCAGTTGCTTGACGCTGCCTGGGTGACCGTCAGGGTCGCATTCACGTCCGCGACAATCGCCACCGTCCTCGGTACGCTTGCTGCGCTGGTTCTGGTGCGCTCGGGCAGGTTCATGGGCCGGTCCCTGTTTTCGGGAATGATCTTCGCGCCACTTGTCATGCCTGAGGTTATTCTGGGGCTGTCGCTGTTGCTGCTCTTTGTCGCCATGGATCAGGCGCGGGGGTTCTGGACGGTCATGCTGGCACATACCACCTTCGCCATGTGTTACGTCGCCGTGGTGGTGCAGTCACGGCTTGTCGGTTTCGACAAGTCCATGGAGGAAGCAGCGGAAGATCTCGGGTGCCCGCCGGTCAAAACCTTTTTCCTGATCACGTTGCCGATCATCTTGCCTGGCGTCATTGCGGGCTGGATGCTGGCCTTCACCCTGTCTCTGGACGATCTTGTGATCGCCAGCTTCACGACGGGCCCGGGGGCGACAACCCTGCCGATGAAAATCTATTCCCAGGTGCGTCTTGGCGTGACGCCCGAGATCAATGCCGTCTGTACCATTCTTGTGGCTGTGGTCACCGTCGCCGTGATTGCAGCTTCAATTGTGACCAAGCGACAGCAGGTTCAAAGGGAGCGCGAGGAAAGGGCGGCTTTCGGGGCTGATGGGTAAGAACGCCGTCAGCCTGCCCGTGGTGGGCGAAAGAGATAAATGACCAGCCAGACCGGGACGACGATGAATGATCCCAGCACCATGTTCGGGATTGCCCAGTCGCGAAACTCCAGCATGTAGATCCACAACTCGAGCGGGCTCAGACCGACGGAAGCCAGAAGGTCTTCAGCGGTCACATTGATGAATGAGAGGCCCGCCCCGACAAGCAGGGATATCGCTGCGATCTTGAAGAGTGTCGACAGGTACGGGAACACGGCGCTCTGTTTCTTTCAGGTCTGGCATTCGAATACAAACCGTCCGGGACTATTCGCACAACGCCCTGCAACGGTGCCTTAATTCTTTGCTTTAAGAATTTACAAACCATAAACATCCTTGCAAAAACCGGCTGAAAACAGGGCAGCTTGCAAGTTTCAGCCCTGTCGGAAAATCAACCCAAATCGATTAAGTGACGAGCCGCTCATGTTTTTCGCTGCAATGCGGCAAAGATGTCTTGACCGCGGCAGGACAAGCGGCGAATGTGCGCGACACGCATCTTGCGGTCTTAACTGGGAGTGAAACATGAACAAAATATATCCGGACGCAAAGGCCGCCCTGGAAGGGCTGACCTTTGACGGCATGACTGTCATGGCCGGCGGGTTCGGTCTGTGCGGCATTCCGGAGAACCTGATCGTGGCGCTCCGGGATTCCGGCGCCAAAGACATCACCGCGATTTCCAACAATGCGGGTGTGGATGACTTTGGCCTGGGTCTTCTGTTGCAGACACGCCAGATCAAGAAAATGGTATCGTCCTATGTCGGCGAAAACGCCACGTTTGAGAAGCAGTACCTGAACGGTGAGCTGGAGCTGGAGTTCAACCCGCAGGGCACGCTCGCCGAGCGCATCCGTGCCGGTGGTGCCGGTATCCCGGGCTTCTACACCAAGACAGGTGTTGGCACGCTGATTGCCGAAGGCAAGGAGCACAAGGATTTCGACGGCGAGACCTACATCATGGAAACCGGCCTTGTTGCCGACGTTTCGCTTGTCAAAGCCTGGAAAGCCGACAAGGAAGGCAATCTGATCTACCGCAAGACGGCCCGGAACTTTAATCCGATGATGGCAACCGCAGGCAAAATCTGCGTGGTGGAAGTGGAAGAGCTGGTTGAAGTCGGTGAGCTTGATGCCGACAACATCCACACAGCCGGCATTTTCGTCGACCGCATCATCGTTGGCGACCACGAAAAACGTATTGAAAAGCGCACCACGCGCGCAGCCTGAGGAGAACACATCATGGCTTGGACACGTGATGATATGGCTCAGCGCGCTGCGCAAGAGCTGGAAGACGGTTTCTACGTGAACCTGGGCATCGGCATCCCGACGCTGGTGTCGAACTACATCCCGGAAGGTGTGCACGTAACCCTTCAGTCCGAAAACGGCATGCTCGGAATGGGCCCGTTTCCGACCGATGAAGAAGTTGACGCCGACCTGATCAATGCGGGCAAACAGACCATCACTGAATTGCCGCAGACGAGTTATTTCTCTTCTGCAGACAGCTTCGGCATGATCCGCGGCGGTCACATCGATTTGTCGATCCTCGGAGCGATGGAAGTTGCCGAGACCGGCGATCTGGCCAACTGGATGATCCCGGGCAAGATGGTCAAGGGCATGGGCGGCGCCATGGACCTCGTTGCCGGTGTGAAACGGGTCGTTGTGATCATGGACCACACCTCCAAGGCAGGCGATCCGAAACTTCTGAAAGAATGTTCTTTGCCGCTGACCGGTGTGAAATGCGTTGACCGCATCATCACAAACCTCGGTGTTTTCGACGTGGTCGAAGGTGGATTGAAAGTCGTTGAACTTGCGCCGGACGTCACCTTGGACGAGGTGAAGGAAAAGACCAGCGCGACCATCGTCTGAGGTCACGTAGGCCTGAGCTTTCAAAGACACTCTTGATGTTCTGTCTGAAGGCGCCTGCAATTTCTGCAGGCGCCTTTTTTCTTGCAAATGGTGCCGTTCGGAAAGAATGGAATACTTCCATCGGTTCCGACCTTGAACTTGTCGAAAGCGCGTTTGTCCCGAATTGGTACTCTTTGATAAAATTGACGAGGGAGGGAGGTCGCAAATTAACAAATGCGACTGTCAAAAAGCGCGTGAAAAGTCGGAAATTTAATTGGTGCGGGTCAAAACTCCGCGCAGACAACTTCACTTGCTAAGCAATTTGATAGCGTTTACGGGATCGGTTTGTTGAGTTCCCGAACAATCAACCGGCCTTCAAGACTTATCAGGTACCGTCCACCCGTATTCTGTGGAGGGGTATCGTGGCTGCAACGCCAAGGACAATTTCAAAGCTGATCAAAGTGCTGTCGTCCTGGCTTCCCAGTCTGCGCGCGCGCTTCATGCTGCTTGTCGCCGGCCTTTTCCTGGCTCTTTCCGTCGTCATGATCATGGTCGCGAGTTATCTCGACCTTCGCGATGAAGAGCAGCGGATCGTTTCTGACGCCAGGGCGATCGGTGCCACGGTCAGCCGCCTGTCCGTCCCGCATCTTACCAATCACCACTACCTCATTCTGGAGCAGGAACTGGAGAGCATTGCTGCCAGCGGCATCATCGAGTTGGCACAGGTTCTCGATCCTGCCAGAACGGTCACCATCGACAGTGATCCGACCACAAGCTATTTCGACGAGCAGGAAACGCACCCACTGATCGCAATGGTGCTTGAAAGCGGGAAAGAACAACTCAGGCAGTCTCGCGACCGCGTGGAGGTAGCCGTTCCGGTACGTGACATGGCCAACAACAGCCTTCTCGGCGTTGCATTCGTTTCTGTCGAACATGCACCTGCCAGTGGCATGCTTCTGTCTATCTGGGGCCGCAACATCGTCATCACGCTGGTACTTCTGATTTTCTGCATTCCCGTAACATTCCATATTGCCGATAACTTCATCAGACCGATCAAGGCATTGACCCAGACTGCTCACACCGTCAGCGACGGTAATTTCGATGCGCCATTCCCGGTGGCAAGACGGGATGAAATTGGTGTCCTGGCGCGGGCCTACAGGGACATGGTCGGAACAATCCGGAACAACATGGCGAAGATCCACGAACTCGCTTTTGTTGACCCGATCACCCGGTTGCCAAACCGGGAGTGCTTTCGTCAGCACTTCACCGGCAACATGTTCGCCAGGGATGGGCAACCGAACCGGATGGCGGTCCTGTTTGTAGATCTCGACCGGTTCAAACGGGTAAATGACAGCTATGGCCATGATCACGGCGATGCGCTGCTCAAGGAAGTTGCAGCAAGGTTGCAAAGGCTGCTGAATGCTTCCGAAGGTACAGGATTTGTTGCCGATGACCGGCTGACAAATATCGATCTGCAGCCCGGAAACAGGCCGGCAGAGCCAACCGCACAAGTGGCAAGGCTCGGCGGTGATGAGTTCGCGATTGTCGTCCCGGCCGAAAAGCCGATGACCAATGTGTACACGCTTGCCGACAAGCTGGTGCAATGCGTTGAACAGCCGCTGGAGATAAACGGCCTGACGATGACGGTCGGGGCCAGTATCGGTGTCTCGGTTTTTCCTGATGATGGCGAGGATTACACGGCTATCCTGAAGAATGCCGATATTGCCATGTATGCAGCCAAACGGACCGGAGGTAATCGGGCGTGTTTCTACAGCGAAATTGAGCGGGACTCGTTTTCGCGCGAACGAATTCGCCTTGAGGCAGAATTGAAGAGAGCGCTGCTGAGAAACGAAATCGAAATCTACTTCCAGCCGAAAGTCGACTGCCGGTCAATGAAGGTTGTCGGCGCAGAAGTGCTGGCAAGATGGGCCCATCCTGAACGCGGGTTGCTGACACCGGGATGTTTCATCGATGTTGCTGAAGAAAGCGACCTGATCACCAGGCTGGGAGACCGGGTTCTGGAACTTGCCTGCCGTCAGGGTCGCGACTGGCTGGACAATGGACAGAGAGTTCCTCTGGCAGTGAACGTGTCGATCCGGCAACTGGAAAAACCCGGCTTCACGTCGCGGGTTCTGGATGTTCTCGACTTTACCGGCTTTCCGGCGGAGCTGCTCCAGCTTGAAGTCACCGAAACAGTTGCAATGGCCGATCCTGAAGGGGTTTCCGAGGCCGCCAGGCCGTTGCTTGAGGCGGGGATCACATTTGCGATTGACGATTTCGGCACCGGCTATTCCAGCCTGGCGCATCTGCAGCACTTGCCGTTCAATACTTTCAAGATCGACAGAAGCTTCGTCAGCGGTCTGGTGACGGATCAGCATAGCCGCTCCATCGTGCAGACCATTCTGGCAATGGCCAAGAGCCTGAACTATGAGGTCGTTGCTGAAGGCGTGGAGACTGAAGAACAGCAGGCCTTCCTTGCAGAACACGGCTGCACCATTGCTCAAGGGTTCCTGTTTGCCAGACCCATGCCCGCCGATCATTTCGATGCCTGGGCAAAAGCCTTCCTGCCACAATCTGTTGACGCTTCAGGCGCCAAGAAAATCGGCGGCGATCGTAAGTCGACCGCCGCCGCTTGATACTGGCTGTTCCGATTTCCTGCGCTGGCTCTATTCAGCTGCGGTGCTTTCCCGGCGCTCGGCGATTGGTTTGATTGCCGGAAAGTCCTGATCGGTCAGCGTTTCCTTGGAAAGCAACAGCTCGGCACCTTCGTTGAGTTCGCTCCGGTGCGAGTTCAAAAGCTCCTTGGCGCGTGTGAAGGCAGTCTCCACGCGAGCCTTGATCGACTCGTCGATTTCCCGCTGGGTTTGCGGTGAGACTTCGGCAACATCGCCTGCCGGCTGGCCGAGGAAGTTCTGCCGCTGGGTCGCATAAGCACGGTTGCCGAGCTCCGCATCCATTCCGTAGCGCATCACCATGTCCCTGGCGACTTCGGTCACTTTCTGCAGGTCGTCAGAGGCGCCGGTTGATATCTCTTCAAAGACGATCTCCTCTGCTGCCCGACCGCCCATCAGAACCGCCATTCGGTTCTCGAGATCCTGGGTGGAAAGCAGGAAGCGGTCTTCGGTCGGCCTTTGCATGGTATAGCCAAGCGCACCGATACCGCGCGGAATGATCGAGATCTTGTGAACCGGGTCGCATCCTTCCAGATTGGCCGCCACGAGCGCATGGCCCATTTCGTGAAAGGCCACTGTGCGGCGTTCCTTTTCCGAGAGGATTCTGCTGCGTTTCTCAAGTCCTGCAATAACGCGCTCGATCGCTTCGTTGAAATCCTTCAGCGTGACCGCATCCGCATTTCGACGGGTCGCAAGCAAAGCTGCTTCGTTGACCAGTGTCGCGAGATCAGCTCCCGAGAACCCGGCCGTCAGCTGGGCGACCTGTTCCAGGTCGGTTGACGGGTCGAGCTTAATCTTCTTCACATGCACTTCGAGGATCGCAAGACGGCCGGGCTTGTCCGGCTTGTCGACCAGAACCTGACGGTCAAAACGGCCCGCACGCAGCAAGGCCGGATCCAGGATTTCCGGCCGGTTGGTGGCCCCCAGCAGAATGATGCCGCTCGAAGGGTCAAAGCCATCCAGCTCGGTCAAGAGCTGATTGAGAGTCTGTTCTTTTTCGTCATTCGTTCCCATGGGACCACTGGAGCGGGCACGGCCGAGCGCATCGAGTTCGTCGATGAAGATGATTGCTGGGGCGGATTTCCTGGCCTGTTCGAAGAGATCGCGAACACGGGCCGCGCCGACACCAACGAACATTTCGACAAACTCGGACCCCGAGATGGAAAAGAACGGAACTTCCGCCTCACCGGCCACGGCACGTGCCAGAAGTGTCTTGCCGGTTCCCGGAGGACCGACCAGAAGAATACCTTTCGGTACATGTGCGCCGAGGCGGCCGTACGATTTCGGATCCTTGAGAAAGTCGACGACTTCCTTGAGCTCGCGCTTGGCTTCATCAACACCGGCAACGTCTTTGAAGCGGACGTCGACATCGGTTTCGACGTAGACCTTGGCCTTCGATTTGCCCACGGTCATCATTCCGCCAATGCCCTGCTTTTCAGCAAAACGCCGGATGATGAACATCCAAAGACCGAAGAACAGCAGGACCGGCAGCACCCAGGACAGGATGTCCTTGATGAAGGTGCTCTGCACGATACCTTCAAATTTCACGTCATACTTGTTGAGCTCTTCGGCGAGCGGAATTTCAACCCTGGTGGTGACGAAGTACTGCCTGCCGTCCTTCAAGGGCTCCTTGAACTTGCCCTGAATGGTGTTTTCCTTGACCTCGATGGATTCAATCTTCTTGTCCTTGAGGTATTGCTCAAACTGGCTGTAGGGGATTGGTTCGACATTCTTGTATGTCGCCCACCAGCTTTGGAACATCAGCACCAGCATCATCGCGATGAAGGCGTACCAAAGATTTATCTGGTGTTTCTTGTCCATGGAAAAAACGTCCCGGCAATGGAATTCGCAATGCCGTCATTGGGACGATTTAACGCCGCACTGTCAAGGCGTTGATGCGGTCATGTGGCAGACACCGATTGGCGCTTGGATTGTTTGGTGCGGAACGAGGAGGCGCTCGACCTGGCAAGATAAATGACCGGGATCAGGCCCACCAGCACAATCGCAAGCGACGGCAGTGCGGCTTCTTCGAAGGCTTCGCGGGAAGCTGCCTCAAATACCGTGGTTGCCAGTGTCTCGAAATTGAACGGCCGCAGCAATATGGTTGCCGGGAGCTCTTTCATGCAGTCAACGAAGGAAAGGAGTGCGGCGGAAAGCAGGACCGGTTTCAGGATCGGCAGATGGATCTGCGTCAGCGTCTGGCCGGTGTTGCGGCCGAGTGTGCGCGAAGCCATGTCGAAATGCGGTGAGATTTTGCCGAATCCTCCTTCGACCTGACCATAGGAAACTGCCAGAAAACGCACCACGTAGGCGTAGACCAGGGCCGTTCCACTGCCCAGGAGCAACAGACCTGTCTTGACACCGAACCAGGACTGCATCTGCGCATCCAGGAAATTGTCGAAATTCGCAAGCGGAATCAGAATGCCGATGGCCAGGACGGTTCCCGGAATGGCATAGCCTATGGAAGCCAGGCGTACAGCAGCTTTCAGCGGGCCCCTTGAGTTGAGGCGGAGCGCATATGCCAGGGCGATCGAGATTACCACAGTGATCAGGGACGCTGCTGCTGCAAGGCTGAAGCTGTTCCAGACCGTTGACAGGAAGTCTGGGGAGAGCAATCCGTCAAGCCGCCGGCTGGCCCGGTCCGCCAGCATGAGGCCCGGTAGAACAAAGCCGAGCAGAATGGGGATCAAGCAGAGGACCAGTGCCAAAACCGCCTGAGGTCCCTGCAGATCAAAACGCGTTGGTGCCCTGTGCTTCGAACCGCTGCTGCCGTCAAAGCGCTGCTTTCTGCGGCCCAGTCGCTCAAGCCAGAGCAACAACAGGACCATTGCAAGCATGGCAAGGGCAAGCTGCGCCGCACCACCCAGGCTGGAACGGTTCAGCCAGACATCATAGACTGAGAAAGTCAGGGTTCGGACACCGAAAAACGTGACCGCACCAATGTCGTTGAGGCATTCCATGAGTGCAAGCGAAACACCGATGGCAATTGCCGGGCGGGCCAGCGGCAGGGCAATGCGAAAGAACAGGCCGTAGGGTGAGGCGCCCAGGGTGCGCGAAACATCCAGTACCGAGGACGACTGGATCAGAAAACTGGCGCGGGTTGTCAGGTAGACATAAGGGTAGAGCACGATGCCCATGACGAATACAGCGCCGCCCAGGGATCGGATTTCCGGAAACCAATAGTCCCTTGAAGTGGTGAAGCCGAATAGGGATCGGATGAAACTTTGCACGGGCCCCGTGTAGTCCAGAACCTCGATATAGGCGAAGGCGACGATGTAGGTCGGTACCGCAAGCGGTATCAGCAAGGCCCAGTCCATGATTCTCCGGCCGGGAAAATTGCACATTGTAACCAGCCAGGCAGTCCCCACTCCTGCGACCGTGGTGATCGCACCGACGCCGAACATCAACATCAGGGTTGTCTGCAGGGACCGGGGCAGGACCGTGCTCAGCAATTGCCCCCAGATGTCTGCTGATGGTGTGAAAGAAATATAGATGATTGCTGCGACGGGAAGCAGAACCAACGCGGCAATAGCCAGCGCTGCTATCTGCCAGAAACGGTCAACAAAGGTGAGGGTAGGAGTGCGCAGCAAGGCAGTTCTGTTTTGTTTGTAATGGTTTGCAGGAAGCACTAACGGCAAATGCCTGAAAATGCAAAAAAGCGCCGTGAGGCACGGCGCTTTTCTATCTCAAATTCAGGCTTGATTAGGAAGCCGGACCATCGTCGAACCCAACCTTGTCGGCCAGTTCACTGGCGGTCTTGCGGTTCTTGGCAATCTCATCCAGCGACAAAGTGTCTGGCTTCAGTTCGCCCCAGGCCTGAACGCGCTCGGATGCTTCCACGCCCGGAGTAACCGGATATTCGAAGTTGGATTCAGCGTAGATCTGCTGAGCTTTCGGTGAAGACAGGAACTCGATCAACTTGACGGCGTTGTCCTTGTTAGGAGCGTTCTTTGCCAGAACGATACCAGCCAGGTTGACATGGGTGCCGCGCTCTTCAGCATTCGGGAACAGAATACGGACTGAATTTGCCCATTCTTTCTGCTCCGGCTCTTTGTCGTTGGTTTCCATCTTGCCCATGTAATAGGTGTTGCCGATGGAAATGTCGCATTCGCCGGCATAAATCGCTTTCACCTGTGCGCGGTCGTTACCAGAAGGCTTGCGTGCGAGGTTGTCACGAACACCTGCGAGCCATTCTTCAGTCTTTTCAGCACCGTGATGAGCAACCATGGAAGCGATCAGGCCGATGGTGTAAACGTGCTGACCGGAGCGGGTGCAGATGCGGCCCTTCCATTTCGGATCGGCAAGCTCTTCATAAGTGATGCTGTCCTGATCAACGCGATCCTTGGAGGCATAGACAACGCGCGCACGGTTTGTCAGACCAACCCAGTGACCTTCCGGATCACGATACTGTTCCGGAATGTTCTTGCTCACGACGTCGGAGGATACCGACTGAGTGATGCCAAGCTGCTTGGCGCCGTCCAAACGGCCGATGTCAACGGTCAGAAGAACGTCTGCCGGAGAGTTTTCGCCTTCAGCGGCAATACGCTCACCAAGGCCCTTGGAGGCAAACACCACGTTCGGCTTGATGCCGGTTTCAGCTGTGAACGCGTCAAGCAGCGGCTGGATCAGGAACGGCTGGCGGTAGGAATAAATATTCACTTCACCGTCGGCGATAGCCGGTGCTGCGGCAAATGCAGCTGTGGTCATTGCGAGTGCACCGGTCAGGGCGCGAAGAGTGGAACGCATTGAACTCTCCAAGAGATCTGGTTGTTTTTCGCTCCAGTTGAGGCTGAAGCGCTTGGCCGGGAATATGTCGTTATGCCGCTCGGAAGTCAATAAAGTAAGTAAAATCAATAGTTTAGAATGATTCAAAACTAACTGGAGCTTTAAACTCCACTATTAAGGTCAAAAGGGAAGAAAAAACAGGAGTTTAATCCTCGACTTTAATGCCGCGAGAGCATGTGCCTGCGGCTTCGGCTGACATCACGAAAGTGTTATTTGTTGGTGCGGCGAAACGTAACAGAGCTGGAAAAGGCTCGAACGAGGCGTGAAAAGTCACGAGGAACGCCGCAGTCAGGCTCTGCTGAGCGTTGCACGTCTCAACACCAACCGGTGGCAATCGTACAGGGCTGCGTTCGTTGCCCTGCAGACACCGTCACTCCGACAGAACCCGCTGGGTCGGGAAGATGATCTCCACAAGCGTGCCCTGGTCAGGCGTGGAATCGATATGGAAGCTCGCGCGATTGGCCTCGACGAGCGCCTTGGTGAGGGGCAGTCCAAGCCCGGTCCCACCGCCCCGGCTGGTCGTGTGCAGCTGGCGGAAGGGTTCGAGCGCCGCAGCAAGTTGCTTGGCCGTCATGCCGGTGCCGGTGTCGCGCACGCGCAAGGCGACTTCGCCATTGCTTTCAAGGGCCGTCGACAGGATCACCTGGCCGCCGGACTTGTTGTATTTGATGGCGTTGGACAGAAGGTTGAGCACGATCTGACGAAGCGACCGCGGGTCGGCAACCACATCCGGTACGGACTCCGGCAGGCTGGCGCGGATGATGACCCTTTCGCGATTGGCCTGTGGCTGCATCAGCGCAACACATTCATTGATCACGTCATTGGTCGAAACAGCCGAAAAGTTCAGGTCGAGTTTGCCGGCTTCGATCTTGGACAGGTCCAGCAGATCGTTGATCAGGCTCATGATATGAGAGCCAGAGGTGCGGATGTCTTTGAGATAGTCCTTGTAGCGATCATTGCCGATCGGCCCGAACCGCTCTTCCATCATGACTTCCGAGAAACCGATGATCGCGTTGAGCGGCGTTCTGATTTCGTGGCTGATCTTGGCCAGAAAGTCGGATTTCTGAGAACTGGCGTTCTCAGCCTGACGCTTGGCCTGCGTCAGTTCTTCTTCCGCCGTTTTCCACTGCGTGATGTCGCGCAGAACCGCGCAGTATTTTGCGTCGTCCTTGCCGTTCGTGATCCGGCCCATGGTCATGAACAACGGAATGAGACCACCTGTCGGCACCTTGCCGAGAACCTCACGGCCATCATTCAGGATGCTGGCGACACCATTGCGGGAAAGACCGTCGAGATAGTCGGCTGCTGCGCGTTGACTTTCAGGTGCCAGGAATTCGGTAACGGGGGCGCCGATCATGTCCGTGCGACTTGCGCTGAACAGCGCTTCAGCCGAGCCGTTCACCTTCACGATCGAGCCATGCTGATCCAGAACCAGAACGCCGTCCGTCGCGGTTTCAAGGATGGTGTCCATCTCCGCAATCTGATTGCGCGCGACTTGGAGTTCTGCGCTGTCATCAGTTGATGCCGGCAGGGCGACCGGCTGCAAAAGCGTTGGAGAGGCCGGTTTGGCAGGGCGCTCGGTGATTGAGATCATCAGCCCGCGGCTGCCGTTCCAGGGAACGGAATGCATGTGGGCGTCGACACACAGGACACCGCCGTCCGCCAGCCGCATTTTCATCGTTTCATCGACTTCGTCGTCCATGCCGACTGCGTCCGGCAATTCTTCGGTGTCGTCGATGAACAGGGCTTCGAGCCCACCGGCCTGAGACAGGGCGGCGATGGACTTGTAACCAAGCATGCGCAACAAAGCCTTGTTGGCGTAGAGCACTTCCCGGTCGTGAACGATGGCAATGCCGATCGGCAGCCTGTCGAGCAATGTCGGGTCGATCGGCCCGGCTTCGGGAACTTCCGGCGGAAGATCCGCGGCATCCTCTTCTGGATCCGGCGAGTCGAAATCTTCAAGGTCGCCTTCGAGACGCGCGCCCAAAGCTTCCGCGATTTTACGGAACGCCTGGCGCTCGGGGCGGGAAAGGCTGGAAGTATCAACCGGTACGACGCGCGGGCGCGCCGTTGCAAGCGGGATGACCTCACCGGTCTTTCTCGGCTCGGGATCGTCGTCAGCGTCTTCGCTTGTCTCAGCTTGCTGGTCTTCTCGTTCGAAAGCCGCTGTTTCCTCGAAGAAGTCCCGCTCGTCGACATCGAAATCTTCTTCCGATGGCTCTGCATCGGCCTTCGATGTTTCCTCGGCTGAGGAACCGGACGTTCCTTCGTCGTCGGAGGAGGCTTTTTTCGAAACTTCAGCAGCGGTATCGGCAAGAGCCTCGTCTTCGCTCTCCGCTGTCAGGTCTTCGCCCGTCGATGAGACTTCACCAGCCGGCACTTCGTTTGGAAGCAACTCACCGTCGGGCTCGTCGGTTTCGGCTTCTTCGCCATCAAAAAGATCCAGGGAATTCAGCTTCGCGGAGGCGTTGTAGGCCTTTTGCAGAGATTTGACGGCATCTTCGATTTCAGCCGGTTTCAGTTCTGCCGTGCCGGAAATGCCTGTTGGTTCTTCCAAAGTCTCTTCGCCACCGGCTGCGGCTACAGGTTCCTCAAGCTCGTCTTCTTCATCAGAAGCAACATC
Source organism: Roseibium sp. SCP15 (assembly GCF_040329435.1). NCBI lineage: Bacteria > Pseudomonadati > Pseudomonadota > Alphaproteobacteria > Hyphomicrobiales > Stappiaceae > Roseibium > Roseibium sp. SCP15. Next base: position 509,828 of record NZ_JBDZYI010000002.1, on the reverse strand, counting down.
ATCGACAGGTGTATCAGGTGCAGAAGTATCCTCACCCGCGTCGTTATCTGCGAGTTCTTCCCGGGTGTCTGTCTCGGTTTCAGCGACGAGATCAGGTTCAGCGGCATCAAGGTCTGGCTGGTCGGATCGTGCCGGTTCAGCTTCTCTTTGTTCCAATCCGTCGTCCAGGGCAGCTGCGGCGCTCTTCAAGTCTTCGGTTAGATTTGCGTCGCCTGAGGTTTCCCTGGACTGTTGCGGTTGCAGTGGAGTTCTGGGGGCGGACTTCCCGGTGAATTTCGCAAGAGAACCGACCAGCGCTGCTGCGCTTGCGCCAAGAAAGGTCTTTCCGGAAAACGAATCCGGTTGAGCTGGCTTCAGGTCTTCTAGTCTTGCGCTGGCGGAAGTTTTGGCCTCGGCAGAGGGAGCCTCGTCAGCGGCATCTTGTGCCAAGGAACCACTGGCTTTGGTTTCAGTGGTACCGGAATCATTTGGTTCCACCGGTTCGGTGGCTTCCGGCTCGTTGCCGGAAGAAGTGTCTTCCCGATGCAGATACTCGTGTTCCGGTTGGCCGGAGTTTCCGTCCAGAATGTCTTCGGCTGCGTCTTGGTCGTCGGCCGAAAGCAACGTGATGATCGGATTGTCCGGATCCTGGATAGCCTCCGCTGTCCGGCAGACACCAAACCCACGATAACCCTCAAACTTCCGGTTTCGGTCAAAGGCGGGCAGGGCGGCCATGTCGACGGGAACGCGCAGGGCTGCGCCGCTCACCGGCCAATTGATGGTTTTGCCGCTCCAGGTATCCCTCCGGTCAAGCGCCCGTGAAATACTGCCGCGTGGATCCAGGTCGAAAATCCTGGAAACCTCGTCCCAGGTCAGGCCGACGATATTTGTGGCATCAGGTCCGAGGACTTCAGAAAATTCATCAGACAGAAAGGTGAAACGACGGTCGACGTCCATTTTCCATGCGAAACGTACCGGGCGACGGCGCGGCTGGAAGACGAAGGCGTCCTGTTCAGTCTCTTCACTGGCCATCTCCGCCTGACCTTCGGAAGGCTCTGAGGTGGCAGATTCAGACTGAATGTCCTGATCATCCGTTTGAGTTGCTGCCTGGGTGTCCTCTTCGACAGCCGCTCCGGATTCTGAATTTGAAACCTGATCCGTGTCGGAAACCGTTTTTTGCGGGGAGGCGCTCAGTCCCTCGCTGGAGACGTCCTCAGAATGAAGGTCGGAAACCGCTTCAGCAGAACCAGTTTCTTCAACGAGGGTTTCCACCTCGCCCTGCGGCGATGCAGCCGTTTCCTCTTCAGCAGTGGCGTCGTTGGAAGTCTCCTCATCCACAGCAATGAGAACCTCGGGCGTTTCTTCAAAATCAGTGGAGTGAGCGCGCTCTGTTTCAGCGTAAGCTTCTTCTGTGGGCGCATCTTCGCCCGGCTCATCACGGTCTGTGTCGGACAAATTTTCAGGACGGTCGCCGTCACCGAAGTGACTGACAGCATCAAGTGAAGCGACTGCAGCTGCGGCGAGGTTCGTGCCCGCATCCAGATCGGCTGGAGAGCTGTTTTCCGGCGGTTGTTCTTCAAGTGCACCGTCATCCAGCGCCTGATCATCGAGCATGATCAGCTTGGGGCCTGCGGGGATTTGCAGGATGACGCCTTCATGGAAATTGCCATTGAGGTCCAGCGGCCCAAACAAGGCTCTCTGGCTGTCCGGCAGATCCAGGTCTTCGGGTGTCCCATCGAGAGCACCGACCTTATGTTCGACCGTTCCACCTGACATCAGGAAGACCGTAGTATTGGAGGTTTTGGCAAGGTGCGCAAAGGCCTGAAGTGGGTCCTTGGTCAGTGCGAGACCCTTGTCGCTGCAAACGATCAATGCAGCGGACTGGCCGTCGTCCAACTCGATCTTCTTGCACTGGCATGTGAGCAGCATCACCCTGAGACCGCGGTAGAAGCGAAGCCGATCTATGCTGAACTTGTCGGTCGCGCCGGAAGCCGCAATCCGGGCAATGTGCGGGCGTGCGGGCGAGCGCTCGAGCGAAGTCAGCCCCGCCAGGTCGGAGACGGAATGGGCTGAAAAGAAAGACGCACCAGCGGCATTGGCCCACAGAATGCGCGCGCCATCAGCCGACCAGAGCCAGGCAGCTCTCGTATCGGCAACAAGCTGAACCAGATCATTCTTGGCACTCAGTTCCAGGAATGATTGGGTCTGATTGTCCATGGCTGTGCTCCAAACTGGTCTGCAACACCGGTTGACGGGCTGCGGCTGCCGGTTTCGTCCGCAGTAGTAAACTTCTTGTTAATACTAGCAAACTTCAACGTCGTCCACGTAAAGCAAGGTTGCTAAAGGACTTACGTGAAGGCGTGGTTAATCTTAGCAGGTGAACTCCTAAATTATGCTTTCAGACAATTATGTTCCTGTGAAAAGCGGTGCACAAACCTTTGTTGGCGAAGTTCATGTCGCTGCGGGTTTTTCCTTACTCTCCTTTGCCGGATTGATGCCGAAAGCCGGTAGTTGATAGGGCAGGGACCCGGCGCGATTAGTTTGCCGGATAGCCATCTCCATGTTACGAACTTTTGGCATGGAGCATCCGAGGCGATGCAACCTGCAATCTGCCTGCGACCTGAGGAGCGCTGAGATGAGCAAAGACAACACCGGTTTTGAAGTCCCCGAGCAAATGCGCGATTTTGCCGAGAAGAGCGTCGACCAGGCGCGCAAGGCATTTGACGACTTCATGGGAGCGACCCACAAGGCAGTCACCAATGTCGAGGACAGTGCGAACGCGGTTCAGGCCGGGGCCGCCGATGCGAACAAGAAAGCGCTGAATTATGCTGAAGAGCATGTCAACGCAGCTTTCAAGTTCGCTCAGGAACTCGTCAAGGCTGACAATGTAGAAGACATGATGAAGCTGCAGCAGAATTATCTGCGCGGCCAGATGGAAGCGCTGGGCGAGCAGGCCCGCGAATTTTCGAATTCGGCAACCAAGGCCGTCCAGGACGTAGCCAAGGCAGCGCAGAAAAAGTAACTTCACATACTGAAATCGTGCGGGGCGGCAACGCCCTGCACCGCTGTTTGCAAGCGCCGTTTCGTGATTGCGTTCCTTTATCATTCATCTTTTGGTCGTATTGAGCTTGTAATCTTGCCGGGCTGATTGAGTTCTATCCAGCCGCAGAAATCCCCGAAATGCCGGATTTGCCAGTCTTTGTTTCAGCTCGTTTGATGCAATGACAGTCGCCTGGAACCTGAAACATCAGCGATCCCCAACGGAAGTTTCGTTGTGCAGTGCAAAAAAATGTTGCATCGCAGCAATAGGTGCCCTATGTAAGGGTCAGCGGATGACGACAGGGTCCGCCGGCAAATGTCCCGGCGGAATGAATTTGAACCGATGATCGCATCCGAACTCTAGGAGATGAGATCATGACTGACACCAATACGACTGCCGCAAAACCGGCTTCCAAAGCACGTGCCGCCAAAGCAAAAGCTGCTCCGGCTGGCGTAACGTTCCCGGACTTCGAAGCTTTCGCTCTGCCGAAAATGGAAGTACCGGCTGCATTCCGTGAAGCAACGGAAAAAGGCATCGAAAATGCTCGTGAAGCATACGCAAAGGTGAAAACCGCTGCTGAAGACGCAACCGATCTGATGGAAGACACTTTCGAAACGTCTCGTCAGGGTGTTGTGGAATTCAACCACAAGGCTGTCGATGCTGCCAAAACCAATGCAGACGCAACGTTCTCCTTCATCAAGGACATCATGTCCGTGAAGACACTTGCAGAAGCTATTGAACTGCAGTCCACTTTCGCACGTCAGCAGTTTGACGCCCTGAGCAGCCAGACCAAAGAAATGCAGGAACTTGCTACCAAGCTTGGTACCGACGTTTCCGCTCCGGTCAAGGAAGCCGTGGAAAAGTCCTTCAAGGACCTGAAAGTCAACTAATTCGGCTGACACGCGTTTTTGAAGCGCGAAATCAGATATAATGCCCGGGGCAACGCCTCGGGCATTTGCTTTTCAACAGGCCAAAAAATTTCGTGAATTTCACGCTTGCCGGTTGGAAAAAACGGGGTTAGAAGACGCCCTTGCAAATGGCGGTCGGGGCGAGTATGGTCCGCGCCACTTTGAAGACCTTAGCAGACGTAGCTCAGTTGGTTAGAGCGTCGGATTGTGGCTCCGAAGGTCGGTGGTTCGAATCCACCCGTCTGTACCACTCACAAAAAACTTCCCATTCAGCATCATAAGCGGTCAAACCGTTCTCGGTCGTATTGCGTCGCGCCTGCGGGCCGCATTCCGGCAACCCTTTGTTACTGCAGTTCCGATAGATTGGTTTCAAGATCGAACGCAGCCCATCATGAAGGGAAATGCCAATGACGAGCGACTCTCCAGGTATCGGCACCAGATTGAAGCGGCTTCCGGGCCAGTTCCTGGTGGCGTTGTTAAACGCAACCTCCATTCTTGTCATCGCAGCCTGTGTTCTGGTGATTGTCGTGCTCAACCGGGTCGACACGGCAGGGGCTCGCATCGCCGCTTCGGTCACCGAAGCAACATTCTCGAAAATGCAGATTTCTCCGGCTGAGTTCAAAACGCGCCTCGTGGCTCTCGATCAGCGGATCGAGTTGCTTTCCGAGCGTCTCTCAAATCCTGAACTGCAACAGGATGGCGAGCTGAAGCAACAACTGACCGAACTGAACCGGAACCTGACAGATCTCAGACAGGCGGCCGAGACCATTCGCTCTGCCGGACCTGAGGTCACGTCAACCGCCTTTGAGCAGGCAGGGGATATGGTTACGGACAGTCTCTACGCGTTGCGGGGGTGCCGCTCAAATGATGCCAGACCGGAAGCAGGGAGCTGAGCGCGGGCAGGGGTTGCTATTGAACCGATTTCGGTAGATCGGATCGTAACCGGTTCCGCGCGGCAATATCTCTTGACCTCCCTGCGTCCACGGCCGTTGACCGTCCGTCCGGCCTGAACGCGGTTTTGAAGGTGAAGGCTTCCGCTGTCGGGCCATTGTCACCCAGGAGTTCATGGCGTTCGACGGCTTCGCTCCAGTCTGGCTGATGGTCGGCCGATACCCACCACAACACATAGGGCGGATAGTCTTCGGTGTCCTTTACGAACAGGTGCCCCAGGCGCAGGAGCTCCGCATGAGGCCCGAGATAGACTGCGGCAAGCGCGGATTCCAGATCCTGCCAAAGCGAGATCGTGGAAGGTGCCCAGCCATCGCCATTGTCGTTCCAGTATTTGGGGAACACCTGGTCCCCCCAGCTTTCCGGCCCTGGGTCCCCGTCATAGCCGGAACGTGCGATAAAGCCGTCGGCCCGCTCCATGGCCGCCCAGACGGACGGCTCGTTGCTGAAAAAGTCGTCATTCGCAGGATCATCCGCACGGGTGCGGAACTGGGCAAAGGTATAAAGCGCGAGCCAGTGACCGGACATTTCTCCTCCCATGACGGGTGATGCATCTCGACACACTGTCTTCAATTTTTGGCGACTTCAAGGGTTTGCAGCCGCGTTAAAACAGTTTGAACACGAATCCGGCTGGAAAAACTGTCAGGGCTGAGGTACGGACATCTTCAGATTGTTTGCTCCTGCAACCGAATCTGGCCCACCTGTGCGAAGAAATCTGAAGGGGTCCCACCCCCAGGATATCCAGCCTGCCTTCGAGTTCTACTCTCAAACAAGGAATTCAGCGTGGAAGATCTCAGCCTTTTCTCCCTCGGCCTGTTGGCTCTCTCCCTTCTGGCGACAGGCGTCGTGGCCGGGATTATCGCAGGTCTTCTGGGTGTGGGGGGAGGCATCGTGATCGTGCCGGTGCTCTACTACATGTTCACCGCGCTCAACATCGACCAGAATGTCCTGATGCATGTTGCCGTCGGCACATCATTGGCAACAATCCTGGCGACCGGCACTTCGTCAACGCTTGCGCACTACAAGCGCGGCAGCGTCGATATGGACCTGCTGAAGCGGTGGTGGTGGGCAATCGCCCTTGGTGTGGTTGCGGGCGCGACCCTGGCCGGCAACATCTCGGGTGGTGCGCTGACCCTTGTTTTCGGGGTCGTGGCCCTTGCGGTCTCGGCAAACATGATGTTCCGGAAGGATGGATCGCACCTGGCAGACAAATTGCCCGGAAGTCCGATCAAGGAGCTGCTCGGTTTTCTGATTGGTGGAATTTCGGTAATGATGGGGATCGGTGGTGGAACGCTTGGCGTGCCGACGCTGACCCTGTTCAACTATCCCATACGCAAGGCGGTCGGCACGGCAGCAGCGATTGGATTGATCATTGCTGTTCCCGGAACGTTGCTGTCGCTCTATTTCGGATTTGATGTCGACGGGCGGCCACCGCTTTCCCTCGGTTATGTCAACCTGATCGGCTTCGTCCTGATTATCCCCGCTTCTACATTCTCCGCTCCACTCGGAGCCAAAATCGCACACTCCATTGACCCCTCGAAACTCAAGCTCATCTTCGCCCTGTTTCTGGGATTCACCGGCCTTCGCATGATTTATGACGTGGCGATCCAGTACTTGTAACAGCGCTCTTGATGGGTGAATCAAAAGGTTTCATTGGTTCTTGGACCTGTTTTCAGGGATAGTGCGCCCTTTCAGGCCGCAGATCCTTGCGCCTCGATACTCTTGGTCAGAAATGCTCGAAAAAAACGTCACCCTCAGCCTGAAGGGCTGCACCCATGGTGCCCTGATGTGCGTTCCGGTATTGCCGGGCGTGATTGCGCTTGGCGCCGTGTTCGGCACTGTGGCAGCGCAGAAGGGACTGACTTTTCTGGAAACCGTGCTGATGAACTCACTGGTATTTGCCGGTGCCAGCCAGTTCGTTGCCATGGAAATCTACAGCAATCCGGTCAGCTGGGGCACGCTCATCGCCATGGTTGGTGTCACGGGCGCGGTCAACATGCGCATGCTGCTGATCGGTGCAAGTCTCCGGCCGTGGCTCGGACAGGTGCCTTCCTACCAGACATATCCGGCGCTGTTCTTTCTGACCGATCTCAACTGGCTCCTGACCTTGTCCGAATATGACAAGGGAACCAGGGATTGGGGCGTTTATCTGGGCAGTGGAGTTTTCGTCTGGTCCATTTGGTCGCTGTCTGTCATTCCGGGATATTTTGCCGGCAGCCTGATTTCCGACCCCAAGACCTTCGGGCTGGATGTTGTCCTGCCGGCCTTTTTCGCCGCTCTGCTGGTGCCGCTTTGGAAGGGAAAGCGCCAAACGGTCAGCTGGCTCATTGCGGGCGGCGTTGCTGCGATAACCTGGGCAATTGTCGGTGGGTATTGGAGCATCTTCACCGGCGCGATTGCCGGAGCGCTGGCGGGGGCCTATCTCGATGAGTGAGGGCGCATTTTCCGCAGACACGATGTTCATTCTGGTCGTGCTGGGTATGACGGCAGTTACCTATGCGCTCCGTGCGGGCGGCTACTGGGTCATGGGCCGGGTGCCGATCACGCCGAGGGTGCGCCGGGGGCTTGAAGCTCTGCCCGGCGCGATCATCGTTTCCACCATCCTGCCGATTATCCTGCAGGGCGGGCTCGCCGTCGGCCTTTGCCTGATCGTGGCCGCCGCTGCCCAGATCCGCTTGAGAAAGGAATACATCGCCGTCTTTTGCGCAGCGGCTGTTGCCGCAGGTCTGAGAGCCACCGGTCTTTAGCTGGAGCGCAAAACGGTCTGCGCGCTGTGAAGCGTGTCTTCCCTGCAGCCTCCGGCGTCGATCTCAGACCAGGTCATTTCGCCGAGATCATAACCGAGTTGCTGGCCGACGACCTCCCCAGTTGCATCTGATGCATCGCCTGCGCGCGCCGCGACGCGCTCTTTGAGCGTGGTGGCAGGCGCTGTCAGCCACAGACCTGAAAAATCTGCTTCAACCCTTTTTGCAATTTCGGCAATCTTGGTTCGCTCGCCCTCGGCGGCAAATACGGCGTCGAAGACGGCCGAATGCCCGGCGGCAAGGACACATTGAATGGTGTTGTCGATCTCCTGGTAGACACTCGTTGACGCTTCAAGTGTGTACGCCTCGGGCGGTGCCTTCTCTGTTTCCGCAATGTTCAACAACCGCTTGCGCATGACATCGGTGCGCAGGACCCTGGCGCCCGGAGCCCGGCCGACATCGGGCGCAAGAGAGTAGGCAAGGGTGGTTTTCCCGGTCCCGGAAAGACCGCCAATGGCGAGAAGACGCGGCCTGGACGGCTCCAGGAAAGCCATGGCGAAACCGAAATAGGTCTGCGCCTGCTTCTGCATGGACTGTTTCGTGGTCTCATCGGATTGTGCAAGTGCTGCGCTTGCTGCAATTTTCGAGCGAATGGCTGCGCGCATCATCAGGAAAAACGGAAGCGCGGCAAGCGCATCGGCGTGGCTGCCCAGGCGACTAAGGTCGAGGTAGCGATTGAAAACACGGTTGGCGGATCGTTTCTGGCCGCGTTCCCAGAGATCCATCAATAGAAAGGCCAGGTCGTAAAGCACGTCACCGGTCGCGATTGCATCGGAAAACTCGACAGCATCGAACAGGACCGGATGGTCACTAATCATCACGATATTGCCCAGATGCGCATCTCCGTGGCAGCGCCGCACAAGGCCTTCCTCTCCTCGCTTGACGAGAAGATCGTGAAGGGATGCGAGCACTGATCGCGACATTTCCGTCAGGTGGCGAATGTCGTCAGCGGGAAAAAGCTGCGGGTGTTCGCGAAAGGCCGCATCATTCTGTTCAACGTAAGTCGCCAGCTCATCATAAAAGCCCTGACCGCCGCGAAGGGGTGCTTCTTCGTGAGCGGCCACCATCATCTCCGCGAGCTGCTCGGAGAGGCTGTCCTCAAACGGCCCTTTCCTTGCCAGGGCATCCAGTTCGTCGCGATGCTCGAACCGGTTCATCTCAACGGCCCACTCCACCGCTTCTCCGTGACCGTCCAGGGCCAGTTGTCCATCGCTTTCCATCGTGATGGGCAACGCACGGCGATAGACCTGGGGGGCGTTGGGCTTGTTGTAGGTGATCTCGGCGTTGCAAGCTTCCTTGCGAAGCGCCAATGTAGAATAATCCAGAAATGGATATTTGATCGCCCGTTTGACCTTGAACGCCTTTGTCCCGTTCAGAAAAATGACGTTGGCGTGAGTATTTATCTGGTCCACCCCGGGACGGGTAGGGTCGTCTGAAGGCAATTGCTTCAGGAAATCGAAAACGTCATTCTGCGTCGGGGCGTGTGTCATGTTTCGTCCTCTAACTGACGTTAATTCGAGTTTGCAGCAACCACGAACGTGCCGATTTGATCCTACTCAATGAGAGGTGTCAGCGATGTGGCACAGATTAGCTGATTTGTCAGCAAAGGAGGGCTCCATGAGCGAGTATCCAGCATTGAAAAAGATCAGGCTGAACCTGGCCCGGACCAAGGAATTCCCGCAAGGTTCTGCGCAACATGGATATGAGTTCACCGCTCCTTTGGATGAAACGGGCCATATTGATGCGGGACTCTGGAAAAAGACCCGCGACACCTGCCGCGTGCGCCGGTTCTGGGGCAACGAAGGCGATGAGGTCGGTCATCTGATCCATCGCCCGGGAGGGTCCTGGGCATTTCACTATGATATCGACGGCGACGACGATGATGAAGCAGGCTACCGCTTCGGTGCGCATGCCTTCAATCCGGGTGAATATGTGTCCATCAAGGATGAAGACGGAGAAATGCATACGTTCCAGGTGGTCACTGTCCAGTCCATCTGACTCTTTCCATCAGTTCACGGTCAGTAGAAATGCGCGGGATTCCCGCGCTTTTCTTTTGGGGGCTCCATTGAGACGTCGAGCAGCGCGCTCTTCTTGGCAACTCGAAATCCTGCGACATGCGGAAAGCAGCAAGTTTGCTCCGAATTGGAATGAAGTCATTGCAAATTAATCTGGTTTTGAGTTCTGACAAGCCGGTCTTTCATACGGTATAGAATGAACAGAACGAATTTCAGATCAGGAAGCGGGACATGGACCAGAAAACCGGCGGCGAATTGTTGGTGGAGGCGCTGGAGCGCCATGGCGCGGAACGCGTGTTCTGTGTGCCTGGAGAGAGCTATCTTGCAGTGCTCGACGCATTGCACGATGCTTCCATCCCTGTAACCGTCTGCCGCCAGGAAGGCGGAGCAGCCATGATGGCGGATGCTTATGGCAAGCTGACTGGCAAACCCGGAATTTGCATGGTGACCCGTGGGCCGGGAGCGACAAACGCCTCTGCAGGTGTCCATGTTGCAGCCCAGGACTCCACGCCGATGATCCTTTTCATCGGCCAGATCGAGCGTGGCATGCGTGAAAGAGAGGCGTTCCAGGAGGTCGACTATCGGCAGATGTTTGGTGGTATCGCCAAGTGGGTTGCCGAAATCGACGATGCGGACCGCGTCCCGGAGTTCATTTCCCGCGCCTACCACGTAGCAACGTCCGGACGACCGGGCCCGGTTGTTCTTGCATTGCCGGAAGACATGCTGGTGGAAATGGCCACCGTTTCACAGCCGCCGTCCTGGCAACAGGTGGAAACACATCCGGGATTGGCGCAGATGGCCGATCTTCAAAAGCGCCTGTGGGCCGCCGAGCGGCCGATCGCCATCCTTGGTGGCAGCCGCTGGTCCGAAGAAGCCGTCGCGGCCTTTACCCGTTTTGCAGAGCGTTTCGACCTGCCGGTCGCCTGTTCCTTCCGGCGGCAGATGTTGTTCGACAATCTCCACTCAAATTACGCTGGTGATGTGGGCATTGGAGCCAATCCCAAGCTGCTTGCCCGGATCAAGTCATCGGACCTGATCCTCCTGGTCGGCGGAAGACTGTCTGAAATGCCGAGCCAATCCTATTCGCTATTGGACATTCCGACACCGGCACAAGAGCTGGTACATGTGCATGCCGATGCCGAGGAGCTCGGCAGGGTCTATCGTCCTACGCTGGCCATTCACTGCAGCCCGACGGCTTTTTGCCGGGCGGTAGAAGGGCTGCAGCCGCCGAACGAAATCAGGAGCGCCGGCGAGGCTGAAAAGGCACATCGCGAGTATCTGGAATGGTCAGGTGCCCGTCCCGAAATTCCGGGCTCGTTGCAGATGGCGGGCGTCATGGAGTGGCTGGAAGCCAACCTTCCGGAAGATGCGGTCTGTACAAATGGCGCGGGCAACTATGCGACCTGGCTGCACCGCTTCCACCGTTTCCGCCGCTATGGCACTCAGGCGGCTCCGACTTCAGGCTCGATGGGCTATGGCCTGCCTGCCGCGGTTGCGGCGAAGCTCACCTTCCCGGATCGCGAAGTTGTGTGTTTTGCCGGAGATGGCTGCCTTCAAATGACGATGCAGGAATTCGGCACGGCCTGTCAGGACGGGGCCAACATCATTGTGCTTGCAATCGACAACGGGATGTACGGCACGATCCGCATGCACCAGGAGCGTACCTATCCCGGACGGCCGTCCGCAACCAAACTCGTCAATCCGGACTTTGCGGCTCTTGCCCGAAGCTATGGCGCCTATGGTGAAACCGTGGAGACGACCGAAGAATTCGGCCCGGCATTCGAACGTGCGCGTGCGTCAGGAGTACCGGCAATTCTGCACCTGAAGCTGGATCCGGAAGCCATCACCCCGGCAGCAAGTCTTAGCCAGATCCGCGCGGCGGCCGAAGCTAAGCGCTAGCAAGGCAACCGGCCTAGGTTTGTCCAAAGGAGAAACGGTCAGCCAGCTTCCTGGTCGCTTCTCAATTTGCTTTCGTCGACGCTGAGCGAGATGACAAGGCCGAGCACGGCAATCGCCAGGCCGAACCAGAATGCGGCGTGCAGTCCCGAGGCGAAGGACTGACGCACCGCTTCGGCAATAACCTCCGCATCCTTCCCACTGGCCCGGCCGAGTATGGACTTGATCGCGGGATCCTCCAGCGTTCCCGCAGCCAGGAGCCGCATGTCGCTCGGTGACAGTGTCAGGTTCGCGGACGCAAGTGTGCTGGCGACCTGACGAATTGCCGCTGAAAACATCAAGGCGGTTGCGCAGGCAATGCCGATGGCGCCAAGCCCCAGGTGAAACATGAAGGAAAGCCCTCCGGCGAGGCCCGCACGTTTCGGACCAACAGCATTGACGGCCGCGGTTCCGGCCGGGCCGAAGGCCAATCCCCCGCCGATTGCCACTGTCACCATCACCGGTATGAGGCCGAGGTAGCCCCAGCTTTCCTTCATCAGCAGCATCAGGATGCAGCAGACAATGAGGAAAGCATGACCGATGGCCATGAGTTTTCTGGGGCCCACGGAATTGTAGTAGTTGCCGACCGCAACGTTCACGATGGATATCGGCACGCCGAGGGACAGCATGCCCAGGGAACTCCAGAAAATGGACCAACCGAACACCTTCTGCATGTATTGCGGCAGGTAAAGCATGCACAGAAACAGGACGATTGCCGGCAATCCGTTGAGCGAAAGGGTCCTGACGAACTGGTGATTGCGCATCATCTGCAGAGGCACCATCGGGTCTTTGACTTTGCTTTCCACAAAGGGGAACAACGCAAAAAAGACCAGCGCACCGCCAAAAAGAGCAAGGGTAACGAGCCCGGTCCAGCCAAAATCCGCACCAAGATCCAGACCGAACATCAGACAGAACACGGCAACCGCCAGCGTGATCATGCCGAGGATGTCAACCTTTTCGTCCGTCGCATGTTCGGTTTCACGGTCGACAAGACGGTACATCAAGGCAGCTGAAATGGCTGCAAACACGGTGTTGAACCCGAAGAAACCGCGCCAGTCGCCGATTTCGGCGAGCGTTCCGGCAATGAAAGGTGCCATCGCATTGCCGCTTGCCACCGCTCCCAGGAGAATGCCGACGGCGGCTCCACGCTCGTCTTCTTCAACGCAGGTTGCCGCCAAGGCCAGTAGACAGGGCCAGATAAAGGCCGATCCGATCCCTTGAAGAGCCCTTGCCCAAATCAGAAAGGTGACGTCCGGCGCCATAACACAGCCTAACGAGGCGACGCCGAAAACACCCAGCCCCAGAAGAACATACTGACGGTGGCCGAAGAGGTCTCCGAGCCGCCCCCCCGCAACAAGACACATGGAAAACGTCAGGGCATAGGCGTTGAGGATCCATTGGGTGGTCGTGATATCGACGGAATATTCCCGCTCGATCGGTGTGACCAGGAGCATCGCGCCGGTGAAGTCTGTTCCAATGACAAACGCCGGCACTGAAACCGCCGCCAGAACACGTTTCGCCTTGCCATCCATGCGCCCCTCCCGATGCCGTCGGAATTACCCTACGGTAGGAAGGGTTGTAAGTACAACCGGGTAAATCGTTTGCAAATGAGAGGTTTACGCCAGTTCATCTTCCGAAAGTCCGGTAACCGGAAGGGTTACCAGCGCGATGCCGAGATCATCCGGCGATGTGCCGATCGTGAACCCCAATGCCTGGCACATCGAAATCATCGACGTGTTTTCCTTCAGGACCTCGCCCTTGATAACTTCGATCCCGTCGGCCTTTGCATACCGGATGATGAGTTTCATCAACGCCCAGCCGAGGCCGGTCCCTTTCAGGTCCGAGCGGACCATCACCGCGTATTCACCCGTCTGGTGGTCCGGGTCCGCATGCAACCGCACAACACCGACCATTCGGCCGTCTTCCGGGGCCACAGCGGTAAAGGCAATGGCTCTCGCATAGTCGAGCTGCGTCAGGCGCGCGAGGAAACGATGGCTGAAGTCGCGGACCGGAGCGAAAAAGCGCAGGCGTAGATCTTCCGGAGTGACCGCTTCGAAAAACGCCTTGAACAGGTCTTCATCCTCGGGCCGCACTGGCCGAACAAAAACCTCACGTCCGTTCTTCAAGGTCAACGTCTGTTCCCATTCCTGAGGGTAAGGAGCAATTGCCAGACGAGAGCCTCCGGTCCGCCCGGGACGCTTTTCCGGATGACAAAGCGTCATGCGGGCATCAAGAGCAATCAGTCCGGAGGGCAGGGCGACAATCGGGTTGATGTCCAGCTCCTGGATTTCGGGAATGTCGATGGTGATCTGCGACAGCTTCACCAGTGCCTCGGCTATCGCGGCGCGGTCGAGCGCAGGGCGCGAGGGGCCACCTTCCAGAAGCCGGGAAATCCGGGTCCGGTTTATCTGCGCCTGTGCAAGATTGAGGTCGAGGGGCGGCAGTTCCAACGCAATATCTTCGCTTTCCTCGATGGATGTGCCGCCGTGACCGAAAACGAGCACAGGGCCGAAGTCAGCCGTTTCCGCGAGCCCCATATAAAGCTCGAGGCCGTGACGGTCCTCAAGCATCGGATGAATGGAAATCCCGGCAATCCGGGCCTCCGGGTAATTTCGCTGAGTGTTCGCGATCAGCTCCTCAGAAGCAGCTTCGACCGCCTCAGGACTTTCAAGGCCCAGGCGGACACCGTCGATCTGGGATTTGAAAGGCAGATCGGGAGAAACCAGCTTTGCAACACAGTGCTTCGCAGTTTCAAAGAACGGCTTTGAAAGTCTGGCCGCCTCTTCAGCGGTCTTTGCCATCTCGGTTGCCATGATGGGAAGATCGTAGGCTTCCAGAACCTGGCAGACGTCATGCGGGCTCAGCCAGCTCCGGCCTTCTTCAAGAGCTTTCTCTACAATTGCACGAGCCCGGCTGATATCCGGCGAAAAGGTCGTTGGCAGGCTCGGCGGAGCCGCCATGAGAAACTCGCGTGCCTGGGCATCGTGTGCCAGGTGCATGAGGCTGCGAGCCGCCTCCGCGGGGCTCGCGTAATTGGGGATCTTTGCTGCCGACAATTCACCCCTGATCGCACCGTCGCCTCCGATCAACCCGGCAACCAGCGCCTTGCGACGCCCAGTGCGCTTCCGGTCGGCTGTTGCGGCCTTCACGACCGCATCGGCAATCGCCTTCTGCGGCTGGAAGGCACTTGGCGATTGCAGCACAAGTGCGCCGTCCACCTGCGTGTCCTTCAAAACAGTGGTGATGGCCGTTGTTAACTCTTCCGGTGTCACGCTTTCGCGCAGGATGAGCGACCCGTTGGCGGCAGGCGTTTCGTCGAGGTCCGGATAATCCCGGCTGAGGTCGGAAAGGTCGGTCCGGGTTTGGGGGCTGAGATCGGCAAACTGTCCGCCAAGATCCATCAGCCGGTCGACCGCCAGGCTGGCAAGGCTTCGGCCATTGGCAATCACCGCCAGCTGGTTACAGCGCGGAACGCGGATATGCGACAGGGTTTCCAGCGCCTCGAACATCTCGTCAAGGTCAAGGACACGCAAAAGTCCTGTCCGGCGGAAAACGGTCTCGTAGACAAGATCGGTCTTTGCAAGGCGCCCCGCGTGGGTTCTTCCGGTGCCGCCGGTGTCAAGGCTTTTGCCGGAACGGATTACTATGACCGGTTTGCTGCGGGCAGCCGCTCGAGCAGCTGATATGAATTTTCGAGGAAAGGCAATGCCTTCCAGGTGCAGGACAATGGAGCGGGTCCGGTAATCCTGGGCGAAATAATCGATCAGGTCGCCAAGATCGACGTCGATCCGAGCGCCAAGCGACACGACGGCGGAAAAGCCGGTATTGTGCGTTCTGGCCCAGGAAAGGGTAGAGTTGAGTACGGCGCCCGACCGGGAAAAGAATGCAATATCTCCCTTGGTCGGCGGCTCAGCGCTCAATAGCGCATTCAGCTTGCTGGAGGGAACGGCAAGTCCAAGGCTTCCGGGGCCGATCAGCCGGAGATTGGTTTTCCTGGCTGCTTCACGGCAAGCCTGCATGAGCGGTTCAGGCCAGATCTCGTATCCGGGTGAAGGGATGAGAACTGCTCGGGTTCCGCCGGCACCCAATTTCTCGATTGCCTCAGGCAGGGCTTCGGCCTTGGCAAGATAGATCGCCAGGTCCGGCATCTGATCCAGCTTGTCCAGTCCGGACACCTTCGGGCCGTTGAACGGCACGTCTTCGGTGATCCCGACCAATGTGACCCTGTGCCCTGTTTCTATGTCCTGAAGGCATTCGACCAGCTTGCCGGTCAGGACGCCGGCATGACGGCAGGGGCCGATGACACCAATGGTTTGGGGGGAAAAGAAACCTTCGAGATTGCGAATGGTCACTTTGGTGGTCCTTTCCATGGAGCCGGAAACAGCACCGGGACACTCAGACACATAAGACAAAAATACCCGCGGACCAGACGTCCGGCCCGCGGGTGCTGTTCACGCCGGAAGTCCTTAGTGAGCCATCAGGACCGGTACGGTCATGGCTTCCAGAATTTCCTTGGTCGCACCGCCAAACAGAAACTCGCGCATGCGGCTATGGCCATAGCCACCCATGACCACGAGATCGTTGCCGTTATCGGAGACGTAATTGAGCACCGTGTCGCCGATACCGGTCTGCGGATTGGTTATGACTTCAATCGTCACGTTCATGTTGTGGCGGGCCAGATAGTTCGCGACTTCGGCACCGGGCTGCCCGTTTTCGCGGGAAGATTTCTTCTCAACCACCAGAACTGTGATGTTGGCTGCCTTTTCCAGAACCGGTAGGGCCGCATGAATCGCACGGGTAGCAGTGGAGCTGCCATCCCATCCGACAAGGACGTTCTGCGGCTGGAAGGCGGTGCTGCCGATATAAGGCACCAGCAGAACCGGAACACCGCTCTCAAACAGGATCGTTTCGATCAGCAATTCACGCATCGGCTCCGGCTGGTCCGGATTGGACTGGCCAATCACGACCAGGTCGGTCGGGCGGCAATGGACAAGCACGTTTTCGAGTGGGCCGCCAGTGAGGATTTCGGCCAGCCGGCTCTCGCTGTTGACGGCTGCGAGGCGGGCGAGCTCGTCAAACTCTTTCTTGGCTTCGTTGGCTGCCGCAACTGCCTGATCGTGCGCGGCCTGCAGATAGTCGACAGGCATGGGGGCGGCCGCAAAGGCGGGGACGACCGGTTCGAAAGATACCGCCAGTCCGGTGACATGCGCATCGTAGTTGCGGCCGAATTCCAGTGCGTATTTCGCTGCGGGCTGATCCCCGGCAAGATTAAGGACGGTCAGAATATCTTTAATAGGCATGTATCCCTCCTAAGGGCGGCAACATTGCATCGAACCAATCTAGAGCAGCATCCAATCGATCTGAGTCGCAACCTTGATCGGTCAGACCGGAGCATTCCGCTCTATCGTTTTACAAACGCAGGCAAATTTGTCTCAGCATTCAAAACCGGATCGGCTCTGGATGTCGAGAGTCCGCCCTTGTCAAAATTCTACATAACACGCATTGCTGGCGTCCTTGACGCGTATCAATTCAAATCCCCGCAAAAGTCGATTGCTGGCGATGGCTAGAAAAATACGCAATAACAGAGCAAGTCCACGACACTGTGAACAAAAGGTCCGAATGAAAAGGACCTCGTCAAACGGAACACGATGACCGAAAAACGTTCCAATCGCTGGCTCTATCTCGCGCTGCCGCCACTTCTCATGGTGGTCGCGGCTTTCGTGCTGGTCGAGCTCTTCATGGATCTGGATGAGGACAGCGTCGACCGCAAGGCTGCCGAACGCCTGACGCTCTATCGTCAGACGATTCTGGGCGAGTATCAAAAGTACCGGTATCTTCCCTATATGATCGCCAGGGACCCGAGAGCCACCTCGGCACTCGGGCTCGGCCAGCCGGTGGAAAGCGCCAACCGTTTTCTTGAAGAAATGGCGGAGAATTCCGGAGCCGATCTTCTTTATGTGATGAACGCTGAAGGAACCACGCTGGCAGCGAGCAACTGGCAGGATCCCTTGTCTCTCGTCGGCCGCAACTATGGTTTCCGTCCCTATTTCAAGTCGGCCATCAACGGTGAGGAAGGTCAGTTTTTCGCAATTGGTGCAACGCTTGGCGAACCCGGATTGTTTCTGGCCCGGCCAACGCCCGTATCCGGACGACCTCTTGGTGTGGCTGTGGTCAAGGTAGATATGCGCCCCCTTGAAGAGGCGTGGGCGGAAGGCGGGGAGACCGTTTTTGCTTCTGACGCAAACGGCGTGATCTTTCTTTCAAGCCATCCCGAGTGGCGCTACAGCACACTTGCCAGACTGCCGGAGGAAATCCGGCAGACAATCAGCGCCACACGGCAATATGGCGGACAGAGCCTGGAGCCGGTCGGTGAACAGTCCCTGCACACAAAGGATCTGGTGACGATCGACGGCAAAGCGTTTCGTCACAACTCAGCTGATGTCGGTCTGCTGGGGTGGACCCTGCATTTTCTGGTACCCGTGGAAGAAACCCGCAAGAGCGTTCTGCCGATATGGGCGGCGACCATCACGCTTTGCCTGATTTACCTGGTCATCGTGTTGGTGCTGCGTGGTCGCAGGTTGCGCAAGACTTCGGTTCAGTTGCGTCAGGAATCGGCTGACCTCAAGGAGCTGAACACGCGCCTGGTTGGAGAAATTCAGGAACGCCGCAGGGTGGAGAGCGAGCTTCTGGAGGCCCAGAGGGGCCTTGCACGATCCAACAGACTGGCAGCGGTCGGCGAAATGTCGGCTGCCGTCGTTCACGAACTCAGCCAGCCACTCTCGGCGCTCAGGATGTTCGTTGCCGGAACGCGCAAGTTTCTTGAAAAAGGCGACACGCGGACCGCGTCGGAAAATCTCAACGAGATCGATTCCCTGCAAATGCGCATGGCCAGCCTGACCCAGGAGTTGAAGCGGTTCGCGCGGCCCGGCGAAAGCAGGATTGAGAACATCGATCTTCGTGAGAGCATCCGCACGGCGGAAAAAATCGTCCGGCCAAGGTTCGAGGAAACCGGTGTTTGCCTCAAGCTCCAGCTGCCCGATCAGCCCCTTGAAGTGGAGACGGCACCTCTGCGGGTCGAGCAGATCCTCGTTAACCTGCTCAGGAACGGCGCAGATGCAGCCGCCTCTGAGGAAAGAGGTGAAGTGCTGCTGGTAGCCGGGCTAGCCGGGAACCAGGCATTGCTGGAAATTTCCGACAACGGTCCCGGAATCCCGGATGATCTGCGTGAGCGCATTTTCGATCCGTTCTTTTCAACCAAGACCAGTTCCGGCGGAATGGGGTTGGGTCTGGCGATTTCCATGCGCCTGGCTGAGGACCTTGGCGGCAGCTTGTCAGTCAAGGCGAACACGCCTAAAGGAGCTCTGTTCCAACTATCCCTGCCGGCCTTGTCCGGCGAAGCCGCCGAGCGCAAACAGGACCACAGACAGGAACCCGAAGCCGCCGAATGACCGAACCCTTGGACAAGACCCCTGTATTGATCGTCGATGACGATCCATCCATGCGGGCAGCACTTCGGCAGTGGATACGGCTTGCCGGTTTTGCCACGCGGGAAGTAGCAACGGCGGACGAGGCCATGGCAAATCTCTCCGCCGGTTTTGAAGGTTGCGTCGTATCGGACGTGATGCTGGAAGGCGAGGACGGCGTGTCGCTGTTGCGCCGCATAGGTGAGCTGGACCGTGACCTGCCTGTCATCCTGATCACCGGTCATGGCGACGTACCGATGGCGGTCGAAGCAATGCGTGCCGGGGCCTATGATTTCGTCGAAAAGCCATTCGACCCGGACCATATCGCCGAGGTTGTTCGCCGTGCATGCGACAAGCGCGCACTGGTTATGGAAAACCGGGCCCTGAAGTCGCAACTTTCAGAAAGCGCCGGTCTGGAAAGCCGTTTGATCGGCAATAGCCCCGCCATGCAGACACTTCGTCAGCAGATCCTGCATTTTGCCGCAACGGATGCGGCTGTTCTGATTACCGGCGAAACAGGAACCGGCAAGGAAGTGATTGCGCAGGCTCTGCATGATTTCAGTCATCGCAAGGACGGGCCGTTTGCCGCGATCAACGCGGCGGCCCTTCCCGAAACAATGGTCGAGGCAGAACTCTTCGGCCATGAAGCCGGTGCATTCACCGGGGCGGACCGCCAGCGCGTCGGCCGGATCGAGGCCGCAAATGGCGGCGTCCTGTTTCTCGATGAGATCGTGTCCATGCCCCTCGGCCTGCAACCCAAACTCTTGCGCGTGCTGCAGGAAAAGAAGGTCGACCGGATCGGTGGAACCCGGCCGGTCGATGTCGATATCCGCCTGATCAGCGCGGCGAACATGGATCCGAGAGAGGCTGTCAGGTCAGGAAGGCTGCGTGAGGATCTGTTGTTTCGGTTGAACACGATTGAACTCACGGTGCCTCCACTGCGTGAACGCGGTCGCGACAGTCTGCTGTTGTTTGATACTTTCATGAACAGGTTTGCCGTTCAGTACGGAATGGACAGTCCGGCAACATCGGCTCGGGACGAAGCTTTCCTGCAGACCTATTCCTGGCCCGGAAACGTTCGCGAACTGCGCAATGCAGCCGAACGCTTCGTTCTGAATGCAGGCGTAAACCCGCAGCCTCTGGAAGCACTGGTGACCGGACATGGAAACACAACTGCGAAGCCGGTAGATGGCGGTCTGAAGGAACTGATGGACGCATACGAACGCAGCCTCATTGAAGGGGCACTGCGCCGTCATGGCGGACACATTGCGGAAGTGATGAGGGAGCTCAACCTTCCCAGACGCACGTTGAATGAAAAGATGACCAGACACGGCCTGAGCCGGGAATTGGCAGGAACACCGGAGTCGTCAGAAGACTGATCGTCGGCGAGAATCCGCCGATGTGGTTTCAGGATCGGCAAGATCTTGCCGAGATGCGCTGCAGCATCGGCAGGATGCGGCATTGGGAAGCGCAAAATTCTCTCATTCAGCTGTTGTCAACGCAATCTGGCACGGGTCATGCTTGAGGTCCCGCGACTTGGCTCGGGTCTGTTCCGCGATATGCGTTCAGACTGAGTGGCCAGGGAATGGGGCTAAAATGATCTGGGAGGATTGCATGCTCTTTTCACTCAAGTCCGCAACCGCGGTCTCTGCGGCTGCGCTGTCGCTTGTATTTGCTACCGAAACATTTGCCGCCGACGTAACCTGGAACGTTTCGCTTTGGGGCAAGCGCCGGGCGTTCACCGAACATGTTGAGAAGCTAGCCGAAGAAGTGTCTGCGAAGACGGACGGCAAGTTCGAAATCAAACTGCACTATGGTGGCGCGCTTTCCAAATCTCGCGAGAATCTCGACGGCATTTCATTCGGCGCGTTCGAAATGGCTCAGTTCTGCGCTTCCTACCATGCTGACAAGAACCCGACCCTGACGGTTCTGGAACTGCCGTTCCTGGGCGTCAACGACTTGGAAACCGAAGTGAAGGTCTCCAAGGCACTTTATGAACATCCGGCCGTTCAGAAAGACCTCGGTCGCTGGAACGCGAAACTGCTGATGCCTTCTCCAATGCCGCAGTACAACTTTGCCGGCAAGGGCGATGCTCCGGCATCGATTTCCGATTTCGACGGTATGCGCGTGCGTGCGCTGGGTGGCCTCGGCAAGCTGATGAATGCGGTTGGTGCCGTTCCGACATCGGTGACAGCATCCGAAACCTATCAGGCAATTGATTCCGGAACCGTTCAGGCGGCTGGTTTTGCTCCGCATGCTCACCTTGCCTTCAAGGTGGTGGAAGTTGCCGACTGGTGGACCAAGAACCTGAACCCGGGCACTGTTCACTGCCCGATCGTGGTCAACACCGACGCTTATGCAGCGCTTCCCGATGACTTCAAGGCCGCTCTTGACGAATCCGTCGATCCGGCGCTTGCGCACTACCTCGAAACCTATGCCAAGGTTTACGACAAGTGGTGGCCTGAGCTGGAAAGCCGCGGCGTCCAGCAGGTTGAGTTCTCTGACGAAGAACTGTCCGCATTCGCGGCAAAAGCGGGCCCGATCCACGACGCGTGGATTGAAGAGCAGACTGCAAACGGTCTTCCTGCTCAGGAACTGCTCGACATGGTCAAGCAGACCATCGCGCAATAAGCCCTTACAGCTTGCTTGACCTTAATGCCTTCTGGCGCGTGTGCGTTTGCATTGTGCCAGAAGGCCCTGCTCGGGGCTGACACTCATGATGACATCAGATACCGGCGGACGTTCCGGCACGGAACGACCGACCACCTATATCCGCTTTGACGGCTGGCTTGGCCATGTCGAAAACGCCTTCAACATGTTCGCCGCATTCTCCATCCTGGCCTTGATGCTGCTGGCGGTTGCCCAGGTTTTTGGGCGTCTTTTCTTCAACACCCCAATTCCCGGCTTTATCGACATTACCGAACAGGCCATGGCGATTTTCGCATTCGCTGGTGTTGCGTATTGCCAGCGTGTCGGCGGACATATCCGGATGGAGATTGTTCTCGGCAAACTTCATGGCCGATCGCTCTACATCTGCGAGATGATCGGGGTCATCCTGATTGCCTTCACAGTCGCATTGCTGATCTGGGGATCCTGGTTCCACTTCGACAGGTCGTGGAACATCGGTGACAGCACCATGGACATCCGCCTGCCGACCTGGCCATCCAAATTGATGGTTCCGGTTGCCCTCAGCCTCCTGTTCCTACGCCTCCTGATGCAGATCTACGGCTACGCGCGCCTTGTTGCTGATCCGTCGCGCGCACCGGTGGCCGTGCCGGTGATCGAGAATGTCGAGGAAGTTGCCCAGCACGAGATCGAAGAAGCCTTTGGCGAAGAAGCAGCGGAAGGAGGGACCAAATGACCCCGTTTGAAGTTGGCCTCCTGATGACCGGTGTTCTGCTGGTCCTTGTCGTTCTGGGTGTCCGGGTCGCTTTCGCGGCTGCCTTTACCGGCCTTGTCGGCCTGATTATCCACTTTTCCATGAAGATGGGTTTTGAGCGTGGCTTCTTTGTTGCGCTGAAAATGGCGGGCACTATCCCGCACTCGAAATCGGTGACCTATGCCCTTTCGGTTCTACCGACATTCATTCTGATCGGCTTCCTGGCCTTCTACGCGGGCTTCACCAAACAGCTTTTCGAGGCAGCCAAGCGCTGGCTCGGCTGGCTGCCGGGCGGCATGGCGGTCGGAACCGTGTTCTCCACGGCCGGATTTGCGGCAGTCTCGGGAGCGTCCGTTGCCACTGCAGCCGTGTTTGCACGTGTTGCCATCCCGGAAATGCTCAACGCGGGGTATTCCAAGCGCCTTTCCGCTGCTGTCGTGGCTGCGGGCGGGACGCTGGCTTCGCTGATCCCGCCGTCCGCCATCCTGGTGATCTACGCGATTCTGGTGGAGCAATCCGTCGGCAAGCTGCTGATTGCCGGGTTCCTGCCGGGTGTTTTCTCGGCGTTGATCTATGTCGGCATTATTGTCGCCGTGTCCGCCTGGCGCGGCGATGCTCCCCCGGTCAAGGGCTATACGTGGATGGAGCGGATCGAAAGCGTGCCGGGCACGTTGCCGATCATTGCCGTCGTGGCAATCATCTTCTGCTCATTCTTTTTCGGATTGGCGACCCCGACCGAGGCTGGTTCTCTCGGAGCCTTCGTTGTGCTTGTCGTCGCGTTCGCCAAGGGCATGAAGACCAAACAGCTTGGCCAGGCGCTGCATGAAACGGCCAAGCTCACCGTCATGATCTTCACCTTGATCTGGGGTGTTCTGGTCTATGTGAGGTTCCTGGGCTTTGCCGGGCTTCCCGACGCCTTCAAGGACTTCATTGTCGGTCTGGAGTTCTCGCCCTGGGTGGTGATGATCTGCATCCTGCTCGCCTATGCGGTGCTTGGCATGTTCATGGATGCCATCGGCATGCTGATCCTGACATTGCCGGTCGTCTATCCGGCGGTCATTGCCCTGAATGGTGGCGAAGGTGTTTCTGCCGCTGACAGTGCCTTCGGCATGTCGGGCGAGGCCTGCGCAATCTGGTTCGGAATTCTGGTGGTCAAGATGGCGGAGCTCTGTCTGATCACGCCACCGATAGGACTGAACTGTTTCGTGGTCTCCGGTGTGCGTCCCGACATTCCGGTTCAGGAAGTCTTCCGCGGATGCATCCCGTTCTTTGTGGCGGATGTTCTGACGATTGCCGGTCTTCTGGCTTTCCCGTCGATCATCACGATCCTGCCCTCTCTGATGGGATAGAGGGCATGAAGCAGGCGGGGCAAGCTCTCGTCCAGACCAGGACCTGAAACAAAGAACGCCACCGGAATGAATTCCGGTGGCGTTTTTTCGGCATTTCCCGACAGGTACAGAAATGCCGTTATCCCGAATGGCGATCAATCAAAAATCTGCGCTTGGCTGTGGACGCTATCGAACTGGTTCGGTCCTCGGGTGCCTGCAACGAACCCGTTCACGGCAAAGATGTAAAGAGCGTAGATAGAGCCGATAATCGGAATGAACATGATGAGGAGGTAGAGCCCCGACTTGCCCCTGTCGTGGCTCCGTCTGACTTCCAGCGACCAATATGAAAGCATCAGGACAGCAAAGATCGCCAGATGGATCAGTCCGCTTTGGGTTGTAAACAGCGCTCTTACGATTTCTTCCTCGGTCAGTTCCATTGCTCCGTACGGTAGCCGGAGCGCAAATGAAACAACCACGGCAACCGTCAACACAAAACGGACCATGCCGACCGTCCAGTATTGAGCCCGGCCGATACGCCCCTTGAAACTGAAAAACAGGTCGAAGGCGAAGCCGAACACTTTGGCAATCGAGAATGTTTCTTCCTGTTCGTAGGAGACGGAACCGCCGCCGGCAGCCGCATATGCTGGCATCGCCAACTCGGCTGAGTATGCGGATTGCCTCTGGCCCATCTGCGGTACGCTCTGCTGAGCAAGACCCCGCTTGCCAAATTGCTTTCGCTGCATGTTCCAAACGCCCCGGACACATTTTTCAAAACTGAATTTGACGTTAGGGCAGGTGTCTTAAGATTGCGGAAAGCAAGTAGGTCAAAAAACGGCGTATGAAACCATTCAAATTTTAGAAAAGGTTACCCTGATCTTCCGGAGCGGTCGGTGCAGGGTTGCTGGTTTTCTTGGGTTTCGTCTTCTTCGGCTTGGGGGCAGCACTGTCGCTCATGGCAACGGCCTCCACGGTTCCGTCTGCCAGCTCAATGGAAAGTGCTGCTCCGGAAACAACGGAAGCTGCCGAACGGATCGGTTGACCGTTGTCATCGCGCACAACCGCGTATCCGCGGGCCAGAACGTCCTTGTAGGAAAGGGATTTGAGAAGTTTCTGAAGGCCATCCAGGCGTGCATTTTCATGCGTGAGGCGCGACAGGTAAGCCCGGTCAAGCCGGTCGGCCAGTCCTGTGAGCCGTTCCTTGCCGAGTACAGCCTGCTGGGTGAGGCGGGTAGGGGTAAGCCGTGATGCCAGAGCGCCGTAGGCCTGCCGTTTCTGGCTGACCGCCACTTGCAGTGCTCTTTGCTGCCGGTCACTGACAGCAGTCAGATCCTGCCGGGCTTTCGAGCTGAGCCGGGTGAGCAGAATTGGAGACAGCCGGCCGGAAGCGTTCTGGAAGGATGTGCGGTGGTGCTTGGTATTGATGATCAACCCGCGTTCCAGGCTGTTTGCGGCAGTGTCAAACCGCTGGCGCGGCAAGGCAAGAAGGTCCCGAGGAGCAGGCAATGCAGCGCTGGCGGCCCGGAGTTCCGTCCGCCGTCCGGTGACAAAACGCACCAGACCGGAGTTTAATCGCCGGGACCGGTCATCGACCATCGCCATCAGTTCTGCCTTCACCGGCACGGCGATTTCGGCAGCGCCTGTCGGAGTTGGCGCCCTGAGATCGGCGGCAAGGTCAATAAGCGTCCAGTCGGTTTCGTGGCCAACAGCCGAGATCAGCGGGATCTGGCTCTCTGCGGCGGCGCGGACAACAGCCTCCTCATTGAACCCCCAGAGGTCTTCAATGCTGCCGCCACCCCGGGCAACAATCAGAAGATCCGGCCTCGGGATCGGACCATCCGCCGGCAAGGCGTTGAAGCCGCGTATGCCGTTGGCAACTTCAGCACCTGAGGTTTCGCCCTGGACGCGGACCGGCCACACCAGAACATGGATCGGGAACCGGTCGGATATGCGGTGCAGGATGTCCCGGATGACCGCCCCCGTCGGCGAGGTGACCACACCGATCACCTTGGGCATGGGCGGCAGACGTCTCTTGCGCTCTTCGGCAAACAAGCCCTCGGCGGCGAGCTTCTTCTTGCGCTCTTCCAAAAGCGCCATCAGCGCGCCGGCACCGGCAGGTTCGAGGGCGTCGATGACCATCTGGTACTTCGACTGACCCGGAAAAGTGGTGATCTTGCCGGTCGCGATCACCTCCAGGCCCTGTTCCGGCTGGATTTTCAGCTTGGAGGCCACGCCGCGCCAGATAACGCCGGAAAGCACCGCGCGATCATCTTTCAGGTCCAGATAGATGTGTCCGGACCCTGGTCTCGAGATCCGGCCCAGCTCTCCGCGCACACGGACATATCCGAAGGCGTCTTCCATGGTGCGTTTGATGGAAAACGAGATTTCGGAGACGGAAAATTCGGCGACGTTGGAGCTGGATTCGGACACTGATGATTCCCTTTGTCTTACGGAAAACTGGCCATATTGGGAATCGGCGTCAAGAGGAGGCCGGGCTCTGAGCGGACTTGCCTACAGAGCTTTGTGTGTAAGTGAGCACTTCCTCGATAGTTGCCAGAACCTTTTTTGCTCCGAATGCTTTTACCAGTTGCAACCGGCTATGTGCACCCGGGTCGTCCAGCATATGGGCGAACAGCAGTTCGACATTCTTTTCCGCAAGCTCCGCCTGAAGGGACTTGAGTGTCTGAAGTGCAGTGAAATCGACGTCATCGACACAGGATATGTCGACACAGAAGTATCGAAGACCTTCGTTTCGTTGAACCGTCAATCTCCTGATTTCCTCGGCCATCCGGTCTGCGTTGGCGTAGTACATGGAGTGGGTGAAGCGGTAGATCATGACGCCGGAAGCAGCAAGCGCCAGAGATTTCAGTGGTCTGGCGTGCCAGATGCCGGCCGCATCGCTGGTCAACAGAAGATTGACCGGTCGATACCCGTGCCTCGTGTGCACGATCAGCGACAACACGATCGCAAGCACGATGCCCGGGCCGACACCGGCGGCAACCACCACGATGATGGTCGCCATGGAGACCCAGAACTCCGGCCGCCTTGTGCGGTAGATCTGTCTCAGGCCCTTCAGGTCGATCAGGTCGACGCCAATGGTGAAGACCAGCGCGGAAAGTGCTGCTTCGGGCAAGTCCGCCAGCAGGCCGGTGAAGAACAGAAGAACCAGAAGAACAACCGCTGAGGTAACAAGCATGGAGAGCTGTGACCGGCCACCGGCGCTTTCCACCATCTGGCTCTTGGTGGGGCTGCCGTTGACGACAAAGGTTCCCGTCAGACCGGCACCGAGATTAGCCAGACCAAGGGCACGAAGATCGGTGCTTTCGTCGAGGTTTTCTTCGTATTTTGCCGCGTAGGCACGCGCTGTTGCTGCGCTTTGCGCCAGGATGACCATCAGCATGGCAAGCGCGGTCGGACCGAGCTGCCAGATGAGACTGAGCGACCAGTCGATCTTCGGCAGGGAGAGATCGGGTAGGCCATGCGGTACGCTTCCGACGACGGAAAGTGTGGATTTCAGATCGAGGAATCCGCTTGCGATCGTTGCCAGCGCCAGGGCGACAATTGCTCCCGGGATTGTCTTCGAAATGAATTTCAGCCCGAATATGATGATCAGAACACCAAGGGCAACAACGGTGGCCTTGAGATTTATCGAAGAAAGCAATGGCAACAGGCGCGCAACGCTTTCCAGTCCGTCCGCATGGGGCAGCGTAATTCCCGTCATGCCTGACAGGGAATGCAAGGCCACCTGAATGCCGACACCTGTCAGAAATCCGGTCAACACGGTTCGGGACAGAAAATCCGCCATGAAACCGATCCGCGCAACACTTGCCACAATCAGCAATACGCCGACCATCAAGGCAAGAAACCCGGCCAGGGCGAGATAATTCGCCGAACCGGTGGCTGCCATCCCGGCCAGACTCGTTGCGAGGATCGCCGCCGTCGCTGAATCCGCTCCAACCACCAGATGCCGAGATGAACCGAACAGCGAAAAGAGCGCCATCGGCAGCAGCAAGGTGTAAAGCCCCGTGATCACCGGCGTCCCGGCAATCTTGGTGTAACCCATCACTTCCGGGATTGCGATTGCAGCGAGCGTCAGGCCTGCAAAGATTTCAGGGACGACCCGGCCACTGGAGATGGGCAGGATACCGGCAAGACACCAATTGCTCAGTTTCAATCCGGACACTCTTTATCCCTGCAGCAGTGACGGTAGTGGTGAAGGAAATTTCCGCCGAATGAATCGTAGGAAGTGAATGCAACCTGAAAGCGCTGAAGTCTATCGTGAGCAATCGAGGGGCAAAAGACAACATGCATTGCCAGGGAGTGGGATTATCGAAACATGTGAAGCATTTGCCGCTTTCGCCGATCCGCCTTGAAACCCTCACAATCGAACGCCTACGTTCGAGACATGGGAAAATACGAGTTCAAAATGCAGCGACTGTTTTTAAGGCATGTCCTTGCCGAAGGGGCACGAATCGACGCTGATCGCAGCCAGGCCAATTACCTGATGAATGTGTTGCGGCTGAAGGATGGCGACTACGTTCTGGTTTTCAATGGCAGCGATGGCGAGTGGCTTGCCAAGATTTCCAGCAGCAGCCGCCGCGAATGCGTTCTGCTTGTGATGGAACGCACGCGTGAGCAGACCGAACGAAACGACCTGATGTACATGTTTGCTCCTCTCAAACATGCCCGCCTCGACTACATGGTTCAAAAGGCGGTCGAGATGGGGGTGGGCAGCCTGAAGCCGGTTATGACACAGCACACTCAGGCCAGCCGGGTCAATCTGGAGCGTATGGAAGCCAATGTCATAGAGGCTGCGGAGCAATGCGGCGTGTTGTCCGTTCCGGAGGTCCTGTCGCCGCAATCTCTCAAGGACGTTTTGGCGGTGTGGCCCGAGACACAGCCCGGCCGTCGCTTGCTGTTCTGTGATGAATCGGAAGGCACGCACAATCCGCTGCTGACGCTTGCGCAGATGAAGGATGTCGGGCCTCAGCCTCTGGCGGTTCTCATCGGGCCGGAAGGCGGGTTCTCGGAAGAAGAGCGCGCGGAGTTGCACAGCCTGGATTTTGTTACGATCATACCGCTCGGGCCCCGTATCCTCAGGGCCGACACCGCCGCTGTTGCGGCACTGACCGTTATTCAGGCAACGGTGGGCGACTGGAAATAGACTATGGCGCAGGACATCCTTCCACCAGACAGCCGGTCAGCAGGCGCAAAACCGGACGCTACTGGTGAGAAGGCCGCGGCCGAGCACGTTTCGACGAAGCGCACGGTCCGGGTTCCGGTGGGAGTTGCCCTAGGACTGGTTTTTTCGCTTTTGCTCGTCGTTATTTGCGGCATCATCATCATCTACATGGCTTCAGCGGACCGCCGGATTGCGGGGCGGCTTCTGGATGAGCAGGCTCTGGCGGTCCTGAACGGCAACGAGGCCGCTCTGAACATGTTCTTTAGCGAGCAGGAGCAGCTCTATCGGGCGATCGCCGTTCATGCCAGGGAAACGGAAGAGCAATTTGCGGATGCCGACCTGCAGCCGTACTATAGACTTCTTCCGGAAGGCGTGAAACTCGAGCTTGGCCGAATGGTCATGAGCGAGGAACCAGCTGACGAGTTGCCGAATGTTTCCTGGTCGGAGTTTCGTTTTGAAGAAGGGTTCGCAACCGCCGTCAAGGCTGCCGAGCTGGATCTGGGCAATGGCCAGACCCTGATCGGCTATTACCCTCAATCCGTTTTTGTCTCGATTGCCGAAGCAATGACATGGGAAGGACGTCAGCAGGTCTTCCTTCTGTCCGGCCGGGAACAGGCGATCGTGATCGACGGTCTTCCTGAAAGCGATTTCCTGGCCAGTCCTGAAAAGCCCTTGCCGGATCTGGCCGGTCTGACAGCATCCCCGTTGCACCTGTTGTGGCAGAACCAGCAGCGCGCACACGATATGGCAGGTGAGATCGACGGGCGGGTTTTCCCCGGCAATGACGGCATGTACACGGCCATTTTCACGACTGTGGAGACAGGACCGGCAAAGGGATGGATCGTCGGCACTCTGTACAGAGCCGAACAGTTTGGCGCCGCGCTCGATCAGACACGCATCGTCCTATATGCAGCCATCGTTGCGCTGGCCGTCGGTGCCATTCTTTCCTTCACGGTCGGTCGCATGCTTGGCCGTCCGCTTGCCCGATTGGCGCACACTGCGGCCGACTTGCGCCAACTGGATTTCGACGCGGCGGAACGTTTGCCAAGGTCGCGGCTGGTGGAGCTTGATGATGTCAATCAGGCCTTCAACGGTTCTATCGGTGCACTCAACGCTTTTGCGAAATACGTTCCCCGGCAACTGGTGTCGCGTCTGATCGAAGAAGGCATGACCAGTTCTCGCAACATCGAGCTTCGCGAAATGACGATCATCTTTGCGGATCTTGCCGGGTTTACAAATCTTGCGTCTCATTTGTCGGCAGAAGAGACAGCGTCGTATCTGAATGACTACTTTGAGACCGTTTCACAGGCGATTGTTGAAAGCCATGGCACAATCGACAAGTTCCTGGGTGACGGCGTCATGGCGTTCTGGGGGGCGCCGTCCGACCAGCCAGACCACGCTGCCATGGCAATCGAGGCGGTCAAGACACTTGCCGGGCGGATCGAAAAGTCACCGATCGCCGATATGCGGGTCAGGATCGGGGTTCATACTGGCAAGGTTGTGGTGGGCGATATCGGGTCTGCGGCCAGGATGAACTACACAGTGATCGGCGACGCCGTTAACGTCGCTGCACGTCTGCAGGAATACGGCAAGCAGGTGGATCCTGAAGCCAAGGTGATTGCACTTGCAAGTGGTGAAACCATGTCGCGGTTACCCAAGGGTTTCAGCGCCACAAGTCTCGGGCCGGTCCATCTTCGCGGGCGGGAAGAAGCGTTAACAGTCTTCAGAATTGCGTGAACAGTGCGTTCAGCGTTTTCCTTGCTTGCATTCTGCTTTCAAGACTCCTAAATCACGCAAACTCAAAAGCGTTTTGTAAAACGCGCCGGATCACTGCGGTTTGTAGGGCGTTTCGACGTTTTGACTGACGGGCCGCGCAGCAATTTAGGACGGTTTCATGGCCCGCGATACGGTCGATACCACACCGATTGAAACTGTTGCGGATCTGGCCGCAACGCTTGAAGCAGGCTGTAAGCCGGAAGAACAGTTCCGGATTGGGACCGAACATGAAAAGTTCGGTTTCTGCCTGAACGAATTCACTCCTGTCCCCTATGAGGGAAAGGGCGGTGTTGAAGCGGTTCTGACCGGCATGGAAAAGCTCCTCGGATGGGAGCGCATTGAAGATGCCGGCAAGATCATCGGATTGGCGGATGATCATGGTGGTGGCGCGATTTCAATCGAGCCGGGCGGCCAGTTCGAACTTTCCGGTGCGCCGCTTGAAAATCTTCACCAGACCTGCCGTGAAGCCAATCAGCACCTTGCCCACGTTCGTCAGGTTGCCGAACCGCTGGGCATCGGCTTTCTGGGCATCGGCATGGCACCGACCTGGACGCGCGCAGAAATGCCACGCATGCCCAAGTCCCGCTATGACATCATGACCAACTACATGCCGAAGGTCGGTTCACTCGGCCTTGACATGATGTACCGCACATCCACCATTCAGGTGAATCTGGATTTTGCCTCCGAAGCGGACATGATCCGGAAGATGCGTATCGGCCTTGCGCTTCAGCCAATTGCAACAGCGATTTTCGCCAACTCGCCCTTCACCGACGGCAAGCCCAACGGCTTCAAATCATTCCGTGCACAGATCTGGACCGACACCGACGCGGACCGGACAGGGGACATGCCCTTTGCTTTCGAAGACGGGTTCGGTTTCGAAAGATATGTCGACTGGGCGCTCGACGTGCCGATGTATTTCGTCAAGCGTGGCGCGACCTACTACGACGTCACGGACACGACGTTCCGCCAGTTCATGAATGGCGCGCTGGAAGGCAGGGTACCGGACGCAACTCCGAGCCTTGGCGACTGGAACAATCACCTGTCGACGCTGTTCCCGGATGTCCGTCTGAAGAAATACATTGAAATGCGCGGCGCCGATGGTGGCCCGTGGCGACGCATTTGTGCCTTGCCTGCCTTGTGGGTCGGACTGCTTTACGACAGCGGCGTTCTGGACCAGGCCTGGGAACTGGTGAAGGACTGGTCGGAGGAAGAGCGTGCGGCACTGCGCAGAGACGTGCCGAAAACCGCGCTGCAGACAACCTTCCGATCGGGAACCGTTCTCGATGTTGCCAAGGAAGTGCTCTCGCTGGCGCAGGAAGGTCTCAAGCGTCGCAACCGGTTGAGCGACGGCGACCTTGATGAGCGTGTGCACCTGGCGCCAATTGAGGAAGGACTAGCATCCGGCATGTGCCCGGCCGACATTCTTCTCCAGCGCTACAACGGTTCCTGGAACGGTGATATCACCCAGGTATTCAAGGAATACGCCTACTAAGGCGCTTTCCCTGGAAGGCTTGAAAACTTGTTGTGGGCGGGGGCCATCGGTTAGAGATCGTACGAATTGACCTGACGCCCGCAACAGTTCACTCTGGTTGACACGTTCATGGCTTGGGCAGGTCTTGTTTCTCAGGACCTTGTGCCAGATCGACCGGAGCATTGCGATGATTGGTGGCGACAAGACCGCTCCCCCGTTTGATGTCTTTTCCCTGGCTGAAGATGTCCGTGACCGCTTTGGCTGGTCGAATGAAGACCTCAGCAAGGTGATGGAACAGTTGATGCCGGCGGCCTTGAACGGGTTCCGGTACTTTGGCGGAGCCGTTCCCGGTTTTACGGAGTTTCTGGGTCAGCCTTCACCTTTTACGGACGCCGTGCAAAACCCCTTTGCTGGCTATGCGGGGTTGATGCAAAACCCGACGGAAGCTGCGCTGACACCGTTTTTCGGTCCCGAAGCGGTTCAACAGGCATTGGCTTCTCAGGTTTCTGCGCTGACCGGACTGCAGAGCGACGCCATTCAGGAGATGATGCCGGTTGCCGCGACCCTTGCGATGGGGCAGATCGCGCGACCTTTCGTTCATGGCGAAGCCAGAAATCTTCTGGATGCCTACATGCGCGGGTTCGCACGAGGACGTCCGAAACCGCAGCCGACGCCGGTCGACTATCTGCAAGGCTACACAGATGCCATGCAATCCTTCTGGGACGCCTTTCTGCAACCTGCGAGCATCGTGCCAACCGAAGAAGAACCAGAGCCGGAACCCGAACCAGAGGAAGAGAACGTTCCAGCCGAATCAACCACTGAGGCCGACAATGTGTCCGAGCTTGATGAAATGGTCTCGGGCTGGATGGCGGCAGGCAGGGACTTTCAATCCAGCCAGTTCAAGGCGTTCGACAGTTTCTTCGAAAAGGCGTCCAAGGATCTCCGGGATCAGTGACGTTGCTGAGTGAGGAGAAGCGGTGGAAACCTGAAATTTCAGCCGCAGCACTTTTCACCGAGCTGGATCGGCGGGCAGGGAACGGTGCCGTAGGAGCAGAAGACACAGCAATCGCCGGGTAGCGGTTTCAGCAGTGTTTTGCAGGAAACGCATTCGTGGAACCACTGGCAGGCATCTGTCGGCATCGTTTCAACCGAAACATGTCCGCATTTCGGACATGTCAGTTCGCTGATTAGAACTGGTTCTCGAGCTGTCATGTTTACATCAATCCGATCAGAAATTCGTTCAGGCGAGCTTCGTTTGAAACGATGATCCAAGCAGCAAGGGTCAACATCGTTGACGAACCAAGCCACCATTTGAGTTTTCCCAAAGAGCCACGACGCGCTGCCGATACCCACGCTATGATGAGCAGGAACACAGATGCGGCGAGCACATAGTAACTGGCCGCAGCGATCTTTCCGAATATCGCAAGCCAGCTGCCACCCAGTCCCAGCAACATCATCGTGACCGGAAGAACGCAGCAGCTTGCGACACCAATTGCGGTGATCGAACCCAGCCAGCTGGCGCCGATGAAACCTTTCAAGACGCTTTCCTTTCCTGTTTTTCGCCTGACTACACGGAATACGATGTCATCGGGACCATTTTGCCGGACCACATCTTGGCGATTTCGCGTCAGGCACTATGCTTCCTGTAGTCGCTACAGGATCAAGAGGGCGTTCAATGGCCACAATCGGAGAAGCTTCGCTGCGCAGCGGGGTCGAAATAGAAACCATCCGTTACTACGAGCGCAAAGGCTTCGTTCCGAAACCTGGTCGCAGTGGAAACGGTCGCCGAGTCTATTCCCCGAGCGCGATTGCAAATCTTCGCTTTATCAAGCGATGCAGAGATCTGGGCTTCCCACTCCACGTCGCAAGCAGGCTTCTGGTCATCTCTATGGGGGAACAGGTCAAATGCGGTGAAGTGCAAAACTTCGGGCAGGCTCAGCTCGCTGAAACCCGGTCAAAAATTGCGGAACTTGAAAGTCTTCGAACGGCTCTTGAGGAACTTGTTTCCAATTGTGAAGAGGGATCTACGAACTGCCCGATGCTTGAAAAGCTATGGTCACAATGAGCTGCTGCCATTTGACAAAAAAAGACCCGCCGGGAGGCGGGTCAGGTAATGTCAGCAAGGCTTGCCGACAGGGGCTGCTTAAGGGAGGGTCAGCGGTATCAGGCGGCCAGTTGGCCGTTTTTGGTCTGATCCGTTGAAACGAGCTTGAGGCTCGGGGGTGTCAACGGCGCATTTGCTGCGCTGTAATTCAAAGTCTGACGAAGAGCCGGCGCGTCGTTCAAAATAGACGATGGGTCGACATAAAACGGTTGTGCCAAGGCTCGTCGAACATCGCCTCGGGTCAGGCCAATGTCCTTCAGTTGTTCGTCAGTCCAGTATTTGAGCTCTGCGTACTGGCGGCGGTTATTGAATACACGCCATGCACGGGCAGCCATCTGCCCGAAGAGAGCGAAGAAAGGGGTGGTTGCGATATGGGTCATGGCAATATTCTCCTGTTAGCGGTCGAAAGAATTTTCGACAGCTCGTTCCGCGCCGGTATTGGCAGTCCTTGTTGTGGAACATCCTCTAGATGGACCTTCTTCAAACATTAATCCAACGAATGTTTGTGATGTGAATGATCGCATCTTGTGATGATATGAATTTCGACCTCGCCTTTTCGTCGCGTTGAGCCATTCCGCAACGAATTATTTCGCATTTGAATGGATGCCGTGATATCCATGAGCAAAGCTTATAAGAGAGGCGGGAATGCTCGACTTGGACCAGCTCCGAACTTTTGTGGCCATTGCCGAAAGCGGCAGTTTCACCAAGGCCGCCGAAAACGTTCACAAGACGCAGTCTGCCGTGTCCATGCAGATGCGAAGATTGGAAGAACGCATCGGCAAGCCGCTCTTCGTCCGCGTCGGGCGTCAGTCAAGACTGACTGAACATGGTGAGCGCCTGCTGCATTATGCGCGCCGTCTGGTTCAGTTGAATGATGAGACATTGGCGGCCTTCGACGACACGGAGCTCGCCGGACTGGTCAGGCTCGGGACACCGGACGATTACGCCGACCGGTTTCTGCCTGAGATCCTGGCCCGGTTTTCAAGGTCGAATCCCAAGGCGGAAGTGAGCGTTGTGTGTGCTCCGACACCGAACCTTGCGGAAATGATCGCCGAAGGTGAGTTGGATGTGGCAATCATCACGCATGTCCAGAAAAAGGGCCGGAAGAACGTTGACGTGGTCCGGCGTGAACCCCTTCTCTGGGTGGTTTCAGCGCGTCACGCGGTCGAAAACGAGTCTCCGCTTCCTCTTGCTCTTGGCCGGGCAACCTGCGACTGGCGAAAGGCTGCGCTCAACACCTTGAGTGACCAGATGAGAGAGCACAGATTGCTCTATTCAAGCTGGAACTCGACGGCTGTCGGGGCGGCGGTTCTGGCCGGACTTGCTATCTCTGTAATGCCGGAATCGGCGCTGCGGTCGGGCATGCGCGTCCTGACGGAGGCTGATGGATTTCCGCGCTTGCCCGAATGCGAGATCGGCATCATGCGCTCCTGGCACAACACGTCCAGAGTTACCGATGCCCTGATCGAACACATCGTGTCCTCTCTCGACAATCTGTCGGTGCCCCAGGCGGCAGAGTGATTGTCGATATCGCTTTTCTCAATTTCGTTTCAACGGGTTACCTGTGAGTAGATAAAGTTGCAAAGGAAACTTTCCCATTGAAATGTAAGAGATTGTGATGTATTTTCTTTAAATTAATTCGAATCTCAAATCGCCCGGCGGATACGCGGCTCATGAACAGGGTCTCGCATGAATCACGCACTCGACATCGATCAACTCAGAACTTTCCTTGCGATCGCTGAGCTGGGAAGTTTCACCAAGGCCGGCGAAGCCGTGCACAAGACGCAGTCTGCAGTCTCCATGCAGATGCGTCGGCTGGAAGAACGCGTCGGACAGCAGATTTTCATCAAGGACGGCCGTCAATCGAGATTGACCGAAGATGGCCTGCGTCTGGTGGAGTTCGCTCGCCGAATGATCCTTCTGAACGACGAAACCTTGTCTGCTTTCAATGGTCAGAAGGAAGTCGGTCATGTGAAGCTCGGAGTTCCGGATGATTATGCGGACCGCCTGCTGCCGCAGGTGCTTGCCGCATTCAACCGCCTGAACCCTTCCATCGAAGTGCAGGTGGAATGTTCCGGAAGCCGCAAGCTGACCGAAGCCATTCGCGAAGGCGCTCTCGACGTTGCCATCACCACGTCAGGAGACACATTGGACCTGCGCGGCGAAATCATTCGCAGGGAACCGCTTTACTGGGTGACTTCCACGCAGCACTCCGCGCATAAGCAGGACATTGTCCGGCTGGCTCTGGGGCCGGCAACCTGTTGCTGGCGTCGGTTGTCGATGGATGCGCTCGACCGGGCCGGGCGGCGATACAGGGTGTCCTACACGAGTTCAAGTGCGGCAGCGCTGGTTGGCGCGGTTCAGGCAGGGCTCGCGGTCACGGTGTTTCCGGAAAGCGCCATTCGCGACGGGATGCGTATTCTGGATGAAAAAGACGGCTTCCCGTCCTTGCCGTTCTGCGACATTGCGCTTCTGCGGTCCGATACGGCCCGTGAGGCCATGCACGATACCCTGTGCAATCACCTCATCGCCGCGATCGGCAATGTCGGCAATGGTAGTGGTCAGGTAGCGGCAGAATAAATCAGCTTGAATCGAAGCGTGCTGCGGGTGCTTGTTTCAGCGCGCCCGCAACATGAGCAGGTTGCCGCTCAGGACGCAGGCAAGCCCAGCGGCTGCGATCGGCGTCCATTGATAACCTTCAAAGATTGTCGAGAGAGTCAGCGCGACGACTGGAAACATTACAGTCGCATAGCCGGCACGTGCCGAGCCTATCCGGCCGAGCAGCGTCAGGTAGGAGGCAAAAGCGATCACCGATGCAATGATTGCCAGATAGATCAGGCTGGCCAGGTAGGAGACTGACCATTCAATGGCAAAACTCTGGCCGCGGACCGCCGAGAACAGGCCAAGAAACACCATGCCATAAACCATGCCCCAGGCCGTTGCCGGGGTGACGCCGATCCCGCGTCGCTGCGTGTCGGCGGACAGCATATTGCCGAAACAGAAGGACAGTGTCCCGCCAACGCACATAAGCAAACCGAACGCGGCCTGGGAACTCAGGTCGGCGCCTGCAAGTTTCGGCCAGAACATCAGTCCAATTCCTGCAAATCCAATGATCCCTGCCGCAAGCGCGAGCATATTGGGCCGTTGACCGAAAAGGATCATGCTCAGGAACAGGTTGAATATGGATGCGGTTGAGAAGATCACCGCCAGCAGTCCGGACGGCAGGTGGGCCGCACCGTAGTAAAATAGGGTGAAATTGGTCGAAAACAGCAACGCACCAAGTCCGGCAAACCGCAAGTGATCCCGAACCGGAAAGGTGAGGGAGTGTCCCCGGAACTTTGCCCAAGCCATCATGATGGAAGCTGCCAGGACAAACCGCCAGAATACGGAGACCTCGGGTGCAACGTTGGCAACCTGTCCCTTCATGGCAATCCAGCTGACGCCCCAGGCGAGCACGGTCACCGCGTAGAGGCCATAGTCTGTCGGTGTAAAGCCGCTGGTTTCACGGCTGAGGGAAGGCGACGCGACGCTCATGAGAAATCCGTTTCAGGAGAAAAAGTCCGGCCAGTCAGGCTTGTCTCAATGTGCGGTTGCCCATCGTTCAGCGCAAATGATTGTTTTTGATCTTCTCATCAAGAAAAGAGATGCCTATGGTCGCCTGCCCGGCATGGGACCGCATCTGAGTTTGATTCCCAGGAGACGCGATGACCTTTCTTGTCGTCGAAAACTACCCGAACACCGATCTTGGCATAATCGCAAAGACCGCGATGGAGGAGGGGCATGAATGGGTCACCGTCAAGGCTCATCTGGGTGAGCCAGTGCCTCAATCCTGCGAGCCATATAAGGGCGTCATTGTCTTGGGCGGGGCCCAAAGCGCCGTTGCGGACGATGAGTTCCCGCATTTGTCGGCGGTTTGTGATCTCATCCAGGCATTTCACGAAGCAGACCGGCCTGTCATGGGAATTTGCCTGGGGTCTCAACTCATCGCCAGGGCGTTCGGTGGCAGCAATATTCTGGACCGGCCGATTGAATTCGGCTGGAGGAAGGTCACACCAACAGAGGCTGGGATGTCAGATACCGTCCTGAAAGCGATTGGCACAGGCGGCCCTCAGTTTCATTGGCACACAGATACGGTCACGTTGCCGGAAGGTGCGGTCCATCTTGCCGAAAGCGACATGACACCCGTTCAGGCATTCCGTCTCGGCCGAGCAACCTATGCCGTACAGTTCCACTTTGAAGCCGGTCAGGATGAAGTCAGCGACTGGTCAGAGGTGTTTGCCGATGAAATTCAAACGCACACTCCCGATTGGCACCATCGCCTCGCGGAGGAAGCGGACCGCCACGCACCAAGAGCCGACGAGATCGGCGCAGCGCTCGCCAGGGCCTGGCTTGCGTTGCTTTGAAAACGGGTGACTTTCTCGCCGCCGGGAGAATTGGAAAACGTTGGATCAAAGGACCGGTGTTTGGCCTGAAAGCACGGTTTGCATTGCCTTTTCGTCCAGGTTCCCTCCTGTGAGAATGACGCCTGCTTTCTTGCCTTTGAGGCTGGCTGCATCCTGCGTCATAGCAGCAAGTGCTGCCGCTCCGGCTCCCTCGGCCAGGTT
Organism: Roseibium sp. SCP15; assembly: GCF_040329435.1. Lineage (NCBI taxonomy): Bacteria > Pseudomonadati > Pseudomonadota > Alphaproteobacteria > Hyphomicrobiales > Stappiaceae > Roseibium > Roseibium sp. SCP15. The sequence goes on along the minus strand of NZ_JBDZYI010000002.1, from coordinate 470,895 downwards.
GTGCGTGTCTGCATAAAGAACCCGTATCGCCTCGGCAACTTCATCCTCGGAGACTGTCGCAACCCGATTTGCTCCGCTCGCCAGAATGTCCACGGCTTCTTGAACCGGTTCCCGGCAAGCCATGCCGTCGGCGAAGGTTCCGGCGGTATCCGTTGTAATGATCTTCCCGGCATCGAACGAAAGCCGATAGGCGGGCGCTTTCTCGGTCACGACCGGCACGATCTCGGTCTTGAGGCCAAGAAGGTCTCGCACCGTGATCAAACCGCAGGCGCCCGATCCCATGCCAACCGGAACGTAGACCACATCCAGATCGCGGTGGGTGCGGAAAAATTCGAGCGCATAAGTGGCAACCCCGAGGACGATGTTCTTGTGGAACGAAGGCACCATCAAATACCCGCTCTCTTCCGCGATTTTCTGAGCTGTAATCTTGCTCACGTCAAAATCCCGGCCATCGATGACGAGTTCAGCTCCAAAGGCCTGCATCGCCCGGTTCTTGCCCTCGGCATTGCCTTCGGGAACGACAATGGTCGCCGGTAGCCCAAGCAGGCGTGCTGCCAGCGCCATGGATTGCCCGTGATTTCCGCGCGTTGCTGAAACGACGCCTTTCGGTCTTCCGTGGGCATCAATGTGTTTTTGGATGTAAACGATGGAGCTCCGGGCCTTGAATGCGCCAATCGGGGTGTGGTTCTCATGCTTCACCACCACCTCAAGTCCGAAGCGTTCTTGAAGCAACGGCCAGGCATAAGCAGGTGTTTCCGGAACAATCTGCCTGACAACCGGAAAAACGGCGTCCAATTCTTCAAGCGTGAACAACGGCTTCATTGTGGGTCCTTCAGGTCAAGTGGAGCGCACCGGGAGCCAAGATCCAGTCAGGCCGCATCCGGTGCAATCGGGATAGGTCAGGCTGCCACGAAAACACGTTCACTGTCTTTCAAAATCCTGAACCAAATTGAACTTGAGTCGTGACGCTCCCTGGATCATCCTGATCGTCATGAAACCTGAAGCCAGCCGTTCGAAATCTGTTTCCGTGAGTCTGACAAGGGCCGTCGCCAGCCATGAAATCACCTTGCTGCCCGCCGCAGCTTATGACGCCCGTTTCACCGCAGAAAAGGATATAGTCGGCTTCGCTTTTGATGTGCAAACAGGATGTCACGCGATCGGTTCTGACCGGGGCGAAGATTTTTTCAGATTGCCGAACAGTCTCGCTCTAACGCCGCGTGGTTGCGACATACGTTCAAGCTCCTCAGGAGGAGGGGAATACCTTCTTGTAAGCGGGCCTTTGGTTCGCGCTTCGGCTGAGACTTACATCACCAATATTCAAGACCCGAACGCGCTTTCTGCTGCCTGCCATTTGCGCAGCTGGATGCTTGGCGGGGCATTGCCGGACCCAATGGCCGCAGAAGCGGTGATTTCCAGATTGTGTGAAGCTGCGCTCGGGAAGCCTCCTCGACGTGAAAAGGCGGCCAGATGGATGACGCAGGCGCGCTTCTGCAGCATCACCGAAGCAATTGATGAAAACCTCGACGGCACTCTGACCGTCGCCGGACTGGCCAGGGAAGTCGGTCTGTCGGCAAGTTTCCTGAGCAGGGCTTTCACCGCATTTTGCGGGCAGACACCTTACGACTACGTGCTCAGCAGGCGTATCAAGGAAGCGCGGCGGCTGATCGCAGAAACGGATCTGCCGCTTGCCGAGATTGCGTGCTGTTCGGGGTTTTCTTCGCAAAGTCACATGACGGCGATCATGAAGGCGAGAATTGGTGTCAGCCCTGCACGGATCAACCGTCATAGACTTTGCTGAAAACCGGTCAGTCAAAGAACCAGATTATGCCGACCGACCTTGGTGATATCGGTTTCGCCGCACAGACCCATGGTCACGTCCAGTTCCTTGCGCATGATGTCCAGAACCTTGGCAACGCCGGGCTTGCCCATGGCTCCCAACCCGTAGATGAAGGCACGGCCGATATAAGTGCTGTGAGCACCCATCGCGACAGCCTTGAACACGTCCTGGCCTGAGCGGATGCCCCCGTCAAAGTGAACTTCGATCTTGTCTCCTACCGCATCGACAATGTCGCGCAATACATCGTAGGAGGCCAGTGCACCGTCCAGCTGCCGGCCACCATGGTTGGAAACGACGATAGCGTCTGCTCCAATTTCGGCGGCAATCTTCGCATCCTCGACATCGTTGATCCCCTTGAGGATCAGCTTGCGGTCCCAGTGCTTCTTGACCCAATCGATCGATGACCAGTCCAGGGTCGGATCGAATTGACTGGCTGTCCATTCCGCAAGGGAGGACATGTCTTCAACGCCGGAGACGTGGCCTTGGATGTTGCCGAACTCGCGGCGCTTCGTCTGTAGCATGTTCCAGCACCAGCGCGGCTTGAAAGCTAGGTCGACAAGTACATGCGGCTTTGGTTTTGGCGGCGTGCTGAGACCGTTCTTGATGTCCTGGTGGCGCTGCCCGAGCACCTGGAGGTCAAGCGTCAAAACAAGTGCCGAACAGCCGGCGGTGTGTGCACGCTTCATCAGGTCTTCGGAAAAACCGCGATCCCGCATGACATAGAGCTGAAACCAGAACGGATGCTTGGTGTTTTCGGCAACGTCTTCGATCGAGCAGACGCTCATCGTTGAAAGCGTGAATGGCACGCCAAACTCTTCAGCCGCCTGTGCCGCGAGGATTTCGCCATCCGCGTGCTGCATGCCTGTCAGGCCAACCGGTGCAAGGGCAACAGGCATCGTGACGTCCTGACCGACCATGGAGGTCTTCAGCGACCGGTTGTCGATGTTGCGGGCGACCCGCTGACGAAGCTTCTGGCGTTGGAGGGCTGCCTCGTTTTCGCGGTAGGTGCTCTGCGTCCAAGACCCGGTGTCGGCATAGTCATAGAACATCTTCGGGACCCGGCGTTTTGCCAGTGTCTGCAGGTCGGCAACATCGGTCACAACTGTCATTGAATGGTCCTCCTGGGACGTCACGAACGAGGGGCGTGTTTGGTGGATTTCGAGCGTCGCAATCCGGCCAGCTGTTCGCGCTGGTCCAGTTGCTCTGCTTCGGCTAGCGTGGCGCGCACGTAGTCAATGTGCTCTTCGGAATAGCGTTTTGCGCTGACAGGGTCGCCATCTCCTATGGCTTCGGCAATCGCCCTGTGCTGTTGCAGCAGTTCGGTGCGTGCCGTCGGATGGTCGTAAAGGCGGCCGCGATTGTAGAAGACACCGTTCTCCAGCAGCCTGTAGCAGGACCGCAACGTGTGCAGCATCACCACATTGTGGGCGGCTTCTCCAACCGCATGATGAAAGGCCACATCGAGCCTGCTTTCCGTATGAAGGTCGCCGATTTCGTGGGCAGCCTGCATCTGTTCGACAATCTCCTGCAGGCGGGCAATATCGGATGGAGCCGCCCTGACGGCGGCCTGGGAGGCTGCCTGTCCTTCAATTCCTCGGCGGAATTCGAAATAGTCACTGATCGCCGAAGGGTGGCGGGCAATCAACTGCACCACGGCTTCGGAGAAGATTGGGCCGATAAGGTCACAGACAAAAGTGCCGCCCCCGCGCCGCGCCTCAATGAGATCGCGTTCCTCAAGGGTCTTGAGAGCATCTCTCAAAACCGGGCGGGACACTTTCATCTGGTCGGCCAGATCCCGTTCCGAGGGCAACCGGTCTCCCGATTGCAGCACGCCTTTCAGGATCAGATTTTCAATCTGCTCGACTGCGGCATCGGCCGTTTTCTGGTGATCGACGGGCTGAAACACGTTGTCCACTTCCTTTCTTTGCGCGGCAAAATAGTCTCAAAATCAAAATTGGTCAATTTTTTTGTCCAATTTTATGTTGCGTGTTTGCCGCGCCTGCGAACTTTCGTCGCAATCGTGAATTCGACCTTTGTCTAATGGTTTCCTTAAGGGCAAGGTGTCGGCTTGGGGCACTTCATCAGGACGGGATTTAGAACGTGGCGCAGGGGTCTGAAAACGGATCGTCTTTTCCATCATTCCGAACGTCGCCATTGCGCGAGCGGGTTTTGGGCGAGGTTCATGCTCGTCCCTTTCGGCCAATCGTCAGTCCGCGCACGATCCTTCATTACGCGTTTCTGACCAACTCGGAGGAAGCCGCAAAGGATCAGGAATGGCTTGCGGAGTTCTGCATTTCACGCGGCACGCAGGGGCCCGCGCCCGGAACGAGGCATCACACGCTTTCTTTTGGCGGTGGCACTCTGAGCTGGGAGCAGCATGCGGAGTTCACCACCTACACCTGGGATGGCGCAGCCAATCCAAAGGAGATCTTCGGAAAGATTCCCGCTGCCCACCCTTTTGGCGCTGCTTTTCGTGCTCCCGGGGACCTGCTGGTGGCTGCCAGGCTGGAGTTGCGGGTGCCGGAGCTGGGCGAGGATTGGCGGAGCCACTTTGACGCAAGCAGCTTGACCGTTTCCAGCCTGGAAGATGGGGCTGCCATGGTGGCGACCGACTTTCGTCAGGATGGCGATGGCCTGACGCGTTTCCTCGTGTTCAATCACCGCCTCAGCGACGTGCAATCCGGAGCGGTGGTGCAGCGGCTTCTGGAAGTGGAGACGTACCGGACCCTCGCAATGCTCGGCCTGTTCGAGGCAACCAGGCTGCAACCGGAGATCAGGCGGTTTGAGATCCAGCTGGCTGAACTGACTGGTCAAATGAAGGATACCTCGGCGCTTGGCGCCAATCAGGAGCTTCTGGACAAGCTTTCGGCGCTCGCTGCGGCGCTGGAAGCAGGGGCGACTGCCAGTACGTTCCGCTTTGGAGCGAGCAGGGCCTACCACCAGATCGTCAAGGCCCGGTTCGAAACGCTGCGGGAAGAAGCCGCGCCCGGTGAGCTTTCAATTGCCTCGTTTCTGGCGCGAAGACTGTCACCAGCCATGCGAACCTGTCAGGCGATCGAGGACCGGCAGGCAATGCTGTCCCGTAAACTGGCGCGCGCCACCACCTTGCTGCGTACCAGGGTGGACGTGGAACTGGAACAGCAGAATCGCAGCCTGCTTCAGTCCATGAACCGTCGGGCCCGCCTGCAGTTGAGGTTGCAACAGACAGTCGAAGGGTTGTCGGTTGCCGCGGTGAGCTACTATGTCGTCGGCCTGATTTCCTATCTGGCCAAGGCCACCAAGCAGACGGGACTGCCGCTTCCGGACGCAAATATCATGACCGGTATTGCCGTGCCGTTCGTTGTGCTTTTGATCTGGTGGACGGTTCGGCGCATTCGCCACAATCACGGCGAACACTGAACAAAAAAGGCCGGGGGAGACCCGGCCTTTGTACTTCTTGATGCCTGCAAGGCTTACTTGGTTGTGCCGTCTTCGTTGAACTGTGCCAGGTAGGCGATCACATTGACGCGGTCGTCTTCCTTGCGCAATCCGGCAAATGCCATTTTGCCCTTCTTGATCAGGTCTTTCGGCTTGGTCAGGTAAACATCGAGATTTTCGACATCCCAGACCTGTCCGTCGCCCTGCTCAATCAGGGCCTTGGAATACTTGTAGCCTTCCACCTGACCCCAGGGACGGTCGACAACACCGTTCAGTTGCGGGCCAACCTTGTTCTTGGCGTTTTCACCAACAGCGTGGCAGGCGGCACACTTCTTGAATACTTTTTCGCCCTTGGCAGGGTCGCCCTCGGCGCTCGCCTGCAGGGTCATGGCCAGAAGCGCGGTTCCGGCAATCGTCAGCAATCGCTGCATATGTGTCTCCCTCATTTCGGGTGCGTTGAAACCCGCCGTTAGAGAACAGGATGTCCGTTCCGGATGCAAGTGACGCGCGGTCGCATGTAGGTGAATTGCAGCATTGGGGGACCGCTCTCAAAGAGAGAGAGCCAAGCCCCATCAACCTGCTCGTGCATTGCTCGGCAGGCGAAGCCAGTCTTCCAGTCCGGTATCCCAATAGGGGGAAGACCCATAAAGCGCGGCCAGGAAGTCGATGAAGACGCGCACCTTAGCTGGAAGGAACTGGCGGCTCGGATAAACCGCATAAAGACCGACATCCTTGGACGCTCGGTATTGCGGCAGCAGAATTTGCAGTTTTCCCTCGCGCAATTCTGGTCCGACATCCCAGGTCGAGCGAAGGGCAATGCCGACACCTGCCAAAAGACACTCTCGAACCACTTCATTCGAGTTGGTCTTGACCGGTGCCTGCGTGCGCACCGTTTCGATGCCATCTGGACCGGCAAGGCGCCACGGATCCTGGTTGGTTGCTGCGATGGTGACGTGATTGTGCGTCAGGTCATCGATGCTCTCCGGAACGCCATGCTTTTCAAGATATTCGGGGCTGGCGCACAGGATCCGGTGCACCGGCGCAAGACGCCGGGCAACAAGGCTGGAATCTGAAAGTTCGGCAATCCGGATCGCCAGGTCATAGCCGTCGCCGACAATGTCGACAAAATCGTCGGAAAGGTCGAGATTGACCGAAAGGTCCGGATTTTCGGTCAGAAACTTGCCGAGGTGAGGAGCGATATGCAGCCTGCCGAAGGATGTGGGAACGGCCACCCTGAGATTGCCGCGCGCCTTGGCGGATCCGCGTGACACGAATGATTCTGCTTCTTCCACTGAAGCCAGGATCGCGATCACCCGTTCATAAAAACCCTGACCGGCTTCCGTCATGGCAATCTGACGGGTCGTTCGTTGCAAGAGCCGCGTTCCCAGTTTTTCCTCGAGCCGTCGGATCCGTTTCGAGACCACGGCGGGAGACAGGTTCATTTCACGTCCGGCCGCTGACATGCTGCCCGCGCTGACCACCCGGGCGAAGATTTCCATGTCCGTCAGATTGCTCATTTTCAATCTCTCAGAAAGACAATTATTATTTTCCGAACGTTTTCCTGGGGCGCGATACTTGCCAGTATTCAGGAAAGCGATGATCTATCAGCTCTTGCTACGACAGAGCAAGCCAGGTGGATCATACCTAGAGAGGAAGGAGATCCCGTTTGACCGCGATCGCGATGCCAGCCCCGGACCAGAAGGTTCTTGCCAGGCGCAAGGAAATCATCAGCGCCCTTCAGGCGATCGTGCCCGGAGAAGGGGTCATTCACGACGAGCGCGAGATGCGCGCTTACGAGACCGACGCCCTGACCGCCTATCGTCAACTGCCGCTGATCGTGGTTCTGCCGGAAACGGTCGAGCAGGTCTCGAAGGTACTGAAATACTGCTATGACAATGACGTGAAAGTGGTTCCACGCGGGGCGGGAACATCACTTTCCGGTGGCGCGCTTCCGCTTGAAGACGGTGTCCTGTTGTCGATGATGAAGTTCAATCGCGTGTTGGACATCGACTTCCCGAACCGGGCCGTGGTTGTCCAACCGGGAGTAACCAATCTTGGCATCACACGCGCAGTCGAGCACGAGGGATTTTACTACGCTCCCGATCCGTCATCGCAGATCGCATGCTCCATCGGTGGCAATATTGCGGAGAACTCAGGCGGAGTTCATTGCCTGAAATACGGTTTGACGACCAACAATGTCCTCGGACTTCAGATGGTGCTGATCAACGGCGAGGTCATTCGCCTTGGCGGCAAACATCTGGACAGCGAAGGTTATGATCTTCTGGCGCTTATGACCGGGTCCGAAGGGTTGCTGGGGGTGGTCACGGAAGTGACGGTGCGTATTCTGCAAAAGCCTGAAACAGCGCGCGCGTTGCTGATCGGCTTCCCGACAAGTGAAGACGGCGGCCGCTGTGTTGCGGACATCATTGCAGCTGGAATCATTCCCGGCGGCATGGAAATGATGGACAAGCCCGCCATTCATGCCGCGGAAGATTTTGTGCACGCCGGATATCCGCGCGATGTCGAGGCATTGCTGATCGTTGAGCTGGACGGGCCTGAAGGCGAGGTCGATTTTCTCATCGGCCGCGTTGAAGAGATCGCCGGGTCCAATCAGGCCAGCCATATTCGCATTTCCCAGAGCGAGGAAGAGCGGATGACCTTCTGGGCCGGGAGAAAGGCTGCATTTCCGGCCGTCGGGCGGATATCTCCCGACTATCTTTGCATGGATGGTACCATTCCGCGCCGCGAACTGCCGAAGGTCCTTGCCCGTATGCGCGAGCTTGGCGAAAAGCACGGTCTCGGCGTTGCCAATGTCTTTCATGCCGGTGACGGCAATCTGCATCCGCTCATCCTTTATGACGCCAACAAGCCGGGAGAGCTGGATGCGGCGGAGGCTTTCGGAGCGGACATCCTGCGTCTTTGCGTGGAGGTTGGTGGCGTGCTGACCGGAGAGCATGGCGTCGGGATCGAAAAGCGCGACCTGATGACCGACATGTTCTCTGAAGAGGACCTGAAGCAGCAGCAGCGGGTCAAATGTGCATTTGACGAAAAGCATCTGCTCAATCCGGGCAAGGTGTTTCCCGTTCTTCATCGCTGTGCGGAGTTGGGCAAGATGCATGTGCACAAAGGCCAACTGCCCTTTCCCGATATTCCCCGCTTCTAAGGACGGCTTTGAATGGAAACGACTTTAAAACCGCGTGACACGCGGGAGGTGGAAGCAGCCGTAAAGTGGGCTGCGGCGGAGGATCAGCCGCTGGAGATTTGCGGTCATGGGTCCAAACAGGAACTCGGTCGGCCGGTCCAGGCAGCGCATGTTCTGGACCTCTCGAGCCTGACCGGCGTTGAAACCTATGAGCCGGCCGAGCTCGTGTTGACGGTCAAGGCCGGAACACCGATTGCCGAGGTTGAAAAACTCGTTGACGACAATGGACAGGAGCTTTCCTTTGAGCCGATGGACTATGGCCCACTGCTCGGGAATGAACCAGGGAAGGGGACCGTCGGCGGCGTGCTGGCGTCGAACCTCTCCGGTCCGCGCCGAATAAAAGCAGGCGCTGCGCGTGACCATGTGCTCGGGATGGAAGCTGTTTCCGGCCGGGGAGAGATTTTCAACTCGGGCGGCAAGGTCGTCAAAAACGTTACCGGTTATGATCTGCCCCGTGCACTCTGCGGATCTTTTGGCACGCTTGCCGTCGCTGCAACGGTCACGCTCAAAGTCAATCCCAAACCGGAAACCTCAGCCACGTTCCAACTATCGGGGTTGAGTGAGGAGGACGGCGTCAAGGCCCTGTGTGCGGCCATGGGTTCTTCAGCGGAAGTGTCAGCCGCCGCACATATTCCGTCAGGGATAGACGGGGAGGAAAGCAAAACCATCTTGCGGCTTGAAGGGTTCGAAACGTCCGTAGACTACCGTTTCAGGACGCTGCAAAACCTCTTGAAGGAATTCGCCTCACCCGCGAGGCTGGCGGAAGCTGAGTCGCGAGCTCTGTGGCGGTCCGTCCGGGATGTGTCACCCTTTGCAAAAGAGGCGACACCCGTCTGGCGCGTTTCGCTCACGCCAACAGCCGGGCCGCAGTTTGTGAAACAGCTCACGGGACGATTTGGTTTCAAGGCGTTTTTCGATTGGAGCGGCGGCCTCGTCTGGTTGTCCTGCACCGATGGCCAGGTCCACGTTGCCGAGATCAGGACGGCTTTGAAGGAAGTCGGCGGAGGTCATGCGACCCTGGTGCGTGCAGACGCTTCGGTCCGTTCCAACGTGGATGTTTTCCAGCCGCAGCCAGGGCCTCTTGCGACTTTGTCCCGCCGCTTGAAAGAACAGTTCGACCCTCATGGTGTGCTCAACCCTGGACGAATGGTTTCCGGCGTGTAGTCTTTCCGGATTACGTTCAACACGCATTCTTTTCAGGGAGCGCGGTCATGGAACAGCAATCCGATGTTGCAGGTTATTTGGAACCGGGTGGCAAGAACGCCACCCTCGTTTACATTCTTTATCTCGTCAGTCTTCTGATCGGCTTTACATCTCTGATCGGCGTGATCTTCGCTTATCTCAACCGGGGCAAGAGCGCGAGCTGGGTTGATAGCCATTACACATTTCAGATCCGGACCTTCTGGATAGGCATTCTGTTCAGCGTGATCGGAGTTGTCTTGATGTTTGTCTTCATCGGCATTTTCGTGCTGCTGGCGACCGCGATCTGGGCCATTGTTCGCTGCATCAAGGGCCTGCAACTTGCCGCGCGCAACGAAGCGGTCCCCAATCCTCAGACTTGGATGTTTTGACGACAGCGGCCTTTTCGCCGTCAAGGGCCGCTCGCGAAACGATGCGGGCGGCTCCTTGTCATTGTGCGTTTTCGGGTCAGGTGAACGATCAGCTTGCCGGCAGGCATTTGACGGTGACGTCATATCCGTATCCGTCACGCTGGTTGGTGGTGTTTTTCATGTTCCATTTGCCCTTTTTCGCCTTGTTCTTGCGGGCGGCCACTGCATCCAGCTCGAAATAGGCATTCGCGGAGACGGTCCAGGTTTTGGCAAGGGCGTCCTTCTTCTTCATTCCAGACTTGATCTTCTTGTCCAGATTGATCGAGCAGGCCTGTCGCGGGTCCCAGCCCTGCCATCGTACTTTCTTGAGCGGAATGACGGGCTTGTAGGAGATCGAAACGGACCTCTTGGAACCGGAGCCCACGTCGCGGTTCTGGAAGCTCTTGCTCCACAATGAGCCATCGCCTTCGAAGTAGAGCACATTCTTGAATGATCCGACCTTCATGGCGACAATCCGCTCACCTTTTGTTGCCTTGCCGTAAAGGCGTAACAGGAACCGGTGCGATTTGGTTTTTATACCGGAGTAGTTGGAGGCGTTGGCGGTAACTTCGATCGGAATGACGTCGATACCGTCCCGCTTGACCTGAACCTTCTCGATCCAGTCCTTGGCGATTGCGCCGGTCCCGATACTTGCAATGGCTGCGGCCAGAAGGGTTGTTTTGGTAATCGTCTTAAGCATCAATAAAGTCCTCAATAGGGTTTGCCGGCCCACTGGAGGCATATTGATCCGATCCGTTTGAACCGGTTCTGAGTAAGGCGTTTATCTGCCATTCATGTCCGCCGGAGACCGGGTCAAGTCCGGGTGAGGCCGCTGACCGGGTCGGCCAAATTGTCTATTTTGGCAAAACCCTTATGCCGCAAACGCACCTTGTGTGAGGTTTTCCCAAGCCGTACGATCCGCTTCCATCAGGAGAGGAATCCGCTGTGGCGGAGGGGTGAGGAGACGCCGGGCACAATGCAGACCAATTTCACTGCGGAGCAGCTGAGGGACAGCCACGTCGCCGAATCGGAAAAGATTTTGCGAAAATGCGTGCATTGCGGCTTCTGCACGGCAACCTGCCCGACCTTCACGCTTCTCGGAGATGAGCTCGACAGCCCGCGAGGACGGATCTACCTGATCAAGGACATGCTCGAAAATGACCGGCCTGCCGATGAAAAAATCGTCAAGCATATCGATCGCTGCCTGTCCTGCCTTGCCTGCATGACCACGTGTCCCTCGGGCGTGCATTATATGCACCTCGTGGATCACGCCCGCATTCACATTGAAAAGACCTACAAGAGACCATTGAGCGATCGGCTGATGAGATCTCTGCTTGCTCATGTGCTTCCATATCCCCGAAGGTTTCGCTGGGCGTTGATTGGCGCGTTTTTCGGCCGTCCGTTCGCAGGAGCGTTCAAGGCAATAGGTGGCCCGCTTGCAAAAGTGGGAGCGATGCTGGAGCTCGCGCCGGCAAAGGCTGCATCCAGGGTGCAATTGGAAGGTCCGGGCGTGTTTGCTGCTGACGCACCGACGCGTAAAGGGCGTGTAGCCCTGTTGAGCGGATGTGCTCAGCCAGTGCTCAATCCCGGTATCAACGACGCAACCATTCGTCTGCTGCAAAGAGCCGGATACGAGATCGTGTTGCCGGAAGGAGAGGTCTGCTGCGGCGCTCTGGTCCATCATATGGGCAAGGAAGAGGCCTCTCTGGAAAACGCGCGGCGCAATGTCGATGTCTGGCTGCGCGAAGCGGACGGCGACGGGTTGGATGCCGTTCTCATCACCGCATCGGGCTGCGGAACCACCATCAAGGACTACGGGTTCATGTTGAAGGACGATCCTGCCTACGCCGAAAAGGCGGCGCGGGTCTCGGCTTTGGCAAAGGACATTACGGAGTTCCTGACGGAGATTGAACTTGGAGAACCTGTTCGCGATCCGCAACTGACAGTCGCCTATCACTCCGCATGCTCCATGCAACATGGACAGAAGATCACGCGGCAACCCAAGGATCTTCTGAAGGCGGCCGGGTTCAACGTCAAGGATGTGCCGGAGGGACATCTTTGCTGTGGGTCAGCGGGAACCTACAATATTCTTCAGCCTGAAATCGCCCGCCGATTGAGAGACCGGAAGGTCGCCAATATCCAGAAAACACAGCCGGATGTTATCGCCACCGGCAACATCGGCTGCATGACACAGATCGGCCTTGGTACAGACATTCCGATCATCCACACTGCCGAATTGCTCGACTGGGCCTATGGCGGTCCGCAACCAGAAGCGCTTTCTCATGTCAGCGGGCAGATCGCAGCGGCTGAATAGTTCTGAACGTGCCGAGTTCCGCTTTCAAAAAGCGGGTGCTCGGTTGAACTAGCTCTGTTCGTTTCGTCAGGTTTCCCGCGTGCCAAGCTGCACGGGGGTTTTGTCCGGCTCGCTGTCGGGTTTCTCGCCAGCCAAACGCAGGGTGCGCTCCAGAAGCTCTTCGTAAATTGGCCGTCCGCCCAGATGGTGAGCGGTCAGGGAGGCGGTGGTGCAGGTCACCAGAACAGGCATGATCAGGGCATATGCTCCGGTCAGTTCCATCACAAGCACGACACCGACAAGCGGAGCACGTACGGAAGCGGCGAAAAATCCGCCCATGGCAGCAACCGCGCAGGCAGCCCTGAAATCCATTTCAACAGGAAGTGTTTCGACAGCTGCAACGCCGAATGCCAGGCCGGCACAGGTTGCGATGGAAAGCATCGGTGCAAAAATGCCACCTGGAACACCCGAGGCATAGGAAAACAGGACACCGCTGAAACGCAGGAGCGTCAGGACGACCAGTGCGATGATACCGTAGTCGCTGATGATAAGGTGATGTACGAGGTCTTCACCACCTCCCGTCGCATCAGGAAACGCATTCAGCAGCACACCGGTCACGCCGCCGATCACGAGAGCGGGCAGCCAGCGTAAACCTTTGGGAATCTTCTGGAACTGGTCCATCACGGCAATCAGTGCCCAATTGAAGAAGACACCCAGTCCTCCGAGCACGATACCCAGGAAGCCGAGCAGAAGATAACTCCACACCGGTATGTAGGAGACGTCCACCACGAGAAGGGGCCCGGTGTGGGTGAGCTGCTCGGTGATCGCAGCGCTCAGTATCGAAGCGATGATGACGGCCATGTAGGTGCGGTAGCCAAATGGAAACTGCCGCCGTGTCTCTTCAACAATGAAGAGAATGGCTGCCAATGGAGCATTGAAGGCTGCCGCGAGGCCGGCGGCGGCCCCCGCCGCAAGCAGGCCCTTGTGATCGGCCGAGGAAACCTTGTGTGACTTTGCAAGCGCTTCTGCTGTCATTGCGCCCATGTGGATCGTCGGTCCCTCTCGCCCAAGCACGAGACCGGAACCAAGAGCAAGCAGGCCACCGAAGAACTTTGCCACCAGAACGCTTGCCCAGTGCACCGGGCGCTTGTCCTCCATGGCTCCCTCGATCTCCTGAATGCCGCTGCCGGCGGCTTCGGGTGCCACGCGCTGAACCAGCAGAAACGCGGCCGCAACGCAGACCGACGAAATCGCGATGGAAATGAGATAGGGCAGGACACCGGTGCCGACAGCGCTTCTGAGAGCGGCATATTGCGCAAACAGGAACTCGAGGCCTGCATGAAACCCGGTTGCCAGACCTCCCACGAGAATGCCAACCAGTGCCGCCTTCAGAAAATAGGCGGCATCTGATTTGGGGGAGATGATGTCGGAATGTCCTGACATGTTTATCCGGCCTGAAAACAAGAGCGAAAACAGAGGGATTCGATCAACCCGGAAACTAAACTGCAGAGAAACCGCCGACGGCGCAAGGGCGAGTTGTCAGCGAAAAGACAACGCGCGGCTGTGCCGCGCGTCATCAAAATCCTGCCGCTGCGCCGCAGCGCATTTCCGGAAATCAGATTACGTGGACCGTGGTGCCGACCTTCACGCGCTCATAAAGGTCCATCACGTCCTCGTTGCGCATCCTGATGCAGCCGGATGAGACCGCGTGCCCGATGGTCCAAGGCTGGTTGGAGCCGTGAATCCGGTAAAGGGTCGAGCCGAGATAAAGAGCACGGGCGCCGAGCGGGTTTTCAGGCCCCCCTGCCATGAAGGCGGGAAGGTCGGGACGGCGCTTGCGCATAGCCGCAGGCGGTCGCCAGTCCGGCCACTCGGCTTTGCGTGTCACCTTGTGCGTTCCGGCCCATTCAAAACCCGGCTTGCCGACGCCGACACCGTAGCGGCGCGCCGTTCCGTCTTTTTGAACCAGGTAGAGATACCGGGCATTGGTGTCGATCACGATGGAGCCTGGCTTGTGAGACCCGTTATAGTCGACAACGGTCGGCAGGAACTGCGGTGCAACCTGGCGGCTTGGCCGCTGTGGCTTTGTCTGCTGGCGAGCGGGCTGCTGACGTGGAGACCACCAGTTCACCCGGCGTGCTTGAGGTTGTTGCACCTGGCGGCGCTGCACAGGCGCAGCTGCTCTGCGGCCGACTTTTGGCTGCAATTGCAAGACCCACGGTTCTGTGAGATTTGGGCTGAGCACCAGTGGTGGAGGCGCAACCTGTCCCGCAGAAGCCGATGATCCCGGAACAGCGATTCCGGCGATCATCGCGCCGGCAAGGAACAGCAATTTCTTTCGGGCATTACTTTTAAAGAACATGGCAGCACTCTTAAACTTGTCATCGACCACGTTCAGCAGTCTGTTCTGGACTGCCGCTTAACGGATTTGCCTTGAAGGATAAGTGTGCAGGCTCTGCCAAAAGTGAATCAAGAGCGTAGAATTTTAGTAATTCTTTCCTATGGTTAGCCCTTTGTTGAGAAACAGGTTTAATGGAATCTTGTCAGATGGAAGAAGAGCGGAAGCCTTCCACTTCGGTGAATTGGATTCCTTGAACTTTCTGCGATTCCTTGGTTAACGCACACGTCTTCGTGCATCGCGCACGACCAGCGGCAAGATGGGTTCGATCTGCTTCTTTGACATGCCGGGTTTGATCCGTGGATCATAAAGCATGTTCAAAATGATCTGGTCGAACACCGTAAAACGGCTGTGGCGGGAGGAATCGTTAAAGACGGAATGCGTCAGCCGCTCGTCGTCGTTCATCGGCCCAAGGCCCTGAAGAATTTCCTCAACCAGGCAGCGTTTGAACAGAAATTCGCCTTCGTCGGAAACGATTACCGCTGATGAGCGTTTGATTCCTTTGCGCCCTGAAACCACACGCACAAGACATCGCCCGGGAACCTTCGCCCGATCGTTCTTGTATATGTCTTTCTTCACGACCGGTACGTATTGAGCGCGGTCAACGACATAGACTTCGAAATTCGCCGCGGCAGGATCGTTGGTGACGCTTGCCTTCAATCCACCGACCCGTCTGTCAATCTCTCGCACGAAGCGATGAACGATCGACTTCCGGTCACGTGCAGACAGATTGTGAACGTAAAAAACAACCGGCTTGGTGAATTTCTTGACCATGTAAGGCCGCCAGCTCCAGCTGCGGTATTCCAGGCCGAATACGGTTCTTTCAAATCCCTGCAGAAGTTCTTCGGTCGAGAATGTCTGACTTGTCGCGCGCGCTGGCGGCGCAACCAGGAAAAGAGAAAAAAGAACAAAAGTCAGAAAGAAACGCATGACAGTCATATAGGTTAAAACGCCTTTGACAACCATATCGGTCTGATTTTCATGCGCCCTGTTCCTTCAAGCCAGTTTGGCAAACCGTCAGCAAGCTATTTCCCGAAGGAAGCCAACAAACCGTTACCACGAGAGTAAAATTCTTGTCACTTCCAACATGTGACGGAAAAACAATTCTTTAAACTTCCCAAGCTATAAGGTGGTCATATTGCGATTTAAATGCACCTGCAGGGGCAAGGGACGGGAGTAAGCATGGCCGCGGTGAAACGATCTTTTCGAGCGGAAAGCTTGATACGTATGAGTAATGGGGCGAACGATGACCCCGCCTTTGCAGAAGAACGCCGCCACCAGGAAGTCCTGGCAGAAATTTCAAGTTTAAGGTCATTGATCAAGAACGGGCCGGATCAGCAGCAGAATGCGATCGACCCGGAAGCCATGAGCGAGAAGTTCATGGCTGAGTTCCGCAAGGAACTGTCCGAGGCCGCGAAGTTGAAGGTCGAGTTGGACGCGATCTACGAGGCAATCGCCCAGACCAAAAAGGAAATCGCGACCCTGCATCACACAACCGGAGCCGAAGGCGAGGAGATGACTCGCGTTACCAACGAGCTCGACGCGGTTGTTGATGGAACGGAAGGTGCGACGGAATCGATTCTGTCTGCTGCCGAGTATATCGACGAAACGGCCAACACCCTGTCCGCGCGGCTCAAAGATCAGGACGCCGAGCTGGCCGGGGACATTCAGGACAAGGTCGTGCAGATCTTCGAAGCCTGTAACTTCCAGGATCTGACGGGTCAGCGCATTACCAAGGTCGTATCGACATTGCGTTTCGTGGAAGACCGCATCATTCAGATGATGGATATCTGGGGCGGCATCGAAACCTTCAAGGAAATCTCAGTCGAGGAACGCGAGTTCAAGGAAGGCGATGCAGCCCTTCTCAATGGCCCCGCCTTGGAGAGCGACACGGATGTCGCCACTCAGGACGACATCGACGCCCTGTTCGCTTGATCCATTCTGTATCCACGCGAAAAGAACCCGGCCTCAGGTCGGGTTTTTTGTTTGTCGATGGTGATGTGAACTCGTCCCGGGTCTGCCATTCGTGCATGGCCCCTTCTCGATGGGAGCTTTCCATTCGTTCTGCTAATTGCACTTGTGCCTTCGAAAACTCCTCGATAAACAAGAGAACAAATAGTGAATATTGGGTGCGTGTATGGCTGATCAGCAATCGGAACAAGGTGCAAAGCGGGAGCGGGATCCGGTAACCGGATTGCTTGAAGGCGACGATGGCAACCAGCGTTGCTGGTGGCATGGCGGGTTGGATGACTATCAGAAATACCATGACACGGAATGGGGCTGGCCGGTCGACGAGGACAGACGGCTCTTTGAGAAAATCTGTCTCGAAGGCTTTCAGTCGGGCCTTTCCTGGTTGACCATCCTGCGCAAGCGAGAAGGCTTCCGGGCCGCCTTTGCGAATTTTGAATTCGAGAAAGTTGCCAGGTTTACGGAGGCCGATGTTGAGCGGTGTCTCAACGACAGCGGCATCGTGCGTCACCGCAAGAAGATCGAATCGACCATCAACAATGCCAAGAGGGCGATCGAGCTGAAGGCTGAATTCGGGTCGCTGGCAGCCTATTTCTGGTCGTTTGAGCCGTCGCCTGAAAACCGGCCGGAGAAAATCGATTTCGAGACAGCCCGAACGCTTGGCAAAACCGCTGAAAGCACGGCCTTGTCAAAAGACCTGAAGAAGAGGGGTTGGAGCTTTGTCGGCCCGACCACGGTCTATGCTTTCATGCAATCCATGGGCATGGTGAACGATCACCTTGAGGGCTGTTGTTGCCGTGAGCCGGTCGAACAGGCCCGGACAGATTTCACGCGGCCCGTTCCACTCTGAGGCAGGTCGCGGCGCGCCTAGTTCTCCTCCCGCTTCTGCGGTGTTTTCTGGCGCGCGTAGTGCCGGGTTGCCTTGGCTCGGTTGCCACAGGTCTCCATGCTGCACCACCGACGGCGGCTGTTCTTGGTCTCATCGATGAACAGCCAGCCACAATCATGTGCCGGACACATTTTCAGGCGCTCCCGTTCTCTCTTGTCCATTAGAATCGACATGGCCGAGACGGCAATCAGGGTTTCCAGTGATTGCCCGGTTGCCACAGTCTTTCCCGTCCCGAACATTGCCGGGTCGATTAGTGCAGCTGGTGCGAGGGTCGCCGTATTTGTTCCACCGCGCAACAGCGCGCGAATATCTGCCCGAAACCGGTGCAGCTGACGAACGTCTTCCGGGAGCGTTGCTGGGGTCAGCTTCAGGGCATCCAGCCAAGTCCGGAGGTCGTCCAGCGTCTCGATTTTCTCATGAACAATCTGGCCCTCGTCCGACCAGTCGGCCGTGTTGGCGAAATCAAGGGCCAGTCTTCCGCCGATCAGCCTGACCGGATGCGCCTTTGCGTAAGTCATCTGAGTTTCTAACCGCTATAGCGGTTGACAATCAAGTTCAGGAAAATCTAACCTGTATAGAGGTTAGGTGGCTGGAGCGCCGAGTGAATGCGTTTGACATTGCGTGGAACATTGCTGGGAATGCGCCGGTTGATCCCAGTCAGCCTGTTTGTCATTCCGTTTGGCATCGCTTTCGGGATCGCCGCCGTCGAAGCGGGCTTGGCTCCGGTACAGGCCACGCTGGCGAGCGCACTGGTGTTCACGGCAACAGCTCAATTCGCGTCACTGGAATTCCTGAGTGAGCCCGTTGCTTTCGTTTCTTTGGCTCTGGTTGTCCTGGCATTGAGCAGCCGCCAAGTTGTCATGAGTGCAGCACTCTCACCCTGGATAAATCGACTGCCCAGGTTCAGGCGATTTCTGGTTCTGGCCACGCTCAGCGATGCGAACTTTGCCGATGCCTTGCCGGATCTTCAAAGCGGTCAGGATGATCTTGGCAGGCTGTTTGGCGGTGGGGTGATGTTGTGGGTCACCTGGGTTGCCAGCACGGCGGCAGGCGCATGGGGTGGCAACGTTCTAGGCAATACTGACGCATATGGGTTCAGCGTCGTCATGGTTTGTTTTTTCGCCGCGACGGTCGCCGGACAAGTGCAATTGAAGACAAGACAGCTTGGTCCGGTAATCGCCGCCGTGGGCATTGCTGTCTTAACGTTGCCCGTCCTGCCCACGGGATGGAATATTATCGTGGCTGCTGTTGCCGGAGGCGCTGTTTCAGTGTGGCGCCATGCTGAGTAACGGCACCTTTCTGATCGCGGTCCTGATCATGGCCGCGGCGGCCTTAGCCACGCGGCTAGCTGGCGCAATTCTCATGTCCCGCGTCAGGACCACTCGCAGCACCGATTTGTTTCTTGAAGGGCTGTCAGCGTCGGTCATCGCCGCGCTTGTCGCATCTATGCTTGCACAATCGGATCTGAGAGACGCAATGGCGGTCGTGGTCGCGAGTGTCGTGATGCTGGCCACGAGAAGCGTGATCTGGGCCATGCTTGCCGGAATGGCGTGCACGGCCCTGATTTCAAGGCTCGTTTAGGACGGGTGGCGCTTTAACCGCCGACCTTTTCCTTGAGCGGCGCGAACAACGGATTTTCCCTGGAAAAGACGTAATCCAGCGTTTCCACCGTCACCGTGTCCGCACCTTCTTCGATGAGCAGTTTGGCGCAATCGGCAACTGCATCTTTCGGGCACAGAACATTAACGCGGTGATCGTCGCTGGCTTCGGAAAAACGCTGAATCGCACCAACCTTGCTGACCGCTCTCAAAGCCTGCGTACGGTCATCGACCACTGCCTTGACAAGCTTCACATCCCGGGCAGCTTCTTCTGCGGCCACCCGATCCAGAATATCTCGCGCAGCGGCCAGACTGGCGTCGGACCAGTCAGCATTCAGCGAAGCTACCAGGTTGGCCTGGCTTTTCAGCATCACGCCATCGGACAGGATCTTAAGGTTGTTGGCGTGAAGCGTGGAACCGGTTGTGGTGATATCGACAATGAGTTCCGCGGATCCAGCTGCCGGCGCTCCTTCGGTTGCGCCAGCGCTTTCCACGATCCTGTAGTCGGCAATCCCGTATTTGGCAAAGAAGGCTCGGGTCAGGTTGACGTATTTGGTCGCGACACGAAGGCGACGGCCATGCCGATTGCGGAAGTCCGAAGCCACATCGCTCAGATCGGCCATTGTCTCGACGTCGATCCATGCCTTGGGGACGGCAACGATTACATCTGCCGGTCCAAATCCGAGTGGCGTGACGATGTGGACCACATTCTCCGGATTGGTGATGTTTTCGTGCACCAGATCGAGCCCGGTGATACCGAAATGAACGGACCCTTCAGAAAGCGCGCGTGCGATTTCCGATGCCGACAGGAAGGCGATCTCCACATTGTGCAATCCCTTGATCGCGCCGCGATAGTTGCGGGCGCCACCCGGTTGGAGAACCTTCAAACCAGCGCGTCCGAAAAAGGCGTGCGTGTTTTCCTGAAGGCGGCCCTTGGAGGGAATGGCGATAATGAGTTTGCTCATGAGTTGGCCTCGATACTCGCGGCAATCCGGTCCAGCCACATGGAAAATCCGATGGACGGCACTTTGTGTTCCGCTCCCAGAAGGGTGAGCAGCTTGTCGTAGCGGCCACCTCCGACCAGCGGTCCTTCGACCGCGTCGGAAGCTGCATGAATTTCGAAGACGAAGCCGGAGTAGTAATCCAGACGTCGCCCGAACTCTGCTGCGAATGTCAGCCTGGTCCGATCGATACCCTTGTTCTCCACCGCTGCCAGGCGCTGTTCGAAGGCTGCGATGGGTGCGTCAAGATCGAGCTGGTATTTTTGGGCGAAACTGTTCAACGCGTCCGTCGCGTTCGCACCATCTGCCTTCAGCGAAAGATACGCCGTCAGGGTTTCGGCAGCCTTGTCATGCCCGTGTGCACCGCTTGCGAGTGCAGCCTGTTCCAGGAAGCGGTCGGCGATCTCGCTTGGTGTTCGCCCGCCAACCGCAGCAATGCCCGCAATGGAAAGAAGATCTTCGACAACTGCATGCGCCGCCGTCGGGTCAGCACCTTCCAGTGCGGAGAGGAACCCGAGGCGGACATCGCGGCTTTCATCATCCGAAGACGCGCCTCCGGCCATTCTGCCGATTGCTGCTGAAAGCTTGTCGGTCTCTCCGAAGAGATCACGCAGGCGACGGCGCCAGACACTTGGCAACTCAAGCCCGGTCAACACCGCTGCAAACAGGGTTTCGTCGCCAATGCGAATGGTGTTTGAGGAAACGCCGAACGTCTCGAGCGCGTTGACGGAAAGGGCAAGAACGTCCGCATCCGCTTCGGCAATGTCATTTCGCCCGAGGCTTTCGGCACCAAGCTGCGGAATTTCGCCAAGACCATCCGGACGCTGTCTGAACACTGGCCCGTTGTAACAGTAAGCCGCCGGCAAAGAGGCCTTCTGCAGAGCCAGGTGATGACGGCAGACGGGAATGGTAAAGTCCGGACGCAAGCAAAGATCCACACCATCGGTACCGCTGGTCAGGAACAGACGGCGGCGAATGTCTTCTCCGGTCAGATCGAGAAACACATCGGCCGGCTGCAGGATCGGCGGATTGACGTGGGTATGGCCCGCCGACTTGAACAGGTCCAGTACCGCATCGATCTTTGCCGGATCCAGGCCGGGTGTTTCTACCGCCGATATCATGTGTCAGCCCTCGTTCTGGCGTCTGCGGTCGTCGGCTTGACCGTCAAGAATGCCACGTACGGTTTCAATCAGGTCTGCCTCTTTTGCGGTGACCTGTGCCGGGCGGCTTTCGCGCCAGGTAATGTTGTCGGTGATCTCTTCGGAAAGACGTTTGCCTTCGATCAGATCCTTGATCTGCAGCTCTCCAGCCTCGCGCTCGTCGGAACCCTGAATAATGGCCACCGGGCATCCGCGCCGGTCGGCATATTTCAGCTGGTTGCCGAATTTCTTCCAGTTGCCCTGGTACATCTCGGCGCGAATACCGGCTGAGCGCAGGTCCTGAACCATTTTCTGGTAGCGGCCGAGGGACGCAACATCGCCATCCATTACGGTCACGAGAACTGGTGCAACGACGTCGGAAGTGCTCAGCTTGCCAAGGTTCTTCAGCGCTGTCATCAGACGTGAAACGCCGATGGAAAACCCGGTGGCGGGAACATCGCGGCCGGTGAAGCGCTTGACCAGCCCGTCGTAACGACCACCGCCACCAACGGAGCCGAACTGAACCACTTCACCCTTTTCATTGGTGACGTCGAACAAGAGCTCTGCTTCGTAGACAGGGCCTGTGTAATACTCCAGGCCGCGAACGACGGACGGATCAATCTTGATCCGGTCCTCGCCGTAACCGCAGGATTCAAAGATGGCAGCCATCGTGTTCAGTTCGGTGATGCCGTCATTTTCCAGAGACCCGGTGCCGGAGACAAACGCGATGATGCTGTCGATTGCCGCCTCATCCAGCTCTGCACCCTTGGTGAAGTCGCCGCTGTCGTCCTTCCGGCCTTCACCGAGCAGCAGACGCACACCTTCAATGCCGAACTTGTCGAGCTTGTCCATTGCACGCAGAACCGTCAGGCGGCGCTCACCATGTTCCTCGCCGCCCAATCCGACGGATTCCAGAACGCCGTCCAGAACCTTCCGGTTATTGACGCGAATGACATACTGGCCACGCTGAATGCCGAGGGCTTCCATAGTGTCGGCCATCATCATGCACATTTCTGCATCGGCCTGAACGCCGGGCGCGCCAACCGTGTCGGCGTCAAACTGCATGAACTGGCGGAAGCGGCCGGGTCCGGGCTTCTCGTTCCGGAAGACCCAGCCCGCGCGATAGGTGCGATAGGGGAGCTGGATCTCGTTGATGTTCTCCGAAACATGGCGCGCGAGCGGTGCAGTCAGATCGTAGCGCAGGCTCATCCATTGCTCGTCATCGTCCTGCACGGAAAAGACACCGGCATTCGGGCGGTCCGTGTCGGGCAGGAACTTGCCCAGACAATCGGTGTATTCGAACGCAGGGGTCTCGACCGGGTCGAAGCCGTATTGTTCATAGACCGCACGGATCTTGCCGATCATCTCATCTGTTGCGCGGATGTCATCGGCAGAACGGTCGACGAAGCCCCGTGGTAGCCGGGCCTTCAGTTTGTTCGGTTTTTTGGCCATGAGGTCCTTGGATCCTGGCGAGTTCTCCGCCAGTTGCAGTCACGACAGACCGGCAACCGGCGCTTAGATTGTTGCGGTTGTCCTAGACGAAACAGGTCCTGAGAGCAAGGTTCACAAGCGGCTGGAGGAGTTCAGTTGGGCACTGTTGTGACCGGACATTAAAAAGAAAGCCGGACGAATGCCTTGTTTGCATCACAGTTGACGTTAAAAGGAGCTGCGGATAGGCGGAGACCATGTGGTGTGAATGGCACGGCTACAAATACGGATCCCGCGATTGATTGGCGAAAATCTCGTGGGTCTTTTCTTGTATTTAACCTCCGGCAAGCTATCTTCCGCGCGGATTTTAAGGGAATTGGGGCCTGCCTTGCAGAGGGTTGTCGGGTAAAGCCAGGCGAATAAAGGTTGAAAATGAGCAGTGCAGTGGGTGTGGCAGACGGCAATACCGGTGCGGAGATCGTGAGCGCGCCGCAGATTGCGGCAGGTAAATCTGCCGAACTCAGCGTAATCCTGCCGAGTTTCAACGAGGCGTCCAACATTCCGATCCTGGTCGGCCTTCTGGACGAGGCCCTGAAGGGTATCGATTGGGAAGCGATTGTCGTTGATGACAATTCTCCAGACGGAACCACGGAAGTTGCCCGCAAGATCGCACAACACGACCCGCGGATCCGCGTGATCCGGCGCATCGGTCGCCGTGGTCTGTCAGGTGCCTGTATCGAAGGTATTCTGGCCTCTTCCGCTCCCTATGTTGCCGTCATGGACGCTGACCTTCAGCATGATGAAACGCTGTTGCCCAAAATGCTGGCAGAGCTCAAGGCGGACGACACGGATCTCGTGGTCGCAAGTCGCAAGGTGGATGGTGGGACCGTCGGAGAAGGGCTGTCTTCGATTCGCGCCTGGGGATCAAACATCGCCAATGGTCTTGCGCAGAAGCTGCTCAACGTAACCTTGAAGGACCCTATGAGCGGATTTTTCATGGTCCGCCGGGAAAAGGCTGAAGCCTTGGCGCCGAAGCTTTCGCCTCAGGGCTTCAAGATCCTTCTGGACCTGGTCTCCAGTGCCAACGGAACCTTGAAGATCAAGGAGCTGCCTTTCACGTTTCGTGAGCGTCAGCATGGCGAAAGCAAGCTGGATACGCTCGTAACGCTAGACTATTTCGGCCTGCTTCTGGCCAAGTATTTCGGCGATGTCGTGTCCGTTCGTTTTCTGATGTTCGGTCTCGTCGGAGCCAGCGGTCTGGTTGTCCACCTTCTCGCTCTGCGCATCTTTCTTCTGGGGGATATGGAGTTCAACCTGGCGCAGACCGGGGCCTCGTTTGTTGCCATGACGTCAAACTTCTTCCTCAACAACCAGCTGACCTATCGCGATCGGAGATTGCGCGGTACCCAGGCGCTTGTCGGACTGCTGACATTCTATGCGGTCTGCTCGGTCGGAGTGCTGGCGAATGTCGGGGTTGCAAACCTGATGTATGCAGATCCCGCCTACTGGTGGCTTGCGGGCACTGCCGGCGCGATCATGGGTGCTGTCTGGAACTATGCCGCAAGCTCCGCTTTGACCTGGCGTAAGTCTTAAAGGTCAAGCCGTGAACGCCGGAACACAATCTCCTGCTTTGCCGTTCTTCCTGCGTCCGGCAGGGCTGATGGTGATCGTCGGACTGCTGACGGTCCTGAAGCTCTATGCCGCTTCCAACGCTCATTTCGTCGAGGATGAGGCCTACTACAGGATTTGGGGCCTGTTTCCGGCAGTGAGCTATTATGACCATCCGCCGATGATCGGCTGGTGGATTGCAGCTGGACAGGCGGTTTTCGGCGATACCATCTTCGCGGTTCGCTTCCTTTTGATTTTGACTGGCCTGATAGGCACGCTCGCTTTATGGCGCACGGCGTCGATCCTCTTTGACGCGCGCGTCGCAGGTTGGGCTGTCCTGTTCTTCAATTCCAGTCTGCTAGTCGGGATTGGCGGCATTCTGGCAACGCCCGATGCTCCTTCCGTTTTCTTTTGGGGGCTCAGTCTTTGGGCAATCGCGGAATTGTCCCATTCACGCAACGCCAACTGGTGGTTGATGGTCGGCCTGATGGCGGGGTGTGGTCTGCTGGCGAAATATTCCGTGCTGTTTCTTGGCGCAGGGATCGTACTCTGGCTCTTATGGGTGCCCGAAGCACGCCGATGGTGGACGACCTGGCAGCTCTGGATTGGAGGTGCGATTGCAATCGTCTGCTTTTCTCCGGTTCTCTACTGGAACCACCTTCATGAGTGGGTGAGCTTTTACAAGCAGTTCGGCAGGGCCGGCAGCGGTGGTTACACCGCCAAGTACATCTTCGAGTTCGTTGGCGCTCTGGTCGGTCTTCTCAATCCGCTGATTGCAGTTCTCGCAGGGCTTGGAGCGGCAACTCTGTTCAGGTCCTTTCGCAGAAGGGAAAACGCTGCGTCCTTGCTGATCCTGACTGCTTTGCCTTTCATACTCTATCTTCTCTATCATTCCCTGCATTCGCGGGTTCAGGCCAATTGGCCCGCTCCGCTGTTTCCGACATTCGCGATTGCCGCTGCCGTCTTTGTTGGCGGCCTGCGTGCGGACCAACTCTTCTGGAAACGGTTTGCGGCCGGGGGCGTTGGCCTAGGCGTCCTGATCGCGGTGGTGGTTCAACTCCACGCCGTGTCGCCGATTACCGGACAGTTTGCCCGCAAGGACCCGACGTTCCAGCTGCGGGGCTGGCCGGAGATTGGTGAGGCGGTTCGGGCATTCGTGTCGGAAGAAGGTGCGGCCTATGTTGCGACGACCAGCTACGGGTTGAATGGCCAGATCGACTACCTCCTGAAGGACACTGTGCCTGTCGTCCAGCTCACAGAACGAATTCGCTATGTCATGGCGCCGGAACCTGACATGAGCATGTTCGGCAAGCCGGGTCTCTACGTCGCGGAAAAACGCCGCAACAAGGAAGGCGAACTCAGAAATTCCTTCTCCAGCGTTGAAAAACTTGGAGAGTTGGCACGCAAGGTCGATGGTGTTCGGCTGGAGGATCTCGTCGTCTATCGGATCGAAGGCCCGACTGGGCCGGTATTCGAGCCGATTTCCTATAAATGATGCGTTTGGACCACGTGCTGTTGTATTTGGCAGAACTGAAACGACGTTGTTATAAGTCCGGCAATCTGGTCTCTTTCAAGAGAGAGCGTCAGCCGAATTCAATATTTGATAAATCTATGTTTGCGGACGCTCCATTATGATGGAAATCCCAGATGAATTTTTTCTCAAAGCTGATCATCAGCACATCGCCGTTGAAAAAAGGTTCGCCAAAGAATGCACGATGCTTTTGGACGAGCTCGCGTAGAAAAAATCCGTCTATTTTCAGCGGCCCACGCCCTTTTTCATACAAAGCATCGGTTATCACATAAAGCTGACCATCATAATTTTTCTTCCAGCAGACTATGTCGAAAATTTCGGTGTCATCGAGATCTTCCCAGTTTGGTATGTACTCGTACTCGAATTTCTGAATGTTGGTGAATACGTATTCTATGAATTTGGACGGGTAACGGTTGGGATAATTGAATTTTTCATGCAGAAGGGAGCTGAATTCTTCCCATGATGCGAAGTAATCTGATATTTTCATTTAACTAAACTGCGTTGCCTTTGAAATCTCGTTGAGGCAGGTTCACCAGGTTGCATAGTGTCCTTTGTCAGTAATCAGTCGTAGTAGTGGTGCTTTGTTTCTTTGATATCAATCTGCGTATTGGACTTGCAATGCCTTCCCGAATGCCGCAGGGAAGGAGAAGTATTTTCAGAATCTGGTCCGCCTGCGGAAATTCATGAAGCGCATTACACTTGGAGCTCTTGATTATGGTCTCGCCTTCGGGGTCGATCGCGCCTTGCGGGACCTGGCCGAACGCGGCCGTCTAAGTGCTCTTGGGGCGCTGGTGGCAACGGAACTGTGGCCGCGAGAATTCCGGCCGCTTCAGGAGTTGGCCGATAAAGTTGGTGACCAGGTGCTTTTCGGCGTGACGTTGGCTTTCAGCGGCGACCGGGTGTCTCCAGTCAGCACGCGCATGCAGGAAGTCTATGGCGACCGCATGATGACGCGGGAAAAACTTCAACGACGGGCTTTCTTCCGGCTTTTGCCCGACGAACTGCTGCTTGAGGAAGCCCAGGCCCAGTTGGCGAGATACAGCGTGCTTATGAAACGCCAGCCGGACTTCATCGCCGTGCGGGAAGGTTTGCTGGAGCGCTCATCACTGGCCCGCCTTGTTTTCAAGGCGGTGCAAAGCTCGGATTTCGACAAACCGCCATTGGTCGTGTCGCCGATCCGTTCCGGACTGAAGACGCTTCGACTTGCCAGACTGGCGAAATCCTACCAGATGCAGATGCTGCCGAAAGCAGAGCCTTTGCCCGAGATAAGCGATCCGGAAGAATTGCACCGGTTGTTGCACAATCATTTCGACGGCATGAGCGATCGGAGCTTCGTCGCGGCGATTCCCGGTCAGTCCGACGACCGGTTGAGGCGGAATGAGCCACGCAAGAAGATTGCCATTCGCGAATGTCAGTATGAAGTTCTGTCCAGTGACCGGTTTTTCCGGACGCTGGACAAAAAGGATGTTTTTTTGAACTAGATTTGATGACCGGCGGCCAGCGTTTTCATGCATTGAATGCCGGTACAACGAAAAAACGGCCCTGCGGGGAACAGAGCCGTTTTTCGTGGAGGTCAAGAAGGGGGGAGGGGCGGCCCCGCTTCCATGTCCTTTGATATAGGGATATTTTGCTTGATTGCACGTGATGGAAATCACAGGATTGCGCTTGGGCAAAAAATAATTGGTGTCGGCATACGTACAGGCAGGGGTCAGGCGTGACGGAAATTAGAGATTTTTTGAAGAACAGCTTTTCTCTTGAAGGGCTGGAATCGGAATTGGCAGTTGGCCTGTCCCGCCTTGCTAGGCCAATGAAAATTGCTGCCGGCACAATCCTCTTTGAAAACGGCGACCCTGGAAACGGCTGTTATGCAGTTCTCGAAGGGTCCCTGAAAGTCTCGCTTCTGTCGGTGGAAGGCGACGAGCAATTGCTGGCAGTGCTCGGGCCCGGCGACCTGGTAGGTGAACTCGCCCTGCTTGATGGGCGGCCGCGATCTGCCACGGTCAGCGCGTTGAAGGAAGCCCAGCTTGCCTTTATCGACAAGGCTGCATTTGAACGTTTTGCCGACGAACACCCGGCTGTCTACCGTCACATGCTGTCCATCGTTGGAAAACGCTTGCGGCATGCCAATGACGTTCTTGCTGCTCGCTCCTTCCTGCCGCTTCCCGGCCGTGTGGCGCAAACCCTGCTTCAGCTTTCCGAGACTTTCGGCAAACCGCTCGATGACGGCCGTGTTCTCATTCACTACAAACTCAGCCAGGCTGACATTGCCAACATGGCTGGTGCCGCACGTGAAAACGTCAGCCGGGTGCTGAACGACTGGAAGCGCTCCGGCACAATCAGCCGGATTTCCGGCTATTATTGTCTTGAGCAGATCGACTTTCTGGAACAGGCGTCGACGCTTTAGTCCGCTTCTTCGAGCAAGGAAGCAACCTGAGTCCCTGCAAGGATCGAAGCAAGCGTATCTGAATTGAGGCTGTCGAGAAAAGCTTCGGCCGCCCGGGCCATGGCGCCTTTCAGGGCGCAACGGGGCAGAAACGCACAGATTGCCGGTTGGGGCTGCAGGCAGGCAACCACACCAAGATCCGGCTCGATCAGCTTGACGACCTCACCCAGCCGGATGCCGTCCGGGGATTTTGCCAGACGGATCCCGCCACCGCGCCCGCGCGTTGTTTCCAGATAGCCGCCTCTGGCCAAATGCGCGACGATTTTCATTACATGCGATTTGGCCAGGCCGAGCTGTTCGCTCAACTTGTCGACGGTTTGCGGTCCGTCCGATTGAGCCGTGGCCATCAGAATTCTCAACGCAAAATCGCTGGCCTGACTGAGCCGCATAGCAGGGTCCTATAAAACATTCATGTTAGATGTTGATTTTAGCGCGTGTCTGTGTCATTTAAAAGATGCATCTTAAATGAATGTTTTAGGAGGCGGCGATGGAAGCCCGCAATTCCGCTTCGAACAGATACAAATTGCAAAGGCGTGCCGTGCCGGAAAACGGTGATCGCCTGCAACGGTATGAAAATGTCGATGTGCAATCGATCCACGTGCTGGTCCACACATTCTACGGCTGTGTCCGGCAGCACCCGCGCCTAGGTGAAATTTTCGAAAACCGGCTTGAAGGCAAGTGGCAGGAACATCTGCCGAAAATGGAAACCTTCTGGCAGGCGGTGCTGCTGAAAAACGGTGCCTACAAGGGCAAACCCGTACCGGCTCATCTGAAGCAGAAGGAACTTGTAAGTTCCGACTATGCCGAATGGCTGAGCGTATTTCGACCGGTCGTCCGTGAGCTGTTCGTTCCCGAACTTGCGGACGAGATCATCGCTGTCGCCGAACGCATCGCACAGAGTCTCTGGCTTGCAACCTTCGGGATTGCCGGCGCGGAGCCTCCGCCGGAACTGTCTTCCCGGGAAGTGCGTTGGAGTGGATCATGTTAGTTGGAATCGTGCTCATTGCAGAAGCGCTCGTGGCTGTCTGGTTCACGGTGTTTTCCATCATGCTGATGTCCATGTATCTGGACTCCCGCAAGATGCCGTTGCCGAAGCTTGATGTTGCGGGGCGTACACTCATAGGCAGCGCGAAACTTGCATTCGTCACAGGCATGATTGCTTTGGTGGTCCTGACGGTGGCCGAGTTGCCGTCGCTCAGCTAGAAATGGAATTCAATATGTCGATGTCGAAACTGTTGCCACGCGGGCTGCCGATCCTGCTGATCTGGATTGCCGCACCGCTCCCCCTGTGGATCATGCTGATCCTGATGCTCATCGTCTGAGCCGCTGCCCTTGTGCTCCCGCACACTCACGCTACTCTGTCCTCGACTGAAATTGAGGGAGTTAAGGCGTGAGCGACGACGAACCGACCGGTGAACTGACATTGCGTACGATGGCAATGCCCGCTGATACCAACGCCAATGGCGATATTTTCGGAGGGTGGGTTCTGTCCCAGATGGATCTGGCGGGTGGCATCATGGCGGGGCAACGGGCCGAAGGTCGCGTCGTCACCATTGCTGTCGACAAGATGAAGTTCATCCGTCCCGTTCAGGTGGGTGACGTATTGTGCGTTTACAGTGACGTCGTCCGCGTCGGCAATTCTTCCATGGAAATCAAGCTGGAAGCCTGGGCTCTTCGCCACCGGTACGGTGAACGCGAAAAAGTAACCGAGGCAATTTTCACCATGGTTGCGGTGGACGATGACGGCAAACCGCGTCAGGTCCCCAAGAAGGACTAGTCACTCAGCTGGAATATGCCGGTTTCTGCCTGTGCCGGTTGAGGATATCCGCGAAGAGATCTTCGTCCACGGCGCAGGTGCAGCCCTTGGCCCATAAGTGAAGCAACGCCTTCAGGCGCTCTATGCGTTCATCCGGGGGCAGAGGAGATTTGTGACGCGGCAGGCCGCCGATCAGTCGCAGGGACTTGATCCGCGCCAGGACGCAATCCTCGGCAGCTTCTTGCCAGATTTCAGAACCGGCAATCTCGGCTTTCGTGGCCAGCTGGTCTTCGATCAGGTCGGCCGCGAGACCGGCAAATGGCTGTTTAGACAAAAAATCCTCCATCGGTTGCCCGAGGAGGACTGGCGCATGAAAATCAACCGCTTCGTTGCCGATAAGCCTCTCATGAGGATCAAACCGACCGCATCCCTGTTGCGGAAACCACCTTGCCCGGTTTGGCAGGTTGGCGAGGGCGCCAGCCCTTCTCTTGATGATGGGTGGCTTATGCCATGTCCTTTCGAGCATTGCAAGTCCGTGTCTTTGCGCTGCCTTCAAAGACGATTTTGACGCGAAGTTTGCTTGTCTCGCCTGGACGTGGACGTTCAAGAACGGTGACTTGGGAGGCTCCATCAGTAAACATGTGAACCCTTCGTTAGGTTCGCCGATTGTTCAGGATCACCTTGCCTATTCTGTCTGTACCAGCCGGCAATCGAAGCGGCGATCAGGCCAGTCAAAGTGAACAGACGGATAATCCGCATGCTGCACCTTAGTAGGAACCATCTTTCACACTGGTTGGCTTCCAGCGCCTTTCCTTGGCATGGATCAATCCCCTCGCAACGGATTACTGGATGTTCTCACGCCGTTGAAAACATAAAAAGCCGGAGACGGGCTCCGGCCTTTCAAGGATAAATTGGACTCGCGTTCAAAGGTCCGAAACCTTGATGGCCAGTTTCCCTTTGTTGGTTCCGTCGAAAAGCTTGTTGAACACGGAGGGTGCGTTTTCCAGACCCTCGGTCACATCGAGGCGGTATCGCAACTTTCCTGCCATCATCAGCTTCCCGAGTTCCTGAAAGATTGCCGGGAACGTGTCGAAATGGTCCGTCATCACGTAGCCCTTCAAGGTGAGGCGCTTGCGGACGATCGCGGTCATTTCCGGAGGCGTGTCTTTTGCCTCGCCATTATAGACGGAAATGAAACCGCAAAAGATCATCCGCCCGAACGGAGCCATGTTCTTCAAGGCTGCATTGAACGGTTCGCCGCCCACATTTTCGAAATGCAGGTTGATCCCGTTCGGCGCGAACTCCTTCAGGCCCTTGCTCAAGTCATCCGTGCGGTAGTTGAGGGCTGCGTCAAAGCCGAGTTCATCGACCAGCCAGTCGCATTTTTCTTGCGTACCGGCGATGCCGATAACCCGGAGGCCCAGAGCCTTTCCGATCTGTCCGACCAGCGACCCGACCGATCCGGCAGCGCCGGTCACGCATAGCGTCTCACCCGCCTTGGCCTGGCCCTCAACAACAAGACCATGCCAGGCGGTCGCACCGGGCAGGCCCAGAATGCCGACGTAGTCTTCGATGCTTGCGAGCTGTGGAACGACACTGAGATCTCCGGGCGCAACATCGAGAAATTTGGTCCAGCCGGTCATGCCCGTGACCCAGTCCCCGACTTGATATGCGTCGGACTTGCTCTCTTCCACGACACCCACTCCCAGCGAGCGCATTGTGTCTCCCAGCGGTACCGGTGGCAGGTAGCTGTCGGTGCTCGCAGATACCCAGCCGCGCATCGCCGGGTCGAGCGATACATACAAAACCCTGACTCGGGCTTTGCCGTCGGTCAGTGATCCAAGTTGCTCGTCTCTAAGGTCGAAATGTTCAGGGCCGAGACGTCCATCCGGACGGGACTTTAGTAGAAGCCGCGTGTTGTTCATTGGCTGCCTTTCGCTTGTGAAGGGGACGTGGACATCACGTTCAGTAGTGCGGAGGCTTTTCGATCTGGTGGCCGGGCAGAACGTTTTCCATCAGCTCCTCGACCTGATCGGTCATGTTGGAGAGCGCGCGCGTAAGCCGGTCAATCTGTTTGCCCTGTTCAACAACGACGCTGTTGAGGTCATCGATCGTGTGTGTGGCATGAGCCAGATCGATCTCGAGCTTGTCAATCCGGGCCTCGTGTTCATTGGCCATATCCGGCTTCCCTTTGTCGTTTGGTAGTGGGGTTAACACCCGGAACGGTGAAACGCACGTATAGGCGGATTATCACAAAAGAACAAATTCATTCATCGTATCTTGCCGATGGTTCAAATCACTGGCAAATGCCTTATATGGAACCCGAAAACCCGATATTCGTATCCGGGGAAAATCACTTCAGCGAGAGAAATTCATGACCGCCTTGTCCGATTTCCAGATTACCCGCAAATGGCCGGCTCAATATCCGGACCGGATCCAGCTTTATTCCCTGCCGACACCGAACGGCATCAAGGTGTCGGCAATGCTGGAGGAAACCGGTCTTCCCTATGAGCCTCACCTGGTGGATTTCGGCAGTGGTGACCAGCATTCTCCCGAATTTCTCTCGCTCAACCCGAACAACAAGATCCCGGCCATGATCGACCCGAACGGGCCGGATGGGAAGCCTCTGGCTTTGTGGGAGTCCGGCGCCATTCTGCTTTACCTTGCGGAGAAGTCCGGCAAGTTGGTGCCGAAAGATCCGGCTGCCAGGTATGAGGCCATCCAATGGGTCATGTGGCAGATGGGCGGATTGGGTCCGATGACGGGCCAGCTGGGGTTCTTCCACAAATTTGCCGGCAAGGAATATGAGGACCGCCGCCCGTTCGAGCGTTACCGCGACGAAGTCATCCGTCTGCTTGGTGTTTTGGACAGGCAACTGGAAGGGCAGGAGTACATCGTTGGCAATGAATACTCGATTGCCGACATCACTTGCTGGCCCTGGGCACGAAACATCAACGGCTTCTACGAGGCAGCCGAAGTTGTCGGATACCAGAATTTCAAAAATGTCGTCCGCTGGGTGGACACATGCCTGAGCCGGCCGGCGAGTGAGAAGTCGATCAACATTCCTGCGCGGGTCTAGCGCAAGGGTTTTTGCGGGAAAGGCGGCGGTCCGTCGCTTTTCTCGCGGAAATTGATGAAAGCACAGCGCTAACTGGCCGCTTTGTTGCCGCCAAGCAGCACGTCCAAGAGTTGGAGGAGATCGTCTTTGCGATCTGCTTTCGTGTTTCCGCTCAGGGCTTCCAGGCCGATCAGGCTGCTATAAAGCAGCCTGGAGAAGCGTTTGCATTGCGGTTCTGGAACGCTGCAACTTGAAAAAAGCTCCGTCACATAGTGCAATCTCTTCTCGTCGACTGTCTTGACGGCTTCATATGCGTGCTCATCGTATCGGCCCCAGTCCCGGATCGCAGCCTCTACATTCACACCGCCATAGGCAGACGTGTCGGTATTCGTTGCCACTTCCACCAGAAGGTAAAGCCTTCCAGCTGAGTTTTCGCCGGAATTGTCGACCAACTGGATGATTGCTTCAGTCGCCTTGCGCTGCCAGTGGTCCAGCATTGCCTTCTTCAGAGCAGGGACGTCCTTGAAGTGCCAGTAGAACGATCCCTTGCTGACCTTCAGGTCGCGGGCAATTGCCTCGGCACGGATCGCCTGCGGCCCGCCCTTGGCCAGCGCCCTGAAAGCCGCCTGGATCCAGTCGATGGCCGATAATGGTGTCTTTTGGTCCTGCATTATGTTGCGACCATACGGTGGCGTATTGACAAGCGCAAGCAAGTCAACATACGGTACCGTATGGTTGTCGTCGGAGGTTCAAGTGGTCACGTCAGTTGCAAGTGTTCTTTTTCTTGTTTTGGCCGGGATTTCGGCTTTGCATCTCTATTGGGGCTTTGGAGGACTTTGGCCGGCGCGGGACGAAGCATCCCTTGTGCGTATGGTGGTCGGGGCAAAGGGCATGAGGCAAATGCCCGGTAGAACATTGACCGTTCTGGTTGCTGGGCTGATTGCGATTGCGGCGATCTTGCCGCTTTTGTCTGCAGGCATTCTGAACAATCCAGTCGCGACTGTTCTGCCGTCCGGGCTGCTTCCAACAATTCTGAGTTTGTCGCTTGCAGGAATTGGACTGATTTTTTTAGGAAGAGGTATCTTGAGCTATACGCCGTACTTCTCTCGCATGCAGGCTGAAGAGCCGTTCAAGACGCTCGACAAACGGTACTACGCGCCGCTGTGCCTGGCTTTAGGCGCAGGTTTCATGGTCCTGGTATTTTCCTAAGGGAGCCGATCTGATTCTGCGAGGCGGTTCGCACACGCGCGTCAAACCGTTCTGACCGTAAGACGAGTTTCAACCGAGATAATCGCGAAGGGCAGGGGGCGGGTTCTCGAAGAGCTCGGATGTGGGCACAGGCGGATGTGCGATACCATCCGCCACCAACACCGTCCGATCCGCGATCCGGCGGGCGTCTTCGGGCGCATGGCTGACCATCAAAAGCGTCGTGCCGGTTTCAACAGCAAGGGCTGAAACCAGATCCAGCATTTCAGTTTTCAGGGCAGGACCCAGGGCGGCGAAAGGTTCGTCCAGCAACAACAAGTCCCGTTTCTGCACCAGAACGCGGGCAAGCGCCGCACGGCTTTGCTGCCCGCCGGAGAGCTCTGAGGGCCTGCGTGTTCCCATGCCGGTCAGGCCGACGCGCGCCAGGGCAGCCTGCACCTGGCTTCGCTCGTCCACAGACAGTTTCCCGCTGGGCCGCAGTCCAAGGGCGACATTCTGTTCTGCGGTCAGATGAGGGAAGAGATTACCGTCCTGAAAAAGCATGGCAATCGGACGCTTGCCCGGAGAAAGGGTGGTGATGTTCGTCCGCCGCCAGAAAATATCACCGCGAACGAGATCACGGAAACCTGCAACTGCTTCCAGAAGTGTCGATTTGCCTGCCCCCGATGGGCCAATGATCGCGACACGGTTCCCGGCCTTTATCGCCATGTTTGCTTTCAGGGTGAAACCGCCGTTGGTGATACTGCATTCGTCAAGCTTCAGCATGCCAGCGTCCTCCGCGGTCCAGGAGCCAGAAAACGGTCATGGACAAAACCAGCAGTAGCAACGCCCCACCTGCAGCCGCCTGCATCTGGTAGGCCCCCATCAGGCGATAGATCTGCAGCGGCAAGGTTGCTGTCTCCGCATTGGCAAAAAAGGTGATAACGCCGAGGTCGCCCATCGAAAGAGCCGCTGCGAGCCCGGCGGCAAATCCGATTTGAGGGCGCATACGGGGGATTAGGATCCGGGCAAAGAACATTCTGCCCTCCATGTTCAGAGAAAGAGCGAGCCGACCATGACGCTGGACGGCATCGCGCGCGGCCGGAACAAGGATGCGAAGCGCGAAGGGCAGTGCCATCACTGCATTCACAAGAGCGGTAACCGGCAATGCAAGCGAGGTCGGATCAACCAGCGGCCGAAGCACGATGAACAATCCCGTGCCGATAACCAGGGGCGAGGCCGCAAGCCCAAGAATGCCGCTGATATCAACCCATCCGTATCGCCCGGTGGCGATGGTCGCTGCCATGGGCAGCGCCATCAGCAAAAGGACCGCGGTGCTCATTGTCGCGACTGCAAGCGAGGTCATGGCCGCCTGGACGACGACCAACGGCAATGAGACAAGTCCAGTGAGCCCAGAGATCACCACCGATACCAACGGCAGGAGTAGAAAAATTGCAGCAAGCGCAATCCAGAGTGTGTCGGCAATTGGCTTCCCGCCGTCCCAGCGGCGAACGGCACGGTCAAGGCCGGCGCCAAAGCCGTCACCTCGAGAGAGTTTGAGCGCGGCATAGGCGGCGGCAGTCGTCAGGACGAGTTGCAAGGCTGACAGCATCGCGGCCCGGCTCAGATCAAAGTCATAGGTGAATGCCTGATAGATCGCGAGTTCGATCGTCGTGGCCCGGGGGCCGCCACCCAGGGTGAGTGCAACTGCAAAGCTGGTCAGACAGATAGCGAAAATCACGGCCAGAACGCCAGGCAGGATCCTCGCCAGCATTGGCAGCTCGATGAGCCTGAACATTGAACTGCCATGACACCCCAGTTGCGCAGCCAGTCGAAACCGTTCCGAGGGAATTTCCTGCCACCCCTGAAGGATCAGTCGCGTGGCCAAAGGCAGGTTGAAAAAGACATGAGCCAGGACAACACCGTGCAATCCGTAAATGCGGATCGGTGGCAGTCCGAAGAAGCCCAATGCGTCAGAAATCCATCCTGCGCGCCCGAAAACCTGGAGCAGACCGATAATGGCTACGATAACGGGAAGGATGAAGGGGGCACCCAGCAGTGCGATCAGCACACTTCTGCCGGGGAACCGCCGTCTCGCCAGCGCGCGGGCAACAGGGATCGCCAGTCCGGCACTGATCAGGGCGGACAACACCGCCTGCGTAAGCGTGAAGCGCAGCGCTGCCCAGTCAGCCGGGCCAAATCCTTGCCCGGCTTCCGCACGCAGCGCGATTGCTGCCAAGGTGCCCAGGATCAGCGCGGCGACAACAGCCGCCGCCGCGATCCCCGGGAACGGATTTACTGGCTGAGCGCGCCCAGCCATTCCGCCAACGCTTCCTTCCGCATCTTGGCGGCTTCATCAGCTCCGAGGAGCAGGGACTTTTCCGGAGTGTGCAGCGTTTCGAAGCCCTTTGGCAGTCCACCCTCCGGAGTGATCGCAGGATACATCCAGTTCGTGGTCGGAATGATCGACTGGAACGTGTCGGAAGTCATGAACTCCAGGAACTGGTCGGCGAGCTCCGGTTGGTCGGTGCCTGCCAATTTTGCAGCAACTTCGACCTGCATGTAGTGACCTTCGTCAAAGGCGGCGGCAGCCTTGCTGGCATCGTCTTCGGCAATCAGGTGGTAGGCGGGGGAAGTGGTGTAGCTGAGCACCATGTCCGCTTCACCTTCGAGAAAAAGTCCGTAAGCCTCTGACCAGCCTTTGGTGACCGTGACGATATTGTCCGACAGACCTTCCCAGATTTCCGGAGCCTCGTCGCCATAAACTGACTTGACCCACAGCAGCAGGCCAAGCCCCGGAGTTGAAGAGCGCGGGTCCTGAATGAGGATCTTGGTGTCGCTTGCTGCCAGATCGCGGAAATTGCCGGGAACAGCAGCGTCCTTGTTATGAACGAAAGCGAAATAGCCCCAGTCGTAAGGCACGAAGGTTTCGTCGTTCCATTCGATCGGCAGTGAAAACTCCGCATTGATGGAATGAGGCGCGAAGAGACCGGTTTGCTTGGTGGCGGCAATCAGATTGGTGTCCAGGCCAAGCACGATGTCTGCGTCTGAGTTTTCACCCTCCAGCCGGATGCGGGACAGAAGGGCAGCGCCGTCCTCGACGCCGACAAGGTTCAGCTCGCAATTGCAGACGGCTTCAAAGGCTTCCTTGACCTGTGGGCCCGGCCCCCAGTCGGAAACGAAGCTGTCATAGGTGTAGACGGTCAGCTGGGGTTTATCGGCGGCAACAGCCGATGTTGCGCACAAAAGTCCCGCAGCAAAGAGCAGATGTTTCATATCATCCTCCATTGCGGCGAGAGGGCAAGGATGGATGAAACCGCTACCTTTCCCTCCGCCGGTTCTAGCCGGTTCAGGTTCAACGGGTTTGCCAGAATGGCATCTCAGCGCGAAAACCTCACGCACCCCGAGGTAAGGCCGTGATTATCTGGAAATGAGAACGAGTACAACAGGTTTGATTAGCTCTAATCGGCAATTACTCAGGCGCACGAACAAAAGAGTCCTCAAGGGTTGCGCAGTGGCAAGATTTGAGGCTCACTGCTATCTAGCGTTGAATAAGTTGCATTTGTTCAATAATGAGAAGCGCCGAGAGAGCATATGAAGAGTGGATTATCCAGAAGCCGATTTCTTCTGATCGCTTCAATTCTGCTGAGCCTTTCTTACACCAGTTACATCTTTGATGTTCCGCACCATGCTGCGGGAAATGTATTCTTTTTCGAAAACACCACACGTAAACAAATTCCGGTAATCGCTCAAGGCACTCGCCATGAACAATCAGGAGTCACACCAGTAGACTTTGGTTTTTCTTTGGAGGGCTGGGTATCAGAGCCGACAATGACGGGGTTTTCTGCAGGCCGGTACGATTCATTGATCAAAGAAAACAATTTGCTGCGCGAGTGGGTTGAAGCAATTTCGGTTGGCTTTCTGTCAGTCACCGCATGTCTGATAATTATGTTTGTTTCTGGTGTTCGAATTTCATGGTGATTGCAGTTCGGTAAATACGGAGTGCTAGCCACTTTGCACGGGCATGTTTTTGTTCACTGGTATCGCAGAGGCTCAGATTTCTAGCGAAGACATGTAAGTGGAACTGCCTGAAAACTGCCTAGTGCGCCTATCTTCGAGTTCTGGACTTCCTAGTCGCCGAAGTCGCCTTCTGTTTCCCAAGTCAAGGCGAGCTAAACAGATGGCGACAAACACAAAAAGGGCGACCCGAGGGCCGCCCTTTCCATAAAGCTTGTGAGCTTTGGGCTTCTTAGAAGCCCATGCCGCCCATGCCGCCCATGTCGCCGCCCGGCATTGCCGGTGCTGCGTCTTTCTTCGGCAGCTCGGCAACCATGGCTTCGGTGGTGATCAAGAGACCGGCGACGGAAGCTGCGTCTTGCAGAGCAGTACGAACAACCTTGGTCGGGTCGATGATGCCAGCTTCGATCATGTTGACGAATTCTTCGGTCTGAGCGTTGAAGCCGAAGGTGTCGTCGTCGTTTTCCTGGATCTTGCCGACAACGATGGAGCCTTCGACACCAGCGTTTTCAACAATCTGACGGATCGGAGCTTCCAGAGCGCGCAGGACGATCTTGATGCCGGCTTCAATGTCGGAGTTGTCGGAAGACAGAGCAGAGACAGCTTTCTTCGCACGCAGCAGAGCAGTGCCGCCACCCGATACGATGCCTTCTTCAACAGCAGCGCGGGTTGCGTTCAGAGCATCGTCAACGCGATCTTTTTTCTCTTTCACTTCGATTTCGGTTGCACCGCCAACGCGGATAACTGCAACACCGCCAGCAAGCTTGGCCAGGCGCTCCTGGAGCTTCTCACGGTCGTAATCGGAAGTGGTTTCTTCGATCTGCGCCTTGATCTGACCAACGCGGCCGTCGATGTCTTCCTTGGAACCGGCACCGTCAACGATGGTGGTGGTTTCCTTGGTGATCGCGACTTTCTCGGCAGTGCCGAGCATGTCGAGGGTCACGTTTTCCAGCTTGATGCCGAGGTCTTCGGAGATCACGGTGCCACCGGTCAGGATAGCGATGTCTTCGAGCATTGCCTTACGACGATCGCCGAAGCCCGGAGCCTTGACAGCAGCAATTTTCAGGCCGCCGCGCAGCTTGTTGACAACGAGAGTTGCCAGTGCTTCGCCTTCAACATCTTCAGCGATGATGAGCAGCGGGCGGGAAGACTGAACAACAGCTTCCAGGATCGGCAGCATGGCCTGCAGGTTGGAGAGTTTCTTCTCGTGCAGCAGGATGTACGGCTTTTCCAGGTCAGCCAGCATCTTGTCAGCGTTGGTGACGAAGTAAGGAGACAGGTAGCCGCGGTCGAACTGCATGCCTTCGACGACTTCCAGCTCGGTTTCCAGAGACTTGGCTTCTTCGACGGTGATGACGCCTTCGTTGCCAACTTTCTGCATTGCTTCGGCAATGTCCTGGCCAACCTGCACGTCGCCGTTGGCGGAGATGGTGCCGACCTGTGCAACTTCTTCAGAAGTGGTGATGGTCTTGGAAGCAGCTTCCAGAGACTTGACAGCTTCAGCAGCAGCAAGATCAACGCCGCGCTTCAGGTCCATCGGGTTCATGCCGGCAGCAACAGCCTTGGCGCCTTCCTTGACGATAGCCTGAGCCAGAACGGTAGCAGTGGTGGTGCCGTCGCCAGCGATGTCGTTGGTCTTGGAAGCCACTTCACGCACCATCTGTGCGCCCATGTTTTCGAACTTGTCTTCCAGTTCGATTTCCTTGGCAACGGAAACACCGTCTTTGGTGATGCGCGGTGCGCCGAAAGCCTTGTCGAGAACAACGTTACGGCCTTTCGGGCCGAGGGTTACCTTGACGGCATTTGCGAGGGTGTCCACGCCTTTGAGCATGCGCTCACGGGCGTCGGAGGAGAATTTTACTTCTTTAGCAGACATGTAGTCGTCTCACTTAAATTGGAATGATATTGAGATCAGAAGCGGTTCGCTGTGATTAAGCGATCACGCCCATGATGTCGGATTCCTTCATGATCAGGAGGTCTTCACCGTCGATTTTGACTTCGGTGCCGGACCACTTGCCGAACAGGACGCGGTCGCCTGCCTTAACGTCGAGAGCTACGATCTCGCCGTTGTCTTTGCGAGCGCCGGTGCCGACAGCGATGATCTCGCCTTCCTGCGGCTTTTCCTTCGCGGTGTCCGGAATGATGATGCCACCGGCGGTCTTCTCTTCAGAGCCGACGCGGCGAACTACGACACGGTCGTGCAGTGGACGAAATGCCATAAGACTGTTTCCTCTCATGAGCGCGCCCCACGCAATTGGCAGCGCGCGAGACATGATAAATGGGTTGACTTGCACGGGAGGGATCCCTCCCGCAGCTTCTTAGCACTCCACAAAGGCGAGTGCTAACAGCGCCATCGATTTATGTAGCCAGGCTCTGGTTGTCAATGCTTTATGAGGAGAATTTAATGTCTGCGGGCACCAGCCTGCATGAGCTTGGTAAATGCGGCGATGTTAGGGCGAATTTAACCGGTTTTCGCTCTCAGGGCCGCAAGGCAGGATCCGACCTCGGCCAGCTGATCTGCCGACGGGGATTCTGGCCGGTGAACCAGATAGCACGGCAGCGGATAGATGTCTTTCCCGATCAGTCGCAATTGACCGCTTGCCAGGTAGTCTTCCAGAAGCAAAAGCGGAAAGAGGCCGCGCCCTCCGCGCTTCAGCAGATAGCGAAGGCCCATCAGGCAATTGCCCAGGAAAAGATTCTGCTTGAAAGAGGGATCAATCACAGCATCGACATGACGCTGATACTGTTTCCCGAGGTCCAGATTGATGAAAGGCGGTTCGCCGGACAAAGCCTCGTTGCACTGCGCCTCGACGCAAACCAGCCTCTCTGGAGGAAGTTCGAGAAAGGAAACCTTCTGCTCTGTAGGCTTCTCATGGGTAAGGGCAACGTCAAGCAGGTGGCTTGCGACCGCTTCACTGACATTAGCGACGTGATCGAAATTCAGCGCGAATACCAGCTTGCCGAAGTTTTTCTCCAGATGAATGGCAAGGTCGACAAGAAGCGGATCCCAGATACTGAGTTGCGCGCCGATCCTCAGGGAGATCCGGTTCGACACCCGGTCCGGAAGTTCCGTGGAGGCGATTTTCCAGAGTGAGATCATTTCTTCGGCGAATGGACGGAATTCCTGGCCAAACTCGGACAGAGCCGTCCCGCTGGCGCCACGTTCAAACACCCGGTTGCCGACGGCATCTTCCAGCGAGCGAATCCGTGCGCTGACCGTAGTCTGGGTGACGCCAAGCTTGCGGGCGGCAGCATGAAAGCCACCCGTTTCCAAAACCGCAAGAAAGGCTTCAATTGCTTCTAACTGCATACCGAAAGGTTTTTCACATCACTCTGATGCAATCAATTCATTTTTCAACCCAGTAAGCGACAGGTATGTTTCCGCCCTTACCGGGAGGAAGACATGGACGCAAAACATCAACCGACTTGGACCAGTTTCGAAAATGCGAGCAAGGAGGATTTCCTGGCGGTCATGGATTACGAGGACGCCTACAATGAGGCCTTGCCTGACCGGATTCTGGATGCAATCCGTTCGCTGGATGAGGATTGGACACCCTATCCGGTCAACCGCTACCAGCACAGTCTGCAAGCTGCGACCCGAGCCTATGAAGATGGTGCCGAGGAAGAAATCGTCGTAGCGGCGCTGGTGCATGATGTCGGAGATATTCTGTCGCCTTACAATCATGGCGAACTGGCCGCTGCGATGATGAAACCGTATGTCAGCGAGAAGTGCCACTGGATACTGACGCACCACTGTGTTTTCCAGGGGTACTATTACAATCACTTTCTGGGCGGAGACCGTCATGCGCGGGAAAAATACCGCGACAGTCCCTATTGGGAAGACTGCAGGTACTTCTGTCACGAATACGACCAGAAGGCTTTTGATCCCGGTTATCCCACAAAGCCGCTGGAATTCTTCGAGCCGATGCTTCGAAGGGTGCTGTCCAGGACAGAGGGACATCTGGAACTTTTGGAAACGGCCGAAGAAGAGGCCACCGCCTGAAAGCCCGACAAACACCAGAGCAATGAAAAAGCCCGCGTTAGCGGGCTTTAGTGTCGTGCAGGGCCTTTTTGAAGCCGCAATACGTTTTCACTTCCAGGAACCGTTGCCCCAAAAGGCAACTTCTAGTTCGCTTCGGCAATCTCAAACGGAAGCGTAAAACCGGCTTGGGTTTCCTTCACTTCGTCAGTGAAGTTGGTTTCCAGCTGGTATTGGCCAGCCGGCAAGCCGCTGAACTGGAATGTCAGGGCAGCAGCGAGCTCTCTCTGCTTTGAACGGCCGTTGCCGGAAAAAACGGCGAAATTGTCCTGTTCGGCCAGCACCTGACCGGACTTGTTGAGCAGCTTGTAGCTCGCGGTGAGTTCGAAGGCGAAATCGGCATCATTCTCGCGATACCCGTAGCCAACCGGTTCGGCATAGATCGACAGTGTTTCGCCGTTCGAGAAGACAGTATTGGTACGCGGAGTATACTGTCCGTACGCGGCACCGCCATTTTCCGTGAAAGTTGCCACCGAAAACGCCAGGCCGGAAGCATCCCATGCCTTGTCGTAAGCCGTCTGCGCCTGTGAAAATGCTTCGGAAGGTGCCGAATTGGTCTCGGACTGGGCATGCGCTGAAAGTGTCCCCGCCATCGTTCCCAAGGCAATGAGAACGGCGGATGCGATCCGCCGAGGTGCATGTCTTCCGGTCAGCAATGTCATTTTCCCCGCACGCCCTTTGATCTTGTCGTTTTTTAGCGATTTCGCCGATATAGACCGACTTTTCCCAATAGACAAGAAAATGTGTGCAATGCGGTAAACGCTAGCCGGTTAAAGGCTACGTGCCGACCAGGATTGACGTTTCCGGTAGATCGTTGAAGGGCTGATTTCCAGAGCTGCGGCCGCCATGGCGATGTTTCCATCAAACGCGTCGAGGGCATCTTCGATGATGCGACGCTCCTGAGCCCACAAGGGCTCGATTGCGCCGAACGGACGGCTGGGAGGCGCCATGCGGGACCGTTCCCGCGACAGATCAATCACCGCATTCGGGCGCGAACTCTGATCCCGGATGACCATCGGCAGCATGTCATAGGTGACGGCGGCACCGTCATTCATCACGACAATCTGGCGGATCGTGTTTTCCAGCTGACGGACGTTGCCGGGCCAGGAATAGGAGAGGATCCGGGCTTCGGCATCTGCATCGAAGCCTTTGAAACCCCGACGCTCTTCGCGCGCATAGCGATCGAGAAACGTTTGTGCGAGCGGCAGGATGTCGTCACGCCGTTCGCGCAAGGGCAGCAGGTGGATCGGAAGAACGTGTAGACGGTAGTAAAGGTCTTCCCGGAAGCGACCCGCGGAAATCTCATTGAGTGGATTTCTGTTGGTGGCGCAGATGATGCGGGCGTCCACCTTTCGCGTTTGGGTGTCTCCGAGGCGCTGAAACGTTCCTGTCTGCAGGAACCTGAGCAGCTTGCTTTGCAGCATCAGGTCCATTTCGCCGATTTCGTCCAGAAACAGGGTTCCGCCATCAGCCTGTTCCGCTGCGCCGGCCCTGTTGTCGGCCGCGCCGGTGAACGCTCCTCTGACGTAACCGAAGATTTCGCTTTCGATCAGGTCGCGCGGTATGGCGGCACAATTGAGAGTGATGAACTTGTTCGGTTGCCGGTCCGAAAGATCGTGCACCGCATTCGCGCACAGTTCCTTGCCTGTTCCGGATTC
Source organism: Roseibium sp. SCP15 (assembly GCF_040329435.1). Lineage (NCBI taxonomy): Bacteria > Pseudomonadati > Pseudomonadota > Alphaproteobacteria > Hyphomicrobiales > Stappiaceae > Roseibium > Roseibium sp. SCP15. Next base: position 426,841 of record NZ_JBDZYI010000002.1, on the reverse strand, counting down.
GCCTGTGATGAAGACAGGGGCCTGCGAGGGTGCCATCCTTGCAATCTGGTCGTGGATCTCCCGCATTTGCGAAGAAATGCCGACGAGACGGTTCACTCCGGCTGGTTCCTTTGCAGGAGGCGTTGCCGACGCCTTCAACACAGGTTTGTCCGCAAGTGGCTCGATATCCGGCACTTCACTTGCGACAGGAGCCGGTGCTGCGGGGACAGGACGGCGCTGTTGCAACTGGAAAGAGATTTTCGATGCCAGGGCATCAAGGGAAAACGGTTTCGTCAGGAAGTCGTGTGCGCCTGAGCGCATGGCACTGACCGCGCGCGACACCGAACCTTTGGCAGAAACAGCAATGATCACGGATCTTGGACACCGTACGGCATAGGCTTCCAGGGCCTCATCGCCGCCGATGGTTTCCAGATCGATGATGAGTATGTCCGTGGACTTGTCTGCCAGGTCCTGCAGGCAGGAACTGGAATCGGTGTACAGGATCGGGTCTGTACATGACGCCGATAACTTGGCGCAGACAGCGGATGTACGAGCAGCCTCAGAAGCAGATGCGTCCAGAACACGTACAATTACAGGCAATGCGTTGCCCTCGTTACTCCCCATTGCTGGGTAACTCCCATCGCTCGAACCGGGTCATTCGATAATCGAAAGATTCTTCGAATTGATAATTCCCGAACAGGGTAAACAAACCGTTGTCAGATGACGCAATTTGCAGTTTCGAGCGAGCAGACGGGAGGCGAGGAGAGCTTTTTCACGGCATGGCGGCAAGGTACCCAGCCGCAAAACAGCCAAGGCTCAGAAGGATTACGAAGGGCAACGGCAAGCGATGCCGAGAAAGGTTTCGCACGTCCGCCACTTGGCTGAAAAATGAGCCGGACTGACTGGCGTTGGCGCTTAAGGTCACGTTGCCGGAGGAGATATCCTCATCAATGCCGGGTTCTGGCAATTGGGAGGAAAGTCCACTCAGGAATGGCACTTCGTCTTTGCCTGGAGCGTAGTCAGGCAAGGAGAACTGGGCGGTTTTTTCAAGAAGCAGGTCTTCAGCGTCAAAGCCGAAATCCTCTGGCTTTTCCCGGTCAGGGGAAATCTCTTTCACCGGCGAAACAGCCCGCTGGCTGAACCGAGGGGCGTAGCTTCCCTTGGGGATGGTGATGCGCACCGGATCGACGGTACCGGAGCCTTCGTAGTACTTGTCGAGACGTCGTCTCAGGCGGGCAGCTTCCACTCTTACGATCGGGTCCGTAACGGGGTTGAAGTCCTCGGAACGGCCAAGAGCTTCAAGTGCAATGGTATAACCCTTTATCTTTCCCCGGTTTTTGCTCAGTGTGGCCTCTACGACAAATTCCAAAAAGGCACGCAGCTGAGGAGCTGATTGAAACTCCGCACTGGCAAGAGCGTTTTTCAGTGCAGCTCTGATAAGGTCCTCTGAAACGGGAACATCTTTCGACGGAGACGACCTTGAAGCAAACAAGGTTTCCGGTTCGTCTGTATCGTCTGGAGTTGTCCAGGAGGTGGATTGAGAATCCGGGTCGCGCTTTTGTGCGCTTTGCGGCAAAGGCCTTCGGGATGAGCGTTCGGCAACATGCATACCAGTCCCCTCTCAGAGGTAACCTGAACAAATGCGCCACGACAAATTTCCCTATGGGAAGTTTAGCGAAGTCACGGGTGCATGCAAAGCCGAAAAGGAGCGGAACGGCAAGGCTGTGGAGTATTGATCTGCGAAATTGTATTTCGCCTTCCGTTGTGAGATCCGAATAGCGGCAATCGCGCCAATTTATGCAACAAAAGACGCATAATCGGGGACAAGTCACGGATTCAGCGCCGGAAAGCAGGTTGCGGATTCGGTGGCTGCTGTTTCTTAAGGCATGATTAACCGATAACTTTTGATTCGGGTCGGAACATTCAGGGACCATGGGCCGCACAGGGACCATTTTTGTAGCAATATGCATGGCTGTGATAGCGCTGTCGTCCGCGACGGTGCTTATCTTCCAGTTCGGCCGTCCATTCGGTGAGGCAGTTTCCCTGTCCCTCGCATTGATGTGCACCATGATCCTCGTTCATTTGCTGATTGGCCGCGCGCGGGATCGCGGCGCCGTCAGCGAAGCCGTCGACCGCTTGGAAGAACGGATGACCGACCTCGACGAGGATGTCGGAAACCTGGAAGGGCGGCTGACGGGGATGGAACACACCATGCCTCGGCGAACCCGCGCGGAAATTGATCCGCTCTTTGCTGAAGTCGAGGTGCTGGGAACCCTGGTGAAGCAGATGGCCGAGGCCATGTCCGACCTGGAAACCCGGGTTGAGGACCAGCAGGCATTGGCACCGTCACCGCAAATGCAAGGCTTGCCACAACAGCCCCAGGCCCAGCCTCAGTTGCCCGGTTATGCCGCTGAGGCTCAGCGATCCCATCCGGCTGCGCAAAACTTCGGAGCGGTTCAGCCTCAATCTGTACAAGCGCCAGGGCAGCCCGTCCGCCCGTATCAGAACGCACCTGCTCAGCCACCTGCAGCGCATGTTGGTCAAGCCGCCCCAAGCCCGCACCGGCCCAATCAAGGTCAGGATGACTGGGACAACAGATATGGCGTGAATACGCCCACGCATCCGGGCGAGGCCTCTTTTGCACCTGATTTTGCATCTGAGCCCCAGCAACCATCGGCACCGGAAGTCAGGCCTGAGCCTCCGATGGCAGCGGGTTTCCCGCACGAGGAAAGGCCGGTCCTGCAACGGGAAAGACCGCAGCCGAACATGGCAATGCGGGAACTGATCACATCGGCGCTCAACGCCAATCGGGTGGAACTGCACCTGCAGCCGATCGTGACGTTGCCGCAGCGCCAGGTGAAATATTACGAGGCCTTTACCCGGCTCCGGGATGCGAATGGAAATGCAGTCGAGGCCGCCGCCTTCCTTCCCGAGGCGGTACAATCCGGTCAGATCGCCAGAATCGACAACCTGCTTCTGTTCCGTTCGATCCAGGTTATCCGGCGTCTGACGTCCCGCAATCGCAATGCGATTTTGTTCTGCAATATTTCCTCGCTGTCGCTGGTGGATGAAACCTTCTTTCCGGGCTTCCTCGAGTTCGTGAAAGCCAACCAGAACTTTGCGGACGTTCTTGTTTTTGAGTTCTCGCAAAGCGATGTCGCCGAGATGGGCGCGATGGAGCTGGAAAGCCTGAGTGCGCTCTATGACGTCGGCTTCCGCTTCTCCATCGACCGGATCTCCGACATGAAGATGGATTTCAATTCCCTGGCAGGGCGCGGATTCAGATACGGCAAGTTGCATGCCGACTATCTGATCGGACGCAGAGAGGCCAACCACGGCCATATTCATCCGTCCGATTTCGGCGATCTGTTGCACCGCTACGGCATGGAACTGATCACCGACCATGTCGAGACAGAGTCGCAGGTGCTTGAGTTGCTCGACTATGACGTCAAGCTGGCCCAGGGCAACCTGTTCTCACCGCCACGTCCGGTAAGGGCAGAGGTCCTGCAAGGCGCGCCAGCGCCGGGTCCGCGGAGAACCGCAGCGGGTTGAGGCCATTCTATTAAAGGTGCGAACAAACGTTCCTTGGTCCAGCAAAAACTGACCGTCAGTCCCAATTGATCGGGTTTTCGTCTATCCGAAAGCGTGCCGCAACGTCTTTGGTGCGCGGATGAAAGCCGGAAGACAAAGGTGTTTTTCCGTCTTCATTTCAGATGGGAAAGGCGGCGGGTTTGCTCCCACCGCCTGGTTCAATCACGTTGTCACGAGTGATGATCAGCCCTGCTTCGGGCCGACCGTGACGATCGTTGGCTTTTTCTCGGCTAGAAGTCTTTTTGCAACGCGCTGTACGTCTTCCAGCGTGACCGCTTCGATTTCACTGTTCCGGCGATCGAAATAGTCGATGCCGAGTTCAGCGTTCTGCAAGGCGACCAACTGGCGGGCAATTTTACCGGAGCTGTCGAAACGCAGTGGATAGGATCCGGTGATGAACTGCTTGGCTGACTTGAGCTCGTCCTCGGTAGGTCCTTGCGACGCCATGCGTTGAAACTGATCAAGCATGACCTTGACGGTCTCGTCCGCACGGTCGGCCTTTGTCGAAGCTGAACCGATCAGCAATCCGGTGTGCTGGTAGGGAGAAAGTGATGTGCTTGCGCCATAGGAAAGGCCACGCTTCTCACGCACCTCCTCATACATCCAGGAGGTAAAGCTGCCGCCGCCAAGAATGTGGTTCATCACATAGGCAGCCTGGTAGTCTGGATCGTCCCGTGTGATGCCGGGCAGGCCCAGGAGAATGGTTGTTTGGGGGACAGCGAGTTCCTGGTGAACATCCTCGCCAAACTTCGGGGCAAGGTCGACGACCGGGACCAGATCGCCTTTTTCAGGAAGTTTCGCGAACACCTTGTCCAAGAGCGGCTTTAGCGTTTCGGCATCGATCGCGCCGACGACACCGATGGTCAGGCCGGTTCTGGTCAGCAGCTTTTCGTATTGCGCACGAAGATCGTCGGACTTAAGTCCGGCCAGGGTCTCTTCCGTTCCGATCGTGGGCCGGGAGTAGGGGTGAGAGCCGAACATCGCGTTTGCAAGAGATCTGCCGGCAATAGCATCCGGACTGCTTTGATTGCGTCTGGCCTGTGTCGACAGCTGCGTTTTCATACGCTCGACCGGCGTCTCATCGAAACGCGGCTCGTTCACCGCGATTGCCAGCAGATCGCCTGCCTGGGGCAAGGTCGAAGTGAGGGTACGCAAGCTGCCGTAGAAACGGTCCTTACCTGTGCTGAAGCCAACGCCCACTGCCAGCTCTTCAAGACGCTCCTGGAAGTCCTCGGATGTCAGGTCTCCAGCGCCCTCATCAAGGGTTGCCGCCAGCAGTCGCGTTAGCCCTTCCTTTCCCTCCGGGTCCTGGGCGGATCCACCTTCAAAGGAGAAATTCATGGCAATGATCGGCACGGTATGATCTTCAACAAGCCATGCTTCGATTCCACTGGGGCTGACGACTTTTTGAATCTCCACCGCCTGCGCCAGACGGGTGAAGCCCATAAACGCAACGATTGCCAGGGCGGTAACGGGAAGAAATTCGCGGAAGAAGTTTTTCTGCGCCATGGGTCAGGACTTGTCCTTCAGCTCGCTGGTTTCGGTCAGTGTTGCGGCAGGGTCTGACGGCACTTCCATCCGCAGTTCTCCTGTCACGGGAAACCCGGTGAGATAGGAGCGGGCTACATTGAGAACGTCTTCAGGTGTCACGGCCCTGACCTGCGCAGGCCATGTCTGAACGTTTTCGATTGACTGCCCCGTGGTCAGTGCACCGCCAAACAGACGGGCAAGACCGGACTGGCTGTCCTGAGCATAGATTGCGCTGGCGATCATGCTGTTTTGGGCGCGTTCCACTTCCTCCTGGCTGACACCGGCATCAAGTATCTTCTTGAGTTCAATGGAAATCAGGCGCTCCATGTCCTCAAGCGAGTAGCCGGGGCGCGGAGCTGCATAGAGCCCGAACCGGCCGTCATCGAGCGCGCTGCCCTGATAATACGCACCGGCGCCAATGGCAGCTTCGCGGTCCAGCACAAGTGACTTGTGCAGACGGCTTGATGGCCCTTCACCCAGAATATAGGCGAGCACATCCAACGCTTCCGGAGTGTGGCCCGTGCCGGTCGACTGGCTTGGAACCACCCATGTTTTTGAAACGGTTTCCTGCCTTACACGTGGATCGGACACGGCGATGCGGCGCTCTCCCGCCAGGGGAGGCTCAGCCGGCCTGACGCGTTCACCGGGTTCTGCTCTTCTGGCGATCTTGCCATAAGTGTCGGCCGCGAGCTTGCGCACGGATTCCACGTCCACATCTCCGGCAATGACCACGACCGCGTTGTTGGGAGTGTAGAAGCGGTCATAGAACGCGATTGCCGAATCCTTGTTGAGCGCCTCGATCTCGCTCTGCCAGCCTATGACCGGCGATCCGTAAGGGTGATTGACGAAGGTAATGGCATTCAGAGCCTCGCGCAGCCTGGAGCCTGGCTCGCTGTCAACGCGCATGCGCCGTTCTTCGAGCACGACATCTCTTTCAGGTGCTACCACTTCGTCAGTTAGAACCAGATTTTCCATCCGGTCGGCTTCAAGTTTCATCATCAACGGAAGATGTTCTTTGGCGACACGCTGGAAATAAGCGGTGTAGTCGGTGCTGGTGAATGCGTTTTCCTGTCCACCGCGCTCAGCAACCATCTTAGAAAAGGCACCGTCGGGGTAGGTGCTGGTGCCCTTGAACATGAGATGTTCGAGAAAATGGGCGACGCCGGACTGGCCATCCGGTTCGTCCGCCGAGCCGACCTTGTACCAGATCATGTGGGTAACCACCGGTGCCCGGCGATCGGGAATAACGACCACCTGAAGCCCGTTTTCGAGCGTGAAGCTTTCCAGGTTGGGCGCAATGACCATGTCGCTTGAAGCAACGGCCTCGGCTTTCGCCGGGTCAGGCGGCAACAGGGAAGTGGTGCTTAGGAGAAGAACAGGCAAAAGCCATAAACCGGCGGCGCGCCTGAATTTGGATGGGGCAAATGGATGACACAGTTTCTTGGGTGGGTTCACGTGCAACTCCCGCTTCTGGTCTTGAAACGCAAAAGACCTCCGGACCTAATCTTCCATATAGGAAGCCGGGCCCGAAGGTCTCATTACTTTTTTGTCATGGACGGACAAGCCGCCGGTTCACTAGTTACAATACGCTGACTGACCTTCGAGACACCTTGGGTCGAGTGGCTTTGAATCATAAACGTCGTGGTTGGTCGGCTTACGTTCCGTTTTCGAGATCGTATCGGGCATTGGTGCATCCGGAGATGGCGTGCTGTAGCCGGAGGGAGGTTCGGTCAGGTAGCGACGGCTCGACAGGCCGTTTTCGTCAAGACCAGCCTGCTGTGCCTTCAGCTTCTGCAAGCGTTCCCATTCAGCATTTTGCTCCGCACGGGTCAGAGTTGCACCTTCCGTGATCTCGTTGTCCCTGCGCTCCGCAAGAGGATCACGGGAATCGGTCACTCCGGTGATCTTGAAACCGCGCATCTGCTCCGGCGTCAACGGCTCGCTTTGCATGCGTCCGGAACCGGCATAGAGCGCCTTCAGCTCTTGATATTGCGGATTTTCCTGTTGCTTGGGCCAGTTTTCAGCATTGGCACCAGCCAGGTTCGTTTCCGGTTCAGGAAGCTTCTCCGGCTCAGCGGGCATGGCCAGAGGTGCACGCGGCTTGTAGTCGATCGGTTTCTCGTTGGGATCAACCGCTCCGAGGCCCTTCATAACGGAATCAACCAGGGCAACATCAGGTGCCTGGCTTGTTCCATCTGCGGCCTGACAGGCAGCCAGACCGGCAACGAGTGCCAATACCGCAGAATTCTTTACCCAGCCAACAATCGTCCGCACCACAGCAGACTCCTCAATTTCTTATCTGAAAATGCAGGCGAATCGCCACCCGCAATCCGTCAGCCCAGCCTTAAACCGCTATTTTGCGGCTGAATTAGGACCATTTCGGAAACTGTCATACAGGAGACCGGAGACTCCCGCAACGATCCACACATCTGCAAGGTTGAAGACGTACCAGGAGAAGCTTCCGACGTGAAAATAGACGAAATCGACAACCGCTCCGATGAACACGCGGTCAATTCCGTTGCCGACCGCGCCGCCGATCACAAGGGCGAGAGAGAGGGCAACGAGCCTCGACTGACATCTTGCCGACCAAACCCAGATGCCAACAGTGACGACGATGGTCAGGCCGGCGAGCAGCCAACGGCCAATATCGCTGTTTTGCTGAAACAGGCCGTAGGAAATGCCGCGGTTCCAGACCAGCACCAGATCCAGAAGCGGCAGAATGGAAATCGGACCGTTGTTGGCAAGGTCAAAGCCGTGCACAAGCCAGATCTTGGTCCCCTGATCGAGCGCCACGCCTATGAGAGCGATCAGCAGGACGAAGGGACTGAAACGGCCCCAAAGAAGAGGCCGTTTGACTTGTTGTTCCGCGGAACTGCTGTGATTGCTCATGGTCGTGGACCGAGTTCCGATTTACGCAGCCGCGTGAGTTGAGTCCCATTCGCGCAATGCGGCCGCATCGCGCAGGGTCACGTCCGGATATTCTGCATCCGTGCCGACTTCAGGCAGGATCTTCCAGGAGCGCGCACATTTCTGTCCCTCTGCCAGAGCCGGAACCACGGCAACACCTTTGGTATCGTCCAGCGCGAAGGCGCCCTTAGGGGCAGCTTCAGTGGAAAGTGTCAGCTGACTGGTGATCGCGATATCGGCCATGTCCTGACCGTCGAGAGCCGCCATCAACTCAGGGTCCGTGACATGAACGATCGGGTGAGCTTCCAGAGAAGATCCGATCCGCTTTTCCCGGCGTTCAATTTCAAGAGCGCCGGTGATCACACGGCGGACGGTCTTGATCTTGGACCACTTGGCCGCAAGCGCATCATCCTTCCAGTTGGCCGGTACATCCGGAAACTGCTGGAGGTGAACCGAGGTGTCATCGCCATAACGCGATACCCAGGTTTCATCCATGGTGAAGGGCAGCATTGGCGCCAACCAGCTGACCAGGCAGTTGAACAGCTTGTCGATGACAAATAGGGACGCCTTGCGCCGGTTCGAAGAAGCCGCGTCGCAGTAAAGTGCGTCCTTGCGGATGTCGAAATAGAACGCGGACAGCTCCACCGTCATGAACGTGAACAGCTGATGGAAGATCTTCTTGTAGTCGAACTCCCAGTAGGCTTCACGAACCATGACGTCGAGCTCGGCCAGACGATGCAGCATCAGGCGTTCAAGCTCGGGCATGTCGGCAACGGCAACCTCTTCACCGGTTGCATGAGCAAGCGAGCCAAGCATCCAGCGCAGCGTGTTGCGCAGTTTGCGATAACTGTCGACATTCGTCTTGATGATTTCCTGACCGAGACGCTGGTCTTCCCAGTAGTCTGTAGAAGCAACCCACAAACGCAGGATGTCGGCACCGTATTGCTTGATGATGTCCTGAGGGAACACCTGGTTGCCGAGCGATTTGGACATTTTCCGTCCGTCTTCGGCCATGGTGAAACCATGGGTCAGAACCGCGTCATAGGGTGCACGGCCACGTGTGCCGCAGCTTTCAAGAAGGGAAGAGTGGAACCAGCCGCGATGCTGGTCCGAACCTTCAAGATAGAGCACGTAGTCGTCGCCACCGTTGCCCTTGCGCTTCGGGTTTAGGTCGTCCCGCTTTTCCATGACAAAGGCATGGGTCGATCCGGAATCGAACCAGACATCCAGAATGTCGGTGACCATGTCCCAGTCGTCAGCTGAATAGTCATTGCCGAGGAAACGTTCCTTGGCTCCTTCCGCATACCAGGCGTCGGCACCTTCAGCGGCGAACGCGTCATAGATCCGCTGGTTGACGGCTTCATCCTTGAGGATTTCCGCGGTGTTCTTGTTGATGAACACAGTGATCGGCACACCCCAGGCGCGCTGGCGGGACAGAACCCAGTCCGGGCGGTTTTCGATCATCGAGCGCAGACGGTTCTGGCCACTGCCCGGGACGAAGCGGGTTTCGTCGATCGCGTTGAGCGCACGCGTGCGCAAAGTGTCGCCTTCACCATCAAGGGTTTTGTCCATGTAGACGAACCATTGCGGGGTGTTGCGGAAGATCACCGGCTTCTTGGAGCGCCAGGAATGCGGGTAGGAGTGTGTCAGGCGGCCGAGGCCGATCAGGTTGCCGCTTTCCTTCAGCTTCTCGATCACCGCCTTGTTGGCTTTGCCCTTCTCACCCTTGTGAGTGATGACCTCAAAGCCTTCGAAGCCTGGGGCGTCCTTGGTGTAGAACCCGTCATCTGCGACTGTGAAGGGGATTGCCGTGTTGATGCCGCGCTCTTCAAGTTCAACGCGTCTTTCCATCCAGATCTCGAAATCGTCAGCACCGTGGCCTGGGGCGGTGTGAACGAACCCGGTACCGGCATCGTCAGTCACGTGATCACCGTCGAGCAGCGGCACGTCGAACTCGTAGCCGCCAAGATCAAGATCGGCGAGCGGATGAGCCAGGGTCAGGGTGGCCAGTTCGTCGGAAGAAACGGGACGCACGCGCTCGAAGTCGCTGATGCGGGCGTTCTTGAAGACGTCGCCCGCAAGCGCGTCCGCGAGGATGAGCATGTCGCCCTGCTGAACCCAGTTGTCGTCCGGAAGACCTTCCTGGGTGACCTCATAAAGGCTGTAGCCGATCCGCGATGAGAAGCAAACCGCGCGATTGCCCGGGATTGTCCAGGGGGTGGTTGTCCAGATGACGACGGATGCGTCAAGAAGCTGCTCAACAGCTTCGTTGTCGCTGCCCCCGGCTGTCACAACAGGGAACTTCACCCAGATCATGTCGGACTTGTGATCCTGGTATTCGATCTCGGCTTCCGCAAGCGCGGTCTTTTCGACGACCGACCACATGACCGGTTTTGATCCGCGATAAAGCTGGCCGGACATGGCGAACTTCATCAGTTCCTGGGCAATGACCGCCTCGCTTTCAAAGCGCATGGTCAGGTATGGATTGTCCCAATCGCCCTCGATACCGAGGCGTTTGAATTCCTTGCGCTGGACGTCGATCCAGTGTTCGGCAAAATCGCGGCATTCCTTGCGGAATTCGTTGATCGGCACTTCGTCCTTGTTCTTGCCCTTGGCGCGATACTGTTCTTCGATCTTCCATTCGATCGGCAGGCCGTGACAGTCCCAGCCCGGCACATAATTGCTCTCAAAGCCCATCATCTGCATGGAACGGGTGACGATGTCTTTCAGCGTCTTGTTCAGAGCGTGACCGATATGGATGTTGCCGTTGGCATAGGGAGGGCCGTCGTGCAGAACGAATTTTCTGCGATCCTTGCCCTGCTCGCGCAGTTTCTCGTAGATGCCGAGGTTCTCCCAGCGGGCCAGAATTTCCGGTTCCTTCTTCGGAAGGCCAGCACGCATGGGAAATTCGGTCTGCGGCAGGTTGAGCGTTTCAGAATAGTCGCGTTTAGGTGTCTCGGTCATCGTAAAGTCGATCCGGTCGTTCGGGCGGCAAGCCCGCTATCATATTTCAGGGTGATTGCCAGCCTGTCGCCAGGCAGCAAATTCAAACAGGAAGATCCCGGTCCCTGGCGCCGCGTCGTTCGCGTCAGCCGAAGGCCGGGCTAGTAATTCGCGAAATAGCGATCATCACCGCGCCGATGAATATGAGTGCCTGATTTTGCATGGCAAGGGACATAGCAGCACTTGAGAACCGAATAAAGGGGCATATTGAGCCCCACACCCTCAGATTCTGGCTGTAGGAGAATTTTAAAGCCTCACGGTTAGATATCCTGTCTGAACAGGACATGGAGCCAGTCATGATTGAGGTATTGCGAGACGGGCGCTGGGCGACCCGGGACCGGCTTCTGCCGGCAGCCTGGATGGCAATCGCAACCTACCTCATCATTCTGGTCTATCTCTATGGCGTATCCGGTCAGGTGACCACTGCTGACAACATCATCCGCAGTGATTTCCTGAGTTTCTGGGTGGCTGCATGTGAGGCCTTGTCGGGTGTACCTGAAATTCCTTACCTGATAGACCGGTTTTCAAGTATTCAGGAAGCCTATCTGGGCGAAGGGCAGTTCTTCGCGTTTTTCTATCCGCCAACTTTTCTTTTCCTGATCCTGCCCCTCGGTGCCATGAGCGCGATGTTGGCCTTCGTGGTGTTTCAAGTGGTTAGCCTCTCGATGGCGGGGTTTGCCTGCTCGCGCATCACGGGCAACTGGAACGGATTTCTGGTGGCTGCGGCGCTTCCTGCCACTTTCAATTCCCTGTTTCATGGTCAGAGCGCACTCTTGTGCGCCGCCTTGCTCGGTGGCGGCCTTGCGGCCATTGCCCAACAGCGGATGATACTTGCAGGTGTCTTTATCGGTCTTCTGACCATCAAACCTCAAATGGGTGTTCTCATTCCCTTTGCGCTGCTTGCAGGCGGGTACTATCGAACCTTTCTCTCCGCCGCCGCGACCACGGTGCTCTTTGCGCTCATAAGCTGGATTGCGTTCGGAACCGATACCTGGAGTGCATTTCTGGATCAGACAACGTTTGCCCGCGAGGTGATGAGCAAGGGGCAGGTCGAGTTTTACAAAATGGTGTCGGTCTTCTCGGCAGCACGCCTCGTCGGTCTGCCAATTGCTGCAGCATACCTCGTTCAGGGGCTGGTTGGTCTTGGGGTGTTGATCGTCGTGTGCAGGGTCTGGCACGGCAAGGCACCGGTGGAAGCCAAGGCGATCGTACTTGTCGCCGGAGGTTATCTGGTGACGCCCTTCGTTCTCTCCTACGATCTTGCAGCTCTCGCTGTCGCGCTTTCCTTCGCCATTCGCCTGACGGGTGGCAGGCAAACAGCTCCCTGGATGTGGACGCTCGCTGCGGTGGCGCTTCTGGTTTCGATTTGCGCGCGATACTTTGGCGATGTGACGTCCATTCCGATTGGATGGATTGCTCCTGCAATCTTCTTCTGGGTCGGGCTCGTGCTGAGCCGTCAGGAAGATACCCGGCCTCATCCAGCTGCGCTTCCTGCCGCGTGATCTTAGGTGCCGGCCGAAGATCTCGGTCGGATCAGGATAGGTTCAAGGTAACCGAATATAGATAACCTTGAGGCAATCTGCGGCAAAAGCAGCAACAACGGTGCAGGACCGCAACTCCCGATGACGGCATCTCAAGAGGAACAGCTTGAAGGCAAGAGCGCCGATGTGGGGCTTTGGTCACGTGCTGTACGGTCCGGCGACTGGCTCACCTGGGACAGAATCGGCTTTGCCTGCCTGTGTTCGGGTGTCGGGTTTACGGCCGGCTTTATCTGGATGCTGGTCATTCCCAACACGTTCGGTTCGCCCAATGGTACGCTCCTGATGGACTACCTGAGTTTCTGGCTTGCCGGGAAACAGGCACTGCTCGGGACGCCTGAACTGGCCTATATTCCGAGCGAGTTTTCAGCCATCCAGAACAAGCTGTCCGGTACGGATACGGTCTTTGGCTTTTTTTATCCGCCGACGTTCCAGCTCATGCAAAGCGTCTTTGCCTTGCTGCCTTACAAGGTCGCATTTGCAGCTTTTGTCGGCCTGACCACCGGATTGCTGTGTGTGTCCTGTCGCCTGATCACGGGAAACTGGTTGCTGGCTGCTTGTCTCATCCTTGTTCCGGCCTGCGCCAACAATGCCTTTCACGGTCAGAATGCGGCCCTCACGGCTTCGCTTTATGCGCTGTTCCTGATTGGTGTGGAGCGACACAAGCTGATCTGGGCCGGGATCGCACTCGGAATTCTGACGATCAAACCTCAACTGGGCGTTCTTGTTCCTGTCGCCCTGATCGCAAGCCTTAACTGGAAAACCTTCCTGAGTGCGTCCGTTGCAACGCTGGCTTTTGCCGGGTTGAGCGCGGCAGTTCTCGGCATTGGCGTCTGGCAGGCCTTCTGGCTGCAGGCTCCCGTCGCGACTGCGATGATGGAGCTGGGAGGGGTAGAATGGATAAAGATGATATCCACTTATGCCAGCGTTCGTCAGTTGGGGCTCGGCCACCTGCCGGCTATTGCCGTTCAGACCGTTGTCAGCCTCATTGCGCTTGCCTGCGTCTGGATTGCCTGGCGTCGGACCGATGACATGGCCGTTCGAGCACCCGTATTGGTCGGTGCAGCACTTTTGGTTACGCCATTCGCGCTTTCATACGATCTGACGCTTCTTGTCGTACCGTGCGCATTCCTGATCCGGGACGGTTTGAAGAACGGCTTCTTACCTTATGAGAAGTTTATCCTTGCGGTGATCATCATGCTGTCCGCGTCGACAAGCCCGTTTGCGATCTGGCTTGGATTCCCCATCGCTCCGCTGTTGCCTCTTGGCATTCTCTGGCTCGGAATGCGACGGATGGCGATCCTCAGAGACCAGGAGCGCCCATCAAAAGGTGTCGATCAGATTTCCGGCACCGTATCCGTCTGATCGTCTGACTTCTTCTTCCGCTCGCGGTGGGCAATATAGAGGCCGCTGGCGATGATAAGCGCGATACCGACCCAGGTGGGTCCGTCCGGGAAATCGGAGAAGACCAGATATCCGAATAAGGTCGCGCTGACGATCTCGACATATTGCAGCGGAGCCAACAGGCTTGCCGTTCCGCGCTGAAACGCAGCAACAACCAAACCATGCGCGGCAAAGGAAATCAGGCCAACCGTGAACAACAGACCTGTCTGGGAGCTGGTTGGCCGGACAAATTCCATATCTTCCACTTGAAAAAACGCACCGAAAAGCAGTGCGCCGCCGAGCAGCAATGAGGCAGAAAGACCGGCGCTGAACTGTATTGTCAGAAGATCGTCGGTGACCGGATAGAGCCGGTTGATCACCAGATAGAAGGAAAACAGCACGGCGGTGCAGACCGGCAGCAGGCTGACCCATCCGATTTCGGCAATATTGGGCCGCAAAATGATGATTGCGCCCGCAAGCCCGACCACGATCGCGCCGATCCGGCGGATGCCCACCTGTTCCTTCAGCAGAAGCGCGGCGAGAATGGTCAGGATCATCGGTTCCACAAAGAAGATCGAGATTGCGGTTGCCACCGACATGTACTTCACGGCCGTGAAGAAACTGAGCGAGGCCAGAGCAAGGAGGATCCCGCGAAGGTAGTTGATGAGAGGTTGCTTTCCCTTCAGCCGGGTGAGCCTTCCGCCAACAAGGGCCAGAACAAAGCAAATCAGAAACTGGAAGAAAAACCTGCCGAACGTGATCTCCAGCGCAGGCAGCTCTGCCGAGAGATATTTGGCGATGATGTCCATCACCGGGACGATCAGCATCGCCAAGGTCATCAACAGGATGGCCTGAAGCGGGTTCTGTTCGATCGAGGTTGACGCTGTGACCCGGCTCACGTGTCGAGATCCAGGAGCTTCAGGTCGATTTCGGACAAGGGTTGCAACGAGGCGAGGGCAGCTCTTGCTTCTGCACTGTCCTTGTCCATTTGCGCGACGAGGGCGTCGATGGAATCGAACTTCTCCTCTCCACGAAGATAGGCGATCAGGTGAACCCTCAGTTTCTGCCCGTAAAGATCACCGGAATAGTCGAACAGGTGTACCTCAAACTGTGCGGCGCCGTTGTCGAAGGTCGGGCGGCGGCCATAGCTGGCAACACCGTCATGCCAGCCTTCGTCAGTGTTGACCTTGACGGCGTAGATGCCATGACGAAGCGGACAGTTTTCATCCAGGCTCAGGTTGGCTGTCGGGTAACCCAGATCGCGTCCACGCTTGTCGCCGTGCCGTACTTCTGCCTCGAAGAACCAGCGATATCCCAAAAGAGCATTGGCATGCGGAATGTCACCACTTGCCAGGCCGTCGCGAATGCGGGTTGAAGAAATCACCTCGGCTCCTTCGTCCTCTTCCCGCTGGACGATCGTTACGCCGAACCCGTGATTGGCTCCTGCTGCGCGCAGGTAGTCCGGGGTGCCCTGACGGGCTCTGCCGAAATGGAAATCGTATCCTGTCACCGCATGCGAGATGCCGAGCGTGTCGATCAGGATATCCTGAACAAAGGCATTGGCCTCAATTCCGGCAAACTCCTTGGTAAAGGGCAGGATCAGTGCGCCGTCGAGGCCGCAGACCTCAAGCATCTCCACCTTGAGAGCGGGCGGCGTGAGGCGGTAAACCGGTTTGCTTGGGTTGAATACGGTGCGCGGATGAGGCTCGAAGCTCATTGCATAAACCGGGTGATGCGTGCCGTGTCCCAGGCCGAGAGCTGCGTCCAGAACCGCTCTGTGGCCGCGATGCACACCGTCGAAATTCCCGATGGCGACGATGCCGCCCTTCAGTTCCTCCGGAAAAGAGCTCAGGTTTTCGATGAACGAAAACTTGGTGGGTTGAGACAGACCCATAAAACAAACCTTCGCGAAACTGGCGGCCGGAACGGCTCAGGGAAAGACGTCTACAGCGCGAATTCACGTCATGGCGAATTCACCCGCTGGCGTGGAACCTGCCGTCAAGAACCGCAAAGGTCAAGTTCGGGTTTTCAAGGATATTTCGGAGATCCGCGATGTTGCCTTCAGAGCCCGGATCTGTCCTCGCCCCGGCTCGGGACCTTTACCAGAGCTTCACCTTCAAGCACCACCGTGTCTTCCACACTGCAGATGCAGGAAAGTCTGGCGCGGTTGCCACGTTCCATCAGCTCTTCCACCGTGACGATCACCTTGACATCGTCCCCGATTTTCACCGGAGCCTTGAAGTTGAGCGTCTGGGACAGGTAGATCGCTCCCGGACCGGGAAGGCGGGTGCCTAGCACAGCGGAAATCAGGCTGGCGGTATAAAGGCCGTGCGCGATCCGGGTCTTGAACGGAGTACGGGCGGCAAAGTGTTCGGAAAGATGAATCGGATTCCGATCCCCGGATACTTCCGCAAAGCCGACCACATCAGAAGAGCTGACATGCTTTACAAGTTCTTCGCTCATTCCGGTTTTCAGATCTTCAAAACACAGTTTCTGCAGTTCCAGCATTGAGAATTCCGCCTAGGGTCAACTTTTTTGACTCTTACAGACGCTAGGCCTCGCAAGGTTTTCTGGCAATTGTGCTTTGGGCGAACAAAAAAGTGCTTGCTATTAACGGTCTTTTCAGGGGGCGCGGGTAAATTGCTTTGAGTGTGGGGAGGCGAGGACACGTAATGTGTCGCTCTCCTTCGAGGTCATATCGCGTATCCACCGGCCCACGGCCAGGGGCCGCGCAAATTGACAGTATGGAGTAGACTATGGCCCTTGATCTTCAGATGCCGGTCCTCGTGGTCGATGACTACAAGACGATGATTCGCATCATTCGGAACTTGCTGAAACAGCTTGGCTTCGAAGACATCGACGACGCTGCGGACGGCACCGAAGCATTGGAAAAAATGAAACAGCGCCGTTATGGCCTGGTAATTTCCGACTGGAATATGGAGCCGATGACCGGCTACGAACTTCTCAAGCAGGTTCGCGCCGATTCCGGTCTCAGCAAAACGCCTTTCATCATGGTGACGGCGGAATCCAAGACCGAAAACGTCATCGCTGCCAAAAAAGCAGGCGTGAACAACTACATCGTCAAGCCGTTCAACGCTCAGACGTTGAAAGGCAAGATTGAGGCAGTCTTCTCCGACTAATCTCTTGCATCCGGCGGAGAACGCGTTCAGCGCTTCTCCGCCGGCGCAAGGCGGACTTTCTTGATCGGCACGGTTTTGCCTTGCAGGCGGGCCGGGTCAGTCTGGGTGTATCCGGAAAGTAATTGCGGGACCTGTCTTTCAGTTCCGCACATCGGAGGGTGCTTTCATTATGGAGAGGCTAGACCTGATGGCCAATATGAAACAGGAAAACGTTGCTCGCGTTATCGATTTCCTGGAAGAAAACAAAAACCGCGACGGTGAAGTTTCTCTGACGGATGTTATGCATCTGGCGGAAGTCATGTCAGGGTCTATGTATGACTTCCTGTCGACCGTTCAGCCGGCGGTGACCGAGGAACTGACCTCGATCGCCAAGGAAATCAGGCGCATGAAGGAGGAAATCTCCCAGTTGCGCGCGAACGACATGACCGGCAACAAGATCCCTGATGCAGGGCGTGAGCTGGATGCGATTGTCGAGGCAACGGAAGAAGCCACCAACTCGATCATGGAAGCAGCCGAAGAGATCATGGGGGCGGATACCAGCGATGCTGAAGCCTACCAGGAGCTGGTCAGCAACAAGATGATCGGCATCTTCGAAGCCTGCACGTTCCAGGACATTACAGGCCAGCGCATTTCAAAGGTCGTTTCGACGCTGCGTTATATTGATGAACGCGTCTCGTCCTTTATCGAGCACCTTCGCATTCCAGAAGAACTCGATGCAGCGCTTGAAGAGAACGAAGAGGAACGGCGGAAGCGCGAGCTCATCCTGCACGGACCGCAGCATAGCGGCGAAGGTGTATCACAGGATGATATCGATGCCCTGCTCGGTGACGCACAGGCGGATATCGACAAGCTGTTCGATTGAAATTCCTGACGAATGTCAGAAAAAAGGCTGCCGGTTGGCAGCCTTTTTTATTGTCCGGTTTACCACCAGAGCCGCGGCAGCGCTGCGCGGGCGCGCAGGCCTTCCTCGGTCAGGCGACGGCGAATGAGGTGTTCTTCCGGTGCGTCGCTCGGACCGAAATCGGAAGCGTGAATCCCTGCGGTGATGAACAGGACATCGATATCCTGGGCAACGGCTCCGCGGATATCGGTGGGCAGACCGTCGCCGATTGCCAGAACATCTTCCTTGGAGATCTCTTCTCCGATCAGCCCTTCCAGCCGTTTCATCGCCACCTTGTAGATCGGCGAATGCGGCTTGCCGAGGATTGTCACTTCACCCCCGAGGTCTTCATATAGACGTGCCAAGGCGCCTGCGCACCAGACGAGGCGGTCACCCCGTTCGACAACGATATCGGGGTTGGCGCAGATCATCGGCAGCTTTCGGTCGGCAAGCTTCTGCAGGCGATCCCTGTAGTCGTCAGGTGTTTCGGTCTCGTCGTCGACAAGCCCTGTGCAGCTGATCGCTTCGGAAATTTCGTCGTCGGTCGTGAAAGTAGCTTCCAGATCCCAGTAGAGCGGCTGGTCGCGATTGGGGCCGATATGCAGGATTGTCTTGCTGCCCTGCGCCACCAGGACTTCGCGAGTCACGTCGCCGGACGTGACGATATAGTCATAAGCTTCCGTCGGCACGCCCATATCGGAGAGCATTTCACCAACCTGCTTCGCTGGACGCGGAGCATTGGTGATCAGGACAACCTTGCCACCTGCTTCTTCCCGATAGGCTCTCAAGGCCTTGTGCGCGTCTTCAAATGCGGCAACGCCATTGTGCAGCACTCCCCAGACATCACACAAAATGCCCTTATATGAGGGGGCCAGGGCGTGCAGCCCATCAACAAGAAGCGGTGCAGAAACGGTCATGTCGGGTCACTCGGATAACAAAGGGTCTGGTAAGCTCTGGAAAGAATCGAGACAAACTCGGCGCGGACCATATAGGAAGAGGTCGCGGTGGGAAACCGAGTAGAGGAAGTTTCATGCAAGTCAGGCAACTTGGCGAACAGGTGATCAACCAGATTGCCGCTGGAGAGGTCATCGAAAGACCGGCCAGCGTAATCAAGGAACTGGTCGAAAATGCCGTTGATGCCGGGGCGACGAATATCGAGATCGTCACCGCCGCAGGCGGCAAGACATTGATGCGTGTTGCAGATGACGGTGCGGGTATGCGCCAGGACGACCTTCGCCTTGCGATCCGACGTCACTGCACCTCGAAGATCTCGGACGACGATCTGTTCGATATTCGCACGCTGGGTTTTCGCGGCGAGGCACTGCCGTCAATCGGATCCGTTGCACGGCTGGCGATCCAGACGCGGCACGTCGACGAGGACCATGCCTGGGCAATTGCTGTCGAAGGCGGCAAGGAACAACCGATAGTTCCGGCGGCCAGAACCAGGGGCACCCAGGTGGAGGTGAGGGACCTTTTCTTTGCCACACCCGCGCGTCTGAAGTTTCTGAAATCCGACCGGGCGGAAGCGTCGGCGATCACCGAGATCGTCAAACGCATTGCGCTTGCCTATCCGCAAATCGGGTTTTCATTGTCCGGGGCGGATCGTCAGCCGCAGAGCTGGCCGGCCGCGCGGGGCAGTGAGCCGCATCTTGCCCGGATCGCGCAGATCCTGGGACAGGATTTTGTCGACAACGCAATGGAAATCGATGCGGAACGCGAAGGCGTCGGACTGACCGGATTTGCCGGTTTGCCGACGCACCATCGCGGCAACGCCCAGCATCAGTTCTTTTTCGTGAATGGCCGTCCGGTCAAGGACAAGCTGCTGCTGTCAGGGTTGCGAGGTGCTTATGCCGATGTGCTTGCCCGGGACCGGCATCCGGTTGTGGTGCTGTTCATCGATCTCGACCCGGCGCAGGTTGATGTCAACGTGCATCCGGCCAAGGCGGACGTTCGTTTCAGGGATGCACAATTGGTGCGTGGACTTCTTGTCGGTGCGATCAAACATGCCCTTGTACAGTCGGGACACAGGTCATCCACGTCAAATGCGGCGGTAGCGCTCGATGCGATCAGAGCGCAGGGCACAGGCTTTCAGGGTGCTTCAACGGGTGGTTATGCCGCTTCGGGCAACGGGGCCGGGAGTGGTTTCGCCCATCAGCGACCGGATCCGGAACCACAGTGGAAGCCGGACGCCTTTCGGCCGCTGGATTCAGGTCCTGCTCACCCGGTCGGGTTTTCCGAGCAACCTCAATCCACATTTCAGGCCCAGGACGGACTGGGAGGCCTTGCGGTGCCTTCAGCGGATGCAAGGGCAAACGACGTACCGGTTGAAGTGGAAAAGACACAGCTGCCGCTGGGCGCTGCCCGTGCTCAGGTGCACGAAACCTACATCATTTCCCAAACCGATGACGGCGTTGTCATTGTCGATCAGCATGCAGCACATGAGCGCCTAGTTTATGAGCGCTTGAAAGAGGCTTTGGCCAAAAAGGACGTTTCCCGGCAGATCCTCCTCATCCCTGAAATCGTGGAACTGACTGAGGAAGATGCCTTGCGACTTGCCGACAGGGCGGAGGATCTTGAGAAGGTCGGTCTCAGCCTTGAAGCCTTTGGGCCCGGCGCCATTGCTGTCAGGGAGACGCCTGCGATCCTGGGTGACATGGATATTCAGGGCATGGTGCGGAATCTGGCCGACGAGCTGGCCGAATGGGACACGGCGGAGGGACTGAAGGAAAAGCTCGATCATGTTGCCGCCACGATGGCGTGCCATGGCTCCGTTCGTGCCGGCCGGCGCATGCGGCCAGAGGAAATGGATGCGCTGCTGCGCGACATGGAAGCAACCCCGCTTTCAGGCCAGTGCAATCACGGCAGGCCTACCTGGGTGGAGCTGAAGCTGTCGGACATTGAAAAGTTGTTTGGCCGCAAGTGATCCGGGGTTGATCGGCGGCGGTATGCTGTTCGTAACAAGAGCCAGATAAGAACGTAAGGAGCGCGCAATGGCCGAGACCGAAACCGGAAACAGGGACGCAACGGCAAACGGGTCCCGGGGCTTCTGGCTCCGGACAAGGAAATTCCTCTTCAGTCTCGTTGCCGTGGTCGCCGTCTTTTATGTCGTGGCAGCGTCTTACATGTACCTCAACCAGCGCGGTTTTGTTTTTGTGCCGAGTGGCGAGTTGGCAACGCCACAGGAAAAAGGACTGGAGAATGTTGCGGTTGAAACCGTCCAGATGGCAGATGGAACCAGCATAACCGTCTGGAAGGCGGAGGCTGCGCAAGCCGGTGCGCCGACAGTGCTCTATTTCCATGGCAATTCGGGCAATGTTTCAACTCGCTGGAAAAGGTTTGAAGAGATCCTCGACAGCGGTTTCGGCCTTTATGCGCCAAGCCACCGTGGTTATGCAGGCAGTGAAGGCAGTCCATCCGAAGCCGCGATAATCTCCGACGCCCTTGAGCATTTCGACACGCTTGCCGCCACCGGTGCACCGGTCATTGTTCATGGAGAAAGTCTTGGGACCGGTATTGCGACTGCGGTTGCCGCACAGCGCCCGGACGCGGATCTGCTTGTTCTTGAATCGCCATATACCGCGCTGGTCGATATGGCCTATGAGCAATATCCCTGGTTACCGGTCAGTTTCCTCATGAAGGATCAAATGCCGACCCGTGAGCGTATTGGAGACGTGGATGCGCCAGTCCTGATCATTCACGGCACCGCGGACCGGGTCATTCCCGTCGAGCATGGTCGCCGGCTGTTCGAACGCGCGCCGGACCCCAAGGAATTGCTTGTTGTTGAGGGTGTTGGGCACAGTGATCTTTGGAAGAATGGGCTGTGGCAGGCGGTCTTGAAGAAATGGGAAGAAACAGGCGAGCATGCTGCTGCTTCCTGATACCCGCCGTGAAAATTGCTGAATTAAGACAAAAAAGCCCCGGGATATTTTTCCCGGGGCTTTCTTTTTCAAGGTGTTCTGCAATCAGAATGTACGCTGAAGACGGAACGTGCCGTAGATCTCGGAGGTATCGCTCAAGCCGGATGCGCTGTTGAAGTCGACATTCCGGTACTGCAGTTCCGGACCCATGATGAAGCCGGAAACAGGTTCCCAAACGATGTTGCCGGTCGCATCCCACTGAGTGAAGTCGTATGCGCTCGTGCCGCCATCGACATTATGGTAGCCACCTTCGAGGTTTGCCTGGATGGTGTTGGTGAGACCCAGGTTGATGCCGCCGAAGACGTTCCAGGTCTTGGTTGTCTTGGTGCTGCTGCCGGTCCAGACAGCATCGGTGATGCGGCTGTCCCAACCGGTGGAGCCATAGGCGCTTGCGCCGTCGGTGTAGACGGCCTGCAATGCAACGCTGCCGCCATTGGCAAGCCCGCCGAAGAGGAATTCGACGCCGCCACCAATTGCCCAACCGAGTTCGTCCTCGGAGCCGCCGGTTACGCCGTTATAGGTCGCGTTCGGATACACCTGATGGATGGCACCCATGAGCTGTGCTTCACCCCAACCCTGGTTCACGCCAAGAGCAGCCACGAAATCCGGCATGCGGGTGCCGCCATACGACTGCGTCCCGTTGTTGAGACCCAGGCTCGTTTCACGTCCCGAGCGGTCTTCAACTGCAACGGTGGCATTGAAACCGTTGCCGAATGCGAAGGTATATGCGGCCTGTTCGAGGGTGGCGTCGCTGTAGCTCTCGATCTGAGCGTTGTAGGAGTAGCCGGTGAAGAAGTCGAAGTTTGAGCTGTTGCGGCCGGCCAGCAAGCCACCCCACTGGATGTATGCCTTGTCCATTGTGAACGACGTGTTGTCGTCATTCGTTGCCGTACCATACATTTCGATGAAGCTGCGCAGCGTGCCGAATTCGGTCGCCGTGCGCGCATCGAGGTATAGGTATCCACGAGCTCGCCACTGGTAGCCGTCTGAGTCCCGGTCACCCCAGGCATTCGGCGCGTCACCGAAATTGCGAACACGGAATTCCGTACGCACCCGGCCGCCAACGCGAAGGCAGGTTTCGGTACCTGGAAGGTAATAGAAACGCGCGCCATAAGCGTCGCAGATGCGAACGTAATCGACGGGCTCGGGCGCTACCGGCAAGTCAGCGGCTTGAGCCGGGTTGGCGGCGGCGACGAAACCGGCAAGTGCCCCGAGAACAGCAAAACGAGTCATTTGATACTCCGAAAATGCGTAAATACCCCCTTGATCAATATGCAGGTGTTCACCGCAAATTTGGATATCAAAAACAATCCTGAATTGCTCTTGCAGCGCATTTCGCGCAGAATGTTGCGTTTGTGCCACGCAGTATTTTTCCGGATGCCGGAGCCGTCCCGGTCGATCTGAACGCCATGGATTGAAACGGTTTATCGCTTCGCTTGGAAGAAAGACTTCAACAGCTGGGCAGCGCGGCTTTCTCCGAAACCGGAGTAGACCTCTGGAGCGTGATGACAGGTGGCCTGGCCGAAGAAGCGCACGCCATGGTCCACGGCACCTCCCTTTTCGTCACCGGCTCCATAGTAGAGGCGGCGAATGCGAGCAAAGGAAACGGCAGCAGAACACATCGGGCAAGGTTCCAATGTCACGTAAAGATCGCATTCCGGCAGACGTTGGGAGCCGAGTTTCTCGCAAGCTGTTCGGATCACCAGGACTTCCGCATGGGCGGTCGGATCGTTCAGTTCCAGGGTCCTGTTGCCATCGCGAGCCAGAACTTCGCCATCTCTGACCACAACAGCGCCCACAGGAACCTCGCCACGCCTGGCAGCCTTCTCGGCTTCCTCAAAGGCGAGATCCATGAACGACTTCCGTCTTTTGTCTTCTGGAGGCAATGTCATTGATTTCAGTACGTTGATAAGTTTGATCCGCGTTGTCACCGTAACAATTACGGCCCGTTTTCCGGCGGGCAAAATAGACGTTAAACGTCAGCTATGCATTCACAAATGGGCGCCTTTGCAGAAAATGGTGGCAACAAGCGATTCCCGAAACGGTCTGGCTCTGCTATGACGCGCTCATGACGACAAGAAAAACACCCTCCAAGCGCCCCGGTCCCTCAAGAGACCGGAGAGGCGACAATCGCGCATCGGATAAGCGGCGCGCAGCGCCGAAGGGCGCCCGTAAGGCAGGTCCGAAGACTGCCGAGAAATCTGCCCCGAAGGCAGCGCCCGCAGCGCGCGTTTCCGACGCGACGGCTGACCGCGGCGAGCGGATCGCCAAGGTAATGGCGCGTGCCGGACTGTGCTCCCGCCGGGAAGCGGAAACATGGGTGGAGAACGGCCGCGTCGAGCTGAATGGCAAGGTGCTGACGACGCCCGCCATAACCGTGACGCCGAATGACAAGGTGCTGGTTGACGGCAAACCGCTGCCGACACGCGAACGCACGCGGTTGTGGCTCTATCACAAGCCGCGCGGCCTGGTGACCACGAACAAGGATCCTGAAGGCAGACCAACGGTTTTTGACAGATTGCCGGACGAACTGCCCCGGGTGCTGACGGTGGGGCGACTGGACATCAACACCGAAGGCCTGTTGCTGCTCACCAATGACGGCGGCCTGGCGCGTGTTCTCGAACTGCCTTCCACCGGCTGGTTGCGCCGTTATCGTGTTCGTGCCTTCGGCAAGGTGACCCAGGCGGATCTCGACGGCTTGCAGGAAGGCGTTGCCATTGAGGGCGTTCTTTACGGCGCGATCGAAGCAACGCTCGACAAGGAACAGGGCGACAATGTCTGGATGACGGTCGGTCTGCGGGAAGGCAAGAACCGTGAGGTCAAGCGTGTCCTGGAACACCTGGGGTTGGCGGTGAACCGTCTGATCCGTGTGTCCTATGGCCCGTTCCAGCTGATGGATTTGCCGGAAAACGACGTGCGCGAAATTCGCGGCAGAGTTCTGCGCGACCAGCTTGGTGAAGCCCTTGCGGAAGAAGCCGGTGCGGATTTTGACGCTCCGATCTTCCATCAACCCAAACAGGAGGAGGAAAAGAAATCTTCCACCTCCAAGCGCGGTGGCAAGCCGGGCAATCGGGAAGGTGGCCAGGGCAAATGGCTGACAGCCCGGGAAGGAAAATCGGAAACCGACCGACGCAAGGCGGCAAAATCCGATCGCTCGGATGAGAAGAAGGGCAAGCGCAAGAACTCCGGCCCCAGACGGGAAAAGGTCTCGCCGCGCTCCCAATTCCGGATGACCTCCGAACCCAGGTTGCGCAAGGACTACGGCGAGGAAGCACCAGCACCGCGGAAACGCCGGATCTGGGGCGAAGACGGCCTGATGGACGACAAGCAGCAGGAAAACCGCAACGCGCGCGACCGCAAAGATCGTGGCGGTCCGCCAAGGGGTGGTCGTGGTCCACGCGGTGGTGACCGTTCGTGAGAATTGTTGCCGGACGCTTCAAGGGGGCGGCTTTGGCCGCTCCTAAATCGCAGGGAACACGGCCGACGAGTGACCGGCTGCGCGAAACGATTTTCAACATCCTCGCGCATGGTCTGGACGTTGATCTGGATGGTCTCAGGGTGCTGGACCTGTTCGCAGGAACCGGGGCGCTTGGCTTTGAAGCGGTCAGTCGCGGGGCGCGTCACTGCACCTTCATAGAAGAAGGTGCCGAGGCACGCGGCGTCATCCGGCGCAATATGGAAACGCTCGGATTGAATGGTGCGGCAAAGATCTTCCGAAGAGATGCAACCCGCCTTGGAGCGTCAGGAACGATTGAGGCATTCGATCTGGTGCTTGCTGATCCTCCCTATGGCAAGGGGTTGGGTGAAAAGGCGCTTTCGTCTGCTGCATCGGGCGAGTGGCTCAAACCCGGAGCAATCTGCATTCTGGAAGAACGCGCCTCTTCTGAAATCGAAGTGCCTGATGGATTTGACGAACTCGACCGGCGTCAGACTGGCGATAGCCAGGTGGTCTTCTTCAGGTTTGATCCGGCAAACTGACCGGGCGCGTTATGCACCGCCTGGCATCATGATGTAAGCGGTCTTCTTGAGCGGCAGGCTGGAACGGCTGACCACCAGTTTGGGTGTCTCTGCCTGTACAATCTCATACCCTGCTTCGCTTGCGCGGCCCAGAAATGCCTGAAGGGCACCGGAGAAGTGAAAGTGCATTGGAATGACCAATGCCGGTCCGATGCTGTCAAGAACATCCATGAGGCTGTCCAGACGCAAGGTCGTCGAATTGTCGATCGCTGCAAAGACGACATCAATCTGGCCGAGCCGGGTCAGGTCCTCCTGGGTAAGCCGGTGGTGTAGGTGCCCGAGATGGGCAATGCACAGGTCGCCCACCTCGAAGATGAAAATGGAATTGCCCAGTCTGCGGGTTTCTCCATCCCAGCCGCGAATGTTGGTCTGAATGTTTCGGACGTGAACGTCTTCTACCGTCAGGTCGTGATCAATTGGTCCGCCTTGCGGGTTCCAACCATAAAGCAGGTGTTCGATTTCCGGATCGGGATTAACTGAATAGTGGGTGCTATGTGCCCCGTTCATCGTCGCGACCGTCGGCGGCAGGAACGGGCGGACACTGTCATTGTAGTCGGTTGCTATGCGCACACCCTTGGGTGTTTCGATCTCAAATGTCGAGTGCCCGATGTAGCGGATCTGCACTTCACCTGCTGCAAGGGCTGCTTGCCAGACGCGTGCTTCACCCGGAGCAGACTTGTAGGGTGCATCGGCAACAAGTTGACAGATGGCGAATGCCGGGGAAGTGAAAACCGACAGGATCGCGATCCACATGACGGCAAGTGCCAGAAAATCGGTTCGAAGACTGGATTTGAAGAAACGTCGTTTTGCCAAAACATTTTGATCCATGGCACCCGGTCCCTGTTCTCATCGCATGAGGTTAAGTGTAGAGGGATGAAGACCCACGGCAAGCAGCTTCATCTTTTGCTCTGCGTGAAAGATGCAAATGGCAGGGCCGGTCAAGAAAATGGCAACCGGCTCGCGCAGCGGATCTGCGAAGGCGGTTGCCAAAGGTGGGGGCGGGTGGGAGGAAGAACCAGCCCCGAAGTGAACCAATTAAACCAGGTGGAGGCTTACGGGAGCCTTTCCACCCTTTGTGAGAGTGTCCGATGATCCATCGGGGGCATTGCCTGCGCGCATTGCTTCTGCATGGATCAGCTCGCCGGCATATCCGGCTTCCATCGACAGGCTTTGGGGATTGCAAAGGGCCGCAAGAGAAAGTCCAAGCCGGCGCAAATGCGAACGCTTGTAGCAATAGACCGCGAGCGCGGCGCGTTGGCTCTCACTGAGTTGGCTGCTTACTTCCGACACCGCATTGAACGTCGCGCTGAGCAGTCGTTCCAGATGATCGTCCGAAACAGGACAGGTTTCCATGTCAATCGAGTCCGATAGCCCCATCGGTCTTCTCCTTAAAATCAAGGAAAAGTATTTAGGGAATTTATTAATGCATTATTAAGCTCAAGAAAGCGTGAAGTAAGCGGGAGTGGCATAGTTAAAAGTGCCCATGCTGAAATTAAGTAAGCTCCTTTGATTTCACGAGAACAGCTAACAGCTGTTCTTTGGTTGACTCCCTTAAGGACTCCGCCTGGTTCAAGATCCGTTCCGCCTTCATGAAATCAAGGACGCGGATCGTGTCGTGTGGAGGGCGGACCAGAATATCCGGCTGATCAACTTTGAGCTTCTGGGTGGTGATTGTCTGCATGAGGATCTGCGAGGACCCGAACAGGGAATCCAGCATATTGATGTCTTCGCGTTCCTTGCGGGGGACCGGGGCGCCGACCACGTCGACGGCGATGACGATGTCACAACAATCGCGAAGACCGTCGAAGGGAAGGGGATTGACCACACCGCCGTCGATCAGGAAACGATCGCCGTGCCGAACCGGTCGGAAGAGGGCCGGGATTGCGATGGAAGCAGCAACGGCCGGCAGGAGAGGGCCTGCTTCGAAGTCCACTTCCTGGCATCCGTAAAAATCGGTTGCCAGCAATCGTAGGGGGATTTCCAGGTCCTCGAAACGGTTGGGTAGATATTCCGCAATGAAGACTTCCAGCACCCGCAATGGATCGAACTGTACCGGACCTGAGCGGAACATGTCGGCAAATCGCTTCGGCCGGAGTTGCCACAGTCGGGATAGAACGCTGTTGTTGTCGGCGAAGATTTCCAGAACGATCTCGCGGATCTCCTCGCCGCTGCGGCCGCTGGCGTAAGCGGCTCCAAATATGGCGCCGATCGAGGTTCCGGCGATTTTCGTCGGTTTCAGGCCGAGATCATCCAGTGCTTCCAGAACGGGAATATGCGCAAGTCCCCGCGCTCCGCCGCCGCCGAGAGCCAATCCAATGCGAGGCGCCGAAGTTGTTTCAGGGGTCATCTGAGTTGCATCCCGTTGGACTTACACATTTTGGAAGATGGGGGCCGAAAGACCTTTTGCCAAGCGTCAGGGTGACGCGGAGTGCGGCCTATCGGGAGATGGATGCTGCGCAGATGCTTGCCGAGGCCGCCTAAAGGACGAAGTAGAGATCATCTGCGGATTCAGACATCCAGTCCGTAGCCTGATCGAATGTCATCGGTTTCGAGACGAGGTACCCCTGAACGGAGAAATCTCCCATCATCCTCAAACGATCGTACTGGGCTTCGGTTTCCACGCCTTCACACACGATGCCGATGTTAAGCGAGCGGGCAAGGTGAATGAGTTGATTGACCACCGCTTCCTTCTTGGGGTCATCCAGCATTTGCTTTGTGAAGGAACGGTCAATCTTCAGCCCGTTGATCGGCAGGTCAGCGACATGGGTCAGGGATGCGTATCCGGTGCCGAAATCATCCAACTCGATATGCACGCCGAGTTCGTAAAGCTCCCTGAGAGTTGTCAGATGACCGGAAGCATTGTCGTTCAGGAATACCGATTCCAGAACTTCTGCGGTGATTCTATCCGGGCCGATATCGTATTTCTTCATTCCGGCCTTGAAATGCTCGACCAGCATTCCGGAGGCCAGATGCGACGGCGAAATGTTCACCGAAACACGGCCGAACTCGAGACCGGCATCCAGCCATTGTCTGGCGGCCGCCAGTGATTTGTCGATGACGAGCTCACCGATGAGCGGTGCAAGATTGGATTTTTCTACAACTGGCAGGAAATCGCCGGGGGCAACAATGCCCTTGTCGGGATGATCCCAGCGAATGAGGGCCTCGATCCCGGTCACGGTCTGGGAACGCAGGTTCACTTGCGGCTGGAACACCAGGAAGAACTGATCATTCTTGATCGCTTGATTGAGCTCACGTTCCACCCGGGCTTCGGTCTCGCTGTCAGCCCTCATGTCCGGCTTGTAGAATGTCAGGCGGTCCTTGCCGTTTTCCTTGGACTGGTAAAGGGCCAGATCCGCATTCACCAGCAAGGTGTCAAAGTCGGACGCATCTTCCGGGCACAGGGCAATGCCCATGCTGACGGTGGGCCAGAACCGGTTTCCACTGAACTCCATCGGCATGCGCATGAGGCGGCGTGCGCGCTCACAGAGTTCATTCGGATCAGAGTTATGACTGTCGGCGATGATGACAAACTCGTCGCCACCCCAACGGTAGGGAGTGCCAAGGCCCCTGGCCACTTCCCGAAGCCTGCGGCCGGTTTCCTCAAGACAGTGGTCACCGGCAAGATGGCCAAGCGTATCATTGACCCGCTTGAAATTGTCCATGTCGACATGGACGAGGAAGGCTGGCTTTTCCGGGCGGGAGAACCGCTCTTTTGCATCACGCTGGCAGCCAGCGCGATTGGACAGTTTCGTGAGTGAATCGAAATAGGCAAGGCGCTCGGCGCGCACCTTGGCCTCGCGGGTTTCTGTCTCCCGTTGCACGCGCTCGGAAACATCGTTGGCGATGGCGACAAAGAGACTGCGGTCGTGATCCTTCAACAGCTGCACCTGCAAATCGACAGGATATTCGCTGCCGTCCTTGCGCCGATGAAGGCTTTCAACGGTCAGGCTGTCCCTTTTTCCGGTGAGCAACGGTTTGACGTTTCGCTGGACCTTCTCCTGGTCGTAGACCGGGTTGATGTCCCAGATCCTGTGTGCCTTCAGTTCATCGATGCTGTATCCAAGGTTTTTGAGCGCACACTTGTTTGCATACTCGATCTGGAAGGTTTCGGCATTCAGGATGTAGATCTCGTTCAGAGAGGATTCCAGAATATTGGCGAGCAGTTGGCTCTGTCGTTCGGCCTTGAAGCGATCGGTGATGTCGTGGATGGTGCCGATGACCTTCTGGGCCTTCCCATCGGGACCCGACAAAACGTAACCGCGAACATGCAGATATCGCAGGGTATCGTTGTCGAGCATCAGGGAATGTTCGAAATCAAACTCCCCGCAACGATCGATGGCATTCTGGACCATCATCTTGGTCGCCTGCAGTTCATGCGCAGGGATTTGGGTGTAGACCTTTTCAATGATTTCGCTCGACGAGAGATCCGGAGACAGATCCATGATCCGGAAGTACTCTTCCGTGCATTGCACCTCGTTTGTTTCAATGTCGCGTTCCCAGCTGCCGACGCTGGCAATACGCTGGGCTTCGAGCAATTGAACCGCGTTATGCTCCAGCTTCTTCGTGTACTCGACAACTTCCGCTTCCAGGCGCTCGCGCCGCAGCTGCACCGAGGATTGCAGCCTGGCCAGAAGACGCCGAATGACAAGCCACGAAAGAGAGGCCAGTCCAAAACCGGCAATTAACGAGAACAGGGTTCCCTGAAGGAAAGCCCAGACATTTTCCGTGATATTCTTGACGAGGACCAGCTTGATCTGCTGGTCTCTTTTGCCGCTGAGGATCGGCAGATCCCGGATCATGAAGACCTTGCCGTTCTGCAGATAGAACCTGTTCAGCTCTTCAATGCCGGCAGTCTTGGTGTTCAGGGCATCAAACTTGAACCCTGCGGAAGAAAGCTCGCCGATGACCTTGTATCTGTTGCCCCCCGAATTCAGGGCGTCGGTGTCGGTGATTTCGCAGATCTTGACGATCTGTGCGTTCACCGCGGAGCTCGCAAGCGCAAGTGAGCGCTCGATGTCGATCGAAAGCTTCAGGTAGCCGAGTAGCTGGCCTTCCGCGAACCAGGGCCGCAAAACGCTCAGAACAACCTTGTTGTTCTCATCAAGTTCGATGCCGTTTGATTTGCTGAATAGGCTGGCAGGCAGGTCTGCCTGGTGGGCCGGGTCGGACAGACTGGAGACGATGGAGCCCTTCGCCCGGTAGAGCAGGTTCTGGTTCGCTGAGTAGATCGCGAACTCGGAAATATCGAGGGCGCCGGACTTCTTGGCAAAAACGCTGTCCGCAACTTTCCTGATCTGTGAAAGGTCCCCACGCCGGATTGCGCCTTGCAGTGTCGCGTTGTCGCTGATGTTGTCTGCGACCTGGTCGAGCGTTTCGGAGCCCAGAGCACTTTGCTGCATGAGCAATCGTTCAGCGGTACCGGCAATCAGGTTCTGAGGTTCATTCAGGTTCCTGTATTCGGAGACAATGTTCTGGACGGTAAGAACGAACACGGTCAGGAACAGGAAGGATAGAAAAACCATGCGGAGCGGTTTTTCAAATTGGGTATCGTCGGCGCGCCATCGATTGAGGGCACGGTCCAGGAAGGTGTCAAGACGGGTGAGGCGCAGTTTGCCCCTCCTCAGACGCCCTTTTTCTCCTAGATCATTCTTGCCCACACTTCGCACCCATGCCCCGGCAGCTGACGCTGCTTTCCAACCGGCAAGGACAGTTGAAATTGCGTGTCTCGGCATCCGATGATGGAAAACGACTGCAAACCTGCCTTTGCCAGTTTTCTCAATAACTTGAAATTCTTAAATTGTGTTGAATGGCTTTCTTAAGGGGCATTAAGATTAAAGAATTCTCAAGCTCGGACCAGGGCAATTATCTTGATGAATTTTTTGCTTTTTGGAGCAAACGCAACATTTCAATTTAAGAATACTTCAAAGGTGAATTCTTCAAGGACCAAAAAAGCTCAACAGGGCTTCCCCGGTGGCTTCCGGTGCTTCTTCAGGTAGAAAATGGCCGCATTCCAGTGCTTTGCCGCTGACGTCGTCACACCAATTGCGCCAGACCGCCAGCGGATCATCGACGCTGGTCGCAATGCCTTTGTTTCCCCACAGGGCAAGGAGAGGGACACTGATCCTGTTTCCGGCGTCCAGATCGGCCTTGTCGTGTTCATAGTCAATGGTTGCGCCCGCACGATAATCCTCGCACGTTGCCGCAATCCGCGCAGGATCACCGAACCAACTCCGGTTGTGTGCAAGGGCTCCCTCGGAAAAGCAATCAAGGTTTTTAAGGCCGGTCCAGCTTGCCAGCGTGTGTTCCAGAAAACTCGTTGCTGAAGCTGCAATAAGAGTCTCAGGATACGGGGCCGGTTGGGCCAGAAACATCCAGTGGTAGATCTTCAGGCCGAAAGTCCGGTCCAGTCGGTCCCAATAGTCTGACGTCGGCATGATATCGAGGACAGCCAGTCGCTTGATCGCTTCGGGATGATCGAGTGCGAGCCGATATCCGACCCGTCCGCCGCGGTCGTGCCCGGCAAGGTAAAAGCTGGTGTGCCCAAGCTGCCGCATCAGTTCGACCATGGAGTCGGCCATGGCTTTCTTCGAGTATGCCCGGTGATCTGAGCTCAAGGCGGGAATGGATGACCTGCCATATCCAGGCAGGTCCGGCATGATCAGCGTGAAATGTTTCGCCAGTCCTGGGGCAATCTTGTGCCAGATCTCGTTGGATTGCGGATAACCATGCAGAAGCAGGAGAGCGGGGCCTGTGCCGCCGATCCGGCAAAACAGTTGAACATCGCCAGTGTCAATCGTGACACTGTCAAACCCTGGATAAAGATCCGGCAATGCCTCTTTCAATCCCACCTCCCGCTCGCGTTCCAACTCGCAGAACACTTGGTTAGCAAATTGTGGAGGCATTCCCAATTGGGCAAAAGAAGAAGAGGATCAGCTGTCGTCCTCGCGCGCGATTGCCCTCCAGCCGATATCGCTTCGGCAAAACCCTTCAGGCCAGTCAATTTCACCGACCGCTTCATAGGCCGTCGTTCTTGCCTGGCCGACATTTTTTCCAAGCGCAGTCACGTTCAATACGCGGCCGCCATTGGCCAGAACACGCGCATTGTCGCTCTTTGTTCCCGCGTGAAAGACTTCCAGGGTTTCCGTGCTCAGCGGATCAAGGCCATTGATTTCACTTCCCTTTTCATAGCTGCCCGGATAGCCGTTTGCGGCCATGACCACGGTAAGCGCAGCTTCCGGCCGCCAGGATGCAGACACTTGGTCCAGCGTGCCATCGACACTTGCCTCCAGGAGTTCCAACAGATCGCTTTGCAATCGCATCATCAACACCTGACATTCCGGGTCACCAAAACGCGTGTTGTACTCAATCAGTTTCGGGCCGTCTTTCGTAATCATCAGGCCGGCATAAAGAACGCCCTTGAAAGGGGTTCCCCGTTTGGCAAGCGTATCGATCGTCGGTTCGATGACCCTCTTCATGACATCCGCAACAAGAGCATCGGTCATCACCGGGGCAGGCGAATAGGCCCCCATGCCACCGGTGTTGGGACCTTCGTCTCCGTCAAAAGCCCGTTTGTGATCCTGGGCGGTTGCGAGTGCAAGAGCGTTTGCGCCATCGGAAAGCACGAAGAAGCTTGCCTCTTCACCTTCAAGAAACTCTTCGATAACGACTTCAGCGCCAGCTTCTCCAAACGACCCATCGAAACAGGCGGCAACAGCGTCTTCCGCTTCCGCCTGGGTCATCGCGACAACGACACCCTTGCCGGCGGCCAGACCGTCGGCCTTGACGACGATGGGTGCGCCTTTTTCGCGAACGTAGCCGAGTGCCTCATCCTTGTTGGTAAACCGGCCATAGCCGGCAGTCGGAATATTGGCTTCGTCGCAGACACCCTTGGTGAAGGCCTTGGAGCCTTCCAGCTGGGCAGCCGCCTTTGTCGGGCCGAACGCCTTGATCCCGGCAGCATCCAGATCATCGACCAGACCGGCAACCAGCGGCGCTTCCGGACCGACGACCACCAGATCAATGTCAATTGCACCACAAAATGCGATCACCGCCTCATGGTCGGTAACATCCAGGTCGCAGAGTTCGGCCACCTTCGCGATCCCGGCGTTGCCCGGAGCGGCGTAAAGCTTGGTCAATTTCGGGGATTTCGCCAAGGCCCAGGCAAGTGCGTGTTCGCGGCCACCGGATCCGATAAGGAGAAGATTCATGAATTGCCAGTCTCTTGAAGAAAGTTGACGCAATGCAGCCAGCTTCCGGCCATGTCCGCAAGCAAGCCATGATGGCGGCGGTCTATCACGGTGATCCCGTGGCCGCAATTGGGTGAACGGGCTGCTGTCCGTTTCTCGCTGTTTTCCAGCTTGTTCAGCCGCCCACCGTCACGCGGCAGTAAAGGATGTTATCCTTTTGAAGATCCGGCCCCCAGATCAGTTTGGCTGCCTTGTCCCACGCAATCCGGTCATATCCGTCCTTTGGACGCACGTCGTGAGCGGTGTGAACGCTTGCCTTGGGCCAGGAGCTGTCATCAAACGATGGAGCCGTCCAGTTACTCGGCACCTCAGCGAGGGACTGCGCGCAGTTGGTCATCGAAACGTCGGGATTGCGCTCACGTTCGCAGGAAGTGTCCGCCGGTGCGGATTGAACGGTGATGCATCGCCAGTCTGAGCCAGTGGCCGCCAGTAACTTGCCGCTCGCCAGGTCTGTGAACTGGGCGATTGCACCGCCATCTCCCATCTGCTGGCGCCGGGTTCCTATATATTCAAGTCCGGTTTCATCCTCCATGAAATCGCGAAATTCGAAGGCGATGGTCATTGGGAAATCGGTATTGAATTCAAAGCGTTCAGCATTGAAGGAGCGCTCAGTCCTGATCGAGACGCTGTCCTCAAGCAAGGGCTTTCCATTGATGTAAAGCTTGAACCAGTTGTCCACCCAGACTTCGCCGAGCACGGCATGGGCCCCTTGTGTGTCGATC
Organism: Roseibium sp. SCP15; assembly: GCF_040329435.1. Taxonomy (NCBI): domain Bacteria; kingdom Pseudomonadati; phylum Pseudomonadota; class Alphaproteobacteria; order Hyphomicrobiales; family Stappiaceae; genus Roseibium; species Roseibium sp. SCP15. The sequence goes on along the minus strand of NZ_JBDZYI010000002.1, from coordinate 391,988 downwards.
TTGCTTTCGTTCAGGTCTTGTCCTTTGCCACCGGGCGGTGGTGGAGGCTTTTGGGCGAATGAAGCAGCCGGAGCGGCCGAAAATCCAATGGCAATTGCAAGAAGAAATGCAGTTACGTGTTTTGGGGAGAAATACACATTCTGCTCCTGTCCAGGCCCGCGACACCGGCACTATGGCCATTTGCAGGATGAAATTCATCTTAATTGTCGGTAGAAGAACCACGAAAGGGCGACGCAGGAGCGCCAGGATAGAGTTCGGGCAGGCAGTTAGATGTTTTTTTCCACCAAGGATACAGGACCGGTTGCTGATGCGGTCAAACGGCACTGGGTCGACACCCGGCTGCCCGCCAGCTTGCGCCCCTATGCCCGATTGGCCCGCTGGGAGCGTCCCATTGGCTGGTGGCTCTTGCTGTGGCCGTGTTGGTGGTCCGCGGCTCTGGCCGCGGTGGCCGCGGGCAACGGTTGGCCGAACCCCTGGCATCTTGTCCTGTTTTTCATCGGCGCCGTGGCAATGCGCGGGGCAGGATGCACTTACAATGATATTGTGGATGTCGACATCGATGCCAAAGTCGAGCGGACACGTTCGAGGCCCATTCCGGCCGGACAGGTAACGAAGTTCCAGGCGAAGGTTTTTCTGCTCCTCCAGGCGTTGGTTGGCCTGGTCGTTCTGCTGCAGTTCAACACCTTCACCATTGCTTTGGGCGTCGTCTCGTTGTTGCCGGTTGCCATCTACCCATTCATGAAGCGTTTCACCAATTGGCCACAGTTGTTTCTGGGTTTCGCTTTTTCCTGGGGCGCTCTCATGGGGTGGGCAGCTGAGTTCGGTTCATTGTCGTGGTCACCGATCCTTCTTTATGTCGGCGGGATCTGCTGGACCATCGGCTACGACACGATTTATGCGCATCAAGACAAGGAAGACGATGCACTGGTCGGGGTAAAATCAACCGCGCGCCTGTTCGGCGACCGCACCAAACCGGCGCTCATCCTGCTCTACAGCGCGGCAACGATCCTGTTCACGGTCTCAGCGACCTTGGCCGATGCAGGCCCTGCGGCCTTCGCCGGGATATTCCTGGGTATCATCCATCTGGGCTGGCAGGTGATTGTTCTTGATATTGACGACGGCGATCAGTGTCTCAAGCTGTTCCGGTCGAACACGGCCTACGGCTGGATCCTGTTTGCAGGATTTGTGCTGGACGCTTTGATATCCGGGTAGCGGTTTGCCGCATTTTCCGGTTTTTCGTGCTCACGCGTGAGCAAGCTCTTGACCCGCATCTGACTGGCGGGCGGGACCAGCGGCTCCGGTGTCGTGGGACCGGATGCGGTCCCGGCCATCCTGCTTGGCCGCATAAAGCAGCTTGTCTGCGGCTATGAGAGCCTGTTCCACCGGAAACGTGTTGCCTTCATAGGAGAACACACCGGCGCTGAATGTAACCGGACTGCCGGACTTCGTCATGCCGGACGTTTCCCGGTTGAAACCGGCGCGTATTCTGTCCAGGAGCGCATTTGCCTGCTTGGGCTGCGTGTCGGACAGGTAGAGTGCGAATTCCTCACCACCCAATCGGGAGGCCACTGCTTGCGGTGGCAGAACCTTCCGGCAGGTGTCGCCGAAAACCGCAAGCACCGCGTCGCCGAAGATGTGCCCATGCGTGTCGTTGATGGATTTGAAATGATCGATATCGATCATCACCAGGACATTTTGATTGGTCTTAGAAGCTGTTGCCTGTTTGAAGAAGGCCTTGCGGCTGAGCAGGCCCGTGAGATCGTCGGTCTGGGCTCTTTGCCGGAAGTGGTGCAGTTCGACTTCGAAAATCAGTCCGAAGGAAAGCATCAGGACAATGCAGAACATCAGCGTGCTCACAAAGTAAAAGGTCGCAAATACCGGATGCGACAGAGCTTCCTGAATGGTGCTGATATTGGCGCTGTAGATCATCAGCGAAAAGACGATATGAGTGACGCCGTAAAGTATCGCTATTGCAGTGATGAAGTAGGGAATGAACAGCCTGTTCCGGTTGCTGAAAATGCCGGCATAGGCAATCTGGAAGATGATTGCCGCAACAATCAGGTTGGCTGATGCCGCCCTGGTGCTGTAGTGCCCGTAAACGACCGGAACGAAACACAGTCCGAGCCAGATGGCCGGAGCGAAGAGAACCGGAAACAGTCGTGCTCTACCGGACAATGTCTTTGAGAGCGCAAATCCGTAAAACCCCAACCCCAGGAAAAGACATACATTTCCGCCGGCAATGCTGATGGGAAGCGGCACGATGCCACGAAAGGCAATCAGCAGGATGCCAATTCCGCACAGTGCGAAACACAGGACCCAGGCCATCATCGCGGCTGCGCTGGTTTCGAAATGCCTGAACATGGTCAACCAGACCAGCAAAAGCAAAACGGCGCCAACGCATGCCAAGGCAGCCACGGTGATCATGTATTGGGGCTCCTTCCCGGCAGGAGGGCGGAAGTTGACCGCCTCGACACTTGAGCTCAGGAAAGAAAATTTAGGTTAAAAGTCTGTTTAGAGGGTAAACCTGACTGATTATCTTGCCGCAATCAGGTCCGCGCGATGATCTCACGTTCGTTTGCGAAGTTTCCTGGCTCACAGATGCGCGCTCCTGGTGCGCGTCTGTTCAGGAACCTGGGACGACGCCCCGTCAAAAGGCGCAACTTCCGGCGAGGGGCCGGATTTGCGGAGGGAACGGCGCTGAAAGCTTCGATCGGCTTGACCTTGCCACCGAGATCACAAACCAGCATGGGCAGGTTGAGGGTTTGCGCCCACCGGCTCCAGAGCACGGCGAGATCGTCGGATTTTTCGGTTTCCGCCAGTGTGATGGAAAGCGCGCTGTCCGGGTGTTTCAGGATCAGTGCGGCGACAATCTCACCCGGAGCATCTCCGGGAACAATTCTCACCATAACCCCGTCAAATCCACTTGCCGGAACGACAACGGTGACGGGAACGCCCGCAACCCGGCGTTTGATAACGACCTTGTCGCGATCGAGAAAAATGTCTGCAGGAAGAGAGGGGGTGCCGGGTCTGGATTCGAGTCGTTGCTCGAAGCTGACCGGCAGGCAACCGGGGTGAGGCATCGATTGAGTGCCCGTCCCGGTTGCCATCTGCTCCTGTATTTCTGTTTGACGTCTCAATTGACTCTCCGTCGGACCTTTTGGTCTCTTGATGCCCTTCAAGGTAACGGAGAAAAGTCGTGAACCACTTAAGAGATACGGTTAAAAAACTGTGATTTTAAAGAGGGTTACCGGAGTGTAAGCACGTCGGTAACACACCATTCACAACTGTGGCGAAAAGAGGGGGGCTATCCTGATCAACCGATACTGCGGCACTTGCATTGAAACTGCCTGTCACCAAATCGGGTCAGGCGGTTGCAGCTGACCGGCGCTGGGCGTAAACAACTGCACAACAGACCTTTCAAGGCGGTACACATGTCTGAACTGATTGATCAAAGCGAATTGCAGTCACGCGCGGCGCGGCTAGTCGAAGCTGCACGAAAAGCCGGAGCCGATGCTTGCGATGCCATTGCTGTTACTGGTGTTTCTCTTGGCGTGGAAGTCAGGGAAGCCAAGGTCGAGGAGACAGAACGCGCCGAAGGTGATGACGTCACGCTCAGGGTCTTTGTCGGCAAGCGCACGGCAGCGGTATCGGCCAATCAGCTGGATGATGCCGATGGTCTGGCCGAACGTGCGGTTGCCATGGCAAAGGTTGCGCCGGAAGATCCATATGCCGGTCTCGCGGACGAAGACCTGCTGGTCAAGAAATTGCCCCAATTGGAGCTGCTCGACGACAAGGAATTGACCGCCGAGAACCTGACCGGCATGGCGCTGGAAGTTGAGGCGGCGGGGCTTGCGGTCGATGGCGTTAGCAAATCCGGTGGGGCGAGCGCATCCTGGCGGCTTGCCGGGATCGTTCTGGCAACCAGCCACGGCTTTCAAGGCTCCTATCTTTCTTCACGCTATGGCATGTCCATGACAGCTGTTGCCGGTGAGGGAACGCAGATGGAGCGAGATTACGATTTCGACAGCCGCACATACTTTGAAGACCTCGAAGATCCCTCGGAAATCGGTCGTCGGGCCGGAGAACGCGCGGTGCGTCGCCTCAATCCCCAAAAGCTGACGACCCGGACCGCCAATGTCATTTATGAATCACGTGCGGCACGCAGCATACTTGGCCACCTGACGGGCGCAATCAATGGCGCTTCGATCGCACGCAAGACCAGTTTCTTGAAAGACCGGATGGGTGAAGCGATTTTCGCTCCCGGCATCCAGGTTGTTGACGATCCGTTCAAGAGGCGTGGTGCTGCCACCCGTCCGTTCGACGGCGAGGGTACTCGCGCGGATGTTCTCAACATGGTTGAGGACGGTGTGCTGCAACATTGGTTCCTGGATGGTGCCTCAGCGCGCGAACTGGGATTGACGCCCAACGGACGCGCGCACAGAAGCGGCAGCGGTACATCGCCGGGCGCGACCAACATCACGCTGATGCCGGGTGAAAAGTCTCTTGAGCAGATGATGGCCGAAGCCGGTAGTGGGTTGCTCGTGACGGATCTCATCGGTCATGGAGTGAATGGCCTCACCGGCGATTACTCCCGCGGTGCGGCCGGCTTCTGGTTTGAAAACGGGAATATTGTTGAACCGGTCAGTGAAATAACCATCGCTGGGAATTTGAACGACATGTTCAAGCGACTGGTGCCGGGAAGTGATCTCGACAATCGCTACTCGTCCGCGACACCGTCGGTCCTTATCGAAGGAATGGCGCTTGCCGGAAGCTGATAAAGACACCCCTGGCGAAGGTGTGAAGCAGGATCTGCAATTGCTGGAAGCTTCGGCACGCGAAGCCGGCGCACTTGCGCTGGGATACTTTGGCCGGGACCCGGAAACATGGTTCAAGGGCAAAGGGTCTCCGGTGTCGGAAGCCGACCTGGCGGTCGACAAGTTCCTAGCTGAAAAACTGCGGACCGCCCGCCCGAACTATGGCTGGCTTTCCGAAGAGACGGCGGATGACCGGGCGCGCCTGAATTGCCGACGTGTCTTCATCGTCGACCCGATCGACGGAACCAGGGCATTTCTTGCTGGTGGCGATGAATGGACGGTTTCGGTTGCCGTTGTGGAAGATGGCCGGCCTGTTGCCGGTGCGGTTTTTTGTCCCCGACGGGAGGAGATGTTCGTCGCTTCGTCCGGGGGAGGGGCCTGGCTTAACGGGCATCCGATTTCCGTCTCCGATAAGGCCGAGGTTGCAGGGGCAACCCTTACCGGGCCCCATTCGATTGTGGCAAACAAGGATGTCGTCGCCGCAGGGTTCGAAGGAACCGACATTCTTCGATCGCTTGCATACAGGCTGACCGTGGTCGCGGCCGGGCGCATTGACGTTGGAACCGCACGGGGAGGTCCCAGCGATTGGGATCTTGCAGCCGCGGATCTTTTGGTGCAGGAAGCGGGCGGCAAATTGACTGATCTGTCCGGCCGGAACCTGATCTACAATCGAGCCAGGACCGGGCACCCCGCCTTGATCGCAGCCTCCGCGCAATTGATCGGGCCGGCACGTGCCGTGCTTGACGAACTGATCAGATAAACGGCTGGTGAAGTATCGATAGAGAGTGAGGATACTCATGAGTGAAACCGACGCCCCGAAACAGCTTCTTCACCTGGTGTTTGGTGGTGAGCTGGAGTCCCCGGAGGGATTGACGTTCCGGGATCTGGACGCACTCGATATTGTTGGTATTTATCCGAACTATGCCGAAGCGTACAAGGCTTGGAAAGCCAAGGCGCAAGCAACCGTCGACAATGCGCATATGCGTTACTTCATCGTGCATATGCACCGTTTGCTTGACCCGGAAACGGCCGCCTAGGCAACGAAACATTTCAGGCTACAAGAAAAATGATCAAACGCCTTGGTCGCCAGCCCTGGGTTTTGTCCGCAGTGGGCACCGTGCTCGCCGGCTATCTGAAACTGGTGTATTTCACCAACCGCTTCGTTGTGGAGCCCGCAGGGGTCCACGATGAGAGGGAAGAAGACTTGCCGGTGATCGTTGCCATGTGGCACGGCCAGCATTTTATGGTTCCCTTCGCCAAGCCGAAGCACTGGCCTGCAAAGGTCATGATTTCCCGGTCCGCTGATGGTGAAGTCAATGCAATTGCCGCACGCAAACTTGGTCTGGGGCTCATTCGCGCGTCCGGTGGCAAAAATGCGCGCCAGATCAAGAAGCGCGGCGGCATGCGTGGTTTCATCGAGGCACTCAAGACCCTAAGAGACGGTGAAAGCGTTGCCATGACTGCGGACGTGCCCAAAGGACCGGCGCGCAAGTCAGGCGTTGGGATCGTTCAGTTGGCAAAACACTCGGGCCGTCCGATCCTTCCGGTCGCCGTTGCCACCAGCCGAAGCATTGAACTCAACAGCTGGGACAAGGCCAGTGTGAACTTGCCTTTCGGCCGCGGAAGCATCGCGGTTGGCGACCTGATCTGGGTCCCGGGTGAAACGGAAGAAGACGCGCTGGAAGACTACAGGCAACAGGTTGAAGACGGTCTGAACACCGCAACGAAACGGGCCTATGAGTTGGTCGGCAGATCGGATGGCTGACCGGCGGCCACTTCTGATCAGTTTATACAGAGGCCTTGCCCGGGCCCTCACTCCGATTTTCAATGTGCTTTTCTGGTCGCGCAGCCGGAAAGGCAAGGAAATCGCTTCGCGAAAAGGCGAGCGGTTCGGTCATGCCGGAATGGCGCGGCCTTCCGGGCATCTGGTCTGGATCCACGCCGCAAGTGTCGGCGAAACCATGTCGATCCTGCCCGTCATCGATGCGCTTGCGCGGAATGGGAACAGCGTTCTTTTGACAACGGTCACCGTAACTTCGGCGGAACTTGCCGAGAGCCGATTGCCGGAAGGCGCGATCCATCAGTTTGTTCCCTATGACGCCCCGGGGTCTCTTGGCCGGTTTCTCGACCATTGGAAACCGGATCTGGCGATGGTGGTCGAGTCGGAAATCTGGCCCTGCCTGTTCGATGAAATTCATGACCGCAAGATCCCTTTCGTTCTCCTGAATGGACGATTGTCGGATGGGTCTCACCGAAATTGGGCTCGGTTGGCAAGCGTATCGAAATACCTCTTCAACTGCCTGGATCTGGTTCTTGCACAAAGTGAAGCGGATGCGGCCCGTTTCCGGAGGCTTGGTTGCAGAAATGTGGAAACGCCGGGAAATCTGAAGTTTGATGCGGAAAGGCCTGGTGCGGACGCAACGGCTCTGTCTGCATTGAGGGCCCAAATCGGTGAACGTCCGGTTTGGCTCGCAGCACTCACCCATCCGGGAGAAGAAGAAATTGCGCTTCAGGCTCATGAAGCTCTGAAAACAGAATTTCCAAAGCTGATGCTGGTTCTGGTCCCAAGACATCCGGCTCGAGCGGACGAAATCAGCACGCTTATCGAAGAAAGGGAACTGAAGGTTGCTTCCCGCACGGCGGGCGATGATATTCTGGCGGCGACAGACGTTTATCTGGGCGACACGCTTGGTGAGATGGGGCTTTATTACGGCTTGGCGCCAGTGACTTTCCTGGGTGGTTCATTCAGCGACGTTGGCGGTCACAATCCTGTTGAGGCGGCTTTGTCCGGATCGGCACTCGTTACCGGGCCGAAAGTTGCCAACGCACGCGCGGTTTACAAGGATTTCTTTAGCAGTGGTGCCGCCATCAAGGTCGAAGATCCCGGAAACCTTGCCAAAGCCATCGCAGGACTTCTTGGGTCTCCCGCGCAGATAGCGGATCAATCTGCCAAAGCCAGGGCACTGGTGGAAGGTAGCCGGGGGGCACTGGAAAAAACTCTGCGGTTGTTACAACCTTATCTGACAGTCGAAGACAGGGATCGGATGCCGGAGGCGCCCAATGAGCAAGGCTCCTGACTTCTGGTGGAAGAAAGGTTGGTCCGGTGCAGCTATCACGCTGTCACCGGTGGGGTGGCTCTATGGCCTGATATCCGGGCGCAGGATGCAGACCAGAGCCAAGGGCAGCAGCAAGCTTCCGGTAATTTGCATTGGTAATTTTGTTGTCGGTGGAACCGGAAAGACACCATTCGCCATTGAGTTGGCGCATCGCCTGCGTGAAGAAGGCTACAAGCCCGGTTTCTTGTTGAGAGGGTATGGAGGTCGCAGCAAAGGTCCGCTGCTGGTCGTCCCGGATATGCACAATGCCCGTCAGGTTGGTGATGAGGCATTGCTGCTGGCACGGCACGGACCCACCATTGTCTCGGCCGACCGCCCGGCAGGTGCGAAATTCGCTGAACTCCATGAGATTGACATTCTGCTGATGGATGACGGTTTCCAGAACCCGGCGCTGGAAAAGGACTTGAGCATTGTTCTTGTCGACTGTGCTGTCGGCTTCGGCAACGGGCTGTGCTTTCCGGCGGGACCGTTGAGAGCACCTGCCAGTCAGCAGATCCTCAAGACGGATTGCCTCGTGCTTGTAGGTGAAGGCAGTGGCGCGGAAAACGCGGTTCACCTTGCGGGGCGACGGGGATTGCCCGTTCTGCATGCGCATTTGCGTCCGCAGCCGAATGAAGACCTCGAAGAGCGCAGGTTATTTGCATTCGCTGGTATCGGACGCCCGAAGAAATTCTTCAACTCATTGAAGGAACTTGGCTACGAGATTGCAAAGACTCGTGAATTTTCCGATCACCACCGCTATGCGGAGAAGGACGTTCAATCTCTTTTGACCGAAGCGGAAAAGGACGACCTTCAGCTGGTCACGACGTCCAAGGATATGGCCCGCCTGTCCACCTCGGATGGCGAACTTTTCCGCTGGATTACCGCCAGCACGGCAATCCTGGACGTGCGAATGGATATAGACGACGAAGATCGGCTAATTGCTTTGATCAGGGAAAAAGTCAGGAAGCTGAAGTCGACCGCCTGAAATCGACAGACCCAAGCCACAGGATGGTCTGCGCTAGCGGGTTTCCATATAGCGTTTCATGGAAGCCTTTGCATCGACATAGGCCTCCTGGCGCTCGACGGACCAATACTTCAATTCATCAAGCGGTATGGCCGTACCCGTAACCGCACAGCGTACGAAGGTGCCCGGTGTTTCCACCTGATAATCGCCGTCCAGATAACGGACACGGGCTTCGCTTGGGATTCGCGGATTTTCGTAGCGGTTCATGGTCACCGGATTGGATGAGTTGTCGTTGTTGTTCCGAAACTGTCTTTTACGGCAGATTGCGTCTGCCGGGCAAGTCATTGTGTGACGCTCCAGAGGCAATTCTCAGAACATCGGCGATGAACGCGGGTCTCTGCCAATGAGGTAGCGACACTTCGACATCACGACCGCCCAGTCCGGAAGCCCCTGTTTGACACGGTACATTTCGGCTTCCCGGTCCTGTCGACAGGCTTCAATGTCTGCCCAGCGTTTGGTGTTTGCCGACATGTCCTCACAAATCAACAGATCGGGCTGACACGCCACCAGATGCATGGCAACGAGTACGGATTTCATTTCGCGTGATCGCGTTTTGGAGCGTTGCTGTCGGCAGATCTCTGAAAATCCACCACAACCACATTGTCGTCGCTCTGTCCGCAAAGCGCTGGAGGACCAGAAACGGATCCAGTCCTGGCAATGGCTTGCAAAAGGAGAGGGTGGAGGCCGTCACCGCGTTTGGCCGCCATTGAATGAAAGGATGACAGGGTCGTGCCGGCAACGGGATCTTGTGACTTGAACATGCGCACAAATCCTTCTTAGCCGCCAGGAAACGCGGCATTGTTCGATTGTTTTGGAGACGGAAGCTGGCCAGGCCCTTGGATTGGCCTTGCTGACGGTCAGACAGGAAATGTCTTAAAGTGGAGAGTTATATTCAAGTTAAATTTTTCACAAGTGGAATTTCCAGCTTTTAAGGTGAAAAACCCGGCAAAAAGCCTATGTTGAGGATATATTGAGCAAAATCGCAGCTGGCACAGACAGCAAAATCGAGCCTCAACGCAACGGGGCACATGCAGGACAAGTAGATGACCCTTTCCACAACCGATCTCATTGAATCCTCCGGTCTCGGATTGGATGCAGCCAAACGGATCACCCAGGAGGCTCTTGCAGGGGCCGATGATGGAGAATTGTTTGTCGAGTATCGCCAGTCGGAGGGACTGGTCTTCGACAATGGTCGGTTGAAGGGCGCCAACTATGATACGGCACAGGGATTCGGGCTACGGGCTGTGGCCGGCGAGGCGGCCGGATATGCCCATGCCGGGGATATTTCCGAAGGCGCATTGAAACGGGCCGCAGAGGCTGTGAGTGCAGTCAAGAAAGGCTATTCGGGCAGCTATGCCGCCGCACCGTCCCGCACCAACCTTTCGCTTTATACCGATGCCAATCCGCTGGGTGGTCCGAGCTTTGAGGAAAAGGTGAAGCTTCTTCAGGAAATCGACGCCTACGCCCGGGCCAAGGACCCGCGCGTCCGTCAGGTGTCCGCATCGCTGGCCGGTTCCTGGCAGGTTGTCGAAATTCTTCGGGCTGACGGTCATCTCGTCCGCGACGTTCGTCCGATGGTTCGCTTGAGCATATCGGTCGTTGCGGGCAACGATGACCGGCAGGAAAGTGGAATGTTCGGCTGCGGTGGCCGGGAAGGGTTTGAGCGGTTCATCACAACGGAAAACTGGCAGGGCGGGGTAGACGAAGCTCTTCGTCAGGCGCTGGTCAATCTGGACGCCGTCCCGGCGCCTGCCGGCGCCTTCGATGTGGTCCTGGGATCCGGTTGGCCCGGCATTTTGCTTCACGAGGCTGTCGGTCACGGTCTGGAAGGCGATTTCAACCGCAAGAAAACTTCGGCCTTTGCGGGCCTGATGGGCGAACGCGTGGCATCACCGGGTGTGACGATTGTTGATGATGGCACCATTCCGGATCGCCGGGGGTCGCTGACGGTTGACGACGAAGGCACTCCGGCAAGCCGCACGGTTCTTATCGAGGACGGCATCTTGACCGGTTACATGCAGGACCGGCAGAACGCGCGTCTCATGGGCATGGAGCCGACAGGGAACGGCCGCCGCCAGTCCTATGCTCATATTCCCATGCCACGCATGACAAACACGGTCATGATGGCTGGTGACAAGGAGCCTGATGAGATCCTGGCTTCGGTGAAAGACGGCATCTACGCCGTTTCCTTTGGAGGTGGCCAGGTCGATATCACCTCGGGCAAGTTCGTTTTCTCCTGTACCGAAGCCTACCGGATCGAAAACGGCAAGGTCGGCGCTCCGGTCAAAGGCGCCATGCTGATTGGCAACGGCCCGGACGCTCTGACACGCGTCACCATGATCGGCAATGACATGAAGCTTGATCCGGGCATGGGAACATGCGGCAAGCAGGGGCAGGGCGTTCCTGTCGGCGTGGGGCAACCGTCAATGCGTATCAACGAAATGACGATCGGAGGGACTGCCGTATAGGCGGGTTACTCTTGGGGGACCGCTATGCCGGACATCAAATTCGTCATATTCGATATGGATCAGGTGCTCTATGACTACGAGCATCAGGTCCGCCTGCAATTGCTGGAAGATCTGACCGGACGCCCCGCTGCGGAAATCGATGAAGCGGTCTGGGGCGGGTCTCACGAAAACGAGGCAGAAGCAGGCAATCCCGATACGGCGGAAGGCTATCTCGCCCAGTATGGAAGGTTGCTCGGCTATCCCATTGATTTCGATACCTGGGCCGACATCCGGCGTCGGATGATGCGGGCAAGGCCTGACGTGCTGGATCTCGTCAGGCAACTCAAGCAGAAAGCGGATATCGCAATGCTGACCAACAACGGCATGATGCTCAAGGCATCATTGCCTGTTTGCGCGCCGGAAATGATCGAGATTTTCGGAGAAAAGGCGCATGTGTCAGCCGAGTTCAAGGTGCGCAAGCCTGACCCGGCCATCTATCGGTTGATTTGCGAGAAATACGGCTACCCGACGTCGGCAAGTGCCTTCATCGACGACCGCGCGGAAAACGTCGCCGGGGCGGAGAAGGCCGGACTTTACGGACATGTTTATGCCGATTTCGAGAACTTCAGATCCTACCTGAAGAAACACGACCTTCTTTGAAACTCTCCACCTTGAACCGAATAATTCTGGTGTCCGTGCCATCCTTAATTTCGGCAAAAGACATCAAACAGTCGAGACTATCGTCAATAGTACGGTGACCCTTTGTCTCAATCGCGCAAAATTGCAGCAAATGGAGCTAAATAGTTGCAGCCGCGCCGGAATTGTCGCACGCCAGTTGCGTAAGGTTTGGTAAAATAGAATCAGTTCATGATGAGCTTGCCGGATGTCGAACCGGTTAAAGGGCTTTGCAACTGAGGAGAGAGAATGGCCGCAGAGGGCGCACCTCCGTTTTTTGCTGAATCAATTGTGTTTCTCGCAGCTACCGTCGTGGCTGTCCCGATCGCAAAACGGCTGGGTCTCGGCTCGGTGGTCGGATACCTTGCAGCAGGCGCAGCCATCGGTCCGCATGGTCTGCAGCTTCTCGGGTCGGGTGAAGACGTTCTTCATGTCGCCGAACTCGGAGTTGTCCTCCTCCTGTTTGTGATCGGACTTGAGCTCGATCCACAAAAACTCTGGCGAATGAAACGGGACATCTTCGGTCTCGGCACCGCTCAGGTTATCTTCACGGGGCTCAGTCTCTATGTGATCGCCCGCTTCGCCGGACTTGCGAACTCCACCGCGCTGGTGGCTGGGTTCGGTCTCGCTCTGTCATCCACCGCCTTCGCGCTGCAGATCCTGCAGGAACGTGGACAAATGTCTTCCGCTTATGGCCAGAGGGCATTTGGCATCCTGCTTCTTCAGGACATCGCGATCGTGCCGCTCCTGGCTATGGTCGCCATTCTTGCCCCAGGAGAAGGGCCATCCACGTTCGGCGATATCGCAAACGAAATCCTGCTGGTTTCAGCTGCGGTCGCGGCCGTTATTCTCACCGGCCGGTACCTGATCTCACCGATATTCCTGTTTCTGGCGGCAAGCCGTGCAAGAGAGGTCATGCTGACCGCGGCTCTGCTGGTTGCACTCGGCAGCGCAGGGATCATGCATTCGGTTGGCCTCTCCATGGCCCTCGGCGCGTTTCTGGCTGGTGTGCTGCTCGCGGAATCCAGCTTTCGTCATACACTGGAAGCCGATATCGAGCCGTTCCGCTCACTGCTGATGGGGCTGTTTTTCGTTGCAGTCGGCATGTCGCTTGACGTGTCCCTGGTGATGGGGAACTGGATGGTCGTGGCCTTTGGTGTTGCAACGGTCATGGGGGTTAAAGGCGTCTTTCTGTGGGGGCTGTCGCGCGGCACCGGATCTTCCAACTCCGACGCATTGCGCATCGCCGTGACGCTCCCGCAAGGCGGGGAATTTGCCTTCGTCCTGTTCACTGCTGCCGTCAGCAACAGCCTGCTCGACTACCAGACGGCCAACCTCCTCAACGCGATTGTCATCCTGACAATGCTGTTGACGCCGCTTGCGTGTCTCGGACTGGACAGGATCGCTACCAGAATGAAAGAACGAGGCGTTGAAAATCCCTCGATCGAAACTTTCGAGGAAGCCAACCCGACGGTGCTGGTAATCGGATTTGGCCGGTTTGGGATGGTTGTGGCCCAGATCCTGACCTCCGAAGGGCATGAAATCACGGCCATAGACAACAGGCCGGACAGGATCGCTTACGCGCGCAAGCAGGGGTACAAAGTCTATTATGGTGATGCGACCCGCGCCGACGTTCTGGCCGCAGCCGGCGCCGGAAAGGCCGCACTCGTTGCTATGTGCATCGAGAACGACAAGGTTATGGGCAAGGCGATCGACCTGATACGTGAAGGGTTCCCGGATACTTTGATCTTCTGTCGGGCAACTGACCGCGCCCATGTTCTCGATCTGACCAAGAGAGGGGTCGACTTCCAGATTCGCGAAACATTCGAGTCCAGCGTCGTGTTCGGGCGTGCTGCCCTGGAGGCTCTTGGAACACCGCTCGACCGGATCGATCAGATCGAAGAGGATGTGCGTTATCGCGACGAGGAGCGCTTGGCCATACAGATTGAAGCCGGGGGTGGTGTATCCACCACAGAACGCGTCAGGAATGTCGGTCAGCGCAAGAAAGAGCCTGAAAGTCATAAGAAGGATGCAGCGGTCGAATAAGGCCGGCAACAAACAAAGGCGCCGTTTCCGGCGCCTTTTTACTTTGTCTTTTGAATCTTCTTAAGGCAGCGCATCAAAGCCCGCAGAAAAACCGTTGAGTGAAATCGGAATGCCGATTCCCTCTTCAGGCGTCTGGAAAATGATGAAGGTGGCCTGAGCTCCCGCCTTCAGTTTGCTCAGGAGGTCTTCTTCCAGGATCACTTCGGCGATGCACCCGTTCGGCAGGCAGCGGACAAAGCCCGCGCGGCCGATATCGGCATTGTCGACACGAAGACCTAGGCCTGAAGGAAGAAGAACCCCAAGAGGCGCCAGAACCCTGAGTATGCGGGCCTGTTTGTCAGCTGTCTTGAGAATGATGACCGACAGTCCGACATTTTCCCGGTCCGAGGCCGTAACGTTCTGGATCAGGGCGCATTGCTCTCCTGATGCTCCCGGAGGTGTGTCGCAGCGCATCTGCCAGTCGCCGTGAGTTGAGCGAACTTCACCTTGAGCCAGAGCCGGAAGATTGCCCTGGGCTAGAGCGCCAAAGGCTATGCCGGCAACAGCGGCGATTCTGGCAATGGAAAAATTGAAGCGTCCCATCCGGCGGGCGGTTCGGGCTTTCGGCAATTGGGTTGACAAGAAAACCTCCGGTCAATCGTTGTCGGATTCCGCTGTGGCCTTTCCGGGTATAAAAATGAGGCCGTCAGCGCGAATCATGGTGTTGTCCCGGCCAGACATTGCCGCATGACGGCGCGTGATTCCAGTCTGCCGAGACGGGAACGCCGTCGATTAGCCCGGTTTTTTGTCGAAAATCCGCCTGTCTTTGACTTCTATCAAGCTCAATATGCCGCTCAAGGCCTGTGAAAAGTTGGAAATACCGTTGCAGCTTGGCGTGTCTTATGGTTTTTGTGCGGCATTAAGGCGTCAGCAAGAGGATGCGGCACATCGCCGCTCCAGCCGATTGTAACCATCGCCCTGAACCGGGGTTTATGGTTATAGTCCGGCAATCTGACGAACCTGTTCGAGACATTGGGTCGGCACAATGGGCTTGCGAAGCTGAGTTAAGCCCGTTACTGCCGCACCGGATTGAGCCGGATTTTGGGTCCGGTATTTTTGCATGTGCCGCTTGCTAGCGGTTGAGGGAAGGGAGCGCGGACGTGAAGGCTATCTTCAAGCGTCTCATGACTACGGCCGGTTTGGCGGCAACATTTGCTGGAGCGTCCACTGCGGCTCTGGCAGCTGAATCCGGTATGAGCGAGTGGCAGCTCGGTTTTCAGAACTCGATCACCGACGTGATGGACGACATCACCTGGTTTAATACCTTCACGCTGACAATCATCACTGTCATTACGCTGTTCGTTCTGGCGTTGCTGATCGTGTGCATGACCCGGTTCAGCGCCAAGTCGAACCCTGTACCGTCCCGCACATCGCACAACACCGTGATCGAAGTGGTTTGGACCATCGTTCCAATCCTCATCCTGGTCGTGATCGCGATCCCGTCTTTCCGCCTGCTCTACAAGCAGCTGGACATTCCCGAGTACCAGATGACGGTCAAGGCGATCGGCTATCAGTGGTACTGGGGTTACGAATACACCGACGAAGGCATGGGCGACCTCTACTTCGATTCCTACATGGTTGGTGATGCGCTGGATGCCGCGAAAGACAAGGCAGACCGGGAAGAGTTTGCTCAGAAGCGGGGCCTGACGCTCAACGAAGTTCCGCGTCTTCTGGCTGTCGACAACGAGCTGGTGATCCCGGTCGACACGACCGTTCGTCTGCAGGTTACGGCTGAAGATGTGATCCACGCTTTTGCAATGCCGTCCATGGGCGTGAAGATCGATGCGATCCCGGGCCGTTTGAACGAGACCTGGTTCCACGCCCGTAACGAAGGTGTCTACTACGGCCAGTGTTCCGAGCTGTGCGGCGTCAACCACGCGTTCATGCCGATTGCAGTTCGGGTTGTTTCCGCTGATCAGTACAAGACTTGGGCAGCAGCTGCTCAGGAAGATCTGGACAGCGCCAATCTACAGCTGATGGCTTCCATTGCTGCCGCCAACAAGGTCGCAGAGACAGGAACGCTGGAAGAGATTGCAGTCGCCGCGAAATAACGTGGCGACAAGCTTTTACGTTTGGCGATGCGCGCGATGACACGCAGCGCCGCTGAGAAAGATTAAAGAGGGAGCCCCAAATGGCTGCGACCGAAGCACATGCGGCACATGACCATCCTACGGGATGGCGGCGGTGGGTCTATTCGACCAACCACAAAGACATCGGACTGATGTATCTGTTTTTCGCGATCTTTGCAGGGATCGTCGGCGGCGCGCTCAGCGTCGGTATCCGGATGGAACTGCAAGAACCGGGAATGCAGTACTTCAACAATCCACACATGTTCAACGTGTTCACCACGGCCCATGGCCTGATCATGATCTTCTTCATGGTTATGCCGGCGGTGATCGGTGGTTATGCCAACTACTTCGTGCCGATCATGATCGGTGCGCCGGACATGGCGTTCCCGCGGATGAACAACATTTCCTTCTGGCTGCTTCCGCCGGCCTTCCTGCTTCTTCTGCTGTCTCTCTTCGTCGAGGGCCCTCCGGGTGGTAACGGCGTTGGCGGTGGCTGGACCATCTACCCGCCGCTTTCGACAACCTACCAGCCGGGCCCGGCAGTGGATCTCGCGATTCTTTCCCTGCACATCGCAGGTGCTTCCTCGATCCTGGGTGCGATCAACTTCATCACGACCATTTTCAACATGCGGGCGCCGGGCATGACCCTGCACAAGATGCCGCTGTTTGCCTGGTCGGTACTGATCACCGCATTCCTGCTGCTGTTGTCCCTGCCGGTTCTGGCTGGTGCAATCACCATGCTGCTGACGGACCGCAACTTTGGCACCACGTTCTTCACCCCCTCCGGTGGTGGTGATCCGGTTCTGTTCCAGCATCTGTTCTGGTTCTTCGGTCACCCGGAAGTGTACATCCTGATCTTGCCGGGCTTCGGCATCATCAGTCACATCATTTCCACCTTTGCCCGCAAGCCGATCTTCGGTTACCTCGGCATGGCCTATGCCATGGTCGCCATCGGCGTCGTCGGCTTCATCGTGTGGGCACACCACATGTACACTGTCGGCATGTCCTCCGAAACGCAGGCGTATTTCGTGGCGGCCACCATGGTCATCGCGGTTCCCACCGGCGTGAAAATCTTCTCCTGGATCGCCACCATGTGGGGCGGGTCCATCGAGTTCAAGACACCCATGGTATGGGCAATCGGCTTCATCTTCCTGTTCACCGTCGGTGGTGTGACGGGTGTGCAGCTGGCGAACGCCGGTCTCGACCGTGCCTTCCACGACACCTACTACGTCGTAGCTCACTTCCACTACGTTCTGTCTCTTGGCGCCGTGTTCGCAATCTTTGCGGCCTGGTACTACTGGTTCCCGAAAATGTTCGGCTACATGTACAACGAGACGATCGGCAAGGCCCATTTCTGGATCACCTTCATTGGCGTGAACCTGGTCTTCTTCCCGCAGCACTTCCTTGGTCTGAACGGCATGCCGCGTCGCTATGCCGATTATCCGGACGCGCTGGCAGGCTGGAACTTTGTGTCCTCGATCGGCTCTTACATCTCTGCATTCGCGGTTCTGGTGTTCCTGTTCGGTATCTTCGAGGCTTTCTCCAAGAAGCGTGCCGTCGGCAACAACCCGTGGGGTGAAGGTGCAACAACGCTGGAGTGGACCCTGTCTTCTCCGCCTCCGTTCCACCAGTTCGAGACCTTGCCGCGCATCAAGTAACGCGCGGCCGGAGGATTTCCCTCCGATCGGAAATCGGCACCGCGCCGGACCCTGGCGCGGTGCAAACTTTAAAAAATTGCTGCCGAACGTAAAATGTTCAGACCGCACGACACAGAAGTCGGGGCAAAGGCAGTGAGAAAGAATTCAAAGGACGCGCCCATGTCGCTCGTAGAGCGCCAGGATACGATTGGCCAGAACACTGCCGTCTGGGACGGTGGAATGGGATCAGTGAGCGACTATGTGGCGCTCCTGAAACCCCGTGTGATGTCTCTGGTGATTTTCACGGCATTTGTCGGACTGATGCTTGCTCCAGGTTCCGTTCATCCGGTTCTGGGTGCAGTTGCGATCCTGTGTATTGCAATTGGCGCAGGTGCCTCCGGGGCCCTGAACATGTGGTACGACGCCGACATCGACGAGATCATGTCGCGCACCAAGAAGCGTCCGATCCCCGCAGGCAAGATCACACGTGACGAAGCGTTTGCTTTCGGCATTACTCTGTCGATTGGCTCGGTGGTCACCCTGGGGCTGCTCGTCAACTGGTTTGCCGGCGCGTTCCTGGCCTTCACGATCTTCTTCTACGTGATCGTTTATACGATGTGGCTGAAACGTTCGACGCCACAGAACATCGTTATCGGCGGTGCTGCGGGCGCGTTTCCGCCAATGGTCGGCTGGGCATCCGTTACCGGTGGTGTGAGCCTGGAGAGCTTCGTGCTCTTCCTGATCATCTTCATGTGGACGCCGCCGCACTTCTGGGCACTGGCTCTGTTCAAAAGCGGCGACTATCGCGCAGCTGGTGTTCCGATGCTCCCGGTTGTCGCTGGTGAAACCAGCACCCGGCACCACATTCTGGTCTACTCGCTGCTGCTGGCTCCGATCGGTGTAGCTCCGTATTTCCTCGGGTTTGCGACGCCCGTTTATGGCGTTGCCTCTGCAGTGCTCGGCCTCGCCTTTGTTGCATTGGCGTTTGACGTCTGGCGCAAGCGAGAAGGGGACGTGGCACGCCAGGCCTGCGTACGTCTCTTCAAGTTCTCGATCTTCTATCTCTTCCTGCTGTTTGCCCTGCTGCTGGGTGAAAGCCTGATTGTAGGGGCATAAGGCAATGGTAAAGGAAGAGCAGGGCGTCAAGCTGACACCGGAGCAGGCGAAGAAACGTCGGTCGCGTTCAATTGCAATCGCCATTGTACTCGCAGCATTGGTTGCCCTTTTCTATGTGGTCACGATCGTCAAGCTTGGGCCTGGCGTGATTGACAGAGCACTATAAGGGATTTCGTGTGAGCAACGGGCAGAACAGTCAGAACCTTGCCAACAGCAACCGCAAAGTCGCGGTGGCCTGTGCCGGGCTGTTCGCTTTAATGGTCGGCGCGGCATATGCAGCCGTTCCGCTTTATGACCTGTTCTGTCGCGTAACCGGTTTCGGTGGCACGACGCAGGTTGCCGAAAGTGAAAGCGACGTGGTCATCAATCGCATGATCACTGTGCGCTTTGATGGCAATGTCAATCGCGAGTTGCCCTGGAAGTTTAAACCCGCACAGCGTTCGGTCACTCTCAAGATGGGAGAAACCGCGCAGCTTGAATATCTGGCGACCAACAATGGTGAAGAGACGACTTATGGAACGTCGACTTTCAACGTTTCTCCGCCAACCGCGGGTGCCTACTTCAACAAGCTGGATTGCTTCTGCTTTACCGAGCAGGCGCTGAAGTCCGGCGAAACTGTCGAAATGCCGGTCGTCTTTTTCGTCGATCCGGAAATGGACAAGGATCCTGAGCTGAAACACGTGAAGGAAATCACTTTGTCCTACACCTTCTTCCCGGTAGAACAACCGGAACGTCCTGTTGATGTGCGGGCTGAAGCGCCTGTCACTGAAACGAAACTGTAAGTTATGGCGCTTGATGCGCTTGAGATGACTGTGTTTGGGGAGCTTGCCGATGGCTGAGGCACATACCAAAAACCACGACTACCACCTTGTGGAACCAAGTCCGTGGCCGTTTATTGCGTCGATCGGCGCATTCATCCTCGCAATCGGCGCCATCGCGTGGATGCGGTCCGCTGCCGGTGAGTCTTTTGCACTCTTCGGAATGGAACTTGCCTCTGCCAGCTGGGGACTGTTCGCCGTTGGTCTGCTGATCGTGCTTTACGTGATGTATGGCTGGTGGAGCGACACCATCAAGGAAGCGCATGAGGGGCATCATACCCGTGTCGTGTCCTTGCATCTGCGCTACGGCATGCTGTTGTTCATCGCCTCTGAAGTGATGTTCTTCGTAGCCTGGTTCTGGGCATATTTCGATGTTGCCCTGTTTGCCGGTGAAGCCATCCAGTTCAGCCGTGTTGAAGCGACCGGTGGTCATTGGCCGCCCGATGGCATCGCGACTTTCGATCCGTGGCACCTGCCGCTGCTGAACACGCTGATCCTGCTTTGCTCCGGCACCACGGTTACATGGGCGCACCACGCCTTGCTGCATGATGATCGTGAAGGACTGAAATGGGGCCTGACGCTGACGGTTCTGCTCGGTGTCATCTTCACCATCTGTCAGGTTTACGAGTACATGCATGCCGCGTTCACTTTTGACGGCAACATCTACGGCGCGACCTTCTTCATGGCGACCGGTTTCCACGGGTTCCACGTGATCGTTGGTACCATCTTCCTGTTCGTCTGCCTGCTGCGCGCACTTGCCGGCCACTTCACCGTGAAACAGCATTTCGGTTTTGAGGCGGCTGCCTGGTACTGGCACTTCGTTGACGTTGTCTGGCTGTTCCTGTTCGTTGCCATCTACATCTGGGGCGCAGGTACACCGGCCGCTCACTAAGGCGGGTTAGACTGCAATTTGAATGCGCCCGGTCCGGCCGACGGATCGGGCGTTTTCGTTTCAGACACGGAAACGAGGCAGGACATGGAAGACAAGGCGCACTTTCCCCCGGTCAATCCCGTCACAGCCGGTCTTTCCGGAAAATGTCCGAGATGCGGCCAGGGAAAGCTGTTCGACGGTTTTCTTGGCATCAAGAAATTATGTTCAGCCTGCGGTCTGGATTATTCCTTCGCAGACAGCGGAGACGGTCCGGCGGTCTTCGTCATCATGCTTGTCGGCTTCATCGTGGTCGCGCTGGTTCTGTTTGTGGAATTGGCCTATCAGCCGCCAATCTGGCTTCATCTGATTCTGTGGTTGCCGCTGACCGTCCTGCTCGCCGGCGGGTCCTTGCGTCCGCTCAAGGGGCTGATGATCGCCCTACAGTTTCGGCACAAGGCGGAAGAAGGCCGACTTGATCAGGATAAGTCCCAATAGCCAAGAAAGAGAAACCGGGCCATGGGGCCAGTGCGTAAACTTATCATTCCCGCGATTGCAGCAGCAGTCGCACTGTTCATCCTGTTGAACCTGGGCTTCTGGCAACTGAACAGGTTGGCCTGGAAGGAGACCCTCATCCGTCAGGTGGAGGCGGGTGTCTCGAAACCTGCTGTGAACGCGCCTCGGCCTTCCGCCTGGAGCGATATTGCAGAGCAGGACGACTACAAGCATGTCAGTGTGAAAGGTGAGTATCAGGACGGATCGGTCTTTTACTACACGTCACTTTCGAACCCGGCTGGTCCGCTGAAGGGACCGGGCGTCATGGCGTATTCGCCGTTCCGTACGGAAGACGGCTGGACCGTATTGGTGAACCGCGGATTTCTTCCCCACGGGCTTTCTGTAGAACAGGAAAAGACGGCACTTGCGCTGCCTGCCGGCCGGACTGAGATTTCAGGACTGTTACGGCTCAGCGAAAAACCGAACTGGACGACCCCCGCGCCCGATAAGGAAGACCGGATCTGGTTTGCTCGCGATACAGAAGCGATGGGAGACGTTCTGGGAGTAGGTGGCCCGGATCTGGCACCGTACAGCATCGACCTGGATGCATCCCTGACGCCTGCGGGCGGACTGCCGCAGGCAGGTGAAACGATTGTCCGCTTCAAGAACGACCATCTTGGCTATGCGCTTACCTGGTTCGGCCTGGCGGCCACTCTGGTCGGTGTGTTCCTGACCTACGCGGCCACCGTTCTGTGGCCGCGGAAGTCGAGATAAACAGGCTGCTTAGCCCAAGGCTTCCAGGATTGCCGCGGCACCGGTCTTGGTAGCCTCACCCGGTGTTTCCTCAATGGCCAGGAAGGTGACTTCACCGTCCTTTGCGATCAGGGCGAAACGCTGGGAACGCAGGTGGCCGAAGATTGGCGCCGGACCGAGGCCGAGGCCTGCTGCCTCAACGAATTCAGCCGCGGTGTCCGAGAGAAACTGGATCTGACCGGCTGTGTTGGAAGCCTTTTCCCATGCGTCCATGACAAACACGTCGTTCACCGAAAGGACGGCTATCTCATCGACGCCCTTGCCCTTGAGTGTTTCCGCATGTTCTACGAACCCCGGAAGGTGGTTCATGTGACATGTCGGCGTGAAGGCTCCGGGAACTCCGAACAGGACCACGGTCTTTCCACTGGTCAGGTCACTGGTTGAGATTTCTCCTGGCCCGTCTGCTGTCATGACCTTGAAACTGGCCTCGGGAAGGCGGTCGCCTACCTTGATTGTCATATCGTATTTCCCCTTGTTTCATGGCCGCACATTCATCACAGCCCGCTGCTCAGATAGGGCGCAGGCTCCGGTACGTCGAGTGAGGATACTGCAAAAAATGATATTTAAGGGAGCAAGATGGAACTAGTTCACCCACGAAGGTTGAATGGGTTCCAGATGTTCGATCGCCAGACCGTCCACGGCGAGCACAATCCTCAGATGATCGTCACCCTTGCTGGATTTCAGGCCTTTGGTGGAAAGGTGCCACGTGGCCTGATCACCGGACTGCGATGCAAGCTTTGCGAGACCGATATAGGAACCTTCAGGACCGGCGACGAACAACTCGGGTGCTGATCCCGCGTCCACGTGCGTTTCAATCACCAGCCGGTCTTCGTTCGTCAGACTTACCGACTTTATTTTGAGACCGTCAGCGGTAGAGGCTTGAGGAACGTTTGCCAGGTCGCGCTCGATCAGTTTTGCGGCAAGCGTGTCTTTCTCAGACGCCGGATTGAGGTTGAGCGTGAGTGTTGCGTCGCCCGGAACGCAGATGTCCTTGCAGATGCCGAAGAACAGGTCAATATCGACACGCACCTTCTGCTCGCTGTCGTCAGGCATTATCCTGATCGGCAGCACGATGCCATCGTGATAGACGATCGATTCAGAAAACCCATCGCTGTAGCGTTCAGGCACGGGGTAGAGGATTTCGACTTCCCTTAAATTTTCCGTGTCCGTCAGTGTGATTTGCGGAGGAATGCCTGCCTCTCCGGGGTAACGCCAATAGGTGTGCCAACCCGGTTCCAGCATGAATTCCAGACCGGCCAGGTAGTGGCCGTCTTCGATGGGCCCTGCAGATATCAGCCTGACGGCACCGCCGTGAACTTCGATCCAATCCGTTGTTTCGGCTCGAAGAGAGGTCAGGGCGGCAAAAAAGAAGACGATGAAGGTGTAGACGATCCGTTTCATGGTTCTTGTGCTACACGAGTTTCGCTCAAGCGTCATGGGTCAGAAGAAGCAATCCGGGTCATATCCTCGTGACGGGGATGTGAGACCGATCACCCACTTACCCGGGAAACAGACATTAACAAAACCTGCCAAAGGGGCTATGCTTCTATTCTTAGGCAGAGAGCGTCAACAGGTAACGAGGTACGCATGGCCGGAACCGAAGCAACAGAATCTCTAGAAGGCCAGTTTCTGATTGCAATGCCGAGCATGGCAGACAGCCGGTTCGAGCATTCGGTTATATACCTGTGCTCTCACTCCGATCAGGGTGCCATGGGGTTGATTGTCAATCAGGTCGCCCGCCACCTTTCCCTGGAAGAACTTCTTATTCAGCTGGACATCGTGAACGATGACAGCAGCATCCGTCTGCCGGAACAGGTGCGTGACATGAATGTGCACAAGGGCGGACCCGTGGAAGTTGAACGGGGCTTTGTGCTGCACAGCGATGACTTCATGCTGAACCAGTCGACGCTGACAATCGACAATGGCATCTGCCTGACCGCGACACTCGAGATTCTTCGGGCGCTGGCTCAAGGGGCTGGACCGTCGCAGGCAATGCTTGCATTGGGATATGCCGGTTGGGCTCCCGGACAGCTGGAAAACGAGATCCAGTCCAATGGCTGGTTGACCGCACCGGCCGATCCGCAAATTCTGTTCGATCCGGATTTTGAGTCAAAATGGCATCGGGCACTCGGGTCACTGGGCATTGATCCGGCCATGCTTTTCTCAGACGCAGGGCATGCGTGACAGCAGTCACCGGATTTCTAAAACACGCCGTTCTTGTCCACCCACGGTCATCAATTTAACCAAAAGCGACTTGCGCTGAAATGTTATGGCGCGTAAGTCGCTTCAATGGCATGGTTTGTTTCAAATCTTCCGGGATTAAAGTAGGCTGGTAGTCCAGATGCCCGGGCAGGGACCGAGACGACCTGCAACAAGGCAAATACAAAGGGAAGTGACGCGGTGAAATACAGCAGTACGCGTGGTGAAGCACCAGTCTTGGATTTTTCCGATGTCCTGTTACAAGGACTCGCGCGCGACGGCGGTCTCTATCTTCCCGAAAGCTGGCCTCAATTTGATGCCGATACGATCGCTTCATTTGCCGGAAAGTCCTATCAGGACGTAGCCTTCGAAATCATTCGCCCGTTCATCGGCGACGCAATTCCAGAAAACGATCTTAAGGCAATGATCGATGAAGCCTATTCAGGCTTCCGGCACCCGGCGGTCACGCCTCTGGTGCAGACGGGCGCCAACACTTTCATCCTGGAGCTGTTCCACGGGCCAACCCTTGCCTTCAAGGATGTGGCCATGCAGCTGCTTGGCCGGATGATGGATTACATCCTCACCAAACGCGGCTTGAGGGCGACCATCGTTGGAGCGACCTCGGGCGATACCGGCGGAGCTGCCATCGAGGCGTTCCGCGGGCGTGAGCGTACGGACATTTTCATTCTGTTCCCTGACGGGCGGGTCTCCAATGTCCAACGCCGCCAGATGACGACACCGGCGGACAGCAACGTTCATGCACTGGCACTGACCGGTAACTTTGACGATTGTCAGGCCATCGTCAAAGGCATGTTCAACCATTTCTCGTTCCGCGACCGCGTTGCCTTGTCGGGCGTCAATTCGATCAACTGGGCGCGCATTCTTGCGCAAATCGTCTACTACTTCACTTCCGGTGTTGCGTTGGGAGCGCCGCACCGGAAGATTTCCTTTACGGTTCCCACCGGCAACTTCGGTGACATTTTTGCCGGATATGCGGCCATGAAAATGGGCCTGCCGGTCGAAAAGCTGATCGTTGCGACCAACGTGAACGACATTCTGGCCCGGACACTGGAAACCGGCCGGTATGAAAAACGTGGTGTCACGCCGACGATCTCTCCGTCGATGGATATCCAGATTTCTTCGAATTTCGAACGGCTGCTGGCAGAGGTCTGCGGCCGGGACGGCGAAGCGGTCCGTCGCATGATGAACCAGCTTTCCCAATCGGGCAGCTTTACTATTGAGGAAGGTCCGCTGAGCGAGATGCGGGCGCATTTTGGAGCCGGCCGTTGCAGCGAGGAGGAAACGGCAGCGACGATTGACGAGGTCTGGAAAGTCGCTGGCTATCTTCTGGACCCGCATACTGCAATTGGTGTGCACGTGGCAAAAGACCATGATGATGGCGTTGCCCCCATGGTGGTTCTGGGAACGGCGCATCCTGCCAAATTCCCGGATGCTGTCGAAAAAGCCTCTGGCGTCCGCCCGGATCTGCCGGATAATCTAAAAGAAATGATGACTGCGGAGGAGCGCCAGCAGGTTTTGGCGGCGGAGCAGGACGTGGTGGAACGATATATCGAAGATCACGCCCGGGCCGTCAGTGCCGGGGTGTAACTATATGAAAGTAGAAACAACGGTTCTAGAAAATGGGTTGACTGTCGTTACTGACCAGATGCCCTACCTGAAGACGGCAGCACTCGGTATTTGGGTCCGCACGGGATCCAGAGTTGAAGCTGTCCATCAGAATGGGATCACCCATCTTCTCGAGCATATGGCCTTCAAGGGCACGCACACGCGAACGGCGCGTGGCATTGCTGAAGAGATCGAAGCGGTTGGTGGTGAGCTAAACGCTTCCACGAGCATCGAGCACACCAACTATTACGCCCGCATTCTGGCGGAAGACATGCCGCTGGCGGTCGATATTCTGGCCGACATTCTACAGAACTCAACTTTCGATGCGCAGGAGCTCGCGCGCGAACAGCACGTGATCCTTCAGGAGATCGGAGCTGCAAACGATTCGCCGGAAGACCAG
This sequence comes from Roseibium sp. SCP15, assembly GCF_040329435.1. NCBI lineage: Bacteria > Pseudomonadati > Pseudomonadota > Alphaproteobacteria > Hyphomicrobiales > Stappiaceae > Roseibium > Roseibium sp. SCP15. The sequence goes on along the minus strand of NZ_JBDZYI010000002.1, from coordinate 365,804 downwards.
GCATTCGACCTGTTCCAGGGAACCGCGTGGCCGGATCAGGCGATCGGGCGACCGATCCTGGGCACACCGGAGACGGTTCAGGGGTTCAACCGGGACGCCCTCAATTCCTATCTCGCTGACCGCTATCGCGCGCCGGACATGGTTCTGGCCGCAGCCGGTGCCGTGGATCACGATGAGCTGGTTGCGCTGGCACGTGAGAAGCTGGGTGGCCTGAGCGGCGACGCGGCCTCCTCGGAAACAGAAGCCCGTTACGGCGGCGGCGAAACCCTTCGCAGCAAGGATCTGATGGAAGCCCAGGTGCTGATGGGCTTTGAAGGCAGGCCTTACAAGTCGAAAGATTACTACGCCATTCAGATCCTGGCCTCCGTGCTGGGCGGTGGAATGTCATCCCGGCTGTTCCAGGAAATACGCGAACGTCACGGACTGTGCTACGCCATCTACAGTTTCCATTGGGCTTTCTCCGATACGGGGCTGTTTGGTCTTCATGCAGCAACAAGCCACGAAGACCTCAGCGCCCTGATGCCGATGATCGCCGATGAGCTCGTCTCCGCCACGCAAACGATTACCGATGAGGAAGTGGCGCGCTCGCGTGCGCAAATTCGTGCAGGCCTCATGATGGCGCTTGAAAGTCCCGCCGCACGGGCAGGGCAGATCGCACGTCAGATTCTGGTTCACGGAAGGGTGCTCACACCGGACGAGATTTCCGGTAAGATCGAAGCAGTTACTGCAGCCGATCTGCGCAGGGTGGCCCACGAAACCTTTGTCGGAACCACGCCGACCCTGACCGCAATCGGACCGGTCGACGGCATCATGACGGCGAGTGAACTGGCAGGAAGGTTGCAGCAGAGCCCGGTGTTACGGGCTGCATCATTGTGAGTTTGCGGAGGGCGGGGCATGGCACTGCTACGGCCGGGATCATCACCTGACGCCGAACTGCTGATCGAGGCGGGCGGGTATTACCTGCGCCCGCCGATCATGACCGATTTCAAACCCTGGGCAGAACTTCGTGCGGACAGCAGGCGTTTTCTGAAACCCTGGGAGCCGCTCTGGCCCTCTGATGACCTGACCAAGTCCGGGTTCCGGCGCCGTCTGAGGCGCTATGCCAAGGACCGTAAGGAAGGACGCAGTCTTTCCTTTCTGTTGTTTCGTTCAAGAACCAACGAAATACTTGGTGGCCTCACGCTCAGCAATATCCGCCGGGGCGTCAGCCAGACGACGACCCTCGGCTATTGGATGGGCGAACAGCACGCTGGAAAAGGACACATGTCTTCGGCTGTCGCCATGATCTTGCCGTTTTGTTTCGACGTGTTGAACCTTCATCGAATTGAAGCGGCGTGCATTCCAACCAACACGCCGTCTATCCGTCTTTTGGAGAACGCAGGGTTCCGTCGGGAAGGCTACGCGCGCAACTATCTGTTAATTAACGGCACCTGGCAGGATCACCTGCTCTTTGCCTGTTTGGCGGAAGACCATGCGTCGCGTGCTGGAAAAATGTCGCCCAGTGTCGAAGGTATCTTGAAAGAATTCTTGTGACATGAGCCACAACCCGGTAGTTCTTCGCCTCATGTCGACTTCGTTACCGGATTCAATCAGCAACGTGTTGAGAAGCTTTGTAATTGCTCTTTGCGTAATTGTCTCGATGCTTGCCGCCCCATTGGCGCAGGCGCTGGAGCCAATTCCCGTACCGATTGATATTGAAGCACTTGATATCACCAACTCGATCGACCTTCACAGGGAAGCTGGAACGCGCCTGCAGGTCTCGACCGCACCGGGTGCGGATGGCATCGTGCGCAGGATCGAAGTACCGTCCCGCGATGGCACCAATACCAACTGGGCGGTTTTTGCGCTCGCCAACACCAGCGACGAGCAGATTGACCGCTTGATCGTGGTGCCAAACTACAAGCTGGTTGGGTCCGACATGTTCTGGCCGGATCTCGGATCGTCTCGCATCACCACCATCACACCCAGTCAGGGAATTGCACCGCAGCGGCAGAAAAGCCTCGAAGCAGATGTGTTCCTCGTGACGCTCGATCCGGGGTCGATTGTCACCTTCGTTGCGGAACTGACAACGCCGAACCTGCCGGAGATCAGGCTCTGGGAACCGGATGTCTACAAGGAAACAGTCAACGCCTATACGCTTTACCGGGGTATCATTCTGGGCATTTCAGGTTTGCTGGCGCTGTTCCTGACAATCCTCTTCGTGGTCAAGGGAACGGTCATGTTTCCGGCAACCGCGGCGCTCGCGTGGTCCGTTCTGGTCTATCTGTGCATAGACTTCGGCTTTTGGGGCATGGTGTTCAACGTTGAGGGCGGCGGCAGTCAGCTGGCGCGTGCCTGTGCGGAAGTCATGCTGGCTGCGAGCTTGCTTATCTTTCTTTACGCCTACCTCAACCTCAATCGCTGGAACATTCACTATTCCCACCTCGCGCTTACCACGCTGATCCTGATCCTGGGCCTCCTGGGTGTGGCCGTTTGGGATCCGTCGATCGCGGCGGGTATTGCACGTCTTGCACTCGGCGTTATCGGAATCCTTGGTTTCGTCACCATCGCCGTTCTTGCATTCCAGCACTATGACCGCGCCATTTTGCTGATCCCCACCTGGTGCCTGCTGATCGCCTGGCTGGTCGGAGCGGCCATGACCGTGACAGGGTATCTGTCGAACGACATCGTTCAGCCGGCGCTAGGCGGCGGGCTCGTCCTCATCGTCCTTCTGATCGGCTTCACGGTCATGCAGCACGCATTTGCGGGCGGGGCCATAGCGCAGGGTCTGATCTCCGATGTCGAGCGCAAGGCACTCGCGCTTACGGGTGCCGGTGACATCATCTGGGACTGGGACATCGATCGTGACCGCATTTACACCGGCAACGAAGTCGAAGACCTTCTAAACCTGAAACACGGCACGCTGGAAGGTCCGGCGCGCGACTGGCTAGAGGTTCTGCATCCTCAGGACAGGGATCGCTTCCGTGCGACGCTTGATGCAGTAATCGACCAGCGCCGCGGCAAGGTCATGCAGACTTTCCGTCTGCGATCGGAAGATGGACATTTCCGCTGGTTCCGGCTTCGAGCGCGGCCGATCATCGGATCCGACGGTGAAGTGATCCGCTGCGTCGGCACTCTTCTCGATGTCACGGAAGAGCGCACCGCTGAGGAGCGGCTGCTGCACGATGCGGTTCATGACAACCTGACCGGCCTTCCGAACCGTGAACTTTTTGTCGACCGGCTACGCACCAGTGTCGTGCGTTCCAAGGCCGAGGAAACCACCAAGCCGACGGTGCTGGTACTCAATCTCGATCGTTTCAAACAGGTCAATGACAGTATTGGTCTGTCGGCCGGCGACAGCATCCTGCTGACTGTAGCCCGCCGTCTCGGGCGCCTGATCGGACAGCAGGACACGCTTGGCCGCCTCTCCGGTGACCAATACGGACTGGTGCTCCTGTCCGAACAGGAACCGGATCGTATCGTGGCTTTGGCTGATGCTCTCAGAAAGGCAGTCCGGGCGCCCATCACCTTCGGTGACAGGGAAATCTTCCTGACATGCTCTGTCGGTATCGCTTTCTTCGAAGGTGGCAAGCAGGGCGTTGAAGACATGCTCACCAACGCAGAGATCGCCCTCAATCATGCCAAACGGCTTGGCGGCGACCGTCAGGAGGTTTTCCGGCCCATTCTGCGCCCGCTCGGCAAGAATGTGGTCGACCTGGAAGCTGACCTGCGTGAGGCCATCAAGAAGGAAACCCTCGGGGTTTTCTTCCAGCCGATCATCCGCCTGGAAGATCAGTCTGTGGCAGGTTTCGAGGTGCTGGCCCGCTGGAACCATCCGAAGCGCGGCAAGATTTCGCCATCGGAGTTCATTCCGGTTGCTGAGCAATCCGGTCTCATCAACGAGCTTGGCATGTATACGCTCGACAAGGGAGCGCAGCAGCTGGCGTTCTGGCAGCGCGAGTTCCCGATGCAGCAGCCCCTGTTCACTTCGGTCAACCTGTCGTCACGTCAGCTTCTGAAGCAGGATCTGATCAACGACGTGAAGGCGGTATTGTCCAGAACGTCACTGGAGCCGGGCACGCTGAAGCTCGAACTGACCGAATCCCTCGTGATGTCCAATCCGGAGTATTCGGCGAAAGTGCTGGAGCGGCTGCGTGGTCTTGGTGCCGGGCTGTCGCTTGACGACTTCGGAACCGGACATTCGTCTCTGTCTTACCTGCAGCGCTTCCCGTTCGATACGATCAAGATCGATCAGTCCTTCGTCAAACCGAATGGATCGGCTGTCAGACCGGTTCTGCTCAGGACAATCGTTGCCATGGGACACGACCTTGGCATGTCCGTCGTGGCGGAAGGGGCAGAGAGTGAAGCTGACGCGCTGGAACTCTATCAGCTCGGTTGCGAGTATGCGCAGGGGTTTTATTTCGGCGAAGCCATGTCCGCGTCCGAGGCAACAAAGATGCTCCGAAAGATGCCGGTCGCGCAGCCGGAACCGGCTTAACGCGCCGGACCGGCGAGTTTGCAGAAGAGCAGAGCGAGGATCTTCAGGGGACGAGGATGGGAACCGTTTTCTCCGCTTGACTGATCTCGAGCGGTGTTGCGCCGAATGGATCGCCATCGACCTGTGCGGCAACGTTTTCAGCAGCCGATATGGTTGCGGTGCTGAACGGTTTGACAATGGCCCCGCGAGCCTTGTGAATCCGGCCCATCATCAACGCGACCCCATAACGAAAAGACGACCAGGGGTCGTCTTTTTCCAGAACGAGCATGTGCAGACCCGGGTCTGTTGCTCCTCCAGGGCAGATGACAAACGGACCACCGTAGTGCCGGGCATTGCTGGCAACGGCAAACTTTCCGGCAATGCGAATGCCATCGAGGGTAATTGCCAGTGCGGTTCCCTTTCGCTTTAGACCGATGCGCAGGGCGGTGAGGACGTACGCCAGTTTTCCAAGACGGCGCTTTAGCGCCAGTGGCACGGCGTGCACCACTTCCGCGTCAAAACCGGTGGACGCCATTAGGACGAATGGGCGCCCATTGGCCAAACCGAAATGCAGCGGTTTTCTTTTCTCGCTCCTGATCATTTCGGCAATCGCGCGGGCGTTGCGTGGCAATCCCAGTTCAAGTGCAAGAACGTTGGCCGTGCCGAAGGGAATAACGGCCAGTTGTGGCGGCTCCGGGTGATGCTGAAAGCCCGTGAGGGCCTCGTTGACCGAACCATCTCCACCGGCAATCACGATAGTACGCGCCGGCAGCGTAGGGTCGGCGCAAACCTCTCCGATTTCGCCTGCGCGGCTGGTAAGCCTGATTTCGGTGTGGCAACCGAGGTCTTCAAGATGAACCCGGACCTTTTGAAGGAGATCCGGGTTGTAGCCACCGGAAGTGGGGTTTGCCAGAATCAGCACCGTTCCGGGAGCATCCGGAACAATGGTGCGTCTCGCGCCAGGGCTTGGCCACTTCAATGGTCTCACTCGAAATCCTCTGCAGGTCAGACAGGATCCGTTGGTTACTCGCTAACCTTATAAGGGGCCATGCCGCCGCGCGCCAGCTCATCGGCGCGTTCGTTGTCAGGGTGTCCGGCATGGCCCTTTACCCAGTGCCAGGTAACGTCATGACGATCTCTGGCTGCGTCCAGGGCTTGCCAAAGGTCGGCGTTTTTCACTGGCTTGTTGGCCGCCGTGCGCCAGTTCTTGCGCTTCCAGCCATGCATCCATTCGCTGATGCCGCTGCGCACATAGGTGCTGTCGGTATAAAGGTCGACCGCGCAGGGACGCTTGAGCGCATTGAGCGCTTCAATTGCAGCGGTCAGCTCCATGCGGTTGTTCGTGGTTTCCGATTCGCCGCCGTTGAGCTCTCTCTCGTGCTCCCCAAAGCGCAGGATGGCGCCCCAGCCACCGGGACCGGGGTTTCCCGAGCAAGCACCGTCTGTGTAGATTGTGACGCGGTTTTCGACGCTCATCGTTCCAACCCGTATGCTTCTGCGGTTTCAACGCTTTGATGGAAGCGCAGCTTCTTCACATACTCCATCGGGTCTTTCGGTGTAACCAGCGCGCCTTCCGGTACACTCAACCAGTCATAAAGCCGTGTGAGGAGGAAGCGCAGCGCGGCGCCCCTGCAAAGCGTCGGCAAAGCCTCATACTCGCTATCGTTTAGCGGACGGACGGCTGCATAGCCCTTCAACAGCGCTCTGGCCTTCGTCACGTTGAACGAAAGGTCCTGCTCAAAACACCAGGCGTTGAGGCAGATCGCGATGTCATAGGCAAAGGCATCGTTACAGGCGAAGTAGAAGTCGATCAGACCGGACAGTTCGTCCCCGAGGAAAAACACATTGTCCGGGAACAGATCAGCATGAATGACGCCACCTGGCAGGTCCGCCGGCCAGGCGGTTTCAAGGTGAGCGAGCTCCTGGAGTATTTCATCGCCAAGTCCCTGGTGCACGCTGTCGCTGCGGCCATCACATTGTTCGAAAAGCGGACGCCAGCCCTTTACGTTCAGGGCATTCGTGCGGAAACCCTCATAGTCCTGGCCGTCCAGGTGCAATTCGGCCATTGCCTTCCCAAGTTCGGCGCAATGGTTCACGCGGGGACGTTTGACCCACATGCCTTCAAGAAACGTCACCAGGGCCGCAGGTCGACCGGCGAGAGTGCCGAGCAGTTTGCCTTCCTTTGACGCGACAGGCGTCGGGCACGACAAGCCCTTGCCCGCAAGATGTTGCAGCAGGTTGAGAAAGTAAGGCAGGTCGTCCGGATTTACCCGTTTCTCATAAAGGGTCAGGATGAACGAGGCCTGGTCGGTGTGAACCAGAAAGTTGCTGTTTTCGACGCCTTCCGCAATGCCCTTGAATGAGAGCAGGCGCCCGACATCATAGGTTCCGATGAAGTCCTGCAGTTCCTCATCGGTTACTTCGGTGTATACGGCCATAATGTTATCCGGTGGCTGCTTGGGCTGGCGGGGTCGTGTCCCGCAATTCTCGTGGCAGATTGAAGGAAATCGTTTCTTCCGCGGTTCGCACCGTCTCCACGGTCACCTCGAACCGCTCGGAAAATGCGCTGATGATTTCCTCTACCAGAGTTTCTGGAGCAGAAGCACCGGCGGTCAGGCCCAAGGAGCGGACGTCTTCGAAATCTTGCCAGTCAATGTCGCTTGCACGCTGTATCAACACCGAAACCTTGCAGCCGGCACGTTCGGCAACCTCGCGCAGGCGCTGAGAGTTCGATGAATTCGGCGCTCCAACCACAATCATGGCATCAACGCTCGGGGCGACATGTTTCACTGCTTCCTGACGATTTGTCGTGGCGTAGCAGATGTCTTCCTTGTGCGGCGCCACGATTTCGGGGAACCGCTCCTGGAGAACGGCAACAATGCCAGCCGTGTCATCGACCGAAAGGGTCGTCTGGGTGATGTAGGCCAACGGCCGGTCCGATCTGGGCGAGAAGCTGCGCGCATCGTCTTCGTTTTCGATCAGCGTCACGGTGCCCTCGGGCAGCTGGCCCATAGTGCCAATGACTTCCGGGTGGCCCGCGTGGCCGATCAGAAGGACTTCACGATCGCGCCGGAAATGGATTTCCGCTTCCTTGTGGACCTTGGAAACAAGCGGGCAGGTCGCATCCAGATAGAACATGTTGCGCGTTTTTGCGTCTGCCGGCACGGATTTCGGCACACCATGCGCCGAAAAGATCACCGGCCGGTCCGCATCCTGCGCCGGGATTTCTTCCAGCTCTTCGACAAAAACCGCACCCTTGGACTTCAAACCGTCCACGACGAATTTGTTGTGAACGATTTCATGGCGCACATACACGGGGCGGCCGTATTTCTGCAAAGCCAGCTCAACAATCTGGATGGCGCGGTCAACCCCGGCGCAAAAGCCGCGCGGCGCACAAAGGCGCAGAGAGAGTGACGGTTTTTCTTGCTTGGTCTCTGTCATGGTGCACTTTCGACGAACCTGTCTGGCCGCAATAAGGGGCGGCATGTCCGCTCTGTCAAGTCAGCTGCCATCAACAGCGCACGATTTCGGCCATAATGTGTTGTTTCAAAGGAGGCATATTTGCTTGAGGAGCAAACAGATCTCGCCAAGCAAAAGAGTAACTGCTATTAAGCCCCGCCAACTTGCATTGCTTTTGAATGGGTAAATGATGATCGGTGTGTTTCAATCGGTAACCGGAACGAATCTGAAGACCATGCTGAGCGTCGGCTTGTGCGCAGCAGCCCTTGCCGGATGTGGCGGCGGTGCTGAAGGCGTAGCCGGCAAAATCATTTCCGGTGGCCAGGAGCCGATTGAGGTGTCGGCAGCGACATTTGCTCCGCCTGTGCCTTGCCCACCAATGGAACTGCAGTCCAACACCTACCTGATCAGGAAATTCGTTCGTGGCAAGGAAGACCAGCAGGAAGGGCTTCTTTATCAGGCCACCGTCGAAGATTGGGCGAACACCTGTACCCAGGCCGCGGGCGGAGGCCGTCAGATGAAGCTGGGCTTCTCCGGTGACGTGACGCCTGGTCCTGCCTGGAAAGGCGGCGAAATTGTTCTGCCGCTGCGCGTTGCCGTCATTCCGGGAGGAAGTGAAGCCAAGCCGCTTTCTTCCGAGATTCTCAAAATTCCGGTCACGGTTGGCTCCGACTCACCAACAGAAAAATGGACCCTGGTCGAGAACAAGTTTTCGGTCCCGCCGAACGAGAGTGTGAAGGTGGTGTTCGGTTTCGACGAAGGCCGTCGTCGCTAACGCGGCAAGAAGGCGATTCGCAGCAGGCGGGAGCTTTTTCGCTCACTCTCCCTGCCAAGGCTTTGATGAATGACGAAATGAACGGAGCAAATGCCGCGGTGGGCAGTTCACTGCGTGACGCGGCGTTCGGCTGACAGCTTTTTCAGGTCCCGCATTTGAAACTGACCTTCGCGTATGTTCGCGTATTGACAAGGCAAATACCCGCTCGCACAATCCCGCCGGAAATCAGGGTCGTCCCCTGATTGGCACAATTGTGTCCCAGCCCATGCGGGAGAGATCGGGTCCTTGAACCCGGAGCCGAAGGAGCAACCGCCCCGGAAACTCTCAGGCAAAAGGACCGCTTGGGAAACACGCTCTGGAAAGCAGTGCTCCGCAGCTTGCCTCGCGGACTGCTCACCGAAGGAGTAACCGCTCGGGTCCAGCAGGACTTGTCGGGAAATCTCTCAGGTTCTCGGACAGAGGGGGTGCAGACAGACCGGATCCGAACGGGACGGCCTGGGACTGCGCAACCCGACTCGCGAGGACCGTTCATGGCGGACATCGTTGCAGATATCGAGCTGAAGCAGACACCGCTGCATGACCTTCATGTGGAGCTCGGTGCACGCATGGTCTCCTTTGCAGGCTATTCGATGCCACTGCAATACGGGACCGGCATCATGGCCGAACATCTGCAGACCCGCAGCAAGGCAGGGTTGTTCGACGTTTCCCACATGGGGCAGGCCATTCTGGTTGGTCCTGACCATGCAACCACGGCAGCTGCGCTTGAACGGTTGACCCCTTCCAGTTTTCTTGAGCTCGGGTCGGGCCGTCAGCGCTATACCGTTCTTTTGAACGAAGAAGGTGGAGTCATTGATGACCTGATGGTCACACGCCCCGCTTCGGCTGATGACGACGGCAAGTTGATGTTGGTGGTCAATGCGGCGCGCAAGGAAGTCGACTTTGCCCATCTGAAAGGCAACTTGCCCGGTAATGTCAGACTGGAGCCGGTCGAAGACCGCGCGCTCATTGCCGTTCAGGGACCGGAAGCTGTTGCAGCCGTTGCCGCGCATGCGCCGGGTGCAGCGGAGCTCGCGTTCATGTCCGCTGCTTTCATGGAGTTTGATGGCATTGACTGTCATATCGCCCGGGCCGGCTATACCGGTGAAGACGGCGTCGAGATGTCCGTCCCTGCAGGTGCAGCAGAGCCGATCGCACGGGCATTGCTGGCCGATGACCGGGTGGAGCCGATCGGTCTCGGGGCGAGGGACAGCCTCCGTCTTGAAGCCGGCCTTTGCCTCTACGGACACGATATCGACGAAATGACATCACCGGTGGAGGGCGGCATTGCATTCTGCATGCAAAAGCGCCGCCGCGAGGAAGGTGGTTTTCCGGGTGCCGACCGCATTCAGGAAGAACTTCGAAGCGGCCCCGGAAGAGTGCGTATCGGGCTTCGTCTTGAAGGCAGAGCCCCGGCCAGAGAAGGTGCCGAGATAGCCGTGCCGGATGGTCCCGTCATCGGAACCGTAACTTCCGGCGGCTTCGCGCCGACTGTGGGAGCTCCAATCGCCATGGGGTACGTTCCGGCAGATCGTGCCGTGCCGGGTACAACCATGGAACTGATCGTTCGAAACCGGCGTCTTCCGGCAAAAATCGTCGAAATGCCGTTTGTTCCGAACCGCTACTATCGCAAACCGAAATCCTAACCTTTCAGAGACTGGACGAGAAAATGACGACCTACTATTCCAAAGACCATGAGTGGATTGCTGTCGAAGGCGACGTCGCAACTGTGGGCATCACCAATTACGCGCAGGAACAGCTTGGCGATGTCGTTTATGTCGACTTGCCGGATGCCGGGGCAGAATTCGCCCAGGGCGATGAAGCGGCGGTTGTGGAATCCGTTAAGGCTGCCAGCGAAATCTACGCCCCCATTGATGGCGAAGTCGTTGAAGCAAACGAAGTTCTGGCCGATGAGCCCGGTAAGGTAAACGAAGATCCGGAAGGAGCTGCCTGGTTCATCAAGATGAAAGTTGCAAATGCAGAGCAGTTGAGCGAGCTTCTGGATGAAGCTGCTTACAAGGCATACGTGGAGACACTCTGATCCATGGCAGGGCACTATTACAAAGCACAGGTGGAATGGGCCTGTGATGGCGACTACGCGGCAAACAAGTATTCCCGCGGCCATATCTGGCGCTTCGACGGTGGTCTGGAAGTGCCGGCGAGTGCGTCTCCCACAGTAGTGCCCCTGCCGCACTCCATCGAGGCGGCGATCGACCCGGAAGAAGCTTTTGTCGCGGCGATTTCATCCTGCCACATGCTTTGGTTTCTGGACCTGGCACGCCGAGCGAATTTCAATGTGGCGAGTTACAAAGATCATGCCGAAGGTGAGATGAGCCGCGTGTCCCGTGGCAAGATGGCGATCACCAAGGTGGTCCTGAGGCCTGAGGTCACGTTGATCGCCAGCGAGCAGCCCGATCCAAGCTGGCTGACCGATATGCATGAAAAAGCACATGATGTTTGCTTCATCGCCAATTCAGTCAGCTGTGAAATCGTCGTGGAGCAAGGGCCGGTCCGCTTGATTGCACCTTGAAATCACCTGACCTTTTCAGCGTATCGAGAACCCCGGCAAATGCCGGGGTTTTCTTTTTCTGCCCAACGGCCTCGATGCCCGCTACCGAGTTCAGATAACGGCCAGGGAAACTCTGGCGCGCAGCTTTAGGGATGAGGTCTGGATGCCGTCGATCCTCATTCAGACACCAGTCGAGTGGCCACCCAAGACTTCTGCTGTTCCCGGTTCCGCAATAGGCTGGAGATCCAGCTTCCGCGATTTTCCAGAAAGCCCAGAAGCAAATCACCGTAATTTTCAGATACCGCAAATTGGACCGAGGGACGATCAGCAAGTTGGCGTCTCCAGCTTGAGACGTGTTCTAGATCGCGGAAAGTTTCAAGCCGGGTGAAGCTCTCGAAAACATCGAAATATCGGAAAACGGGCCCGAAAGCCGCATCGACAAGACAAAACCGGTCACCGGAGAAGAATGGTCCACTCCGGGAAACCTGTTCATCCAGGTGTTCGAATTTCTGTCGAAGCGCGTTCAGCGTGTTCTTGAAATCCGTTTCGGTCCGGGCGTTGTAGAGAGCGCCGATACCGTTGAGGCATTGGGAAGCAAACTCCACATAGGCTCTATGCCGAGCGCGCTCCGCGGGATCTGCCGGATGAAGCTGGTAGGGTTCCGTTTCATCGATGAATTCCACAATTGGCGCTGACTCAAATAGATACCGATCGGTACCAATTTTGAGCAACGGGACTTTGCCGAGAGGCGACGCGGCGCGGAACCAATCGGGTTTGTTTGCAAGGTCGATATAAACACGCTCAAACGGAATTTCCTTTTCCGTCAGCACGATTGCGGCACGTTGGACATAGGGGCAGAGCGAATGGCTGATCAGCGTTAGGGAGGTGGTCATTGAGAACTCCTTTTCATGCAGTTGCATTAAAATAAATACACGTGCATGAAAATTCAAGATTGATGCACCTGCATTGAAATTGCATAGTCCAAAAATGACTGACGAAACGAACGAAGACGCGAGCCCGATAACGATAGATGCCTGGGCCCGGTTGCTGCGTTCCAGCGCTACGGTTCTGGAGCAGGTTGAAGCGAAGCTGAAGGCTGCGGGATTTCCACCTCTTGCCTGGTACGACATCCTTCTGGAATTGAAGCGAGCAGAAGGGAGGCAGTTGCGGCCGGTAGAGCTCGAACGACGCATGTTGCTGGCGCAATACAACGTCTCGCGGCTGATCGACCGGCTTGCTTCGGCAGAGTTGGTGGAAAAACGGAAGTCGCCGGAAGATGGACGCGGAATTGTGGTCGCTTTGACGGCGAAGGGATCCGCGCTGCTTGAAGACATGTGGCCGGTTTACAAGAGTGCCATTCAGTCGGAGTTCGCCTGTCATTTGAGCGAAGATGACGCCGCAACGCTCTTCAGGCTGCTTGGAAAACTCTTGCCTGGAAAGTAGCGTCCTTTTGGTAGGGTGTTGAAAGATTTAAGACTTTTGCCTCAGGCGCCTCTGCGGATGAGTGTCTTTTTCAGGCGTGAGCCAAGGCCAAGGCGGTCCATTTTGAAACTTGGGCTTGACTCTCGGCAGAGCTTCGAGCATTTAAAATGGCATGACCAAGATGACCGCATCCTTCGTGTATTTTTATTACGTCACCGACATACCGGCGGCTGCGTAGGATCTTGCTCATCTCATAGAAACCTAAAAAAGCCGCCGCGTCAGGCGGCTTTTTGGTTTCCAAGAAAGGCTCCTGGCGGGGAAACCAGGAAGCCGAAAATGACCAGACACATGATTGAAGCCGGGAAGCCGGCATCGAAACTCAAATCGGAAGCACTCGCCGTGCTTCTGGAGCGTGGGCTCGTGCATCAATGCACGGATATCGAAGCGCTGGACCAAACACTTTCGGAAGGACCCATCACAGCCTACGCCGGGTTTGACGCCACCGCGGCCAGCCTTCATGTCGGCCATCTGATGCCGTTGATGACCATGCGCTGGCTGCAGAAGCTCGGACACCGTCCGATCGTCGTTCTCGGCGGTGGCACAAGCCAGATTGGCGACCCGAGCTTCCGTAACGATGCGCGGCCGATGCTCGAAGAGCGGCAGATCGCAGCAAACATTGCGACGATCCGCCGGTCGGTGGAACGCCTGGTCGACATGGACGGCCCGGATGGTGCGCTTCTGGTTGACAATGCGGAGTGGCTCAATGAATTCCGCTTCCTGGAATTTCTCCGCGATTATGGCTCCCAGTTCACCGTCAACCGCATGATGACCTTCGACAGCGTAAAGTCACGCCTGGAAGCACAGATGCCGCTGACCGTGCTCGAGTTCTGCTACATGATGCTGCAGGCTGTTGATTTCCTGGAACTTGCCAAGCGACACGATTGCGCGCTCCAGGTCGGCGGGTCCGATCAATGGGGCAACATTGTCAACGGTGTTGAACTTGGCCGCCGTGACGGCCGCAAACTGCATGGCCTCACCGTACCGCTCCTGACCACCGCAAGCGGGTCCAAGATGGGCAAGACAGCTGCCGGTGCCGTCTGGCTGCATCCCGAACACCTGTCGCCTTTCGGCTTCTGGCAGTTCTGGCGCAACACGGCGGATGCCGATGTCGGCAAATTCCTGCGCCTGTTCACCGAACTCCCGACCCGGGAAGTGGAACGCTTGTCCGAGTTGCGGGGGGCTGAGCTGAACGAAGCCAAGAAAATTCTGGCAACGCAGGTCACCACAATCGTTCATGGTCCCGAAGAGGCACTCTCCGCATTGCAGCAGGGCGATGCCCTTTTCGCAGGCGAAGGGGAAATCCTGGAGCCGACCCACAAGCTTCCGCTTTCCACACTGGCCAACGGACTTGGTCTTCTTGAACTGGTTGTTGCTGTTGGCTTTGCCTCTTCCAACGGAGAAGCGCGCCGCCTCGTTGAAGGGGGTGGGGTGCGTCTCAACAACCAGATCGTGGAAGACCCTCGCCGCCGGATCGCTACCGGTGACCTGATGGCGGATGACCGGTTGTCGGTTTCGGTCGGCAAGCGCCGCAAGGCACTGGTCGGGTTTGAGTAAATCTCATTTGAAGTGATGGAGCCGGTCGTCAAACCGGCTCCACCTTCGCGCTACTGTTCCGCCTCCGCCAATTGTTTCGCCCGGTATTCCTCCACGGGCAAACCACCGATGCCCCAGCTCTCCATTTCAACCTCCTCGATGACGACGAAGGTGGTTGAAGGGTTCTTGCCAAGAACGTCCACCAGCAGGTCTGTGGCACCCTTGATCAGTTCCGCTTTCTGGTGGGCGGTAACGCCCTCGCGGGTTACCTGAATGTTGACATAGGGCATGATCACTCTGCTCCGTCTGAACGTGGTTTGATCTGGAAAATCTTCGACATGATGCGCCAACTTCCTTCGTCGCGAACGAATGTCAGGAAGTCGACAAAATCATTGCTGCCGATGCTGCAACGGACCCTGGCGAAGGCCGTGTTTTCGCCGGCAAACTGAATCTCGTCGATCAAGTCACGCCTTGCTTCACCGCGCGAGGCTGGCGACTGCCGGGCGGCGACCACAGGCACATATTCGTCCATGGTCCGATGAAGCAGGGGCGTTTCATCTGCTGTCGCATAGACCGCCTTCGGGTGAAACACTCTCTGCAAGAGTTCCGTGTCACAGTGGTATAGCGCGTCAAAATAGTCGCGTATGACGCGTTGAAGGTCCGGGAAAGCTGCGCTCATGCGGCCAGTCCTTCTTCTGCCATGGCCCTTTGGGTGGCCGGGCGTTTTCCAATTCCGGCGACATAGCTTTCAACCCGTGGCCAGTCGGCAAGGGAGACACCTATGAAATTGCTCCAGTTCAGAATGACGAACGCATAGGCGTCGACAACGGAAAAAGTGTTTCCAAGAAGAAACTGGTTGTCCGCATCAAGCAGTTTGTCGAACTGGGAAATCCTCGCGTTCAGTTTTGCCAGATTTGCCGCCTGCTCGGTGTCTGAATACTGCTTGCCGGAAAAGTACGGACTGAAGGCCTTGTGGAGTTCTGAAGACAAAAAGCTCAACAGTTCCAGTTGCCGGAAGCGTTGCAAGGGGTTGTCCAATGCGCTTGGGGAAAGCTCAGGAAACTGCTCGCTGATCCAATGCAGGACCGCAACATTTTCAGTCAGAACCTGGCCGTCTTCGAACTGCAATGCCGGCACATAACCACGCGGGTTTGTGCTCTCATAGGCCGCGCCTGTTTCGGTGGTTCCGGCATCCGTGTCGACCTTTTCCAACTGATAGGAAGCACCTGCTTCATTCAGAAGAATATGCGCCGCCATGGAACAGGCACCGGGTTTGTAAAACAGCTTCATCGTTTGGCTCCATCGTTGATGTCGATGGTTGGAAAATGTTGGTTCAGGTCACTGTTGACAAGTAAGTTTCCATTGGTAACTTACATTATCGAGTTACCTCGGAGAAACCTGATTTCAACGGAGTTACGCACGAAAATGGCCCTGAAGATGCGCAAGAACCGAAGTCCGAAGCCCCCTGAACCCTGCATGCTGACCGAATGCATGCAGGTGATCGCCGGGGCGTGGGCGCCAAACGTCATCTGGAGCCTGCGTGCGGGACCGAGGCGTTTCAACGAACTGAAGGCTGATATTCCGCCGGTTTCATCCAAGGTGTTGTCGGCACGGCTGTCAGAACTTGAGGAAAGAGGCGTTCTGCTGCGCCACGTGCGCCCGACATCTCCGCCTTCTGTCGAATACGAACTGACCGAGCTGGGCCAAGAATTAATTCCTGCATTGGAAGCGATCGTTCAGGTAGGGTACAAATTGAAACGCTTGCAGGGATATGAACCGGAAGTTGAAGCTGCTGAATAGGATTCAGAATTTATTGCGAAGGAAATTCGATGAATTCAAAGACATTTGTTTTGATTCACGGAGTTTGGCATGGCGGTTGGTGCTGGTCGCGCGTTGCCGGGATCCTGAATGCCAGGGGACACAGGGTCACGGCTCCGACGCAGACCGGACTTGGGGAACGCTCACATCTTCTGTCTCATGACATCACGATAGAAACATTCGTGACAGACATTGTTCAGCATCTGCAATTTGAAGATTTCAACGACGTTGTTCTTGTCGGACACAGTTTCGGCGGTATTCCGATCACCGGTGTCGCCGATGTTGCACCGGAACGGATCGGCAAGCTGATCTATCTCGATGCGATCATGCTGAACTCCGGCGAAACCTGGTTCGATCTTTTGCCGGAAGACATGGCCAATGACCGGAAAGCGCTTGCGGAAAAAACCAGCGGTGGACTTAGCCTCCCGCCAGCCCCTCCGGAAAGCTTCGGCGTCACGCGCCCGGTTGATGTTGCATTTCTGGAATCTCGTCTGACACCGCATCCATTCAAGACCTTCACAACCAGCCTGACGCTGAAGAACCCGATCGGAAATGGCCTGCCGGCAAGCTACATCGAATGCACGGATCCTCCCTACCGGCCAGCTGCCATTGCAAAACAGCGGGCTCAGGAGTTTGGCTGGCCAATCTCCCAGATCGCGACCGGACACGATGCCATGGTGACGGAGCCGGAAGCAGTGGCCGACCTTCTTGAGAAGCTTTCGGGCTGAAGGATGCAGGCAAAGGTCCTTTAATACGCGTCTTCCATGCGGCTCACTGGCCTGCCGTCATCATTCCGGCCAAGCGCAGCGTGAGCTCGAAACGCGTTACCTCTCGTATCCCGGATCTTCGCATTGCTGCGTCCAGGAGAACGAGCTCGAGAGATATCAAAGCAAAAGGGGCGGCCCGCTTAGGGCCGCCCCTTCTGTTTCCAGCCTGTGCAACAGGTGGTGTTAGAAGAAACCCAGCTTGTTCGGATTGTAGCTGACCAGCATGTTCTTGGTTTGCTGGTAGTGGTCGAGCATCATCTTGTGGGTCTCACGGCCGATGCCCGACTGCTTGTATCCGCCGAAGGCAGCGTGTGCCGGGTAGGCGTGATAGTTGTTTACCCAGACGCGCCCGGCTTCGATCGCCCGGCCGAACCGGTAGCAGGTGTTGGCATCGCGCGACCACACGCCGGCACCGAGGCCGTACATGGTGTCGTTTGCGATCGCCAGTGCTTCTGCTTCGTCCTTGAAGGTGGTGACAGACACCACGGGGCCGAAAATCTCCTCCTGGAAGACGCGCATCTTGTTATGGCCCTTCAGGATGGTCGGCTGAATGTAGAAACCGCCTGACAGATCGCCGTCGAACTTCGCTTCGGCACCACCGCACAGGACTTCGGCACCTTCTTCTGCACCGATCGTCAGATAGGACAGGATCTTGTCCTGCTGCTCACGGCTGGCCTGGGCGCCAACCATGGTTTCCAGTGCACGCGGGTCGCCTTGCTTGATGGCTTTTACCCGTGCGATAGCGCGTTCGATAAAGGCTTCGTAGATGTCTTCCTGAATGAGCGCACGGCTCGGGCAGGTGCAGACTTCTCCCTGGTTGAAGGCAAACAGAACGAAGCCCTCGATGGCCTTGTCGAGAAAGGCGTCGTCTTCGCGCATCACATCCGAGAAGAAGATGTTGGGCGACTTGCCGCCAAGCTCAAGCGTGACCGGGATCAGGTTCTCGGTTGCGTATTGCATGATCATCCGGCCGGTCTGGGTCGAGCCGGTGAAGGCGATCTTGGCAATGCGTGAGGACTTGGCAAGCGGAGCTCCGACCTCAGCGCCATAGCCGTTGACGATGTTCAATACGCCAGGAGGCAGGAGGTCGCCGATCAGTTCCGCCAGAACCATGATGGCGGCGGGTGTTTGTTCCGCCGGTTTCAGGATGACGCAGTTGCCTGCGGCCAGCGCCGGGGCAAGTTTCCATGCGGCCATCAGGATCGAAAAGTTCCAGGGAATGATCTGACCGACCACGCCAAGCGGTTCATGGAAGTGATAGGCGATCGTGTCGGCATCGATTTCCGACATGGAACCCTCCTGACCGCGCAGGACGCCAGCGAAATAGCGGAAATGGTCTACGGAAAGCGGAATGTCGGCGGCTGTCGTCTCGCGGATCGGTTTGCCGTTGTCCCAGGTTTCTGCCTTTGCCAGCAGGTCCAGATTGGCCTCGATCACGTCCGCGATTTTCAAAAGGGTGTTGGCCCGTTCTGCAGCCGGGGTCTTGCCCCAGCCATCCTTAGCAGCATGCGCGGCGTCCAGAGCCAGTTCAACGTCTGCGACGTCCGAGCGGGCGACATCGCAAACAGGAGCTCCTGTGATCGGGGTGATGTTGGTGAAGTAGCGGCCATTGACCGGCGCTACATACTTTCCGCCAATGTAGTTGTCGTAGCGCGACTTGAAGGGCGAATCCGTATCTTTCGCGAAGATGGGCATCTCGTTCATGTTGTTTCCTCCACATGTCCCTGGTCCTCCACCAGAGATCGAAGGAAATCTGCCCAACATCGACGAGAATTGTCAGCCGTCCCGCGACCGGTTGTCCTTCAAACTGTCTCAGAACTGAGACAGGTCAGTCGGAATTTTCGCCGATGCCCAGTCTCTTCATGCGGCGATAGAGGGTGGCGCGCCCGATACCCAGTGCTCGCGCTGCCTCTGAGACGTTGCCAGCTGCTCTCGTAAGGGCTCGAACAACGGCTGCGCGTTCAGCCTTCTCGAAACCGGACGGACCATCCTCGCGGCCCAAAAGGTCCGACGCGGGGAGGGGAGCAATGGGCCCTGAGGTGCGGAGGCCAAAGGCCTTGCGTGCGCCGCGGGTCGCACCGACCACGATGTCATCGGAATTGACGGCAAGCAGCATTGCGGTCTCGCTGGTGTCATGGTCCGCACAGATGATACGGGCCTTGGGAAAGGAAGCGCGGAACGCCTCCGCCTCGATCTGCCGCGCCGTTTGTGCTGCGGTTGCCGCAATCAGTCGGTTGAAGGCTTCGGTCTGGTCCGAACGGGCCGATGAGATGTCCAGTGCTCCGGCAAGGTCGCCATCCGGCCCGAATATCGGTGCATCCATGCAGCTCATGCCCGCATTTCGTGCCAGGAAATGCTCATTCCGATGAATGATGACCTGCCGCTGTTCGGTGATACAGGTGCCGACACCATTTGTGCCTTCGGCTTCTTCGCTCCAGTCCGCCCCTTGCCAAAGTCCCCATTCCTCGAAGGCAGACGCATCCCCTACCGAACAGCGCTGATCGAGCAGAATGCCCTTGGCATCGGTCAAAAGAACGGTACAGCCGGATTGGCCGACAAGACCGAAGAGCTGGTCGAGTTTGGGAGCGGCAATCCTCAACAGGAATTCGGATGCTTCACGGCACTGCTGAAATTTCGATTCGCTGACTTTTTCGCGGACACCGCGATCGGCCGGGTCCAGACCATGCGTATAAAGCGACCGGTGCCAGGACGCGGCAATCCGCGACAGCGCAGGGGCCGATCCGGATTGCACCGTTTTGAGAACGGTCTCGACATGATCCTGTGTCGGGGCGATCTGAATTCTCCTCCTCGATCGTCCGATTCTGCCGCAGCTTTAAAGTTGAGAATTAAATTCAACAATAGCATCAAGCGAATTCAAAATGAATGGATTGACTGGAAATTTCAAGAGATGGAATTTCGCTGGGACCACAGTTCGAAACACCTTCCACCTGCTTGGTGCACCGTAATGTGACCTTGTCCTGATGATTTTCACGCTGTTGCGCTTCAAATTTGTAATGAAATAACATAACAAAAGCACGCTAGTTAGATACCAAAGTCGGAGAAATGAATGTCGGTGGCGGAAACTTTGGAGGCAAAGGAAGAGAAGCGCTCCGTTCCAGGAACGGGACCGCAACGCGCAGAGGCGGAGGCCGCGGTTCGTCTGTTGATTGAATGGGCCGGAGATGACCCGGACAGGGAAGGGCTGCTTGATACGCCCGCGCGCGTGGTCAGGGCGTATGAAGAGTTCTTCGAAGGCTACCGGACAGATCCGGTTGAGCTGCTGCGACGCACTTTTGAAGAAACCAATGATTACGACGACATGATTGTGTTGCGGAACCTGCGCTTTGAATCGCATTGCGAGCATCACATGGTTCCGATCATCGGCAAGGTTCACATCGCCTATATGCCGGCAGGCCGCGTTGTTGGCATCAGCAAGCTTGCCCGTCTGGTGGAAGTGTTTGCCAAGCGGCTTCAGATACAGGAAACGCTGACCGCGCAGGTCGCAGAAACCATTGACAAAGTGCTTCGGCCAAGAGGGGTCGCGGTGGTCATGGAAGCCGCGCATATGTGCATGACGACGCGAGGCGTGAAGAAACCCGGTGTTTCAATGATGACGCGCCGCATGTTGGGCGAATTTGCGACCGACAAGGAACTGCGGCGGGACTTTCTGTCATCTCTTGCCGGGGCAAACAAGAGTTTCGGTTAAACGCACGAGACTGCCTGGCAGTTCAACAAAGAAACCCCGCCTCCTGATCGGAAGCGGGGTTGAAGTCAGTCGCGGGGCCGCGAAGGTCGCTTCTTGCTTAAAGCCTGCTTATGCCTGCAGGCGGGACCTGATTTCCTTGCGAAGCTCATCGATAGGAGACTTCTTGGCACCGTCCATCGTGTGCCAGAACGTCCAGCCGTTGCAGGCTTCTTGTCCCTGGACAAGTGCTCCCACCTTGTGGATCGAACCGGTATGGTCGCCGGATTTGAGCGATCCATCCGCACGGACTACAGCCTGGTGCTTGCCTTTGGAGCAGGTCAGCTCCGTGCCGGGCTCCAGGAGGCCACTTTCCAGCAGCGTGCCGAAGGGGATGCGTTTCTGGGCACGTTTGCCCTTTTGCATCTCCAGGGCTTCGGCATCGCCGGGCGTGATCGCATCGATGCGTGCAGTTGCAGCGTCAATGTAGTCCTGCTCGCGCTCGACACCGACGAAATGCCGCCCGAGTTTCTTGGCGACGGCCCCGGTCGTGCCGGTTCCGAAGAAAGGATCCAGCACCACGTCACCGGGTTTGGACGACGCCGTGAGCACTCGATAAAGCAGGGACTCCGGTTTCTGGGTCGGATGTACCTTCTGACCGTTCTTGTCCTTGAGGCGCTCGGTACCCGTGCAAAGCGGCAGGTGCCAGTCGGAGCGCATCTGCAGATCTTCGTTGAAGGTCTTCAGGGCATCGTAGTTGAAGGTCGGCTTGGCATCCTTGGATTTCACCGCCCAGATCATGGTCTCATGGGCATTGGTGAACCGTTTGCCGCGGAAGTTCGGCATTGGATTGGACTTGAGCCAGACAATATCGTTCATGATCCAGAAGCCGAGATCCTGCAGGATCGCGCCAACCCGGAAGATATTGTGATAAGAGCCGATCACATAAAGTGACCCGTCGGGCTTCAGCACCCGGCGCGCGGCCAGAAGCCAGGCACGGGTGAAGGCATCATAGGCCTCAAAGCTCTCGAACTGATCCCAGTGATCGTCACAGGCATCCACCTTCGACTGATCCGGCCGGTGCAGGTCGCCGCCCAGCTGGAGATTGTAGGGCGGATCTGCAAAGACCAGGTCGACCGACCGGGACGGCAGTTTCTCAAGGGCGGCCACGCAGTCGCCCTTCAGGATCGTATTCAGCCAGGAAGCAGGTGCTTCCGATTTCTTTTTTTGAAGGGGTGCCGCAAAGGACACCCCGGTACGCAGTACACTCATTGCGACGCAATACCTCACGCAATTTCGAGTGTCATGGTTACCGGTTTTGGTAAATCAGGCGTTAAGCTCACAAAACAAAAATTCTCTTTAAATCAATGCTTTGTTTACAATCGTAAAAGTTAAATGAGAGGTTAACGACCTGTGCCAACCGAAAAGGCCAGAATTCTGCTGATTTCATTGAGTGTACGACCGGAAGTTGCTTTCCAATCGTTAAAGGCAACCTGTATCGCCTTCAGATTTTTTTTCGACAAGCGATCATTCTCGACGACGTTTTCTCGGATAAGCGCGTTAACCACGTCGCCTGACAGAATGAAACTTTCCTTTCCCATGAAGCGCAGGGCGAGCTGGCCGGTGTTGCCTCCAAGCCGGCTGCCGCGCTTTTTCAAGAACTCCATCAGGCCGATCTGATCGTCCACTGGATAGTGCGCAAAGAACTTCGATGCACTGCCGTGTTCGGCCGCCAACTCCTTCAGAAATATGGCATTATGCTGCACAGTCTTGATCTTGGCGCCATTGCGTACGATGCGGGTGTCCTTCAAAAGGGCTTCAAAGGCTTCGTCGGGCAGGAAGGCAAGGCGGGCCACGTCAAATCCTTCAAACGCCTCTTCAAATCCCGGCCATTTCTGATCAATCACTTTCCAGCTGAACCCGGCCTGAAAGACGCATTTGGTGAACATGGCAAGCCAGCGGTCATCGCCGATCTGTTCCAGTTCGGCTTCCGACTTGGGCAGATTGTGTCCACCCAGCAGCGCCGCCAGTTGAGCCGCACCACCTTTCTTTTCGGTCGCCAGGGATTCGATTTCTTCAAAAGGGCGCATCAACCGTCACCTTCCATGCACTTCAGTTCTCGGGTCGCTGTCAGCTATCAGCGGGTGGAGATCTTTTGAGTTCACCTTGCAACGAGGAATGGGCGGCTTCAACGATATCGCGGCGCAAGGCATATTCAGTGCCGGGTCGAATTTCGTCAGGGACCGGATAACCGGCGACAGGCAGCACTTCCTTCAACCGCGCACCGGACATCTGAATGTAGTCCGGGTCTTCGGCCGCAATCCGATTGTAGAGACGTCCCAAAAACGAACGCTTACGTTTAAGTGTTGCGCCGGCAATGATGAGGCTGTTGTGCAAGAACCGCTCGAGTTCATGAATGTCTTGAGGGGTTCTGTTGATGATCGCCGGAATGTTGATGCTTGGCCCTCTATAAGGGTAGCGAGGCGGAAGAGGCAGCAAGTCTGTTGCCAGATTATCTGTTGAGGCGACTGTTTTCAGCTTCGGCCCGTTCATAAACTCATGGCCCTCTTTATAGAACAACGCTCCACACTATGGCGAACCAGACTGGCCTCTTCAATTCGTTTCGGTAAGCGGATCAACGACTGGCAATGAAGCATTGTCGCGTGCTGAAACATTGATTCCTCAGACACTCCGAGAAAACATGAGCGGATGGCGGAAGAACTCGCCCGGCACTTCCTTGCTACCGCCCTCCAACATCCCTGGAACGCTCAAACCTGCGCAGGGCAAGGGACAGGGTAATGGTCATCATCAGATAGATCAGGGCGACCACGTTGTAGGTCTCGAAATAGCGGAACGAGCCTGCCGCATAGACTTTGCCGAGCTGGGTGATATCGGCAACGCCCAGGACGGAAACCAGCGAGCTGTCCTTGATCATGGCGACGAAGTCGTTTCCCAAAGGCGGCAGGATGGTCTTGAGGGCCTGCGGAAAAATGATCAGCCGGAAGCGGAGCCAGCGGTTCATGCCGAGCGCTTCCGCGGCTTCGATCTGTCCCTTGTCGACGGCCTGGATGCCTGCACGGAAAACTTCCGCGATGAATGCGGAATAACCGATCATCAGCGCGACGATGGCACGCCACAACAGCGGGAAGTCTCTGGTGCGCATGGTCTCCAGCCCAAGAGGCTCAAGAACTGCGTTGACACCGGCAACCAGAAGCGGCGTTGCGACAAAGGCGATGTAGAGCAACAACACGATGATCGGCAATCCACGCACGATCTCGACATAGAAACGGGCAACCTGGCGCAGCACGATCGAACCGGAGAGCGAGGCCAGGGCGAGAATAAGACCCAGCACGGATGCCAGGAAAAATCCGACCAGCGTGACGAATATTGTCAGGCCAATTCCGCGGGAAACGGTTGCCATGACCTGAGTATAGATTTCGTCGGTCGCGATCTGAAACAGGAGAAAAATGGCAATTCCGCAGGCCGCCACCAACCAGTAAGGAAAGTCGTTTTGTGGAGTGGCGGTGGAAGATTTTTTGCGGAACATGGATCTGTCTTGGACTGAAAAACGGGAGCGATGAGAACTTGGGGAGTTACAGCCAGTCAAAAATCAAATGGCCGGTATCCGGAACAATGGGCGGATACCGGCCATGATCATCAATGTCTAGCCGCACTTCGGCGCAGCCGGTTCTTTATTGGCCGGCTTTGTAGTCGAAGAACCACTTCTTGTTCAAAGCGTCCAAGGTGCCGTCAGCGCGCATGCTGGCAATCGCAGCATTGATTGGCGCAACGAGATCGGACCCTTTCGGGAAAATGAAACCGAAGTCTTCCGTTCCCATCGGCTCGCCGATCAGTTTGAACGTGTCCGGATTGGTCGCGACATAGCCCTGGCCACCGGTGCTGTCGGTCAGGACAAGGTCAACGTCGCCAGTCTTCAGAGCCTGGACAGCCGCGCCGAAAGTCTCGAAGAGCTTGATGCGCGGGTTGGCTTCGTCACCGTCCAGAACTTCATAGACAGTGACATAGAACGGCGTTGTGCCCGGTTGCGCGCCGGCAAGGAAATCCGTGTTGGCGGCAAATCCCTTGGCATCCGTGAAGCGGTCTTCGTCGGCACGGACCAGCATGAACATTTCAGAACGCATGTAAGGTTCGGAGAAATCGACTTTCTCCGCCCGGTCCGCACGAATGGTAATGCCGTTCATGGCAAGGTCATATTCGCCCGCCGAAACGGCAGGGATCATCGCATCCCAGCTGACATTCTCGTAAGTCACGTTCATGTTCAGGCGTTTGGCGATTTCGGCAATTGCTTCATACTCCCAACCTGTCGCTGCGCCGGACTTCGGGTCGACGAACTGCAGTGGCGGATAGGTGTTCTCCGATGCGATGACGATGTCACGTCCCTTCAGGTCGGGAAGATCCTGCGCAAGAGCGGAAAACCCGGCGCCGATCATGGCGGTGACGGCGACCGCAAGGGTCAGGAAAGTTCGTTGCATGGCAAGCTCCTAGATCAACCTGCTTTGAAGTGGAGGCACCGCAAAGGCAGTGAAGTTGATTGTTTCCAAATTGCTGAGGCATGTGGTGTTCATAGATCCGCCAAATACCCCTGTGAAAATTCGGGGTGACTTTATCGGTTTCACTGCACCGGGAAAAGGGCAATTGAATCGGTTGAAGCGAGACGAGTGCAATGGAGTGCAGAATTTTTCTCTTTGTGAAAAAAAATTCAAAAACTGTAGTTACGTCTATTGACCCGGGCGAGCGTTGGCGGGACTGTGGGGACATAACAACAATAAGGAGACTTTTATGTCCAAACTAAGCAGCAACAATTTGCAGCAGGCAGGACGGCGGGTCCGGCTTGCTCCTTCCCATCCGCTGGAAGTTTTTACCGATGCGGAAAAAGCTGTTGCCCGTCTGATTGAAATATTCGAAGCGAACACGTCGTTCCTGCGCGCGCATTTCCAGGACCTTCTTGAGGGCAAGGAAATAGAGGGGAGAGTTCGCGCCTACTATCCGCAAGTCCGGATCGTGACCGACAGTCATGTTCGCCTGGACAGCCGACTGTCCTATGGTTTCGTTTCCCGGCCCGGAACCCATGCCTCGACGATTACGCGACCGGATCTGTTCAAGAATTACCTGGAATCTCAGTTGTCGCTGCTGATGAGCAACCACGATGTGCCGATCCTGGTCGGTGACAGCGACATGCCGATACCGCTTCACTTCGCTTTCTATGACGGCACGCACGTGGAAGGGGGCGCCGCCGCCGCAAATTTGGATCGGCCTCTCGCCGACATGTTTGACCTGCCGGACCTTACGGTAATGGACGATTCCATCGCCAACGGTACCTACGAGCCTGTAGATGGCGTCATGCCGCTTGCCTCCTTCACGGCCCCGCGGATCGACTATTCCCTTCACCGCTTGCAGCACTACACCGCCACGGCAGCGGAGCACTACCAGAACTACGTTCTTTTCACGAACTACCAGTTCTATATCGATGAGTTCTGCCGCATGTCTCACGAGCTGCTCTCAGATCCGAACAGCGGATATGAAGCATTCGTTGCACCTGGTAACCTGATTACGGAAGCCGGACAAAGTGCGCCGTCTTGCGGAGCAGAGCCGGCAAAGCTGCCTCAGATGCCTGCCTATCACCTCAAGCGGGCTGACGGCAGCGGCATCACCATGATCAATATTGGGGTCGGTCCCTCCAACGCAAAGACGATCACCGACCATGTGGCTGTGCTTCGCCCTCATGTGTGGTTGATGCTCGGACACTGCGCCGGCCTGCGGAACAGCCAGACTTTGGGCGACTATGTCCTGGCACATGGCTATGTTCGCGAAGACAATGTTCTCAATCAGGACCTACCGATCTGGGTGCCGATCCCGCCGCTTGCCGAAGTTCAGGTTGCGCTTGAGGATGCCGTTGCCGAAACGACGGGTCTTGACGGCTATGACCTGAAACGGGTGATGCGCACCGGAACCGTTGTCTCCCTTGATAATCGGAACTGGGAGCTTTGGGATCAACCGGAGCTCGTCAAGCGTTTCTCACAGTCGCGCGCAATTGCGCTCGATATGGAATCGGCAACGATTGCCGCCAACGGCTTCCGCTTCCGGGTTCCTTACGGCACGCTGCTTTGCATCTCTGACAAACCGCTTCATGGCGAGTTGAAGCTGCCGGGCATGGCCACCGACTTCTATAAGCGCCAGGTCGCTCAGCACTTGCAGATCGGTATCCGTGCCATGGAAAAGATGCGCGACATGACGGCTGATCGTCTGCATTCACGCAAACTCAGAAGCTTCGCGGAGACAGCCTTCCAGTAAAGTCGTTGTCAGGGCGTCGAGCGAGAGGGCTGCCCTGAAGTGATTGTCATCCCGGCTCTTCGCTGCTCTGCGGTTGGAATGACAAAGAAGTTTGGCCCATGAAAAAAGCGCGGTTTCGAACCGCGCTTTTCTTTTTGATCTCGGAAAACTCGGAAATCTTATTCGGCTTCGTCGGCAGGGGCTGCGTTCAGCAGGCCGTAGCGTTCTTCGCCGATCTTCTCCAGAAGCTCCAGCTGGGTTTCCAGGAAGTCGATATGGCCTTCCTCATCCTTGAGAAGTTCTTCGAACAGGGCCATGGAGACGTAGTCGCCTTCCTCGCGGCAGATTTCACGCGACTTCATGTAAGAAGTACGGGCGTCATACTCACCGGCAAGATCGGATTCCAGTACTTCCTTGACGTTCTGGCCGATACGTAGCGGAGCCACCTTCTGCATGTTCGGGTGACCTTCCAGAAAGATGATCCGGTCGGTCAGCTTGTCGGCGTGATGCATTTCCTCAATGGATTCTTCACGCTCTTTCTTGGCCAGACGGGTAAAACCCCAGTCGCTCAAGAGGCGATAATGTAGCCAGTATTGGTTGATTGCGCCGAGCTCTAGAAAGAGAGCCTCATTCAGGCGTTCAATAACCTTCGCATTCCCTTTCATGGCGATGCCTCCTTAAAATTAATTAGGCGCGCAGTTTAGAATTATTCTAGTCTTGAAGTCCAGCGCCTATTCGCGTTTTAGGCGAAAATATTGACCCGACTCTGATGGACCATGACACCTCTCCTGATCGAGTCTGAAAAGGGGCGAGTATCCTGCAATCAATTGCTGAGAAAAATGAAGCGTGGCCCTTATCAAAAAGGCCACGCTTCGCAAGGACATGGCATGGATGCGATGCCCGCACGGTGAGTTCCTTAATTCGGAAGGATCACCGCATCGATCACGTGGATCACGCCATTGGAAGCTTCCACATCAGCAGTCACAACGTTGGCATCGTCCACCTTCACGCCATCTGTCGCATCGACGGAAATCTCACTTCCCTGAACGGAGGCGACTTCGGCCTTCTTGCCGGCGATGTCGGACGACATAACTTTGCCCGGTACGACGTGATAGGTCAGCACTGCAACGAGCTGATCCTTGTTTTCCGGTTTCAGTAGGTTTTCGACCGTGCCGGCTGGCAACTTGGCAAATGCTTCATCGGTCGGTGCGAATACGGTGAACGGGCCTTCACCCTTCAAGGTTTCGACAAGCCCGGCCGCCTGGACCGCCGCAACCAGAGTATTGAAGGATCCCGCGCCAACGGCTGTATCAACAATGTCCTTGTCCCCTGCCTTTGCTGCGGAAAGAGGAACGATGAGAAGAAGGGCGAAGAGAAGGTTCTGGATCAGTTTCATGTGTCACTCCCACATTCTCACAGACATAGGGAAAGCGCTTCGGGAAAACGATTTTCCCGAGCCAGTTCAGATGCTTGACTGATGCCTGTGTCGAACGCTTTACGTATTTGTCGCGGAGTTGGATGAGGAAAAAATCCGGGAGGATTTGTGCCGCCGATTGCAGTGCTGGATGGCGCAAGACGATTGCATCACGACGTCAGATCACCTGTCGAAAAGCTACTCACGGAATTTTGGAGTTTTGAATTGGCTCACGCGAGAAGCTGCGTGCGTTAGTCACCAGGGTTCGAGGGTTCGGCAACCTTGGCAACCAGTTCAACTGTATTACCATCCGGGTCTTTTACGAACAGGCCCCGCCATCCGACCCAGGTGAAATTCTCTATTCGTGTTTCGATACCTTTTTCGGCGAACCATCTTTCGGCCATATCCTGTTCTTCACGCGAGACGGAAAGCGCAATGTGGTGGAGGGAGGAAGCCGGGTCGCTTCGCCCTGAAGTCACCTGTTTTTTCGCGCCGGCATCAAAGAGAGCGAGAACAGTCGTTAATCCGCCAAAACCGTCGCCAATGCGGAAGAACTCGATAGTGCCACTCGCTCGGGTCGCAAATGGCTCCAGCCCCAAGCAATCGCGGTAGAACGCAATCATCGCGGCCATGTTGTTTGTATGGATGGCAATCTCACTGAGACCCTTGACCTGAAATTCAGGTTTCATCGGCAGATCCTTCAGTTCAAAGGGGACTGCATGATTAAAAGATTGATCAGTCTGCGACGCAATCCTTGCGGCAACTGTTGGCAAGTTCTGACAATTTCCGCTGCCAAGTTTTCAGACTGCGTTTTATGGAGATCTTGAAACACTCTCTTGGGCTTGAGCGCAAGAAGAACGACGGATGGGAAGAAAATGCACCCGGCTGAAGAAAATGATTGGCAACGAACAGCAAACTAACCGAAAAAGGCATTGTCAGAAAACAGACAGGGTGATTTTGCATCATGCTTTCAGGAGTTTGCGTCGGCACAAATGACATTTCGGCGGCCGGAAAGTTCTACGATGAAGTTCTTGCTGTCATCGGCATGAAATGCGTTTTCTCCGACGAGCATGAGAGAGGATACGCGGGCACTGACGGGCGAACCACCTTCTTTGTCGTTATTCCGTTTAACGAAAAACGAGCCACCTTCGGCAACGGAACACAGGTCATGTTTTATGCGCCCGACGCTGAAACAGTGAGAGCGTTCCACGCCGCTGCACTTCGCTGTGGCGGATCGGATGAAGGAGCACCCGGACCGCGGAGTTATCACCCGGACTATTACGGAGCCTATGTTCGCGATCTCGACGGAAACAAACTGAACGTATCGGTGAGCCTGGAAGGCAAGGCCTGACAGTTCCGGTTCACGCGCCCATGCACGCCGATGAATTGGCCCCGTCAGTCCAGTGCTGCGGCAAGGGCCTTGCGCATGACAGTCGGCAGGGCCTCATCCTGAAGTGTGTCCGGAGCTGACCACCAGCTATTTTCCAACGTTGGGACTGTCGAGGCTGGAAGATCTGAGATGTATATGGTCAGCTTCAGATGAAAATGCGTAAACGTATGTTTCACTTCGACCGATTGTTTGCGCCAGCTCGCGGAAAAGGGAGCATGGTCCAGCGCCTGGGACGGATCGAAAGTTTCCGACCATTCGGACCCCGGCACCTCGGTCATTCCTCCCAGCAAGCCCTTTGGCGGACGGCGACGCAGCAAAACGGCGCCACTGATCTCGTCCTTGGCCACAAAAGCCGCGCCGTAGCGTGTTGGCTTCTGCTTCTTCGGTGCTTTTCTGGGCAACGTTTCGGCAATGGCTGAGTTTTGCACCTTGCAGGCATCCATCCATGGACACAACGAGCAGGCAGGCCGCTTTGGCGTGCAGATGGTCGCGCCGATATCCATAACGGCCTGGGCAAAATCACCGGGCCGGTCGAATGGTGTCAAATCAGACATGACCGCCTTGATTTCCGCCTTCGCGTCGGGAAGAGGCGTTTCGATCTGTTGCAATCTTGTAAGCACACGTTCCACGTTGCCGTCGACAACCGCCGCATGCCGGTCAAATGCTATGGTCGCGATGGCTGCAGCAGTATACGGACCTACACCGGGCAGCTCCAAAAGAGCTTTTTCGTCGTCGGGAAACCGGCCCTCGTACTCATTTGCGACTGTATCGGCGCATTTTTTCAAGTTGCGGGCGCGGGAATAGTAGCCGAGCCCCGCCCAGGCCTTCATGACGTCTTCTTCTTCCGCACTGGCAAGATCTTCGACTGTTGGCCATGTCCTGGTAAATTTCTGGAAATAGTCCTTCACCGCAGCCACTGTGGTCTGCTGCAACATGACTTCCGATAGCCAGATCTTGTAAGGATCTGGAATTTCTCCCAGTTTCCGGTCCTGGGGACTTACTCTCCACGGCAGTTTCCGTGCATGACGGTCGTACCAGTGCAAAAGTGTCGTGGCTAAGGAAGCAGAATTCATGTGATCAGCCGAGTTCACGTGGATGAGTCCAAGTGTGTAAAACTGGAAAGCCTGGGGACAACTTCGTGAAGTAAGCCCGGCACAAGCGTATCGGGGAAGTATTGGTCGTTATTTTGTCGCATTCTATTGGGAGACAACATCTCTATCCGTAATGCTGGCAAATCTATGCTATTTTTGCTTGGCCGGAAGAGGAGGTAGGTCATTAGCGCGGTAAAGGCAAATTCTATGCGCAGGTCCAGAGAGGCGAAGCCGCTTGCTGATCTTGTCAGCAAGGCGATGACGCCGGTCTGCCGAAAGCGCGGTTTTGCCTCGGTCGATATCGTTGCCTCCTGGGCCGATATCGTCGGTGAGCGCTATGGCACGCGTGTTCAGCCGGACAGACTTGTCTGGCCTCGGCAACCGGAACTGCGAGACCCCGAAACGGTGCCGCAACCGGCCACGCTCGTCGTCCACACGGATGGCGCAACGGCCCTGATGCTGTCTCATGACAGCGGGCAGGTTATCGAACGCATAAACACCTTCTATGGCTGGGCGGCAATTGGACGCATAAAGATCCTGCAAAAGCCTGTGCAGGTGAAGCGCGTCGCACCGCGCAAGACACTGCGCGAGCTGACCCAATCTGAGGAAAAGAAGCTCGACGACAGCCTTCAGGGCTTTGAAAACGAGAGATTGCGCGAAGCCTTGAAAAAGCTCGGCGCACAGGTGATCGCAAAGAACACGGATGAGGCCGCCTGATCGGGGCGAGTATTGACCTAACGGTAGCGTGTTCAGCCGATAACAACTTTGTGAAACAGAGCTTTGTAAGCTCCTCGCTCCTGCCACATTTGATAAGCCTTGTTGACGCGCCGTGCCTGAAGGGGCACATGAAGCTACAGAATTCGCACCGTAGGGTGCTGCGTCTAAAACTTGTGATAGGACGATCTTCGTGACCCAGACCCGTAGACAGTTTCTTAAAACCACCGCCCTGGCCACGGCTGCATTCAGTGTTGCCGCCACCGTTCCGGCCTTCGCGCAATCCGTAGATCAGGAAGAGCTGCTGAAACCCGGTCCGCTGGGTGACAAAATCCTTGGAGACGAGAATGCGCCGGTAACAATCGTCGAATATGCGTCGATGACCTGCGGCCATTGTGCAAATTTCCACAAGAGCACCTGGCCTGACCTGAAGAAAGACTATGTCGACACCGGCAAGGTGCGCTTCATTTTCCGCGAGTTCCCGCTGGATCCGGTCGCTGCGGCTGCATTCATGCTTGCCCGCTGTGCCCCTGCGGACAAATATTTCGAGATTGTGGACATCATGTTCGAACAGCAGCGGAACTGGGCATTTACCGACAATCCCTATCAATCGCTGCTCGACTTTTCCAAACAGATCGGATTTACACAAGAGTCCTTTGAGGAATGCTTGACAAACCAGGGTTTGCTTGACGCAGTTAATGCTGTGAAAGATCGCGGCGCTAATGAGTTCGGTGTGAACTCCACGCCAACATTCTTCATCAACGGCGAAATGGTCTCCGGAGCGCTGTCGATTGACGAAATGGGCAAGATCATCGAGAAGAATCTCTAAACCGGCACTTTTGCTGCCGGGCGATAAGGTTCGCTCTGATCTTGAACACGCTTTCTCGGCGCCCACCTCCCGGAGGCTCGGGCGCCGATGAGATTTTCCAAGCTTCGCATTGCCGGGTTCAAATCCTTTGTCGAGCCGATGGAATTCATCATCGGCAACGGCCTGACCGGAGTGGTCGGTCCGAACGGCTGCGGAAAGTCCAATCTCGTCGAAGCCCTGCGTTGGGTGATGGGCGAGAATTCCTACAAGAACATGCGTGCCTCCGGCATGGACGATGTGATCTTCTCCGGAAGTCTCAACCGTCCGGCCCGGAACACCGCAGAAGTTTCGCTTTTCCTTGAAAACATTGACAGATCGGCCCCCACGGCATTCAACGATGCCGACCTCCTGGAGGTCAGCCGGCGGATCGAGCGCGAGCAGGGCTCCAACTACAAGATCAACGCAAAGGACGTGCGTGCCCGTGACGTGCAGCTGCTCTTTGCCGATGCGTCTACCGGTGCCCGCTCTCCTGCCATGGTGCGTCAGGGTCAGATCGGCGAACTGATTGCGGCCAAGCCGACGTCGCGGCGTCAGATCCTGGAAGAAGCTGCAGGCATTTCAGGTCTTCATTCGCGCCGGCACGAAGCCGAGATCCGCTTGCGTGCCGCAGAGCAGAACCTTGAACGCCTCGAAGATGTTCTGGTCCAGATCGACGGCCAGCTCGACAGCCTGAAGCGTCAGTCCCGGCAGGCGTCACGGTATCGGAACCTGTCGTCGGAAATCCGCGGTGCGGAGGCGTCCATCCTTTTTATTCGCTGGACCGAATCACGTGATGCACTTGTCTCGGCAGAAGAACATTTTACCGAAGCGCAGAAACAGGTGAACGAAGCGACGGCCCTGCAGGCAGAAAGCGCTCGCATTCAGGCAATAGCGGCGCACAAGCTTCCGGAGCTGCGGGACGACGCGGCCAAGGCAGGTGCCGCGCTGCAGCGACTCGTAATCGCCCGCAATGAACTCGATGCGGAAGAACGACGGGTAAAGGAAAGGCTGCAGGATCTGGAGCGGCGGCTTGTACAGCTTGCCGAGGATATCCGGCGCGAGCAGAGCATGGTGTCGGAAAACGATGAGGTCCTCGAGCGCCTGTCGGAGGAACGCGCCGAGCTTCTGGAAGAAAATGAAATGGTGCAGGAACGCACCGAGACAGCCCGTGAAAAGGTTGCCGAAGCCGAGGAGGTTGTTCGGTCCCTGGAGGTGAAACTGTCGGAGCTTACGGCAGCGGAGGCACGGGCGAGTGCCGAGCGACGTCAGCTGGAGCGCGCGGTTATGGAAAGCCGTCAACGTGCTGACCGGCTTGTTGCGCAGGCTCAGGAAGCTCAGCAGGCACTTGCCGATCTCAATGCTCAAATGGCCGAAAGCGACGGCGTTGCCGAAAACCGGGAGGCCCTGGAAATTGCCGAGGAAGCGTTTCTGGAAGCCGAAAGTGCTGTTGAGGAGGCGGAAACGGCGACAAGAGACGCGCGGGAACAGGAGCAATCAGCTCGTCTGCCGCTGAGCGAAGCCCAGCAGCTTCTGCAGGGCTTCGAAACAGAGGCGCGAACGCTTGAGCAGGTATTGAATGTCCACTCCGATCAGGATCACACTCCGGTTGTCGAACAGATCAAGGTTGAACAGGGATATGAGACCGCGCTTGGCGCGGCGCTCGGAGAGGATCTGGACGCATCGCTGGATGATGCAGCTGCAGTGAAATGGGGCGGGGTTCTTGAAGGACGCGAAGATCCTGATTTGCCCGACGAGTCCCGCTCGCTTGCAGATGTCGTGATTGCGCCGGAAGAGCTGTCGCGCCGGCTGCGGCAGATTGGAATTGTGGAACAGGCGCAGGGACCGGAGCTGCGCAAACAGTTGAAGCCCGGCCAGAGACTGGTGTCGAAGCAGGGCGATCTTTGGCGTTGGGATGGTTTCGTGGTGGCTGCCAACGCGCCGACGCCCGCAGCTCAACGTCTTGCCCAGAAAAACCGTCTGGCCGAACTGGCGGAGGAAATCGAGACAGCTCGCCGCGAGGTTGAAAATCGGCAACAGGCCCTGGAAGCTGCTGCGGCGCGCGTCCGGCAGGCCGTGGAGCTTGAGCAAAATGCGCGCGGCAAAGTACGTGACGGGCAGCGCAGTGTTGCTGCGGCCCGTGAAGCGCTCCAGGCAGCGGAACGTGCCATATCCCAGCTGGCAGCCAAGAAAGCTGCGGCTCAGGACCGGGCGGATCGCCTTGGCGAAGAAGCGGAGATGGCGCGCGAGCAGGTGGTCGAAACCGAGGAACGCCTAGAAGAGGCGCCCGACAGCACCAGCTACCAAGGCCAGATTGAGGAGCTTCAGGGGCAGGTTGACTCGGCGCGCAATGCGCTCGCAGAGGCGAGGGCAGTTTCCGAAGGCTTTGCCCGGGAGCAGCAGTTGAGGGATCGGCGTCTGGAGTCGATTGCCCGCGAATATGACAGCTGGAAGACCCGTGCATCCAACGCCGCCCAGCAGATCTCGGTCCTGACCGAAAGGCGGGAAGAAGCCGAAGAAGAACGCGCGGAACTTATCGAAGCTCCCGAAGACATCGAAATCAAGCGACGTGACCTTTTCTCTGCCATCGCCAAGGCCGAGGAAGAGAAGAAGGCCAGGGACGACCGGTTACAGCAAGCGGAGTTGGATCAGGCTGATGTTGACCGTGCTGCCAAAGTGGCGCTGGAAGCCATGTCAGGCGCGCGCGAGCAGAAGATCCGTGCCGAAGAGCGGCTGGAAGCGGCACGCGAACGCAAAGGAAACCTGGAGCGCCGCATCGATGAGGACCTTGAAGTCTCTGTCGCGGCCTTGCCGGAAATCGCCGGCCTGAAGGAAGGAGCGCCGCTGCCCGACCCTGAAGCGATGGAGCGCAAGCTGGAGCGTTTGAAGGCCGAGCGGGAACGTCTAGGCGGTGTCAACCTGCGGGCCGAAGAAGAATTGCGTGAGATTGATGAGCAGAAAACCACTCTGACTTCGGAACGCGATGACCTGATCGAGGCGATTCGTCGTTTGCGCACCGGCATTTCAAATCTGAACCGGGAAGCCCGCGAACGGCTTCTGGCATCGTTTGAGGTGGTCAACGGTCATTTCCAGCGGTTGTTCACTCATTTGTTCGGCGGCGGTACGGCCGAGCTGCAGCTGGTCGATTCTGATGACCCGCTGGATGCAGGGCTTGAAATCATCGCACGTCCTCCCGGCAAGAAGCCGCAGACAATGACGCTGCTTTCGGGCGGTGAGCAGGCGTTGACGGCAATGTCCCTGATCTTCGCGGTCTTTTTGACGAACCCGGCGCCGATCTGTGTTCTTGATGAGGTAGACGCTCCCCTGGATGATGCCAATGTCGAGCGTTATTGCGATCTTCTGGACGAAATGGCGGCGAGTACTGAAACGAGGTTTGTCGTGATTACCCACAATCCAATTACCATGGCGCGCATGAACCGATTGTTCGGTGTCACCATGGCCGAGCGTGGCGTTTCCCAGCTCGTTTCCGTGGATCTGGAAACCGCTGAACGATTCCGTGAAACCGGCTAAGTGCCCCTCGAAGACCGCTTGAGAAAGGTTTTCGGGTAAGACTATGGTCAGACAAATTGCCTTCGTGCGGTATTTTCTCTTTAACTTCAAGTATTTAACTTATTTATTAGTGTTCTTGACAGGGCTGGGGCCCCCGACTATGGTGCGCGCGGCTTAAGGGGGTGTCCAAGGGCCGGGTCGAAACAGTTTCTAGGTGCGGGGATCAACATGAGTGGCTCTTCGCATAACGACGAAACAAACGGTCCAACCAAGGCGACCTCTGAAGCGGATCTGTCGGAACGGCGGGATCGGCTAAACCGGATGCTAGAGGGGCAGCGTGCGGCGGAAGACGCTGAGCGCAAATCCCAGAAAAGCGATGCACCCGGCTACGCCCAGGCAATGAAACTGTCTTCTGAGTTCATTGCAGGGATTGTGGTTGGAGGCGGTCTGGGCTGGCTCTGCGACCATTGGCTGGGAACGTCACCCTTCGGGTTGATCGTGTTCCTGCTGATTGGGTTTGCTGCGGGTGTTTTGAACGTGCTGAGGGCCGCGGGCGAGGTAGCCCACCCGGAAGCGCGAATAAAGCGCGACGATACGCAGGACGACGGATCTAAGTGAGTTTTCTGCGCGATAACCGCGCCCTGACAAGATTTATGAGCGAAAAAGGCTGACCGGTGGCGAACGATCCGATCTCTCAGTTCAAAATCCAGACACTCTTTCCGATCGAAGTCGGAGGAATGGATTTCTCCTTCACCAACTCTTCGCTCTTCATGGTCTTGACCGTTGCAGCGGCGTCCGCATTTCTGATCTTCTCCACCAGCGGTCGTGGCCTCGTGCCGACCCGCATGCAGTCGCTTTCGGAAATGGCGTATGAGTTTGTGGCGGGGATGCTACGAAGTTCGGCGGGAACCGAAGGAATGCGCTTCTTCCCGCTCGTATTCTCGCTCTTCATGTTTGTCCTGATGGCAAACCTTCTCGGCATGTTCCCGTACTTCTTCACGGTAACCAGCCACATCATCGTCACCTTCGCTCTTGCCATGCTGGTCATCCTGACTGTGACCATCTACGGCCTGATGCGCCACGGGCTGAAGTTTTTCCACCTCTTTGCACCTGCAGGCGTTCCGCCGGTTCTCCTGCTGATCGTTGCACCGATCGAGGTTGTTTCCTTCCTGTCCCGTCCGATCAGTCTCTCTGTTCGTCTGTTTGCGAACATGCTGGCCGGTCACATCACCCTCAAAGTTTTCGCCGGCTTTATCGTCAGCATGGGCGCCGCAGGCGTCGCTGGTGCCGCCGGTGCAATCCTTCCGCTCGGTATGACGGTCGCGCTGACCGCGCTGGAGTTCCTTGTCGCCTTCCTGCAGGCCTACGTCTTCACGGTCCTGACCTGCATGTATCTGAACGACGCCCTTCACCCGTCACACTAAGCAATCCCGCTCTTGCGGCGGCTCAAACCGCCGCTTGGACTTATCTGAAATCTGCATAAACACTACTTAGGAGCACGTGTCATGGAAGCAGAAGCAGCAAAATACATCGGCGCTGGTATCGCATGCCTCGGCATGGGCGGTGCAGCTATCGCACTCGGCACCATCTTCGGTAACTACCTGAACGGCGCTCTGCGCAACCCGACTGCCGCTGACGGTCAGTTCGGTCGTCTGGTTTTCGGCTTCGCCGTTACCGAAGCTCTGGGCATCTTCTCCCTGCTCATCGCTCTTCTCCTGCTCTTCGCCGTCTAATTCTCTAAACTTTAGAGATTTTTGACGCGACTCCGGGGGCGGCGCTCTGCCGCCCGATCGGATTTTGGAGATAGGACATGGCAGGCAACGCCGAACAAACGAACACGGAAGTTCATATTCCGGCGGACGAGCACGGCGCTGGGTTCCCGCCCTTCGACGCAACCACCTATGCTTCTCAGATCCTGTGGCTGGCCATTACCTTTGGCTTTTTCTACTGGATGATGAAGAACGTGGCGGTGCCTCGGATTGCCGGTATCCTGGAAGACCGCAAGGACCGTATTGCCGGTGATCTTTCTGAAGCCAACCGGCTGAAGGACGAAACCGACGCGGCTGTTGCGGCTTACGAGCAGGCTCTGGCCGAAGCGCGGAATAAGGCGCATGGCATTGCCCATGACACGCGGGCCAAGCTTAAGGCTGACCACGAATCTCGCCGCGAGAACGCGGAAGTCGAGCTTGGTGAGAAGCTGAAGGCGGCAGAAGCGCATATTGCCGGGATCAAGACGGAAGCTCTGTCCCAGATCGGTGAAATTGCCGGAGACACCACGACTGCTCTCGTTGAGCAGCTGATTGGTAAGGCTCCGACCAAGACCGATCTGACCAAGGCGCTGAAGTCGGCGATGAACTGAGGAGACCAACATGGACGCTACTTTTTGGGCCCTGGTTGGTCTTATCCTCTTCCTCGCTCTGATCGCCTACATCAAGGTTCCGGCCAAGGTCGGTTCTGCGCTTGATAACCGTGCTGATGACATCCGCAAGGAACTGGAAGAAGCGCGCAAGATGCGTGAAGAAGCCCAGTCTCTTTTGTCTGAGTATCAGCGCAAGCGTCATGAGGCAGAAGGCGAAGCAGAAGCAATCGTCGCTGAAGCGACTGCGGAAGCTGAGCGCCTGACCGCTGAAACCAACCAGGCTCTGGAAGAGATGATCGCCCGCCGCTCCAAGGCTGCGGAAGAAAAGATCGCTCAGGCAGAGACGCAGGCGATTGCGGAAGTTCGTTCCAAGGCAGCAGACATTGCTGTCTCCGCGGCCGAACACATTCTGAGCGCCAAGGTCAAGGACAAGGTTGCCGACGATATTCTTTCCCAGAGCATCGCTCAGGTGAAGGAACGCCTGAACTAAACCGGTTCTGATTTATCCAAGATTTGAAAAGCGGCCTTCAGGGGCCGCTTTTTTATTGCCTCGTCAGGTGTGTGCTGTCTGGTCAGTTGATACATGCCCGAGCGTTCGTCGGCCAGGAGTGAGACAGTCTGCTCATACAGTCGACGCTGACGGGAGATTTGCACCGGTCTCAATGTCCATTTTGCTTCTGCATGATCACCAGCTCAATCTGTTGCTTTGCCAGTCGTCTTCCCGTGATGGAATAGCCGAGTTTCTCGTAGAACGAGATGTTTCGCTCGCTGTCGCTCCCGGTGAACAGCGAAAAATGTCTGGCATGTTCGAACTCGCGTTCGATCGACGACATCAACATTCGTCCGATACCTTGCCCCTGAAATTCGGGCGAAACGAACACACGCCCGATGTCACAGGCACCATCCTGCAGGCGCGCACGGACAGAGCCGGCAAGCTGACCTCCCATCCTTGCCATGAGGATCAGATGGGTGTCGAAGGCGGCGCGCATTTCGTCGAGCGATTCGATAAGCGGATCAATTGTCCAGTTCTGGTAGATTTCAGCTTCGCTCTGATAGGCCAGTATCTGGAGCTCAAGTAGATCTGCAGCGTGATGTATTTCTGCCTTTTGAATTCTCAAGGACACGATCCGGCAATCCCGTTGTGGAGTGCATTATTCCCCCGCCGCAAGCCGCACTGGTTTGAAGGACATCCTATGATGTGGTGTCGGACCGAGCTTTTGCAAAGCTTCCTGATGTTGGGGGACGCCATATCCCTTGTGTTGAGCAAAGCCATAACCGGGCTGGTGTTCCTCGAGCTGAACCATCATCCGGTCCCGGGTGACCTTGGCGACGATGGACGCCGCAGCTATGCACAAGCACCGGCCGTCTCCCTTTACCAGCGCCTGTCCGGTCTGCTTCAGACCTCTGGGAACATCACGGCCATCCACAAGAACGTATTCAGGTGCCAGGGCGAGGCCGTTAACGGCACGGACCATGGCCGAAAGCGTGGCTGTCCGAATGTTTAGCCGGTCGATGGTCTGAGGAGAGGCGCTGGCCGCGCAGACATGTGCGCTCGTGACAATCTGCCCGAAAAGCTCTTCCCGCTTTGCTTCAGTTAGCTTCTTGGAGTCATCAAGCCCTTCGGGAACGTTGTCATAGTCAAGAATGACCGCGGCGGTCACCACCGGACCGGCCCAGGGACCTCGGCCTGCTTCATCGACACCACAGAGCAACCCGTTAAACGATGCCGCGTGCCTGCGCTCCAGATCGAGATCCGGACTGTCGGGGAAGCGCAGGTCGAAAAGAGAGAAACTGTCTGACATGAGGTGCAGCCTGCCGCCAGCGTGGTTCACTCGCAAGCGGGTTCTTCAAAAGAGGCTTAGTTGCACACCGCCTTTTTGCGGTTGGACGAAGTCTTCGGTGTTGAGTTTTTTGCGGCGCAGGTTCAGCCCAAACCTCTTGGCGGCCAGCGAGAATCGTTTTGCGATCTGGTCCGCATAGGGGCCGCGACCGCGCATGCGCTCACCCCATTTGGCGTCATAGTCCTTGCCACCGCGCATTGACCGGATCAGGCTCATCACATGCCGGTAACGATCCGGCCTTTCCCGCAACAGCCAGTCGCGAAAAAGTTCCGACACCTCGAGAGGAAGCCTCAGGAGGATGAAGGCGGCTTCCTGAGCTCCATGTTCGGCTGCCGCCTCAAGAAGAGCTTCAATCTCGCTGTCGGTTAGTGCCGGAATTATGGGGGCCATCATGACCGAAGTTGGAATACCGGCTTCCGACAATGCCTTGATGGCGCCAAGCCGCTTGTGCGGTGCAGAGGCCCTCGGTTCCATTGCGCGGCACAGCTTTTTGTCCAGTGTTGTCACGGAGAGGGCGACCTTGACGAGATTGCGCTCCGCCATGCGCGCAAGAATGTCGATATCCCTTGTGACAAGAGCGGACTTGGTCACGATAGCAACCGGATGGCCGCAATTCTCCAGAGCTTCCAGAATATCCCGCATCAGTTTGTAGCCGCGCTCGAGCGGTTGATACGGATCCGTATTGGTACCGATTGCTATGACGCGTGGCGTGTAGCCGGGTTTGGAGAGTTCTCTTTCCAGCAACTGGGCGGCATTGGGTTTGGCGAAAAGGCGGGTCTCGAAGTCCAGTCCTGGAGACAGGCCCATGAAGGCGTGACTTGGTCTGGCAAAACAGTAGACGCAGCCATGTTCGCATCCCCGATACGGGTTGATCGACCGGTCGAATGACAGGTCCGGCGATTCATTGCGTGTGATAATCGTCCTGGCTTGCTCTTCCTGAACCTGTGTCTTCAACGGCGGCAGGTCTTCAAGGCTGTCCCAGCCATCGTCAAAGCTCTCACGGGATAGCGGCTCGAATCGCCCTGACCTGTTCAATGCAGCGCCGCGACCGCGGCGGCGGTCTTCCTGGAGCCGGGCGTTAGGTGCGACCTGGCTTTCGTCGTGGCAGGGGGGAGTAGCAGTTTGCAGCACGGCGCTCATGAACGTGTTTCGTGTAAGGGTGAGAACATAATGAGAACATTAGTCAAAAACTGCGATCAGACAAGCCCCCTCTCTCGCACTGCAATATTTTTCATGTAAAACTCAGCATCATGATCAGTGTGGTTATTGCGACAGAAAATTCAGAGGCAGAACTCGTACACGCGCTGTCGGCTCTCGTTCCGGCAGCTGCCGAAGGTGTGGTCCGCGAGGTAATCATCGTTGATGCCGGGTCTTCCGACAACACGGAGAAAGTCGCCGATGCTGCGGGATGCGTATGGGCCAGCTGCCCGGGAACATCCCGAAGCGAACGGCTGAACCATGGCGCCTCGATCGCCAGACGTGGCGACTGGCTTTTGTTTCTGAGACCGGAAACGTTGCTGGAAAGCGGCTGGCACCATGAAGCTCAGGCGTTTATCGAGCGGGCCGGGAGAGCGCCCAATGGCCCACAAACCGTCGCCAGCTTCCGTCTTCGCTTCGAGGCATTCGGTTTGAGTGCGCGCATCACCGAAACGGTTGCGGCAGTGCGTTCCCAGTTGCTCGGCATGCCCTATGGCAATCAGGGACTGCTCATCTCGCGTCAGTTCTACAAAAAGCTCGGCGGCCATCGGCTCTTGCCGGAGCTGGAAGATCTGGACATTGCCAAGCGTATCGGTCGCAGCCGACTGGTTTTCTTAAGGGCAGCCGCAGTGTCTTCAGGTGATCCGGAGGAAGAGGGGATGGTGACCCGTTTCCGTCGGACGCTCGC
Organism: Roseibium sp. SCP15; assembly: GCF_040329435.1. NCBI lineage: Bacteria > Pseudomonadati > Pseudomonadota > Alphaproteobacteria > Hyphomicrobiales > Stappiaceae > Roseibium > Roseibium sp. SCP15. The sequence goes on along the minus strand of NZ_JBDZYI010000002.1, from coordinate 323,948 downwards.
CCGCTTCTGTGTTGGCACCTTGCGAATTCCAGCGCGAGTGGCCGTGAAACTGCACGGGTGACCTCCTAGTATCCATCGTCACCGGATTCAATCTTGACGCAAGCATGCTCTCCGCACAATCTGGAGTGTAGTTTTCGTCATGTCGTTACTCAGCGAGCGAGGTTCGGATGATCCAGAGTTTTGACCATTGTACAATCGCGGTCCGGGATCTCGACGCGGCCCGGTACTTTTTTTCGCTTTTGGGATTTGAAGAGGAAAAGCAGAAGACCACGGTCATCAAAGGAGAGGTCTTTGCCGGATACATGGGCGTGGAAAACCTCGAGGCCGATCACATTACTCTTGTTGTTCCGGGCCTGTCACCGCGCTTTGAAATTCAACTGCTGCACTATCGCAATCCCGAAGTGGTTGTCGACCCGTTGTGTACCCGTCTCGACAAGACCGGTTACAATCACATCTGCTTCAAGGTGAACGACGCCGAGGCGATGGTGGAAAGATTAAAGAGCAACGGTGTCGAAGTGCGCAGCGAGCTCAAGGGTTTTCACGACAGGTTGCTTTACTTCATTACCGGCCCGGAAGGGATCACCATCGAGCTTGCCCAGTGGGGCGTTGAAGGCTGACCGCATCCAGACCTGCTATGCCATGGCTTGGTTCTCCAGGCCCCTGTTGAAATCGACAATCGGTCCCAAGGGTACAATACCGTGCGGATTGCGGGCTTCGCTTTTCGAGTGGTAGCCCTGTCGATAGATCTCCAGCTTTACGGTGTCCGCAACACCCGGCAGCGCATGAAAGCGGCGAGTGTAATTCCAGAGGTTCGGGTAGTCGGTCAGCCGGCGCCTGTTACATTTGAAGGCACTCCAGTAAGCAACATCAAAACGCGCCAGCGTTGGAAACAATCTGACATCGGCCTCGGTGATTTCATCGCCCAACAGCCATTTTCGGTTTTCCAGGGCCCTTTCGATGCGTTCAAGCGCTTCGAAGACGTCGGCAACCGCCTCGTCATACGCTTCCTGGGAGCGTGAGAACCCGGCCCTGTACACCCCGTTGTTCAGCTTCGGATAGATGTAGCTGTTCCAGTCCTCGATCTCTTCACGATGCCGTTCTGGAAAGAAATCGGTTCCAATGCCGGCGATGCCGACGAAGGCATCGTTGAACATACGGATGATTTCAGCGGACTCGTTGCTGACCAGTCTGCCGGTCTGAGTATCCCAGAGAACCGGAACAGTGACACGGCCCGAATAATTATCCGTGCCTGCAGAATAGATCTCGTGGAGGGCGTTTGAATTGCCAAGCGTATCGACATAGCCATCTTCGGGGGCGAACACCCAACCGTCCTCGGTGCGCCTGGGAGCCAATACGGAAATCGGGATGTGCGGTTGCAAACCTTTGAGGGCGCGCATCAGAAGCGTTCGGTGAGCCCAGGGGCAGTTCCAGGCTACATAGAGATGGTAGCGGCCGCTTTCAGCTGAAAAGCCACCCACGCCGGTCGGTCCTGCCGACCCGTCGCTGGTCACCCAATTGCGGATCTGCGCTTTGGAGCGCTCGAAGCGATCATTGGAAATATCACTGCCTTCTGCATCGGAAACCCAGACACCATCGACGAGCAGTCCCATTCCGTCCTCCTTTCAGAGCAATATTGGGTGATCTTGCCATTTCTCAAAGAGGTCGGGTCATCCGGACCGATGCGAACAGGCAATTTCCGGGCAGTTCAATATCGAAAGGCTCGACGCTTTCGAACCCGCAGGCTTTGTAAAATCTTTCACCGTTGAGGGTCGAATAGCAATTGAGTTCCGACAGGCCCGCGCGGGTTGCCTCTTCCAGGCATCGGTCCATCAAGGCCCGCCCGACACCTCTGCCAATATGGTCCGGATCGGTTCCGAAATGCCGGATGTTGCCGTTGTTGACGCTTTCGTTCCTGCCGGTCGGTGAAGTCCTGGTCCAGCCCCCGACGCCGACTATCTTGCCGCCATCGGTTTCCGCAACATAATACGTGCCGGAGGCGAGCAATTCCGGCCTGGCGCTTGCGATTAGCGGCAAGGCCTTTTGAAGTGTTCCCTCATCGTACGCCTCTGCCAACAATGCTGAATAGCTTCTCAGAAGCAGTGCGGAAACGTCTGCTTCATCTTCCGAAACGGCCGGTCTGATGTGGAAGGCGGCCAAGTCAGGCTTCCTGCAATTTGCCACGTTTCAGGTGTTCATCCAGCCGAGGCATGATCTCAACGAAGTTGCAGGGCATGTGCCGGTAGTCCAGTTGCCACTTCAATATGCCGTCCCATGCATCCTTGCAGGCTCCCGGAGATCCCGGCAGCACAAAGATATAGGTTGCCCCAGCAACACCGCCGGTCGCCCGGGACTGAATGGTCGATGTGCCGATCTTGTCGTAGGAGATCCGGTGAAAGACTTCCGAAAAGCCGTCCATCCGTTTTTCAAAGAGCGGTTCCATTGCCTCGGGAGTCACGTCACGCCCGGTGAAACCGGTTCCGCCGGTTGAAATGATCACATCCACGCCCTTGTCCGCAATCCAGCTCCTGACAATCTCCTGGATGGCGGGCACGTCGTCGGTGACAATCTTGCGGTCGGCAACCATGTGGCCGGCCTTTTCGATCCTGTCCTCCAGCGTGTTGCCGGAGCGGTCTTCTTCCAGCGTCCTCGTATCAGAAACGGTCAGGACCGCGATATTGAGAGGAATGAACGGGCGGGTATCATCGATGCGCGACATGAATTGCTCCTTTGTGCCCAACACATAGGCGATAGAGCTCGCTCATTCCAGTGGCATGAACGAGGCACCTGACCGTCAGTCATTGAAATAAAATTACAAAAAATAACAAGATTAGGACACTTGCAATATAGATAGGTCAGTATTATTGACTTAATAATTATCTATCCAATTGCAGACGAGCCAATCATGTCCACCTGGGAAAGTCTCTACGCCAAACGCGCCTCGCGCATGCGTGCGTCGGAAATCCGTGAACTCCTGAAACTGCTCGACCAGCCAGACGTGATTTCCTTTGCTGGCGGAATCCCCGACCCTGCGCTTTTTCCGGCAGAAGCGTTTCAGAAAGCCTATTCAGACATTCTGGGTGGTCCGGATGCGGCAAGAGCGCTGCAATACGGTGTCAGTGAGGGCAGCGTGAGATTGCGGCAATGGATCGTCGACCATATGCGCAAGATGGGCGTTGAGTGCCGATTGGAAAACATCCTGATTACTTCAGGGTCCCAACAGGGGCTCGATTATCTGGGCAAGCTGTTTTTGTCGGAGAACGACACGGCGCTGGTCCAGTGGCCGACCTATCTCGGCGCGGTTCAGGCTTTCAATGCCTACGAACTTCAATATGACCGGCTGGACCCCGGAACCAACCGGACGGCTGAAGACTACCGGGCCAAGGCACGAGAAGCCGGTGGTTCGATCAAATTCGCCTACCTTTCACCGGACTTTGCCAATCCGACAGGATTGACGCTTGATGCGCAAGAACGCCGCCGGGTCCTGTCGCTGGCCGTTGATCTCGGCTGTGCTGTGATCGAAGACGCTCCCTATGAGAGCCTGCGGTACGATGGCGATCCGATCTCCCCGATCCTGGCTCTTGATTGCGAGCTGTCAGGCGGCATTGACAACAGCCGCACGCTCTACTGCGGCAGTTTTTCCAAATCCCTGTCGCCCGGATTGCGTTTGGGGTGGATCTGCGCGGCATCGGAAGTCATCTCACGCCTGGTGCTTATCAAGCAGGCAAGTGACCTGAACACACCGGTCCTGAACCAGGAAGCGATGGCGCGCGTCGCCGAAACCGGGTTCGAATCTCATACGGCGCACACGAACGGGGTCTACAAGGGTCGTCGTGACGCAATGTTGTCAGCGCTGGAAAAACACATGCCGGAGGGTACTCATTGGACAAGGCCGGATGGCGGAATGTTCATTTGGGTAACCTTGCCGGAGCACGTTGATGCAGGAGAACTGCTGGAACACTCTGTGGGAACGGTGAAGGTCGCCTTCGTGCCCGGCAAGGCGTTCCATCCGGACGGCAGCGGCGCCAACACGATGCGTCTCAGCTTCTCCTGTGCGGACTATGAAAAAATAGAAGAAGGTATTTCAAGGCTTGGAAGGTTGATTACAGAAACTGTCACGTCCAAGTTGTAAGCAAAGGACAAAAGGTCTTCGGTTGGTCTGAGTGCTGAGAAAGAGGTGAGGGCGAATGGCGCTGACAGATCAGTTGAATAACTATTGCGAGCGGCTTGGACCCGAATTCTGGTCCGAGCCGTTAAACGCGATCACCAATGCTGCTTTTTTGCTGGCTGCGCTTGCCGCCTTCGCAATCTGGCGCAGGAAAACGCCGGACGATTTTCCCGCACTTCTTCTGATCGCGATCGTCTTTGCGACCGGTGTGGGATCCTTTCTGTTTCACACGTTCGCAACCCGCTGGGCATTGCTCGCCGATGTCATCCCGATTGCACTCTTCATTCACATCTACCTCTTTTTCGCTCTCAAGCGTTTTTTGCAGCTGCCATGGTGGGGGGCGCTTGGCATCGTGATCGCCTTTTTTGCTGCGACGCCGTTCATCGCCGACGCGGTCGAGCCGATTGCAGCATCATCTTCAGGTTACGTGCCGGCCCTGCTGGCGATATTCGTCGTCGGGGCACTCTATTCCCGCAAAAACCAGAAGCTTGGGGCGCAGGTGCTGCTGGCCGGTGTGGTTTTTGCGGTGTCGGTAACCTTCCGCACCTTGGATGAACCGCTGTGCGGGCACATCGAAATCGGAACGCATTTCCTGTGGCATATCCTGAACAGCATCGTGCTGTTCGCACTATTACGGGTTCTCATTTTGCAGCGCGCCGGATAAACCACAGAGACAATTCACGAAATTGCAGGAGTTCAACTATGGTGTCAGCCGGAGCTCTTGCAGCAACAACAAGTGACCTAGCGGAATAGGCAGGAAGACAGGGATAAAAATGAGCGACAGCAACAAGACTGAAAGCGATCTGACCGAAGCCGCCCTGTTTTATCACGAGCATCCAAAGCCCGGTAAACTTGAGATCCAGGCAACCAAGCCTCTCGGCAACCAGCGCGACCTGGCGCTTGCCTATTCTCCCGGTGTTGCAGCTCCCTGTCTTGAAATTGCCGAAGAGCCTGCCAAGGCAGCCAACTATACCTCGCGGGGCAATCTGGTCGCAGTGATTTCCAACGGCACTGCCGTTCTCGGGCTGGGCAACATCGGTCCGCTTGCCTCCAAGCCCGTCATGGAAGGGAAAGCCGTTCTCTTCAAGAAGTTCGCCGGTATCGATGTTTTCGACATCGAAGTGGACGAGACCAATGTCGACAAGTTCGTCGATGCCGTTTCCGTGCTGGAGCCGACCTTTGGCGGCATCAATCTGGAAGACATCAAGGCGCCCGAATGCTTCATGATCGAAGACAAGCTCAGGGAAAGGATGAACATCCCTGTCTTCCACGACGATCAGCATGGCACCGCGATCATCGTCGGCGCCGCCGTCCGCAATGGATTGCAGCTCGCCGGCAAGAAGATTGAAGAAGCCAAGATCGTTGCCTCCGGTGCAGGGGCAGCAGCGCTGGCCTGTCTCAACATGCTGGTTTCCCTCGGTGCGAAGCACGAAAACATCTGGGTCACGGATATTGAAGGCGTTGTCTATGAGGGCCGTGAAGCGCTCATGGATGAGTGGAAAGCGGTCTTTGCCCAGAAGACCGACAAGCGCACCCTGGACGAAGTCATCGATGATGCGGATGTCTTTCTGGGATTGTCCGCTGCCGGTGTTCTGAAACCGGCCATGGTGAAGAAAATGGGCAAGGGACCGTTGATCCTCGCCCTTGCCAATCCGAATCCGGAAATCATGCCGCAAGACGCCAAGGCAGTACGCGACGACGTGGTCATGTGCACCGGCCGGTCGGACTATCCGAACCAGGTGAACAACGTTCTGTGTTTCCCGTTCATCTTCCGTGGTGCTCTGGATGTTGGCGCGACGACGATCAACGAGGAGATGAAGCGGGCAGCGGTTGAGGCGATTGCAGGTCTTGCCCAGGAAGAACCATCTGACGTCGCTGCGCGCGCCTATGGTGGAAAGACCGAAACCTTCGGACCGAACTACCTGATCCCGTCTCCATTCGACCAGCGCCTGATCCTGCGCATTGCACCCGCTGTTGCCAGAGCGGCGATGGAGTCCGGTGTCGCAACCCGCCCGATCACTGACTTCGATGCCTATTATGATCGGTTGAACCGCTTCGTGTTCCGTTCCGGACTGATCATGAAGCCGATCATTCAGAACGCGTCCAAGGACCCCAAACGCATCATTTATGCGGAAGGCGAGGACGAGCGCGTGCTGCGTGCGGCTCAGGTGCTGCTTGAAGACAATATCGCCAAGCCGATCTTGGTAGGCCGTCCGGATGTTCTGAAGGCCCGCTGCGAACGTTTCGGTTTGAAAATCCGTCCGGATGTCGACTTTGAATATGTGAACCCGCAGGACGATCCGCGCTACCGCGACTATGTGGAGGAGTATTTTGAATGTGTTGGCCGCAAGGGCATGCCTCCTAACGCAGCCCGTACCGTGGTTCGAACCAACAGCACCGTGATTTCTGCGCTTGCCGTTCGGCGGGGAGATGCGGATGCGGTCATCTGCGGTCTGGAAGGCCGCTTCATTCGGCACCACCGCGACATCAAGCAAGTCATCGGTGTCTGCGACACCGCTCATGACCTTTCCGCGCTGTCGCTCCTGATCAACAGTCAGGGGGCACTGTTTCTGTCAGACACCTTTGTCACGGAAGATCCGACGGCGGAGGAAATCTCCGAAATGGCCATTCTGGCGGCCAACGAAATCCGGCGGTTCGGTATCGAGCCGAAGATCGCCTTGTTATCCATGTCGAATTTCGGCTCAAGGGACACGGCATCGTCGCGCAAGATGCGTGAAGCTCTGGACATCATCTGGGAGCGTTATCCGGACTTGGAAGCCGATGGCGAAATGCATGGTGATTCCGCATTGAGCACCGTGTTGCGGGACGGAGTGATGCCGAACAGCAAACTCAAAGGGGAGGCGAACCTGTTGCTGTTCCCGAACCTGGATTCGGCCAACATTGCCCATAACCTCCTGAAGGTCGCCACGCGGGCCTTGCATGTCGGGCCGATTTTGCTGGGCACGGCCAAACCTGCACACATCCTGACGCCATCCGTCACCTCCCGAGGGGTGGTCAATATGTCGGCACTGGCCAGCGTCCAGGCCCAGACCCAGGCAGAAGACTAGCTGCTTCAATTTGCGCCTTCATTTTGACAGCGCGGACCGCTAGACCGGTTCGCGCTCGTTCCCCTGTTCAGCAACTGGATGGCAAAAGTGAAATCGCCTGCAGAATGTGTCTGTAAACAAGACATCCGGACCGCAATCGATGCACTGGATGAAGAACTGCTGGAAATCTTTGTTCGCCGGCAGGGCTATGTCCGGCGCATGGCTCAGCTGAAGCAGCACCCGGACGAAGCGTTTGATGGCGAACGGATCGAAACCATGGTGGCCTCCATCAAGGATCGCGCAGAAGCGCTCGGCCTGGAAGGTGAACAGGTTGAAGAAGTCTGGCGTACGCTGATTGCCTGGAACGTTGCCTACGAAAAACGCACAATCGCTGAACGTCTCGCCGCTCAAGGCGCAGACGCGGCCAAAGTCGCGGATTGACAAAAATTAACGTGAAGGCTGCTGTCAGCAGCGGTTTGCTATCCTACGTAAAGGGAAATGCCTGAAGGCGACCTTTTGGATGGAGCCGTTGATGATGACCAGGAAATTCGCTGTTTCGACGATAGCTGCAATTGCGCTCGTTGGATTGGCCGGCACCGGGCAAGCCATTGCCCAATCCTCTGTTCAGCTTGAAACCGTCACCGACGGTCTTTCCTATCCCTGGAGTGTCGCGTTTCTGCCTCAAGGTGGCTACCTGATCACCGAGCGCGACGGACTTCTCAAGTTCGTTTCCGAGGAAGGCGACCAGAGTCTTGTTCCCGGCGTGCCGGAAGTTTTTGCGCAAGGGCAGGGCGGCTTGCTCGATATCGCACTCAGCCCGGATTTTGCGAGCGACGCAACGATATTCATGACCTTTTCCCAAGGCTCGCCGGAAGGGGCGGGAACGTCGTTGTTCCGAGCCAAGCTGGTTGCCGATGAAGGTGGGTATCGTCTTGAGGATGGCAAGACCATCTTTGCTGCAAACAACAAGGGATATGGTGGGCGCCATTTCGGTTCCAGATTGGCGTTTTCACCTGACGGATCGCTTTTCATGACGCTGGGGGATCGTGGGGACGGCCCCAGAGCACAGGACACCGGTGAACATACCGGATCAGTATTGCGACTGACGGCAGATGGCGCGCCGGTCGCTGACAATCCCTTTGTCAATGAGAGCGCCTACAAGCCCGAGATCTGGTCCATCGGTCACCGCAATCCGCAAAGTGCCGCTATTCATCCGGAAACAGGCATTCTCTGGATTGTTGAACACGGTGCGCGGGGCGGTGATGAAATCAACATTCCGGAGGCCGGCAAGAACTATGGCTGGCCGGTGATTTCCTACGGACGTCACTATTCGGGCGGCAAGATTGGCGAAGGGACATCCAAACCCGGAATGGAGCAACCCATTCACTATTGGGATCCTTCGATTGCCCCGTCGGGTATGGCGTTTGTCACCAGTCCCAATTACCCCGACTGGCAAGGCGACCTTCTTGTTGGGGCACTGCGTGGCCAGCACCTTGCCAAGCTTGAGCTTCAGGACGAGAAGATCGTCGCAGAGGAGCAACTTCTTGGCGATCTTGGGGAACGCATTCGCGACGTTCGACAGGGGCCGGACGGCTTCATCTATGTCTTGACGGATAGCGATGATGGCAGCCTGATCCGCCTGGTGCCGTGAGGAGCCTGGGAAAGTGAAGTCGCCTGAGGGTGAATTCTAGAGCCTTTGCTTGACATTCCGGGCCGCGCCGACGATATAGCGCTCTGCAACTGCTGCCGCGTGAGCAGATTGAGCGCCCCGGAAGTTCGAGTATAGCGACTTTCAGAGTGGCCGCTCTGCGATTGCAATGTTTCCGAACCTAATGAGAGGTTCAACCAGTTCCCATGTCACGCGAGGGTCTGGCGGCAAAGAGCCTGACGATTAAGCGAAACGGCTGCCGCAATCCAAAATCAAACTGCATTGGAACTCCAGTGCGGTCTTCCAAGCGTTTTGCTACGCTTGAACCAAGGAATTTAATTTGACCGACTTTCAAAGCCTGGGACTTTCCGACAACCTTTTGCATGCTGTTGCCGAGAACGGCTACGACGCCCCGACCCCGATCCAGTTGAAAGCTATTCCGCTTGTCCTGGAAGGCCGGGACTTGATGGGACTGGCCCAGACCGGAACAGGCAAAACCGCCGCCTTCGGCCTCCCGCTGATTGACAGACTTCTGGATGAGGACAAACGGGCGCAGCCGAAAGGCACGCGGGCACTGATCCTGGCTCCGACACGCGAACTGGTAAATCAGATCGCAAAGAGCCTGATTTCCTTCCTGAAAAAGACGCCACTTCGGGTGACGTCAGTTGTTGGCGGAGTTTCTATCAACGGCCAGATCAAACGCCTTTCCAAGGGCACCGACATTTTGGTGGCGACGCCCGGACGGCTGTTGGACCTGGTTGACCGCCGAGCTGTTGACCTCGGAACGGCAACCTATCTGGTTCTGGATGAGGCTGACCAGATGCTGGACCTCGGCTTCATCCACGCATTGCGCCGGATTTCTGGTCTTGTGAAACAAGATCGCCAGACTTTGTTGTTTTCGGCAACCATGCCGAAACAGATCAACGAATTGGCACAGTCCTACCTCAATGAACCCGTGCGAGTGGAAGTCGCTCCGGCCGGTCGGACAGCGGACAAGATCACCCAGTACGTTCATTTCATGGACCAAAAGGCAAAAGGCGACTTCCTGCTGGAGCAGCTTCAGTCCAAACCGGACGGAATGTCGCTGGTTTTCTGCCGCACCAAGCACGGTGCAGAGCGCCTGATGCGCAAGTTGTCTCAAAGCGGTGTTGCCGCAGGGTCCATTCACGGAAACAAGAGCCAGGGTCAGCGCGATCGCGCGATCCGCGATCTGCGTGAAGGAAAAATCAACGTGCTTGTGGCAACGGATGTTGCCGCGCGCGGGATTGATATTCCGGGCGTCAGCCATGTTTACAATTTTGAGCTGCCGGAAGTTGCGGAAGCGTATGTCCACCGGATCGGGCGGACCGCGAGGGCGGGTGCCGAAGGCGAAGCCGTTGCGCTATGCGCCCCTGAAGAAATCGGTCTGTTCCGGCAGATCGAAAAACTCATCGGCATCGATATCACGATTGCCAGCGGTGACGTTCCGCCAATGTCGGCAGCGACAGGACGCAGCAAACGCGGCGGTAACAATCGCAACGGCAAGCCGGCAGGCAAGAAGCCGTTTCGTAAAGGGGCAGCCTCCGGGGACAACGACAACAGGGCCAATTCCAGGCAACAGCGTCGGCGTCGACCGAACAATCGCAAGAGCGCTGCCTGAGATTTGGCGTCTGGCATTGGCCGGATTGAAAAAAATGCACCGGGAAGTGGCCTTCCCGGTGCCAACCCTGTGGCCGATGGGTATCAGAGCGGCACAAACCTCTCCAACGTTGTTTTTAGAGCCGTCAAACCATTCCGTAACCGCCGCAGTCCGGTTATGATTTCACGATCTCCTTGCCCACAAGGCATCCAGCCGCATATCTACGGCTCGATCTGCTATTCCTGACGAGGACTTGCAAAGGAAGTGCATTTATTTGCAAGGAACGGCAAATATTTGCCGTAAACCTTCCAGGTCGCCCCCGACAAAAGTAAACCTAGATTAACCCTTCGAGGCGCGCAATCACAACTGTGTCGTAATTAGGGCGTATGTGGATAAGTAAAAAATACAACAAAAACAATTGCTTATAAAAATTTTGGCAAATTATCACTTGAAGAGAAGCAAGTAAAAGTTGAATCAACGAGACAGCCAATTCGAGAAGTTCTTATCTTTCAAAGAATTGCGGATTTAATATTATTTTTCTATTGGTGTATAAAAAAATTTTATGAAGTGGAGATCAATACTGTATCAAATCAACGCATTGAAATATTTCAATAAATTTTCAACGCGGGTTCGAATGGCGCGAATGAAGAGCGCAGTTGACTTTACTTGCTCGTTGAAATTGCCCGATCAGCAAAATGTTCTGGCAAACAGAGTACTGATGAAGTCATTTTCCCGGGCTGACATAAGGTCATTTTTTGGGGCCATAATAAAGATTTATCCTGAACATAAACTGATTGACGCTACCGTTAGGTGAGTATATGTCAGCCGCCAGCGAGGATATGGTTAATGATTTTAGACAAACCATCGCCTCCAATAATCCAGATCAAATTCTGGGAATAAAGTGCACGTCGGCTCCATCAGGACCACCGACCCCATACATTTTGCCGTTTTCAAAAAGCGGCGAAGAACTTGTGGCGCGGGCTGTTGCGCAACGGTGAGCGGATGTGCGGCGCGTCTGCCATCCGTTCTTTGTGCAACTGACAACCGCAACAGGCTGGCCCCCCACGATCGCCTGCCTGATACGACCCATCGGCCACAAGACAGCAGCACCGGGAAGGCTTCCTTTTCGGTGCTGCTAGTTTTTTCAAAGATCAGCCTTGCGGCGTCACGATTACGAAGACGTTTGCACCTTGATGAACCACCGGCTGATAATAGACCGTCCCGCACTGGAAATATGAGACGCCACCGCGGATTACCTGCAAGCAGCCGCTGGGCAGGCTGTTGTAATAACGCTCGTGCCGTCGCGAGACACGCCTTGCAGTGCGCCGGGCCGTTCTGCGTGCGGCGCGTCGGGCTTCGCCATTATCCGCTCTTGCTTCCGACGCTGACAATGGACCGGCCAGTCCGGTTGGCAGTGCGGGAACACCCATCGTCATCGCTGTTGCTATCGCGCATGTCATGAAAAGGGATCTTGTCATGGGAACCTCCTTGGGTTGCGTGGGCCTTGCCACAGGAAGGAGGTGATATCTGATGTGCTGCTATGGTTGTTGTTGGGCTGCGATTTGGCCGCAGTTTGATTTTCTCGTGAAAAAACAGCCTCAAAGGTTAAGAAGGTGACAGGTTTGAGTAAACTGTCTGAGCTTGCGCGCCGGAGCGTCCTGAAGGCAAAGTGGGGAGGGCGCTACAAGTTCCTGAGCCGGGGCAAAGAGCATCGGCAGCCGACCAACACACAACTTGTAAAAATTGCCAGAAAAACCGAGATTGCAAGGTAAGGGGGAACACTGCACCCTTCCTCAATGGCCATTTGCTGAACACTTCCGGGCGCCGTATTCAGCCAGTCGAATGCCAGCAAAAGGGCCAAAGTGGCTGAAGCGAAAGCGGCCAAGAGGCACATAGCCCTGCTTCGCGACAAAAGGGAAACGACGACAAACGTCAGAAACGTCACGCCAGCACCGGAAGTTGCGAGAAGTATCACGTCATCGAACTGGGATACTGGACCGTTTTCTGAAGACCAGTCGGGACGGATCTTGTCGCATACTTCTGCGAATGTGAGTGTTGATGACATGAAAAGAGCGGCCGTAGCCGCTCCAATTGCCTTTAGCTTGTCCGTCACACTCACGGTCGATCACATGTTCGGATAGTTCGGTCCGCCAGCGCCTTCCGGCACTGTCCAGGTGATGTTGCCGTTCGGGTCCTTGATGTCGCAGGTCTTGCAGTGGACGCAGTTCTGCGAATTGATCTGGAAACGCGGCGCGTCTTCGCCTTCCTCGACCCACTCGTAAACCCCGGCAGGGCAGTAGCGGTTGGACGGACCTGCAAAGATGTCGTGCTCGGATGTCTTCTGAAGCGCTTCATCCTTGACCTTGAGGTGGATCGGTTGATCCTCTTCATGGTTGGTGTTGGACAGGAAGACAGACGACAGCTTGTCGAAAGAGATCACACCATCGGGCTTCGGATACTCGATCTTCTTGCAGTCTTTCGCAGGTTTCAGGGTTTCAGAATCCCGTTTGCCGTGCTTCATCGTACCGAAGAAGGAGAAGCCGAAGAGCTCATTGGTCCACATGTCCAGGCCACCCAGGCTGATGCCCAGCCAGGTGCCGAATTTGGACCAGAGCGGCTTGGCGTTGCGGACTTTCTTGAGGTCGTCGCCAATCGGGCTGTCACGCCAGGCCGTATCGTAATTGGTCAATTCGGTGTGGGCTTCGCCGCGTCCGATCGCTTCCATGACTTCTTCCGCTGCCATCATGCCGGACAGCATGGCATTGTGAGAGCCCTTGATGCGCGGCACGTTCACCAGACCGGCGGAACAGCCCATCAGCAGACCGCCCGGGAAGGACATCTTTGGAACGGACTGATACCCGCCTTCCGTGATCGCACGTGCGCCATAGGAGATCCGTTTGCCACCTTCAAAGGTGTCACGGATCGCAGGGTGGGTTTTGAACCGTTGGAATTCGTCGAAGGGCGACAGCCAGGGGTTCTCGTAGTTGAGGTGGACCACGAAGCCGACTGCAACCTGATTGTCTTCCAGGTGATAGAGGAAGGAGCCACCACCGGTCTTGCCGTCGAGCGGCCAGCCGAAGGAGTGCTGCACGAGACCCAGCTTGTGTTTCGCCGGATCGATCTGCCAAAGTTCCTTGATACCGATACCGAACTTCGGCACGTCGCTGTCCTTGTCGAGCTGATACTTGTCGATCAACTGCTTGGCCAGCGAGCCGCGCGCGCCTTCTCCGATGAGCGTGTATTTTCCGCGCAGCTCCATGCCGCGGGTAAACATGGCGTTGGGCTTGCCGTCGCGGCCGATGCCCATGTCCCCGGTCGCGACACCGACAACTTTGCCCTCGTCGTCATAAAGAAGTTCTGCTGCTGCAAATCCCGGGTAAATCTCGACGCCGAGCGCTTCCGCCTTTTCCGCCAGCCAACGGCAGACATTGCCGAGCGACACAATGTAGTTGCCATGGTTGTTCATGAGTTTGGGCATGAACATGTTGGGAAGGCGCATGGAGCCAGCAGGTCCAAGGACGAGGAAATGGTCGTCGGTGACGGCCGTCTTGATCGGGGTATCTTCCTCGCGCCATTCCGGCAGCAACCTGTCCAGTGCGATCGGGTCGATCACCGCACCCGAAAGGATGTGCGCGCCGACTTCCGACCCTTTTTCCAGAACCACAACGCTCAGCTCTTCGCCTTTTTCATTTGCGATCTGCTTCAGCCGGATTGCGGCAGCCAGCCCTGCGGGGCCTGCGCCGACGATCACGACATCCACATCCATGCTCTCGCGTTCACCAAGCGCGTCTTGTTCGCTCATAGTCATCTCCCTCTGCCCAATGGGGCTATACCCGTATCGCCTTCTTTGCCCTATTTGGCAGTGCAAAACACGACATTTTTCATCGTTGATTGCGAAATCCGGGCAGTAATTCGTCTTATTGTGGTCAGATAGATCAAAGCAAGGCCTGAGCGTCAAGTGAAATTGATTACGTTTACGTAAGCGTAATCTTGATTTGATTCCTGCATTTGAAATGTGCAAACACACTGGAAAACCTCGCTGAACTGCGCGGCTTTCCGGTCTTGTTCTTGTGCTTCACCGACATCTGGTTAAACTCCGCCACCGGAGGCCGAACCTTTGCATCAAACCCCTCAAGACCTGCGTCAGATCGAAGCTCTGCTGGATTTCTATATGGATTCCGGCGTTGACTGCTTTTTGGGTGACGACCCGGTCGACTGGTTTGAGCGGACAAATGAGCAACTTAGGCAACGGCAACAGGCGCAATCCGTTCAGGCACCGGTCCAGACAAGCCACGGGCAGCCGAACACGGGACAGCCGCAGGCGCAACAGCCATTCGCCGCCAATCCCGCACAGGCGCGGACACCGGCTCCTGCCATGGCACAGCCGGCGTCCACCGGCCAGGCTGCGGTCATTCCCGACAAGGAGATTGTCTCCGCGGCCAGGGACCTTGCTGCGTCGGCGGCGACACTTGACGATCTGAGAGCCTGTCTGGAAGCCTTTGACGGCTGCAATCTGAAACTGACGGCAAAGAAACTTGTCTTTTCCGATGGCAATCCGTCTGCAAAGCTGATGTTCGTCGGCGAAGCTCCGGGCAGGGACGAGGACTTGCAGGGTAAACCGTTTGTCGGTCGGTCCGGCCAGCTTCTTGACCGCATGCTGGAGGCAATCGGGCTTGACCGTTCTTCGGCGTATATCGCCAATGTTGTGCCGTGGCGACCACCGGGCAACAGGACACCGACGCCTCAGGAAACAGAAATCTGCAAACCCTTCATCACGCGGCAAATCGAGCTGGTAAACCCGGATGTCCTCGTGTTTCTGGGGGCCGCGTCCGCTAAAACCTTGCTGGGTGTTCAGGACGGTATCAGGAAGATGCGCGGCCGCTGGATGAGCTACCCGGGGCAGGGAAGGGAAATCGCGGCCATTGCCACGTATCACCCGGCCTATCTGCTGCGGAGCCCTCTTGAAAAGCGATTGTCCTGGCGCGATTTCCTGAGCATCCACGCCAAACTGTCCGGACACTGAAACACTCCTTGTGTTAACCCGGTTTTCAGCCTTCAGGTTGTAGGGTGGAGTGTATCTTTGGAGGACGGACTTTGAGCGGTTTGGCCGTGGCGAAAAACGCAGATGGTGGCGTGTCGGCACTTGTTGTCGACCTTGCTGATATGTCGTGTTTCGATGCAGTCGTGCATGACCTTACCGACAGAGGCTGCCGTATCGTCTCCGCCAAGACCGATCTGACAGACAAGGAAGTCGGGCTCCGTTTTCCTGGCATCGATATGCTGGTGCGTGGTTGGGTGACTGCCTATGGCGACAATGAAGCGCGAGTGTCCTTCAAGTCCGGCAAGGTCAAGCCAACCGAAAAGCGCCGCGAAATAAGGCGTCCGGTCTGGATCAGCGCAGTCGTCTCGGGACAGACCAATCCGATTACCATGAAGTGCCGCATCGTTGACGCGAGCAAGTCAGGGTGCCGCCTGGAAGGCGACAAACTGGATCGTCTGCCAGAACACATCCACATATCCATTCCGGGTCTCGACTTGCCGATCAAGTCGGTGATGGTCTGGCGAAAAGGAAAACAGGCCGGTGTGAAACTGGATTGGCCTTTTGAACCGGAAACAGAGCCGACACCGGAAATGCTGCTGAAACAGTTCGATGAAGAGCTGGAAAAGCAGAAGTCGAAGCCCAAACCGAAAAAGCGCATCAGCGCATTTGGCCGATAAAATCTCATTGTTGGAGCGAAAGCTCCGCATTTGCGTAGATTTGCCGATAGGACGGTCTTTGCAAGACGCCATCTGATACATATATCGGATGGAGTTTGTGAAATTTGTCAGGGCCAATTCAGCGTGCTTTCTTCTTTGCGCCATATCCTTCCGAAACGCTTCCGTGATGACAAGACGGTAATACCCGTCGTGCGCCTGCAAGGTGCAATCGGCATGGGCGGTCCCATGCGCCAGGGGCTGTCGCTTGCTTCCGCTGCAACACCTCTGGAAAAAGCGTTTTCGATCAAAAAGGCCCCGGCGGTCGCCCTGATCGTCAATTCGCCCGGTGGCTCGCCCGTTCAGTCGCGTCTGATTTTCAAGCGCATTCGCGATCTGGCGAAGGAAAACGAAAAGGATGTTCTGGTCTTTGTCGAGGATGTAGCGGCCAGCGGCGGCTACATGATTTCGCTGGCCGGTGACGAGATCTTCGTCGATCCGTCTTCCATTGTCGGCTCGATCGGTGTGGTGGCTGCAGGTTTCGGTTTCACTGAGATGATCAAGAAGGTCGGGATCGACCGCCGGGTCTATACGGCTGGCGAGAAAAAGGTGACCCTTGATCCGTTCCAGCCGGAAGTTCCCGAGGATATCGAATATCTGAAGAGCCTTCAGCTGGAGATCCATGAGACCTTCATCGATATGGTCAAGACCCGGCGTGGTGACGTCCTGACAGACGACCCCGACCTGTTCACCGGCAAGTTCTGGACGGGCAGGACAGCCGTACAGCTGGGGCTGGTCGACGCCATTGGAGATCTGCGCGGTGTCATCAAGGAACGATACGGCGACAAGGCGGAGCCGAAGTTGATTTCGGCACCGCGTGGCCTGTTCGGTCGCAAAGGCGGGCTTGGCGTTGCGCTTTCGGACCAGCGCCTGACGGAAGGCCTTGGTGACGAGCTGATTTCGGCGGTTGAAACCCGCGCACTCTGGATGCGTTACGGCCTTTAAAAAGGCGCAAAGATTTGGGAAGTGAGGGGACACAAGGGGAGTTCAAATGACTGAATTGATTGGTGTTGCGGCGCTTGCCGTCGGCGGCTACTGGATCATGCAGCGCGTGAAGCGCAAGATGGCCGAAGTCGAAAACCAGATCTCCAAGGCTGCGGCGAAGGCCGACCCGAACGGCCGTGGTGCCAAGCTTGTGCTTGATCCGGTGTCCGGAAAGTATCGGCCGGAAGCGAGCTGACAAGAGATCTCAACCTCGCAATACAGAAGAAGAATGGCGACCGGACAATCATCCAGCCGCCAATGATGGGCTTGTTTATACGGAAGCTGTCCGGAACAGTCCCCAACGCAGAGAACTCCTGCGAGCTGACATGGTCAGGATGAGGACAACCAGCGCCACCTGAAGAGTTTCAGAAACCGGCCCGGCCAGCCAGATCCCTTGTTCTCCGATCAGTGCCGGCAAAAGCCAGACAATGGGCAGGAAGAACAAATACGGCCTGACGAGGCTCAGAAGAGCTGCCCGTTTCGCGTCGCCAATGGCCTGAAAGTAGGACGCGATCACAAGCAAAGGTCCTGCAGCAAAATACATGGCGACCATGATCGGCAGTATCCGGGCCATTTCGTCTGCCACCTTGATATCCTCCACGAAGATCAATCCGATCGGATGCGCCAGAAACGACAGGACCAACTGGGCGCCAAGGCAATAGATCAGCGCTGCAAGCATACCGAGCTTGAGCGTGACATTTGATCGGTCCCAGAGTTGTGCGCCGAAATTGTTACCGATCATCGCCTGGAGCGCCTGGCTTAGGCCCAGAAGCGGCAGAAAAAAGAAGGTCATGATCCGGGTGATGACACCAAACGCGGCAACGGTGTTCGCATAATTTGAGGCTCCATAAATCTGCAGTACGGCAAATGTTGCAGTAGATCCCAGAGCAATCCCGATGAAACTCAGGCTTTGTGGTGCACCGAGCGCCAATATGGAAGGCCACTTTGCTGTAAACGGATGTGCCAGCAAGGCTTTGGGTCTCAACACTGTCTGGCCGAAACTTCTGAACACCAGGACAGAGGACATGGCACACGTCTGGGCCAGAACCGTGCCATAGGCAGAGCCGGCGACTCCGAAGTCAAAGACTGCGACGAGTACAAAGTTGAACGCAATGTTTGCCAGAGATACCAACACGCTGGTCGCGGCCATCAGGCCGATGCGCCCTTCGCTGCGCAACGCGTCGGCATTGACGGAGAGCACAAACAGAAGCGGCGACGAAAAGATGGTGATCGCCAGATAGGTGTGGCTCATTCCAGCTATCAGGAGCGACCCGCTGGCTGCGGCAGTGGTTACGCTGTGCCCGAAAAGCATGAACAGCGTGATGAGCGCGGCGCTCAAGCACAGCGCCAATCCATGCGCCCCGGTGAAGGCAGCGCGGGCATCTTCTACGCGATTGCCGCCGAGCGCTCTTGCCAGAAGGCTTGCCATGCCGTTGCCAATAAGTGTCGCCATTGCTGCCAGCAACATATAGGCCGGGAACATCAGTGTTACTGCGCTCAAAGCGTCAGGTCCGACATAGATCCCTAGAAAGATCGCATCGGCGACGGTGAGAAAACCGTTCATGCTCATGACGAGGATAATCGGAAGGGCTGTTTTCAAGAGGGTCAGGCCGGGAGGCCCATGTGTGAACGCGTTTGGGCGAGCCGTGTCTTGCGACATGCTTTTCTCCGATATTTCAGATTTTGAGATTGGAGGGGCTCGCGTTGCCACCGGAGAAGGAATGTGCGCGGAAACCGGCAGATTGGTAAGACCAGACTTTCACCATGACCCAAGGTCTGCGAGCGGCAGGTATCTGGAACCGGGGAGGACCGTAATAAAGATGACGGGGCATCGTCAACAGTCATCTTGGCCACTTGCGCTGCCGCTCGTATAAACCTTCTGCCCTTGACCTTGCCGCAGCTCCGTGGCACCTCTCGCCACCGGACAGGCGGGCCATGCCCGCTGCATAAAGCTCATTGCGGAAACTATCCATGTCGACTGAAACTCTGCCGGCGCATATGCGTCCGGAAAACTCTTTCCAGGGCCTGATCCTGACACTGCAGCGCTACTGGGCTGATCAGGGCTGTGTGGTGCTCCAGCCTTACGACATGGAAGTCGGCGCAGGTACTTTTCACCCGGCCACAACCTTGCGGTCCCTCGGGCCGCGCCCGTGGAAGGCCGCCTATGTTCAGCCGTCCCGCCGCCCGACCGATGGTCGCTATGGCGAAAACCCGAACCGGCTGCAGCACTATTATCAGTTTCAGGTGATCCTGAAGCCGTCTCCGGCAAACCTTCAGGAACTTTACCTGAACTCGCTTTATGCAATCGGTCTGGACCCGAAGGTGCACGACATCCGTTTCGTTGAGGACGATTGGGAAAGCCCGACCCTCGGTGCCTGGGGACTTGGCTGGGAATGCTGGTGCGACGGCATGGAAGTGTCCCAGTTCACATACTTCCAGCAGGTTGCCGGATTTGAATGTTCACCGGTTTCCGGCGAACTGACATATGGTCTTGAGCGCCTGGCAATGTACATTCAGGGTGTCGATAACGTCTATGACCTGAACTACAACGGCATGGAAGGTGACGACAAGGTTACCTATGGCGACGTCTTTCTTCAGGCCGAGCAGGAATATTCCCGGCACAATTTCGAGCATGCCGATACCGAGATCCTGTTCCGCCATTTCAAGGATGCGGAAAGCGAATGCCGTGCGCTTCTCGAAGCCGGCGCGAAAGCGCGCGACGAAGCGGGCGCGAGCGTGCATCAGGTCGTCCTGCCTGCATACGACCAGTGCATCAAGGCCAGCCACGCATTCAACCTGCTTGACGCGCGCGGCGTGATTTCCGTTACCGAGCGTCAGAGTTACATCCTGCGTGTACGTGAACTGGCCAAGGCTTGCGGTGCGGCTTTCCTGGAGACCGAAGCAGGTGGCGTCGGTTACCACAATCAGGCAGCCGGGTAGCCCGACGCTTCGGCCCGCCCGCCGTCGCCGAATAGTGTGTCCTTGATCACGGTTTGTCGCTTGATACAGAACTGAAACAATTCAGTTCCTGTGACCGGATGACAATCAGGAACTGAAGAGATAGCCTCCGCAGCGCATTTGCGGAGGTTTTTTTATGATTGCCTGGTTTGTTCTGACGCTTCTGATCGCTCTGTCTGTTTTTGCGATCCTTCTTTACAACGTGCTGGTCAAGAAGCGGCAAATGGTCGAGGAAGGCTGGAGCGGCATTGACGTTCAGCTGAAGAGGCGGGCAAACCTGATCCCCAATCTGGTCGAGACTGTGAAGGGCTATGCCTCCCACGAACAGGAAACGCTGGATGCGGTCACGCAGCTTCGCACTCAGGTCGGCTCTCTTCCGAAAGACGATGTGGCCGGAAGGGCAAAGGCGGAGGGGCAGCTGTCACAGGCGCTCGGTCGGCTTTTTGCTGTTGCGGAGGCTTATCCTGATCTCAAAGCAAGCCAGAACTTCTCCGATCTCCATCAGTCTCTGGACGATATTGAAGACGCCATTCAAATGGCCCGCCGCTACTACAATGGTGCGGTCCGTGGGTTGAATGTGGCTGTTGAGAGTTTCCCATCCAACCTGATTGCCAATCAGTTCAAATTCGAGAAGGCCGAGTATTTCGAAATCGAGGATGAGGCGGATCGGGCTGTGCCGACGGTTCAGTTTTGACGGAGACCGGCTCGATGAAAATTCTCAAGTTTCTGGCCTGCGGTGTGACCGCTTTGCTCATTCTCGTGCTCAGTTGGTCTGCTCAGGCCGATGAGCGGATCCTGAAATTCGTATCCAACATCGAAGCGGCAAAAAACGGCACACTGACGGTAACCGAAACCATCACGGTTCGCGCGGAGGCCAGAGAAATCAGGAGAGGGATATTCAGGGATATTCCTCTGTCGGCCAAAGGGCCGAATGGACGAACCTACCAGGTAGGTTTCAAACTGCTCAGCGTCTTGCAGGACGGACAGCCAGCACCGCATTTCACCAGGAAAAGTGCAAATGGCGTAAGAATTTACGTGGGTGAAGAGAGTGTGTTCCTGCGACCGGGCAACTACACTTACACCTTCGTGTATGAAACCACCCGGCAAGTCCGGTTCTTCGAAGACTACGACGAGATCTACTGGAACGCGACCGGAGTGGAATGGGCCTTCCCGATTGACGAAGCCATTGCGCGGGTTGTTCTGCCTGCCGGCGTCAAGGCCACCGAGTGGACGGCCTTTACCGGCCCATTCGGATCAACCGCCCAGAACTATGATGCAGCGCCGGAAGCCGATGGAACGGAGGTGATTTTCACCACCAGTCAGACATTGGCACCACATGAAGGCCTGACGGTCGTCGTCAACATGCCTGTCGGTTCCATTCAGCCGCCGTCGCAGGCCGAACAGTTCCAGTATTTCCTGACCGACTATCGGTATGAGCTGATCGGTGGCGCAGGTGTCTTGCTGGTATTCTTCTATTACCTGTTTTCCTGGATCAAGGTGGGCCGCGACCCGGCAAAAGGGGTCATATTTCCAAGGTTCAAGGCTCCCGAAGATATCTCACCCGCACTCGCCAGATACATAGTCAATCGGGGATTTGGGGACGGAGGCTGGACCGCTCTGTCCGCTGCCTGCCTCAATCTTGCGGTGAAGAAACGCCTCCGGCTCGAAGATGACGATGGCGAGGTTACTCTTGTCCTGGAACCCGATGGCAGAAACGGTGCTGTTCCGGGCAATGGACTGCCCAAGGGAGAAGCTGCCTTGGAAAAATGGCTGAGCGAACGCGACAGCCCCCTGATCCTGAACGAAAACAACGGCAAATCGATCCAGAAACTTGGTGACAGGTTCAGTAGTGCGATCATTGGTGAAAGCAGCAATGTTTATTTCAAGAGTAACTGGACCTATCTGATTCCGGCAATTGTGCTTTCTCTGGTCACCATAGCCGCGATGATTTTTCTGGTGCCGAAGACTTCGGCGCAGGAAGAATTCACCATCATGTTCATGTTCTTTTCGGTCTTCGTGACCATGTTCTCCGTTGGATTTGGCCTGCTAGTTGGCAGATTTGTCAGTTTCGCGTTCCGGATGGTGCTGATTTTTGTCGCATTGGGACTGTTGGCGTTCGGAGCTGCCAGCCTGGCCGATCTTGCGACCGGTGGTCTTGACGGCATGCAGGCGTTTCCGCTTGTCGTCGTCTTGTTGATTGCAATGAACATCCTGTTCATCTGCGTGATCGGAGCCCCGACGGCTCTTGGGCGCAAAATGCTGGATGAAATCGAGGGGCTGCATCTTTATCTCTCTGTCGCCGAGAAAGAGCGCCTCAACATGGCCGACGCACCGGACATGAGCACCACACACTTTGAAAAACTGCTTCCCTATGCAGTTGCTCTGGGCGTGGAAAAACCATGGTCCAAAGCGTTTGAAGGCTGGTTGGCGACTTCAGCAGGGGCTGCTGCGGCAAGCAGTTATCACCCCGGCTGGTATTCCGGCAGATCGTTTGACGCCAGGCGGATCTCTGAGAGCGTGGGGGCAACGGCAAGCGCGATGGCAGGCTCCTTCCAATCGTCGTTGCCGGCCCCCGAAACCTCCAGTTCCGGTTCATCCAGTGGATCATCCGGCGGTGGCGGCGGTGGCGGCGGTGGCGGCGGCTGGTAGAGCCGCTTGCCTTTTTGCGCGCATTTGATTGAATGCCTGCCGGGTGCTCTCATTTAAAGGCGGCATGAAGGAGCGGGTGGGCAATGACAGGAGAGACACTCTCCCTGAGTGAATTTGTGAGTTTTAACCTGGCAATCCTGGTCTATTTTCTGGGTGTCCGGTTAAACAAGAAAATCGAATTCCTTCGCCACTACAACATACCGGAACCCGTCTCAGGCGGCCTGCTGGTGGCCTTCCTGGCGCTGGTAGTCTACCTCGTCCGCGGTACGGAAATAAGCTTCTCACTTGCTTCCCGCGACTATCTTCTTTTCTGCTTCTTCACCGCTATCGGCTTGAACGCAAAGTTCTCCGATCTGGCGAAGGGAGGTAGACCGCTCCTGATACTGCTCGGCCTTACGGTGGGCTATATGCTTCTGCAAAATATCGTCGGAACCGGCCTAGCTGTCGCAATGGGATTTCCGACAGGTTTCGGTTTGCTCGGCGGTACTGTTTCCCTGGTTGGAGGGCACGGCACCGCGATTGCCTGGGGTCCCAGACTGGCAGGTGACTACGGGGTGGTAGGTGCCGTGGAGATTGGTGCGGCAACGGCCACGCTCGGTCTCATTGCCGCCAGCCTCCTGGGTGGGCCGGTCGGCAATTACCTGATTGAACGAAGGGGCGCGAAACCGGACCCGAACCGTCCTCATGAAGATCCCATGATCGGTATCGAGAGCGATCACGAAGCTGACACCAATGTCACGCATACCGGGCTGATGCGGTCGATCCTGGTGCTCAACATTGCGATCGGTTTGGGCAGCATTCTGCAGGAAGTTCTGAAAGTGGGCATTGGACTCGACCTGCCGGTCTTTGTGACCTGCCTGTTTTGCGGCATCGTCCTGTCCAACACAGTGCCGCTGATTTTTCCGAACATCACCTGGCCGGCCAGGTCCCGTTCCCTGGCGGTCATCTCCGATCTGGCGCTCGGCATTTTCCTGACCATGTCCCTGATGAGCCTGCAACTCTGGACCATTGCCGGACTGGCCGGTCCGATGATGCTCATTCTGGCAACACAGATCGTGGTCGCGGCTCTCTACATCATTCTGATCCTGTTCCCGCTCATGGGGCGCAATTACAACGCTGCAGTGCTCGGATCAGGGTTTGCCGGGTTTGCGCTGGGAGCGACCCCGACCGCTATCGCGAACATGACGGCTGTCACCAAACGCTACGGTGCATCGACGCAGGCATTTTTGATCCTGCCGCTGGTTTCCGCTTTCTTTGTCGATCTGGCAAATGCCGTCATCATCCTCTTGTTCCTGGGAGGATGAGCGCGGGCGCCTGCTGTAGAAATATGGGTCAGGCCGCGTCGGTCTTGTCGGTAAAGGGCAGGCGGCCTTTGTCCTGCAACTTCAACAGATCCGTAGCGTCTTCGGCATCGACGGCTTCCGCATACAGGAAACCCTGACCGTAGTGACAGCCGTTGGAGCTGAGTGCTTCGTGGATCTCGCTCTCTTCAACGCCTTCTGCGACGGCGTCGATATCCAACCCTTTTGACAGAACAAGAATGGCTTCGACAATCGCTCCGCACTGTTTGTCGACCAGCATGCGCTCGGTGAAGGATTTGTCGATCTTGACCTTCTTGATCGGAAAGTCCCGCAGATAACTCATGCTGGAGTGACCGGCGCCGAAGTCATCGAGAGCGATGGCAATCCCGAGTTCCGTCAGTTCGTTCAAAATGCGTTTGGCCGATTCCGGGTTCTTCACCAGCGAGGTCTCGGTAATCTCCAGAACCAGTCGCTTCGGCTCAAAGCCGCTTTGTTCGAGTATGGAACTGATCTGGTGCGGAAGAGCCGGATCCTGCAGCTGCACGGGCGACAGGTTGAACGAAAGATAGAGTTCTTCAGGCCAGTCCCTGGCAACGCGGCACGCGTCGTTCAGGAGATGACGCGTCAGTTCCGATATGATGCCGCAGTCTTCAGCAATCGGAATGAACTGGGTTGGAGGTACCATCCCGAAATCGTTGTCCGTCCAGCGTGCCAGTGCTTCGAAGCCCGCAATCCGGCCTGTGTCCATATCGAGGATCGGTTGATAGTGAGCGTTGACCTGGCGGTCTTCGATCGCGCGGCGAAGGCGTTGCTCCAGAAGGGTCCTGTGCAGGATCGAGGCATCCATGTCGACTTCGAAAAAACGATAGGTCGAACGGCCGGAGGACTTGGCCCGATAGAGTGCGATATCGGCGCGGCGCAGCAGTTCTGTGATCGCGTAGCCGTCATGCGGATAAAGTGCAATGCCGATGCCACTGCCAATGGAAATCTGACGCTCGCCGAATTCGAACCGGTCGCTGATGCGCGTCAGGAGCCGCCGGGCGAAGCCTGCCGCATCGGACTTTTCATCGAAGATCGGGGAAATGACTGCAAATTCGTCACCTCCGAGACGAGCGACGATACCATCATTGCCGACGATTTCGGCCAGCCGGTTGGCAAAGCTCCGAAGCAGGTTGTCACCGAATTCGTGGCCGTAAACATCGTTGATCGGTTTGAAGCCATCCAGATCCAGCATCATCACCGCCCTGAAATTGTCTGACTTCACCTCGCGGGTGAGATCAGGGAAGGCGTCCAGAAGGCGGCGACGATTTGGCAAACCCGTCAGAGGATCGTGCTGGGCCAGAGCGAGTGCTTCCGAGTGCGCAGAAGATCTGGCGGTCAATTCCTTGCGCAGACGTCTTGTTGTCCAAAATCCGTAGAGAAGGCAAAGAGCAGCGACCGTAAGCAGGGAACTCGTTACGAATTTGAACGTGCGATAATCTTCGCTCGTCTGCTCAAACGAAAAAATACTAGGTAAAAACTGCAATAATACAAAGCTGACAAAGACTATTATCAGGAGTGCAATCATAGATCGAGATAGCAACCGCTTTTCTGCAACTTCCTGTTTAGTCACGTAATTTGTCCCAATACATCAGGCTGTCTGATTTCGCCAAAGTCTCGCATGTATTTCTTGAAGAAAAGTGAAGCATTCCAGTGAAGCCACCTGCGAAAGAGAGGATGACGTTGCGGTGCCGGGTTGAACCGGAAAGGGGGTGACAAGTGGCCAGCGACTTGGTAACGGACGCTCAATCCATTTCCGGTGGCACCCCACCAAGACCGAAGGCCCTTAATCCCATGCCCGATCTTCTGCTTGAGCTTTTCAGCGAAGAAATTCCGGCCCGTATGCAGCGCAAGGCGGCCGAAGACTTGAAGTCTCTCGTATCAAACGCACTGGTCGATGCCGGTTTGCCGTACGAGGGCGCGAAGGCATTTGCCACGCCGCGGCGTCTGGCTCTTCATGTGGCAGGTGTTCCGGTCGGCTCCGCTGCAACCAGAGAAGAACGAAAGGGGCCGCGTGTTGGTGCGCCCGATAAGGCCGTTGAAGGTTTTTTGCGCGGTGCCGGTCTTGCTTCCATCGACGATGCGACAATCCAGAGCGATCCGAAAAAAGGTGACTTTTATGTCGCGGTGATCGAAAAGCCCGGTCGTTCGGCAATTGATATCATCGCAGAGTTCATGCCGGGCATCTTGCGCAACTTCCCTTGGCCAAAATCCATGCGCTGGGGATCAACCTCAACGCGTTGGGTCCGGCCGCTTCATTCCATTGTCGCCACTTTCGGTCCGGAAACGGAAGAACCCGAAGTTGTACCATTCGAGTTTGATGGCATTCATTCGGGTCAGGCGACGCGTGGCCACCGTTTCCTGGCAGATGAAGCATTCGAAGTGCGCAGATTTGACGATTACGCGACCGGCCTTGAAAAACACAAGGTCGTCCTGGATGCCGACCGCCGCAAGGAAATCATCCTGAACGATGCCAAGGATCAGGCGCTGGCCCTTGGTCTCGAACTGGTCGAGGACCCGGGACTTCTGGAAGAAGTTGCAGGTCTTGTCGAATGGCCGGTGGTTCTCACCGGGGCCTTCGACGAGGATTTCCTGGAAATTCCGGATGAGTGTATTCAGCTCACCATTCGCGTGAATCAGAAATGTTTCGTGCTGAAGGATCCGAAGTCCGGTCGCCTTGCGAACAAGCTCGTCCTCGTTTCCAACATCCTTGCCGAAGATGGTGGCAAGCTGATTGTTGCCGGCAACGAGAAGGTCATTCGTGCACGGCTTTCCGATGCCCGCTTCTTCTGGGAGACGGATCTGAAGACCAGACTGTCCGACAATCTGCCGAAGCTGGATGAGGTCAAGTTCCACGAAAAGCTCGGCAGCGTTGGCGAGCGTGTGAAGCGCCTCGCTTCTCTTTCCGCTGAATTGGCCCCAATGGTCGGTTCTGATGAGGCGAAGGCGAAGCGGGCGGCCGAGCTCGCCAAGGCCGACCTTGTCTCGCAAATGGTCTTTGAGTTCCCGGAACTTCAGGGTCTGATGGGGCGCTACTATGCAGC
Source organism: Roseibium sp. SCP15 (assembly GCF_040329435.1). Classification (NCBI taxonomy): domain Bacteria; kingdom Pseudomonadati; phylum Pseudomonadota; class Alphaproteobacteria; order Hyphomicrobiales; family Stappiaceae; genus Roseibium; species Roseibium sp. SCP15. The sequence goes on along the minus strand of NZ_JBDZYI010000002.1, from coordinate 296,741 downwards.
TGCCCAGGGAGAAGATGCTTCTGTCGCGACAGCCGTTGAAGAACACTACAAGCCGCAGGGACCTTCCGACAACGTGCCGACGGACCCGGTTGCGGTCAGCGTCGCACTGGCGGACAAGCTCGATTTGCTTGCCGGGTTCTGGGCGATTGATGAAAAGCCAACCGGTTCGAAGGACCCGTTCGCGCTTCGTCGTGCTGCGCTCGGCGTCATTCGTCTCGTCCTCGAAAACGGACTGCGGATCAAGTTGGGGCAGGCGATCCGATCTGCTTTGGATCTGCACAATGTGAATGTCACGGACCCGGATGCGCTTGTTGCTGACCTTCTGTCCTTCTTCGGTGATCGTCTCAAGGTCTACCTCAAGGATGAAGGCGCACGTCACGACCTGATCGATGCCGTCTTTGCTCTTGAAGGTCAGGACGATCTGCTGATGGTCGTCAAACGCGTTGAGGCACTTGGCAAGCTTGTGTCGTCCGACGATGGTGCGAACCTGCTTGCAGGCTACAAGCGAGCGGTCAACATCCTGAAGGCGGAAGAAAAGAAGGACGGCACGCCGATTACAGGCAAACCGCATGCAGATCACCTGCAGGAGCAGGCGGAAATCGACCTGGCTGCTGCCATCGATACGGCCCGCGCCGAGGCTGCGGAAGCAGTTAAAGCCGAGAACTTCGAGGGAGCCATGGAAGCGCTCTCGAAACTGCGCGCGCCGGTTGATCGTTTCTTTGAAGACATTCTGGTCAATGCGGACGACAAGGTTCTGCGCATGAACCGCCTTCAACTGCTCGGCGAGATTCGCGATGCGACCCACGTGGTCGCCGACTTCTCGAAGGTTGCCGGATAAGTAGACAAAAGGCCTGCATGTTTGAAGAAAACATGCAGGTACCTCTCTGCGATCACTGTATCGAGAAGCTGCGCTGCAACCTTTGTGGCGAAGGGATAGGGCTGCTAGGAGCGGCCTACCGTGACATAGCCTCTTGTCCTGTCATTGTTGTCTGAATCAGTGGTGTTCATTGCGTCAAACAGCGTTGCCGCATCGACCCAGACTGGCGGATACTTGTAACGCGCGACGTCGAGGATGAGGAAACGGTCTGTGTCCTCGTCATAAGCTGCGAGCGGTGAAATGTGACCGCCCGATTCCTGACCCATGGCTTTGCGCAGGTAGTTCACGAGTATGAAAGAGTCTTCTTTCTGCAGCAGCTCGATTGCGGTCTTCCGGAACGTGTCGAGATCCGTGTCGCCTGCGTGAACGACTTCCACATCAAGGTCATGTGCTGCAAGAACACCACCAAGCTCGTCCAGCGTCATGCCATAGGGCGGGTTAATGATCGACTCGGCCGGTTTAACGGCTGCAGCCGCGTCGGTGAAAATGTTCTTCTGATCGAACATCCCGAGACCAAGCGTCATTTTCGAAGCCGGGCGCGGTACATTCAGAGCGTTGAGCACCATGGCGATGGTGGCCGGACCGCAATAGGCGGGATTGTCCTGCGTTGTGAAATGGATGCTCAAGGGAAAATAGTCGTCATACGCCTCGGCTCCAAGGAGAAGAGACTGTCCTTCGCTGCTCGTAAGATCGATCAAGTCATCGGACAAAGGCATTGTTTCCGCGTGAGCGAAAGACACGCAAGCCATTGTCATTGCGGCGAAATTCAGGGCAATCCGGTACATGATACTAATCCCCTTTTGATTGAAAACGAGATCCGTCGGCGCTGGTAGGGCGCTCACACATCAACCTTTCAATATGTCCATATGGAACCTGCCGAGACAATTGATAGTCTCAACAGGTTCAGGGGAGATCGGCGGTAATTGCTATTGGGCTGGTTCCGCTGCCAATCTTGGCACCGGCTTTTCCTGAATGGGCAGGTGAATGAGAGCTGCCAGAATCCCCAAAACGATGCCACACCACCAGATGGCGTCATAAGAGCCGGTTTCGTCATAGATCTTGCCACCCAGCCAGACACCCAGGAAAGAGCCGATCTGGTGGGACAGGAACACGAAGCCGAACAAGGTTGCCATGTAGCGCGGGCCGAACATTACCGCGACGAGGCCGGATGTCGGCGGAATTGTCGAAAGCCACAACAATCCCATCACGCCGGAAAAGACCAGTACGGACACAGGCGTAACCGGCAGCATGATGAAGGCAAAAATAGTTATCGACCTGCCGAGGTAAATCAGTGACAGGAAGATCGGCTTGGAATAGCGGCCTCCGATATAGCCTGACGCCAGGGACCCAACGATGTTGCACAGCCCGATAAGTGCAATCGCTGTTGCGCCCCAGGCCGGGTCCAGACCGAGGTCGGCGATATAGGGTGGCAGGTGCACAGTGATAAACGCCACGTGAAATCCGCAGACGAAAAAGCCGATCGTCAGCAAGATGAAACCACGGGTGCCGAAAGCTTCCGCGACGGCTTCGGTAAGCTTCTGATTGCTTGCTGGAACCGCTGCCCCTGAGTGATCGGATTTGCCTCGCAGCGCAATTGCAAACAGCGGGATGAATGCGACCAGCCCCATGAAGACGAGCAGTGTGTCCTGCCAACCGATATTGGCGATGAGTGCACCGCCAAGCGGTGCGAAAAGGAACTGCCCAAGCGAGCCCGACGCCGTTCCGATGCCGAATGCTATTGACCTTTGCGCGGGTGAAACGGTGCGCCCGAATGCTGCCAGCACCAGTGAGAAGGAGGAAAACGCGATGCCGAGGCCTATGAGGACTCCGGCAGAAACGTGCAACGCCACAGCGCTATCCGCATCAATCATCAGAAGGAGGCCGGTGGCGTAGAGCACCGCGCCGATGGTCATTGTTTTCCAGGTGCCATAGCGATCGGCCATCATTCCAGCGACGGGTTGGCCAATGCCCCACACCAGATTCTGAATGGCAATTGCCAGCGCGAAAATTTCACGGCTCCAGTCGCGAGCTTCGGTCATCGGTTGAAAAAACAGCCCCATTGCCGAACGGGGGCCGAAAGAAATCAGGGCAATCAGACAGCCGCACGCGATCACCAACGGAATGTTGGGGCCTGAGCGTACAGAGGAGGTTGCGATGGTCATTGGAAGCCTCAAATCGTATTTCTACGATAAGATAGCGGGTGCGTTTGAAACGGCAAAACGCGTAATTTTGATCAATGGATCAAGAAATGAAATGAATGAGCACCACTGACTTGCTTGGGTTGCGGAATTTGTTAGCTGGCTAGTAGGGCGTTAAAAAATTTTCCTTCAAGTGATTGAAAACGAAAGATAAAATATCTATCCGGCCAATTGGTGCGGAAAGTGATGGATTTTTAGCCACATTCCCCTTATATAAACTCCGAACGAGCAAAAGTGCCTGGGCCGACGTGCCCGTTTTCTTTTGCGATTAATATGCTCAAGTTGAGTATAATGAGGTCGCAGTCTGAAATTACAGGTTCGGTCTGCACATCAAAGGGAGGTCGCAATGACCATTGCCCAGACATCCGCACCGGTTGGTGATCCGATTTCGAACGGCCTGTCGGCTTTGGAGCGCTACGGCAGGGTTGAGCGGCCGGATTTGAGCTACACGCCTGAGGTCGCCGAGGCGACTGCACCGATGTACGAGAAGGTGAAACACATCATCCCGGCCATCGAGTGGCCTGCGCTCGCGCCGACGATCTTCGCGATCAACAAGCTGAAAAAAGAGCGCAACGCGGTTGTTTTGGCGCACAATTATATGACACCGGACATCTACCACGGTGTCGCGGACATTGTAGGTGACAGTCTTCAGCTTGCCATCGAGGCGACCCGCACGGACGCCGAAGTGATCGTGCAGTGTGGCGTCCACTTCATGGCGGAGACCTCGAAAATTCTCAGTCCTGAGAAAACGGTCCTCATTCCCGACATGAGGGCAGGGTGCTCGCTTGCCGAGTCAATTACCGGAGCCGATGTGCGTGGCCTTCGCGAACGCAACCCCGGCATTCCGATCATCACCTATGTGAACACCTCGGCAGACGTGAAGGCAGAGTGCGATATCTGCTGCACCTCCTCCAACGCCTTGCAGGTGGTGGAGAGCTTCGGTGTCGACAAGGTCTTCCTCATTCCGGACAAGTATCTGGCGGCGAATGTCGGCAACAAGACCGATGTCGAAGTTCTGGTCTGGGATGGTGCCTGTGAAGTGCACGAGCGTTTCACCGCTCAGGAGCTGCGCGACTATCGCAAGATCGAACCGGAAGTGAAGATCATTGCGCACCCGGAATGCCCGCCCGACGTTGTGGCCGAGGCTGATTTTGCCGGGTCCACTGCCCACATGATCAACTGGGTCAAAACGAAGCAGCCGGAAAAGGTGATGATGATCACCGAATGCTCGATGGCCGACAACGTCGCCAGCGAGACGCCGGGCGTGAACTACATTCGTCCGTGCAATCTTTGCCCGCACATGAAACGGATCACGCTGGACAAGATTCTCGACACGCTTGTCGAAATGAAAGACGAAGTTATTGTTGATCCTGTGGTTGCCGACCGCGCTCGTGTCTCCGTCGAGCGGATGATCAACTTGAAAATCTGACCATCTTTGGTCTAAACCGCGCACAGCGTATTTTCCGGGCCGAAGGACCTCTTGGCCCGGAAACTTTTTCGGGCTTGGCCCAAACTGTTCCAGGAAGATTCCCATGGCCGTATCGGTTGAGGATTTCGCGCCTGCCTACATTGGCAAGGATGTAGATGATGTCGTCATTCTGGGCGGAGGCCTCGCAGGTCTCTTCTGTGCTCTGAAACTCAGTCCGAGACCGGTCACAATCATCACCAATGCACCGATCGGTGAAGGGGCTTCGTCCGCCTGGGCGCAGGGCGGTATCGCTGCGGCCATCTCCGAGCAGGATTCGGTTGAAAAGCATCGCGATGACACGCTTGCTGCCGGTTGTGGTATCTGCGAGGAAAAAATCGTCGACCAGATGACGCGCGAGGGAAGCGACCGGATACACGACCTTCTGTCCTACGGCGTTCCTTTTGATCAGGATCTGGAAGGACGATTGAAATTCTCCCGCGAGGCGGCCCATTCGCAAAGCCGCGTTGTTCGCGTCCGTGGCGACATGGCCGGCAAGGCGATTATGGACGCCCTCATTGCGGCCGTGCGCAACACACCGTCAATTCGTGTCCTGGAAGGTTATATCGGCGAAAGTTTTCTCGGCGAAGGACGCTATGTGACCGGTGTTCTGGCACGGCGGCGCGGCGGCATCGAGCGCATGGCGTTTCCTGCAAAGGCAGTTGTCCTGGCCTCCGGCGGTATTGGTCATCTATATGGCATGACCACCAATCCGCATGAAGCAAATGGCCATGGACTGGCCATGGCGGCCAGGGCCGGTGCGGTGATTGCCGATGCCGAATTCGTTCAGTTCCACCCCACAGCACTCGATGTCGGCAAGGATCCGACACCGCTGGCAACCGAAGCTTTGCGTGGTGAAGGGGCCATTCTGGTCAACAAGGCCGGAGAGCGATTCATGGATGGGCTTCATCCGGACCGTGAACTTGCGCCGCGAGATATCGTGGCACGCGCCATTCATCAGGAAATTGCCGCCGGTCGGGGTGCCTATCTGGATTGCCGCGAGGCAATCGGCGACAAGTTCAAGGAGGAGTTCCCGACTGTCTTCGCGGCAGCCGGTGCGGCGGGCATCGACCCGACCAGGGAACTGCTCCCGGTCGCTCCGGCTGAGCACTACCACATGGGTGGCGTGTTGACGGATGCAAACGGTAGAACCTCCCTGGACGGCCTGTGGGCGGCAGGTGAGGTCGCATCCACCGGGGCTCATGGTGCCAATCGCCTTGCGTCCAACTCCCTTCTGGAAGCTGTTGTCTTTGCAGCGCGCATTGCCGAGGACATCCAGGGCCTGATGCCGACCCCGCGAAGTGCCTATTGGAACGCAATGGACGATGAGCCGGGACTTCCGAGCCAACGGAACGTTGAAGAACGCGATGCGATCACGGTCCTGCGCAACACGCTGGCCAGGAATGTCGGTGTCGTGCGCGACGCCGAAACTCTGAAGATCGCCTTAGCCGATATCGCGAAATCCGAGCGCATCTGCGTGCGTCAGTCCATCAGGAACATGATGGTTGCCGGCAAGATCATTACCGCGTCCGCGTTGAAGCGGCAGGAGAGCCGCGGCGGTCACTTTCGAAGCGATTTCCCGGAGGCAAATCCGGATATGGCCAAACGCTCCTACACCACCTTGAAAGAAGTGGAAGCGATTACTGCCGAAGTTCTGGAGACCGCATAAGCGGATATGCCGATGACCAGCAACTACCGTCCCGACCTGCCGCAATTGATGATCGATGAAGCCGTCAGGGCAGCTCTTCTCGAGGACTGGGGCCGGGCAGGGGACGTCACCAGTCAGGCAACCCTTCCCGCGGAGGCGCGAGCCAGCGCCGTCATTGCCGCCCGCAAGCCGGGAGTGTTGTCGGGAATCGGATTTGCTGAAAGCGCTTTCCGGCTGACGGATGGTTCGTTGCGTTTTGAGCCTGTCATGCAAGACGGCGATCGGCTGTCCCCCAAGGACGTTGTCGCACGTATTGAGGGGCTAGCGCGGGCGTTGCTCTCGGCTGAACGCGTGGCCTTGAACTTCCTGGGTCATCTGTCCGGCATCGCCACAGCGACTTCAGGTTTCGCCGACCTGATCGCTCATACCAAGGCTGACATTGTCTGCACTCGCAAGACAACGCCTGGTCTGCGTGCGTTCGAAAAATATGCGGTCAAATGCGGCGGTGGTGCCAACCATCGTTTTGGTTTAGATGACGCGATCCTCATCAAGGACAATCACATTGCTGTTGCCGGTGGGGTTGTTCCGGCCATTGAAGCGGCCAAGGCTTTTGCTGGCCACCTGGTGAAGATCGAAGTGGAAGTCGACACTCTGGACCAGTTGAAGGAAGCCCTCACGGCCGGACCGGACGTCGTCATGCTCGACAACATGCAGCCGGACCAACTGGCTCGGGCCGTCGAAATCGCCGGAGGCAAGGTTCTGCTGGAAGCTTCCGGTGGCATTGAGCTTGATACCGTCAAGGCGGTGGCGGAGTCCGGTGTGGACCTGATCTCGTCGGGATGGATAACCCATTCCGCACCGGTACTGGACCTCGGTCTCGATATCGAGATTGCCTGATCCGGGCGCCAGACTGTGATACTCGACTTATGCACCTGAGTGAGGCAGTGTGCGCACAAGATGGCCGACAGGATCATCTGCCAGGGAAACGATGGAGGCCGGCTTTCGGTGACGACAAAAGCACGCAGTGGTGTCTCTCCCTCCGAGCAATCTCATGAGATCATTTCGTCTCACTCGGGCTGGCAGCGGATTGCGGAACCGTCCAACACCTCAACAGTCGATGTCTGCTTTCTTCTCCTGAAGAATTTTTCCCTGCTTTCCTTTGCCTCTGCAATAGAACCGCTGCGTATCGCCAACAAGGTTCTGAAGCGGCAGGCCTTCAACTACCGCTGCTGCACGGTCGATGGTCAGGATGCTGTTGCCAGCAACGGCAGCCGCATGCGGGCCGACTGTGCGCTTGATGAGATCGAACATGCTGACCTTGTCGCGGTTTGCAGTTCTGACGACGTCGAACGTGTCTCGCTGACATCGGGACAAAAGGCATTGATCCGCCAGTTCGCACAGCGCTTCAGTCGCATTGCGGGCATCTGCACTGGCGCATATGTGCTCGCGGATCTTGGACTGCTCGACAACCGCAGTTGCACGATCCATTGGGAATATGCAGACCTCTTCAAGGAACTCTTTCCCAACGCCGAACTCGTCGACAATCTCATTCAGGCCGATGGACGCTATCTGACGTGTGCGGGCGGAACGGCTGCGCTCGATCTCATGATCGGCTTCATTGCAGAGGTCCATGGCGGGGCCGTGGCGAGCGATGTTGCAGAGATCGCGCTGCATCATGACATGCGATCCGGAGCCGAGCGACAGCACACGCTCATGCGTGACGATCTGCAAATGGTGCCGAAGAAACTGCGCAGCTGCATTGAGCTTATGACCGAAAATGTCAGCGAAACGCTGTCTCTGCAGGAAATCGCCGACAAGCTAGGCGCCAGCCCGCGCCAGCTGCAGCGCGACTTCCAGAAGTATCTGAACTGCTCACCGCTTGAGTATTACAACAAGATCCGCATCGATATTGCACGCCAGCTGGTCTGCCGGACGTCGATGCGCATCATCGACATCGGCGTCGCCTGCGGTTTTTCCAGTGCTTCTCATTTCTCCAAACGCTACCGGTCAGCACACGGTGTAAGCCCGGCCCAGGACAGACAGCTCAAAGGCAATCTCTGGGAGCGCTGAACGGCCAACGCAAGAAGGTATGGACTGCTCCGTTTTGTTTTTGATCGGAGTGGGCAGCGGTATCTCCATCCGAAAGCAAGGTCTGGCAAAGGTACTGGATCACAGGCGGAAAACCATCTAAAGCAGTTTTGGACGAACGAAACAAAGTCGAGCAGCAAACACCTTAAGTGGTTCCGTCTGGTTGGTTTTTGCCCTAGCGTTTGTCAAAAGGTCTGGAATGGAAGGTTCAGGAAGACCAAATGGACGAACGGCAAACTGCTGAAGAAACAACAACAAACGAATTCGATCTGGCCAATCGGCTGACGCGTCTGGCTCAGATCCCGATGTTGGTGGGCCTGTCCATCGGCATGGTGCTGTTTCTGATCACCTTCTTCGTTGACATCTACGACGCCGTCTCGACCTACGAGTTTCTGGATCGCAAGAAGACGATCCTGCTGATTCTCAATCTCCTGGACATGGTGTTCATCGCGAACCTCGTGGTGATGGTCGCGAACAATACCTATAACACCTATCGGCTGAAGGCTTCAGCGCATGGGGAAGGGTATATCAAGGAAAGCGAACGGGCTTACAGGCGGATGAAGCACAGGATCGTTTCGACGATCGTCATCATCTCTTCGATCCATGTTCTGAGTGAACTCTTGGAGTTTTCGCAGATCAGCACGCTGCAGTTCGTGGCACTGTTCGGTTTTCACCTTGTCCTGTTGGCAACTTATGTTGTCACCAACGTCTTCAGGTCCAGCGACTGATTCAGGTTTGGTGGCCGGATCAGTTCCAGCCACCTGCATAGGTCTTGTAGAAGATGTGCAGGCCGACCTGACCACGCTTGGCCATGGACTTCGCCCACCTCGGGTTCACGTAAGTCGCGTGGTAGTGCGTGGAGGCATCGACCATTTTCAGATAGCGCTTGCCGTCCAGAACTTCCCTGGCCAGCTTTTGCGCGGTTTTCCACGCGCCCTTGCTTGAAATCCGGTCCTTGATACCGTCACAGGCAAACGAGAACTGGCAGCGGTTGCGCTTGTGCCGGTTCTGATAGACCACACCGCAGATCGAGCTCGGGTAAGCCGGATTCTTCACCCGGTTCAGAACAACCTGAGCAACGGCAACCTGACCCTCTTCGGTTTCCCCTCTCGCTTCGAAATAGATGGCCTCCGCAAGGCAACGTTGTTCCTTTTTCTGGCCGACGGACAAGGGCAACGGCTTTTGAGCCCACCAGTGCGGGTTCTCCGGATCTTCCGGCGGGGGCAGTTCTTGCTCGTATTTCGCCGCACCGAACAGAGCGTCGAACGGTTCTTTGGTTTCCTTGACGCTGTCAGGCGCATAAGCGGAAACGAGCGAAAAGCTGGCGGCAGCGGCATTGCGCGCCATCATCACCTTCTGCAGATCGAGCGGGCCATCCTCAAGAAGTCCGTCCTTGTCAGCCTTGGCCAGAAGGGTGGTTTCCCTGGAATTGAGCGGTGCAGGTTTCACGAAGGCGACGCGCGGAAGGTCTTCATGTTTCTTCTCGTTGGAGATCAGGCTGGACATTGCATAAATGTTGCCCGCTGCCATATCGACCATTTGACGGTCGGGAGCCATGGTGATCTTGCGGTCACCCTTGCCCGAAGTGTTGGTGACAATTTTTTCAGGAAGTTCGGTTGGTCGTACGCTGTTGGCAACATCTTCAAGCCCGGTCACCGGTTTGGCCTCGAACCCCTTGTCAGGCGAGGTCAGGGTCAGAATGGGGGCACTCGCATGGGTGGGAACCGGCGTTGTTCCGAGGGCAAGCTGAGGAGTGATCTTGGACGTGAAGTTTGCGGGCTCGAGCGCCATCATCCAGCGCGGTGTCTGGTTGTGGCGCGCGTTGATCAACGCGAAAATATCCTGTTCGCCAACAGTTCCGCCCAGCCCGAAATAGACCAGCGGGCTTGCGGCAAGCAGATAGGCGAACCGGCGCAGACGTGCGCGCGTCGGGCTTTGATATAGCGTCACTTCAGAAGATAACCGCTTTTCTGTGCGGGACTTAAGGCCAAACATACGCAGCCAACTCCAACTCGTTACACATCGTCCCATCACACCGGACGACCTGTGCTAACGCTGTGTAAACAGCGGCACTTCAGTTGAAGATGTCTGCTTAACCTTGAAAGAGCGTTAATGAGATCAGAATTCGCCGGTTTTCGCGAATTTTTCTCTGTCTGCGACGCGAGTATGGTTAATAGTGCGAAGTACTGAGGGGCAGTTGACGTGGTAGTTTGGACACAGGCTGAGCAGAATCAGCGTCCGCCGACACGCAGGCCCGGGGCCGGCCGCTCACTCATCAACTGGTGCCGGAAGCGAAACAGCGCAGCTGGTCGTCCGCCAGTCGCAGTGGAGGTTGCCCCCGTAGGTTCGACAAGGTCTGCGTTTTCCACCAGACGACGGAAATTCTGCTTGTGAAGGTGACGGCCGGATATGGCTTCCACCGAAGTCTGCAGTTCCGTGAGCGTGAAAGTCTCCGGCATCAACTCGAATATAACGGGGCGGTATTTCAGCTTGCCGCGCAGGCGCGAGATTGCTGTTGCCAGAACACGGCGATGATCGAAGCGCATCGATGCTCCGAGAAAAGGAAGGGTGTCCCGTGCGAGCGCCGCGGGCCGGCCGTCTCGCTTCGCCTCCAGGATCAGGCCTGCCTCATATAGAAGCTCAAAGCGCTCGAGCGCGCGTTCCTCGTCCCAGCTTGTGGCTTCGGTTCCGAAAGCAAGGCGGATTCGTTCCTGTCGGCTCAGCGGTTTCGGTGTTTCATCGGGGGAAGGTGTTTCCTCAGCCCAGACTTCGAGCGCCGGCAGGATTTCGTTATCGAGCAATGCCGGGCGACCGTTGCGCCAGTCTTCCCAGGGGAAATAGTCATACCATGACCGCCAGGCTGAGTTGTGCCGCGCAAGGGTGTTTTCGGAGTCCGGGGTCTGCCGGGTGAGCGCAAGGTAACCGACTGAGACAACGTGCGGTCCTTCATCCCCTGTCACCCTGTGGCGGCCACGGTCACCGAACGTGTAGAGCTGTTCAACATAACCAAGACGCAGCGCAGTCTGGTTTTCCACCCAGGCGCGGAGGCCTATCTCAAATGTTTTGTGATGGATCGGATCGAACGGGCCGAAGGGCAAGCTGTCGAGAGCGGCATCGCGGGCATCGTCAACGTGAACGATCTGCGGAACACCGTCGGTCACGGAAACAATTACGGCGTTCAGTCCAATCTCGATACTTGCGTGCCTGTGCGGCATGAGTTCTCCCGTTCAAATCTCAGTCGATCGGCATGACAAATGGCGTGCCTTCAAAGGCGTTGGCTCCGCGTCCGATACCTCGAATGGCCTCGATCATGCGCCCGTCCCGGCCAAGCAACTTGTCTGCGATTGCAACGATACGCTGATTGGGTGTTGCCGATGGAGACCTCTCCCGCAACAGTGCAGCCATCCGGTATTCGTCGGCTTCCGGGTTCAATGCACACGCGGCAACATAAGCTCCGGCAGTCGAGCGGCTTATGCCTGCCCAACAGTGAATGACAAGTGGTGCCTTCCTGTCCCAGGTTTCGACAAAGGCGATGAATTCTTTCACCTGTTGTTCGCTTGCCGGAACAAGGCCCTCAATCGGATCGACAATATCGTTGAAAGCCAGGAAAAGGTGGCGATCCGGATCGATACCCTGAGGCGTTGGGACAGCCATCTCGGCATTGATCAGGGTCACCAGGGACTTTGCTCCGGTTTCCGCTACCGTTTCAGGCAATTTCGAAAGTGAACACACGTGCAGCATGACAGAACCAGTTATTTGTTTCTGCCAGTAACCTAGGGGTATTCGCGGTCCAGGTCACCCGTTTGCGTGATGGCTTTTTGGTTTGTTCCCAGCTTCGCGCAGAGCTTCGATTTCTTCAAATCGTTTCATGAACAGTTCCTCGGCTTTTGCGACCGGTTGAGGCTTGAGCCCGTACCGAAGTTTGCCGCCACCATCTACCGGAAACCCGCGTGGCCGCCCGAATATCTTGCCCGCTTCTTCATCATCGAATCCGGCAAGTTCCACTGCTTCGAAATACGCGCAGATAATGTCGGCCCGTTTCGCCAGTTTCTTGACTGTCTTGGGAATTTCGGCAGGCAAACCGAACCGCAGGTGGATCGCCCCTTGCAATCGTGATTCCACCGCCTTGTAGGCCTCGCCGATAACCGCCTTGAACGGGGAAATCATGTCGCCGATGACGTATTCCGGTGCGTCGTGCAAAAGCACCGCCAGACGCCAGTGAGGTGGCAGGTCCGGCTTCAGCCTCAGCGCGATGTCTTCCACGATCATCGAATGCTCTGCGACTGAAAAGGCATGATCGCCGTGGGTCTGCCCGTTCCAGCGCGCGACGCGTGCAAGCCCGTGGGCGATGTCGGATATTTCGACATCGAGAGGCGAGGGGTCCAGCAGATTGAGACGTCGGCCGGAAAGCATGCGCTGCCAGGCGCGGGGCGGTTGGTCGGTACGGGCTGAGGGCATTGGTCCCAGACAATGAATGCGGTTTCAGTCCGCGGTGTCCGGCTCCGGCAAGGCAAACTCGGCCCATTCGGGAAGTTTGACCGTTATCTCAGCGTCACCGCATTGAAGTGGGCTGCCGTTGTCCTCGGCTTGACGCACCTTGTCAAGCCGAAGCAGCGCCAGGCCGATGCTGCCGCCGTTTGCAGCTGTGGAGGAACCGAGCGTGCCGAGTGATTTGCCGTTGGCAGAAACGACTGCTCCCTTTTCCGGCAAGGTGCCGGAACTCTCGACCTGCACGAAGCGTTTGCGGGCGGTTCCCCTGTGATGAACGCGCGAAACAACTTCCTGGCCGACATAGCAACCTTTACTGAAGGAGACGCCTCCCAGTTGATCGAGGTCTGCGTCGTGCGGAAAGATGTCGGAATAGTCGTAGTCCTTCAGCCCTTCAGCCACGCCCTGCTTAATCCGGTGAGTATCGTAGACCTGTACGTCTGACGGATCTGTTCCGAGCTCGTCAGAAAGTGCCGTTCCTGGACCGACAAGCCGCTGCCCGAGCGCGGGCAGCCGCGGGTCGGTGACGGTGACTATTGCGCTTTCGGGATGAGCGGTTCCATTCCAGACCGCAAAGACAGCGGTGCCTTCCGGCATCATTTCAAGATCCACCTTTGCCCGTAGCCGGTAGAACGTCAGACGCTTGAGAAGATCTGCGGCTGTGGATGATGGGGCATCCACGAGGTAAGAATCGTCTGTCTTGTAGATCAGAAAATCGAACAGGATCTTGCCTTGAGGTGTCAAAAGGGCAGAGGCGCCGGCGCCGCTTCGGTCTATTTCGTCGATATCCGCGGTCACCAGGTTCTGGAGGAAATGCTGGGCCTCTTCCCCGGAAACGCGAATGATCGACCGGTCGGTGAGCTGGGCAAAGGAAAAGGACGGCACGGAGCACTCCCGTTGAGATGTAAACTGTCGTCTAGGCCAAATAGGCGCTTTGCCACACATGGGCAAGTCCGGGAAATCGTACGGGAGCATCTGGCTCTTTTCCCGGCGCGCGCGTATAAGCCCGAGGAAATAGTCCTGCCACTGACAAAACCATAGCCGGAGGAGCCTCATGAGCGCGACCTATGACCTGATCCTGAAGGGTGGAACCGTAGTCAATCAGGATGGTGAGGGACTTCGGGATGTGGCAATCAAGGATGGAAGGATCGCCGGTATCGGGTCCTTTGATGCCTCCCAGGCAGGCCAGGTGATAAACTGCGCCGGACTGCACGTGTTGCCAGGTGTCATGGACACACAGGTGCATTTCCGCGAACCGGGTCTCGATCACAAGGAAGACCTGGAATCGGGATCGCGCGCAGCGGTCATGGGCGGCGTGACGGCTGTCTTCGAAATGCCGAACACAAATCCGCTGACAACTTCCGAAGCTGCGCTTGCCGACAAGGTGAAACGCGGTCACCACCGCATGCACTGTGACTTTGCCTTCTGGGTCGGCGGTACGCGCGACAACGTGAAGGACATTCCCGAGCTGGAGCGCTTGCCAGCGGCGGCCGGGATCAAGGTCTTCATGGGGTCTTCAACCGGTGACCTTCTGGTCGAGGATGATCAGGGTGTTCGCGACATTCTCTCGGCCACGCGCCGCCGTGCGGCTTTCCACTCCGAAGACGAATTCCGCCTGCGCGAACGTCAGAGCGAAAGAGTGGAGGGAGATCCGAGTTCGCACCCGATCTGGCGTGACGAAGTTGCAGCTCTTCAATGCACCCAGCGTCTTGTCGGCATTGCCCGCGAGACCGGTGCCAAGATCCATATCCTTCATCTGTCCACTGCGGAAGAAGTGGATTACCTGATCGACCACAAGGACGTTGCGTCGATCGAGGTGACCCCGCACCACCTGACCCTGACAGATGAAGCTTATCATCGGCTCGGCACACTGGTGCAGATGAACCCGCCCGTACGTGCGCCGCGGCATTCCGAGCGTCTGTGGTGGGGTCTGCAGCAGGGTATCCTGGATATTTTCGGTTCCGATCACGCGCCACATCTGCTGGAAGAAAAACAGAAACCTTATCCGGCATCACCATCCGGAATGACTGGCGTGCAGACGCTGGTTCCGATCATGCTGGATCACGTCAATGCCGGCCGCCTGAGTCTTGCTCGCTTCGTTGACATGACCAGCGCCGGTCCTGCGCGACTGTTCCAGACAGCACGCAAGGGACGAATTGCTGTCGGCTATGACGCTGACTTCACGGTCGTCGATCTCAAGCACACCGAGACAATCAGCAACGACTGGATCGCATCTAAATGCGGCTGGACACCGTATGACGGCAAGTCGGTCACCGGTTGGCCCGTCGGTACGATTGTCCGGGGACAGCGCGTCATGTGGGAAGGTGAACTTTCCACACCGTCACGTGGCGAAGCGGTGGTCTTTCAGGACGGACTGAAGCGCTAAACGCATCTCCATCAAAGACCATCCAACGCTGCCACTCAAGTAGCGGCAGCGCGTTTCCGGCTGAATTCTCAAGTTTGCACAAGCGGTTGCGGGAGCTGACACCTCCTGCCGCTGCACCCGCAATTGTGTGACATGGGTAACAGCCTGATGGGGATCCGGATGCGAGGGTTTGGGTTCAAAGAGTAAGGGAAACCAATAAGTAACCGTGTTTCCTAACTCGATCTACATAGGTCTCGATTAGATTTTAATACGAGCTTTAATTGTTTTGCGTTGGGGAGCTCAGGGATGGCTTTAAAAGAATTTGAGTATCAATATAAGCGAACGGGACTTCTTGCCGGACTGGCAGGCCTTGCCCTGTTTTCCTTGACATCGGTGTCCGTTGCAGCGGGATCAGATGCGTCGCCGGAAGCGGTTGAAGAGGTGCGCGAAGAAGCGCCTTTGCATATGCTGGTGTCGCTCGACGAACAGAAGATCAAGGTCTATCGCGGACTGGATCTGATCGAGACATCGCCGATTTCATCCGGCATGCGTGGTCACAGCACTCCGACGGGAGTGTTTTCAATTCTGGAGAAGCGCCGCAAGCATTTCTCCAACATCTACGACAATGCTCCGATGCCGTTCATGCAGCGGCTCACATGGTCCGGTATTGCCCTTCACGTGGGTAAGCTTCCGGGTTATCCGGCCTCACATGGATGCATTCGGCTGCCGCGACCTTTTGCAAAGTCTCTTTACAGCATGACCGAACGGGGAATGCATGTCGTTGTGACGCGTGAAGCCGCAGAACCCGTGCCGGTTCTGCATGAATCGCTGCCGCAGCCCTATGTTCCGATGACGGAGCTTGCCAGCCTTTCCAATGATGCCGTTGGTGCGGATGCAGCTTTGCGCGGTGCTATTCAGCCCACTGCGTTGCCGGTCGCTCAGCCTGAAAATCCTCACTTCGACCGGCCGCTGCGGATGATCATTACCCCGCAGAAGCCACCGAGCCGACTCAGGGTGATGCAGCGTCTCCTCAATCAGATGGGCTATAATGCCGGTCCTGTAGACGGTGTCGTTGGCCGCAAGACCCGTGCCGCTATCCGTCTCTACCAGGAAGGCGCGGACTTGCCCGTGACCGGACGTATCACCGATGGTCTCCTCGCCCATATCCATGCTGATGCCGGGTACGAAAAGCCGCAAAATGCAATATTACGCGTGCGCCGGAAATTCCGTGATGTCTATTCTGCACCGGTAACGGTCAGGAACATCGATCAGGAAATCGGCACCCATGTCTTTACGGCAATGGACTTCAAACAGGGTGACAGTTCCGTCGAGTGGATGGCTGTTTCCGCAGAGGGAGGGCGTGGCAGCACTTCCAAGGACTTGCTGGACCGCGTGGAGATTCCGCAGAAGGTAGCCCGTGAGCTCTCACGGATGTTGACGCCGGGAACGTCGCTGATGATCACCGATCGCAGTTTCAAGCGCAACACCGGCCTTGGGACCGACTTTGTTGTGATCACTCGATAATTTCCGGTTGAACGACAAGTGAAAAATGGAAACACCCCCGCTTCGGCGGGGGTTTTTGTTTTTCGCCTGGCTGCAATATCTCCACAAGCGTCACCAAACTGTCGTGTCTCTGACGTATCGGAAGGCAGTTTATTGCGCAGGTGACTCGGGAGACAGCGATGGCGCAGAGCACGCTAACAGCATCGAAGAAACGGCTCAGGAATGCGGTCCACCGTTCCGAAGCGGCTTCCAGGGAAGGCATTCTGGAACGCTTGTTCACCTTTGCGTTCAAGGGGCTGGTCTATCCGCAGATCTGGGAAGATCCGGATGTGGATATGCGGGCGCTGCGTCTGACACCGGAATCGCGCATGATCACCATCGCTTCCGGTGGCTGCAACGTGATGTCCTACCTGACCGCCAATCCGGCGGAGATAACCGCCGTCGACCTGAACCGGGCTCATGTCGCCCTTGGCAGGCTCAAGCTGGCGGCAGCGCAGCACTTTCCCAACTACGAAACCTTCTACCGGTTCTTTGGTGAAGCGGACGAGAAGGCCAATGTTGCCGCCTACAATCGTTTCCTCAAAAGCAATCTGGATGCGGAAACGATCTCCTATTGGGAAGGGCGGGATCTTGCTAACTGGGGCCGGAAAAGGATCACGTTGTTTTCTCGCGATCTCTATCACCACGGGCTTCTTGGCTACTGCATTGGCGTTGGTCATCTGGTGGCGCGTCTCTACGGCATCGACCCCAAACACATGGTGAAAACTCGGTCACTGGAAGAGCAACGGTCGTTTTTCGAGACTGCTCTGGCACCTTTGTTCGACAAGCGTCTCGTTCGGTGGGCGACATCGAAAAAGATGTCGCTATACGGGCTCGGCATTCCGCCCGCGCAATATGACGCTCTTGTTTCGGCCAATGCCGAAGGCGACATGTCAACTGTTCTACGCCAACGGCTGGAGAAGCTTGCCTGTGATTTTTCGATGCAGGACAACTATTTCGCCTGGCAGGCATTCGGACGTGGATATGCCCCGACTGGCGCTGAGACCTCAGGCGAATCCGGACCTTTGCCACCTTATCTGAAACGTGCCCATTTCGAGAAGATCCGTGCACGGGCGGGCCGCGTCAGAGTGCTCAACCGGAATTTCACGGAGCACCTGCAAGGCGTGGCTGATGACACGCTTGATGCCTATGTGCTGCTCGATGCGCAGGACTGGATGACTGATCATCAGCTGAACGCGTTGTGGAGCGAGGTCACTCGGACAGCCCGGCCGGGCGCGCGGGTCATTTTCCGGACGGCTGCCGAGCCGACGCTTCTGCCGGGTAGGGTCGCTAACCAAATCCTTAATCGCTGGACCTATGAGGATGAGGAAAGCCTGGAGCTCGGTCGTCAGGATCGCTCATCCATCTATGGCGGTTTCCACCTCTATGTCTTCAACGGCTGAGGATGTCAGGACGAGCGCATGAGTGAGGCTGTTGAAACTGCCCGATTGATGGATGCTGTTTATCGTCATCAACGGCACGTTTATGACCTGACGCGCAAATACTATTTGCTCGGCAGGGATCATTTGATTGCGGAGCTCAAACCTCCGCGTGGTGGGGCTGTGCTTGAACTGGGTTGCGGCACGGGCCGAAACCTAATCGCCGCCGCCAAATGGTATCCGGACGCCCGGTTTTACGGTCTGGATATTTCCCGGCAGATGCTGGAAACCGCGGAAAAGAATATTGCCAGGGCCGGATTGAGCGTTCAGATCAAGTTGATAGAGGGGGACGCGGCAAACCCGGCGGCCACGGAAGCCCTGGATGTACCACTCTTTGATCGCGTGTTTTACTCCTACACATTGTCCATGATCCCGATCTGGCGTGAGGCGCTGAGCGCCGGTGCGACGAGGCTCGCCGAAGACGGGCGCATACACGTGGTCGACTTCGGTCAGCAGGGAAAGCTGCCTGGCTGGTTCCGCAAGCTGCTGTTCTCCTGGTTGAAGTCCTTTCACGTGACACCGCGTGCAGATCTGGAGCAGGAACTTCAATCGCTTGCAGAGCGCACTGGTTCCGACTTGCAATTCAGACACTTGTATCGCGGATACGCGGACTACGCCGAATTGCGGAACACAGTGCAATCAAGCTAGGGCATGCGTTGGCCGGACCGGGATCGTCGCTTTCGACCTTTGGTCGAAGAAGCACAAGCCGGTCGTGACCCTCAGTTCAGGTTAAATTCAATCGATCGGAAATCTGAAACCAACGGGCAATCGGGTTTCGGGTGATCCGGACTGGCAAAGCCAATCGCTATCACGTCGCTTCCCGCATTCAGACCTGCCTGAATCCCCGCGGGTGCGTCCTCGAACACCAGGCATTGTTCCGCCTTCGTGCCGAGTTTTTCTGCAGCCAGCATGTAGCCTGCAGGATCAGGTTTACCGTGATCGATATCTTCTGCGGTCACGAGCACTTCGGGAATCGGAAGCCCCGCTGCGCTCAGCCGACGGATCGCGAGCTCGCGCCCGGCAGAAGTCACAATCGCCCAACGCCCTGGCGACAATTGGTTCAATAGCTCGACAGCCCCTGGGATCGCGACTATGCCGCGAACATCTGTCGTTTCCGCGGCCTCAATTCTGGCGGCTTCGGCTTCGCAGTCTGTGCCTGCTTTTGCGAATTCGCGCACGACATCAATTGTTCTGCGTCCTGTTGAAACGGCAAGTAATGCGTTTGGGTCGATTTCATTCGCATTTGCCCAATCTGTCATCACACGCTCCACCACGAGCCGGGAGTCCAAAAGCGTTCCATCCATATCGAACAGAACAGCTGAATAAGCTTTATCTAGCCGCAACATTTTGATGGTTGATTCCTATTACAGGCAACGCTGAAGGAGCGTTTGAACAAGGGTCGGTAATTACATGTCCATTTTCTTCAGATCGTTGGTCATGCCTTGAACAATCACGGCAAAACTATTGATCTTTTGCGGGAAGGTCCGAGAAGCGTTGTCCATGATTGGTTGGCCTGATGGCACTGCCATTTGCTTCAGCCGCTATGTCTGCCGGGATTGAAGTTAAGGTGCTCTCCAGCCGGATCGAGAACTGTTGACGCGTATACATGCAGAGGCTTGGACAAAGCCTTGAGCCGGTGTGTTGCTAAGAAAGCCACCCGTCTCGCTGATTCACGCCAGTACAACTACATTGGCGCCGACATTCACCCGTTCGTAAAGGTCAATGATGTCCTGATGCCACATGCGGATGCAGCCGCTGGAGGCGTTGGTTCCGATGCTGCTTGGCTGGTTGGTGCTGTGAATGCGGTAAAGCGTGTCCTTGTTGCCTTGCCACAAATAGAGGCCTCTGGCGCCGATGGGGTTGTCTGGACCGCCTTCCTGGCCGTCTCTATATCTCTCAAGGCTGGGATCCCGCTCGATCATTTCGTCCGGCGGAAACCATTTTGGCCATTCCCTCTTGTAGCGGATGACCGCTTCACCATTCCACGCAAAACCGGCCCTCCCGACCCCAATGCCATAGCGGATAGCGTAGCCGCCGGGCTGTATCAGATAGAGAAACTTGTTGTTCGGATCGACGACGATCGTGCCTTCGGGGTAGCTGGTTGGATAATAGACGGTCTGGCGAAGATACTGCGGGTCGAAGCTCTGGTAAGCGATCCCCGGCAGAGAAAACCCTCCATCTACCGTTGGCGCATAGGCCAGGGCGTAATCCGGCGTGCCGTCTGAGAGGGGATTGAGGCCTGCTTGAAGTGTTGAAGTTTTCTGACTTTGACATGCTGCCAAAAGCAATGGAATTCCGGCAATCAAACTGCGACGGCTTAAATCCAGCGCCATATTCGCATCCTTTCATCGGAGCACGAGAGCGACATGACTTATCCTGCCACGGATAACCTTGCGTGAAGCAGAAGTTGGAGTTCTGGCAAGACAAATATTCGACGAAATTAAACGGATAACCCGAAATAAAGGCAACAGCATTATGGTAAATGGATTGTTAAGACGATCCATCTCCGTAGAGTTTCGAACTGAAAACAGGGTCTTTGATGCCAGTGCTTACCGGGATCCCAAAGGTTGGAGCGATGACGTCTGTAATCTTCGTCTAAGCCGATATCCAGTCCCAGGTTGGCTATTTTTGGGGATGGAAATGGCTTTGCGGAAGCATGTCATCTTCGAAAAAAGACCCCTGCGCGGCGATGACATGTCCCATCGGCACAATCAGATTTCTGGCGGTTCCCTGACCTTTCAAAAGGCCGCCTCGCAAGTCAGGATCCGGTTCCGCATGAGAGCCGCCGTCGCCAAGAGTGCAGGTATCGACTGTAATGTTGCCGAGGATCTGGGTTCCATCTCCCAAAACTGTTTCGCCGAAAACACTCGGGTTGTTGAGGAAACGGCCATGACTGCCAATCCGGATTTCGGCGCCAGGCCTGTTTGCCTTGGCTGTGAAACCGCCTTCGCCAAACTGGTTACGATCTCCGATGGCAACGTCGCCATGGGTCGATGAGACAAGTGTGCCGGAGTAAAGAATATTGGCATCACCCAGAGAAATCGTCGTTCCCGCCGATGCCTGGAGGGTAACACCTGGATAAAGAACATTGTCCTTTCCGAAACTCACACCCGAGGAAATCAGCGTTGAGAAGGGGTCCAGGACCAGATTGCCTTCCAGCATGGTCATCATTTGAGAAATGGGCAAAAAGCCCCGCGCCTGACGGGCGGCATCTATCTTTTCAAAATCGATATTCATTGAGACCCGGCCTTAAGGGAGTGAGTCGACGTTCTGCAACGCTACCAACGGACAATCTGAGCGCAAAGAGGTAGATCCAACTGGACCGCAGCTTTTGGCAGAGCCAGGGGGAGGTGATGGTTCCTCTTGCCCGGAGCATTACATCTGCCGCGCTGGGCTTTCGCCTGTTGTTTGGTCAAGTTCGGCGGCAAACGCCATAAAGGCACGAACCTTGGCGAAATGCGCCGAACTCTCAGTTGGAGAAACGCAAATGGCACGGTTACTGGAGGCGAGATACTCTGTCAGCAAGGGAACCAGTTTTCCCTTCTCCAGATCTTTTCGCACGAGAAAGGAAGCCAGCCTTGCAACGCCGAGGCCTTCGCGTGCCGCTGCATGAATTGCTTCACCAAAGGCAATCATTGCCGGCGGTACTTCAAGACTGAGAGCCTGGTCGTTGTCCTGAAACATCCATTGCTGTTGGGGCTTTCCGGCGAGGTCGAGAACCAGGCACCGATGCTGCAACAGGTCTTGTGGTGTCTCGGGAACCCCATGCTTTTCAAGGTAGGGAGGTGCAGCGCAGATGACCCATGGGTTCATTTCCAGAATGCAGGCGTCGGGTCCTGATGTGACGGACGTTGACGACACGACAAGGTCGGCGTCTTCTCTCTGTGAGGCTGGCCCCTCAGGCAGAAGCCAGGGTGTTATTCTTGGAAAGCGGGATTGAAAAGCGCTCAGGACAGGAAGAAAACCTCGTGCCGCATAGGCTGAAATGGTCCGTATTTTCAAAGATCCGGCCAGTTCAGTTTCCGCAGAAACGACCTCGGCTTCCGCGCGTGCCATTGCCTCAACAAGCCTGTTGCAGTGATCGAGGAAAGCTTCCCCCTTGGCGGTCAAGATCAGTCGCCGTGTTGTACGTTCAAGCAGGCGGTGTCCGAGCCTGTCTTCCAGGCGCGTCAGGCGGCGGCTCAGCCCAGAAGGTGTCTTGCCCAACAGCTCCGCTGCGGCCGCGAAACTTCCCGTTTCGGCAACTGTTTTGAACAGGTGATAGTCGGTCATTTGCAAGTCTATTCGTGAAAATTAGTTCGTAATATTTATCTTGATTTCATTATATTTCTACCGAAAAAACTGCGCTAGCCTGTCTTTTGAAGATCAGGGGCAGACCAATGCTGAAGTTTGATTTCCACGGCGGCCAGATAGCTTATTCCGACACCGAAGCCGGAGAACCGCTTCTGCTGATCCCGGGGCTTGGTGGGCAATTCAGTTTCTGGTCAGCTGTTACCGAAATTCTGAAGCAAGACTTCCGGGTGATTTCGTTTGATCACCCAGGTAGCGGAAACTCGTCTCCGCTCAAGCAATCGGTCTCCGTTGAAATATTGGCAGAGCTTGCTTTCAGCCTTTTCGACCATCTGAACATCGCCAGCTGCCGGGTGATTGGCCAGTCAATGGGTGGGGCGGTTGCGCAACAAATGGCGCTGTCGTGCCCGGAAAGGGTCACCCGTCTGGTACTTAGCTCAACCTGGGCCTCGCCGGACGCAGGCTTTCTCAGAAGTTTTCGTCTGCGCCGGCAGATTCTGGATGAGATGGGACTTTCTGCATATGCGCAGTCGCAAGTTCTCTCGGTTTTGAAACCCGAGCTGATTGCCGCTGATCCGGCGGCAGCGGAGGCTTGGGAGCGCAAGACGGTCGAGTCCAGCAATCGGCAGGCATTGCTTGAGCGCATGGATGCATTGATGGCGTTTGACAGCTCGGGCGAGGTTGCGGAGATCAGGCAGCCGGTTATGGTCGTTGGAGCTGAAGACGATCTTGTCGTTCCAAAGCACATGTCGCAGCATCTGGCGGACCAGCTCCCGGGTGCGGTCTGCCGCTTCCTGCGTGCGGGCGGACATTTTCTTCCGCTAGCCCGCCCCGAGGAATATGTCGATCAGGTGCAGCCATTCTTGCTGGGAGAGCAGGTTTCACCTCGACCCGTTTCGGTCCTGATGATTGGCTGCGGTGCGATCGGGCAGTTTCTTCTATCTGCCGTCGACAGGTTCCCTGACATTTCAATCGCAGCCGTCCTGGTGCAGCCGGACCGCGTTGAAAATTATGCCTCGCAGCTCGGACAGGGGGTGATCGTTGCCAGCGAACTGGAGGATTTGGCTCGCCTGACGTTCGATTTCGCTATCGAATGCGCAGGCCATGACGGTCTGCAGATGTTTGGCGCCGATATTCTGCGTAAGGGAATTCCGCTCGGAATTCTGTCCGCAGGTGCTTTGGCTCATGCAGATATCCTCAGGGAGCTGGAAGAGGCTTCAAAGGCAGGCGGTGTTCAATTGGAAATATTGTCCGGCGCCATCGCCGGACTCGACGCTCTCAGGGCTCTTCGAGGAGCCGACTTGCGGGAAGTTCAGCTGACAAGCCGCAAACCACCTTCTGCATGGCGGGGGAGTGCAGCCGAAGAGGTTACGGACCTGGGCGCATGTGCGGAAGCGGTTGAACTGTTCTCGGGTTCGGCACGGGAAGCTGCGCGGCTCTATCCAAAAAACGCAAATGTCGCGGCGGCGGCAGCGCTTGCAGGTCTGGGTCTTGATCGAACCGAGGTCACCTTGATCGCCGATCCCCGCGTCACCGAGAACAGTCATGAATTACGGGTGGTCGGAGACGCCGGCGCGTTCACCGCCACGCTCCAGAGCCCGCCTTTACCTGACAATCCCCGTACCTCGGCAATGGCCGCGTTGTCGGCCTTGGCAGCCATCCGGCGATGCCGTGCGGGACTGGTTTGATACAAGGAAGAAAGAATGGCAATTCGACAAAAGACAGTCGTCCCGGTTCGCTTGGGGGCGAACTGTCCCACACATGCACGCACCGAAGTCTCGGTTAGGGATCTTGTTGCGATCATGGACGAGCCGGTGGAGCGTGGCGGAACAAATCAGGGCGCGTCTCCTACGGAAACCGTCTGCGCCGCGCTTCTGGCCTGTACCAATGTCATCCTGCATCGCTGCGCGACGGCCGCCGGCCTCACCGTCCAGTCTCTGGACCTTGCATTGAACGCAAGTTTCGATCGTAGAGGCGTGATGCTTGAGGAAGAAATCGACACGCCGTTTCCGGAGGTTGAACTGAACATAACCCTTTCGGCGCTGGGCACTGAAGCAGCTCTTCAGGAGACCAAGACAAACCTGAAACGCTTCTGTCCGGTTTCGAAACTGTTTGCCGGCAGTGGCAGCACAATCATTGAAAACTGGTCGGTCACATTGCAGAACAAGGAAAGTGCCAATGACGATGTTTGATCACAACTCTCAGCCACTTGAAGAATGGCGCCCGGGCGTGCGAACCCAAATGCGTATCTCGTCGGTCAACGGTGCTTATCAGCTTTGCATATTCGATCAATTCTGCGATCCCGGCATGGGCGCACCATTGCATCTTCATGCCGTGGAAGAGATTCTGGAGGTGGTGGCAGGCACAGCGGAAATCTGGTGCGGAGACGAGACCTACAATGCCAGCGCCAATCAAAGCGTGCTGATCCCGGCCGGAAGCAAGCACGGTTTCCGCAACAACGGGGAAGGCGTGTTGCATGTCCGCGCGACGCTTGCTGCTCCGATCTTCGAAGCGTCTTACGATGATCGTGACGAGCTGTCGCGCAGGTGGGTTCGCTAACACGGCGGTACCGGAGCCTGGAGAGCGAAGAGCCGATTGGCGAACGCTCTTCAGGCCTTCAACCTTCTTTCAGCATGAGAGCTGAAGTTGCTGGCCTTAATCTCCGGCAACAAAGTAATGCAGCGTTCCGTCTGGCCCGATGCCGACCCGGTAAAAGGTCCACGCACCGAATTCCTGCATCTCGGCAAAGTCACCTGCCGTGACAATGCGGAACATCTCGACTTTCTGGTCGGGGGCAAGGCTGTCGAGCGGATAGCGGGCAAAGTAGGGCCAGACATACATTTCCTGCGGAGTTCCGGCATCCACATGAACGAAACCCGCGTCAAGGGTGTCGGCCAGAATAGCCAGGATCTCGAAGCCTTCACCGTCGCCGGAACTGGATTTCAGAAAGTCGATCGGATCTCCAATCTCGCCAAACGAAAGGGTTGGTGGCAGTTCATTGCTTTCCAGCACCATGCGAAGCCGCTCCATGTCGCCGAGCAGGGCAGCCTCCCGTAGCTGGGAGTGCATCCGTGAAACCGGCTTTGGCAGGACCGATGTGTTGTAAAGAACCTGTGGCGGGGCGCTGTCCTCGTCTGAACCTGCCTGAGTTGCTGAAGGAGAAGGCTCTTGCCGGTTCTGTTCGCTTGCCGGAACAGAGAGTTCATCCGCCGGGATCGGAGCAGCCTCCGTTTCCTCGGTTGGTGTGACCGGAATGATTTCGGTCTGGACTGTCTTGGCAATGCCGGCCGAGCAGGAGAATGAGGCGATCAGGAGTGCCGCCGCAAATGTCCGTCCCATGGCGAGTTCCTTCTGGTTTTCCACCTGTATGCCCCTTGGGGACCTTCCTTAAACAATTCGTGCGATAGTTGGAACCGCGCTGACAGGATATTCCCATTCTTGTCACGATGCTTCTCGACCGCTATCGAAGGCGCAATCGTTCTGAAACCGATTCCGAGGTTCGACAGAAAAGGACCGGCTGTGACATTCCTGGAATATGCGCTGATCGGATATTTTATCGGCATTCTCACCACAGCTCCTGTCGGTCCCGTCAACGTCATGGCTATTCAACACGCGGTTCGTGGCGGTTTTCGGCATGGCGTTCTGGTTGGATTGGGGGCGGTTCTCGCCGACACGATTTACGCCACTGCGGCGATCTTCAGTGTCTCCGCCGTGACAACGTTCATCGAGGATCAGTTCAGTATGATCGAGATCGTCGGTGGTGCACTGCTGATCTTGTTCGGGATCAAGATCTGGAACACGCATCCGCATCTGGAAAAGAACGGCGATGGCGAAGAGTACAGATACATAGGCGATGTGACCGCGGCTTTTTTCCTGGCAATCACCAATCCCGGGACGATATTGGCGTTCGCTGCCATTTTCGGGGGGCTAGGTGAGTTTCGGCCGCCTCACGGGGAACATGCCGGTGCATTGATGATGGTCGCCGGTGTTGCTGCCGGGGCGACCTCCTGGTGGATCATGGTCTCGGCAACCGTGTCACATTTCAGGGCACGCATCGATGACAGATGGCTCGATCGGGCGAACCATATTGCAGGCTTCATTCTGGTCGCCTTCGGAGCCCTGATCTACCTGAAACTGGCGGTGGACAGAATCTGACAGAGCGAATTGGCCTAATGCGATCGGCAAACGGGACAGGCAAGCGTCGGCAGTGGCTCACCAATTCCACACACAGAATCAAAAAGGCCGGACTGGCCGGCCTCATTTTCGAATGTCGCTGCGCTTACTGCAATACGCGGTTGACGGTGTAGTCACCCTGCAGGATGCGGTCCGGCAATCCTTCCGCCAGTTTGGCGACAGCGTCCTCGCCATATGCAGCTACAAGGTCGGCGAGTGCGGTGAACATCGCCGCATGGGCGACTGCATCCGCGTCTACACCGTTGGCGATTGCTTCTGCCCACGCGTCAGAGATGAACCCGAGCGCGGCACGCCTGATGTCTTCGTCTTCGGCAAATTCGGCTTCCATTGCCGCTTCAGCATAATCGTCGTTAATCATTCGTTCCCTTACCGGTCCTTCCCGAACGCCTGGAGACAACCCCAACGTGTTCCTGCCCCGAATCTCATGATCTGATCCTAGCACGGCTAACCGCGCTGATAAGTAACCGTGAACGCAAACTTAACGGCCACCCACAAATTTGATTCAAAAGGTTAACCAACTCGTAACAATTCGACGATTTTTGCTGAATTCAGCGACCGTAACGGCTGGTAACGTCGCTGATAATGGTCTCGCCTTCGGTCAGATACTGTCCCATTGCGATACGGGCAGCATCTGTACAGTCCCTGTAAGCGACTGAAAATCCACGATAACCTTGGTTGAATCGTTCAATGAAGCGCCGTCGGCGGTTTTCATCGATGGTTTCAGCGTCCAGAAAATCTTCCATCTGGTCTCGCCAGCTCGGCGTGTCATTTTCTTTGCATAACGGGCGCAGGAAATGCAGGGCACCGAAAATTTCCGACAGCCGCATAAGCTGCTGTTCGTAAGGAGGCGCATCAACGCCGGTCTCCTGCGCCGCCGCGATTTGGCCGGGTAGCAGCAATCCGGTCGCAGCAGCGAATACAACCCGGTATACGGCAAATTGTAGGCGCAGTGTCCTCATGCGCGGATCATGCGCATAAGGTCCAATGATCGCAAGCGCTATGGTGTCATGATCCCAAGAATTGGCAATTCAGGGTGAAAGGCATGAACGACGAACGCAAAAGTCACGTCGTGAACAAGCGGTATCTCTTGCGACCCTCCGGTCCTGACTGCTTCTACAGAACCGATGGCACGTCCGTTTTCAGTCTCGCTTCTGTCAAGAACGGATGCCTGCTCTCCCGTCCAGCGCAGCTGAATCCTGTTGGACAGCTCAACTGTGCTTTGGTTTCGAACATGCTCGAGGGTTGCAGCAAAGGTCTGATCGTCGTCGCGCACCACAACCACGCGCGCCATTGGATTGATGTTGTCCGGAAGCTCTCCCTGGTACAGCGGGTAGGGAGCAGACCGGCTGTCATACCCGACATAAGGGTTATGCCCGTAATTGCGCCGGGGCGGCACCGGCCGGGCCAGAACCTCGGCATCGGGATGTTCTTTCCTGAACTCACCGAACGCAATCACCCTGGAAGGGATCATCTTCAGATCCCGGCCTGAGTATTTTCCGACAATGCCCTTGCCGGTAAATTGCTGCCACCAGGTTTCGCTTTGCCGGTCATACATCACGAGATCTGAATTTCGCAGAAGACCTGTTGTACCGAAGTCGAGAACCTCGTTATCGAGACGCCTGTCGAAGACAATGGAGGAATTGCACAAGGGACAATAGGTCACCGAAACCGGAACTGAACCGATCCGATCATTGACGATCTCATGCCAGATCAGGATCTGAAGCGGGTAGGCCTTGACGTTTTCGTCCAGCTCAAGTCGGATCACCGGCTCCCGGTCACCCAGCCAGGAAATGTCACGTGCTCTTTCGAACCTCGGGTCGTCTATGGAGGGGATGCCGTCCTTTGGAGGACCGCCGGAGAAAATCGTGTCCAGACTGACAGTCGCCTTGGAGAAATCCGTCGAGAAACCGGCTCGCCGCCACTGGTCAGGATTTGCCAGGACCGGAGAATAGAAAATGACCGCAAGGAGACAAGCGCTCGCCAGTTTGGTGAACGATGCTGTGAAAACCGAAACTGCCGTCCACATGTCAAATCTCCGGACCAGTCAGACCTGACCGTATGGTGTTCGACAAAGGGAGAAATTGGGAATCACAGTGCAGCAAACCTGTGTGAACCGTTTGCTGCCGGATCGTCAGGGCAGGTGCCGTCTTATGCGTTCCGGGGTTCCGGGTGTCGTTGGACGGTTATCGGCTTCATCCGGGTGTACCCAATCGATTGCAGCT
Organism: Roseibium sp. SCP15; assembly: GCF_040329435.1. Taxonomy (NCBI): domain Bacteria; kingdom Pseudomonadati; phylum Pseudomonadota; class Alphaproteobacteria; order Hyphomicrobiales; family Stappiaceae; genus Roseibium; species Roseibium sp. SCP15. The sequence continues at coordinate 267,925 of NZ_JBDZYI010000002.1, read as the reverse complement.
GCATCGTCACCGGCAGTCGCTTCGCCGGAAATATATTCGCCGGCAAAGATCGTCAGAACGAAATGCGTGACGACTTTGCCGTCTTCGTCGCGCTGAATGGAATCGAACGTCTCGACCGGAGCAGAGAGTGAAGCGATAACGCCGGTCTCTTCCAAGAGCTCGCGTTCGGCTGCTTCAACCAGGGTTTCGCCCAGTTCAACCACACCTCCGGGCAGGCTCCAATGGTCCTTGAATGGCGGCTTGCCGCGCTTGACCATCAATGCGCGGCCGTCTCTGTGGCACAAAACGCTGACGCCGACGCGTGGGTTTGCTGGATAAAACCGTGACATGCCGTTCTCGACCTGAAGATGAGGACCTCAGGCGAACAGAGCGTCGATTTCCGCCTGTGCGCCATCACCTTCATGCTGGGTTGCTTCGGGCTCAACATGACCGTGAATCACAGCTCCGGCAACCGCGATCAGAGGCTTGATATCGTTTGTTGCCTTGTCGGCGACTTCCGTGGCGATCACCGCAGGGTCGGAAGCCTGGCGCAATTGATCCTGGATCTCACCGACCAGCGCGTTGATCTCGGCGACCTGGGTTTCCAAATGCTCACGCAGGTGTGACGGTGCAGCAAAATAGGCCTGGATCGCCAGCTGTTTGTCCTTGAAGGTCGAATTCTCGAAATGCCCCTCATAGTCCAGAGGCTCCCATTCCAGAACATCTTCTGCGCAATCGGGCATGTCCGGAAGCATCTCGAGAAGCATCATCACTTCATTGAAATGATTGAGATAGTCGGTCGCAAGTCCGGTATGGGGATTGATATTGGCCTGCTCCAGCCTTTCAGCTGCCAGATCTCCGGCGCCCAAAACTGGACCCACACATTCCATATCTGCCCCCTGTTATTGCCTTAAGGACTAAGCTACTTCTTTTTTGTTTCCAATTGCCTAACTTTGCAGCACTTGTGGATTGATGGATCGAGGGCTGAAAGGTTCCGAACGGAGTTAGCAACATGTGTGGTCGCCTGGCCCTTACAACACCGCCGGACGCCGTTCGGGATTTTTTCAGCTACGTGGATCAGCCGAATTTCCCGCCACGCTTCAATATCGCGCCAACGCAACCGATCGCGACGGTGCGTTATGAATATGGCAAGCGCCGTTTTCATCTGGTTCGCTGGGGTTTGATTCCCTCCTGGGTCAAAGACCCGGCCAGCTTCTCGCTGCTGGTCAATGCAAGGGCCGAAACGGCGGCTGAAAAACCTTCCTTTCGTGCGGCCATGAGGCATCATCGCTGCCTGATCCCGGCCTCCGGATTTTATGAATGGCGCCGGACGCCTGAAGGCAAGCAACCTTACTGGATCAGACCGGCAGATGGCGACATCATGGCTTTTGCCGGTCTTTGGGATACCTGGTCGGATCCCGACGGCGGTGATATGGACACTGGCGCGATACTCACGATTCAGTCCAACCGGATGATGTCGGAAATCCATCACCGGATGCCCGTGATCCTGAAGCCGGAGTCGTTTGAAACCTGGCTCGACACGGCCAATGTCGACACGCGTGAGGCCAAAAAGATGCTGCGGCCGGTCGAAGACGACTTCCTGGTGGCGACCCCTGTCACGACCCGCGTGAACAAGGTGGTCAATGACGACGAAGACATTCAGCGCACGGCGGGACCGGAAGAGTTGGTTCTTGCAGCGCCGTCATCGCAAAGCGCAGGACAAGGCAAAAGACGCGACCCTGATGACAGTCAGCTGGATTTGTTCTGAGGCAACTTCAGTTTTGCCGTGCAATTGAGTTTCTGCAGGTGTAGGGAGGCGGCCATGAGCAAAGACGATACATCTCCCGCTGAATTTGACGACGAACCCGAGAACGAAGCACTTGCCGAGGCTTATAATAGAGGCCTGGCTTTGCAAAAGTCCGGCGACCTGGCTGGCGCCGAAAAGGCTTTTCGCGAGGTTCTGGAGCTCGACCCGGAAGACTCAGGCGGTGCCAGCATTCGCCTTGCTGCAATTGGGGTGGAGAAGGCTCCGGACAAGATGCCAGACGCCTACGTGGCGACGCTGTTCGATCAGCATGCAGACGTCTTCGATGAGATCCTTGTTGATGAACTCGGATATTGCGTTCCGCTGCTGCTGCGCGAAATGATCCAGCGCCTGGAGGTCGGCCCGTTTGAGCGATTGCTTGATCTCGGTTGCGGTACAGGTCTTACCGGCATGGCGCTTGCCGATTGCACCACGCATCGGACGGGCATTGATCTTTCCGAGCGTGTTGTTGAACTTGCTTATGACCGGGAAGCCTATGACGACCTCTATGTAGGAGAAGCTGTCGAGTTCCTTCAGGAGTTCGAGGAAGAAGACGGCTCACGTCCCGCATGGGATCTGATTGCTGCGACGGACGTCTTTCCCTATCTCGGAGCGGTGGAGCCATTCCTTCAAGGGGCGGTGGACCGGCTCGCGCCCAAGGGATATCTGGCTTTTTCAACCGAAACGCTTCCAGCGGACGCCCTGCAGGGCAGAAACTACATGGTCGGTCCCAAGAGCCGATTTGCACAGGCGGAAAGCTACATCAGATCATCGCTGGATGAAGCCGGCTTTGAAGTTCTGGCCATGGATCCGATCACGGTCAGGCTGGAAGAAGGTGAACCTGTGCCGGGTCACCTGGTGATGGCGCAATTGCGCTGAGGCCGCAGTCCGGCGGCCAAGGCTAGTTCAGGAAGTAGAATTCCCGCCGAAGAGCGGAATTGTGCCAGGGTGATTGGGAACCGTTGGTGGATGCATAGACATCGGCCTTTATGCGCTTCATCATCAGTTCGATCTCCAGCCCCGGAGTTTCGATGTGTTTCAAGAGTGCGGTCGTGAAAGGGCTGTTCCGGCCATCGCCGTCAAGTGCCACATCGCCCGGGGCCGTAGCAAAGCCGATCAGAATGTTGCCGCCACCGGCTTCGGGCGCCGCCAGCCCTCGCTTTACAAACGAACTGCGACTTGTGGCGAGTGTGCGGGAAAACCGACGAGACAGCGGATTGTCCCGGCAGGCATCCAGAAGCGCAATGGAAAGCCGGCCGGGGGCATTCATATAGTCGAGGATTGTCCCGAGTTCGATTGTTTCGAAATCGACAGCGGTTGAGTCTTCAAGTTTTGCGTCGATCGGGATCAGAAAATTCTTCCCACCCATCTGCATTGCATGTCCGGCATAAAAGAAGAGAGCGACATCGGCATCCCGGATCGTTCTCACGAAGGATCGAATGGTGCTTTCCATCGCTGGTTTGGTTTGGTCGAGGCCGAGTATCACGGTGAAACCGAGACGCTCAAGAGAGTCGGTCAGGCCGGTTGCATCGTTCTTCGGATTGGGAAGCGGCGGAGCGTGCTCATAGGCTGAGTTGCCAAGGATCAGTGCAACGCGCTTTCCTTCCGGCAGCGTGGAAAGGTCGGGCAGTTTGGGGTTTGCCGCAGGAGCAGAGGCCGTCTTGTCGTTGCCAGCCTCTGGAGAAGGGTTCGTGTCAGGTCCGATCGTCGGCACTTCTGCTGTTGCAGATTGCCGTTGCGCCGCATCGATGTAACGCCCGTAGGCCCACCCGCGCATGCCGTTGCGAAGCTCAACTTCGAACCATGCCCCTTGTTGGGCGAGCATCCGGACACGGGTTCCCTCAAGAAGGCGCGCAATCTCAGGAGAGCCCGTTCCGGCACCGGAACGCAGGGAAAGGTACGTGTCGCCGCTGCTGCTCAAATCACCAACCACACCTTGCCGGGGTGGTGAAATCGCGCGAACCGAGACAGAGGGGACGGGGGCGGCGGTGGCAGGTGTCTGTGGGCGCGAGGCTGAGGGGTAATTGGGGGCTGCCGCGATGTATTTGCTGTAGGCCCACCCGGATCGACCGTTCTGCAGAGCCACATTGAGCCACGATCCACTTCTTCCGAGGACCGTCAAAAGGGTGTTTTCTCGAAGGCGCGCAATTTCCTGGTATCGGGTGCTCGGGCCGGTTCTCAAGGAAAGGAAATTGTCACCCCGTGGATCGAGCCCGGTGACGTAAGCCTGTCCGGACAAGGCAGGTGACGGTGAGGCCGGAGGAGATCCGGTGGAAAGACGCGTTGCAGCAAAGAGGGTTGGAGACGCACCACCTGTGACGCCTGTTGCAGACCAGACCACAAACTGAAAGCGTTGACCGTTGTGAAAATAGCTGTCGCCGGGAATCGTGCCTGTTCCGACCAGCCGGTTTTTGTATGTATTACCCGCAGGCTGCGTCATCCATCCAAGCGCGACCGCAAACCAGCCGTTGTTCGACTGGAAAACTGTCGTTTGCGGAAAGCGCCCGGCAAATCCACGCGCGACCTGGATCGCCGCTCCGGCATCGGGGCGACTGGCCACAACGAGCCAGCCGCTGTTGCCTCCGGGCATGACCGAAGCGTTCGCCGCGGAGGCCGACAACATGAGCAGGAAAACAAGGAGTGCGCGAAGGTGCTGATACTTCGCCCGTCTCACCGCAATGAACTCATTCCCCGTCATGCTCGGTTCTCCAGCACCGGAACACCCTCAGGGGCTCCGGGATGTTCTGGTTGGTCCGATGAGCCGACAAGTGAATGTCCCGGCTTGTCGCACCAACACTCCATGAGATCGAGTATGCCATGGCTTACACCGATTTACAGGAGTTTGAACACTTTCCGGTTGTCGCGAAAACCAGGTCCACCTCATCCGAAGATGCTCGACTACCGATGTTTGGGATCGGCAGTCGCAATCTTTATCTTCAGATAGGGTTCGCCATTGGAGGTTTTCTTCACGGCAATGCCGTCTTCGTCTATGATGCAGTTCACCCGGCTCCGGTAGGACGAGAAACTGTCGAATGTCACGACATCCACCGGCTGATCGAACTGTACATCGACACGTATGTGGTCGTTCTGACCAACCTTGGAGAGGCCTCTGATTTCTCCTGCGAACGCCTGCTGCATGTAGGTACCAGTAACCCGATCCCCCACTTTAAAGGATCTTGGAGAGCTGTTGCGCGCAGAGGCACAGGCTGTGTTCCAGTCTCTGAAACCGTGTTGTTTCGAGACCAGCTCCAGGGCCTGGGCATGAGACAGGGATTGACCGTTTTCCGCCAGAGCGGTTCGTAGCCGTTTTGCCTGTGTTTTGAGTTCAGCGATATTTGCGAGTGTCATGGAGGCACCTTTTCAAGAAAGGCAGGCAATCATGAATGGGGCCCGCATTGCCATTCGCCTGCGCATGCTTGCGAAGGTATGCCAGACGGCAACAGAAGAGTGCCGGAGGGGATTCACCTGAGCTTTCGCCTGCGGGCGGCCGGTTCCCTCAAACCGCCGTCAGGAATAGGTTCCCGTGCGGGCCTTGTCAACGCAGTCAAAAGAAAAGCCGCGTTTGCGGCTTCAAGTTGAGGGAGGTGAGATGGTTCCGGTGGTTTGATCCGGCAGGTGGCAGCATTTGGGCCGCCACATTCATTTCGAGTGCTGTCAGTCGTTGATCAGGCGTGAACCAGCCGCTTCAACAACTCCACTTCTTGTGCAAGCGCATTGTCCTTCGTCAGCAGGTTTTCGATCTTGCGAACGGCGTGCAACACGGTCGTGTGGTCGCGATTGCCGAAGCGCCGCCCGATTTCCGGCAGGGAACGCCCGGTGATCACCTTGGCAATGTACATTGCGATCTGACGCGGTCGGACCAATGTACGGGCCCGGCAGGAAGACAGAAGGTCAGCCTTGGTCACGCAGAAATGCTTGCAGACCACCTGTTGAATCTCCTCCACCTTGATCGTGCGGGGTTCACCGATCCGGACCAGGTCATGCAATGTCTTCTCGGCAAGATCCAGCGTGACTGGTTGCTTGGTCAACTGGTTGTGGGCGTATAGGCGATTGAGGGCGCCTTCCAGATCGCGCACCGAGGAGACGACATGGCGCGCGATGTAATCAAGGACACTACGCGGTATCGCAGCAGTGAGGTGAACCTGGCGCGCCGAGGCGACACACTTTGTCAGGATATCGTATCTCAACGCATAGTCGGCAGGATGGATGCCGGAAATGACGCCGGACTGAATGCGGTCCCGCAGGCGTGACGGCAGCGTGTCGAGTATTTCCGGTGCCCGGTCAGCAACCATGATGATCTGGGAAGGGGCCTCCATCAGCACATCAAGTGTTCTGCTGAACTCTTCCTGGTCCTGCTTGCCGTGCAGAAACTGCAGATCGTCAATCAGCAACAGGTCGATTGACTTCATGGCCTGGCGCAGAACCGGATATGCCGGCGTGCGCAGTGCTGGTACCAGATGGTACATGAAGAACTCGGCGGACAGATAGGCGACATGCCTGCCGGTCTTGCGTGCCTCTGCGGCCGCCGCCTGAAGCAGATGAGTCTTGCCGGTGCCCGTGGAAGCGTGAATGTAGAGGAGGTCGGGTGCAGCTTCGTGACCGACTGCCATCTGGCGGACCGTTGCACAAGCGTGACTGTTCGAAGGGCCTTCGGCAAAGGTGCCAAAGGTCAGCCTTGGATTGAGCGGAGCACCGTTCAGGAAGGCCGCAGCTGCTTCATCGCCCGTGTCGGCTAGGCAGGGGAATGCGGAAATACCTGACTGCAGTCCCATTTCCTCCTGCAGATTTGAAGCATTGTTTTCGCCGGTGACTCTGCCGCTGATCCGTCGCGCGGCGATGGCCTTGGGAGGTTGGGTCGGTTGGATGTCACGCGGTCTCAGCGCGCTGCGGACCGTGAATTCGATCCGGGTAATTTCGTTCTGCTCGCGCTTCCACAGTCCTACGAGCTTCTTTCCATAGTTGCTTTCAATCCAGTTCTTCAGGAAACGGGTTGGAACCGACAGCCGTACCGCGTCGCCTGTTGTTTCCTCATGTTTCACTCTTCCGAACCAGTTGGAGAAAGCATCTTCACCAAGATCACTCCGAAGTTCTTCCTTAACGCGCTCCCAATGATCCAAACGGGCTAGGTTCTGAACCTGCATTGTGGCCTCCATCAGAGGGATGGAATTCTCCCTCACGTGCACTGTCGAGGAGCAGCTTTCCGCCGTCGCTGCTCTTTGCTTTGTTTGTCCGGTGGCTGTTTCAGTACCTCCAGACCGAATGGCTTATCCTTGCCTGGTAGATGCCATTAACCTTTTACTTACCATCCTTTCAAATAGCTTCTTTTTATGAGGTCATAGACCGCACGACGTTTGAAAATTGCAGATGAGAGGGAGTTGCACGCGAAGATCGCATGTAGATTCATGCTACCTGGTAGCGAAGAAATCTTTTGTGTGCCCCCACACATGCTCATTTCTTCTTTCGATGTTCTGATTATGTCTGCTGAAGCGGCAGTTTTATTAAGAGAAAATTAACTCTCTGGGGCGTTTTCCACCGGTTTCCGGGAATTTGCTTTGAAAATCGTCAAATTCATCGATGCGGAATTCAGCAGATTGCAAATCACCCTGTCATTATTCACTAGGGTTTCGGGTCTGACTGTCACCCGTTCCAAGTGATTTCAAAGAGCGAATTGGTGAGGTGGCAAAGCGGGAGGCTATTGAGAAACCTGAGTGATGCATCTGGAAAGGGCGGGCGCCACCTAAAAAAACAGCTGCCAGATTCGGCAGCTGTCTGATTACGCAAGCATCGCGATGGTGTCTCAGAGAACACGCCCTGGGTTCAGGAGGTCCTTCGGATCGAACGCTGTTTTGATCCGTTGCATCAGCTCCATCTCGATATCTGATTTTACATCTTTCAGGAGATCGCGCTTCAAACGGCCAATTCCGTGCTCAGCTGAGATGCTGCCACCGAAGTCGTGAACGATACCGTGCACGATCGCGTTCATTTCATCCCACTTGGAAAGATACTCTTCCTTGTCTGCCCCGATCGGCTGGCTGACATTGAAATGGATGTTGCCGTCGCCGATGTGACCGAAAGGGACGGGCCGGCAACCCGGCACAAATTCGCTGACGGCAGCCATTGCCTTGTCCAGAAAGTCCGGAATGGAAGCAACCGGAACAGACACGTCGTGCTTGATGGACCCGCCTTCCGGTTTCTGCACTTCCGACATGCCGTGACGAATATGCCAGAAGTCCTGCACTTGTGAGAGGTTCTGGGCAAAAGCAGCGTCTTCCACCAGGCCTTCCTCGAAGGCTTCACCCAGGATGCTTTCCAGAAGATCTCTCACCGGGAAGGCTTCCGAACCGCTGGAGAGTTCCATCAGGACATACCATGCATGTTCGCCTTCAAGCGGGTCGCGGGCGCCGTCCAGATGCTTGAGGCAGAACTCGACGCCGACACGGGGCATGATTTCAAAGCCGGTCAGCACCGGGCCGGCCTGCGCTTTTGCCAGCGTGAACAGCTTGAGCGCGGCTTGCGGATTCGGCAGGCCGACGAAAGCGGCTTCCAGTTTTTTCGGTTTTGGAAAAAGTTTGAGCGAGGCGGCCGTAATAATCCCCAGGGTACCCTCTGCGCCGATAAATAATTGTTTCAAATCATAACCGGTATTGTCCTTGCGAAGGGTCCTCAATCCGTTCCAGATCTCGCCGGTCGGCAAGACAACTTCGAGGCCCAGAACGAGGTCGCGGGTGTTGCCATAGGCAAGGACGGCGGTCCCGCCGGCATTGGTGGAAATGTTGCCGCCGATCTGGCACGAGCCCTGTGCACCGAGCGATAAGGGGAACAGGCGGTCGGCATTTTCAGCTTCGTTCTGGAGCGTTTCCAGAACCACTCCGGACTCCACCGTAATCGTGAAACCCACAGGGTCGACAGACCTGACCTTGTTGAGCCGCGAGAGTGAAAGGACGATTTCATCCCCGGTTTCCTGCGGGATTTGTCCACCCACCAGTCCGGTGTTGCCCCCTTGCGGTACGATTTTCAGCCCTTGCTCATAGGCGTATGTCATTACCTTGCTGACGTCTTCAGTGGAGCCCGGTCGCAGCACCATCGGAGTGACGCCCTGATAAAGGTCGCGCCATTCGGTCAGGTACGGAGCCTGATCGTCAGGGGTGGTCAATACGTTCGCTGCGCCGATCAGTTCAGCGAAGCGGTCGGCATGGGAAGAGCGCTCCATGAGCGAGGACCTCGTGAGGTTTGAAAGTGAAATTCGGGCGTCAACATAGTGGCTGTTGCCGCCGCCGTCGACGCTTCATTCCAACTCCGGGTCACTTGAAGGAACAAACCCCTTGTGCCATAGGATGCCAGCCCCTTCGGGGTGTAATGGAATTCTTTTCGGAGATGATGATGGCGGAAACGCGCGGACTGATGAACGGCAAACGCGGCCTGATCATGGGCGTGGCAAACAACAAGTCGATTGCCTGGGGTATTGCCAAAGCGCTGGCCGACGCAGGAGCCGAATTGGCGCTCACTTATCAGGGTGACGCATTGAAAAAGCGTGTCGAACCGCTTGCCGAACAGTTGGGGGCCTTTGTTGCCGGACACTGCGATGTAACTGACGGCGACACGATCGACGCGGTCTTCAAGAACCTTGAAGACAGATGGGGGAAGATCGACTTTGTCGTTCATGCGGTTGCATTTTCCGACAAGACGGAACTGACCGGCCGTTTTGTTGACACGTCTTCCGACAACTTCAACCGGACGATGGACATCTCCTGCTATTCTCTGACGGCGGTTACGCAGCGCGCGGAAAAGCTGATGTCCGACGGCGGGTCCATCCTGACGCTGACCTACTACGGCGCTGAAAAGGTCATGCCGCATTACAACGTCATGGGTGTTGCGAAGGCAGCGCTGGAAACCAGCGTAAAGTATCTGGCGATGGATCTTGGTCCGCAGAATATTCGCGTCAATGCGATTTCCGCAGGTCCCATCAAGACGCTGGCTGCTTCCGGCATTGGCGACTTCCGCTACATCCTGAAGTGGAACGAGTACAACTCGCCCCTGCGCCGCACGGTCACGATTGAAGAAGTGGGCGACAGCGCCCTGTTCCTTCTCTCCGATCTTGGTCGCGGAGTGACCGGCGAAATCCAGCATGTCGATTGTGGCTACAACATCGTCGGCATGAAGGCGGTGGATGCGCCTGACATATCGGTTGTGAAAGACTAACCGTTTAGGGTCAACGGACCCAGGATGGCCGGTTATTGACCGGCCATTTTTTATTCACGCTCTGGCCTCATAAGACCGGAGCGTTCTTCTTTTCGGATGTTCTCATGACAACTATTCAATCTGCCACGGAACCCGGCCTTTTGCCGAAGCTGCACGACCCGGAACTCTTGATCTTCATTCGTCACGGACAGACCGACTGGAATGCGGAAGGCCGCATGCAGGGGCAGCGCGATATTCCCCTCAACCGGATAGGTGAACTGCAGGCGACCGGAAACGGAGAAAGACTGGGAGCCTTTTTCGAGCGCGAGAACATCGACCCGGCGACGCTTGATTTTGTCTCCTCACCCTTGGGCCGTACGCGAGCGACCATGGAACGGTTGAGACAAGCCATGGGACTGGAGGTTGCCACCTATCGCCTGGAAGACCAGCTGAAGGAAATCACCTTTGGCGATTGGGAAGGGTTCACGCTGGAGGACCTGGCGGATGACGAGCAGGACAAGCTCTTGCATCGCAAGTCAGACAAATGGGGTTTTGTTCCTCCCAAGGGCGAAAGCTACAGAATGCTGGCTGAGCGTATCGGCGTCTGGCTGAAGACCGTGGACAGACCCTCCGTGGTGGTATCGCACGGCGGTGTCTACCGGGTCCTGCGTGGTTTGTTGGAAGGGTTGGATACAGTCACCGTTCCGAGACTGGACGTTCCGCAGGACAAGGTGTTCGTGTGGCGGAACAGCCGCTTTGAAGAAGTCTGACAGATCTTCCGGGGCTCTTTCACTGGCCTTGCGTTTCTCATTCATTGCTCAGGCAGCGTCACAAAGAGTTGAATGTACCCATATGTAGGGGCAGTGATCGCTTGGCCGTGGTCTGGCGTAGGCAACCAGAGCAAGCCCGGCTTGCATGGGTCGTGACCAGGGGTAGGTTCCGTGTCTGCTGAAGATTTTTATAGCGAGTTGCCAAGTTTTTCTGACTTCAGCGCCGCTGGGGCTCTGGACGACTACCGGCCGGTGCCGGACGACTGGTTCGTCCTGGCGGCTGACATCGTTCGTTCAGGCGACGCGGTTGCCGACGGGCGTTACAAGGACGTCAACATGATTGGGGCTGCTGTCATCGCAGCGGTTCTGAACAGCGTTGGCCGCGAACGGGTGCCGTTCGTGTTCGGTGGCGACGGGGCCATGCTTGTTGTCGCGGCAGCCGACCTCAAGATCGCCTGCGAGGCGCTTGCAGGTGTTGTCGATCTGGCGCGCCAGGTCATGGAACTGGAACTGCGGGCGGCTGCAATTCCGGTTGCGGATCTGCGGGAGAAAGGCGGTGACATCAGGCTGAGAAAGTACCAACTCAGTCCTGGTAACCATCTGGCCATGATCCTCGGGGACGGCCTGGCCCTGGCGGACCGGATCTTGAAAGATCCCGCCATGATTCTTCCCTACAGCATCAAATCCGAAGACGTTGCCCTGCCTCCTTTGGATGGGCTTTCCTGCCGTTGGGAGCCGCTTCCCTCGCAGAACGGACATATCGTCTCGCTGATCATCAAGCCAACCGGCCGGAAAAGCCTTCTGAAGTTCATGGAAGGGGTTGCGGCCGAACTTGGATTCAATCCTCTGACGGATGACAACAGGACGAGGCTCGCCGAAGGGGAAAGGCTCTGTTTCAAATTTCCCCCGCGCGGACTTGGCCTGGAAATTCGCTTGACGTCAGCCAACAATCGCATTCGTGGATGGGCGAAGGGTCTGGTCGAGTGCCTGGCCTTTGTCTACGGCTATGCCACCGGTCGTCCTGTCGGGCCATTTGATCCGAAGAGGTATTTCAAGGAATTGGGCCTGAACACCGATCACCGGAAGATTGGAGACAGTCTGCAACTGGTCCTCGACCTGACGCCGGCCCAGTTGGAAGCCATCGAGACATATCTGACGAAGGCATACGGGGACGGGGAGGTCGTCTACGGATTGCACGTATCCAACGAGGCATTGATGACCTGCTTTGTTCAGGATATCGGCAAGAGCCAGCATGTCCATTTCGTTGACGGCGCCAACGGCGGGCTGTCGCTTGCCGCTGCGGAGTTCAAGAAAAGAAAATCGGCTTTGGAATCTCGCCTTATGCCTTCCGCGAGAGCGCCTGCGCCTCCGATGCCTGGAGAGATGCCAGGAAGTTCTGCTTGAGGATCATGGCAGCGAGCGTTTGCTCGGGAACTGCTTTCGAGATCAGAAAACCCTGGATGACGTCGCAGCCGTTCTGCCTGAGCCACATGCGTTCGCCCTCGGTTTCCACCCCTTCTGCCAGAACACTGATATCCAGGCTCTTTGCAAGGTTGATCAAAGCGCTGGTGAATTTCTGCAAGTCCGGTTTCGTATCAACACCTGAAACAAAACTACGGTCGATTTTCACCCGGTCGACCTTCAGGTCCCGCAGGCTGGAAATGCTCGAGTGCCCGGTGCCGAAATCATCGAGTTCGATGAAAAAGCCGAGTTCGGACAGACGGGCGATGTTCGTCTTGATGGGATCGGCGGTTACCTCGTCGATCATGACAGCCTCAAGGATTTCCAGGCTGATGATCGAAGGGTCGAGCCCGAATTCCCGGACCTGGTTGTGAAGGGCTTCCACCGCATTCACGTTGCTCAGCAGGTTAGCGGAAACGTTCAGGCCGAAATGAATGTTTCTCCGGGTCTTGCCGCCAAGGTAAGAGGCAAGCTGCAAGGTATTCTTGCGAACGGTATCCTCGATCCGCTCCATGTAGCCTGCTTCCGCAGCTGCCGGCAGGAAAGAACCGGGAAAGCGGACCTTGTCGTGGTCAATCCAGCGCACCAGTGCCTCAGCGCCCACCACTTCATTGGTGTGAATGTCCACCTGAGGCTGAAACCAGGGCATGATGTCACCCTCGTTCAGCGCCTTCAGAAGTTCCTTGGCGATCTGACCGTTCTTCTCGAACGCGGCGCGCATCTCGGCAGTGAACCGCGCATATTTGCGTGGCCCTCTTTGCTTGGCAGCGCGAAGGGCGAGGGCGGCGTCGACCAGAATATGGTCGGTGATTTCGTCTCCGGGCTGACCGACGAACAGGCCGGCGTTTGATTCCAGAACCGTCCGCTGGCCGTCGATGGTCCGTTCGCGGGCCAGGTGCTGAATCAGATCGCAGGAAAACTGCTCGAAATCCGCGGCGTCTGCAAGGTTTGACCGCAGAAGCATGAACTCCGTTCCACCGGTTCTGGCCAGAACATCTTCCGGCTCGGCACGTTGTGCCAGCTGTCCGGCAACCTCCCGAAGGATCTGGTCGCCGTTCTGGTCGCCGAACCGGTCATTGATCTTCTTGAAATGGCGCATGTCGAAAATGGCCAGGCCGGTCTGGCCGGAAGGGGCGGATTTGGGCAGAGCCCGTATGGCTTTCAAAAGCGCTCGGCGGTTTGGCAGGCCGGTGAGTGGGTCATGGAAGCCGAGGTCTTCAAACTCCCGTTGCGTGCGGTCCGCCAGCGCCCGTGTCAGGGCGACGGCAATCGCAAAAGCGGCGATGATAACCAGTCCGCCTGCCAGGCCCGCCAGTGCAACGGTAAAGAGAGTTTGCTCGCGCTGTTGCTGCAGGTCGTCATTGAGGTAATCAAGCGCGGCCTGCCACAGCATGAAGGTCGCTCGAACGAATTCCGGTTGGATGGAGATGACCGGAGCGGCAATGACGTCCTCACCGGTCTTTGCGTTGATCGCGGAAGAAAGCAGTTTTGCGCCCTGGGCCTGGTAGGCCACATTGGCTTCACGGTAGAGCTGTGCCTGCTGGCGGAGGCTTTCCGCGCTGTCACCGCTCAGCCCTTCGAAATAGGTGGAGGTTTCCCGAGAGGCACCATCGGCAGCAACCTTGAACTGCCCTCCCTGCACCGGGATCAGCATCTTGTCCCAGGTGTTGACCTGATTGCGCTCTGAGAGACTTTGGGCGTTTTTCGCCATGACCGCGGATTCAATCACGACTGTCAGCAACGTGTCGTTGATCAGCTGGGGAAGACGTAACGTTTCGTATGAAGAAGATGCGCTGAGATTGGCGAGGCGCGAAATCGATGACGCGAGAGATCTTGCCTCTCGAAGCGCTCCGGGAACGTTCGGTTCTTCCAGAAAACGGTTCAGGTGAGCAACCAGACTTTCTTCCTTGGCGGTGCGCCCGAACTCGGCAAGCCGCTGCCTGAGCATTTCCGGCGATTTCTCGATCTGGCCTGTCAGTGCCTTTTCCTGCATCAGGGGACCCAGCGACTGAATCAGGTGCAGACCGGTCAGGCTGCGGTCGATCGCATTGACGTTCTCAAACCGGTTGTTGAACCACAGCGAAGCAAAAACCAGGCTGGGCGCCAGCAAAAAAACGATAAGACCTGTTAACCAACCCCGGATACGCACTCTTGTGCCTCGCATTGACCTACCCACCCAGACATGGAATAGCGCCAGAGCCTTAAAGATTGGCAAATCAACGAGCGAATTCTTTCGCTGTTCAAGTGATTTTCTCGAGGTTTACCTTGAATTTGCTCCGCTATCACGCATTGGTGATTGCCTTTTGTACGCGTTACTTTCCTTGCGTAATGTCAAGAGAAGCAAAAAAATCGAGAATAACGGATGCACCGGCATGGGGCTTGAGGTTCCCGGCCGTATGGCGTATCGCTCGGCTCTAAGATTTGTCTCGCAAGGTTCGGAATCCACCCATGTCGCACAACAGTTTTGGTCATTTGTTCCGGGTTACCACTTGGGGGGAAAGCCATGGACCTGCGATCGGGTGCGTGGTCGATGGCTGCCCGCCGCTGATCCCGCTGACGGAAACCGATATCCAGGGCTATATGGAAAAGCGCAAGCCGGGCCAGTCCAGGTTTACGACCCAGCGGCGCGAACCTGATGAGGTGAAGATCCTGTCCGGGGTCATGGTTGACGAGGATGGCGTTCAAAAGACAACCGGAACACCCATTTCCCTGATGGTTGAAAACACCGATCAGCGGTCGAAAGACTATTCGGAAATCAAGGACCGGTTCCGCCCTGGTCATGCCGATTTCACCTATGACGCCAAGTACGGCATCCGCGATTATCGTGGTGGTGGCCGTTCTTCTGCCCGTGAGACGGCCATGCGCGTGGCTGCCGGTGCCGTGGCACGAAAGGTTCTGCAAGGTGTGACCATCCGGGGCGCGCTGGTTCAGGTCGGTCCGCACAAGGTCGACCGGGGCAACTGGGACTGGGCGGAAGTCAACAACAATGCCTTTTTCTCTCCAGATGCCAAGGCAGCAGAGTTCTGGGCCGATTACCTGGATGGTATCCGCAAGGCAGGGTCTTCAGTCGGTGCTGTTGTCGAGGTCGTCGCAGAAGGCATACCAGCCGGGTGGGGTGCGCCGATTTACGGCAAGCTCGATACGGATCTGACCGCCGCCATGATGTCGATCAACGCTGTCAAAGGCGTCGAAGTCGGCAACGGTTTTGATGCTGCAAGCCTGACAGGTGAGGAAAACGCCGACGAAATCCGTATCGATGACGTTGGACAGCCGATGTTCCTGACCAACAATGCCGGTGGCATTCTGGGGGGGATTTCCAATGGCGATCCGCTGGTGGTGCGCTTTGCGGTCAAACCAACGTCCTCGATCCTAACGGAGCGCAAGTCGATCACCCGTCAGGGGGACGAGGTGAATGTCATGACCAAAGGCCGCCATGATCCGTGCGTGGGCATTCGTGCAGTGCCGGTCGGCGAAGCGATGATGGCCTGTGTTCTTGCAGATCACTTCCTGCGCCATCGCGGCCAGGTCGGTTAAGCCGAATGCGCGCCCTCGTCGCCGGTAGCTGACAAAGCTGATTGGGGGGCTCAAAAGGCGACGGTCCTGATCAGGCCTGCGCAGGCGAGAACCGTCAGCAGGCCTAGGCAGGCGCGCTTATAGGTCTGTTCAAGGCTGCGGCTGAACATTCGGCTACCGACAAATACTCCTGCCAGGACGACAGGCGCAAAGACCAGGCCACGTTGAATCGCGGTCTCGTCAAGTACATCGAACATGAGCAAAGTGGCCAGAGAGGTCACCATTCCGCAAAACAGGAACAGAACCAGTGAGCCGCGCATTTTCCGTGCGTTCTGTGCTGATGCGAGAATATAGAGCGCAATGACCATTCCACCGATTGATGCAAGCCCGGTAACGATACCGGCTGCAAAACCGGTTGCAGGCAGGGCGAGCGGTGATGAAAACAGCTTCACATTGATCCTCAGAAGCTGAAGAAGCGTCAGCGTGAGGACCAGGAGCAGCGCGACAAGTTTTGAAAGATCTGTCGGGATGCTTGTTGTCGCGGCAAGTCCGATGGGTACGCCGATCGCGCTGCAAACCGCAAGCGTGAACGCTGTCTTGTGGTCGGCATCTTTCAATCCTCCCCTGAACATGGCAATGCTCGCCGCCGCCTCGAGCAGAAAGCAGATCGGGATCAGTTCAACCGGTGGAATGAAAATCACGATACTCGCCATGAGCACCGCCGACAGGCCAAACCCGGCAAACCCGCGAACCGCGCCTGCGGTGAACACCATGCCAGTCGTCACCATCAGGTAAGGCAGTGACAATCCGGTCCAGTTGACCAATTCCTGCAGCATTCAAGTTACTCCATGTTTGCAGGAGTTTTTGTAGAAGCTGCGAAATCGCCGCAAAAGTTTCGAATTTGCAGGCTTGATCTGCAATAATGCAGGTATGAATTGGGAAAGTCTCAAATACCTGCTGGCGCTCCATCGGACTGGCTCATTGAGCGGGGCTGCCAAGAAGTTGTCCGTGGATGCGACAACTGTCTCCAGACGCCTGGCTGCCCTCCAAGGTGAAGTTGGTGTTTGTCTGCTTGAAAAGACAGCCGATGGTACCGTTGAGTTGACATCGGCAGGGGTGAAGGCGGCAGAACATGCAGAAAGAGCCGAGGCTTCGATTTCCGACCTGGCAGAAGAGCTGAACGGTTCCCGGCAGGGTGAGGAGGGAACCGTAAGGATTTCCTCGGTCCCGTTCGTGATCAACCGGATCCTGATCCCGCGTTTGAAACAATTCACGGAACTCCATCCCGGCATCGAGCTGCATCTGGAATCGGAGGTTCGCAACGTCAGTCTGACAAAACGGGAGACCGACATGGCCATTCGCCTCGGTCGACCTCGGGAAGGCGGTCATAACGTCAAGGCAAAACGGATCGCCGTTCTCAATCATGCAGTCTATTCTTCAGCCCACAATCCGGCTCACAGCTTGCCTTGGATCAGATACCATGAAAGCACGGAGTTTCTGCCGCAGGCGCGCTGGATGGCGGACAACGTTTTGACTGGTGGGCAGGTCGTTTCAAACATCCGCCCTAATGATCTGGAGGGGATAACAGAAGCCGTTGCCGCAGGAATTGGGCAGTCGGTTCTGCCGACGATTTTGGCGGAACGAGACAGTCGGCTTCGCCGTCTTTCGCAACCCGAACCTGATCTGCTGCGCGAAGTCTGGCTATTGCAGCATGCCGACCAGACAGGTCTTGCCCGCATGCGCACCACCAGTCGCTGGCTTGAGAATTTGTTTGCAACCGGCACCAGTGGATGAGGTCGCTGACGTGACTTGCCCCCAATGGGCCGAGGTGTCGTTACAAACGGTTACAACTTTGTCGTCTTTCTTTGGTGGACCTTGTCACTTTTGCCCCTAGTTTTCGGATCAGCATGGAGTTTCGTGCTTTTCAGGGAGCGATGACATGAATGACATGACACCGATGCGCCGGATGACGGCAAAGGACTTTCCGCAGGAACTGCTCGACCTGTATGACTTTTACGCACATGGCAAGATCACCAAGCGTGAGTTCCTGAGCGGGGCTGCGAAATTCGCGGTCGCCGGTGTGACCGCGGCCATGCTGTTGGATCAGCTCTCACCCAACTATGCGCTGGCGCAGCAGGTTGCTCCGGACGATGCTGAAATTGAAACACAGAGGATTACCTATCCTTCGCCGAACGGTCATGGTGACGTCAACGCCTATCTCGTGAAACCGGCAGGGGCCACCGGCAAACTGCCGGCGGTGCTTGTCATTCACGAAAATCGCGGCTTGAATCCATATATTGAAGACGTTGCGCGGCGGCTTGGAAAAGCAGGCTTTTTGGCTCTTGCACCTGATGGACTGACTTCCGTCGGTGGCTATCCTGGAAACGATGACAAGGGCAGGGAGCTGCAACGGACAGTCGACCGTGAAAAGCTACTCAATGACTTCTTTGCCGGGTTCGAATTCCTGCTGACACACGAAGACAGTACCGGCAAGGTGGGCGCTGTCGGCTTCTGTTACGGTGGCGGTGTCGTGAATGCGATTGCCGTTGCCTATCCTGAACTTGCCGCAGGCGTGCCCTTCTACGGGCGTCAGCCAAATGTCGGTGATGTGGAAAAGATTCAGGCTCCGCTGATGCTGCAATATGCCGAACTCGATGAACGTATCAATCAGGGCTGGCCTGCTTACGAAAAGGCGCTCAAGGACAAGGGCAAGACCTACGTGGCGCACATGTATCCAGGCGTTAATCACGGCTTCCACAATGATACGACACCGCGTTTTGATCAGGAGGCAGCCAGGCTTGCCGAAGACCGGACCATTGCTTTCTTCAAGGAGTACTTGAAGTAGCATTAAACCGTTGTCTCAGGAAAACCCCGGGCTCAGGTCCGGGGTCTCTTTTTGAGGTTCTGTTGAAAATTCAAACACTTTCACCAGCTGCTTCGCTGTCCGCTTTCGAGGCAAAGGCCCAGACAGAGATCAGCGTTGCAACGAGTACGACCACGGCTCCCAGATAATAACCTGCGGCAACCGCTTCCGTGGTGATCTCCTTAAGTTCTGAAAGAGCTTCAGGCCAATGAGTGTGAAGCTCAGCTGTCGCGTTTGCCTGGGCCTGCTCGGACTTGAAGAGCAGGACCTGCAATTCGTGTCGTTTGTGCGCGACTGGTTCAAGCTTTTCGGCAACCTCGTTGATCCGCACTTTTTCGATCAGATTGATGACCGAGCCGATGCACGCGATGCCGAAGACGCCTCCGGCCTGGCGCAACGTCTGCAGGATAGCTGAAGCGGTGGCACGCTGTGTCTGGGACACATGCGAGAGGCCTTCCGTGGTCACCGTGCTTGCAAGCAGTCCCAGTCCGAACCCGATCAGCATCATGCCCGGGATCAGCCAGACGATATTATTGAGCTGCAGCACGACGGCCTGCGCGAAGAAGCCACCCGAGATTGCAAGCGTGCCCGCCAGAGCCAGAAGCCGGAAGGGGATCTTGTCAAAGAGATAACCGGAAATCTGTGCCAGAACGATGATTGTCAGCACGACCGGCATCATGGAAAGGCCGGTCTGAAACGGCGTGAATGACAGAACATTCTGAATAAAGATCGCGCCGTACACGACCTGCCCGAGCATCGCGAACTGGATGCAGAAGAGGACCACGCCGCAGCCGAAGTAGACCCGGCTGCGAAAGATCGAGAAATCGATGATGGAGGAACCCGAAGAGGGCTTCCTGAAAGGCAAAATGGTGAGTGCTGCCAGTCCAAGTACAGTCAGGCCAAACGAAGCGTAGACCGGCAAGGTGCGGTCGCCAAAGCTCTGGATCGCAATCGTCAGGATCAGGATTCCGGCAACGAGCAAGATCGCGCCGCCAAAATCAAAGGACAGGTCATTTCCCTTCGGCGCATGCTGACTGAACATGTAAGCGGTCACGAAGGTGATGAGCCCGATCGGCACGTTGATCAGGAACACTGTATGCCAGGAGAAGTGTTGAACCAGAAAACCACCCAGGAGTGGTCCACCGGCAAGGAACAGCAGGCCGCTACCGACATAGATCGACATGGCCCGGCCGCGCATCTCCTGAGGGAATATTCCGAACACGATTGATGTTGCAGCCGGTTGCATGAACGCGGCTCCAATCCCCTGACCTATGCGCGCGGCAATGAAGACCTCTCCAATGGGGGCAATCGCGCAAAGAAGGGAGGAAACGGTAAAAAGACCGACACCGACCGTGAAGGAACGATAGTGACCAAATCTGTCGCCGGCCCAGCCGGCGCATATGAGAGAAGCTGCCAGGGCGAGAGTATAGCCGTTGACGACCCATTGCAGCTCCATCGGACCGAAGCCGAAACTGCGCTGCAACGGTGGCAGCGCGATCCCGATTACAGTCTGATCGATCATGATCATGCCGATGGCTCCGGTCATGTTGACCAGAACCAGATAGCGTTTGTCCATTACCCGTTGCCCCGTAGCCAGGTTGTGTCAGAGGGTTTCCATGAAACCAATGATAGCTTGTTGTGAGGCGGGCTCGTCAAGGATTGGGCAATGCCCCCTGCCATCGATTTCCGCTGCCTGCATGCGGGGAGCCATTTCCTGCATCTTGTTGATGGTTGCCTTTGCAGTCACATCGGAAAGGACGCCACGAATGGACAGAACCGGAATATCCATGTCTGCAGCCTTTTGGTGAGCCACCCACAGGTCTCTCGGTGCTTCCTTGTTTTCGGCAAGGGCCTTGCCGAGATTGTCGTCATACCGGTGGTGCCACTTGCCGTTCTGGAGCCCGTACATGGAAACCGCCATACGCTCCCAGTCAGCATCACTCATGTTCTCGAACTGAGCACCTACATGATCTTTCAGGGTTGTTACGACCTTTGCCAGATCGGACTCGTCCGGAAGCTTTCCGGCATATCCGAAAATCCGTGCCATGCCGGCAACTTCTATGGTGGCACCCAGATCGTTCAAAATGGTGCCGGCAAGCATGTCCGGATGATCCTCGACTATCAGCATTGCCAGTAGCGCGCCGAGTGAGGAGCCGAGAAGAATAACGGGTTCTTCCTCGAGGTGGTTCCAGAACTCGTGGATATCCCGGATGTAAACCGAGGTGTTGTAATTGCTGTAGTCGGGATCGTTGTCGGACGTGTCACGGCCGCGCAGGTTGAGTGTGTAGATACGGTATTTGTCGGCCAGAAGATTGGCTGCGGGATCGAGATCGCGAATGTTGCGCGTCAGTCCCGGCAAGGCGAGGATTGCCGGTTTCCCGGGAACTTTCTCGCCATAGATCCTGTAAGTGAGGTTCAGCCCATCCGAGGTCCTGAAGCTTTTGGCGGCGTAGTTGCCGGAGTCGTACTTGTCTTCTATTGCGGTCAGCATGAAGGCGCTCCTGTCGAAATGGTGAGGATGTCTATGAAGTGCCGACAGATCTGTCAGGCCGCAGTGCCCCGGCGCGAGTGAGACTGACCGAGATCCGGTGCATCCACTCTTTCGCTCTGTGTCCGGTTGTGGACGATGTAATTGATTCGGAAAGCGTTTTTCTCAAGAGCGTAGTCGGCGGCCTTGTAACCGCTTTCAAATCTCTTTTGAATTGTTGAAGGGCTGAAGTCGATCACATTGCGTAGCGCGGCGCGCTCTGCCGGAATGGTGAAGATGTGGGAGATTGCGCGCAAGCGCATCAGCTTGGCGAAGGCAGCTTTCTGCCGCACGGACGAATCCGCAGGCAGGTCCTGTTCCAGTTCCCATAGCATCTCCGCAAACGCATAGGCCTCGTCATGGCCTTCGAATGTCTTCCAGAATTTGTCTTCGTAGACCAGTTCAGTCATTCGGTCGATTGACTGATGCAGGTCCTTCGGGACGTCCCCTAGGGCTCCGAACAGCTCGATCACGAAGATCGGCAGATGGGCGATCTCGTGTTCGTCGAGGATCCTGATGAGGGACTGGATGGGCGTGTTGTCGTAAAGGCCGCCATCCCAATAATGTTCTCCGTCGATTTCGATCGGCGGAAAACTGGGCGGCAATGCGCCACTGGCCATGATGTGTTCGGGCCGCAGGGTGTGCGTGCGGTTTGAAAAGCGTTCGATTTCTCCCGACATCACATTTGTTGCCGTGACGACCACGGTCGGGCTTTCGGGCGCATTCAATCTGTCGAAATCGATGAACCGCTTCATGGTTTCAAGCGCCGGTGAGATATCGTAGATGCTGGGCCGGCGGCTCATGCCGAACATCGAACCATGCAGTTTGAAGAAGCGGGGGTGACCCAGGCTGGTATAGGCGGTGTTGTATTGCTGAAAGAGCGGGAAGGGGTGTTCGTGCCCAAGGTAGGACCACATGTCCTGCAGGGTTTCGTGCGCTTCACCGTAGGTTGGTGCGGCCAGAACCGCTGCATTGAGGGCGCCGATCGAGGTGCCCGTCAGGATCTCCGGACGAAACCCCAGTTCAAAGATGCGCTTGATCGCTCCTGCTTCATAAGCCCCCAGCGCACCACCGCCTTGCAGGACCAGGCCCACATTCTTTGTCTTGTCTTCCATGATTGATCCGCCCGTCCTGTGATCGCTGCGCGCCTTGTGTGCGGCGCACCATTGATGGGCAGTCTGGGGATGTTTTATGGATGTCCCCTTAACCGGCAGGGTTAAATTGAATTAATCAAGTGCGCAGATCGTGGCCGTTCAGGTTCAACTGTCTGGTTTGCAAGAGGAAACACCCGGGAGGGGCGGTTAGACAAATTTGAAGGCCCGTATCCGGCTGAGTATCTCGTCAGGGTCGGCGGCCAGAGTGTGCAGGTTGATGGCAATCAGTTCACGGCCATGTTCGCGCGGGGTTCGTTTCCAATTACGCATCATGAATTTCTTCCAGAGCGGAAATGATTGTGCCTTGGTGACTGCATTTTCCAGGGGCCGGGTCAGAAGCACATCCAGGCGCACAAGTTCCATGTTGCGATCGGACGTGCGTTTGACGTCCGTCATCCGGATTGCCGCCCAGTCGATGAAGCCGATCCGTTCGACATAAAGCCCTTCCTCATTGGCCCCCAGCTGGGGTTTGCCCTTCTCGATCATCGGGTAATGCCAATAGGCCATAGCGAGGGGGGCGGCGCCTGCGAGTGCAAGAAGGGGAAGGTCACCGACAAGGCCGATGACGGCAAATAAAACGCCGAGCAGGGCACAGCCATAGACAATGCCCTCGCTCTGACCGCGGTTGAAGCCGACAGTAAACGGCGTGGGAACCGGTTTTGCAGTTTCTTCCGGGGTTTCAGCCTCTGTTTTGGCCGCCATGAAGGATCACCTTTCGGAGATCCTCAGCTGTCAAGGATCTCAGTCTCGTCAATCTTGATGTCGAAACCTTCCAGCCCCACGTAGTGACGTTCGCGCGAAGCCAGCAGGTGAATTGAGCTGACACCCAGATCCTTCAGGATCTGAGCCCCAAGTCCAACCTCCCGCCATTGTTCCTGTCTAGCTTGTGCGGAGCTGTGGTCCTCGGTATCAGCGGCTTCAAAATCAGTGCGCACACGTTTGGATTGCCGCGCCACGCCGACAGATCCCTCCCGCAGATAGACGATTACACCTCGGCCACGTTCGGCAAAGTGCTGCATGATCTGGTCCAGCGGCTGCGCATCACCGAAGACGTCGTCCAGGACGGATTCAAGTTGCAGGCGCACCGGAACGTTGCGGCCGTCCAGAATGTCACCGTAGACGATGGCAACGTGATGCATCGGATCATACGGAGTGGAATAGGTCATTGCGTAGGCGGGGCCCGCAACGGTCTCGACCGGTTGTTCATTCACGCGCTCGACCATCCGCTCCGTGCGCTGCCGCCAGGCGATCAGGTCGGACACTGAAACCATCTTCAGGTCATGTTCGGCGGCAAACTCTGCAACCTGAGAACCGCGCTTGACGGTGCCGTCATCGTTTACCAGCTCACTGATTACCCCGACTTCCTCAAGGCCTGCCAGACGGCACAAGTCAACCGCTGCTTCCGTGTGGCCTGAGCGGATCATGACGCCGCCTTCCTTCGCTACCAACGGAAAAATGTGACCGGGGCGGACAAAGTCGTCTGCGCCGACGTTCGGATTGGCGAGGGCTCGGACCGTTGAGCAGCGCTCTTCGGCGGAAATACCTGTCGTCAGGCCCTGGCGATAGTCGACCGAAATGGTGAAGGCGGTGGCGAGCGGCGCATCGTTCTCTGCGACCATCGGGTCCAGTCGCAGGCGTCTTGCATGAGCCACCGTCATGGGAGCGCAGATAATTCCGGATGTATGACGCACCATGAACGCCATCTGCGCCGATCTGATCTTGGATGCGGCGACAATCAGGTCGCCTTCGTTTTCGCGGTCATCATCATCGGTCACGACCACCATTTCTCCACGCTCAAACGCGCGGATTGCTTCTGCGACACGGGCCTGGGACACAGGATGCTCCTTGGTTGTAGACAATCCGAGAAAGTCATTGGGGGTGACTGTGCCATCGGTTGCGATGGCAATCTTGCGGGCCATGTCCCGCGAAACCCACACATTGGGGTCATTGCAAAGGGCTGTTACCGAGGCAGGCGAAAGATTGGCGCGGCGCGCAAAGGCGCTGCGGCTTTCACCTGTCTGCAATAGCCATTGATCCAGTCTCATAAAACTGGATATACGCGCAAAATCTTTCAGTCACAAGAGAATGATACGTGTATTTTCAGCGACACTGAAAGCGGATGTTGAAAGTTCACCCCACCTTCACGTATTCCGCAGCCCTGGAAACAAAGGCAGGGGTCATCCAGCGTTGTTCCAATCCCTGGTCCGCACAAAGACCTGCCAGATCCTCGGCAAGGTAAGACGTAAAATAGGGTTCGTGAAAAAGCTGCGGAAACAGTGACAGCAGACCGTCGTAATCCGGCACGTCTCCCGTTTGCAGGCTGTCGACAAACAGGAACGACCCGCCGGGTTTCAGCACGCGCGCAACCTCTCCAATCACCTGCTTGCGGATCTTGGGCGGCAACTCATGGAAAAGAAAAACGCAGGAAACGACATCCATGGAGTTCGAGGCAAACGGCAGCTCTTCCGCCAGGGCCGTGACGTAAGAAGCGCGACGTGTCCTGATCCGCTCACGCGCGACGCCGAGATACGGCTCGGACAAGTCGAGTCCGATCCCGCGAAGGCGCGGAAAAGCCTTGAGGGCGGGGCGCAGCAATCCACCGGTTCCACAGGCCAGGTCCAGGTAATCGACCCGACGCTGATCCTTGCGTTTCAGGATATCTGCAAAAGGCACGAGCACGCGCCGGCGCATGGCCGCCGTGGCGCCCGAAAACAGGACATCAACCTGAAAATCATAAAGACGCGCGCTGTCTTCCGACAGCCAGCCATCGGTCTGGAAATGGAAATTCTGACGGTAGTAGCGCGGCAAAGCCTCTGCGAAATCTTGAAAGTCCTCGTTCACTTCCTGATGCGCACCGGTCGCCCGCCGGCGGGCGACTTCCGGTACGTCCTTGAAGAAAGCGCGGCTTGTGGCAAGCAGTTCCCGTGGCCCCATCGTTCCGTCGGACGGCATGGGGTAAAGGCCCTGTTCCACGGCCTTCAGGTCATCGGCAAAAAGCTTGGCAATATCTGCCAGCATGCGCCGCTGACCGGGAACCGGTCCGTCCGGAACAATCTTTGGAGTTTCGGGCAGCTCTTTCTGGAGCTGCCTGTTCATGCGGCGCATCGCCTCTGAATGAAGCGTGTAAAGTGCAACGCGGCTGCCCTGGTGCAGCGCGTAGCGGGTTCTGCGGGCAAGTTTGAGCAGCGGCGGCAGCCCTCCGGAATCACCTGAGGATCCTGTCTTTTCATCCACCGCTTGCATGGCTCACTCCCTTTTCAAGACTGCCACCACTTCAATATGGGGCGAGTACTGGAATTGGTCCACCGGTGTGACGTTTTGGAGCGCGTATCCACCGTCGATCAGGATCCGGAGATCTCGCGCCAGTGTTGCCGGGTTGCAGGAAACCGCGACGATTGTCTTTACCTTGGATCCTGCCAGGAGCTCTGCCTGCGCCTGAGCGCCCGCGCGGGGCGGATCGAAAACGACCGCGTCAAAGGGCTCCAGTTCTTCCAGCACAAGGGGCCTGCGAAACAGATCACGACGCTCGAAGGTGACTTTCTTCAGTCCTTGGGGTTTCCTGAGTGCCTTGTCGAAAGCAGCGACAGCGGCGGCATCCCCTTCAACCGCGTGCACATTTGCCGTGCGCGCAAGACGAAGCGCGAATGTACCGATGCCGGAGAAGAGGTCCGCGACAGTCTTTGCCTGGCCGACACCGTCCAGAACAAGCCGCGAGAGCGCTTCTTCTCCTGCCAGTGTGGCCTGGGTGAAGCCGCCGGACGCCGGGACAACGCCGATGCCATCCATATCCAGCACCGGAGGGCGAACCTCCAGAAGCACTTCGCCGTTTACTGCCAGTCGTGCGAGATCAAGTTCGACCGTCTTCTGGGACAGGGCAGGGATCTTCCTGTCGTAATTCTTGTCTGCCTTGTCGATGGCAACGTCCAGGCCGGCCGTCGTGGCCAGAACCGTGACCCGCATTTCCCCCTTTTTCGGCAGGATTTCAGCTGCAAGAGACTTGAGACCGGGCAGGGCCTGTTCGATCACCGGGGAAAGCGCCTGACAACCTGCGGCGTCCACCAGCTTGTGGCTGCCCTTGCCGTGATAGCCGAGTATGACATTGCGGCCGGCGCGACCCGCGGTCAGCACCGCGCGCCGCCGTCCCCCTGCGGTCGCAGCCAGCGTATCCGAAACAGCCGCATTTATGCCGCCACCTTTCAGCGCACGTTCGACAAGTTCCCGTTTCCATTCCAGGTATGGTTTCTCGGCGAAGTGCTGCATGGAGCAGCTGCCCGAAGTCTCGCTGTGTGTACAGACCGGGGCGATGCGATCCGGCGAAGTCTGCACGATCCTGGGATTGATCGCACGGCCGTTCTGGACCTTCGCCAGGACCTTCTCACCGGGAAGGGTTCCGGCAACATAAACCGGCCCGCTCTCGGTCTGCGCGATACCGTCACCGCGATGACCGAGTTCTGAAATTATCAGTTCTTGTTCGTTCATGGCTGAGCGATAGCGTTATCGGTCAAGTGGGGCAAGTCCTTCGGTAAACCATTCCTGCTGGTTGGAGCAGACTTTCTGCGCCCGATTGCCGCTCTACGAGTTCGTTTCGTCGTATGTCTTCCGGCACTCGATGATCTCGGCTTCGTGGTCGATTGCCCAATGGGCAAGCCCTGCGACATGCGAGAGAAAGGAAAAACCAAGCGAAGTGAGGCTGTATTCAACGGCTGGGGGGCTTGTACCGAGGACCTGCCGGTTCACCAGTCCGTCTCGTTCCAGACTTCGTAATGTGACCGTCAGCATACGTTGGGAAATGCCTTCGACCGATCGCAGGAGTTGCCGGAAACGTTCAGGCTGGCGCCCAAGGCGCAAGATCACCAGGACACTCCATTTGTCGCCAATCCGGTTCACGAGGTCGCGCACTGTGCATGGACCATTCAGACCATTTGCCCCCCAGCTGTCGACGTCATCATTCAGGTCCTGAATGTCGGAGGGGGTTACCTCAATGTGCCTATCGCATGAATTAGTGCCTTCTTTTCCCATCGAGAAATTGATCCTATCTGGTGGTTCCGAAAGATAACCAGCATACTATGGAGAACCATAATGAGCCAGATCGTTGCCGTATTCGGAGCCACCGGTGCCCAGGGAGCACCAGTTGTACGTCATGCCCTGGAAGGTGGAATGACGGTTCGGGCAGTCGCGCGAGACGAGGCCAGGATCCGCAATCTTCATCCAGAAGCGGAAGCCCATTGCGCAACACTCGATGACGAAGAAGCGCTGGTCAAAGCATTGAATGGCGTCGATGCGGCCTTTCTGCATTTGCCCATGCCGCAATCTCCGGAAGATCCAGGTAACTGGATGAAAGCCTTCTTTGCCGCCGCCCATCGGGTATCCTTGCCGTTGCTGGTTTTTACGACCAGCGGGTCATCCGGAAACCGCTATCCGTCTTCTGTCATCATCGACGGTTCAACAGCGGGAATGAAAGCGGTCCTTTCAAGTGGAATTCCGGCAATTGTCCTTCAGCCGACAATCTACCTTGAGAACCTGCTGGTGGACGTTTTCCTTCCCAGACTTCGTGGCGAGGGTGTGCTTGACTATCCGCCGTTGCCGGCAACGCAAAAGATGACCTGGACATCTCACGAGGATCAGGCCCGAATCGCGGTGGCGGCTCTCACAAGACCGGACCTGGCCGGGCAGAACTTCGAAATCGGGACACCGGGTGCGATGACGGGCCCGGAGCTTGCCGGATTGCTTGAAGCGTGGGTCGGAAGGTCTGTCACTTTCGATCCATGTGCTCCGGAAGAGTTCGGTCAACGGATTGGCGAAGTCCTTGGGAGTCCGGAAACTGCCTTTGCTCTGTCGGATCTTTATGGCGCGCTTGCCAAGATGGAAGAAGGATCACTTGCAATCGAGACGAGACCGGTCGAGGAGGTTTTCGGTGTGAGGCTCACGCCTGTTTCGGAGCATGTTTCCGGGTGGGCAGCTGCATCAGGAAACTGATGGCGCAAGGCGGCCGTGAAGTCTCACGGCCGCCTTCGATGTTTCAATCGGCTTTTTGCAGTTTCTGGTTTCAATACAAGGATCAGAATGCTGAGGAGTGCGCGTGGAGGTGTTTAGTCTCGATGAAGTCCTGACTGATCGGAATCGTCAGTGGTCTTTGCGGATCAGCCCCTTTGCTCTGGCGAAAAGTCCCTTTGAATTTGCCTTCCCGGCTTGACTTGCCGCGTTGTCGGCTGCCGAGCGCTTAGCGAACTCGCGGAGGTCGCTGATTTTGTAACCCTTCTGAGCAGGGCGCTTGGCTTCCGAGGCGATCAGCTCCCGTTGCTCGTCTTCGGCATGCCTTCTGAGATCCTCAACGCTGTCGTAGTTTATGGTTCTGTTGGCGCCAACATTGCCATGGATACCGAACTTGGGGGCGTTCACGACCACCAGTCTGACTTTCTCCAGCGTGTCGTGCCCTTCGAGCCTTTCGTGATAAACGCCGACCGTCCAATCTTCTCCTTCGACACTGAAGGATTCATTGTCGGGAATAATGGAACCTCGAACCTGACAAACCTTGATGAAACCCAGAACCATTTCCAGCATCCACGGAAACGGCACGGGTGCTTCTTCGACTTCAACCATCTTTCCAATGAGCCATTGAGAGCCGGTGGCCATCATGCCGAGTGGCAGACCATCTCCCATTTGACCTGCACTGGAGGTCAGAAAGGGTCTGATGTTCAAAAGGGTCAGATCGCCGCTGGAGGAGACGGCTTCGAAGAACGACTGCGGCACAAGATTGTCGCTCAGGCACCAGTGAATGGCACTGGCAGTATGATGCTGGATGATCAGCCTTGTCAGCTGATTGCAGAACTCGATTGCGCGCTGTGCCTCATCCTGCGTTGTGAACGCTTCCGGCTGCATGCCGAGTTTCTCAAAGTATTCGTCCGGAACCCCTCCAAGGACGCCTTTGCCGATCGTGACGAAAGTGTTGGCCTTGTGACGTTGCACAATGTCCTGCGCTTCCGGCAATACGATCTTGGTGTAGGGCGTTGAGAGAGCGGATTGAAAACCGTCCGCCTCCAGGGGAACGTCATTCTGGCTCACCAGGATCCTGTGCCCGCCCGCATGAACGTGAATGTCCTTTTGCGTCGACGTTGGCATCAGCTGCACTTCCGGGGCAAACTTCAGCTCCGCGGCAAGCTTCTTGATGGTTTCGAAAATCAAAGACCCATCAATGGGTTCGAATTGTTCGTGAAGGATTGCGCTTTCAACGCAAGGTAACGCCGGAATCTGCATGTCGCCCTCTGAATTTCACGGCGACGAGTATCGGTTTGAAAGGTTCTCAAATGGCAAATGGAGCCGGAAAAATTCGCTCTAAAGTAGTGGTGCACTCGTTGGATTTTTGACGTCGCCTTCAGAAAGATTTCTTGTTCAAGAAGCGAGTGAAATGAACTGTAGGTCTCCGGGTATCATGCGTCTGGAGATCAGACGCGATCATCTTGCTTTTTTCCGTAGAGCAGCCATTCGGCATTGCCGTCGCCGCCCTTGACCGGTGAGGGAACAAGGTCACCGGCCGACCAGCCCTTTATGCTCGAAAGCCAGGACTGGAGTTCCCTGGCCGTCGCTTCCGCGACCGCAGGTGCGACCAGGCCACCTTTGCCGATTTTGTCCTTCCCGGCTTCAAACTGCGGTTTGACCAAGAAGATCCCTTCCGCCCCTGATCGGGCAAGCTCCAGCGCCGGAGGAAGGGCGAGCTTGAGTGAAATGAAACTCACGTCGGAAACAAGAAGCTCTGGCTGCTCATTTCCAAGATGCTGAAGAGTAAGGTCACGCGCATTCAAGCCGTCCTGCGCCAAAACGCTCGGGTGAGCTCGTAAGCTCTCGTGCAGCTGATCATGCCCGACATCGATTGCATGGACCCTGCTCGCACCATGTTCCAGCAACACCTGTGTGAAACCGCCCGTTGATGCGCCGATGTCCAGGCAAATCCTGTTTGCCGGATCGACACCAAATTTCTCTAGCCCCTCGATCAGCTTCAACGCTGCACGCGAAACGTAGCGGGAGGCAGGATCTTCAACTGACATGAGGACATCGTCACCGACCTTTTGCGCCGGCTTGGTACAAACCGTCCCGTCGATCGAAACCGTTCCGCGCAAAATGGCATCACGGGCCCGGGCCCGGCTCGGGAACAGACCTTTGTCGACGAGATGCTGATCAAGACGTTGTTTGGACATGCGCCGGGGTTTTAAGCGCAACCGGCCACAAAGAAAAGAATGGAACCAGGAATATTATCCGAAGCAGCTGGCAATCGCCGAAATCAGGCGATCTGCATAAACCCGCTCACCTGCATAAAGCCAGAGCAGGACCGACAGCGCGACGAGGCCTGTCGCGCCGGCAGAGAGTCCAATGTAAAGCGGCATCCGCATGATTTTCGGGTCGCTCCGAAATGCCCAACTAGGAAGAAGCGGGGGCGTTCTCGATCAAACGGCGTAGCTTCTTCATGGCGTTTTCTTCGTCTTCACCGTACGCGATGGTGCCGACGAACTTGTTGTCCGCATTCATCAGGTAAACAGCTGCGGAATGGTCCATCGTATAGTCGCCGTCGTCAAGAGGCACTTTCTTGGCGTAGACCCTGTATGCCTTGACCATGGCATCGACCTGCTCGCGAGAGCCTGTCAGTGGTGTGATGCGGTCATCAAACGCGCCCACATAGTCACGCATGACTTCCGGGGTATCGCGTTCCGGATCGACGGAAACAAAAGCGTAGTTCAGTTTTCCGGCATCGTCGCCGAGCAGCTCCATCCAACCCTGCAGTTCGGAAAGCGTCGTCGGGCAGACATCCGGGCAAAAAGTGAAGCCGAAGAATAGGAGCGTCGGCTTGCCGGCAAACGTCTTGTCGGTGACCGTTTCGCCATTTCCGTTGACCAGCTCGAATGGACCGCCGATGGCCGCCAGCGGTTCGATCAGGGCGCCGGAGTTCTTGTTGCCTGCGGTTTGCTGGTAGACCAGCATTCCGGAAACGACGGCGAGGGCGGCGACAGCCGCCCAGGCTACGTACCGGAAGAGTTTCAAACCGGACATGGTTTAACCTCTCCTGCGTAAGTTAGTTTTTGCTATGGTCCATTTTGCTGTGGTCCATGTTGCCATGATCCATCTTGTCGCCGTCCATGGATTTTGCACCCATTTTTGCAACTGACAGTTCGATGGTCACGTCACCGGCTTTTTCAAAAGTCAAAACGACCGGAACTTTGGAACCTTCTTCAAAGGACTGGTTCAGTCCCATGAACATGATGTGCAGACCGCCTGGCTTCAAGGCAACGGTTTCGCCGGCCGGAATTTCAATGCCGTCTTCCAGCTTGCGCATTTTCATGACGCCATCGGTGACAGCCATCTCGTGAATTTCGGTCTTGCCGGCAACATCAGAGCTTGCGTTGATCAGACGATCACTTTCCAAACCTGTGTTGACGATTTCAACAAATCCGCCACCAGCTTTGGCTTTCGGTGGGGTTGCACGGGTCCACGGATGAGTAAGGGTCAGGTCGCCGACCTTGTAGTCATGTGCAAATGCGGAGAATGAGATGAGCGTAACAGCCGTCGCAGCGGCGATCGCTTTCCAGATTTTCATTTTCGGGGTCCTGGGTATCTGAAGTATTGGATTGGAATTCAGATCAGCAAGGACGGAGGACCTCGAATAGGGGCGATGCCACCCTTGTCAGCCACGCAGAATGGCTGGTCCGCTTCTTCCGACGGAGCGCTTGAAGCCGGTCCGTACATGGACGTTACCGAGGAGATACCTGCCAGACATGGACCGAGCGCGCAGCCATGGGCGCAAACGGGACCACACTGGCAAGCCAGCAAGTCATGTGAACCGGAGTAGCTATGCTCCTGACCGGAAGGCTGACACAGGTTCGTCAGCCCCGCCGCTCCAGCGGCTTCAGGGGAAAGGGCTGTTACGAAAACGACAATGCAGAGACGCAGCGAAAACGCCAGCGCCGCGAACGCCACCAATGGATGGCGCTCCTGCCGCAAGATCTGCAAATGTGTTTTGCGCAAAGCCATGACACGGCTATAGGCCTGTTTTTGCGTCATGTCGAGCGGCGAAACCGCGCAGGTTGCCGGTCCGCTGGATCCCCCTGTTTTCAGGTGCCGGAAGAGGGAGACGTACTGCCGTCTGGCTTGTTTTCCGCCGCCGGAGCGGGTGCCGAATCGTCCTTACCGGTCTCCGGTTCCGGAGTTTTCGCAGACCCGTCTGATGTATTCTCGGTGTTCTCTTCGTCCTCCGACGGCGTATCGAAGTTGTAGATATCGTCCTCGTAGGCCGGAAACTCTTCCGGAGGAATGACGTATTCTTCTGCTTCGGCGTCTAGCGGCTCTGGAGAGATAACCGTACCAACCTGGGCGGTTGCAGCGTATTCGAAGTCCGTCTTTTCATCCGCAGTGAGGGCCTCACGGGCGAAGATACGGGTCAGGATAAACACGGCCAGAATCACGTTGACCGCGACCACCATGACGTAGAGCCCGGATGGTCCGATCTGTCCCATGATGCCGGAGGCGATCAGCGGGCCGGCGATCGACCCGAGGCCGAACGACAGCAGCATGCCGGATGACGTCTCGACAAAGTCCTCCGGGGACGCGTGGTCGAAGGCGTGGGCAACTGCAACGGCGTAAAGTGGCTGGGTGCACATGCCGACCAGAACCGCGCTCAAGACGGCAACTCTGAATTCGGTGGGTGAAAAGAAGACGATCGCAAGGGATGCCGCAGCCGTGGCACAGCCCAGTCCCATGATCACGAGACGTCGGTCCATGCGGTCCGACAAACGTCCAACCGGCCACTGAGCGAGCATTCCGCCGCCGATGATTGCGGCCGCATAAAACGCGGACTGATTGGTCGAAAGCCCGATTTGTGAACCGTAGAGGGGAGACAGCGTCAACAGCGCGCCTTGGGAAACGCCGATCAGCAAAATGCCGACAAAGGCGGCCGGTGAGTTCTTGAACAGTTGCGCAGGGCGGAAGCGGACGAGCGTGATCGGTGCCGGTTGCGTCGAAGTGGTCAGCGAAACCGGCATGACCGCCAGACTCACGCTGACGGAGGCAATTGCAAACGGAACAAAGGAAGCGATGTTAGTGGCCGCCATCGAAATCTGGCCCAGCATCAGGGCGCCGAACAGGATCACGATGTAGAAGGACATTACCGTGCCGCGGTTTTCGTTCGTGGCGCTTTCGTTGAGCCAGCTTTCGACGATCATGTAGAACCCGGCCAGGCTGAAGCCGGAAATGATGCGGATGATGATCCACGCTGTCGGATCGATGATGATGGGGTGCATGATCGCCGCCGCAGACATCAGCGAGACAAGCGCAGCGAAGGCCCTGATGTGACCTGCGCGCATGATCACCAGCGGCGCGCCAAGACAGCCGAGCACCATGCCGACGAAGTAGGCAGACGACATCGCACCGATTTCGAAATCGGAGAAATAGAACCTGTCCGCAGCCAAAGGCAGCAGGGTAGTCTGTAGGCCATGCCCGAAAATGAGCAGGGCGACCGACAACAACAAAGCGGACACGGAGAGTAGCGTCTGAGCCACGGCTGCCTCCTGAAATCTTGGCAAAAAACAAAAGCGCCGGTTGGGACCGACGCATTTCATCCAGGCTATCAGCCTTTCCAGTATTGGAGGCGCGTGTCAATCACGAAACCGACACGCTATGTCGCCTTATGCACGTTGTGGCGCGCTCATGGCTTCTGTCCCCAATGCGGAGAAGACAGTGCGCATGATGCCATCGCAATTGAGGCCGGCATTCGCATACATCACATCGGGCTTGTCCTGATCGATATAGGTGTCAGGCAGGGCAAGTGTGCGGATCTTCAGACCATTGTCCAGAAGACCTTCTTCTGCGAGTCTTGTCAGCACGTGGCTGCCGAAACCACCCGCGGAGCCTTCCTCGATGGTCACAAGCACTTCATGCTCGCGCGCAAGGCGGCGGATCAGGTCGATGTCGAGCGGCTTGGCGAAACGGGCGTCCGCAACGGTGGTGGAAAGGCCTGCTGCATCAAGCTCGTCTGCGGCCTTCAGGCACTCGCTCATGCGGCCGCCGAAGCTAAGCAGGGCAACTTTCGTTCCCTCGCGACGAATAACGCCTTTGCCGATTTCAAGGACGCTGCCGCGTTCGGGCATGTCCAGCCCGACGCCTTCACCGCGCGGATAGCGGAAGGAAATCGGTCCCTCGTCATACGCGACTGCAGTTGCCACCATGTGGCGAAGTTCAACTTCGTCTGCTGCAGCCATCACGACAAAGCCCGGCAGGCAGGACAAGAATGCTGTGTCGAATGCACCGGCATGTGTCGGGCCGTCGGCACCGACCAGTCCGGCCCGGTCGATCGGGAAGCGAACCGGCAGGCCCTGAATGGCCACATCATGGATGACCTGATCGTAGGCTCTTTGCAGGAACGTGGAATAGATCGCGGTGAAAGGCTTGAAGCCTTCCGTTGCAAGTCCGGCTGCAAAGGTGACCGCGTGCTGCTCGGCAATGCCAACGTCATAAGTGCGCTCGGGAAAGGCTTCACCAAAGAGATTGAGTCCGGTTCCGTCCGGCATCGCCGCCGTGATCGCAACCACTTTCTCGTCCGCCTCCGCTTCCTTCATCAGGGAAGTGGCAAACACGTTTGTGTAGCTCGGGGCGTTGGCCTTCGGCTTAGCCTGCTTGCCTGTCACGACGTCAAACTTGGAGACGCCGTGATACTTGTCCTTGGCTCCTTCAGCCGGACCGTAACCCTTGCCCTTCTGGGTGACGGCATGAATCAGGACAGGGCCGTGATGCGTGTCTCTGACATTCTTCAGAACCGGAAGAAGATGTTCCATGTTATGGCCGTCGACCGGGCCGACATAGTAGAAGCCGAGCTCTTCGAACATGGTGCCGCCGGTCCAGAAACCCCGGGCGAACTCTTCCGCACGTGCGGCTTTTTCAAAGACCGGTTTCGGCAGGTTCTTGGCGATGTTCTTGGCCGCGTCGCGCAAGGTCTGGTAGGTGGGGCCGGAAACCAGTTTGGCAAGGTAGGCCGACATTGCTCCAACGGGCGGTGCAATGGACATGTCATTGTCATTCAGGATGACAATCAGGCGCGAGCCAAGATGCCCTGCATTGTTCATCGCCTCATAGGCCATGCCGGCGGACATTGCGCCGTCGCCGATCACAGCGATGACGTTGTTGTCCCCGCCCTTGAGATCACGCCCGGCAGCCATGCCGAGACCAGCGGAAATGGATGTAGAGGAATGAGCAGCGCCAAAGGGGTCGTATTTGCTTTCGGCGCGCTTGGTGAAGCCCGACAGGCCATCGCCCTGCCGCAGGGTGCGAATACGGTCGCGGCGTTCGGTGAGGATCTTGTGCGGATAGCACTGGTGTCCCACATCCCAGATGATCCTGTCATCCGGTGTGTTGAAAACGTAGTGGAGCGCAACAGTTAGTTCAACGACCCCGAGCCCGGCACCCAGGTGTCCACCGGTAATCGATACGGCGTCGATCGTTTCGGTGCGCAATTCGTCCGCTAGCTGCTGCAGATTTGCTTCATCCAGCTGGCGCAGATCGGCAGGCGACGAAACCTGATCTAAAAGGGGCGTATGGGGCTTGGAAGACACGCTTTCGATTGCTCCACATGTTGAGTCACGGCGGGCAGGCATACACCAACCCGATATAGGGCGCAAATACACTTGTTGGAATGCGCCAATTAGTAACGCGAAGCGATTTGCGGAGTAATTGCTGAAAAAAGGCGATCCTGCCTTATTTCGAGTTGCCGGGTGAAAAATCTTTCCTCTGGGTGGTGTTTTTACCGGCAGTCACCCTTTTGGGTGATGCATCTCGCTCGCTTCTATCCTAATGCATTTATCGTGGTCGATGGGGCCACGTGCACAGTGATCAACTTGGGGTCGTATTTATACGGCCCCATTTTTTCATGAAGTCGCAGTTGAACCTTCAGGCGTTTGTCCATTTGCCTTCGAGGTTATTCCCCCGCGGGTTTCTCGGATCAGATCGAGGGCTTAGAAAAGCCCTGCCAGCTTGTGCACCAGGCCCGCAAGTTGAAGTTGAGTGTGAACACCTGTTTTCTCGTAGATACGTCGCAAGTGGGTCTTTGCGGTATTACGGGTTATGCAGAGAGAGCTGGCAGTCACGTCCATCGAACCTGTCAGGGTCAATTGACGCGCCAATCGGGCCTCCGATTGCGACAAGTCGTAGTGATCCTGCAAAACACCTTCAATTTCTTCCGGAAGATCTGCCGTATCCGACAACCGGATCAGATACCAGGTCTCTTCTTCCTCTTCAGCACTTCCTGCGGAAAGAGCTGAAACGGGTTCAATCGAAATCCGTTTCAAAGCGCCGTCGCGCACTGAAATGCACACCGATTGAATGCTGTCTGCCCATTCAAATGGACCTGTCGCATCCACGCAGTCGGTCGAGGCATCAGTTATGGAACGAAACTCGGCATGCAATTCCTGCAAGGCGGCTTCGACCTGCTTGTGTTTGAAGACAAGTTTCTGATCTCGCCTTTCGGCTGCACCCGTTCCTACCAGGTGGTCAACACCGTTTGGTGTCTGGCCGAGGATCTGCCGGTCCGCAGTGATGAGGACGGCAGGTTGGCCAAGACCAGAGACGAGAATCTTGTGAACCTGATTGTCAGATCGTTCCCGTTCAAGTTCGAAATGCGTGTTCAAGGCTGGCGTGAGTGCCTGGATTATAGTTTTGAATGTTCGTGTCGCGACCGCAACGTCGATGGATTGAGGCGTGAAGTCGGTAAAGAGACATGCGAACAGAACGGTGGTGTCGTCGGATCTCCAAAGTGGCGAAATCAATCCGGGAGCCGCGGCCAGTTGCGTGTGCTGTTTTTCAAACCCTGAGGAGGATGCATCGGACGCAGCGTGACAGGAGGAAGTGTCATCTTCAATGTCTGAGCTTGCGGTCGTTCTGCTATCCAATGCGGTTTTGCAATAGGGGTAGAAGAGCTTGCCTTCGCTTAGAACAAACTCCAGCGCATTCCTGCCGCCTGTTGTTTCAATATCCTGAAAAATCCTGCTTAGAATGCAGGCGCCCTGATGGCCGCCGAAATGACTTGTGGGCACGCCACTCTTGTCGAATTCCGCAAGAAAGGATTTGCAGTTCAGGCTCGTGTCGACTGTTTCGAGAACCGACTGCCATCCCTCTGGTTGAGAAGAGCAAATCAGTGCTCGCTTAAGTAGGTTTACTTCATTTGATTTGCTAAGTGATGGCATAACACGCTGCATCTACTAAAGATTACATAGCAATCTCTTGAGATTGTAAATATTACTAGCAATGGAAGACTGGGTTGGCAATATGAAAGCTGAAGTAAAGTCGAGCGAATCTATCACTTTTAGATAACGGCAACTGAGGCGACACCCCTCGAGGGCGTGCTGGCCCTCAGATGCACAGTTGAACCACCAGGTTCCTACGGTCCGAGCGGGTGTCTCGAGCATCCGCAAGTTCATCACTCCGGTCGAGCAGCGTTATTGTTTGCAATTCTTTGGAAACGTGAACGATGCGACCGATCGAATTCGCGATCCAAACTATATTGTTTCACCCTCTGTGATCAGAGGTGTTTGGCAGGTTCCGCTCGGCGTTGGCTGAGTTAAAGCTTTTCGTGAAGGGACTGGATTACCCACCGCTGCCTGAAATCAGAGATTTCAACGCTATGGGTAACGAAAAGTTTTCACGAACCGCTCCGTCTGTCCTATTGTGGATCCAGCTCCGTCGTGCCGCTTGCCTCACCGTTTTGACCAAGCTGGATCTTTTCAACCTTCGCTTCGGCTGATTTCAACAGCGTGTCGCAATGCTTGCGCAGAGCATCGCCGCGTTCATACATCTCAATGCTGCGCTCAAGCGGGACGTTGCCCTGTTCCAGTTCCCGGACAATTGTCTCCAACTGCTTGAGGGCTTCCTCGAACGATAGGCCTGAAATGTCGTTCGCAGCTTCGGTCATTGTGACGGTTCCTGTTTGACGCGGTATCAGAACAGGAAAGTCGCGGGGTTGACCGTCAACGTCAAGACTTCAATCGAAGATTGGGACGATGATCCCCCGCGATTTGAAAAAATCGGGCGCCAGGTCAGCCCGTCATGAGGGTCATAACATGGGCTGCGACAGAGCGGGCAAGACCTTCCAGGTCATAACCGCCTTCCAGAACCGAGATCACGTGCCCGTTGCAGTGCTTGTCAGCGACATCCATCAGGACCCGCGTCGCCCAGGCAAAATCTCCCTCGACGAGGTTCAATCCGCCAAGCGGGTCTCGGGCATGTGCATCGAAACCGGCCGAGATGATCACGAGCTCTGGAGCGAAGTCATCGAGCCGGGGGAGCAGGGCGACTTCGAAAGCCTCCTTGAAACCAAGTCCGTCTTCACCGGGAGCAAGGGGGACATTCACGATCGTGTTGGCTTCACCTGTTTCGGACGCAGCCCCGGATCCCGGGTAAAGCGGCATCTGGTGTGTCGAGCAATACATGACACTTGGGTCATCCCAGAAGATGTCCTGCGTACCGTTGCCGTGATGCACATCGAAGTCGACGATGGCCACCCTGCCGACACCGTGTTTCTCCTGGGCGTATCGGGCAGCGACTGCTGCATTGTTGAAAAAACAGAAGCCCATCGCCCGGTCCTTCTCCGCGTGATGACCCGGAGGACGAGAGGCGGAAAAGGCATTGGCGACTTTCTTGGTCAGGACTTCGTCGACCGCACGGCAGGCTCCTCCGACGCCGCGCAAGGCCGCTTCCCAGGTTCCGGGCGACATCGTGGTATCGGCGTCGACCCTGGATGTCCCTTCCTTGGGGGCAAGGCGGTGCAGCTGATCCACATAGCTCATTGGGTGCGCGCGAGCGATGTCTTCCACGGTTCCGATCGGAGCAAGGTCGCGCTCTACCGACTGAAACTTCTCGTGTTCCAGGATCCTGTCGATTGCGCGAATCCTGTCAGGCCGTTCAGGGTGACCGACCGGCGTAAGATGATCGAGATAAGCGGTATGATGAAGAATGAGCGTGGACAAAGAAACGGTTCCGGAAGGTAATAGTTATAAGTCGTCCGTCATCTGAGCGGTCGCCGATGCTTCTGTCAATTGATGATAGGTCGTAGTTGAAAAGGCCGACTTGAGTGCGCTTAGGCTCGGGCAAAAAGGAGGCCGGCTATTTTGCCGGCCTATTTAAAGGTGCGAGCACCGCAATGCCCGAGGGGAGGTCCGCTGCATCTCAATTCTGATTCGTAGATTACGTGATTCCCGTCGGGGAATGCGAGCTTTTTACCGTAATCCATCAGCTAATCGATGTTGATAAGTTTCCAATAGAAGGTCCGTGTCAGTCAATTATTGTATAAATTGCTTAATCTGATTGAGAAGATAAACTGTATTCTTGTTTATCTGCTATATTGGAAACGAGAAGTTCTTGGCGATTAACTTCAGGCGGACATAGTTCAATTGGCGAGATAAGTCTCAGCTGCGAGATGCTGATTTTTAAGGCTTTTGTTGCTTCCGAAAAAACATGGGTTCACAAGCCGCATTTGAGCGCGGCGCGCCAATAGTCCCGGATCTGGCGTCAACTTCAGTTTCGAGGTGCCGCCGCGCGTTGCAATCGGTCGTTGATGGCCTCACCAAGTCCGAGGCTGGGGATAAACTGAACCCTGATGGAGCTGGCTCCTGTCGCATCAAGCGCGCGCATCGCCACGAAAAGATTGGAGGCAGCTTCCGCTAGGTTGCCTTCTGGACTCAGATTGAACTCGGCATGGGCCTTGTCCGCGCCCGGGATCCGTTCAGGTCCGAAGGAAAGCAACGCATCCTCCGGACTGGCTTCGCTGACATTCAGGATCATGCTGGCATTTGGAGCGTAATGAGAAGACAGCATTCCAGGTGCGGTCGGCGCGTCCTGCTGCATGCTTTCAGCTGCTCCCTGCAGGATTTTGCCAAGAACCTGTTCTATGTCTTCTCGCGAAACACCGCCCGGTCGCAGAAGCCGTGGCGTCTCGTCGCCCAGGCCTATGATCGTGGATTCTATTCCGACCGCGCAGGGGCCTGCGTCAATGACGTAACTGAGTGAGGGCTCCAGATCGGCAATCACGTCCTCTGCGCGTGTCGGGCTGATTTTTCCGGATGTGTTGGCGCTTGGGGCCGCCAGCGGCCGCCCAGTTTTTTCGGACAAGAACCTCATGACCGCGCCATCGGGAACCCGCAACGCGACGGTATCCAGACCTGCCGTTGCAAGGTCGGAAATCGGAGAGGATTTTTTCTTGGGCAGCACCAGAGTGAGCGGGCCAGGCCAGAATGCGGCGGCAAGGGCACGTGCTTCATCGGAGAAGATGGCATGCTCTTCAGCTGCCGCAAGTGAAGCGACATGAGAAATCAGCGGGTTGAACTGCGGCCGTCCCTTGGCCTCGAAGATCCTTGCACAGGCAATGCCGTTGGTCGCATCCGCAGCCAGACCGTAAACGGTTTCGGTGGGTATTGCAGCAAGCTCTCCGTTCAAAAGCGCCGCACATACGTTCTCCACTTCAGGGGAGGTCTGCCAATCAGGGCTACTTGGGTCGAGCGTCCAACGCTGCATTCTGCTGGTCTTTCACGGGGCAGCGTCAGATGTATTGGCCAAAAAGACTATCACCTGCCGTTGCGATACGGGTTGACGTTAACGTCAACAGGGCTATTGTCCTGTCAAACCGCTGTCACATGCGCCTTTTGCGGACAAGCCTTGCCGCCGTCAAGCTTTGAACAGCGAAAACCTTGAAATGCCGGCCTTCACCAAGCTGGCCGGCTCCTGGGAGGACCTGAATGTATCGCGCCCCTGTTGATGAGATTAGCTTCACTCTGAAACATGTCTGCGGACTGGGAGATGTGCAGGCAAATGCCCATCATTCTGAACTGGGCGACGATCTGGTTGACGCCATTCTGAATGAAGCAGGGCGGTTCGCGAGCGAGGAGATTGCCCCGCTCAACAGCGTTGCCGACAACTACGGAACGCCTTTCGAAAACGGCGAAGTTTCGACGCCTCCCGGCTGGCGCGAGCTTTATCACAACTGGATCGAAGGTGGCTGGAACGGTCTGTCTGCAGGGCAGGAAGCCGGAGGACAGGGGCTGCCGCAAATGCTTTCAGCCGCCGCCCTGGAGATGTGGAATTCAGGCTCCATGGCCTTTGCCATCGGTCCCACTTTGACTATCGGTGCCGTTGAAGCGATGGAAAAGCACGCTTCCGAAGAGCTCAAGGCCAAGTATCTTGAGAAACTGGTTTCGGGAGAGTGGATGGGCACGATGAACCTCACCGAGCCTCAGGCCGGCTCTGATCTGAATGCGCTCAAGGCAAGGGCGGAAAGACGCGAAGACGGAACCTACAGAATTTTCGGCCAGAAGATATTCATCACCTATGGTGACCATGATCTGACGGACAATATCATTCACATGGTGCTGGCTCGCCTGCCGGATGCTCCGGCGGGCACAAAAGGCATCTCTCTGTTCCTGGTGCCCAAGTTCCTCGTCAATGATGATGGCTCGCTCGGTGACCGCAACGACGTTCGCGTTGCCGGGGTTGAGCACAAGATGGGCATCCACGGTTCTCCAACCTGCACAATGGCCTATGGGGATGAAGGTGGAGCGATCGGTTGGCTGATCGGCGAGGAAAACCGCGGCCTTGCCTGCATGTTCACGATGATGAACAACGCCCGTCTTGCGGTCGGCATCCAGGGATTGGGCGTGGCGGAACGTGCTTATCAGCACGCCTTGTCCTATGCGCTGGAGCGCAAGCAGGGAAGGGCGCCAGGAGACAAGGGTGAAGGCATGAGCCCGATAGCGCGTCATCCTGACATCAAGCGCATGCTCGTCGGCATGAAGTCCCGAACCCAGGTCTCACGGGCCATTTGCTATGCCTGCGCTCACGCCATCGACATGGCAAACATCAGCGAAGACGGAGAGACGCGGACTTTCTGGAGCGAACGGGCCAGTCTTCTGACGCCGATCGCAAAAGCGCTTTCTACCGATTTCGGGGTCGAGGTCGCCTCCCTGGGTGTTCAGATCCATGGGGGAATGGGCTTCATTGAAGAGACAGGTGCTGCCCAGCATTTGCGCGATGCCCGTATCGCGCCGATCTATGAAGGCACCAACGGCATCCAGTCCATAGACCTCGTCATGCGGAAACTTCCGCTCTCGGGCGGCGAGCACATCAAGGGGTTCATTCTGGAGCTCAAGACAATAGCCGCGCAGGTCTCAGCATCCAACCGGCCCGAATTCGGTGCAACGGCGGATCGTTTGAGCGCTTCGATCCGGGATCTGGAAGAGGCAACCGACTACATGCTGACGGCGCAAGCCGAGGGCCGGGTCGCGGATGCCCTTTCCGGGGCAACACCATATCTTCGGCTCGCGGGTCTTGCACTTGGTGGAGCGCTGCTTGCCAAAGGAGCGCTTCGTTCAGATCCACAAAACGCAAAGCGCTTTGCAGAACGAACCCTGTTGGCGCGCAGTTTTTGCGAAACAACCATGGGAGAAACGGCTGGCTTGAAATCGGATATCCTCTTGTCCGCCGAAGCCATTCAGGCGTTTGACGCCGAAGCCCTCGCGTCCTGAACAGCTTGATTGGAGTCGATTGATGATCCGCATGAGCCTGGAAAACGGCGTTCAGACCCTGCGTCTGGACCGGCCGGAGAAAAAGAATGCCCTGACCGGTGCCATGTATACTGATCTGGCAGAAGCGCTGGAGAGAGGTAACGGCGATGACGCGGTTCGCTGCCATCTGATTTGCGGGCAGCCGGAAATCTTCACGGCTGGAAACGATATTGGCGACTTCCTGCAATATGCG
This sequence comes from Roseibium sp. SCP15, assembly GCF_040329435.1. Taxonomy (NCBI): domain Bacteria; kingdom Pseudomonadati; phylum Pseudomonadota; class Alphaproteobacteria; order Hyphomicrobiales; family Stappiaceae; genus Roseibium; species Roseibium sp. SCP15. The sequence continues at coordinate 224,907 of NZ_JBDZYI010000002.1, read as the reverse complement.
GGCAAATCGGGTGTCTCGGAGACGCCCGTCGTCAGGTTCCTGCGCGCACTGGTCAACAATCAGAAGCCCCTTGTCGCCTCCGTTGACGGCATCGCCATCGGGGTTGGAACGACGCTGCTCATGCATTGCGATATGGTGTTCGCAAGTCCGCGGGCGTTGATCCGCTCGCCCTTTGTCGATTTGGGACTTGTTCCCGAGGCCGGCTCAAGTCTGCTTGGCCCGCAGCTCATGGGACATGCGCGAGCCTTCGAACTTTTGTGTCTCGGCAAGGCGTTTTCCGCCGAAAGAGCAATGCAGGCGGGTTTCGTCAACGAGATTATCGAGGAGGGTGTTGATGAGGCTGCCATGGCCTGCGCCTCTGAAATCGCTCAAAAACCGCCAGAGGCACTTGCCTTGTCCCGCAGGCTTTTGCGAGGCGACACCAGGGCGCTCTCCGAACGCGTGGAAGAAGAAATCAAGATCTTTGCTAGCCGATTGAGTGCGCCGGAAACCATCGCGGCATTCCAGGCATTCATGGCGAAAAAGGCAAAAAATTAGCCGACTAATAAAACGGTCTGAAAGCTGCGGAAATCGACTTCTGTCATGCAATTGGCAGAGCCTCATAATCAAGCCGGGACCCTGATCCCGAACCTCTTGGAGGAGAACAAGCATGTCCCTGAAGGGCAAAACACTCTTTGTCACAGGCGCGTCCCGCGGGATCGGCAAGGCTATTGCGTTGCGGGCTGCGAGAGACGGGGCAAATGTTGCGGTCGCTGCCAAGACCGCCGAACCTCATCCGAAGCTGGAAGGAACGATCTTCACCGCGGCGGAGGAAATTGAAGCTGCTGGTGGCAAGGCTTTGCCGATCGTTCTGGACGTGCGGGACGACGAGGCCGTCAAGGCGGCAATCGATCAGACTGCAGCGCATTTCGGCGGTCTCGATATTCTGGTCAACAACGCAAGTGCGATCCAGCTGACACCTTTGGCGCAAACGGACATGAAGCGCTTTGACTTGATGCATCAGATCAACACGCGTGGCACCATGGCCTGCTCCAAACACGCCATCGATCATCTCAAGAATTCCGACAATCCGCATATTCTGATGTTGTCGCCGCCGCTCGACATGCAGGAGAAGTGGTTCGCTCCTTTCACGCCATACTCGATCGCCAAATATGGCATGAGCCTTGTTGTGCTGGGGCTCGCAGGAGAATTGCGATCCAAGGGAATTGCTGTGAACGCGCTCTGGCCGCGAACGACCATTGCAACTGCTGCGATCAAGAACATCATCGGTGGCGACAAGATGATGCAGCAGAGCCGCACACCGGACATTCTAGCCGATGCCGCCTATGAGATTTTCACATCACCGGCCAAGGAGTTCAGTGGCCAGTTCCTGATCGATGATACGTTCCTCGCAAGCCGTGGTGTAAGCGATTTCGATCAGTATCGTGTCGACCCAAGCCTGGCCCTTGCCCCGGATTTCTTTGTTCCCGATGACAGCAAGGCTCCTTGCGACATGGGGCCTGTCAAAGGCTGACGGATGAGATGCGCTGGAACGGGGTTGCAATTTGAAGCCCGTTCCGGCACGTTTCCGGTGCCGATGAGGGCGGCAGCCGGATCCGCGGAAAGCGAAAGCACCCTGACACCTGATAACCAATGCCGGTTTTTCACCTGCGCCCGACAAAAGCGGATCGCCCGGGCATCTGAATCAGGAGAAAAGCCATGTCTGACGGCATTGCTCAAAGTCTCGAAATTCATAAAAAAGCCGCCCGCAACCTTCGTAGGGCTTATGCGAAGGGAGACGCGACTGCCATTTCCCGTGTTGCGGAACACGTTGCGGAGGCAAAAGCACTCAAACATGCCGACTTTCTGCATGTGATCGCTCGCGAAGAAGGCTACGAGAGTTGGCCGAAACTGAAGTTCTCCCTCGAAAGTGCAGCGATGAACCGGGATGAGCGGGCGGAGCGGCTGAAAGTTGCCCTCTATTTCGGTCAGAACTGGGTGATCGAAAAACTGCTCAAGGATGACCCGGGCCTGAAGGATGAGAACCTGGGGCTCCAGATTGCGCTCTACGACCTCGCCGCAGTCCGCTCGGCGCTCGCCGAAAATCCCGAGGCCGCAACCCGTATCATTGGCGTTCGTTCACCGCTTCTGCATCTGGCTTTTTCCAAGGAGATCCATCGCTCATCAGACAAGGCGCAGGATATGATAGCCATCGCTGAGCTGCTCGTAGCCAATGGTGCCGATGTGGATGATGGATATCCGGCTGAACCTGGATCTGACCACAAGCTTTCCGCGCTCTATGGAGCGATGTGTCACGCAGACAATTTCGAGTTGGGCAAATGGCTTCTGGAAAAGGGAGCCGATCCGAACGACGACGAGAGCCTTTATCACAGCACTGAACTCAACAGGACGCGCGCGTTGGCGATCCTGCTTCAGCATGGGGCCAAACCGGACGGGACCAATGCCTTGCCGCGTGCGCTGGACTTCGAGAATGTCGAGATGGTGCGACTGCTGCTGGAAGCGGGAGCAGACCCGAACATCTCGGTGCCCGACCATCCGAGTGGTCAGCCCATGAACACCATTCCGTCTCTTCACCAGGCTGTTCGGCGCGGAAGGTCGGTCGCCATCATAGAGTTGCTCTTGAAACACGGGGCAGATCCGGATGCGATCTGGGAAGGGCATACGGCTTATGCGATGGCCCGGATTTACGGCAATCAGTCAGCTGCTGGATTTCTGAAATCGAAGGGTCATGCGAACCCGCTGTCGTCCAATGAGCAGATCCTTGCCGCCTGTGCTGAAGGCGTGGAGCGTCCGGGAAAACTTGAGCTGGAAAAGCTGAGTGCTGAAGACAGGAGCCTGCTGACCACAATCGCCGCCGAACCGGGGAGGCTCGCGCAGATCAAGGCTCTGGTGGCTGCGGGGCTTGATCCCGACGCGACGGACAGCATGGGGCTGCCACCGTTTCATGTTGCCGGCTGGAACGGCCTGGTCTCCGAGACAGCCTTCTTTCTTTCGCTTGGACCGGACCTGACACGCAAGAACGGATATGGCGGGGATGCACTTGATACTGTGATCCATGGTTCGGAGTTCGCCCCTCGAAAACCCGAAGCTGATCACGTTGCCTGCGCCCGGCTGCTGTTGGAGGCCGGAAGCGTTCTTTATCCGCAATTCGTGACGGGATGCGGTAACGAGGAAATGGCGCACTTCCTGGAAAGCTGGCAGGACACCGAACTATAGTCCCAGGAGGGCACCTGCAGCAGCTCCAAGGCCCCGAGGACGGTCTGTACTTCGGGGCTTTCACCAATCCGGCTTCCAGCCTTGCTGGTCAGTACAAACTTCCGCTGCTAGAACTGAGCCATTGCAGATTTAAAGTGTTCTGTTTGGAAGGGGTTCTCATGGAAAACGCAATGGATCAGGCCGCTGCCTATATGCCGCTGGTCATCAATGCGGTGAAGGCCGTCATCGTTTTGGTCATAGGCTGGCTGCTGGCTGGCATTCTTTCCGGAGTAACGAGAAGAAGGATCGTCAGTCATCCCCGTATAGACGACACGATTGGCGGGTTTGCAGCGTCGATCGTTCGCTGGCTGGTGCTGCTGGTCACGGTGATCGCAGTCATGCAGCTGTTCGGCATCGAAGCAACAAGTCTTGTTGCCGTCCTGGGTGCCGGCACTCTGGCCGTCGGTCTCGCGTTGCAGGGGACCTTGAGCGACATTGCCGCCGGTGTGATGCTGATAATTTTCAGGCCCTACAAGATTGGCCAGTTCGTAGATATCGGCGGCACGTCCGGCACGGTCAAGGACCTCAATCTCTTCGTGACCGAGCTGGTTACGCCTGACAACGTTCAGATCATCATGCCGAACGGCAAGGCCTGGGGAACGGTCGTGACCAATTTCTCGGCGCATGAAACCCGTCGGCTCGATCTGACGTTCGGCATCGATTATGGCGACGACGCTGACAAGGCCACGCAGATTATCCTGGATGTCGCCAGCGCCGATGAACGGGTCCACAAAGACCCGGAAGCCTGGGTGCGCGTAACTAACCTGGGTGACAGTTCCGTTGACCTCGGCGTTCGCCTTTGGTGTGACGCAGGCGACTATTGGGAGCTGAAATTCCACATGCTCAAGTCCGTGAAAGAAGCTTTCGACGCAGGTGGCATCTCCATTCCGTACCCGCATACGGTCGAGATCAAGAAAGCCGGATAAGCAGATTATTCAAAATTTGAAGGGGAGGGCCGTCAGCTTGACGCCGTCCCCTTTTTTGTATCCGTCGGTTCGCGGTCGACCTGTTCTTCTTCTGAAGGCCGGGCAGGGGCGTTCTCGTCATTTGCAGGCGCGGTGTCGGTCAGGCAGATTTCGTCAGTGACCTTGACCTCGACCGAGATCTTTTCGACTGCGACGGAGTTCTGATCGGCGTGCTCCGTATCGGATGTTGCTCCGTTCTGTTCGACCGAACCGTCTTCTTCCTGCAGCAGGTCTTCCGCGGGCGTTTCTTCCTTGAATTGCGGAACAACCGGATCCTCGATTTCGTGTTCCGGTTTGTCCGTGTTCATCAACTGGCGTTTTTCCGCAAGCTGGATAACGTGCTCGCGTACGTCGGGATTTTGCTCCATCAGCGCTTTGAAGTCCTGCGCCCGCAGGCTCAGGAGCTGGCAATAGCCAAGGGCGACCACATCGGCACTGCGGCGTCCACCGGTCATCAGCGCAATCTCTCCGAAAACATCTCCACGCCCGAGCCGGATGTTTTGTGCCGGCGCGCGCACCTCGACAGCGCCTGAGGCGATGAAATAGGCCGCGTCGCCTCTGTCACCCTTGCGGATCAGTTTCTCGCGCGGCGTCGCGAATTGCGGCCGCATCATTCGCCTGATGGCCTTTTGCTGCTTTCGCGGCAAATCGGTGAAGAGAGGATGTGCACTCACCAGGTCGCTGGTCTTCAATCCCAGATCGAGCCTCGGTCGCTCGTAACTGGCTTTTCTGACCCTTTCGATGTCCTTGAGCAGATCCTGATGCAGTTCCGTACCGATCAGCATCTGGCCCTTGGCTTCGTCGTAGGCTGTTTCTTCAAGTCGGGCTCCTGCCTTGCGCAGGAACTGGCTTTCCAGTGCGTCGGCATATTCCGGATATTGCAGACGCAGTGCATCGATCGCCTGAATGGTTTCGTCCTGGCGGTTGCACAGGACATCTTCCAGAATGTCGGCAACACGATCGCCCAACAGAGGGCGAATGCGTTGATTGTTGAAGTCGACGAGTTCGTCGGCAAGGATGCGGTAGACCAGCAGGAACTCGAATCTGTCGGCGAGCCTGTTTGCAAGCGGGCGTGTGATCCGCAACCGGCGTTGAAGGGTTTGCGAAAACCGGAAACCCAGTTCGAATTTCAGGGGTTGCCGAGTTGCCTTGATGTAGCCGGCGCGGCCTTCACTGCGTGTCAGGTCGCCGATACGGCCCGTAAGCGTCAGAAATTTCGAAACCGAACGCCCGGAAATGGTTTTTTCGTGGAAGTGTTCCAGCACGAGCTGCTGCTCTCGGTCCGCAAGTGCGATCAGGCCAATACGGACGCGGTCCCAGTCTTTCAACTCTTCCAGCTTGTTGGTTTCCGAAGCGGCCGCTGCAGCGCGTTCCTCATAGTCCTTCAGAACCTTTCCGGTCACCCGTTCGTCAATGTGATAGTCCTTGGCGGCGGTTTCGAGCTCCTGGCGGACATCGGACAGGGCAAGCGAGAGAAACTGCGTTCTCAGGGCTTCGTCGCGTGCATTGAGGCGATCCAGACCGAGCAGGCGGATCAGGGGTTTCAGGCTGGTGCCGTAAACAAGCAGCGTAAACAGGACGAAGCCCGTTGCGAGCTTGGTGATGAAACCGGAAACCTCGTGATGCAGTCCGGCGTGTTCGGAAACACTGAGGGCGAGCGTCAGGGTAACAGCGCCGCGCATTCCACCCCATAGAATGACTGTTTTGTATTTGCTGTTGACCCTTTGGCCTGCACCGATTGTGCTCAGGATTGGCAGCAGGCCGAATATCACCACCGCCCGCGCGGCGAGCGCAGCGAGGATGACAACCAGCAACAGCAGAATATCGATGGGGGTGAACCCTTCGACGAACTTGGGGATCAGAATAGCTGACAGCAAGAAGATCAGGGATGCCGCCCAATAGGACAGTTGCTCCCAGACCGAATGCAGAAACTGCCAGTTGGACGGATGAATGCGGGCTGGCCCGTACAGATTGAACACCGTTCCGGCGCATACGACGGCAACAACAGCTGAGACATCAACGAACTGATCGCTTAAAACATAAGTTCCATATGGCAGAGCCAGACTGAGCGTCACCTGTGCAAGCGGAAGGTCGCGCATCAGGGGCAGAACGCTGACGGCAAGTCTTGCCAGTACCGTGCCGATAACCAACCCGCCGACGAACGATCGTCCGAATGCGATAAAGGCTTCGCTTAGTGTGAGCGCCTGGTGGCCGGTCAGAATGCCCAGGAGAATGACGAAGATCACGATGGCGGCTGCATCGTTCAGCAGGCTCTCGCCTTCCACGATCCGCCCCAGTCTGGCCGGGGCACCGATATCCCGGAAAATTGCGACAACGGCAACCGGGTCCGTCGTTGCAACGATGGACCCAAGCAAAAGGCAGGCGACAAGCGAAACACCGGCAAGGGGATAAAGGGCGAAGCCGATGAACCCTGTGGCGACGAACACCGCGACGACTGCCATCACCAGAATCGGGCCGATATCTTCCAGGATGCGCCGAATGTCCAGCGTAAGCGAGGTATGAAACAAAAGAAGAGGCAGAAAGATGTAAAGGATCATCTCCGAATCCACGGGGGGATTCACAAAGACGTTGGCAATGGTATTGAAGGCATCCGTTCGCGGTGTGTAGAGCAGATACGTTGCCAGGATACCGATCATGGTGCCGACCATGGCAAGCAGCACGCTGGGGGCAAGCCCCAGCCGCCGCGCCAGCGGCTGCAGTAGAGAAATCGTAACCAGCAACAGCGCAAAGGCGCCTGTAATTAAAGGTGTTTCCATAGTTGCAATGTGCCCTGCGAATGCGGCGATTTCAAATTCGCAGGCGAATAAACCGCAACGGGTTTTGTGTTTTCAGCCGCTTCCCGTCTCCTGCTGTCTCCAGATTATAGGCTTCCGGCCTTTCTTTCCGACAGCCAGATACCTCCCAGGACCAGTAAAAGCGCTGTGCCGTGATGCCACTCGAAGGGCTCTCCCAGGATCGAGACCGCCAGCGCTGCGGCAAAAATCGGAACCAGGTTGATGAAGACACCCGCCCGCGCCGGGCCGATCAGTTCCACGCCACGCATGAAGAAGATCTGTGCCAGGCAGGACGGAAACAGCGCGATATAAAGAACCACCAGCCAACCCTGCAGCGTCGGCCACTGCGCGGTTTGCGTTGAGAGTTCAAACAAAAAGCCGGGTACGGACGCCACCACCGATATACCGGACAGGACTGCAAAGAAAGTCAGGCTGGATACCTGCGGCCGGTTCCTGAGCGACAGTGTGTAGCCTGAGTAAAGTACGCATGCGATCAGCATGATCCCGTCACCCGGGTTCACAGCAAGAGCCAGCAGGGTCTCGAGGCTGCCTTGTGCGGCAATAATGGTCACGCCGGCAAGGGTCAGAAGAATGCCGAAGACCTGGAGTGCGCGTGCCTTTGTTCCGAAGGCAATAACCGATCCGATCAACACCAGGATCGGCATCGACCCCTGGATGATACCGAGATTGACTGCCGTTGTCTCGGTTGCCGCTATGTAGAAGAGTGTATTGAAGCCGACAAAGCCAAAGACGGCCATCAGTACCATCAGCACAATGCGGGGACGCATTGCCGGCCACTCGGTCTGAATGCGCGTCCACCGCAGAGGCAATAGAATGGCGGCCACGATCACCCAGCGCAAAAACACGACCATCATGGGCGAAACTTCACCCACGGCCAGGCGCCCGGCAACGGTGTTGCCGCCCCAGAACAGGGTTGTCAGACCCAGCATCAGGAAAGCGTTGCCGTAGGTCAGGCCGCCGAAACGTTTTGCGAGCGCGTACATCGAAATCTTTCTGCGCAATAGGAGAATTGAAAGCCATCGGTAATCGATGATTGGCGCCGAGCAAAGCCCATTCTTTTTGTATACCGACCTATACTGTTAGAGATAATGATCTGGATCTTTTCCAAAATGGAAAAAGTCATGGGAGCGGTCGAACAATTGACGATCGGCCGGTTTGCCCCCAAAACACCGGGTAAAAGTCCGCGGACGAAGTGAATTATCGGAGATTTGAGTATGACAGGCCGTATCGACGCCTATGGATTGCAGGTTGCAGAAGTTCTTTATGATTTTGTCAACGAAAGGGCTCTGCCGGAAACCGGTGTCGATCAGGAGCATTTCTGGAAGAGCCTTTCGGAACTGGTTCATGACCTTGCGCCCAGGAACAGGGAACTTCTGGAAAAACGGGCAGCCCTGCAGGAAAAGATCAACGCCTGGCACAAGGCCAACCCGGGTACTCCGGACATGGAGACCTACAAGTCGTTTCTGAGTGATATCGGTTACCTGGTGCCGAAGGGCGAAGATTTCTCAGTAGGAACCCGGAACGTGGATCCGGAAATCGGCCAGGTCGCCGGTCCGCAGCTCGTGGTGCCGGTGATGAACGCACGCTATGCGCTAAACGCTGCCAACGCGCGTTGGGGGTCGCTCTACGATGCGCTTTATGGCACCGACGCCATGGGCTCCAAGCCGCAACGGGGCGGTTTTGATGAAGCACGGGGCGCCGAGGTGATCGCCTACGCCCGCAAGGTTCTCGATGAAGCCGTGCCGCTTGAGGGCGCGAACTGGTCGGACGTGACCGGTTTTGCGGTACAGGACGAAGCGCTTCAGGTCTCAACGGAAAGCGGCACGGCGTCGCTTGCCGACAAGGCACAGTTCGCAGGCTATGCCGGCGATCCGTCTGCGCCTTACAAGGTTCTTCTGGTCAAGAACGGTCTCCATCTGGAAATCAATGTCGACAGTCAGCATCCGATCGGCCGTGCCGACAAGGCGAATATCTCTGACGTTGTTTTGGAATCTGCCATGTCGACCATCATGGATTGCGAAGATTCCGTGGCTGCTGTCGATGCCGAAGACAAGGTCGTTGTCTACACCAACTGGCTCGGTCTGATGAGGGGGGATCTGGAAGAGACGTTTGAAAAGGGCGGCGAGACCATCACCCGGCGCATGAACGGCGATCGCAACTACACAGCTCCCGACGGCAACGCCCTGGCCCTTCATGGCCGCTCCCTTCTGCTGGTGCGCAACGTCGGCCATCTGATGACTATTGATGCGGTTCTGGACAAGGACGGCAACGAAGTGCCTGAAGGCCTTCTCGATGGCATGATCACCGCCCTGATCTCCTTGCATGATATTGGTGCGAACGGCCGTGGAACGAACAGCCGGGCCGGGTCTACCTACATCGTCAAGCCGAAGATGCACGGCCCTGAAGAAGTCGCGTTTGCCTGTGAGATTTTCAACCGCGTGGAAGACGCGCTTGGCATGGAGCGCAACACGCTCAAGATGGGTATCATGGACGAGGAGCGCCGCACCACGGTGAACCTTCAGGAGTGCATTCGCCAGGCAAAAGACCGTGTGTTCTTCATCAACACCGGCTTCCTTGATCGCACCGGCGACGAAATGCACACTTCCATGGATGCCGGACCGATGATCCGCAAGGGTGACATGAAGGCCGCGACCTGGATCGGCGCTTACGAGAACAACAACGTTGACGTCGGCCTCGCCTGTGGTCTGCCCGGACACGCCCAGATCGGCAAGGGCATGTGGGCAATGCCGGATCTGATGCAGGCGATGCTTGAGCAGAAAATCGGACATCCGATGTCCGGTGCCAACACCGCCTGGGTTCCGTCCCCGACGGCTGCAACTCTGCATGCTCTGCATTATTACAAGGTATCTGTCGCAAACCGCCAGGCAGAGCTGAAGTCACGCGACGCTGCGAAACTGGAGGATATCCTGTCCATCCCGGTCGCAGCGCGTCCGAACTGGGCTCCGGAGGACATTCAGGCAGAACTCGACAACAACGCGCAGGGCATTCTCGGTTATGTCGTTCGTTGGGTTGAGCAAGGTATTGGCTGTTCCAAGGTGCCCGACATCAATAATGTCGGCCTGATGGAAGACCGCGCGACCTTGCGCATATCCTCCCAGCACATCGCCAACTGGCTGCATCATGAAGTTGTCAGCCAGGATCAAGTGATGGAGACCATGAAACGTATGGCTGCCGTTGTAGACGGGCAGAATGCCGGTGACCCGGCATACCGTCCGATGGCGGACGACTTCGACAACTCGGTTGCATTCCAGGCAGCTTGCGAACTGGTCTTTGAAGGCACGCAGCAACCGAACGGCTACACTGAACCTGTCCTTCATCGCCGCCGGATCGAGTTCAAGGCAAAGGTCGCCTGATCAGGCAGATGGCTCTCGCGTCAAACCGCTAACGGGCGCATGTAAAAAATAGTCCGGACCCTTTGTCCTTTGGGATTCACAGGGTTCGGGCATGCTTGAAAATCTCACTCAGCAGATGTTGGTCTCATCCTTGGGCATTGCTGAACTGTTCGATGAATACCCGCATTGCGCCATTGGACGGGAGGCTTCACATCCGAAGGCCGACATCCATCGCAACCGCGCTCAATTCAAAGCTGGACGGAAAACCGTCGTCGGCCGCGACTTGAAAGAGTGACCGCTCGGGGCCGAAGCGGGCTTTAGCAGCTACATCCTGTGATGTCCGCGAGCGGCCGGCAACGGCCCTCCAATTCCCGATCGTACCAAGTCTCTCTGAGTTGAATTCCGGTCATCGGTAAGGTTCCTGATGTCACATTTCCGGTGGTCGGGACGCGGCTTGAAACGCCTCCTCCTATTTCAATCGATTAATCTTCAAACTGCATATGGACATTGCGTTTGCGCAGGAGCTAAACACCGGGCGCAGGCCCAAGACCTGCCAATCTTTGCGCTGGAAACACCATAAGGGAGTTGTTGGAAATGGCGGCTATGGATAATCACTTCGATAACTGGAAGGAACAACAGTCCGCCGCCGAGCAGATGATCCCGCTGGTTGGCCATCTCTACCGGGATTACGGTATCAACATCCGGATTTTTGGACGCCGTCTGCTGAACAACTCCGCAATCGAGATCATCAAGGCACACCGTTATGCCCTGCAAATTACCGGACAGGAGCTGGAAGTCGCCAAAAGTCTCGAAATCGTCAAGGCAATGCTCGAGATGGACCTCGCCGCGTCCCGCGTCGATCTCGGCAAGCTCTGCTATCGTTATATGGAAAAGGGCGGTGATGTTTCGAGCTTTGTGCAGGAGCAGCTTGCCAGCATCAACACCGGCAAGACCTCTATTCTGCAAGAACCGCAAGACGTTGTCCTTTACGGTTTCGGGCGCATTGGCCGTCTACTCGCCCGCATGCTGATTGAGCGTGTCGGTGCTGGCAACAAAATGCGCCTTCGTGCAATTGTCGTGCGCGGTGGCAAGGATGGTGATCTCAAGAAGCGCTCCAGCCTGTTGCGACGGGATTCCGTCCATGGCGCGTTCAGAGGATCGATCACAGTCGACGAAGAACAGAACGCAATTATCGCCAACGGCAATTACATTCAGGTGATCTACGCCAACTCGCCCGCCGAGGTGGACTACACCAAGTACGGCATCCAAAATGCGTTGGTGGTCGATAACACCGGAATCTGGCGCGACGAGGAAGGGCTTGGCCAACATCTGAAATGTCCGGGCACGTCGAAGGTCATTCTGACCGCGCCGGGAAAAGGTAACATCAAGAATGTCGTCTATGGCGTAAACCATGGTGACATTACCGAGAGCGACGACATTCTGAGCGCCGCTTCGTGCACCACCAACGCGATCACGCCGGTGCTCAAGGTGATCAACGATGAATTCGGGATTGAGAACGGTCATGTGGAAACCATCCACGCCTTTACCAACGACCAGAACCTGATCGACAACTACCACAAGGGAGATCGTCGCGGCCGCTCCGCACCTTTGAACATGGTGTTGACGAGCACAGGCGCGGCAAGTGCCGTGGCAAAGTGCTTGCCCGAAATGAAAGGCAAGTTGACCGGCAACGCGGTACGGGTACCGGTTCCCAATGTCTCCATGGCAATCCTGAACCTGAACCTTAAGCGTGAGACGTCGGACGCGGAAATGAACGATTACCTGCGAGGGGTTTCCGTACAATCCCCGATGCAGGACCAGATCGATTACACGGCTTCGACCGAGCTGGTCTCGTCCGATCTGGTCGGCTCCACCCATGCCGGTGTGGTCGACAGCCAGGCCACGATCGTCGATGGCAACCGCCTCGTTCTTTACGTCTGGTATGACAATGAGGCGGGATACAGCACCCAGGTGATCCGGCTGATGCAGGAAGTTGCCGGAATGAAATACCCTTCAGTCCCTGAATAAAATCGGATCCAACGGTCCCCAAGGGGTTAAGCCACGTCTTAACTCCTTGGACTGTGTCATTCACCGTATGGCTTCAGAGGCATGCACTGTCCCTGCAAGATGCGGTGAGTGCGGTCGCCCAGAGATCGACCGAAGGTCGCTCATGGCATTCGGTCATGGCCACACTTGACGACCCGGATATGTAATTGACGGAAGGACATGTCCTCGGCGCTGACCACTGCTGAAAAAGACAGCCAACAGCTCGCTCTCATTTTGAAACCAGGACTGGATGTCCAGTGAACCAGGTATTCACAAAGCGGACAGTGATGTCTTTCGGACTGCCGGGATGCAATTCGTCTCCCCGCTGAGGGAGAGCGCTCGCTATCTTCTTGTTGTGCTCATGGCCAAAGCCGTAAGCTTTTCATTTGGACGTTCGGCAGCAATGACTGGTTCAGGCAGGCTGTGCCGAAAGTTACGCCTTCTGTTCTGGCCAATCTGCGATCTTCACCGCCCGCCTGGTAACGGAAAGCGCTCTTGTGGCTGGCCTTTCCTCCTTCCTTCGGGACATCGCTCTCGGCCCAGGATCCAATTCGATAGACTTAAATTTCGCTCCGCTCCCAAAGCAGAAGCGGCTTGACCCTGACACTAGTGTCAATCCGCTAAGCGTGGTCCCGCATCAAATTGCGCAGCTTTTGAGGAAAGGATTCGACGCGAAATGACACGGAAAAATACTTGGCAGGACAAGGTCGCGATTGTCACTGGAGGCAGCTCCGGCATTGGGAGAGCCACAGCGTTGGCGCTGTCAGAACAGGGCGCTCGGGTGCTGGTCACCGGTCGCGATACGGCGAGACTGGCTGATGTGGCTGCGATTGGCGAGGCAATTGACACGTTACAGGCTGACAGTGCTGATCCCGCCAGCGCTGCGCGCATCATTGAAGCGGTTCAAACCAGGTGGGGGCGACTGGATCTGATCGTCAACAACTCAGGCGCCGGGCAGCCACTCCCAATGACGGCCTATGACGCTGATCTGATCGCAAAAATGTCAGCGGTGAACATCATTGCACCTTCGCTCCTTGTGAAGGAAGGCCATGCAGCCTTACGCAAAACCCGGGGCGCCATTGTAAATATCGGGTCTGCGGTATCACGGAATGCGGTACCCATGGTGGCCCACTACGCGGCAACAAAGACCGCGCTGGAGCATCTCACCCGTTCTTGGGCTGTTGAACTGGCAGGTGACGGCATAAGGGTCAATGCGATCGCGCCAGGGCCGGTGAAGTCAGGTGCGTTGACAGGCATGATGGGGTTGCCGGAAGAGATGGCGCAGCAGATCGAGGCGCAAGAAGAGGCCCAGATTCCTCTGGGGCGGCGTGGGGTTACCGCCGATATCGTGCCCTGGATCTTGCAACTGGGCAGTTCGGACAATGAGTGGCTGACAGGACAGGTTCTGACAGTCGATGGTGGCTGGACGCTTCGAACCTGATGTTTCAGTTCCGGTCGGGCGGATACGCAACTTCCGCCCGACACCATTGATCTTTGAATTCAGCCCTAACATATGTGTCAGGGTGTCAGGATAGGAAATCGCATGCAGGCAAAGGAAGCCGCCGAAAGGCTGGGGATCACGCAGCGTATGTTGCGCCACTACGAAAAAGCCGGATTGCTGGAGGTTCGCCGGACCGGGAACGGTTATCGCATCTACAGCGATGCGGACTTGCGCCGGGCGGGGCGCGTTCGGGATTTCATTGCGACCGGTTTTTCCACGCGTGAAATCCGCGCCATGAGTGCTTGTCTTTCAGATGACGGTGCCGGACCATGCGAAGATGGCATCGATCGATTGATGGAAAAACTCGAGCATATTGAAAGACTTCGAGCTGATCTCGATGCACGCAGGGACGCGGTTCTCGAACGGATTTCCGCTCTAAGGGAGGGGCTTGCAAGTCAACGCGCATCCGTCGGTTCGCCGGAAATTGCGGAGAGTGACTGAACCGGAATACGCCTGGAACCTTACCATAGCCACCCGTCCGAAATGAGTGTCTGAATACAAACAGGCGAGGCAAGGCAACAACGAGCGCAATAGGCTGTTCTCGAGATCAGCAGAACTGACGGGGACATCCAGAGAACTGCAACGGGTTGAGACGCAGCCCGTGTCGAAAGGCAGATGCAATTGTCGCAATCATCTTTGCCCTAAGACAGATCTTGCTCATTAAGCGGATTCGATTGGATGTTCGCTGAAGCTTGCCTCATCCGACAATCTGAAAATCAGCAGGACCAGGAACAGGGAGCCCTGGAGCGCGAAACCAATCCCGGTAATCAACATCGCCCACGTCTCAGGTCGAAAAACGCCAATAGCGATGATCAAGACCAGGAATGGAACTTCGAGCCCACGAACCAGAACAGGCAAACTTTTGTCTCGAAGCCTTGCAAATACCGCCATCGAACGATCAGCCCAGGCTATTGCGATGAGATTGTGCAGATGGCGTCTGGAATATGTGACGCTGACTAAAAGGCCGATGGAGAATAGACCAACCATCCCCGCGAGCCAGGGAAGGTTCAGGATTTCAGTCGGGTGATAATAACTCGCGACCAATCCACCACCAGAGACAACAACGATTATGGCGCCGGGCAGGGCAACGAAACTGTAACAGTTCGACATCAGTTGAAGAGCGACAACGCGGCCATACTGCGCTGCGGATCGACCGATGTGGCAATGCTGCGCTGTCGAGTAGCGGGTGAAGAGATCCTGTGTGAGCACAGCCATAAATCCGACCGCTACCAACAGTACCCCCATTAGATGGATAAATTTCAGCAGGAAAAAGAGCATCTTGGTACCTCAATGGTGAATGTTGAAAGTCGCCGGAAAACTCGCCAGACACGTCTGGCCTCTGTTCAGCGACCTGAGTATCCAGAGGCCGAACAGCGGGGCTGGAACAGGCCATTCGGTCTGAATGACCCCATCTCGGACCGAAAACCGTCAGTTCTGAGGGAAATCGGCCTCAGGTTTGTTTCCGAACCACATTCTTGAGAACAGTCGATCTCTTAGAATGACCTGGTGCCAAAGGGCGGCGGCTGTATGTACCATGATTGCCGCCAGCAGAAAGTCGGTCAGCAGGGCATGAGCGGCATACATCGGACTTTCTGAGAGATCGGCAGGCAACATCGCATTTCCCTGAAAGACCTCAAGCAAGTTCGCCTCAATTGCGATGCCGAGACCAGAGGCAACAACTGCGAAAACCAGTCCGTAGAGTGACATGTGCATCACTCGCGCTATCTGAGTTTGTGTCCCTTTGGAGGAAGGAACATGCGTCTTGAGCTTCACGGTTGTTCGAAGAAGGAAAATCGCAAAAATCAGCGCTCCGCTTGCCATATGAAAGCCCAGCGGTGCAATGCCTCCGGAAATCAGAGTCACAATGACCAGAAATGCCGACAGCCAGTGCAAGGCCACGAGAAGAGGGGGATGGCGTTTCATGGTCATTTCACTCTGGTCATTATGTAGTCCAGGGCCTCAAGGATCTGTTGGTCCGAGCACGTGGGGCAGCCACCTTTTGGCTTGTGATCTTTGGAGCTAAACAAAACAATTTCCTGCATTTTTGTTACGGTGTCCCGTTTGAGATACTTCTGCCAGGAGGAGGGTTTGTTGACGTTCGGGGCGCCAGAAATGAAGCCTTTGAAGCCGCCGGTGTGGCATTCGGCGCAAACAGATTGGAAAGTGCCGGCATCTGCCTGTGCCTGGGTGCCACACACCAGCATGAGTGCGAAGGTTGTGAAAGCGTGTTTGATCAGCGGTGCGTTCCAACTGAACATTGCAAAATCCTCTTATTGCTGGTTGAAGGTGCAGTTTTTGACGATTGCCGAGCAGTTCTTGATGCCGCCTCCGCCCCATCCAGCCCGGTTTTCGCTGGTAATGTGCCGGATCAAGCCGTTTTCAACGGTGAATGTAAAAACACAGGCTTTGGGATCGTCGGTCGCACCCGGTGTTGCCAGGGTCAGACCGTTTGGAGCACGTTGTTGGGCGGAGCTATATTTGACAACAGTCTGATGCCCCTGTGTGACCAGCTTTGCCGGCTCGCCAATACAGGTTTCCAGTTGTTCGGCAGGTGCACCGTGCAAGGAAGTCTTTGCAGACTGCACGGTTGCTCGTTCAAAGGCGCCACAAGCCGTCGTGACGAGTGGCAGCAGTGCCGCAAGAATGAGTGATCTGTTCATGGTTTTGGTCTCGGTTGTTGATTTGAGGACGTTTTCTCAAGCACGGCTCACCGCCAGATAGGCAAATGCGGTCCCGGCAATTCCAAGGATCACCCGGATCCAATGGATCTGAAGCCAGAGCGCCAGCGCTGGGGCGACATCGGCGGCCTGGAAGGTCCCGGATGCGAAGGCGGAGTTCGCCGGTACGAAGAAGCTGAAGGTCAGAATCGCAACGCCGGTCCAGGACAGGGTCGCCGCTATCCACCAGTGGCGAGAAGGGAGACGCCAGAACAGAATGCTGCAAAGAAGAGTGCCGACAAGAGTTGGCAAAGTGACCAAAGGGATCGTGTTCTGAATGAAGCCGTTGTTCGCTGCGAACCAATTCAGGAACTGCTGCGCGTCAAGACTCTGCCAGTATCCACCAAGCGAGTTTCCGATGAAGAACATCACGCCTGCAAACATGCCCGAGGAGACAATAGTGAGGGCCTGGACCGGGCCGCGAACGAGACTGGTGACGGTTCTGGCCTCAGAAGCGCTTCGACCCCTCATGAGCGTGTCTCCCTGCGACGGAAACGTCCCGACAACTTGAAGCCATCGCGCATGCTCAGACCCATAAGCGTGAGGTTTGTGGCACCCGCAATCAGTTCAAGAGCCTGAACGGTATAGAAGGTGCTGTCGAATTCACCGGCATTGGCTTTGAAGGCAAGGAAGAGGGCTGCCGGGACCAGGACCAGAACACCATTGGCTCCAATTATCGGCATCCGCCTTGCCTTGAGACCGAGGACACCTCCACGTCGCTTTCCGGCAAGAAAGAAACCGGATCCGCCGACGGCAATCATGGCGGGAACAAGAACAAGCAAACCCCACGGTATGGCGGTTTTGACGGCTGTGACCTGTGCTTCAGTGCCAATCAGTTCGACTGTCACTGTTGAAAGCCAGAACGTAGCTATGGTGAGGAAGGCAACTGCTCCTGCGATCGGGTGAATAATCTTTGGCATGGGACATTCCTTTTGATTAGATGAATAGCAAGCTATGTTTATTTGCGTGGCGTGTCGTGAAAACAGCTCGTTGCCATCGTTTATATAGCAGGCTATATTTAATTTAAATAGCCTGCAATGTAAAAATTTCGAGAACCGCATGACATTTTCACGAGAAACCTCTCCCGGTTACCTCATCAACCACCTTGCTCGGTTGTTCGCGAACGCCCTGCAGGAAAGGATAAAGCCTTTGGGACTCTCGACCGGCGCCTTTCCAATCATGATCCATCTTTGGGAGAGAGACGGTCTAACGCAGAAGGAACTCATTGAACGGGTGGGGATCGAACAGGCAACCATGGCTAATACGTTGGCAAGGATGGAGCGGGATGGGCTGGTGTGTCGGCGGCGAGATCCCAAGGACGGTAGAATCCGGCACACATGGCTGACAGAAAGTGGGCGGGCCTTGAAAGACCCGACACTGGCGATTGCAATGGCGCAAAACAAGTCTGCGCTTGCCGGGCTCAGCAATTCTGAAAGGGAACAGATTATCGCATTGATTTCAAAGGCGATACGTGCGTTTGAAGCAAACTGAGAAAACGGCAGAACTGGCTTATAGCTTTCGCAACATCATTCAGTCACGCGACTTACATCAATTGAACCAAATCCGCCTGAAAGACCCGTCCTTCTTGATAAACTGATGATAAAGCGCCGCTCCGACATGCAGCGCCAGCAATAAAAGAAGCACACGCGCTCCAATCCCATGCGGAACACGAGGTTTGAAGTCCCAAAAGTCCGGCAGGGAGGAACTCGACCCACCGAAAATCACCTTTCCGGCACCTGAAAGAGCCATCATGCCAATGCCACTGGCGACCATTCCCAGCGTCACGATGTAAAGCAGCACATGAACCAGTATTGCTGTCCGTACCTGCCAGATCGGACTGTTTCCGTGTTTGGCTGGTTTCCGGTCCACCAAGCCCCACCAAAGTATACGGAACAAAGTGAGCAACAGAACCGCAATCCCCATTGGAGCGTGTATGGCAAGGACGCTCACTTTGAGGGTTTCCGCATCGAGAGTGGCGGCGCGAAATCCTGAGATGAGGAGCGCGATGATCAGGATAGCACTGAGCCAATGAATGGACACGGCAACTGTCCCGTAAGTGGTAGAGGTGCTTTTCATGGCAATAACTCGATGAGAGGAGGGGGTCAGTCAGCTGCTTCCGTCCAGCCGATCTTGGCGTGCGAACCATCGCAGTACGGTTTGTTCTTCGATGCTCCGCAGCGACATAGAGCATACTTTTTGGGAGAAGCTCCCTCTGCCCAATTAGCGTCTGTCAGGTCGATGTTGCTCACAAGAAACGGACCGTTGCGTTCAATTCTGATACCTGGGATATCGTTGTCTATGTGTTCAGGGGTCCCGCCAGGCTTGCTCCAGGACAACGCCCCTGAGGGACAGGCCGACACGACAGCTTGTATTGCGGCTGCTCCACCCTGGTCAGGATCGATCCAGGGTTTCCTTGCGGAGTCGAAAACAGACTTCAAACGGTGACCGCACTCTCCAGCATGAGTGCAAACGAGGCGATTGTAATAGATTGTGGTCTCGTGACCTTCGTAGGCGATCAGCCTGTCAGACGTCCGATCGTTGGATACATCTGAGTTGAAACCGATATCGGTATGTGAATAGTCGCAAAATGGTTTGGACTTTGAAGCGCCGCAGCGGCAAAGAACCATGGATTTCTCAACAGGAATGACCTCGCCATCCGACCCGGTCAATCTGGGAAGGTTCTTGACCATGAGCGGACCATTGGGAATTTCACCTATCGATGCAGGTTGATCCGAGGCTGGATGGCTATTGCTCAGCCTGCCGGTCATTCGCATGCCGTCGCGAATGTTTAGACCCATCAGGCTCAAGTTCAGTGCGCCCGCCACAAGCTCGATAGCCTGCACGGTATAGAACACAGTGTCCAATTGACCCGCTGATGCTTTGCCTTGCAAAAAGAAAGCACATGGGATCAGGAGAAAAAGCCCGTTTCCAGCTATGACGGGCATTCGCCTTTTCTTGGCCACTGCGAGCAAATCGGTTCTGGATCTACCCATTGCCATACCTGAACCGCCTGCGACTATCAGCATAGGTATCAATGCAAACATGCCCCACAAGATGGCGGATTTGACCGCGGCAACATCCGTTTCTGAAGCGAAAAGTTCCGAGACCACAGTCGAAGTCCAAAACAGCAGAATTGTCAGGAAACCGAGGCCACCGGCTGCATCATGAATACGGGTTATCACCGGGTCGTCCCTTCAATGCGGAGCTCGTAGTTTCGAGAACTATCGCGCTTATTAATAGCTAGCTATATATCATTGCATTCCAAGCTATGCAATTATAAAAGGAAGGTATGGAATTTGATCACAACACTTCAGCCGGATATCTCATCAACCACGTGGCGCGTCTGTTTTTTGAAGGCCTTCGCAAGCGGATAGAGCCTTTGGGCATAGTTCCGGGGCAATTTCCAGCGCTATTGGCGCTGTGGCAAAAGGACGGCCAGACTCAAAAGGAACTGGTCGAAAAGCTTGATATTGAACAGGCTACCATGGCCAACACGCTCAACAGGATGGAGCGGGATGGGCTGATCCTGCGGAAGGATCATCCGACTGATGGACGAGCAAAAACTATCTGGCTGACACCAAAAGCGATCTCTATTCGGGATGATGCGTATCATGCCGCTTCAACGGTAAATGAAATGGCTCTGGCCGATTTGTCTCCCGATGAACGGGAGCAATTCATTGGCACCATGCAACGGGTAATTCGCACGTTTCACAAGGGGTGAGGTCTTCGGCGTCGGGGGGACCAGAAACCCAATTCAATGAAAAGCGGGTTTCTTTGGGGTTCGCTTCTCCGTGAAATTGCGCGAGAAGTCAAAAAAGGGTTCCCAGGCCCTTGAATAGTTCGCTATGTATATTACATAGCTCGCTATATTGATTGATGCATGGAGAAACTGATGCCTGTTTTTGAAGAACTCGACCCGATCGTCTCGTTGGCCGATCAAATGGAAACTGAAGACGGCCCGATCGTATTGATAAATGTCTTCACGGTGGACTCTCACGAAGAGGGCGCACTCCTGAAAGCTTGGTCCCACGATGCTGATTTCATGAAAGCGCAGCCTGGATACATCTCAACTCAGCTCCACAAGGGCATCGCGGGCAGCTCGACATTCATCAACTACGCGGTTTGGCAGGATGTCGAAAGTTTCCGAAACGCTTTCACCCATCCGGAGTTTCAGCGCCGGATTGACGCCTATCCGCCAAGCGCGGTGGCCAAGCCGCACTTGTTCAAAAAGCTGAGTGTTGCCAATCATTGCGTTGGGTGACGCAGTCTCCGGAATAGACCGTAGCTGCAGTCAAAACCTGCCTGATTGCGAATGCCCGGGAGGTTGACCACTTCCAGACCTTGTATCAAAGCGGTGCTGCGGGACTTTCCTGAAAGCCGAGATGCAACTCGTCGCCTTGATAAGGATGAGCCCGGGCAAGGTCCTCATTGAGATCATGGCCAAGACCGGGTTCCGATGAAGGAATGACGTAGCCTTCTTTCCAGCGGATCGGCGTTGTCAGGAGATCGGCATAGAAACCATCAAAAGTCCGAATGGATTCCAGAACCAGAAAATTCGGACTGCAGGTGGCCAGTTGAATGTTGGCAAGAGCGACAAGAGGACCACAATAAAGGTGTGGCGCGACCTGCGCAGAATGGCATTCTGCCATCGCCGCGATCTTCTTGGCTTCAAGCAATCCGCCGACACGTCCGAGGTTCATCTGCAGGATGCTGGCAGCGCGTGTTTCCAGAACCCGTGAAAACTCGTACTTGGTGCAAAGACGCTCGCCGGTGGCCACCGGAATGGAAGTGCTGCGTGCAACTTCTGCCATGTCTTCCGGTTTCTCGGGCGGAACCGGTTCTTCAAACCAGAGGGGGTCGTAGACTTCCAGTCGCCGGGCCATGCGCTTGGCCCCCGACACGGTAAACTGGCCATGTGTGCCGAACAACAGATCGGCTCGGGTCCCAACCGCTTCGCGGATGGCTTTGCAGAAATGTTCCGACCGCTCGAGATCCTCAAGACTGGGCTGGTGGCCATCGTAGATGGTGTAGGGTCCGGCAGGATCGAATTTGACCGCGGTGAAGCCCTGAGCGACGGCCTTTGCAGCAGCTTCTGCGGCAATGTCGGCATCGTTGTAGACATTGGGTACGTTCGGATCCGGATAAACATCTCCATCAGCGGGGTAGAGGTATGTGTAAGAGCGGAGCCGCTCGTGGACCTTGCCCCCAAGAAGCTCATAGGCCGGTTTGCCGGCCGCCTTGCCGATAATGTCCCAGCACGCCATCTCCAGACCTGACAGAACGCCCATCACGGAGATATCAGGGCGCTGGGTGTACCCGGCGCCGTACGTCTTGTGCCAGAGCTTCTCGATGTGGTGCGGATCTTCGCCTTCGAACTGCCGACGGAAGACGTCCTTGGCCATCTCGGCGACCAGATGAGGACCGAACGTGGCATTGTAAATCTCGCCATAGCCGACGATCCCGCAAGCCGTGACCAACTTGACGAAAATGAAATACCGGCCGCCGTGTCGCGGTGGTGCATTTTCAACGACAAAGGTCTCGATCTGGTCGAGCTTCATGGGAAAACCGCCTAACTTGCGTTGCTGATGGTAATCGATTTGACCTTGGTATAGGCATCCAGCCCTTCCCAACCCTTTTCGCGGCCGTATCCGGATTTCTTGTTGCCGCCGAATGGCAGTTCCAGACCGCCCGCCCAGTAATCATTGATCGAAACCTGGCCACAGTCCATCGCGGAAGCAACGCGCATGGACCTGCCAACATCGCGGGTATAGACGCTGGCGATCAGGCCGAACTCTGTACCGTTGGCCAACGCAACCGCTTCGTCTTCCGTCTCGAAATTCTGGACGGAGAGAACCGGACCGAAAATCTCGTCCTGAACGGCCGGGTCATTCGGCGCCAGGTCGGCAAGAATGGTGGGCTGGAAAAACCAACCCTTGCCGGTGTCAGCGTCCGTAGTCACATCGCCACCTGTGAGCAGGTTCGCACCGCGTGCCTTGGCGGCATCCACATGAGCCTTGATACGCGACAGATGCAGTTCTGAGTTGATTGCTCCCATATCGGGGGAAGTCAGACCATGGCCGACCCTGATTGCTGCCGCACGTGCTTTCAGAATATCAAGAACCTCGTCCCTGATCGACTTGTGCAGGATCAGCCGCGAGCCAGCCGAGCAGATCTGGCCGGAGTTGGAGAAAATGGCCCAATAGGCACCATCGGCGACTTTCTCCGGGTCGGCATCTTCAAACGCGATCAAAGGTGACTTGCCACCAAGTTCCAGCGTCAGCCGGGTGACGTTCGGAGCCGCCATCTGCGCGACATTGACACCCGTGGAGACCGAGCCGGTGAAAATCAGTTGCTTGATGCGCGGATCGCGAGCCATCTTGGCTCCGACATCGGACCCCAGTCCTGTGACGACATTTACGAGCCCCTCCGGCACGCCTGCTTCGCACAGCAGTTCGGCCATTATCAGCGCCGTGAAAGGTGTCGTCTCCGCAGGTTTGGCGACCACCGAACACCCGGCAGCCAGAGCTGGCGCAACACCACGCGCAAAGGTCGATGTCGGGTAGTTCCACGGGATGATGTGTCCTGTGACACCGACAGGTTCGCGGACTGTGAAGGCCGTGTAGTCAGAACCCAGATTGACCGATCGGCCGTCCAGCTTGTCGGCTGCACCTGCATAATACTCAAACAGGCGAGCCGAGGATTGAACATCACCCTGAGCTTCGGCAAGCGTCTTGCCGCTATCAATCACTTCAATGACGGACAGACGATCCGCGTTGTCCCGGAAGACCCTGGCGACGTTGTTGAGGATGCGGCATCGCTCACCCGGTGTTACCTGGCGCCAATGCTTTGCCGCGCGCTCCGCCGCTTCGATCGCCCGGTCCATTTCAGTGTCGTCACCGAGAGAAAACTCGGCAAAAGCCTCGGCGCGGCCCGGGTCCAGGCTTTCCATCTTGCGATGGGAAGGAGGCAGCGCCTTTCCATCGATGAAATGACCGTCGGGCAGGGTGCCGAGCCTGCCGGTTCTCAGGTAGTCTTGTGCGATTTCCTGGGCTGTCATCTTATGCTCTTTTCCGGTCTTCAAGAACGAGGTCTGCCCCTCTGAGGGCCAGCATCATTGTTGGGGCATTGGTATTGCCTGAGGTGATGTTTGGGAAGGCTGAGGCATCGATGACCCGCAGCTTTTCGATACCATGGACTTTCAGGCGGCTGTCCACCACGGCTGTCATCCTGTCATCCCCCATGCGGCAGGTGGAGACGGGGTGAAAGACGGTCGAGGCCCGCTCGCGAAAGTCGGCCAGGAGGCCGTCATCGTCCAGACTGGCAAGGTGAGGGGAGACCGAGGTCTCGACAAGACTGCTCAGCGCCTTGCTGGCCATGAGCTTCTGGCAAAGCCGCCCCCCGTCAACCACGGACCTCAAGTCCTCCTCGGTTGAGAGGGAGTTCGGTCGGATACTGGGCGCGACGCTTGCGTCGCTGCTTTTTATGTCCACCCGGCCACGGCTGGTCGGTCGGGCAGGCTGGGCGCAGATGATGAAGCCGTTGAAGGGATCGATCGCAAGCCTTGATCTGTCGTTATGAGGTGTCAGCCGATAGCTGATCGGATTGAAATAGAGTTGCTGGTCCGGACGGCTCAAGCCGGGAGTGGAGCGAACAAAGCCACCACACTGGTTGACCGACAAGGACAGCGGGCCTTTTCGCGTAAGGGCATATTGAAACGCCGCCAGCGCCTGTCCCCAAAGTGGACGCAGCACTGCGTTCAGCGTGGGCTCTTTCGCAACGAAGGTGAAGTTGGCCGCCAGATGGTCCTGCAGGTTCCCGCCGACATTGTCATTCGCACAGGCCACTTCAATTCCGAGGGTCTGCAGCAACGCCCCTGGACCTATTCCCGAGACCTGAAGCAGTTGCGGTGAGCCGATCGCGCCTGCCGACAGGATCACTTCGTGCCGGGCGAAAACGCTCTCACCGTTGGCCAGCTCGATACCTTCCGTTTTCCTGTTCTTCAGAAGAATGCGTCTGACCTGGGCGTTTTTCCGCACGATCAGGTTTTTGCGCTTCAGGGCGGGGCGCAGGAAGGCACGGGCAGAAGAACATCGAATTCCATTGCTTGTATTGATCTGGTAGACGCCGCCGCCTTCCGGATTGTCTCCGTTGAAATCCTCTGTCCAGGGAAGACCGACTTCCCTGATCGCGTCGAAGAAGTGACGGTTCAGCTTGTGCACCCGGTCAGTCACGTCCTGAACCCGGATAGCCCCTCTGCCAATATGGTCGCCATGAGGTGTCACTTTGGTTTCAAGGCGCTCGAAGGTTGCTTTGACATTCTGCCAGCCCCAGCCTGCAGCACCGGACGTTTCCCAGTCTTCAAAGTCGCCAGGCAATCCTCGGCAATAGACCATGGCATTGATCGAGCCAGATCCACCCAGAAGCCTGCCACGTGGCCAGAAGGCGCTGCGTCCGCCGAGCCCTTCATCCGGTTCGGTCCGGAACTGCCAGGTGCGTTTGGGATCGGAGTTGAGTTTGCCGTAGCCGAGCGGCAGTGACACCCAGGGAGAAGCATCCGAGCCTCCTGCTTCCAGCAGAAGAACAGTCGTGTTTGGATCCTTGCTCAACCGTTCCGCCAATATACAACCGGCAGAGCCCGCACCGACAATTATGTAATCGACTTCTCTCATTCACAGCGGATCCTGAAGTGGTCACTCTGAACTCAGTGTCCGCGACGTATCGGGAATTCTGAAGTGAAAAATTGTTTGGCCTAACATTGAAAAAATTTGAAGGAGAGTATTGATAGTAAAGGTTGGTTGGCTTTCAACCTCCTTCAATCTGGCAAACTCGGAGCCGTGTGATCGAATGGCGTACAATCTTCCCCCTTTGCCGTGGTTGCGGTCTTTCGAGGCAGCCGCCCGGCTCGGCAATTTCACACGGGCGGCAGAGGAATTGCTGATCACACCGGCAGCAGTCAGTTATCAGGTCCGTCAATTGGAGCAGCATCTTGGATATCCGCTGTTCGAAAGGGCGCACCGGGAACTGATGCTCACGCGTCTCGGACAAACTTACCTGCCGACGGTCGAAAAGGCTTTTTCCGATCTGTCTATTGCAACGGTTTCCGTGTTTGGTGAACGTGATCGTCAGCCCGTTCGATTTCGGTGTCTGAACAGCTTCGGTCAGCTCTGGATGATCCCGAGGATCAAGTCCTTTCAGGAGGCGCATCCGGGTATCGAATTGCAGATGATCTCGGCGTCCTGGGCAGAAACGTTGAGCCCTGAACTCTTTGATATTGATGTTCGGTTCGGAAACGGCAGCTGGGCCGACGGAGCGGTGGAATTCCTGCTGAACGATCCGATCATCCCTGTCTGTCATCCGGACCAGGCTTTGCCTGCCGGAGGAAATGATCTTGTGTCGCTCGGCAAGGCAACGCGTCTGGACATAATGGGCGTTGTCGACACCTGGGAAAACTTCTTTCGGAACTTTGGACGCTCCGTCCCGCCTCGCAATGGATTGCAGGTCGACCAGACTTTGTCCGCATTGGAACTGGCCGCACTGGGCCACGGTCACGCGCTGGTTCTTCAGACCCTGGCAGCCCCTTATCTTGAAAGTGGCAGATTGATCCGATCCTGCGAACGCAAACTCAAGAGCCGGCACAGCTACTATCTTGTGACCGACAGGCCGCGACAGGCACTCGGTCCTGACGCACAGATCTTCTGTGACTGGATGATCCAGGAACTGGGAACCGATTGAGACGTTTCCGGTGTTCGGTCAGTCCAGCGAGAAAGTGTACTCGAACAGTCGCTCGATCGGATCCGATGGCTTGGGATCGACATAGCGGTTCAAATCCAGAAGACCTGCCTGAACAGCACTTTGTGCATTCATGTGAGCCTGCACGAGATCATAGGTGGACCAGAAGTCCGGATGGGTTCGCCTGATGCCGAACCGGTCGACGACGTCCACATAAGCATCCTGACTGCCCATCTCACTCAGCGCTTGCACAAAGGCGGGCAAGTCTTGCGAGTCCACCTTGAACACGAAATTCGGATAGCTGCCGAACTGGCCCGGAACGATTGTGAGTGTGTCCTTGTCCGGTTCACGGCGCAGATCCTCGTTGAAAATGAATGCGACGTTGCTGTGTGCCTTGTCATGCGCCAGCGTAAACACTTCCTGAGCCGTGTCGGTTTCCACCACCAGCACGGAAACATCCGGCAGATATTTCGCGAAGGGGGCAGGCGTCACGGTAAGCGGGCGAAGCTGTCCTGCGATCGTTTCAGGCGGAGCGCATACATCACCTTCACATCGATTGATCGGGTCGCTGACGGGCCAGAGCATGGGCTCGATGTTCAGCAGCCGTGTCAGGAACTCGGCTTTCGGTTGGCCTGTTTCGAACGTCACGCCGGTCGGGGAGGTGGTATCAAGCGGTGTCTCTTTCCAAAGATCGACAAGATTGACGAAAGGACCGCGGTACCAACTGTCATGCATCGGGCGGCGGACTTTCGGCGGCATGAAATTCAAGAACATGCGCTCGCCTTCCCGGCGCAGGCTATCCATGTAGATCCGTGTCGTCAGCTGATGCTCAACATTGCCGAAAACGTCAAACCCGGCAACGAGATCGTAGTAGATCCGTTCAAACAGCGGGAAATCGATCACCCACGCGGTTTCTGGAACAGAACCCTCGTAGCCCGTCACAACGGATGCCGATGAGAAATTGCGGTAGATGGTCAGGCGCGCGTCGACATTTGTTCCGTCGCCGTTCCAGACGTCCCCATAACCCAGTCCGCCCTGTTGATCCGCCCTTACGGCATAGCGATCGCGCCTGAATGCCTGGTATTTGACCGGGCCTGCCAGCAGAAAACTGTTCAATCTCTCTTTGAGCTTGCCGTCGGCTTCGGCAACAGGGAGTTCCAGCAGTGGAATTGCATTTTCCAGGAATGTCGGATCGGTGACGGACAGGTCTGAATCCGGTGCAAGGAATGAGACCCAGAACCGGTCCTGAATGACATTAACGGCAACCTGGCCGTAACAGACCGGGCCGCGGATGAACGAGCGCACGAAGTAGAGCGCATTATCCAGCAAAAACTGGTAACGGCTGCGTGCCGGAATGGCCTGGAATGTCGAGAGCGGATTACCCCCCGCCGAGTTCGAATAGGGAGGGAGCGTATCTACGGTCCAATCCGGCCTCTGAAAGAGATCGTGATACCTCTTCAATCGCGCCGGACCGATTTCATAAACGATGTGTTCCTTGTGCAGGATCGTGCCGTCTATCGGGATAATCCGGTAGTGAAATGAGCTGCCCGGATCATCGAATGGGCGACGCGACGGGATCTCATCAGGTGGCATGCCTGAAGGTGTCCGGGAGCGGATGATCCGGTAGAACCGGTCAGGGCTGTCGCCTTCCAAATATAGATGCGCGAGGAAGAGATGCTCGAAGATATAGCGAGCGGTCAGTCTGGATTTCAGGCTTTCCTGATTGAAGAAAGCCTCGATTTCCCGGATCTGTTGCGTGATTGCCTCCGGTCTTTCGGCCGAGCTTCGGTCGGCCGGAGCTCCGTCGGACGCCCAGGCGAGCAGACGTTCATAGTCGTCCCTGGGCAGAGGGGCCGTCGCGAAAGGCATGCCGCCAAGAGGATGATCGGAAAGGTAATTGCTCATTTCCGCAGGCGCCGGACAGCTGTTTTTTCGGGAAGGGGCAATATCAATCGTGTCCGGAAGCGCCGCTCCCAGAGCAAAAGTGTTCTTGCGCCCGGTCATCAGCATCTGCTCAAGAACCGAGGGCGAACCGTCGCTTTGCGTGACAGAGAAGAAACCTTTCTTCCGCCATTCCGGCACAGTCTTGGCATCAATGCCCAGGCGGGTCATAGGCGCATCCTGTAGCCGTGAGGAATCGTAGACCCTTGCCTTGGTTGCGCCGCGCTGCCAGCCGTCAGAAGAAGACAGTTTCAGTTGGCAGGGCGCGTCGTAGCAGCCATGGCAAACTACACAGCGTTTGTTCAGGACATCCTGTATGGAGGTCGGGGTGCTCGAAACAGCAGTGTCGGTTGCAAAGGTGTTCGTGCTGTCAAAGGTAAGCAGAAGCAGCGCCAGTAGGACAAGTTGCAACAAGCCTTGGCAGAGCGAATGAAGAGAATTCATCGACTGACTGCTGATGACCTGCTGCATTGGCTGCCTATCCCTCGTTATCGTCCATGCGCGGGCGCGTCTTCCGGCTTGGATCATCCGGTCCCTTGTAAGTGACAAGGTAAGCCCAGGCAGCATAAAGACAGATCCCTCCAGCGATAAAGACCCAGGTTGTGCTGCCGGTCAGATACTCTACACCCGTCCAGCCGGCGCAAAAAGCCACGAGCAGGATCCGGCACCAAAGCGGATCCAGCCACGGATGTTCAACAGGTCCAAACACAGTTTCGCCCTTCTTGTAAGTCATCAGGTCCGCACCTGTGGCACGGGTTTGCCGCTAGGGGAGCCTCAAGAGACTGCAAAATCAAGCGAAATTTGGCCAAATCCAACTGATTTCACCTTGAAACCCACGGCTGTTCAAGGGAAGGTGGCGCCACTTTCCAGGCTGCAAACGAAAGCGAAATCGAGAGGAGCCGGCGACACGTCATGCTGACAGCCCTTGATCTTCTGACGGCGAACGATACGCCCGGTCAGCATGCGCCTTCATATTACGCTGCGACCGCCAATCAGCAGACCTCTTTTCCCGCACTTCAGGACCCCCTTGTATGCGATGTCTGCATTGTCGGCGGAGGCTACACAGGACTATCGGCTGCGCTTCATTTGGCTAAAAGCGGGCTGAATGTCGTTCTTCTGGAGGCCAACAGAATTGGCTGGGGAGCGTCAGGTCGCAATGGCGGTCAAGTCGGTTCCGGCCAACGGGTCGAGCAGACCGCACTCGAACAACGCCACGGCACAGCACATGCCAAACTGTTATGGCAGTTGGCGGAGGAATCGAAGGCGCTGGTTAAGTCGCTGATCGCGGCACATGACATCAAGTGTGACCACACGCCCGGCATTCTGCATGCCGATCACCGGAAAAGCTTCGTTGAAGACAGTCGCGATTATGTTGAGCATCTCAGGCTGGTCTACGGTTACGAGGACATCCGTTTCATCAGTGGCGACGAGATAGGCAACCACGTTGGCAGCCCGCGATACTACGGCGGCTCTCTCGACATGGGGGCAGGCCACCTGCACCCACTTAATTTCGCGCTGGGACTTGGCGACGCCGCGATAAGTGCTGGAGCGACGATCTTCGAGACCAGCAGGGTCACAGGCATCGAAGGTGAGGGACGAGAGAAGGTAACGGTCAAAACCGAACAGGGGAGTGTCAAGGCCAGCCACCTGATCCTGGCATGCAATGGTTACCTGGGAGACCTCGAGCGGCAGACGGCCGCGCATGTCATGCCGATCAACAACTTCATCGTGGCAACCAGACCGTTTTCACAAGATGAAGCTCGAGAAATCATTCCGAACAAGGTTGCCGTCGCGGACAGCAAGTTCGTGATCAACTACTTTCGCCTCTCCGCTGATCGCCGTTTGCTTTTCGGCGGCGGTGAGAGCTACGGCTATCGTTTCCCGGAGGATATCAAGTCCTTTGTTCGCGAACCCATGTTGGAGATCTTCCCGCAACTTGCGGAGACGGATATCGACTATGGCTGGGGAGGGACACTTGCGATCACACCGAAACGCATGCCCTATTTCGCACGACTTGCTCCCAACGTGCTGACGGCAAGCGGTTATTCCGGACACGGGGTTGCAATGGCAACACTGGGTGGACAGATCCTTGCAGAAGCTGTCATGGGAACCGAGGGGCGGTTCGATGTGTTTGAAAAGCTGAACATTCCGGCATTTCCAGGTGGAGACAAGCTTCGTTTTCCATTGCTTGTGCTGGCAATGACCTGGTTCTCGCTGCGCGACCGGCTTGGAATTTAAGATGTTGCAACTTCGTACCGACACAAGAAAGACCATAGACAGTTATTGGGAAGCCAGCATTCCCCAGCCGCGCCAAGACAAACAGCTGATCGGCAACGCGTCGTTTGATGTTGCTGTCATCGGAGGGGGCTTTGCCGGACTGAGCGCTGCCATGAAACTTGCCCAGGCAGGCGTGTCGGTGTGCGTGCTTGAAGCGGAGCATGTCGGATATGGTGCATCCGGACGCAATGGCGGGTTCTGTTGTCTTGGTGGAACAAAGCTCGATGAGCGCCAGTTGATCCGCAAGTACGGCCTTGAGGAAGCTCGCAAATTCATGGCTTATCAGGTTGCCGGCATCAATCTTGTCGCGCAGCGTCTTGAAAACTGGGGGCTGGATGCGGATCGGCATTCGGACGGCGAGATTTCTCTGGCGCATCGCAAGAGGGACTTTTCTTCTCTGAAATCCGAAGCGGAGTTTCTGAAGGAAAATTTCGGTATCAGCGCGCGGGTGCTGACAAAGGCTGACCTTGATGCAGAGGGCTATGGTGGTCCCGGTTTCCACGGCGGCCTGCATATGCCTTATGGTTTCGCCCTCAATCCCATGAAGTATGTCCAGGCTTTGGCGGCACAGGTCAGGAATGCGGGCGGCAAGATTTTCGGCAAGTCTGTGGTCACGGACTTAAGCCGGGATGCAGACCGCTGGTGTCTGGAAACCGAGCACGGCTTTGTCCGCGCGAAAAAAGTGGTGTTGGCCGGAAACGGGTATGCGCGTGAAGATGCACCTAAGTGGCTGCACGGGCGTACATTGCCGGTGATGTCATCGATCCAGGTGACCCGGCCCTTGAGTGACGATGAGTTGGCCGCCCAGGGGTGGACATCGGACACAATGGCCGCAGATACCCGGATTTTGTTGCATTACTTTCGGCTGATGCCGGATCGGCGCTTCCTGTTCGGTACACGTGGCGGCATATTTGAAAATGCGCCTGCGCTGGCGGCGATGCGAAAACGCGCCAAAGCCGACTTTCAGTCGATGTTTCCGGCTTGGGCGCATGTAGAAACGGAATTCAGCTGGCATGGCCATGTCTGTCTGGCTCGTGCTCTGACCCCTTTTGTCGGCGAAGTGCCAGGCATGGAAGGCGTCTTTGCCGCGATGGGGTGGCACGGCAGCGGTATCGCAATGGCATCGATTTCAGGAGAAAAAGTCGCCGGCCTGATCACTGGTGCGATCAGGCCGCAGAACCTTCCCATGCCTTTGCAGCAGCCTTTCAGGAAATTCCCGTTCCCGGCGTTCCGCCGGCTTTATCTGCAAGGGGCCTATTGGCTGTACGGCTGGAAGGACAGATAAGGCAGATGCCGGTGTCCCGCCATCTGCCAGCTGCCTATTTCACTTCGATGACATACTTGTCGACGACGTTGCGGATTTTGCCGGAGCCCGCGGTGTACATGTCCATGACGTAGCCGACCTTGAAAACATCCTTGCCCCGGTATCCGCGCTTGGGTTTGTAGACGACCGCGGTTCCCTTGACGCTTTGCCCTGCGCAACGACCGGCGCCTTCGCTAAGTTTGTAGGATACCTGCTTAAAGGTGATCGTGCCGTGTTCTGGTTGCTTGGTAACCTTCATCTTCGGTATTGCCCCAGCCTTGCAAAACGGCCCATAGGTCGCGTGCGCGCCTACAGCAGAGGTTTTGTTTGCAGGAATTGTGCGGCGGATCGTGTCTGCCTGCGTCACGGTTGAAACTGCGATCAGAATCAAGGCGCTCAAGAGTATGCGGATGATAGCCCCCTATCGAATATCTTTGGTGCGTCGGTCATATGTTTCAATCTGAGGTTAGGCAATCGGTGTGGTCAATCAGATGTATTTATTCTTGGCAGGTGTTGCAAATTTGCATTTTTGAACAATGGGTTGTAGTGATTTTGAGGTAACGTTGGGTCAGGTTTCAAACTGCCGGCTGGTGATTGGAAGAGGTGAGGGATGAGAGACGGCTTCGCGATACGAAAAGGTCAGGCAGGCGACCTGGAAACCCTCTACGAGATCTGCCTCAAGACAGGCGATGGAGGGAAAGACGCAACCTCGCTCTACAATCATCCTGAGCTCATCGGCCAGATTTATGCCGCGCCCTACGTGGCGCTTCCCGGGCTGATCAGTTTTGTCGCGGAAGACCGGGAAGGCATCGTCGGCTACGCTGCGGGAGCGGTGGATACACGCGCATTTGAAAATCGTCTGGAACTAGAATGGTGGCCGGATCTGAGGAAGCGTTATCCGGACCCCGGCCTCGAACGAACAAACCTGTCTCCCGATGAATCGCGTGCAAAGACCATTCATCATCCAAGACCGGTCCCTGATGATATCGTGCGTGAATATCCAGCCCATATCCATATGAACCTGTTTGAGCGGGCTCGGGGCAAAGGCGTCGGATCTTCGCTTCTGGACAGCTGGATCAACGCTGCAAGGGAGCAGGGCGTCTGCGCGGTTCATGCCGGCGTCAGTGGAGCCAACCATTCCGGATTGAAATTCTGGACGGCGCGAGGGTTCAAGCAGGTGCGTGTGGATCTGCAAAACGGATCCAATGGCACGATCTGGACTGGGCGCCTGATCTGACGCCTTCTTGCGCTCGATCAAGGTAGGTCATTGTCCTGGGCCTCATGGTGCCTTCAAGGGAATGGAGAGCGACTTGCCTGCGACGTCCAAACATGAACTTCTGACTGCTTCGGAAAAGGAATTCAGCAAGCTGCAAGGCCTTCTGGACGAATTGCCGGAAGAGTTGTGGCTTGAAAGAGATGAGGAAGGCACTACTCCAAAGGATGTGGTCGCCCATCGTGCCCACTGGATAGATCTCTTTTTGGGATGGTACCGCGACGGACAGGCAGGGCGAAAGGTCCATTTTCCTGCCAAAGGCTACAAATGGAATGAGACCAGGCGTTACAACGCTGATCTGCGGAAGGCGCAGGCCGGGTTCTCCTGGGTGTCAGCGCGCGCTGAGCTCTCAGAAAAGCACAAGGAGCTGACGGCTCTCCTCGAGAGCCTTTCCAACGAAGAGCTGTATGACGCGCCCATGAAGGGAGCCAAAAATCACTGGACCACGGGCCGATGGGCGGAAGCTGCCGGTCCCAGCCACTACAGATCGGCCGCAAAGTATCTGCGGCAGCGAGACAGGGCGTTTCGAAAACCGTCTTAAATGTGCTGGGCAAATTGGCGATCAAGTACGCTGGCGTACCTTGGCAACGTTGACTTCGCTCCAGATCTCAAACCCGAGTTTCCGGTAGAGCGCTATGGCTCCGTGATTGTCGGCAAATGCGTGCAGAAATGGGGTGTCACCGAGCGCTCTGATTTCTGAAGCGACGTGACGGGAGAGTGAAGTTGCCAGCCCGCGCCCCTGGAAGTCCGGATGTGTGCAGATGCCGCTGACTTCCGTGAAACCATTCAGGTTGAGACGTGTCCCGGCCATCGCTGCCAGTCGTCCGTCAATCTTGACCCCCCAAAAGGTGCCAAGTTCCGGTGTTCGGTGTTTAAAAGGCCCGGGCTTTGTGAGTTCGGCCAAAGCAACCATTTCCGGAATGTCGGAGGCAACGAGCGGACGAATGTCGGGACCGTTCGGCTGGGGAGTGGACGGTGCTTGCTCTGTCATCAGAACGCCTAGCGCGGAGAATTCCGCTTCGAGGCTAGGCGGCAACGAAATAGTCTCTTTCTGAAGCAGATATACATAGTCATCGCCTGGCCCGATAAGGTCAGCCAGTGCCTGAAGCGCATCCGGAGAGTTGTTTTTCGAAGCTGCAAAAGGAGAGATTTCGGGATCGAAGCGGACTGCCTGGGAGTTGCTCCGGGCAAAACCTTGCTGACGCGAGGTCAGAGCCGACCATACGATGCGGTTGAACAATTGGGTCATGAGCGTCTCATCCGGCCTTTCGTGCCGTTTTCTGTTCGAAATGAGCGGCAGTCTGGTCCCAGCGTTTCAAGACCTTTTGTGCTTCGTCCGGCACATAGCAGCGTTCGTAGTCTGGCCCCTGAAAGGCAACTATGTTTTCCAGGGATTGAAAGCTCATGATTGTCATGAATTCCACTTCATCGCCCAAATCACGCCTGAACACTTCAATTCCGAGATATCCGGGGATTTTTTTGGCTTCGATTCCCGGAATAACCAACTTCGTCAAAACCTCACAATAAGTGTTGGCGTTTTCGGATGTGGTCCAGCCATGCCAGATTCTCTTGATCATGAGTTCGTCTCCTTGGCTCCGGTAAGGTGGTCCCAATCAGGCACGGGGTGCTCGGGCAGGCGGGTCATCAAAGGAGCAGATGCCAGGGCGTCTTCCAGTTGCGCCAATTGATCCAGGAATGAGCCGTTGAGACCAGAACATGCGTCTTCCACAGCCAGCAGAATTGTCGGCCACAGTTCTTGCTTGAAATAGGCAACCCTGTCCTTGCCTTTTTGGGTCAGTTTGATCTTGCTGACACGCTTGTCGTTGTCATCCTGCTTCGCCTCGACGAGGCCAGACGACTTCATCTTGTTGATCATGCGGGTCACGCCAGGCTGGGTTTGCCCAAGCGCCTTGGCCAGGTCACCTATGCTCATGGGACCGGTCCGATCAAGCGCGGCGAGCACCGGATAGTGTGGCGTTGGCAGGTCCGTTTCAGTCAGCTCCGCCGCCACCTCCTGCGTTTGCGCCTGAAGCCTTTCACCAATGCGTTTGAGCCTGCTTCCCAGGGTGCCGTAGCCCAGGCTGCGGACAACGTCTTCCACCATGCGTCTCTCCAATTTCATAACTAGATATATAACAGGGCATGTAATTTGCAAGTCTGATTTGTTGACACAGGGTGCGAAAAGAGATAACTAATTGGTTATGGAACAAGTTGGTTATACAAGTGAATCCACCAACCTAGATGCGGTGTTTTCCGCGTTGGCCGACCCGACACGCAGGGCAATTTTGACGCGGCTCGCCGCTGGCGAGGCTTCGGTGAACGAAATCGCCGCGCCGTTCGAGATGAGCCAGCCGGCAGTTTCCAAGCATCTGAAAGTGCTTGAGCGGGCTGGACTGATCACGCGCGGTGCGGACCGGCAGCGCCGGCCGGCAAAACTGCATGCGGAACCGATGAAAGATGCGATCGCCTGGCTTGAAGAGTTCAAGGAATTCTGGGCCTCCAGCTTTGATCAGCTTGATGCACTTCTTGAAGATTTGAAAAACGCGGATAAATGGGAGTAGCGCCGTGTCTTTACCTGAATTCATTTTAGACAGACGTTTTGATGCCCCAAGAGAACTTGTCTGGCGCACCTGGACCGAACCAGACCTGTTGGCCCGATGGTATGGTCCGGGCGTGGAAACCATCATTCACAAACTTGACGTTCGCCCGGGCGGATTGTGGCTGAACGAAATGAAGTTTGGTGGTGGGTCGCATTATCAAAGGGTGGAATACACCGAAGTCGTCGAACCGGAAAAACTGGTCTGGCTCCATTCCGTTTCAGATGATGCGTGGGATATCGCTGCAAATCCGATGATGCCGGATTGGCCACGAGTTCTCCTGACAACGGTTACTTTTACCCAAAACGGTGACCATACGGACGTCCGTCTTGTCTGGACGCCCCATGACGCAACTGAAGTGGAAATCGAATGTTTCGCCGGAGCCGTCAGCGGTCTCGACAAGGGGTGGGGCAAGGGCATGGAGCTGCTGGCCGAACTTCTGGCAGAATTGCAGCGCTGAAAACAGAAGAGCTGTCGGGCAGTACACCCGCCAGCTCTTTTGGCATGATGATCAAGCCTTTTGAACGAATTGCCATTCCCTGAAGTCATTCGTTGTCACGGCTATCTTGTTTGAAACGATCTGCCCAGTTGAATGACCATTGTCCGAATGGTTCAAGTAGGCCGAACAGTTCCCATCCCATATCCGTTAGCTCATAGCCGCGTTGGCGGTGATCGATCAGCAGGCAGGCGCGCAACTCCTTGAGCCGTTGATTGAGAACCGTGGGTGAAACGCTCTCGCAGCGGCTTTGCAGTTCTCGAAACGTTAGTGGTCCTTCTGACAATTGCCAAAGTATTCCGAGCGACCAGCTGCGGCCGAGCAGGTCGAAAAGCGCCATGATCGGTTTGCCGGACCTGGAGCCACGTACCGGCAGTCCCGGTTGCGGGGGCGAAGAAGGCATGGAACTCCTTGCTATCTTTTTAGTAGCAGATTATTGCTATGAAAAAGATAGCGTGATGGAGTTTCGAATGCTTGTTGTATTTCCGTTTCTGGCGGCATTGACGGCTTCCGTCAGTTGGGCAACCGGAATCGTTCTGGCACAGATGCCGGCAAAGGCACTTGGAGCATTTGCTTTCACCCGCATCCAGCTGGTTGCATGTTCGCTGCTGGTTACGGTGTTGTCGTCCGTACTCGGCCTTTGGCAGAGCATTGATTGGGGATATTGGCCCGCCTTTGCGATCAGCTCAGCTGTCGGCGTCGTCCTCGGAAATCTGGCAATGATTGAATGTCTGCGGTTGGGCGGACCACGTATCACCGAACTGCTCTTGTGCCTCAAGGCTCCCATTGTCGCTTTTCTTGCTTATGTCTGGATGGGAGAAGTGCTTGGGCCAGGTGACTTGCTGGGGGGAGCGTTTGTCATCGCAGGGCTGCTCATTGCCATCCAGTTTGGAGGCGAAGACAGACAAAGGCACGAAGGTTTGGGGCGCCAGCTTTTTCCGGTCCTGATGCTGGGTGGAATGGCGGCCGGCTTTCAGGGGTTGGGCTTTGTTGCATTGAAACCCGCCCTTGAAAATGGCGCGGAACCTGTGGCGATAGCAGCTATTCGTCTGTCGGGGGCAGCGGTGCTTGTTGTGTTGATGGGAGCGTTGCCGACTTCTATCGGTTCAAGGCAGAACCAGCAGTCTCATCGTGGCGTGTCGCCTTACCTGCTGTTCAGAACGATCGTTCCAGGTGTCATCGGCTATGTTATCGCCTCGTCGCTCCTGCTCTATGCGTTTGCGAACATGGAAGCGGCGATTGCCACCATATTGGGATCGTTGTCGCCGCTTTTCGTTTTGCCGATCCTGTGGCTGGTGGAAGGCAAGAAGCCAAATTCCCAATCGGTTCTGGGGGCAGCGCTTGCCGTCACCGGCGGTGCCGTGATTGTGGGGTCTTGATCCGCCTTCACGTCACAGACAAAAAGTGCCGCTGCTTCGGCGGCACTCTTCAATCCGTGGGAGGGGAACGAAGTTAGTCAAACTCCGGGCCACGTGCCCGGTAGGGTGTGATTTCCTTCCAGGCCTTCATCAGGGTTTCCAGTTCATCGTCGCCGTGGGGGGGCATGATGATCTGAAGTTTGACCAGAAGGTCGCCATGCCCGCCATTCTTGGTCGGGAGCCCTTTGCCCTTGAGCCGCATCGTCTTTCCGCTTGAGGCATTTTCCGGGATCGTCAGGTTGACCGCCCCGGAGAGGGTCGGAGTTCTGACTTTGGCTCCAAGCACGGCTTCATAAAGCGTCAAAGGCAGGTCCAGATGAAGATCCGAACCCTTTATCTCGAACAGCTTGTGCGGCTTGATGCGCACTTCGACCATGGCATCGCCAGCAGGACCACCGTTTTCACCGGGGTAGCCCTGACCCTTCAGTCGGATCTTTTCACCGTCTTCAACACCTTTGGGCAAGGTGACGTTCACCGTCTTGCGGTTGGGCAGCGTCACCTGTGTCTTTCCGGAGTTGACGATGTCTTCCAGACTTACCCGAGCGACGATCTCGGCATTCTTGCCCTTGATCTTGGGCGGTGCTTTTGCGCGCGGTCCGCCTCCGGCAAAGCCGGCACCCGCTCCAGGGCCACCCGCGCCGGTTCTTGAACGCCCGCCGCGTCCGCCGAAGCCACCGAAAATGTCGTTCAGGATATCGTCAAAGCCTCCGCCGCCTCCGGAGGACTTGAAACCACGCGCACCACCGCCACCAGCCGCACCGAAATCCTCAAACCCTGAAAAGCCTTCAAAGCCTTGCGAGCTAAATTTCTGTTTGCCCTCGGCGTCGATTTCGCCGCGGTCGAATTGGGCACGCTTGTCCTTGTCGCCAACGATCTCGTAAGCTTGGTTGACTTCGGCAAAACGCTGCTGCGCCCCCGGATCGTCCTTGTTCTGATCCGGATGGTATTTCTTGGCCAGTTTTCGAAAGGCCTTTTTTATTTCGCTCTCGCTGGCAGATTTTGCCACCCCGAGAACGCTATAGGGATCACGCATTCGTATCACCAGGTTTCTAAGATTTTCCGGCCCGCCACCTCACGCATAAACGCTCCGGATACATGACCTGCTCCGAAGCGCGCGATTGTCAGAGGCAAAGCTTGACCGGACTTGTTCTCTATATCGGGATGGACGACTGAAAATTCCAGACGTTCGCCACCGTCAAGAAAACACTCTGTTTGTAGCGGTTTTTGCCGGACGATCAAGCGTCAGCAACACTGAGAGTGGTCACGGTGAATTTCTGTGTGATGTCACGGCAGGCGGTTCCGGAATAAAGCTTGATACCCGCAATGGTGTTTGCCGTGGTCAGGAAGGACACACATCCTGTTTCGGACAAGGGGCCGGTGTCGATATTCGTCAGCGTTCCGGAGTTGCCGCTTGAATCATTGAGCCAGGGCAGGGTGAGGCCCTGCACGTCGTTGCTGGCAACCAGTTCGGAACCGACCGCATCAAGGTTCTGCGCGATGACACTGCGGTCGCTCGCGTTGATGTCCGAATAGGCGATGTCCGTGGAAGACGAAATGGACCCCGTCAAAATGGTCGGCGTATCGACGTTGTTACTGCCCATGGGAACACTCACCTGGCTGCATCCGCCAAGCGTCAAGCCGAGCAAAAGGGTGATCGCCACAAAGTGTTGGACCTTACCGTGTGCAGGAGTATATGAACGCATACGATACATCTTCCAGACGGCCTCCCACATAGGCAGTGACTTGCCGTGTAGCGGGCAGTCGATTTCTTCGACGGGTATTCTTATGACAGACCTCAAGCATCCTTCTGAAGAGTTAACAAAAGGTGACTTTACGGAGGTCAAGAAACCATTTGATCTTTTCTGTGAATGGCTTGAAGATGCCAAGGCTTCGGAGCCAAACGACCCGAATGCGCTGTCTCTGGCCACGGTTGACGAAACCGGACTGCCGAATGTGCGCATGGTTTTGTTGAAAGGTGTCGATGAACGCGGTTTCGTCTTTTACACAAATTTTGAAAGCACGAAGGGCAAGGAGCTTCTGTCCGCCGGCAAGGCTGCAATGTGCTTTCACTGGAAGTCCCTGCGCCGTCAGGTGAGGGTGCGTGGCCCGGTCGTCGAGGTCTCGGCGGACGAAGCCGATGAATACTATCAGTCGCGGCCGCGCGGAAGCAGAATAGGGGCCTGGGCCTCAAAGCAGTCCCGGCCGCTCGAAAGCCGGTTTGCGCTCGAAAAGGAAGTTGCGAAATACACCGCGAAGTTCGGGATCAGTGATATTCCAAGACCGGAATACTGGTCAGGTATGCGCCTGGTGCCGACATCGATCGAATTCTGGCACGACAGGCCGTTCCGGCTTCACGATCGTATCCTGTTTACCCGTGAAACTCCTGACAAGCCGTGGTCAAAGGAGCGGCTTTATCCATAATTCGGCCAATGGCGAAGGCGGCTGCATTACAGCAACCGTTTCCATCTGAAGAAAATGAAGGTGATGACCACCGACACAAGCATGAGCCCAAGCGAGAACATGAAACCCTGTTCCCAATGGAGTTCAGGCATGTTGACGAAATTCATGCCGTAGATCGAAGCGATCAGGGTCGGCGGCAGAAAAATCAATCCCAGCACCGTGAAGATTTTCGCGATCTGGTTCTGTTCCAGCGTGACCAGTCCGACCGTGGCATCCAGTAGAAAATTCAGCTTGTTGTCGAGCCCGTCGCCGTGTTCCTTGATGGAGCGGATATCCCTGCCGAATGTTCTGCAATCGAGGGATTGCTGATCGCTGAGATTCAGGCGCTTGGCGTGCGAGTTCATATAGAGCAGCATTCTTGACAGGCTTGCACACACGTCATGCATCTTGGCGACCTGCAGCCCGATTTGACCGAGGCGTTTGATGGCGACCTGGTAGCTTGCGAACTTTCGTGTATTCAGACCGTCCCCGAAGACCTGAAGTGCCAGCTCGTCATACTGTCTGGAAGCGTCTTCCATTTCGTCGGCACACCTGTCGACGATGACATCCATCATCGCCAAAAGGATCGACGGGCCGACATGCGGAATGGTCGGGTCGGATTGCACCTTCTTTGAAAAGATGTTGAGCGACTTGGGTTCGCCATATCGCACAGTCACCAACCGCTTGGCATTGAGCGCAAAGGTTACCGAGGAGAGGGCAGGGTCAATCACTGGCGCTGTCATCGGCAGCTGCGCGGTCATGATGACGGCCCCCGGTTCCAGGTAAAGCCGTTCGGATGTCTCGATAGAGGCAATTTCGTCCCGGGTCGGGATCTCGGCACCCATCAGCTTTTCTGCGGTCTTCTGTTCTTCCTGCGTTGGTGAAAGCAGGTCGATCCAGATCGACGTTGGCGGCAGAGCATCGCCGGGAGACAGTTCAATCCGCTCCAGGCCTTTGACTGAGGGGCAATATGCAATGATCATCTGGGCAATCTCCGCATGGACACCTCATACCTACGGTTGTTGGTATGAATGCCCGACTCAGCGGCAGTTTGCCCAAGAGACCAGGTCACGGCAACTACGCAGGTTCTCGACTTGCTTTACTGCAACATCAGCGAGGCGCTGACCGTCGAACCGTCATTAAAACAAGGTCCTGCATGTAGCCCGGCAGCTTACTTCTGCTTTTTCGTCGCAGCGCCGGCATTCTTGCAAAGCACCGCAGCATTCAGCGCTGCAATGCCGACTGGCTTGTACTGGTTCTCTAGCCTTGCCCCGGCCGGAATTTTGGAAGCCGGGCGGGAAATTTGCTCAGACATTTCTTCGGGTCCGTTGTTGGTGTCCAGTGCCCGCTGGCTGGATTTCAGTTTGGTTTTTTGCGAGCGTGCGTGCATGTCGTGTCCAATTAAGGCAATCGCAGGGCAGCAAGCTGGTGTTGCTGACATTTACTGCTTTTGATGGAAACAGCATGCGCCTCAAAAGGCGAAACGGCCAGTCAAATTCCATAACAGGATGTAACGAATTCGGTTGGAATTTGAAGTAGATAAGTAAGAGTTTGTTTACCTGTTTCCGGTCAGAGCTTACCTTACGTCCGCAAGGCAGCGGGAAATCAGACGAAATAGCTTTTGTAGTTCTGCGGCGCTTTGCCGCGCATGGCGCTGAAAAATCCGCGAATGCAACGGATGACGGTAAGACCGAGCGTCAGAGCCAACAGAACAAGACCGGCAAGGATCACCGAAGAAGAGATGCTTGCGCCCAGAACAATCATCAGACAGCCAATGCAAACTCCGATGACCAGAAGGGCGACGGTTGTTCGGATGTAAAAGTAATGTGCATAGACGCGTGTCTCGTCGGGTTCGGCGAAGAGGAACGCAAACAGCAGGGCAATGGGGGAAAGCAAGGCGGAGAGGATCAGGATGTAGCACAGGCATATATTGCTGAGGCCGGGCCCGATCAGGCGTCCACGCGAATGGTGGGAAGTCCGTTTGTCTTTTTCAGCCCGTTTGCTCATTTTCGTCAAAGGAAGGTCGGAGCTCTTTCCTGGTTTGCCGCGTCATGGTCCTCCCGAACAAACTTGGCTGTTCCATGCTCGAAGTCGCGTACAGCCGGGTGCCATTCGATTAAGTTGAATTTATGATGAGCCTGTTGCGCAAGTGAAGTTCATTTTTTGACAATTTGCTCATAAACAAAGAAAAATTCAGTATGTCGTCGCGTCGTTACGGCGCCGACGTTTGGACAGTTGAGAGAATATGAAGCGATACGCCGCCTACAGTTCTGCTTCAGCACCGGCAAGCCGCACAGTCGGCTCTGTTGCGCTTATGCTCGCGGTCATCGCATTTCTGGCGAAGCGATTCGGAGTGATCGACGCGGATGTATTCGTCCTGTCGCTGATCGGTGCGGCGGCAATTGCGCTTGTGGCCCTCATGCTGGCGATCATCGGCCTGCATCGGATCTGGACTTACGGAGGCGGCGGACTGCCGGCAGCCCTCAGCGGAATACTCCTGGGCGCGGCGGCGCTCGTTGCCCCGGCTCTTGTCCTGGGCATGCTGACCATTCATTCAGGTAGCCAGGATCTGTCCACCGACCGGCAGGACCCACCGGCAGTTGTCGTGCAATCGCTCGA
Organism: Roseibium sp. SCP15; assembly: GCF_040329435.1. Classification (NCBI taxonomy): domain Bacteria; kingdom Pseudomonadati; phylum Pseudomonadota; class Alphaproteobacteria; order Hyphomicrobiales; family Stappiaceae; genus Roseibium; species Roseibium sp. SCP15. Next base: position 182,162 of record NZ_JBDZYI010000002.1, on the reverse strand, counting down.
AGCCGAGCAACCGGTTCTTGCGTGGATGAACCAGGTTCTGGAAGCCCATCTGTGGCCCAATCTCAAACAGTTCTCCGTAAAGGACCAGAGCAGAATTACCGATCGGGCAACGGACAATCCTGACATCGTTTCACGCAGATACCGGATCGCCCCGGCGCAGCTGCATGCAGCAGGAGCCAAGGCGCTGGAGGAACTGGGGTGGACAGTGGTCGACGAATTGCCGCCTGATTTGCTGGACGCCCCTACGAGGCTACAGGCCGAGGGAGTTACGCGGGTTCTGGGTCTCAAGCACGACGTGGCGCTGCGTATTCGGCCGGACGCCGTCGGCGCGCTCCTGGATGTCCGCTCGCGCTCCAGAACGCCTTTGAAGGATCTGTCGGACAATGCCGACCATATCCGCGTTGTCTTTGCCGAAATTGATCAGGTATTGCTTGAGACCTACGGCGATCTTGCGCGATTGTCCGTTGAAGAAGGGGCCCTCGAAGAAGAGGACCTGCAGCTTGAGCCTGTGGAAGACCCGAGGGACACCATCCCCTTGCCGGGGTTCAAGCCCTACTTCGAAGAAGAGGGCACGGTGGTTGAAGATCTGGAGCTGACGGATCTTGAGGGCTAGCGTGCATCGCGGGCCAATTGATAAACGGCGCTAAGCGAGAGCTCGGGGGCCGCGGTGACAAGCCCTTTCTGAGCAAGGTCTTCAAGATGCGCAAACACGGAAAGGCCCGCCGCCGGATGCAGCGCTGGGTCGACGTCGGCATAAAGCATTGCGACAACTTCGGGGATCGTGCTCTCGCCTCCCGCCAGCTGTTTCAGGACAGCTGCCTCCCGATCCAGACGATGCTGCTTCAGATCCTGCACATAGGCGATTGCCTGTCTGATTTCTGCACCGTGACCCGGGAGGTAAATTGTCTCGGATCTGTCGAGGAGTTTGTCAATGGAACTCATGTAGTCACGCATGCTGCCATCGGGCGGTGCGACGATGGACGTCGACCATCCCATGACGTGGTCGGCGGAAAGAAGGATGTCTTCTCCGGTCAATGCGAAACACAGGTGGTTTGCCGTATGCCCAGGAGTTTCCACCGTTTCAATTTCCAGTCCGGCGACACTGATGACTTCGCCGTCGGCAAGATGTCGATCCGGCCTGTAGCTCTTGTCGCCGCTTGAATCGAGGGGATTGATTTCATCTTCCAGGAGAGCACGTGCCGCTCTGTGCGGTCCGCAGCCCATGACAGGTGCGCCGGTTTTTTCCTTGAGAAGCCTCGCGCCCGGTGAATGATCCATGTGTGTGTGGGTAACCAGAATGGCCTCGATGGTGGCGCCTTTCGACGCTCTGAGAATGGCGTCGATATGTTCCGCCGCCGCAGGACCCGGATCAACAACTGCCAGGCGCCGGTCTCCAAGCAGGTAGGTGTTGGTTCCGTGAAAAGTGAATGGTCCCGGATTGTTGGCCGTCAGCCGCCGAATGCCTGGCGCAAGTTCAACCGGATTACCGTAGTCGGGATCAAAGTCGCGGTTGTGCTTCATTTCCTATGGCCAATCGAATTTGTTGTGAGCAATCGTGTGCGCTGAAACTCGTCCAGTTTGTTCAGAAAGGCAACGGGTCTTCGTCCCTCCAAGGGCAGACTTGGAACCGACGACTTGAAGGTTTTGAAAACACGTCATCTATTTGACGCCAGAATCGGTTACGCAATCGCGGTTTTGCCAATCCGGGTGCTTCTATGAAACACTGTCTCAGGGATTGGCACGAATTTATTTGGGCAGGTCGTAGATGGCGCAGGAACAGGAATGCCGGTTTGAAGTTTTGCTGGATTTGCCCCGAGAGAGGGCATTCTCGCTGTTTGTCGATCGGCCGGAGCTTTGGTGGTCATCCCCTTTTTCCAGTCCGGCGGAAGGCCCGGGAGACAGCAAGGTAGAAGCCGGAATTGAGCCCTGTGTCGGCGGCAGCTGCTACGAGATCGATGGCGACGGCCGCAGGCGGAATTGGGGGACCGTGCTGTCCATCGAGCCACCATTGTACATTCGCCTAGCCTGGCGGGTTTCGCAGGACGGAGAGGAAATTGCCGATCCCTCCGCTGCAAGCAGAGTGATGGTCAACTTTCGCCAGGCCGGCGAGGCAACACGCTTGGAAATCGTTCATACCGAGTTTCTCAGGCATGGCGAACATGGAGCCGACTATCAAAAGCTCATGCGGCAGCCGGACGGGTGGCCGCGCATAATCAGGAATCTGCAACAGGCAGCACGTGCGGCAACCTGGCGGTAGCAGGTCGAAACGTTGGAAGTGCAACAAAGTGAACGGCCTGTCGTTGGGATGACATGCTTGCCGTGCTAAGGGCCTTCACCAATCCAATCCCCTTATTTGGTCTTGCGTGTAAACTAAGACGTCGAAATAGTATTTCCAGATGACGGCACCTGCCATCCGAAACCGCACACAGAACTCATCCATGACCGCAACCCCATCGCCACTCGAGGAGCCTTCAGAGGCTCAAACTGCTGCGTCGCCTCTCACACGGCTGGGCGAATCGCGTTGGATTCTGGTCGCAGCCGCCTTCATTGCGGTCGTTGCGATCCTGCTTTACCAGGTGCCCGTCTGGGCAGCTGCGTTGGGTGTGGCACTTCTTGCAGGCTCAGCCGCCTTTGTTCCGCGCCGGGCGGCCGCGCGCCGGGTGCAACTCAGCACCCAGCGGGAAAGACGGCGGATGTGGCCTGGCACCGGAATGAAAGTGACGGTTGATGCCCTGCCAACACCGTGTTTCGTTGCGGATGGTCGGGGCATCACCAGGTATGTAAATGCGTCCGCACAAGCGGCCTATGAAGGGGTGAAGCCTGGTGATCCGCTGTCCTTTTCTTTAAGGGCGCCGTCTCTTCTGGAAGCCTTCGACCGGGTTTGCGCGACCGCAGGAACGGAGCGGATCAGCTGGATCGAGAAAGTTCCGACGGAAACCTGGTACGAAGCCCACATTGCGCCGATCTATATGCCGGGAAGTGGCGGTCAGGAGATGGGGACACGCCGCCCGGATTTCATACTGGTTGTCATTCAGGACCTCACCGAAAACCGGCGCCTGGAACGCATGCGCACGGATTTTGTTGCCAATGCGAGTCACGAACTGCGCACTCCGCTAGCCTCGCTCACCGGATTTATCGAAACGATCCAGGGGCCCGCCCGCAATGACCCGGAAGCCCAGGACAGGTTTCTGTCGATTATGCTGGATCAGGCCGGCCGAATGCGGCGCCTGATTGACGACATTCTCTCGTTATCTCGTATCGAGTTGAAGGCTCATGTGCGCCCGGCAAATGTCGTCGACCTGTCCGAGATCGTCCGTCATACCGCCGACGCCCTGTCGCCGCTGGCGTCAGAGATGAATGTAGAAATCCGCATGCACATGCCGGAAGAGCCCGTGAGGCTGAACGGGGATCGCGATGAACTGATCCAGGTTACCGAAAACCTCGTCGAGAACGCTCTGAAATATGGAAATGGCGGCAAGTATGTAGACGTGACTTTGAGCGGGCTGGAAGAGGCAACAGAAGGGCAATCGTGGTTGCTGGAGGTGCGTGACTATGGCGAAGGCATTCCGAGGGAGCATCTGCCCCGACTGACGGAACGGTTCTACAGGGTGGACGCCGAATCGAGCCGGGCGATGAAGGGAACCGGTCTGGGATTGGCGATCGTAAAACACATACTGACACGACACCGTGGCCGCCTGGATGTCGACAGTGAGGCCGGGCAGGGAGCAACCTTCAAGGTGAAACTTCCAGGGCTCGAAAATTCGGAAGACATTTCAGCAAAGAATTAGACCCCGCGAAAAAAGTCGATTTTTGTCGCATTCTTGAAATTGGAACGTGCTAACACCCGGCAAAAGAGCGTGGGGTTCATGTTTGCCGGTTGGCTGCTCGGATCAGAATTTTCATTTGGGGGATTTCAAGTGGCAGGAAAATTGGCAGTAAGTGCTTTTTGCGGACTTGTCCTTCAAGTGATCCCGCACGTTGCAGAGGCACGTGACCGGCTCCTGATCGTCGGATCGTCCACCGTGTTTCCGTTTGCATCCGCAGTGGCGGAAAAGATGGGGGAGGGTGGTTCGAAGCACCCAATCGTTGAATCAACTGGATCCGGCGCCGGTTTCTCGCTGTTCTGCAAGGGTGTTGGAGAAAACACCCCCGACATAACCAATGCCTCCCGAAGAATGAAGCCTTCTGAGCTTGAGACCTGCATGGCCAACGGGGTGACGCCGGTTGAAGTGGAAATTGGCTACGACGGCATTGTTCTTGCCAATTCCAGGCATGGTCCGAAACTCGAGCTGACGGTGGATCAGATCTTCCAGGCACTGGCCGAAGCGCTGCCCTCCGAGGAGGGCGTCCTGGCAAACGCGAACATGTCCTGGTCAGATATCGATCCCGGATTGCCGAATGAAAAGATAGAGGTGCTTGGACCGCCTCCGACCTCGGGCACACGCGATGCATTCGAGGAACTTGTGATGGAAACCGGGTGCAAGTCCTTTTCGGAACTGTCCGGTGAGCAGTGTACCCGCATCCGGCACGATGGCAGCTTTGTGGAAGCTGGCGAAAACGATGATCTGATTGTGGGTGCCCTTGAGGCGAACCCGGCGACTGTCGGAATTTTCGGATACTCATTTCTGATGCAGAATCTGGACAAGATCCAGAGCATTGGCGTCAACGGTATCGAACCCACATTCGAGAAGATTGCATCTGGTGAATATCCGGTCTCCCGACCGCTCTTCATTTACGTCAAGAAGCAGAACGTCGGAGTGATTCCCGGCCTCGAGGAGTATGTCGAGGCTTTCACCAGTGACGAGGCGTGGGGAGATGAAGGCTATCTTGCACAAAAGGGCCTGATACCGCTTGCCCATGAAGAGCGGCAGCGGCAGGCACAAGATGCGCGCAATTTGACCCCCTTAAAGTTTTAGACGTCACAGTCCTTTTGTTCCGCCTGCTCAATTGCGGTTCCCGCACCTGAAAATCAATTGACCGCCAGCCAGGTTGATGTCTGGCAGGGCTTCCAGCTGCCGGATAACAAACCGAACTGAACAGGGTGTTGCAGCGGTACGGATAGCATTTGTCTCCCTGTCCGTTACCGGGACCTGCCAGACCGGAAGTCGCAATGTGACCGGAATCACCGTCTTATATGACGGGGAAATTACAAGGTTCTGAATTTATCTATATTTTTCAATAAGTTAAATTGTCACAAAACTGAAAAATAACTGTCATAGAACTCTCATCCATCGGGCCTAGGTTCCCCGCATCGCTCACGCAACTTCAAGCGTGGTGATCATCTACAAACCTTGACATTCAAAGGGAGTGGTCAAGTGAAATTTACGACCCTCGTTAGCGCAACTGCTCTGGCTGTTGCTTCCACTGCATTCGTTGGCGCTGCTCAGGCTCGCGACCAGGTACAGATCGCCGGTTCTTCAACTGTTCTGCCATACGCTTCCATCGTTGCCGAAGCTTTCGGTGAAAACACCGACTTCCCGACCCCGGTTGTTGAGTCCGGTGGTTCTTCTGCCGGTCTGAAGCGCTTCTGTGAAGGTGTTGGCGAAAACACCATCGACGTCGCAAACGCTTCCCGCAAGATCCGCGAAAAGGAAATCAAGGCCTGTGCGGAAGCTGGTGTCAAAGACATCATCGAGGTTCGTATCGGCTACGACGGAATCGTTTTCGCTTCTCAGAAGAGCGGTCCGGCCTTCAACGCGTTCCAGCCGGCTGACATCTTCAACGCGCTCGGCTCCAAGGTCCTGAAAGACGGCGAGCTCGTCGACAACCCGTACAACAACTGGGCCGAGTTCAACTCCGAACTGCCGGACGTTGAAATCGCTGCTTTCATCCCGGGCACCAAGCACGGCACCCGTGAAGTTTTTGAAGACAAAGTTCTTCTGGCTGGTTGTGAAGCCACCGGCGCTTTCGAAAAATTCCTGGAAGCTGCCGAAGGCGACAGCGACAAGGCCAAGAAGAAAGCCGCTGAAAAAGCTTGTATCAACGTTCGTGCAGACGGCAAGTCCGTTGACATCGACGGTGACTACACCGAAACCCTGGCTCGTATCGACTCCAATGCAAACGGCATCGGAATCTTCGGTCTGGCGTTCTACGAGAACAACACCGACAAGCTGAAAGTCGCCACCATGGGCGGTATCGCTCCGTCCACCGAGACGATCGCTTCCGGCGAGTACCCCGTTTCCCGCCCGCTGTTCTTCTACGTCAAGAAGGCTCACATCGGCGTCATCCCGGGTCTGAAGGAATACGCTCAGTTCTTCATCGCCGATGAGATCGCTGGTCCGCAGGGCCCGCTGGCTCAGTACGGTCTGGTTTCCGATCCGGAGCTGGCAGCCACACAGGCTTCCATTTCGAACGAAGAAACCATGAAGTAATCGAGTTACTGCTCAATACGGGGCGGCATATTCCGCCGCCCCTTTTTCCTTTTTGGTGCTTTTTTACAAAGACCCCCGGGGGTGCAAATGTCTCTGTTCTGGCTCATCTTGACCGTACTTGCCATTGCCGTGGCAGGATACGTTCTGGGGCGGGCGCGGGCCCTGTCCAGCGCTGGAGGAGAGCGGCACGTTCTGCATTCTCTTCCGTCCTATTATGGGGCCAACGTGGCAATGAAAGCCGCAGTGCCCGCTTTCATTCTTCTCATCGTCTGGCTGCTCGCGCAGCCTTTTTACGTAAACAGCGAAATCTCCGGAATGATCCCGGACAGTGCGATCAGCGAAGGTTCCTCTCGCGGACTGGTTCTGGCTGAAGTCCGGCGTGCCGCAAGAGGGCTGGACAATGCCGTCGCCAGCGGTGCGATGACCGATGAGTTTGCACGCAGTGCCAGGGCTGACTTCAATGATGTCACCACCCGTCTCAAGGAAGCCGGTCAGATCGTGACGTCGGATATCACCCAGCCTGTCTTGCGCGCGGCGCAACGGTACCGGGTCCTGTCTGCGACCGGCAATCTCTACATGACGATTGCCGTCATTCTGGTGGCAATTGCCGGTGCACTTTGGGGCTTGAGAGAGACACGGGCAGATTTCTGGGCACGCAACACGGTTGAAAAGGGCATCAGGGCCATTTTGATCGGTGCGGCCTCCATCGCGATCCTGACCACCATCGGCATCGTGTTGTCCCTGGTGTTCAATACAGTGGAATTCTTCCGCCTTTATCCGGCGGCCGACTTCTTTTTCGGCCTGACTTGGTCGCCAAGCTTCTCCGGACGCGGTGGCGACTCGGAACTGGGCATCATTCCTCTGCTTTGGGGCACGTTCTACATTTCATTCGTGGCACTTGCGGTTGCCGTTCCGATCGGCCTTTTCGCTGCGATCTACCTGTCCGAATATGCAAGCCCGCGCGTGCGTGCCATTGCCAAACCGCTTCTTGAGGTTTTGGCCGGTATCCCGACCATTGTTTACGGTCTCTTCGCGCTGCTGACGGTTGGACCTCTTCTGTTGTCGGTCTTTGGCGACAATGGCATCGGCATCATGAAAGCGGGAACCGCGGTCATGACAGCCGGCCTGGTCATGGGGGTCATGCTGATCCCGTTCGTGAGTTCGCTGTCGGACGACATCATCAATGCCGTTCCACAGGCCATGCGCGACGGGTCCTACGGCCTTGGTGCAACCAAGTCAGAAACCGTGAAGCAGGTGATTCTGCCGGCTGCCCTGCCTGGGATCGTCGGTGCCATCCTGCTGGCAGCCTCGCGTGCCATCGGTGAAACCATGATTGTGGTTCTCGGAGCAGGGGCGGCGGCTCGACTAAGTCTCAATCCTTTTGAAGCCATGACCACCGTTACGGCCAAGATCGTCAGCCAGCTTACCGGTGATGCCGATTTCGCATCCCCTGTCGCGTTGGTGGCGTTCGCGCTCGGCATGACGCTTTTCGTGGTGACCTTGGGCCTCAACATCGTTGCGCTCTACATCGTGCGCAAATACCGGGAGCAGTATGACTGATGACCGATACGACACTCACTCCCGAAGCGGCTGCCGACACCGCCAAGGCTGCGGCGAAGTCCAGGTCCCTTTATCACATCGATGACCTGACCCGTAAGCGGAACGCAGCCGAGAAGCGGTTCAAGGCCTATGGCATAACCGCGATTGCAATCGGCCTGTTCTTCTTGGTCGTCCTGGCAACGTCGATCGTCTCACAGGGCATTCCGGCGTTTACCAGGACTGTAGTCGAAGTCGAATTTACGCTCACGCAGGAACAGTTCGACGCAGCTGAAAAAGAGCTCTTCAAGACGAAAGCCTACGAAAAGTTCTTCATTGATGCGCTGCATGGCCAGATGACGGAAAGCGGTGTCTCCGCACCGTTCGATGCGGCTGCGATCCAGCGCATCGTCGGCAAGACCGGAGGCACCATTCGCGAACACTTCCGGGCCAATCCGGACAGTCTTGGCAAGGAAACCGGCTTTGAGTTGGCAGCCGCCTCCCGTGTTGACGGTTACATGAACGGCCGTGTGACCCGCGAGACGCTTACCGACAGCCGCTTCCTGCAGAAGTCCGATCTGGACATTGTTGACGCTCTGGTCGAGGCCAAGGTCATCAAGACTGTGTTCAACTGGAACTTCATCACCGGTGCCGATTCCGGCGTGGACAATCCGGGTGGAGCAGGCATCGGTGCATCCGTGGTCGGGTCATTCTTCATGATGCTGGTGGTTCTGTTCCTGTCCCTGCCGATCGGCGTGGCCGCTTCGATCTACCTTGAGGAATTTGCGCCTCAGAACCGGTTCACGGACCTGATTGAGGTGAACATTTCCAACTTGGCTGCCGTTCCGTCCATCGTGTTCGGTATTCTTGGTCTCGCGGTCTTCATTCAGTTCATGCACCTGCCGCAGTCGGCTCCGCTTGTCGGTGGCCTTGTTCTGACACTGATGACGCTGCCGACGATCATCATTTCAACGCGAGCTTCGCTGAAGGCTGTACCGCCGAGCATCCGTGATGCCGCACTGGGGATCGGTGCCTCGAAAATGCAGGCAACCTTCCACCATGTGCTTCCGCTTGCGATGCCGGGTATCCTGACAGGCACCATCATCGGGCTTGCGCAGGCTTTGGGTGAGACGGCTCCGCTGCTCCTGATCGGTATGGTCGGCTTTGTTGCGCGCGGATATCCGGACGGTTTCATCGCAGGGTTCACGGAGCCGAATTCCGCAATGCCGGCGCAGATCTACACCTGGGCGGCACGCGCGGACTACGCATTTTACGAAAAAGCATGGGGTGGAATTATCGTCCTTCTGGTGTTCCTCCTCACAATGAACATTCTCGCGATCATCCTGCGCCGCAGGTTTGAGCGCCGCTGGTAAGGAATGATCCGATGAACGAGATGTCGAATATTGAACAGTCGGTGGAAATGACCGAGAGCAAGATTTCCGCGAAGAACGTGCAGGTCTACTACGGTGACACGCATGCGATCAAAGATGTGGACATTGAAATCCAGCCGCGATCCGTCACCGCCTTCATCGGACCGTCCGGTTGCGGCAAGTCGACTTTCCTGCGGACCTTGAACCGCATGAACGACACGATCGATATCTGCCGCGTGCAAGGGTCGATCAGGATCGACGGCGAGGACATCTACGACCCCAAGGTTGACCCGGTGCAACTGCGCGCCAAGGTTGGTATGGTGTTCCAGAAACCGAACCCGTTTCCCAAGTCCATTTACGACAACATTGCCTACGGCCCGCGCATTCACGGGTTGGCCCGCAACAAGGCGCATCTGGACGAAATCGTTTCCTCAAGCCTGCAGAAAGCCGGTCTTTGGGAAGAAGTGAAGAACCGGCTGGACGAGCCGGGTACCGGGATGTCCGGCGGTCAGCAGCAGCGCCTGTGCATCGCCAGGGCCATTGCGGTCAGCCCGGAAGTGATCCTGATGGATGAGCCGTGCTCGGCTCTCGACCCGATTGCGACGGCAAAGGTCGAAGAGCTGATCGATGAGCTGCGCGAGAACTACACGATCGTGATCGTGACGCACTCGATGCAACAGGCAGCCCGTGTATCGCAGCGCACCGCATTCTTCCATCTCGGCATTCTCGTCGAAGAAGGTCCGACCGAAGACATCTTCACAAATCCGAAAGACAAACGTACGCAGGACTATATCACTGGCCGCTTCGGCTAAGTGGCTACGCGAATTCTGAAAGGGACACTGGATGTCTGAACACACAGTCACGGCCTATGACGACGAATTGACCGCAATGGCCGGCAAGGTCGCCGAAATGGGCGGTCTGGCGGAAAAAGCGTTTGCTGATGCTGTTTCCGCACTGGTCTCGCAAGATATCGAACTGGCACGCGTCACGGTTCAGCAGGACGAACGCTTGGACGCCTTGCATCAGGACATTGAAGCAAAGCTGATCGAAATGATTGTCCGTCGCCAGCCGATGGGGCAGGACCTGCGGGAAATCACCGCCGCGACGCGCATTGCCAACGATCTGGAACGTGTTGGCGATTTGGCCAAGAACGTTGCCAAACGGACGATCGCGATCGACAGCAATCTTCAGTCCAAGAAACTGGCCATCGGTGTGGAACACATGACCGAATTGGCCCTTGCACAGCTGAAGCAGGTTCTGGACGCCTATACGCGCAAGGACGCGGAAGCGGCGAGACGCGTTCAGGAAGCCGACGCTGAAATCGATGCGATCTACACATCGCTCTTTCGGGAGCTGTTGACCTACATGATGGAAGATCCCCGCGTGATCACTCAATGCGTCCATCTTCTGTTCTGTGCCAAGAACATCGAGCGTATTGGCGATCATGCAACCAACATTGCTGAAAACGTCTTTTATATGGTGACTGGCGATCGTCTGCCGGAAGACCGTGCAAAACAGGACGAGACGACCCACGCGGTCTGACAGCTGGAACCCGGTTGGAAATTGGTGACCGGAACGGCAGCATCTGCTGCCGAAACTGGAGCGAGAACGTATGCCGAAGGTGCTTATCGTTGAGGACGAAGAACCACTTAGCCTTCTGTTGAGGTACAACCTGGAAGCGGAAGGATACTCGGTCGAGTCCTGTGCACGTGGTGATGAAGCTGAAATCCGGTTGCGGGAAACCCAGCCCGATCTCCTCCTTCTGGATTGGATGTTGCCGGGGCTGTCGGGCATTGAACTATGCCGCCGGCTTCGCGCGCGTGAAGATACCGAGCGTCTGCCTGTCATCATGCTGACGGCCCGCGGGGAAGAAGCCGAGCGCATTCGAGGTCTTTCAACCGGAGCAGATGACTACGTCGTCAAGCCGTTTTCCGTGCCTGAGCTGATGGCTCGTGTCCGTGCGATCCTCCGCCGCGCAAGCCCGGAAGTTGTTTCCACAATGCTTCGGTCGGGTGACATCGAACTTGACCGTGAAACCCATCGGGTGCGCCGCAATACCAAGGAAATTCACCTGGGGCCGACCGAGTTCCGCCTTCTGGAATTTCTGATGACCTCCCCGGGCCGGGTGTTCTCTCGAGAGCAGCTGTTGGACGGCGTATGGGGCCATGATGTCTATGTCGACGAGCGCACGGTCGACGTCCATGTCGGCCGACTTCGCAAGGCGCTCAACAAGGGCAAGGCCAAGGATCCGATCCGCACGGTGCGCGGTGCCGGCTACGCATTTAATGATCAGTTTTCGATGGCAAGCTGACTACGGCTGAAAACATCGGGAGGGTGGAGTGCTCACCCGCCCGAACCGGTTGTCCGGCCGCATGGCCGCTCCGGTCAGCTTATCCAGAACGTTTCTGATTGCTGCGCATCCTTGAGCCCGAACGCTGACAACGCTCGATCAAGAGAGATGTTGTTCCCGGTGAGAAGAGTTGCGGCTTTTTTCCCTTCAAGCAGCGAGCCATACCGCCTCATGGCGGCAACCCCGGCTGCTGCACCGCCTTCCACCAGGCATTTTTCCTTGGCGAGAATAAACTTCATCGCTTCGAGAATTTCACTCTCCGGCACCTGAACAAAGTCGTCTACCAGTTTCCTGCACATGGCGAAGGTGTATTGGTTGTCGGCCGGTATCGGGCCGGGTAGGGCATCGGCGATGGAAGGTTTTTCGTCGACCTCGACGATATGGCCGACCTTGATACTTTCGATCATGGCGGCCCCATGCTCAAGGGAAACCCCAATGACCTTGATGTCCGGCTTCAGGCTCTTCAGCGCCTTGGCGGTTCCGGCCATGAGCCCGCCACCGCTCAATTGAACGAAGACAATGTCGAGGGCCGGCTGGTCGGCCAGCAGCTCCAGGCCGATGGTGCCTTGCCCGGCGATGACATGCGGATCATCGAAAGGAGATACAAAGAGAAGGCCGTCTCGTTCCGCAATGCGCCGCGCTTCCGCGTCTGCGTCATCCTGCGTTTGTCCGTGAACGATCACTTCCGCCCCGAAATCGTACAGCCCGCCAATCTTTTCGGGAGGTATGATTTCGGTGACACAGACGACGGCACGAATGTTCAGCTGCCTTGCCATATAGGCGACGGCACGACCGTGATTGCCACTTGATACGGTGATGACACCGCGTGATTTCTGAGTTTCGTCGAGAGACAGAAGCTTGTTGGCCGCGCCGCGCAGCTTGAAGGCGCCGGTATCGTGCATCGTTTCCATTTTCAGCCAGATCGACGCGCTCAGCTCTGTCGACAGAGCATGAGATTTGCGCAGCGGAGTGGGGCGCACATAGCCCGCTATCCGTTGTTGCGCAGCATGAATCTCGTCCAACTCAACCATCATTTTTCCGTCTCTCGGCTGTTTCGAAAACAGGGCTTCAGAATGAGTGTTGACAAAATATTCTAAATTAGACAATTTGTCTATAACGCTGAAACGACCCCGCAAGATGGGTCGCGAATTGGGTGACGTTCTGACAGAGAGATGCAGATGCGGCTGGTGAATAAGCAGGAAATCTTGGCGCAGATTGACGAGCGCGCGGTACTTGCGGAGATCGAAGAAGGCTTCAGGTCTTTCGCTCGGGGCGAGGCCCAGGTCGCGCCGGTTACCCACCTGGCGTTCCAAAAGGCAAATGGCGAGTGCCACATCAAATGCGCTCACGTCGGTGAAGACGAGGTTTTTACCGTCAAGCTTGCCACCGGGTTCTATGACAATCCGGAAAGGGGGCTTTCTTCCAGCAACGGCTTCATGGCCGTCATTTCGGCTGAGACGGGAACTCCCTTGGCAATCCTGCAGGATGAAGGCGCATTGACCGATTTGCGCACGGCACTTGCGGGCGTCATTGCAGGTCGCATGGGCGCGCGGCAGGGTGCCAAGGCACTCGGCGTGATCGGGACCGGTATCCAGGCCCGTCTGCAAGCGCAGCTCTATTGCAAACTTCTCGGTTTCACCCGGGTTGCCGTCTGGGGGCGGTCGGAAGAGAAAGCTGCAACGCTGGTCCAGGAGCTTTCTATGGAGCTTGAAGGTGTTCCGGTTGCGCATGCGGAAAGCGTGGAAGCACTTTGCGCCGACGCGGATGTCATTGTCACAGCAACGGCGTCACGAGAGGCAATCGTCAAATCTGAGTTTGTTCGGCCCGGCACCCACATCGTGGCGGTCGGCGCTGACTCTCCCGGAAAGCAGGAACTCGACACTGCGCTCTTTGCAAGAGCATCTCATGTGATCGTCGACTCCCTCAGTCAATGTACGGAACACGGTGAAACCGCCAACGCGATTGCGTCCGGCGACATTTCGTCCGATCGGCTGATCACGCTCGGGCAGGTCCTGCTTGAAAACAGACTGGGTCGTACGGACGAGGCCATCACGATTGCCGATCTGACAGGTGTGGCCGTTCAGGATGCGGCCATCGCCAAGTCTGTCTGGTCCGGATTGAAGTCCGCCGAAGGTAACGCTCCCTGATAAAGCGCATTTTCGAAGCGAAGGCCCACCCGTAAGTCAACACGGTTCAGTTAGGTATCACATGTCAGCTGCAACACCTCGCTTGTCGGTTCAGAACCTGAGCAAATCGTTTGGGTCGCTGCGCGTTCTCCATGACGTCTCGCTGACAGCCGAGCAGGGGCAGGTGATCACGATCATCGGATCTTCGGGATCGGGAAAAAGCACGTTCCTGCGCTGCCTCAATCTGCTGGAAGTTCCGGACGGAGGCGAGATCAAGCTGGATGGTAAGCCAGTCGCCTTTGCCTGCAACGCACATGGGCTGAAAGTAACGCGGGAGGTCCGCGCGCTTCGAACTTCTTTGCCCATGGTGTTCCAGAGTTTCAATCTGTGGCGGCATATCAGCGTTCGCGACAACGTGGCAATCGCTCCGATCCACGTGCTTGGAAAATCGCGAGCCGAAGCCAATGAGCGGGCAGAAGAACTATTGGCTCGCGTCGGTCTCGCCGAGCGAATGAACTTCTATCCTCATCAGTTGTCCGGCGGTCAGCAGCAGCGCGCAGCGATTGCTCGAGCTCTGGCGATGGAGCCGCAGGCTCTTCTCTTTGACGAGCCGACCTCGGCGCTTGATCCGGAACTGGTTGGAGAAGTCCTGAAGGTCATCGAGGAACTCGCCGCTGCAGGAAACACGATGCTCATGGTGACGCATGAGATGGGCTTTGCGCGCAACGTTTCTGACCGCGTGATCTTTCTCGACAAGGGACGCGTGGCTGAGAGCGGAACGCCCGAAGAGGTATTTGGCGCCCCTAAAACGGAACGGGCCGCCCAGTTTTTAGCATCGGTAATGTGAGTATGAGGAGGAATGAAATGAAGAAACTGGTTGTTGCCGCAGCCGTGGCTGCTTTTACCGTCCTGCCCGCCAAGGCCGAGACACTGCGCATCGCGACAAGTGCGGACTATCCGCCCTGGGAGTCGGTGAACTCGTCTGGCGAAATGCTTGGCTTTGACCTTGATGTCGGCAACGCGATCTGCGCGAAAATCGAGATGGAATGTGAATGGACCAACCAGGCTTACGACGGTCTCCTGCCGGCGCTTGTTGCGGGCCAGTACGACCTGATCATGTCTGCAATTTCCATCACGGAAGAGCGCAAGAAAAGCATCGATTTTTCGACTGCCTATGCGCAGGCACCAGCCTCTTTCGGTTCGGTCGGCGACGGGTTTGGCGAACTCACGGACAAGGCTCAGCTTCAGGCTTCGCTCGAAGGCAAGGCCGTTGGCGTGCAGGGTTCCACGATCTTTGAGCGTGTCGTCAATGAGCATTTTCCGTCAGCCGATGTGAAAACCTACCAGCAGGCTGACCAGATCATCGCTGATCTGAAGACGGGTCGCATCGATGCAGCTGTCATGGAAGTTTCTGCATGGGATGAGTTCAGCGGGGCAGATAAGGACGCCAATCTGACAATGTTCGGCCCGTTGCTGACCTATGCTGAATATCCGCAGCTCGGTGATGGCATAGGTCTGGGAATTGGCAAGGGGAATGAGGAACTGAAAGCCAAGATCGACACGGCGATCGCGGAGCTTCTGGCCGATGGCACGATCGCCAAGGCTTCGGACAAGTGGTTCGGTTACGACGTCACGCCGTAAGGTCCAGCGGGATCTCGGTTCTCAAAAGGATGAAGAGGCAAGTCACCGCAAAGTGGCGGCCTCTTCAGGAAAGATGGGCAAGGGCGACAGGCAATGCTTGAATTGCTTTCATTCGGCAAATCGGGATGGGGGGACGAACTCTTCTCCGGCTTGGTCACCACAATGGCCCTTGCCATTCTTGCGTTTGCAGCCGGGCTCTTCTTTGGGCTGTTGCTTATGCTTTTCCGGCGTCGCGGGACCATCTCACGTTACATTGCGGTGAGCTATGTCACCGTTTTTCGCGGCGTGCCGGAACTTCTGGTCCTTTATCTCTTCTTCTTCGGCACCGGCACGATCATCCAGTCCGTTGCCGCCAGCCTTGGGTATACGCAAAGGATCAATCTGAGTGGCTTTGCACTCGGTGTGTTCGCCCTCGCGGTGATCGCAACCGCTTATGCGGCCGAGGCTTTCAGAGGAGCTGCCAACAGCATTCCCAAGGGACAGTTGGAAGCGGCCGATGCCTACGGCTTTGGGCCGGTGAAGCGTTTCACCTTGATCGAATTGCCGCAATTGCTGCGCGTTGCACTGCCCGCCATGGGGAATGTCTGGCTGGTGATGCTCAAGGATACGGCGCTTGTATCGCTCACGGCGGTCGCCGAGTTGATGCGGCAGGCCGGCGTCGCCGCGGGAGCAACCCACCGTCCCTTTACCTTCTATGCTGTCGCTGCCCTGATCTATCTATGTGTGTCCTTTGTCTCTGAACGGCTGTTCAAGCGGGCTGAAGCCCGGTTTGCCCTGAAGGAGGCAAGCTGATGAACTGGGAACTTCTGCTCTCCTTCATTCCGAAATTGCTGGCAGGGTTGCCGGTTACCCTGAGCATTCTGGTCTGCAGCCTTGCAATCGGGCTCGTTTTCGGAGCTTTGCTTTGCTGGGCACGGATGCGCCGCGTGCCGGGTGTTGCTCAAGTGGCGGATTTCTATGTTCTGTTCTTTCGGGGCACACCGCTGCTCGTACAGCTTTTCGCGATCTATTACGGCCTGGGGCAGTTTGAGGTTGTTCGCTCAAGCTTTGCATGGCCGCTGTTGCGGGAGGCCTGGTTCTGTGCGGTTCTGGCGCTCGGACTGAATTCAGCGGCATTCACATCCGAGATCATGCGTGGAGGCATCCTTGGCGTCGAACGCGGGCAGATCGAGGCAGCCGAAGCCTATGGCTTTTCCCGGTTGCAAATCGCGCGCCTGGTCCTCGGGCCCCAGGCGCTGCGCATCGCGTTGCCGGCTTACAGCAACGAAACGATTTTGATGCTCAAGGGCACCGCGCTGGCGAGTACCATATCGATCATGGATCTCACCGGTGTCGCTCGCAAACTGTCATCGCTGCATTTTGCCCCCTTTGAATCCTTCATTGCAGCGGGAGGGATCTACCTCGCGCTGGCGATGATCCTGACACTGTCCTATTCGGCGATTGAACGACGCCTTGCATAGGAACGAGAGAGGAAAACCAATGTTTCACCCGTTTGACGTTGAACAGTTTCTGTCCGAGCTGGAGCATGGCGTAAAATACAACTACTCCGAAAGCGGTGTGCATCCCATGACGCTGAAGGAGTTGGTCGAACTGGCTGGACTGGACCCCGATGTCTTGTGGAACACCATGCTCGACTATCCGCAAGTCAACGGCACCACGTTACTGCGCGAGAAGATTTCGGCGATGTATCCCGGATCCACTCCGGACAATATCCTTGTGACGGTCGGGGCGACGGAAGCAAACACGCTAATTGCAAACACTCTGCTGGAACGGGGTGACAGCATGGTGGCGTTCAGGCCGATCTACGAACAGCTGACCGGTGATGTGCGCAATCGTGGAGTGGAAGTCCGTTATGTCGACATGGATCCTGACAACGGCTGGGCGATAGA
Organism: Roseibium sp. SCP15; assembly: GCF_040329435.1. Lineage (NCBI taxonomy): Bacteria > Pseudomonadati > Pseudomonadota > Alphaproteobacteria > Hyphomicrobiales > Stappiaceae > Roseibium > Roseibium sp. SCP15. The sequence goes on along the minus strand of NZ_JBDZYI010000002.1, from coordinate 164,879 downwards.
TCCGGCTGCCGTCATGGCAGCGGTGGACGAGACAACGAAGGTGGTCCACGTCATCAATCCGAACAATCCGACAGGGCGCGTGCTGAGCGCAAGGGAGCGCGAAGGCATCATCGCCGCTGCTGCCAAGGTTGGGGCCTGGATCGTCGCTGATGAGGTCTATATCGGCACTGAGCGTGACACAGACGAAGCGACACCCAGCTTCTGGGGAAGCTACGACAAGGTGATGGTTCTGAACTCAACCAGCAAGGCCTACGGGTTGCCGGGATTGAGGCTTGGCTGGCTTGTCGGGCCGCAGGATGCGATCACCGCGTGCTGGCGACGCCACGAATATGCATCGGTAGCAACCAGCGTTATGTCTATGAAGCTAGCGGAAGCAGCACTGGCAGAACCGGCGCGGACGGTACTGGTTGAGCGCGCACGCCGTCTTATCCGGACCGGGTTCGAGACGCTCACCGAAGCGCTTGCAATCCACCACAATGTCTTCTCGGTTGCGCCGCCGCATGCCTCCGCCATGTCGTTTGTACGTTTCAATCTTCCGATCGATTCAGAAACACTGGCGATGCGGTTGGTGCGCGAGCAGGATGTGCTTGTCATTCCTGGCAGTCGTTTCCATGTCGAAAATCACTTCCGTTTCAGTTCCGCCCTTCCGGAGGCGCATCTGAAAGAAGGGCTACGGCGTCTCAACGAGGTCGTTGAAGACGTTCTGAGGTCCGCCTGAGCGGCCATTGAGTGAGGGAAGGCGGCGCACGTCTTCCCGCAAGTTCCGCGCAGTCTTCACCAAACGGACTTTCCATGCTGACCACCTCTCTCGACCTCGATCAAGATGGCTTTCAAAAGGGCTACATTGATGTTCCGGTGTCTCTCGATCTGAGTGCCTGGTCCAATCAACGCGTTCCCATTTACTGTTTGAAAAACGGCAGTGGCCCGACCCTGGTGTTGCTGGGTGGCGCACATGGTGACGAGTATGAAGCGCCGATCGTTCTTTCGAACCTTGCGCATGGTGACCTGAAGGCCGAAGACATCAGCGGGCGCGTTATCATCGTGCCTGCATTGAACATGCCTGCGTTGCAAAACGGCTCGCGCCTGTCGCCGATAGACAATGGCAACATGAACCGGGCCTTTCCCGGAAATCCGACGGGAACCGCCACCGAGCGGATAGCGGACTTTGTCAGCCGGGAGCTGATTTCGCGTGCCGATGTGGTGCTCGACCTGCATTCCGGCGGACGGTCGCTGAACTTCGTGCCTTCAACAATTGTCCCGGTTCAGCAAACCGATACCGCGACACAGGCTATTCGCCGGATTGCGTCGGCTTTCAACGCTCCGATGACAATTGTCCTGCGCGAGCCACAGGTTGAAACCATGATCGATACCGAAGTTGAACGTCAGGGAAAGAAGATCCTTGCGACCGAGCTTGGTGGAGCAGGACTGGTGACGGGTGAGACGCTGGCTGTGACCCGGCGTGGCATTGAAGGCGTCATGCGGCATATGGGGCTGATCGTCGAGACAAAGACCGAAGACCGGCCGCGCTCTTCGGTAACAGTGCATGTCGATGGGTTTCATCACTATGCCTATGCAGATGACACGGGTGTTTTCGAACCGACTGCAGGCCTTGGTGCACACGTGAAGGAAGGCGACGTTCTGGGCCGATTGCACCTGACGGACAGGGTGGAGGCGCCACCCGTCCCGGTGCTTGCACGAACTGGTGGCATACAGTTTTGCGTGGCCGGGCAGGGACTTGTCCGGCGCGGAGATTGCCTCAGTGTTATCGGTCATCCGATTGACTGAGATTGCCCTCGGGCGGAAGCCTGGGATAAGAGAGGGTGCAAGATTGTTTGATTGTCAGAGGCAGTGAATGACCCAGGATGCACTGGTGGCTCGCACCGCGATACCGATTGCGGACGCATTGTCCAAACTCTTGGGCTCGAATGTTGAGATCGTAATCCATTCTCTGGCAACGGAAACGGTTGTCTATATCTGCAATCCTTATTCAAAGCGCGAGATCGGCGATCCATCCTATCTTTCTGAACTGGACTTCCGCGAAAATGATGATCGGGATGTGATCGGTCCCCATGAGCGGGTCAACTGGGACGGACGCGTCATCCGCTCAATCAGCGCGGTCCTGCGAGATGACGACGGCAAACCCTTTGCGTTGGCCTGCTTCAACTACGATCTCTCCGACATCATGGCTGCTCAGAATGCGATTACCGCGCTGATCGGCGCGCCGGTAAGCCCCGAAGAGCCGCATGATCTGTTCAAGAATGATTGGCACGAGAAGATGAACAGGTTCATCGTCGACTGGTGTCGTGACAGGAACAAGACCGCTGACGCGCTGGCGCGTGAAGATCGCCTGGAGTTGCTGGGGGAAATCGTCCGTACAGACGGATTGCGGGAAAAACACGCCGCTTCCTACGTTGCGCGTGTTCTCAATGTCAGCCGCGCAACCGTCTACAATGATATCAAGCAGGTCCGTTACAGCGTTTCGTGAAAACCCCAACACAAGCTGCAGTGCCGATGGTGTTGCATGCTCTGATTTCAGGTTGCGAACAGTGGCCCAGCCCTTTCACGAAATGCTTTGGGCTGACAGGAGCTCTTCGATAAGGATGCATCTGGCATGAAAAAACCCGCCGATTGGCGGGTTTCTTGATTTCGCTGTCTTGTGTGCCTCAGGATGCCTGGGCAACGACCTTGCGCGCGCGTCGGTCAGCCACCGGCTGATAGGCAATCTTGCAGTGATGCGCACAGTAAGGCACGCCTGCATCGGACTGACGGCCGCAGAAATAGAAGTCGTCGGTTGCCGGGTCGCCGATCGGCCATTTGCAGGTACGCTCGGTCAGCGTGAGAATGGACGCACGCTGGGAAATGGGAACGACCAGTTCGGCAATCGGCTCGACTTGCGGCTTGGCTTCGATGACCGGAGCCGGAGCGATGTCGGCCTTGAGGGCTGTCGCGCCATGTGTCTGCGGTTGTGGTGTGGGTCTCTTTGGTGCGGCATTTCCGGCAGGAGATGCGGTCCGCGGCCGGCGTGGTTTGGCGCTGGCGGTGGAGGACTTCGCGCGGCCGGACAGGCCGAGACGGTGCACCTTACCGATCACCGCATTACGAGTGACGCCGCCCAGTTCGCCCGCAATCTGACTTGCACTCAGACCTTCGCCCCAAAGCTTCTTGAGAAGCTCAACCCGTTCGTTCGTCCAACTCATTGCCGCACCCTTTATTTTGACCGATTGACGGCCATTAACCTCGTGTTAAGCATACGTCCGCATGCCTAGTGGTGGCATATCTTGTGCCTCTAAGTGATTTGCCGCACGAGATCTCGTGTTTGATTACCAAGAGGTTACAATAACGTTAATTTATGAGGCAAGCTTCAGGCCCAAACCAGTTGGGGATGAAGGGACTTTTCCCCAATTATGGCAAGGTTATGGAGAATTTTAGAAAATCCCCGTTTGAGCGCCGGAATTGCCAATCCCATTGACAGGGAACGGTGCGGAAGGTGTATAAGGAAGCCGCGACGTGCCGCCTCATCGGGGCGGCACGTTGCGTTTTGGCTCTTTCACACTTCTGGAGTGTGGGCAGGATCTAGGCCCCTCCAGCGCGGGAAAGAGCGTTCTTAAGGAGTTAAAAGAGGTTATGTCCGCGACTGCGCTATTCGGAAATTACGCAAGATCGAACCTGTCATTCGATCATGGGGAAGGTGTCTGGCTTGTTACGAAAGACGGCCGACGATTCCTCGATTGCGGTTCCGGCATCGCCGTCAATTCGCTTGGACATAGCCATCCCCATCTGGTGAAGGCGCTGCAGGATCAGGCGGCAAAGCTATGGCACGTGTCCAATCTGCACCAGATGCCGGAAGGCGAAAGGCTGGCGCAACGCCTGGCCGATGCGACTTTTGCCGACAAGGTCCTGTTCGTGAATTCCGGCGCGGAAGCGATGGAAGCTGCCATCAAGTGCGCGCGCCGCTACCATTATGACAACGGGCAGCCCGAGCGGTACCAGATCATAACCTTCAAAGGTGCTTTTCATGGCCGGACGATCGCGACCATCGCGGCAGGTGGTCAGGAGAAATATCTGGAAGGTTTCGGACCGAAGGCACCCGGATTTGACCAGGTGCCTTCAGGTGACCTGGACGCCTTGAAGGCGGTGATCGGTCCGCAGACGGCGGCGCTGGCGATCGAGCCCATTCAGGGAGAGGGCGGTATTCGCGAGATCCAGCCGGAATTCCTGCGGTCGTTGCGCAAAATCTGCGACGACAACGGCATCCTGCTGATTTATGACGAAATCCAGACCGGCGTCGGACGCACTGGCAAGCTGTTTGCCTATCAATGGGCCGGTGTCGAGCCTGATCTCATGGCGATTGCCAAGGGGATCGGCGGTGGCTTCCCGATGGGGGCCTGTCTGGCAACAGCAGAAACCGCAGCGGCTCTGTCGCCCGGAACGCATGGCACCACTTTCGGCGGCAATCCGCTCGCCATGGCCGTCGGCAACGCGGTTCTCGACGTCGTCCTTGCCGATGGTTTTCTGGAAGACGTGCAGGCAAAGGGCCTCAGCTTCAAACAGAAGCTGGCTGGTCTGGTCGATGCTCATCCAAAGGTTCTGGACCAGGTCCGCGGCAGCGGCCTGATGCTGGGGCTGCGCTGTGTCGTTCCAGCTGGTGATTATGTTGCCGCGGCCCGGGAAGCCGGTCTGCTGGCTGTGCCGGCAGGGGACAATGTCGTGCGCATCATGCCGCCGCTGACAATGACCGAGGATGAAATCGCGACCGCCTTGGAGCGCCTTGAACAGGCTGCCCAGGCTGTTGAGGAAAAATTGGTGGAAGGAGCGGCCGAATGACCGCCAACGGAAGCTACAGGAATTTTCTGGACCTGACGGAACTTGAGGGCGAAGAACTTCGCGACATTCTGGAAGTCGGCAAGAAGATCAAGGCAACACGTAACGGCGTGCGCCGGGGCGAAGGCCCGTTGGCGGGCAAGGTGCTGGCGATGATCTTCGAGCAGCCCTCTACACGGACGCGTATCTCCTTTGACGTTGGCATGCGCGAACTTGGTGGCGAGACCCTGATGCTCACGGGTGCTGAAATGCAGCTCGGGCGTGGGGAAACCATTGCAGACACCGCGCGGGTCCTGTCGCGTTTCGTTGATGCGATCATGATCCGTATCCTGGATCACGAGCAACTCGCTGAACTTGCTGAAAATGCCACCGTTCCGGTGATCAACGGTCTTACCAAGATCTCGCATCCCTGCCAGATCATGGCAGATTTGATGACATTTGAAGAGCATCGCGGATCAATCAAGGGAAAGAGCGTTGCCTGGACCGGGGACAGCAACAATGTGCTGGCCTCATGGGTTCATGCAGCTCCACGCTTCGACTTCGAACTGCGCATCGCGACGCCGGGCGAATTGAAGCCGCCGCAGGACCTTATTGATGCCGCCCGCGCCAAGGGTGGTTCCATTATCGTCACAACGGACCCATATGAGGCGGTCAAGGGGACCGACTGTGTCGTTACCGATTGCTGGGTGTCCATGGGGGATGATGATGCCGAAACGCGTCATAATCTTCTGAGCGCCTATCAGGTGAACCAGCGGCTGATGGCAGAGGCGAACAACGACGCCCTGTTCATGCATTGCCTGCCGGCCCACCGGGGTGAGGAAGTCACCTCCGAGGTCATGGACGGTCCCAACTCTGTTGTGTTTGACGAAGCCGAAAACCGGCTCCATGCCCAGAAGGGTATTCTGGCCTGGTGTTTCGGCGCAGCTTAAGGCAAAGCCAACGTGGCACTAAATCTTGATGAACTGGGCATTACGCCCGCAGGGCTGGACGCTGTCCGGCCCTTTGCAGTGGAAGGGCTCGATGTGCGCGGCCGGGCTGTCGCACTGGGTCCTGTCCTGGAGCAAATCCTCGACCGGCATGAATACCCGGAACCGGTCTCGCGCCTGTTGGCCGAGGCGATCGTTCTGACCAGTCTGTTGGGCACATCCTTGAAGTTCGACGGCCGCTTTACCTTGCAGACCCAGACCCAGGGTCCGGTTTCCATGCTGGTTGTGGACTTTTCCTCGCCCGATGCCGTGCGCGCCTGTGCCAGCTTCGATGAGGACCGGGTTCAGGCACTGATAGAAGCCGGGAAGGCCACGCCTGAAGCCTTGCTCGGGCAGGGGCATCTTGCGATGACCATCGACCAGGGCAAACACATGCAGCGCTACCAGGGACTGGTGGAGCTGGATGGTGTGGGTTTGGAAGAAGTGGCCCGCAGATACTTCGAACGGTCCGAGCAGCTTCCGACGGAAGTTCGCCTGGCAGTTGGGGAGCTCTATGTCCGCAAGGAAGGAGAGGCGCATACCAAGACCTGGACCGCCGGCGGCATCATGGTTCAGTTTCTGCCTGAATCTCCCGAGCGGATGCGGCAGGCCGACATTGATCCAGGTGATGCTCCGGAAGGCACGCAGGCGCACGAAATTGAAGTGGACGACGCCTGGGTGGAGGCCAAGGCTCTGGTTGACACGGTCAAGGATGTCGAACTGACGGATCCAGAAGTCAGCGTCGAAATGCTGTTGTTCCGTCTGTTCCACGAGCGTGGTGTCCGCCTGTACGAACCACAGCCTTTGAGTGACAAGTGCAGGTGCTCGCGGGAGAAGATCGAAGGTGTCCTGTCGGGCTTCAGCGTCGAAGAGGTCGAGGAGATGACCGTCGACGGCAAGATCATCGTGACTTGCGAGTTCTGCAGCACCAAGTACGAGTTCGATTCCTGATCTCGAACCGGTCTGGAGGGCCTGTTTAGGCCCTTCAGAAATATTTTGTTACACTTTTCAGCGTGCCTTTTGCCTGGCCGATGCCTATTTCGGACGTGGACTTGGCAAGATGGGGGCGTGTGCGCCTTCCTGATTGCAGGTTTACCCGGGTAATAGACAAGATTGGCGCTTGGTGAGCTGAATATGTTGCAGTCTCTACAATCAGAAACCGGATCTAAAGAGATCTCCGAAGTTCTGCCCCCTGAGGATGAGGGGGCAACGGATGGATTTCGGAAATTGAAGCTGGTTCTGAAAGCGCTTTTGCAAACGCTCCTTGCCTTCGCCGTTCTTGTTGCGGCGGTTATGGGCATGAATGCACTGATCGCTACCAAGCCGGAAGTTCCCAAACAGGCGATCCAGGAACAAAGCTATGCGGTCGAGACGGTAACCGTCTCCCAGGGCGACTTTGCTCCAGACATCAATGTTTTTGGAGAAACCACCGCCGGCCGGGAAGTTGAATTGCGGGCTCTTGTCGCGGGGGAAGTGATTGAAGTTCACCCCAACCTGAAGGCTGGCGGCAAGGTTTTGCAAGGTGAAGTGCTCGTTGCCATCGATCGTTTCGACTACGAAGGCGCCGTGACGGAGGCCGAGGCCAATCTTGCCGAAGCACAGGCAGCCCTTGTTGAAAGCGAAGGCCGGGTGGAGCTGGAAAAAGCCAATGTCATCCGGGTCAGGGAACAACTGGAGTTTGCCCAACGCGATCTCGTGCGTGCGGAAGATCTCCTGGGCAAGGGGGCCGTCACGGAACGGACCCTCGATGACCGCAAGCTGCTCGTGTCGCAGCGCCAGCAATCTCTCGAACAGACACAAAACACCCTTGCGCTTGAAGAGGCCAAGGTTGTTCAGCAAAATGCTGCGATAAAGCGTCTGGAATGGCGGCTGGAGAATGCGCAGCGTCAGTTGGACAACACGATCCTGCGGGCACCGTTTGACGCAATCGTGCGTACGGAGTCGGCCGAACTCGGCCGCCTGGTAAGTGTCAACGACGCAGTGGTTTCGCTGTACAGCAGCGATGAATTCGAGGTTCGTTTCATACTGTCCGACAATCAGTACGGCCGGTTGCTGGCAGACAGCGGCACCGTGGTCGGAAGACCGGTGGATGTCACCTGGTTTCTTGGCAATTCGCCTGTTTCCTATCCTGCAACGGTGAGCCGGATCGGGGCAGATGTGGCCAGCACGCGCGGTGGCGTCGATCTGATCGCTGCGATCGAAACATCCGATGCCCGGGTGCCATTGCGGCCCGGAGCCTTTGTCGAAATTTCTATTCCCGATCAGACTTACGAAAACAGTTTCCGGATACCCGAGACGGCCTATTACGGCGAGGGAACGGTCTACGTGGTCAAGGATAACCGCCTGCAGCCGCGCCAGGTTACCTCACTGGCCATCGACGACGGCTTCATTCTGGTGGATGGAGCTCTGGAAGCCGGTGAAACATTGCTGGTCACCCGTATTCCTGAGGCCGGAGAAGGGCTGCTTGTTCGGGACGCCAACTCGGCAAGCCCTGCGGAACGTGATGGTGAGCGGCAAAACGTAGCCGGCACCGATAACGCAAACCAGTAACGGAGAGCGTTATGGCAACGTTAGGAAGATCCCGCAGTTTGCTGGAAGTTATCGTCCGGCATCACAATGCAGCCAATCTGATCATGGCCGTCATGGTTTTGTTCGGTGCCTATGGACTGGCCAAGCTCAACACACAGTTTTTTCCGACGGTCAAAATCGACATCATTTCCGTAGTGGTCGATTGGCCTGGTGCAAGCGCGGAAGATGTCGAGTCCAATATTCTGGAAGTGATCGAGCCGGAGTTGCGCTTCATTGATGGACTCGACGAAATCACTTCTTACGGACGAGAGGGAAGTGCCTCCGTTCACATGGAGTTCAAGGAAGGCACCAACATGCAGGTGGCGCTTTCCGATGTGGAACAGGCCATTTCCAACGTCACAACGCTACCGGTCGACGCCGAAACTCCCGTGATCTCGGCACCTGCCTTTACCGACGGCGTGGCAACGATTGCCTTGCGGGGACCATTCTCCGAGCAGGCACTGAAGGTATTTGCGCGAAAGATCCGTGACGATCTGCTGGCCCGTGGCATCGATAAGGTGGACCTCTTTGGCTATCGGTCGCCAGAGTATCTTGTCGAAATTCCTGAACGTGAGCTGCGTCGTCTCGACCTGACGATTGCGGATGTGGCCGGACAGATCGCCGGCAACACCATTGATCTTCCTGCTGGTAACCTCGACGGTGCTGTGGAACGCCAGATCCGCGCTCTTTCCGAACAGCGTTCGCCGGAATCCGTCGGTCGGGTTGAGGTTAAATCGTTTGCCTCGGGTGAAAAGACAGTCGTCGACGACATCGGTACGGTCGTTCGCGATTTCAATTCGACCGAAAGCCAGGGCTTTTCCAAGGGAACGCGTGCGATTGAACTGCAAATCCTGCGCACGGAAAAAACCGACACGCTCAAGGCCGCACAGGTTGTCGACGATTATCTCGCAGAGATCACGCCTCAGCTGCCGAAGACGCTCGAACTTCTGAAATATGATGTGCGCGCAGACGCCGTGAAAGGGCGCATCAATCTCCTGGTCAAGAACGGTCTGTCCGGGTTGGTGCTGGTTGTCGCAATTCTCTTCGTTTTCCTGAATGCGCGGATTGCGCTATGGGTCGCAGCAGGAATTCCTGTCGCGATGATGGCCACCTTGGGGATCATGTGGCTCATGGGCGAGAGCATCAACATGATCTCCATGTTCGCTCTGATCATGATGCTTGGCGTGATCGTTGACGATGCAATCGTCGTTGGTGAACACACGGCGACGCGGCAAAGCATGGGCGATGGTCCCGATGAAGCGGCGATCAACGGTGCCAACACGATGCTGGCGCCGATCTTTGCAGCCAGCCTGACAACCATTGCTGCGTTTCTGCCGATCCTGCTTGTGAGTGATGTGCTGGGTCAGATCATGGGCACATTGCCGGTGGTCGTGGTTGCAGTTGTCATTGCTTCGTTGATCGAGTGTTTCCTCGTTCTGCCCGGACACCTTTCGCACGCGCTTGGCAGCCGGCCTGGCTGGAGCTGGTGGCGCGTCGTTGTGCTCGCAGGTGCTCCCGCATTCTTCCTCGTCGGACTGGTTTCCCAGCCGGACATGGCCGTGCCGCCACATCTCGACGTAATTGACGATCCGCTTCGAACTCTTCGCGACACGACAGGCACGTTTGTCTTCCAGATGGTCGTCATCTTCGCCTGCTTCTGTTTGGCCCTTGTTGTCGAAAGCCTTCTGCGGGTCATGCGTCAGGCCAAAAGACGTTCCCACACGGAAGAAAGGCCCAGCTGGTTCCGTCGCGGGTTCGATGCCGGGTTCAACTGGGTGCGCGACTATCCCTTCCGGGCGTTTGTCTCAGTCGCAGTTCATTGGCGCTACGTGACGCTTGCAGTGGCGATTGCCGCGATGGTTCTGGCCGTCGGCCTGGTTCGCGGTGGTCGGGTCGGATTTACATTCTTCCCGTCTCCTGAGGCGGAAAACCTGACTGCGTCAATCTTCTTCCATGCAGGAATACCGGAAGCGGAAGCGATAGACGGCATCATGCGCATCGAAGATGCCCTGAAGCAGGCCGAGGAAAGACTGACCGAAGGTACGGATCAGAAGCTCGTGGTCGCGACCTATGCCACCCTCGGAGAGGCGGGGCGCAACCGCGGCGACAATGTCGCCAACATCACCGTTCAGCTCACGTTGTCCGAGGAACGCACGATCCGGACACCCGAGATCGTCAAGGCCTGGCGAAATGCATTGCCGGCAATTCCAGGGATTTCCCGCATCGCCGTCGCAGAGCGCAGGGGTGGTCCTCCGGGCCGCGATCTCGATATCCGGTTGACCGGTGCGCCGCTGATAGAGCTAAAGGCCGCAGCAGACGAATTGCAGCAGGAGCTTTCCGGTTTTCCCGGTACCAGTGGTGTCGAGGACGACCTTCCATATGGGAAACCTGAGCTGCTGGTCGAGTTGACGCCCCGCGGCCGGGCACTCGGGTTCACTGTGGAAAGTGCCGCCCGCCAGATCCGAAACGCCTTTGAAGGCAATATCGCGCGCCGGTTCGCCGAGGGCGATGAAGAGGTTGCCGTCCGAGTGCAGCAGATCTTCGACAAGGACGGTACGGCTGCTCTGCGGCAGCTGTCGCTTCGAACGCCTGCTGGTGAGTTCGTGCCTCTGACCGAAGTTGTGAACCTCAAGGACGCACAAGGCTTTTCCGTCATTCTGAGGCGTGACGGCAAGACGGTGGTGAGCGTGGTTGCCGATGTCGACAGTACAGTCACGTCCAATAACGAAATCATCGCGGAACTTAACAAGGAATTCCTGCCGACGCTCGCACAGAAATACGGGCTCGACTATTCCTTTGCCGGTCGGGCAGAAGAACAGTCAACGGCGTTCTCCGACCTGTTGACCGGTGTGATGATGGCTGTTGCCGGAATTTACATCATCCTGGCCGCCATCTTTGCCAGCTATTCACGTCCGATCGTCGTGATGTCGATCATCCCGTTCGGCATCGTCGGAGCGATTGCAGGTCATTACCTGATGGGCTTCAATCTGACGATCTTGAGCCTGATCGGCTTGCTGGGCCTCTCCGGAATTCTGGTCAACAACTCGATCATCCTTGTTGCCCGGCTGGAAGAGCGCAGAGCGCTTGGAGAGGACCTGGACTCTGCTGCCATCGGGTCCAGTTGCGATCGCCTTCGGGCCGTGTTGTTGACGTCAATGACAACAATCGGCGGCCTGATGCCATTGATGTTCGAGACCAGTCTGCAGGCGCAGTTTCTGTTGCCGATGGCCATCACAATCGTATTCGGCCTCGCAACGGCTACCGCGCTTGTGTTGATCCTGGTTCCCGCGCTCGTCATGATCGGCAATGATCTTGCCGGCCTCGTTCTGGTACGCAGGAACAAGGGAGCCGGGGCACCACCTGCACCCGGACAAGGGATCACTCCGGCGGAATAGGACTAAAGCGAACTAGCGAAAACCGCAGTCAGCCTGGCGGCTTCCTGAATGTTGCCGTCAAGGGTAGCAGGAGATTTGCCACGTGGCCCGAAATCGTGGTTGCCGTCCTCCAGATAGGCCAGCGAGACATGGCCGGGGAGTGTGACCTCGTCCAGTTCCGCTTTGGAGCCGAAAGGGTCCCGGTCACCCTGCAGGATCTGGATCGGCCGCCTGGCTTCCTCAAGAGGTGCCAGACGCCATTCCGCATCGGGCTTGCCGGTCGGATGAAAGGGATAGCCGTAGCAGCAGATGCCTGCCACACGCCCGGGCAGGGATCCGCCACCACCGAGCATGGCGGCAACCCGTCCTCCCATGGATTTTCCACCCAGGAGGATCGGTCCTTCGGTTTCGCTCAACAGGGTTTGAAGCGCCGTCTGAAACTCGCCAATCAACTTGTCGGCGCGAGGAGGTGGCTTCTTGGGGCCGCCTGTCCTGCGCCCGGCCATATAGGCGAATTCAAAACGCGCTACGGCGATCCCTTCAGCAGCAAGAACGTCGGCCATTTTGTTCATGAATGCCGAATCCATTGGGGCACCGGCCCCGTGGGCCATCAACAGGGTTGCCGTGGTTTCGGATGCGGGTCTGGTCCACAAAAAGGTGCTCATGATGATGTGATCTGTCGCAGCGGAAAATGAGGTAAACAGGAGTATGATTATCAATGCCCTATAGAGCCCAGTCGCCCTTGGCAAGCAGCTTCGGAACGGAATGAACGCGAGAGTGCATGTTTGAACAGTTAGACATCAACCAGATACGCATGGCGTGTTTTGCCGGCATCTTTTTGATTATGGCATTACTGGAAGTCGGGCTGCCGAGACGGGAACTCAAGACAGGGCGATTGAAACGTTGGCCGACCAACTGGGGTTTCATTCTGCTTGACGCTCTTCTGGTGCGGTTGATCTTCCCGATCGGAGGCGTCGGTCTTGCGCTGTTCGCTGAAGAACGTGGTTGGGGAGTGTTCGGATCACTTGGGTGGTCCGGATGGGTTGCTGGTCTTGTCACCTTTCTGGTGCTCGACCTTGCGGTCTGGTTCCAGCATCTTGTGTCGCACAAGGTCCCGATTTTCTGGCGCATCCATCGTGTTCACCACGCAGACAGTGAAATGGATGCCACCACCGCTTTGAGGTTTCACCCGATCGAAATCCTGCTTTCCTTTATCTGGAAGGGGCTGGTGATTGTTCTGCTCGGTGGGCCGGTGGAAGCTGTGCTGATCTTTGAAATCGTGCTGAACGCCTCGGCTGTGTTCGGGCACGCCAATGTCCGCATTCCCTCTAAATTCGACTGGCTGCTGAGGTTGCTGATCGTGACGCCCGACATGCACAGGATCCATCACTCGGTTGTCCGCCGGGAAACCGATTCCAACTATGGTTTCTATCTGTCTGTCTGGGATCGGTTGTTTGGCACCTATGTCGAAGCGCCTGAAAAGGGGCATGAAAAGATGGAAATCGGGCTGGGACCGTCCCTGACGCCAAAATCCCATTCCTTCCCGTTTAGTCTTGCCATTCCTTTCATGAACAACAAGGAGAGGAAAGCCGGGCGTGGTAGCAGGTGGCGCGCAGGCTGACGGGTCTCAATAGAAACTGAGCGGGAAATATCTCAGATAAAGCTCCTGATAGATGCCCTTTTGATAAAGCTGACGGAGCGCGTAGTTGAGGGCGGCTGCTCGTTCCGAGTCATTTGGACGGGTGGCAATCGCCATGCCCTGGTCAAAATAACCGGTTTCCAGCCAGGGGCCCCCGGCGAATGCGCAGCAATTCGCGGCTGCTTCACTCGGTAACCAGAAAGACAGACTCAAACCGTCTCCGAAATGGGCGTCCATGTCACCGGCCTTGACGGCTTCTCGAGCCTGCGCAGCGGTTTCGAAGGTTTCAACGTTCGCTTCCGGCCAGAAACGGTTCGCGAAGGCTTCAAACCGCGATCCCGCTTCAACGGCGATTTTCTTGCCAGCCAGATCCTGTTCATCGAAAGCTTCGATCTCGGTCTCGCGAATGATGAACCTTGCCGGCAGCTTCAGATAGTCTTCGGTGAAGTTCAGCCGGCGCGTGACCGGCAAACCCCTGGAAAGTCCGGAAATGATCGCATCGCCTTCATCTTCTTCCAGAGCGGGCAAAAGAACGTCAAAATCCTTGATACGAAGTGCGCAGGAACTGCCGAGCTCCTGGCAGAGCGCACGTGCAAGATCGACGTTGAAGCCCGTGAGGCGACCCTGCGGGTCGCGGAACACGAACGGCGGATAACTGTCGGTTGCCAGGAACTGGATCTTGTCCGGTATCGAAGTCGGCCGGTCGTGAACGGCTTTCGGATCCCAGAAATTCGGTACGTGCACGCCAGCGTCCTGTGCCTCAGCTGGCAACAACAAGGCAGGAGCTGCCAGAAAAGCGCAGAGCAGAAGGCGGATCAAGCCGCTTGCGAAGGTTAGGCCAGTTGTCACGCAGTGTTCCCGAAGTGGCGGCGACGTCCTGCCGTACCGGACGCCGCCAAATCAATTGCGATGACAGATTATCGTGTTCCAGGGCTGCTTGTCAGCCCGGAATGCTGGAGCAACGCCATCTTGGTAAGGGGCAATGCTGTTCGGGGACCGCAGGTTAGGCGGCTTCGCTACCGTGAGGGTGGTCAACGATAGGCCAGATTGGGCGCTCAAGCCTTGTATATGCGTTTCGCCGCGGGTCATTCGGGTAGGGACCTTCCACGGCGCAGTAGAGGATTTCCGCCGCAACAGGTTCAAACGCGCCGTGAAAGTGGTTCGTGGATTTTACGATCAGGATCTTCTTCGTGGCGATGTCGATATCCAGATTGGTGAAAAGGTCCGGCGAAAATGTTTGTGCCCTGTTTGAGTTCAGGACCACATCGATGTCGTCGATCCTGATGACGGCACAGTCGCCGAGCGGCACAATGGATGTACCGAAACTTTGGGTCGCATTCTTTTGCGTCTTGAGAACAAGGACGTCACCATCGACAGGATCACCTGCGACAGCAGAGGTCTTTCCACCGAAGCGAAGCTTCAGGTGCGCTCCCTCACCGGCGGCGTGACAAAGGCGGACCGCCATCGGGTCCCAGATTGTTCCGAATGCGACGTCACTCAACCCGAGAGAAAGCGCCCGGCGCAGAAGAATGGTTGAATCGCCGGCAACGCCACCTCCCGGATTGTCCCATACGTCTGCTATGACCACCGGGCCGCCTGGATGACTGACAGCCTTGGCCAGAGCAGCGCCCGGCGTCAGGAAATCCGGCCGTGTCGTGCCGCGAAACGAAAACAGCTCCAATCCCAGTGTCTTTGCCAACTGGTCTCCCGCAGGCTTTGCGTCATCGGTGATCACAATGAGCTTTGCGCCAAGGTCGGGTGAGTCTCCCGCCATGAAGCCGTGGATTGCGGAAACGGACAGAGCGGTTCCCGTTGCCTCAAGGGCTTTCATTTTGTTGACGAAACCCCGCATTGGCGGACGGCTCGTCGGCAGCACTTCCATCATTCTCACATCAAAAACCGAGAGCATCGGTGTGATCTCTCCTCGCGCCGCACGCAAAGTGAGATCAACGCAAGCTTCGCCGGTTTCTGCAAAGTCCGTGTGGGGAAATTCCTTGAACACCGTGATGATATCGGCGTTCTGAACGCGCTTTTCGCTCAGGTGGCTGTGCGGGTCGAACGAAACGCCGATCTTAGCGTCAGGACCGGCAAGCTGTCGTACGGCCTCCAGCAGGTCCCCTTCACAATCGACGCAACCGTCGGCGATCATCGCCCCGTGTAGTCCGAGGATGACCACATCGACCGGAAGAGCTGCCTGAAGCTGTTGAAGAACCTCGTCACGCAGATGATGCCATGTTGATTTGTTGACCAGCCCACCTGGCTCTGCCCAAGTGGCCGTTCCTTCGATCAATGCAATCTCGCCGTCAGCGGCTCGCTTGCGCAGTGCCGGAAAGACACCGGTGCACAATGTCGGTGTGTCCGGGTGTTCGCCGGGCGCTGCGTAGAAGCTTTCCTTGAAGTCGGTCAGATCGGTTCGTAGCGGAGAGAATGTGTTCGTCTCGGTTGCGATGGATGCACAGAAAACGCGCATTGATGGGTCCTGTTTTGGAATAGGGGCGCAATTCTTGAGCGTTGGTCAGGTAACCGGCGGGCCGTTGCCCGCCGGTTCCATTGGTCAGTCCAGATAGGTTTCGGCGTTTGCCTTGGCGACTTCAGCCTTGAACAGGGTCAGCAGTTCGACCGCTTTCTCATCGAGGTTTTCGTTCACATGGCTTTCAAAGGCCGGCTGCGTGGCTGCTGCCATTGCCTCCCGCTGGGCATCGTCCAGTGCGGTGACTTCCATTGCATCCATGAGGCCTGCTAGCCCGCGTTCGGAAGATTCGATGATCCGGGAAAGGCCACGACTTGCCGTCACGCAGTTTTCGGCCGCTGCGTGCAAGGTTGCCCGTTCATCGTCGCTCAATCCTTCGTAGAAGGCCCGGTTGATCATAAACGTGTAGGGCGAGAACAGATGGTTGGTCAGGGTCAGGTATTTCTGCACTTCAGAAAAGTTGGCGAAGGAGATGATCGGAACCGGGTTCATCTGCCCGTCGATGACGCCAGTCTGCAAACCGGAATAAACCTCACCCCAGGAAAGCGGATAGGCTTCGGCGCCGAGTGCCTGGATGATCTTCTGGTGCGAGGGCAGGGTCATCGTGCGAATGCGGATGCCGGAAAAATCTTCAAGGTTTGCAATCGGTTTTTGCGAGTTCGTCACTGCAAAGAAACCGCCTGTGTCCGGAAAGCCGAGAACGACCACATCCCCCAGCGACGCTTCGATATCGGCCGCAAGTGCCTTGCCGAAGTCGCCATCGAATACCTTGTAGGTCGCTTCGTTGCCCGCGAAGGCGAACGGCAGGTTCAGAACGTCAACGCGCGGGTAGTAGCTTGCAAGAGCGCCGGTGGAGGTCAGGGTTGCCTGGATCAGGCCGTCGCGTACCTGCTGCA
The DNA here is from genome assembly GCF_040329435.1 of Roseibium sp. SCP15. NCBI lineage: Bacteria > Pseudomonadati > Pseudomonadota > Alphaproteobacteria > Hyphomicrobiales > Stappiaceae > Roseibium > Roseibium sp. SCP15. The sequence goes on along the minus strand of NZ_JBDZYI010000002.1, from coordinate 148,146 downwards.
CATGCTCTGCAGCGGAACCCAGCTGGTTCGAGCCGAACACTTCCACCTTGACGCTGCCATTGGTGCCGGACTGGACCAGGTTTGAGAACACCGCAGTACAGGCATGTGCCGGGTTCTCGAACGGATCGGTCTTGTTGTCGTGACCGAATTTGATGACGCCGCCTGCGGCGAGGGCTGTGCTTGCGGTCATTGCTGCGGCAAGTGCCAGTCCGGTTGTCAGAAGTTTCATTTGCTAATCCTCTCTGGTTTTGTCTGAGGTCAGTTGGCAAATCCCAGGATGCGCGGCAGCAGAAGAGCCGCATCCTCCCAGAACGCGAAGATGAAAAGGATGGCGATCTCGGCCAGCAGGAACGGCATCAGTTTGATCGAGATGCGTTCCAGCTTCTCGCCCGTGACGGAAGAGAGCACGAACAGGCAGGCACCGACGGGTGGCGTCATCAGCGAGATATTCAGGGCCAGAACGAAAATGATGCCGGCGTGAATGGGTTCCAGGCCCACCTGTTCGGTCAAAGGAACCAGAACGGGCGCCAGGATGATCAGGATCGCGGTAATGTCCATCACCATGCCCACCAGCAGAAGCAGACCGATGATGATGGCTATGACGGCGTAGCGGTTGTCGCTCAGGCTCAGAACGCTTTCGGCAATCAGCTGCGGAATGCGTTCGAAACTCATCCACCAACCCAGAATTCCGGCAAAGGCAATGATGACGAAGATCACGCCGGTGATCCGGGCAGTGCGCACAAGCATCTGGTAGAAGGCCTTCAATTTCAGGGTCCGATAAACGAAGACACCGATGAAGACCGCGTAGGCGACGGCGATGGAGGCTGCTTCCGTCGGGGTTACGACACCTCCCAGAATGCCACCAAGGATGATGACCGGCATGGCGAGCGCAGTCAGTGAGCTGATAAAGGTGGACCAGACTTCGCCAAGCGTGGCGCCGCGAAGCGCTTTCGGCAGATTTTGACGGTTTCCGCCAATGACAATCACCGCCATGCAGACCAGACAGATCACCAATCCGGGAAGAATGCCTGCCGCGAAGAGCCCGGCGATAGAAACGCCCATCAGCGAGCCATAGACCACCATGAGACCGGAGGGCGGGATGGTCGGACCGATAATGGATCCTGCCGCGGTCACTGCGCAGGCATAGTCGCGCTTGTAGCCTTCCTTGACCATGGCGGGCACGAGCGTGCGTCCGAACGCGGCGGCATCTGCCGTTGCCGATCCTGTCAGGCCGGCAAAGAAGACCGAGGCCAGCATGTTGGTATGCGCCAGTCCTCCGCGAAAACGGCCAACCAGAACCTGCGCCAGTTTTACCAACCGGTTGGTAATGCCGATCCCGTTCATGATTTCACCGGCAAGGATGAAGAACGGCATGGCCAGAAACGGGAATATGTTAAGCCCGTTGAAGATCTTGCTGGGACCGATGGACAGGAACTGGGTTCCGCCCATGTCGATCAACCCGACGACACCTGCTGCCCCGATGGCGAAGCCGATCGGCATGCCGAGCAGAATGAGAAGCACAAAAACCAGGCCCGCCCACATTATTGAGCTCCCTCCTCAGCAGGGTTTTCCAGATGGGTTCCAAGATCGCGAATGAGCACCAGCACGAGCTGCACGGAAGCAAGCGCGGCAGAGACGGGAATAGCTGCATAGAACGGTTCCAGGCTCAGTCCGAAAATCATGGCCTGGCGAGTTGCCCCGCTGGCGGAGAAACCGAGCCCGTATCCCAGGACGTAAAGAAAGAGGGCCAGGGCCAGCACATCCATCACGATGAGCACCACGCGCTGGACGGGCAGAGGCCACAGGTTGAGGAATGCCGTGAGGCCGATATGCTCCCGGTGCGCAATGCCGCAGGAAATCGCCAGCATGGCCGCCCAGATCATCAGGTAGCGGGCCATCACCTCAGGCCATGGCAGTTGCCAGTGAAAATAGTACCTGTCGATAACGCCGAGCCAGACATCAAGTACCAGTAGAAGCATCAATAAGGCGACTACGGCTTCGGTAACCGTGTTCAGTCGCGCGCTAGCCATGCGTGCCCACGCTTGCATTCCATCCTCCCCAAGAATGTAATTTAGGTACACTATGAGTACGAAAAATCGCGAAATCAAGCAAAATTTCTAACTAAAGTACAAATATCAGGTCATTCCTCAAGCGAAATATGTATCTTAAGTCTGGATCTTATAGGTTTTTGTACTTAAATTACAAAATGCCTCAAGTGGTCAGGAGCAGGAAATGAGTGAAGACAGTCGCGACGAAAATGAACTCCCCAAGCGGGGGCAGGCCGCGGTGGCAGATCTGATTTCCGCCTTGGAACGTGTGGACGGGCAGCTTGCCACGCGCGAGCAAAGGGTCGCCGATTACGTGAAGGCCAATATCGACAGCATCAGCACAATGACGATTGCCGAACTGGCCGGGGCGGCGGATGTGTCCACACCGACCGTTATCCGGTTTTGCCGGTCTCTCGGCTGTGATGGGTTCAAGGAATTCAAGCTGCGTCTCGCCCAGAACCTCGCAGTCAGCCTGCAATACATTCAAGCCGACGTCAGTGAAGAGCCGGCCACCGTTGAACATGCTCTCGATCATGTGCTGGGCGCGATTTATACAACGGCGAACGTCATGCGGAAGCAGTTGAACCCTGAACGTTTGGAAGAGGCAAAAGAGGCGATCATCGGTAGCAGGCAGCTTCTGGTTGCCGGGATCGGTGGTGGATCATCAATGCTTGCCCAGGAGGCTGCCAACCGGTTTTTCCGGTTGGGCATCGTCTCGACCGCGGTCAATGACAGCTACATCATTCAGATGCGATCGGCGACATTGAGACCGGAGGACACGCTATTGCTGTTCTCCTCCAGCGGGGAAACCGACGCCATTGTTGGGGCGGCAAAGGTCGCTTCGGCCTATGGCGCAAAAACAATCAGCATCTCAAAACCCTATACCCGGCTTTCGCAAACCGTATCGATTCCCATCGAAGTCGACTTGCCGGAAGATCCCGACATCTTCAAGCCGACCGCTTCGCGCCATGCCTATCTGGCCATACTGGATGCGCTGGCCATGTCCGTTGCCTATGAAACGAAGGACGCGACAACCGAGAATCTGCGCCGTATCCGTTCTTCGCTGACTGCCTATCACGGACGGACCGGTCCGCAGCCGCTGGGCGACTAGATCGCTGCTGATTTGGCTCGAGTCGAGTGAGCCAAATCGCCGTCAGAAAAAAGTTTGAATTTTCACTTGAAGCTATAGTGACTAGAGGTCCTATCTATGAGCTGACTCATGATTTTGGAGCCAGTCGATGTTGCAGGATGTTCAGGTCAAGACGTGTTCCTCTGAAGGGGATTCCAGCGAAAAAAACAGCTGCTGTGGATCAAAAATATCCATTTCCAATCCGGCGCCGGAAGTGGGCATAGGCCGCAGCTTTCGCGTCACCGGACTGGATTGCGCTGAAGAAGTTGCAATCTTGAACAAGGTGCTCGGGCCGAAGCTGGGAGGTGAAGAACATCTCGCCTTTGACGCTATCAATGCCCGTATGACCATCCTGGATACAGCTGCGCCATTGCCGGACGAGGCAATCATCAAGCTGGTCGCTGGAACGGGTATGTCCGCAAAAATCTGGGACGCTGACAGCGCCGAAGCGGATCATGCCGCGCACCTGGCACGTCAAAAGCGTTTTACGGCACTTTCCGCAGGTTTCTGGGCCATCGGATTTGGCTATCATATCGTTGAAACGGGCTTATCCGGGGCGGTTGGTCTCTTTTCAGGTCATGGCGACAGCGCCATGCCGCCGCTCGAAATGGGCAGTTTCCTTCTCGCCGTGGTTTTTGGAGCCTGGCTTGTTGCTCCGAAAGCCTGGTCGGCTGTTCGCCGGCTTGCTCCCGACATGAACCTTCTGATGATGATTGCGGTTATGGGCGCGATTGCGTTGGGAGAATATTTCGAAGCTGCCACGGTCGCATTTTTCTTTGCCCTTTCCCTGACTTTGGAGAGCTGGAGCGTGGGGCGTGCGCGCAATGCGGTTGCCGCCCTGCTTGATCTGGCGCCGCCGACAGCAAGGGTCATTTCAGCAAACGGTTCGGAGAAGGATGTTCCGGCCGCGGAAGTTGCAATCGGCGACAGGTTCGTGATCCGTGGCGGTGACAGAATTCCACTGGACGGCGAAGTGGTTTCCGGCTCCGGAGCTGTTGACCAGGCTCCGATTACCGGAGAAAGCGCATTGGTTGCCAAAGAGGCTGGCGATGAAGTCTTTGCCGGCACGATTAATGGCGAGGGAACCCTGACGGTTCAGGCGACCAAGCTGGCAAACAATACCGTGCTTGCAAAGATCACCCGCATGGTCGGCGAAGCGCATTCCCGTCGTGCCCAGGTGGAGCAGTGGGTGACCGGCTTTGCACGCGTCTATACCCCCATCATCATGGGGCTTGCCGTGGCAATTGCGGTCCTGCCTCCGCTCCTGTTCGGGGCGGCGTGGCCTGCCTGGTTCTATAACGCACTTGTTCTGTTGGTGATTGCCTGCCCTTGTGCACTGGTTATCTCCACGCCCGTTTCTATCGTTGCCGCGTTGGCATCTTCCGCACGCAGTGGAGTGCTCATCAAGGGCGGTGCCTATGTCGAAATCCCGAGCCGTCTCAAGGCGTTGGCCATGGACAAGACAGGAACCATCACAGAAGGTGAGCCGGAGGTTGCGGGAACTTATCCTCTGGCAACCGATGAAGCAGGACTTCTCTCGATTGCTGCCGCGCTGGAAGCGCGTTCGTCGCACCCATTGGCAAGGGCCATTCTGGCGCGGACAGCGGACGTCGTGCCGGCCGAGGAAACAAGGACGGTCCCAGGGCGGGGTGTCGAGGGAACGGTCGATGGCCGTGCGGTCTGGCTTGGTTCCGTTCGTTTCGCGGCCGAAAAGGGCGTCGCGATCCCGGCAGATCTGAAAGAGCGGATCGAAGGGGCCGGCAGCACCCTGGTCGCCGTTGGCACTGACAACGGCTTGCTCGGTCTTCTGGAACTTCGGGATCGCATCCGCTCTGATGCGAGGGATGTCATTGCGCGCCTGCACGCTGCAGGTGTTGAAAAAATTGTCATGCTGACAGGGGACAACGAACGGACGGCGCGTGCGGTTGCCAGAGAAGTCGGTATCGACGATGTGAGGGCGGAACTTCTGCCGGCCGACAAGGTGCTGGCTGTAGAGGAACTGTCACGTACGCACGAAGTCGTGGCTATGGTTGGCGACGGGGTGAATGATGCTCCGGCAATGGCCCGCGCGAACTTCGCTATTGCGATGGGAGCGGTAGGCTCGGACGCTGCCATCGAAACGGCGGACATCGCCCTGATGAGCGATGACATCGGGAAGTTGCCCTGGTTGGTTGGTCATTCCAGGCGCACCATGTCCATCATCCGGCAGAACATCACCGTGGCACTGGTGACCAAAGCTTTGTTTGTTGGGCTGACGGCGCTTGGCATGGCAACCATGTGGGGCGCCATTGCAGCCGACGTCGGCGTGTCGCTTGCCGTCGTCGCCAACGCACTTCGGCTGCTGAAGGTGGAAAATCCCGCTTAGCCGGTGTCGTCCTTTGCCAGGTCGTCCAGACTCATCCTGTCCACCATTTTCACAAGCCAGAGCAATGTCTTCTTCTGCGAATCATTCAGCTGTTCGAGATCGGAAACTTGCAGGACGGTTTCGCGGTGATTGTTCCAGGCCAGGAAGAAATCGACCACGTCGGTAACGTCTTCAACGGCAGTATTTCTTTCAGACAAAGCGGTGCTCACGACTTGTTTACCCATGATCCGAGTTTAGGAGAAGTCAGCGTCCTTTGAGCGTGAAAAAAGCGTGAACCACTTGGACGTCAGGTTGAAGTGCTGTTTTATTACGCTACGCATTTTTGTCGAGGCGATGGGGCATGCGCGCTAGGACATTGGAGATAAATCTTTTCGGATCGTGTATCGTGCGCTCCCTTGAACCGGGGGCGTTCGAGATCACGGGCAAGAAGCATCGTGCCATCTTCGCTTTGCTGGCAACGGCTCCGCATGGCTGCAGAAGCCGGACCTTCCTTCAGGAAACGCTTTGGGGTGCTTCCTGCTATGACACCGGCAGGCAAAGCCTGCGCCGAGCGCTCTCCGACATCAAATCGGCCATGGGCCCCTATTTTGCCGAACTCATCACAACCAACAATTCCGAGGTCACGCTCAACCTGAGCAACGTGACTTTCTCGGGACAGCCCGGGCAGGGGACGTTTCTGGAGGGGCTGGATATTCTCGAGCCGAGATTTCTGGACTGGGTTGATTCCATCAGGAACAGCCCTGAACAGATTTACGCGCTGTTTCGGGCTCCGTCCGCGTCTCTGCCAAGGCCTCCGGTTCCGACCGTAACTGTGATGCCGTTGCTCAGCATCGAGAACAATCCCGAGCTTTCTGTGCTTGGAGACTGGTTCGCAGAGGAGATTTGCCGCTCCTTGTCGCGCACCAATCTTTTGTCGGTGATTTCGCATCTTTCGAGCCGCGCACTGGCCGGTCGACGCGTCGATATCGAGGTTGTCAGGACGAAGCTTGGTGTCGACTACTGTGTATGCGGCAGCATCCGCCAGCTTGGCGACCAGGTTGTGACGGATGTCGATTTTCTGGATGCGGAGACAGGGCGTATTCTCTGGACGCGACAGTTCAGCGGCACATTGCAGGAGTTTGTCAGCGATCCGGAATTCAGTCTCGACAATATCGTCAAATCTATTGGAAGTGCGATTGCGTCTGATACGCTGAGCTATATTCGCGGACGACCGATCAACGAAATTGCTGACCATCGCTTGCTAATGGCCAGCGTCAGCCTGATGCATAGGCCCACGCTACGGGAATTCGCAAAATCTCGGGAAATGCTCGAAGAAGTGGTCAAGAGAGCGCCGCATTCCGCAGAAGTTTATGCTTGGCGTGGAAAGTGGCACGTTTTGAGCGTTTTCAATGGTTGGAGTTCTAATCCTGCTAAGGATACGAAAGGTGCTATCAGCAACACGTCGAAAGCGTTGGATATCGACCCTGAAAACGCCTTTTGCCTAACGATAGACGGGTTCGCGCATAACAACTTGCTTCGCAGGCTGGATGTTGCATCTGACCGGTATGAAAAAGCGATCGGGCACAACCCCAATGAGTCGCTTTCTTGGTTGCTTCATGGCGCTTTGTTCGCATTCCAGGATGCGGGAAGCCAAGCTGTACATGCTTCAAGAAAAGCTCGACTACTTTCTCCAATTGATCCGTTCAAGTACTTGTATGATTGTATTAGCGCGACCGCTCACCTATCAGCGGAAGATTTTGAAGAAGCATTGAAATTTTCCGAAAGTTCTCTTGCGCTGAATTCTCGTCATTTATCGACAATGCGTGCGAAAATCACTGCGTTGCACTTTTTGGACCGCACTGACGAAGCAATGGTGGTTGCCGAAGAGTTGCGGCGCAGGCAACCGAACTTTTCCGTGGAAGAATACCTGCGTGCGCATCCAGCAAGCGCGTACAAAGGCGGACAAAACGTGGCACGCGCTTTGCGTGCAGTTGGTTTCAAATAGTAATTTTAGATACAGGAGAGCGATATGGCTTACATGGGTGGCTATGGCGGTTACGGCGGTTATGGAGGCTATGGTGGTTATGGGGGCTACGGGGGGTATGGGGGCTACGGCAATCTGAACGCCTCGGGAATGGGAAGCCTGCTTGGTGCCGGAGAAGGGGCAGCTCTTGACCCAATGACAGTGCAGGGTCTGCAAACAAGTGTGCAGGCCATAAGTCACGCAGCCGGAAACGCCACCCCACACCCCTCCAGAGAGTTGGCATTTTCTTCATCGGAGAATTTGGACATATGGGTCGATTGGGTACGTGCGTCTTTGTACTTGAGTGACTTCATGAGTGAGCTTCACTGGGATGTTGTTTCACGTCCCGTTGAATCGGTAGTGCTTTCTCAAAGGTCTCGAATAAGCGGAAATGTGCAACCATTTTACGAAGTCGTAAGGCCTGATGCGAGTGTATTTGAAGAGCAACTGAAGTATGTTCGATCCTACATGGATCAACGACCTGAACGGACACCTGAAATTGTAACGCAACTTGGATTCCCAACTCCATATTTCGCGATGATTTTGGGTCTGAATGGTGCACGAAACAAAAAAACTCTGGAACTGATTACGGTCACCCAGGTTCTGGCAGCCCATGTCGCGATGATCGTGAAACATCATCTGGCGATCCGCCGACCGGATCGGATCGGAGCCACGGTTCTGCCAATGATTCCAACACCAGGTCATGGCAGTTTCCCGAGCGCACATGCAACGGAGGCTTTTGCGGTCACTCGTATGCTTGAGGGACTGGTGGACGCATCACAATCCCATTATCCGGACCCGGATAAACGCAAGAAGCTGCTCAGAAAGCAGGCGGAAAGGATTGCGGTCAGCCGTACTGTAGCCGGTGTTCATTATCCCGTCGACAGCTGGGCGGGCGCATTGCTCGGCAAGATGGTCGGTGAAATCATTCTGAACAAATGCGGAATTTCGCAGGTGATGACCGGCTTGAAATATGAAGCCAAGGCCGAGTCTGACTTTATGCTTTCGATGTACAAGGACCCTGACTGGAAGGATCACGGTGTAAGTGAACTTCAGAATTGTCAGGTTGCCGAAAGTGCGAATTTCAAATGGCTCTGGGACAGAGCTGTCGACGAATTTGACCTGTAAGTAGGGATGAAACGTCATGAATGACTTCAGCCCAGACAACAGCAGCGGCCTGGCCGCTGCTGCGCTCAAGAGTTATCTCGGCCCCTACGAAGCCTGGAATTTTGGCATCGGCAGACCCTATGCGTTTTCCGCGTATCGCAGGGAAGACATCCAGTTCTTGACCGCTCTCGCGGAACACCCATCGCCCAAGACAGCAGAAGCTGTAGCGGGCGCGGGCAATGTGTCGGAACGTCGAATGTGGTTCCCCACAATTTGGGGGAGAAGCGACAACGTCCCGCTTAGGTTTTGGCCAATTGTAGTCGAAAACCGGTCACGAAAAGAGATCGCGCTCGAGGGCTTGGGGACCGACTTGCATGAGGCCTTGCCTGCTGAAGGCATAGAGAAATCGCGGTTTCGCCTTGCTTTTCCCGTCGAACCCTCGGCAATGCACGAAGGAGCAGGGACTTGCCCTGACGAACCCGAGTGGTCGCCTGATCCAAAGGTTTCCGGGAGCTGTCCGCCGGAAAAGACGATCAACGTATTGGCGGTGATCGATGACGGAATTCCGTTCGCGCACAGAAATTTCCGTAGCGCGGACGGCGAGCGATCCAGAATGGAGTTTTGCTGGCTGCAATCAGCTGCGAAAAATTCCGCACCGGATGATGCAAGCGTTCTGTTCGGGCAGGAATACACACGAAAAGAGATCGAAGTGCTCATTCGGGACTACGACGACGAAGATGCTCTTTATGCAGCAGCAGGTGCGTCGTCAGATCAGTTCGGATCCGGGGCAGCGATCAACCGGATTGCAACACATGGGGCGCATGTCATGGATATCGCCGCCGGCTGTGATCCGAACAAATCGGAAGCGCCCGTGGAAGAAACCAGGCTCATAGCGGTTCAGCTTCCCAACACTTACCCCTGGGATACGTCCAGCTTCGGCAAAGACATGTATATGCTGTCCGCTGTGCACTACATTCTTGAACGGGCTGAACGTATTGGTGCCGGGTACGGCGTGAACAACATTCGCGTCACCATAAACTGCAGTTACGGTTTCTCCGCAGGACCACATAGCGGAACGTCCGTTTTGGAGGCAGCCATCGATGAGGTCGTGCGCGAACGCCGCAAACTTGGGCGCCCGACAGCAATTGTCCTTCCTTCGGGAAACACTTTCCAGAATCGCCTTCATGGCGAGATCTCTTCGAATGATTTCAAGAAGGGAGAGTTCGAGTTTACGTGGAGAGTTCAGCCAACCGATCGGACCTCCAACTATCTTGAAATCTGGTTTCCCGAGGGCTTGGATCCAGGTGATTATTCAGTCGGGATTGAGGGCCCTTTCAAAAGCGCCAAAGCCGAAATGCCACTCAAGCCGGACCCGGATTATGAGGATGGCGATCCTCGAAATTTCCAGGTAATTCAGCATGATAAGCAGACTGGAAAAGTTGTTGTCGGCCAGCTGAGTCTCGACAACTACCGTTCAAGCAACCGCTGGCGCGTACTTGTCGCGCTGGCACCTACAGAGCCCGATGAGCCGGACCTTCCGGCTGCTCCTTCGGGCGACTGGAAGATCACATTGAAGCGCGGCTCCGATGCTGCACAGGATCATCTGCCAATTTATATCTGGATACAGCGCGATGTTGATCTGGAAGCATTTCGAAAAGGCAATAGGCAGAGTTACTTGAGCGACCCCAACTATCGGATCGTTGATGATCGGGGAGGTGAAGCGCAAAGCGACGGGACGGACAGTCATGTAAGGCGGTTCGGATCGATCAATGGTATGGCGATCGGCGGTACCTCCCTGACTGTCTCCGGTTGCATGCCTTCGGCTGAAACGCAATGGGATGTTGAAAAGCCGATCGCATCGACATTCAGTGCCGCGGGAAAAACCGGATCGGGCGCGGCGGCCGGAAAGGTCGATTGTACCGCGCCGGCGGACCGTTCGAATATCAATCCCGGCATCATCGGCGCGGGTACTCGAAGCGGGTCTTATGTCATGGTCCAAGGCACGAGCGTTGCGGCTCCCCTGGTTGCCAGACGACTTGCAGAGGCATTTGCAAGCCGGACAGAGGAAGAGGTCAAGAACGCCGAGGCAGGCAATTACCTCTCGATCATCGAGACGATAGCATTGCCGGACCTGACAGATGAGGAACACGCAAGACTCGGTGGCCACCTGGTATTGTAAGTGACTGGAAATGAACGAAAGAAGAAGGGCCCGGAGCGATCCGGGCCCTTCTTTTTTGCTCTTTTCCGCAACGGAATTCACGCTTTTCTCACGAGCTTTTCGGTCCCGAAATTCATATAGTCATGTGTATCGAAAAGCGAACGAGGGTAAATGTCATGTGATTTGGATCTGTGCACAAATTAAAGGGAAGACAAGCAAAAATAATTCAGCTATTTCGAGAAAATTGACTTCAAAGATCTGAAATATTCGCCCCTTCAGAAGAGAAGTTTTGGGCGAGCAATACCTGGTTGAGAGATTTTACATCTAATCAGGTGGATCAAAAGATCAGATCAGTTCAGATCTGTCCAAGACGTTTCAAGTGCACCCGGTATTTTCCGATCAGTCTTCCGAAACCTCCCTCGAGGAAGTGAGCCCCATCGACCAAACTCTGGACTGTGTCCAGTGAGGTCCGCAATTCCACTTCCTCGCGTTCATGCAACTCAATCGTCTGGTGATCGTCATGTTTGCGGATCTTTTGGAAGCAACTGTGCTGAACAATACGAGATACGAGAAAAACCCAAAAAGGTGTCTCGACTATCACATCTTTGATGACAACCGCGTTCCCCTGACGCAGGAACAGATTGCAGTTGAATGGGCAGCGTCTGGCAAGGGGGAAGAAACACAGTCCTTGCGGGTCAGAAAGTCTCCGATCCGGATCTGTGCCGGAGGCGATTCCTGGATCAACATCCTGATCGAGGTTTCCCGCTTCCTTGGATACAACAAGACCTTCTTCGACATTCTGGAGGGGTACTATCAGACCGTCAGCACCGCCTGGCCCGGGCACACCGTCGATCGGATCGTCAAGGAAAAGCCATTCAAGATCTACATCGACAGCGGCCGGTTCGACTATTTCATCTTTTCAGGTGGCGGCAGTGAGTTTCTCGGTGGCTCTGCGCTGACAAGGTTGCTCAAAGCGAAAGAGACTTGCGCGGAGCAAGTTCATCCTGAGCAACTGCTGGATATGGATCGCCTGGAAGCAACGATGGAAAGGCTGAAGGACGGCTACCTGGAGATTGCGGAATATGTGAGATCGAAGTGTCCGCTGACGCAAGTGCTCGTTCACGGCTACGATTATCCGGTCGCGCACGCCGCCGGTCCCTGGTTCGGAAAACCGTTTTTGAAGCGAAACTACGACTTTGAAACCGATCGCGAGATGATTGCCGTCGTGCTGAAATTTCTGGTCGACCGCTTTTATGCTGTGCTGGATGAGGTCGAACAGCAAAGCTCGAATGTGGTTGTGGTCGACATTCGCAACATGGTTCGCGGCCGGTGGACGGATGAGCTTCACCCGGACCTGGAAGCCTCAAAGGACATCGCTGCCTTTTATCGCAATGTAATCGACGGATTTCCAACGGTTTGAGTTTTTTCAAAACGGCGATGGTTCCTGTTTCAAATCATTCGTCACAAAGTTTCAGACTGGGGCGCCGTTTTTAAGCCCCGAACCCTTTTAGCTTCCAGGCAATCTCGGGCAGGAAGCGACATTTTTTTCAATAAAGGCTGAGTTTAGCCGATTTAAGGGTGGCGGAGATTTTCTCCGCCACTTCATTTTTTTAAGGGGCAGTCATACTTGCCCTGTTCAAAGCGCAGACGAACTCGTTCGCAAAGGGTTCTGCGACGTCACGCAAGTTTCTGTTTTTATGTAATTTAATCAGCTCATGAGGCGGTCAAATTGGCCGGCGTTGGAGCGGGTGAAGGGAATCGAACCCTCGTCTTAAGCTTGGGAAGCTTCTGCTCTACCATTGAGCTACACCCGCTTGGCTCAGGTTGTTTTCTGCGCCGACTTGCGATGACTGTCAAGCTGGGGACACCTGTTTTCCCACGGCTCTTGATCTTGCGCTTTGAGGGATAAATCGCCATGTTCGCGCCGGCGCGTGAGTGCGCGTATCGGATTGTTTGAACTCCAGGTCAGTTGAATGCGAAATCAGGTCAAGGCGCTGGTCACCTCACGCAGGTGGGAAATCGGCATCATCAGCATAATCGTTCTGAATGCGGTGACACTGGGGCTTGAAACCAGTCCGGCGGTCATGGAACAGATCGGCGGAATTCTCCTGTTTTTCGACAGGGTGATCCTCGGCATTTTCGTCGTTGAGCTGATCCTGCGGCTCTACGCTCATGGCCTGCGTTTCTTCAAGGATCCATGGAGTATCTTCGACTTTCTGATTGTCGGAATTTCGCTGATGCCCGCCAGCGGTGCCTTCACGGTGCTTCGTTCGTTGCGCATCTTGCGTGTGCTGCGTCTCATTTCTGTTGTGCCGTCCCTGCGACGTGTCATTGGCGGTCTGGTCGCAGCCTTGCCGGGCATGGGGTCGATTGTGGTGCTGATGGCCCTGGTGTTTTATGTCTTTGCCGTCATGGCGACCAAACTCTACGGGGAAACTTTTCCGGACTGGTTCGGCGATCTTGGGGCTTCGCTCTATACGCTCTTCCAGATCATGACACTGGAAAGCTGGTCCATGGGCATCGTCCGCCCGGTTATGGAAGTCTATCCGCTGTCCTGGCTGTTCTTCGTTCCCTTCATCCTGTGCACGGCCTTCACCGTTCTGAACCTCTTCATCGGTATCATCGTCTCGGCGATGCAGGAGGAGCATGATGCCGAAGCCGATGCCAACCGGCAGGCTATCCATGACGATACGGGTCTGATTCTTGAGGAAGTGAAGGCGCTGAGAGCCGAGTTGCAGGAGCTGCGTGTCAAAGTCGTTGAACGTTCGACGTGAGGCATAGGCTGGCAGCAGCGCTTGCGTTTTTGTTAAGCGCATGATTTGTCGGAAGATATGGCACGGGAACCAAAAGGCACCATAGCAGCGGGGCATCGGCTTACGGCAGAGGCGGGGGCTGAAATGCTGCGTGAAGGCGGAAACGCCTTTGATGCTGCGATTGCGGCGCTGGCCATGGCATGCGTGTGCGAGCCGGTTCTCGCGTCTCCCGGCGGCGGTGGGTTTGCCATGATCCGCAACGGGCAGAGCGGTCAATCGACGCTGCTCGATTTCTTCCCGCAGACGCCTCGGCAAAAGCGAGGTGATTGTTCCAGAGGATATCGCAGCATCACAGCTGATTTCGGATCGGCTACTCAGGTTTTTCATATCGGACCTGCAACCGTGGCCGCACCGGGCTTTTTCGCCGGTTTGACGGCTCTTCATGAAAGGGGTGGGACATTGCCCCTTGCAGATCTTTTTGCTCCAGCGATCAATATCGGTAGAAACGGGCACCGGGTCACCGGTTACCAGCATTATCTGTCGACGGTGGTCCGGCCGATCCTGACGGCAACCAGGCCCGCAAAAAACCTGTTCGCACCTTCCGGCGAATTGCCTGCCGTCGGATCGACATTCTACAATCCCGAACTTGCCGACATGTACTGCGAATTGGCCCGCGCGGACTGGCTGCAGACCGAAATAGCGGACCAGCTGCTGGCCGAGCAGAGCGTTGACGGCCATCTCACCCGCGAAGACCTGGAAGGCTACGAAGTTGAGGTGAGAGAGCCGCTTTTTGTCACCCTTGGCGGGGCGTCAGTGTTCCTCAACCCGCCGCCGGCTGCCTGCGGAACGCTGATCCGCTACGCGCTCACACATTTGGACAGCTGCGATATGCCCGGTATGGCCAAGGCGCTCCACCTGACTGATCAGGCACGATTGTCTGCGCGTGGAGACCTTGCCAAGTTGCTGGATCGACCAATGCGCCAGAAGGGGACAACCCATATTTCCGTGGTCGACGCTCAGGGCAATGCCTGTTCGGTCACCGTTTCCAACGGGACGGGGAACGGTGAGATCGTCGGCGGGTACGGTTTCATGCTGAACAACATACTCGGAGAAGAGGACGTAAATCCGCACGGTTCGGCAGACTGGCCGACGGATACAAGACTTGCGTCCATGATGTGTCCGACTTTGATCGACGCACCGGGCGGACGTTTGATTGCCCTCGGTTCAGGCGGCTCCAACCGGATCCGCTCGGCAATCTTTCAGGTTGTCGCGCACATGTGCCTGGAACAGGTCGAACTTGAAGAAGCCGTCCGTGCGCCTCGGCTCCACATCGAGAACGGTCACCTGGACGTAGAGGTGCCCGATAACGACGGCGGGATCACGAAGTTGAAGAGCCTGTTCCCCGACCATCGCATCTGGCCGGAAAAGAATATGTTCTTCGGTGGTGTGCATGCCGTATCTGTCGACAGTGCAGGTCAATTTTCAAGTATTGGAGATGATCGCCGTGAAGGTTCAGCGGTGATCGTTGAGTGATGACGTTGAAACCGGTCGAGATCGCAGCTCAAAGCTCTGAAAGCACCTCTTCCGGCCCTTCAACAATCAGGTCGACCCCGGTCTCATTGTAATCCCGGGAAATGACCTTCAGGCCCAAACTTTCCACACGCCTCTCAAGATCCGAGCTCAAAGCAAATGCCGCGCTGACCTTTTTGGTCAAAATTTTCTGGAAGAGAACCAGTTCGGCATTGTTGATGGCATCCTGTGCGGCGCCCGAGTAAGCGCGCGCCAGACCTCCACCACCCAGCTTGGTGCCGCCGAAATAGCGCACGATCAAAACAGCGCAGTTGATCAGCTCTGCACCTTGCAGTACGCGCAAGGTCGGCATGCCGGACGTTCCTGCGGGCTCGCCGTCATCCTTGCCGCTTTCTTCAATCCGCCCGTCTTCCAGCAGTCTTCGATGCGCCGTGACGACGTGATTTGCTTTTCGATGCTCTTTGCGCAGCTCTTCAAGCCGGCCTTCAAAGGCGTTTACCGGTACGAGAAACGCGAGGAAGCGGGACTTCCGGTCTTCCAGATATCCTTCGAATTCACGCGTGACTGTCTTGAAGGCCATGCGGATTTCAGGACGGAACCTTGAAGTGCTTGGACAGTTTCAGGGCTTGACCCTGATAGTTGGATCCGATCCCTTCGCCGTAAAGCGTCGCCGGTCGCTCCGCCATATGTTCGTAGACGAGACGGCCGATGGTCTGTCCGTGTTCCACGATGAACGGAACGTCATGTGAGCGGACTTCCAGCACGGCACGCGAGCCGACACCACCGGCGCCGACATGCCCAAAGCCGGGATCGAAGAAGCCAGCGTAATGCACCCGGAATTCGCCGACGAGCGGATCGAACGGAACCATCTCGGCAGCATAGTCGGGCGGTACATGCACCGCCTCCTGACTGACAAGGATGTAGAAATCGTCCGGATCAAGGATCAGTTCCGCTGACTGCCTCCGGTAGATCGGCTCCCAGAAATCAAGCGGGTCCTGCGCACCGACCAGGTCGACATCAATCAGGCCGGAATGCTGCTTGGCGCGATATCCGATCAGACTGCCGGGGCCATCGCCCTCCAGGTCGATAGACAGCTGCACACCGCCTCCGATCCGCTCATTGCCACCGCTCATCAAGGTATGTGTCTTGTGAACGTGCTCCAGCTCGTTGTCCGGTATCAGGGACTGCCCGCGGCGGAAGCGGATCTGGCTGAGCCGGGAACCGGTCCGCACCAGGATCGGGAAGGTCAGCGGCGAAATTTCTGCGTAAAGCGGTCCGGTATAGCCCGCCGGAACCGTGTCGAAGGCGAGGCCGTTGTCGGTGATGACGCGGGTAAAGACATCAAGGCGGCCCGTTGAACTTTTCGGGTTCGCGGTTGCCGAAATATCCGGCGCGAGTGCAAGGCTTTCCTGTAGTGGAACAATGTAGACACAGCCGGTCTCCAGAACTGCGCCGTCCTTCAGATCAACCGTGTGCAGCTTCAGCTGCTCCAGCCGGTCGGCAACCTTGATGTCGGGGCCGGGAAGAAAACTGGCGCGCACGCGATAGGCAACCTGCCCGAGACGCAGATCGAGGCTGGCGGGTTGAATCTGGCCGGTGACAGGTGGTTCTGCGGCCGAAATCTCTCCGGCGGCGAACATCGCCTGAATGATCCGTTCCGGCAAGATGCCGCTGGCTGAAAGAGTTGCGCTTCCGTTCAAGACCTGACCCGCTGCCACGTTCATGGAGTTAACCTGCAAATTGTTCAGATAAAGTCCTTAACGGATGCAGGGGCTCCAGCCAACAGGCATTCTCGTTCGCAAAGTTCTTTTGTGAAGGACGATCAGCACCAAATGAATTGACCTTGGAGGTGTTTTCACGTAGGAGAAACGCACTTCGTGGTGATTTGGGCCGGCCGGCTTGCAGCCACGTTAAACAAGTTGCTAAAAAGGCCGGAGGTGCGAACCCCGGTCTTCAGGCTGGGGTTTTTTGCGTTTGGAGCGAACGAGACATGACTGAGAACACCAAGACCGGTAACAAAAACTGGCGCCCTGCAACCACATTGGTCCATGGCGGCACAACGCGGTCGCCCTTTGGTGAGACCTCGGAAGCACTCTATCTTACTCAGGGCTTCGTCTATAACGGCGCTGAAGCCGCTGAGGCCCGCTTCAACGGTGAGGACCCGGGATTTGTCTATTCCCGTTACGCCAACCCGACCGTGGCCATGTTCGAGGACCGCATAAAAGCGCTTGAGGGCGCGGAAGCTGCGCGCGGGACAGCCAGCGGCATGGCCGCCGTCAACCTTGCGCTTATGGCCTCCGTGAAAGCCGGTGACCATGTTATCGCCGCCAAGGCACTGTTCGGGTCGTGCCGCTACATCTGCGAAACACTGCTGCCGCGCTTCGGTGTTGAAAGCACCCTTGTTGATGGCACGGACATCGAACAGTGGAAGGCAGCCGTTCGGCCGAACACCAAGGCCCTGTTCCTGGAAAGCCCGACCAACCCGACGCTGGAGGTTATCGACATCGCGGCCGTTGCCGAAATCTCCAGGAATATCGGCGCGCGCCTGATCATCGACAATGTCTTCGCCACTCCACTGTATCAGTCGCCGCTGGAGCTCGGTGCCGACGTGGTCGTCTACTCGGCCACCAAGCACATTGACGGGCAGGGCAGATGTCTCGGCGGCGTCGTGCTGTCCGATGAAGAGTGGATCACAGACGAAGTCATGCCTTTCGTCAAACACACCGGTCCCCACATGAGCCCCTTCAGTGCATGGGTGCTGTTGAAAGGCCTTGAAACCCTGCCGCTACGTGTCGCGCGCCAAACCGAAAGCGCTGGTCAGATTGCCGACTTCCTGGCAGGCCAGTCCAAAGTCTCCCGTTTGATCTATCCGGGGCGGGACGATCATCCGCAGGCAGACGTCGCCAAACGCCAGATGTGCGGCGGGTCCACCATGGTCGCCTTTGAAATGCAGGGGGGCAAGGAGGCTGCTTTCCGCTTCACCAACGCGTTGGAAATCATCCGGATTTCCAACAATCTCGGTGACGCGAAAAGCCTGATCACCCATCCGGCAACCACAACGCACCAGTCGATTGGCGAAGAAGCGCGTGAAGAACTCGGCATCTCCGATGGCATTCTGCGCCTCTCAGTCGGCCTGGAAGACCCGCAGGATCTTCTGGAAGACGTCGAAAAAGCACTCAGCGCAATCTGATCAATCAGAAATATTGCAGCTCAAACCCCGGTCCCTGTGGCCGGGGTTTCTGCTTTGATGAACCATCGCTGCACCAACGTCCAGGCCTTCGGGTGAGGCGCGGAACTGTTGCTCCTGCGCCACTCAGCGCCCATTGATGTGTCGAGTTCGCGGATTAAAGCTATGCAACCCTAAAATGCTGTGCCATTCGAATTTCGCCTGCATGGTTTCTGTAAACAGAGCCTATGCTTCCATAGGTGATGGAGAGAAGGTGTGAGTTCGACCGGACCAGAGACGAATTATCAGTCATTGGTGATCTGCACTTCGCCGCGCAGTGGCAGCACCTTGTTGTGCAAGCTTCTTGCAGCAACAGGAAAAGCGGGAAATCCGAACTCTCATTTTCATGAACCTTCGCTCGACAAATGGCTGAAGTCGTACGACCTTTCTGCCGAGGAATTTTCCAGTGACCTTCAGCGGTTGGAAGCGGTCTTCAAGGCTGCGAAAGAGCTGGGAACCAACGGAACGGGCATGTTCGCCCTTAGGATGCAAAGAAAGAGCTTTGACTTCTTTTCCAGGCAACTGGAAATCCTGCATCCTGGACTGTCGACCGATCGTGCCCGGATCGAAGCGGCCTTTGGCAGGACCCTGTTCATTCACCTGACGCGCAAAGACAAGATTGCCCAGGCAGTCTCCTTTGTGAAGGCCACTCAATCCGGCCTTTGGCACAGGTCCGCCGACGGCACGGAACTGGAACGGCTTTCCGAGCCCCGGGATCCCGTCTATGACGCAGAGCAGATAGCCAGCCACTTCCGGCAAATGAACACTTATGAAGAAGAGTGGGCGCGTTGGTTTTCCGCAGAGCGGATTGATCCCTTGCGAATAACCTATGACGAACTCTCTTCAGACCCGGAAGCCGTTCTGATACGCATTTTCGATGCTCTTGGCTTTGAACACGAGGCGGCGCAGGGAATTGCGCCTCCTGTGGCCAGACTGTCTGATGCGACCAACCGGGAGTGGATTGACAGGTTTGCAATGGAGCTGCGTGAAGGCAACGTTTAACGGACAGGCGGTCACCCGCCTCTGGCAAGTGTGCCCATGAAACCGGCGGCACTCATCAAGGCCGCGCCACTCAATCTGTTCAGGACCTTGGGATGACTGCGCAGAAAGCCGAGCAGCCGCTTGGCGCCGACCGCGTAAAGCATGACGAAGGTGAAATCCAGCACGGCCATGGTCGGACACATGACCATCAACTGATGCGTGAGGTTGGCTGAGGGATCGATAAACTGCGGAAAAAACGCAGTAAAGAAAATCAGTGCCTTAGGGTTGCCGAATGCTACGAGAAAACCGGATGCGAATAAACGTACCGGGCGTGCATTTGCAGCGCCAGTCTGCAAGCCATCCAGCCGTGGTTCCGAGCGCCAAAGGCGTAGGCTCATGTCGATCAGGGTCAGAACGCCTGCCCATTTGATCACCTGAAATGCAAGTTCGGAACTGGCGATCACGATACCGAGCCCCACTGCGACGAGCAGCATCTGAAGCATGTTGGCGAAGATGTCGCCAAGAGCTGTAAACAGCGTTTTCCTTGTGCCGTAGTTGAGCGAGTGAACGACCCCCAGAAGAATGCTGGGGCCGGGAGTGACGGTCAGGATCAGGGAAGCTGCGACGAAGGCGAGCCAGATTTCAAGAGACATGAAGCGAATCCGGAAGGAGAGGGAATTAAGATGCGCGATAATTCTCAGACATGTGTTACATAAAAAAATAACCTGAAGTTATAACGTTGAGTTCTTTCATGAATGAGACCGACATTCCCCTGACAATCGCCCGCGCTCTCAAATTGATCCTGGAAACGGGCAGCGTTTCCGAGGCTGCGCGTTCGCTCAACGTGAGCCAACCTGCCATCAGCAAAGGGATTTCCCAGTTGGAAAGACGATTTGGAATGCCGTTGTTACAGCGGGGGGCGAGACCGTTGAACCTCACGGACGAAGGGCAAATGCTTGCCGACTATGCCGAACGAGCCGGATTGTTGCAAAAACAGGTTCTCCAGAACCTGGATGAAGCTGCAAACAACCGTTTGGGCGCCGTCCGCCTCGGGTCCTTTGGCTCTTCCGCAAGCTTCCAGATTCTGCCGAAAACGTTGGCCGCGTTCGCTCGGAGGTACCCGGGCATTTCGGTTGAAATTCTTGAATTTCCCGATGGGGAGTTGCAACAGATGCTGGAGGACGGAATTGTCGATATGGCGATCATGACGGTTCCGCAGGACGATGGGCTCGACATCATTCCGGTCGCGACTGACAAGCTTGTCGCGATCCTGGAGACCGGCCATCCACTGGCTGAAAAACCGAGCGTAAGCGCTGCCGAATTGGCTGCTCATCCGTTTATTCTCACCAAGGGAGGCAGCGGTCCGCTGGTGGAACGTTGGTTCGCCGCTGCAGGTCAGGCACCACGAACGGTGCACACGGTTCTTCAGATAAATTCGATTTTGGCGCTGGTTGAGGCCGGACTGGGCGTTTCAGTCATTGCGGAATTGGCTCTGCCGGAAGGGTCGGGCAACTATCGCGCCCTGCCGCTGCACCCTGAAGCGCCGAGGTCTATCGGGTTTGTTCGCAAGGAGAAATCCGCAAGGTCAACCGCAGTGGATAGGTTCTGGAAATTCTGCTCACGTTTCGACTATTAGCGCTTTCTCAAATCAGCCGTCGTTCCGGTCGAGAGATTTCACGCCAATCAGCACTCGCGAGGCGGCGGAAATCAGACAGACGACAGTGAACACCCACGCAAGAACCGCGAACCAGTCCGGAAACAGTGCCATCAGCAGAAACAGGGTAATGGTCTCGGTACCCTCAGCAAGACCGCCGAGATAGTAGAGCGATTTCTTGCCTTGCCTGTCAGTGGAAAGGCCACGTCTTTCAGCCATGATCGCAAAGGCCAGGAAGGCGGAGCCGTTTGCATAAAAACTGCAAAGAAGCGCTGCTGCCGGCAGCGCATTGGCTTCCGGGTTCTGGATTGCAAAGGCAAGCGGGATGGCACCATAGAAGAAGAAGTCGAGCGTGATGTCCAGGTAGCCACCGAGATCGGTTTTCCCGACGGCTCTTGCGACCGCTCCGTCCAGCCCGTCCGCAAATCGGTTCAGCGCAATCAGAAAAAATCCGAGCAGAAATTCACCAAGGGCAATTGAGATTGCAGCTCCCAGACCAAGTACAAATCCTACCAGAGTGACACTATTGGGGCTTATGCCGGCATTTGCCAGGTGCCGCCCCATCCGGTTCAAAGGTGGGTCTATCAGAGGGCGCAGACAGGCATCGAGCATGGATTGGACACTTGGTTCTGGTAAATTTCAGCGCTGTACATGCAAAATCCTTCCGGAAATCACAAGTAAGTCTCTTTCACGCTTACGTCATTCGCCCTATAAGCCCCACCTGAAAGAACAGGATCGAAGCGTACAAGCTCCAGCCTGAAAGCAAAGGAACAACCGTGTCCGGCAGTTATAGCGCCACTACCGATGGGATCGAAGTCTCTGTTGAACCGTTTTATCTGGACGATGAATCGAAGCCGGAGGAAAGCGAGTTCATTTGGGCCTACATGGTGGAGATCCATAACGGCACTTCCGAGCCTGTGCAGCTGAAATCGCGCTACTGGCAGATTACCGACGGTCTCGGCCGCTCGGAAGTCGTGAGCGGGGAAGGGGTCGTCGGTGAACAGCCTGTGATCGAGCCCGGCGAGACTTACGAATATTCTTCGCATTGTCCGCTTTCAACCGACAACGGCATCATGGCCGGCTCTTATTCCATGGAGCGGCCCGACGGAACGCTTTTCGAAGTGATGATCCCGGCTTTTTCCCTTGATCTGCCGGATGCTATCCGCAGCCTGAACTGAGAGTGCCGGCGGGCCTTTAGATACTCGCGAGGCCGCCGACAAATCCAATGAGAAGCCAGAGAATCCACTTCTGGCGATTAAAGGCCGTAAGCAGTGTCACAAAGAGCGCTGCAAAGAGCACGTAGATCGCGTGTCCGGCAAATCCCGTACCAAGCACCCATGCAAAAAGATCAGGGTCGCGGTCCTTGGCGAGGTGAAAATGATCCTCGGCAAACATCACGAGCGAATCGGCCATTACGCCAAACATCCATCCACTGAGTGCGATCAGCATGCGGAAACCCCAATTCACCGGTTTCTGCTGTGGGGCATTGATAACGCGCCGGGCGCGTTGCGCAGCCCTTTGCTGAATGGCGACTTGCTGTCGATGCCGCCTCAGCGGGTAACGCACACTGACGTGACTTCCGAAAGAGGAATTGCTCATTCCCGGTCTCCACACCCCGCAGCGCCAGGTTCGGCGTTTGCGACACTCGATAGTTTTGGAGACGCTGCTCCCCGGCATGGTCATAGGGCGGCAAATCTTTACGGAGCGGAAAAAAGGTTACTCAAATTTTAACGAATTGGTGCAGCATTTGTCGTCAGGTTTGCTGGAGGCGTAGAAAAGCTGTCGGCTGCGCGTTGCTTCTTCAGGTCCGACCACCGACGGCGGCTGACCGGTATCCGGTCTCCGTTGGTCATCAGGCAGCTGTAGGCACTGCCCGAACGCTCGACATTCTTGACGTGCGAAAGATTGATCCAGTGGGAACGGTGGCACTGCAAACCGTTGAGATGTTCAAGCTTTTCAACGCAATCTGAAAATCTTTCGGTTATGAGAGCGCGGCCCTGGCTAGTGACGATTTCAACATAGTGATCTTGCGCGGCCATCCTGATGAGGTCCTCGCCAAGATCTGCTGAAACACCTTCCATCAGATCGCTCAGTTTCGGCGGAGCCGGATGAACTGTGTTGGTGGAAGCTCCAGAGACGTCGTTTACGGTTTCCGGATTTTGCCTGGCCTCCCGGCGGAAGAGGAAAGCCACGATGACCGCCAGCAGCAAGATCAGCGGAGCAATCGCAACCACTTCATCCAGATAAAGCGCCGGGAAGCTGGACAAGGTGAGAGCTTCTTCGTCGGGATTCCCGAAACCATGATCCAGGAGAAGGGAGAATGGAGCAAACAGGAATGGCAACAGCGGTACTGACACGATCAGCGCACGTAACTCGGTAAGTCCCGCTTTCATGGCCAGCGTCACCGAGACGAGATAAAGCCCGGCTGCAAAGAAGAAATGTGTGAACCACAATCCGAAAGCCACGAGGATCGGCAGCCCGGCCGTGTGATCGGGCTCCAGCACCATCGCGATACAGGTGCCGACGAGTGCCGTCAGAGCAATGTTTTTGACCACTGCCAGCCGGTGAAGGCCGGTTGATGAAGGATCGCTCGTCATCATTTTTCGAAGTTACCAGCATCTTCGCGAACGGTCGACCTGCGACCATTCGCGAATTGAAACCTTCCGCTCACGCGGTAGCCCGATCTTTGGCGTATTTTGAGTGGCCATTTCAAGACGCAGTCTCCAGTTCTCGCTCAAAATCAACCGACCAACTGGAGGTCAAATGGATCGCTACGTTTTCTCGGCCCGTGTGTTGCACTGGCTTATGGCCGTAGGCTTTTTGTTCATGTGGGTGAGTGGCTTTGCAATGGCCAATATCGTCCCGGAAGACACTGCCCTGGAAGAGCAGCTGTTCGGGCTGCATATTTCCATCGGTGTGACGCTCTTGTTTCTCCTGATCCTGCGGATCGGAATCAGGTTGCTCAACACGCCGCCCGCGCTGCCGGCAGAGTTTCCGGCTTGGGAAAAACTTGGCGCGCATCTGGGGCACTTTGCACTCTATCTCCTGCCAGCCCTCGTGATCCTCGTCGGATGGGCGGAAAGTGACTTTGGTGGCCACGGCGTGCACTGGTTTGGAGTGGCAATGCCCAAGATCTTCCCAACCATGGAAATGTTGGGAACACTGAACGTCGAGGATGCATCAGAGCTTCTGCATGAACTGTTTGCATACCTGATGCTGTTCGTGGCGGTCGTTCATATCGCAGCGGTTGTGAAGCACAAATGGGTCGACGGCCACGATGTCATGAGCCGCATGACCTTCCGCTAATGCAAATCAGGCGGAGTTCAACTCGAACTCCGCCTGATTTCTTCAACCTGCGGATGCCTGCAGGGCACCCAGGATTTCGTTCAAACCGTCCGGTGACGTGCGATAGCACCGCGCTCGATGGCAGCCACCGTCAGCTTGTCGAGACTGAAGCGGTCGCGCAACAACTGAAGAATACGAAGCTCTTCCTGTTCGACATGCAGGTCCGCTGCAGCGACCTCGACCGCAAGCGCGTAGGCCGTGTCGTAAAGCTTCGTCGGAAGGACGTCACCAACCAGCTCCAGCACCAGGGAAAGACCGTTGTCTTCCTGGAGGATGTCGCCGCAGCGCTGGGCCGCCGGAATGATCTTGTTGCCGTCATAGTTCTGGAAAACAGGCAGCATCTTGATCATGTCGCCGATAGTGGCCAGTTCGTTGTCGGTCATTGAATTGTCGGATGCAGATACGATGACCATGACATAGATGAGCGCTTCCTGAACGCTGATCGGCTCATTGTTAGACACTATTCAAACTCCAGTTATGCCGGTTTCAAGGCAATTTGAACGAACGGTGTAAAGGGTTGACGCTGAAGCTTCAAGTCACGGACTTGCGACAATTTATTGACTGCGGGCTCCGGCTTTTCTAGTGTCGCGCCGCAGCATACGGCCAAATGGCATGAAAACCTGCCGGTGTTGCTTCGTTTCCATTCAAATCAACAGAACGATATTCGAACATGACCGATCAATCCCTGCCTCCGCTTGACCTTTCGCAAGACTTTGTCGAGGCGGCCACAAAATCGAAAGCGTGGCCGTTTGAAGAAGCGCGAAAACTGGTCAAACGGATCGAAAAACGGGATCCGGGCAAACCGGTATTGTTCGAAACGGGTTATGGGCCGTCCGGCCTGCCGCACATCGGCACGTTCGGCGAAGTGCTGCGCACGACCATGGTGCGGACAGCCTTTCGCCTGCTGACAGAAGACAAAATCCCGACCCGGTTGCTCTGCTTCTCCGACGACATGGACGGCATGCGCAAGATCCCGGAGAACGTTCCGGATCGCGCGGCGCTTGAGCCTTATCTGCAAATGCCGCTGAGCGCTGTACCGAACCCGTTCGGCGGCGACTATGACAGCTTTGCCGCGCACAACAACGCCATGCTGCGCCGGTTCCTGGACACGTTTGGCTTCGAATACGAGTTTGCCAGTGCAACTGAGTACTACAAGTCCGGCAAATTCGATGATGTGCTGATCCGGGCGACCGAGAAGTACCAGAAGATCATGGACGTGATGCTGCCGACCCTCGGGGAAGAGCGCCAGGCAACCTATTCGCCGTTCCTGCCGATCTCGCCGGCATCCGGACGTGTGCTCTACGTGCCGATGAAGGATGTGAATGCCAAGGACGGAACGATCACCTTCGAGGATGAGACTGGCGAGGACATCACGGTGCCGGTGACCGGCGGCAAGGTGAAGCTGCAGTGGAAGCCGGATTTCGGCATGCGTTGGGCTGCACTTGACGTCGATTTCGAGATGTTCGGCAAGGATCACATGACCAATGCGCCGATCTACGACAAGATCTGCAACATTCTGGGCGGCAAGGCTCCGGAGCACTACGTCTATGAGCTATTCCTGGACGAGAAGGGTGAGAAGATCTCCAAGTCGAAAGGCAATGGCCTGACCATCGATGAGTGGTTGACCTATGCCGCGCCGGAGAGCCTCGCGCTTTATAACTACCAGAAGCCGAAAACAGCCAAGAAGCTCTATTTCGACGTCATCCCGAAGGCGGTGGACGAATATTACACCTTTGTCCAGAAATACGATCAGATGCCGATTGAGCAGAAGCTGCAGAACCCGGCCTGGCATATCCACTCCGGTAACATTCCGAAGATCGATATGCCTGTGCCGTTTGCCATGTTGTTGAACCTGGTGTCGGCGTCGAACGCGGAAAACAAGGACGTTCTGTGGGCGTTCATTTCCCGCTATGCACCGGGTGTAACTGCTGAAACCCATCCGGAACTGGATGCGCTGGTAGGCTATGCGATCCGCTACTTCGACGATTTCGTCAAGCCGATGAAGTCCTTCAAGACGCCGGACGATGTCGAGCGGACAGCTCTGGAACAGCTTGATGCGAAGCTTGCGGAACTGCCTGCGGACGCGGACGGTGCGACCATTCAGGACGCCGTCCTCGACGTTGCCCGCGCGATCGAACGGTATCAGGACCCGAAAAAGAAGGGTCCGGACGGCGGTCCGGGTGTTTCCGTAGCCTGGTTCTCCGCTCTCTATCAGCTGCTGCTCGGTCAGGAAAAAGGACCGCGTTTCGGTTCCTTCGTTGCGCTCTACGGCATCGCCGAGACCCGCGAGATGATCCGCAAGGCTCTGGCCGGCGAGCTGGCTGTCTGAAACTCGCATTCATGCGAATGAATGAAGGCAGGGCAGGCCCCTGCCTTCATTTTTTTATCGGCTTCAGTTCAGTTATCTGAAGCGATGGTGCGTACACGGTCGGCGCTGGCTTCGAGTCCCTCGGCAATGAGTTGGGCGACACCCAGATCCTTCAGCTTTAGCAGTCCTGCTGCAGTCGTTCCCTTGTAGTCGACCATTTCCTGAACATATGTGGCGGGTGACCGCTCTTCCGCCGACATGATTTGGCTGCTTGCAAAAAGGAGCTGATTGACGGCTTTTTCTGCAATTTCTGGAGTTATGCTGTGTGTGATCGCGTATTGAACCATGCAGTCAGCAAAGAAAGCAGCGAATCCGGGAACCGGACCGGTTAGAACAGTGAAGGTTTCAATCTGATCTTCCTCCGGAACCTCGTCCGAGGCTCCCACCGCTGACAACAATGACCGAACGTGTTCGCGGTCCCCAAAGGACAGTTCAGATCGTGAGAACCAGGGAGAATAGGCCAGCCGCCTACGGGCAGCAGGGCTGGACATTGCTCTGACCACTTTCCGAGATCCCGTCAATACCGATATCTGCTCGTGCGAAACTCCGGCCATAACTGAAATTACGAGTTTGTCGGGAACAGTAATTCCAATAGAACCGGAGAGTGCCGGTGGAACAGAAAGAATGATCACGTCGCAGTTGTCTGCCAGTTTTTGATTTGACGACGTGCAATTCACCTCGGGCCATTTTTCAAAGACAGACGTCCGACCCGATCTGTTGGAAATCCAAAGGTTTGCCTGCGCCAGGATGCCGCTCTCGAGCCAGCAGAGAGCCAAGGCGCTTCCAAGCTGACCTGTGCCACCGACAATTCCAACCTTTAGATTTTCAGACATAGCCTGCTCCGATTTCAACCATCCCGAGGCAACGTTAGACGATCCCGCTTTACGGGGATATGAAACATGTGGTTCGGCAGGAAAGGCAACCGATCAATCGGCGCCGTCTCGTCATTTCCAAACGGTCACAATGACGGGACCCAAAAGCTGTCTTGGGTACGCAAAAAAGACCGCATCCGATTGGACGCGGTCTTTATTCACCTTGTGGCGTTCAGATTTGGTCTATTTGCTGTCGCCGAAGAACTGAACGCCGGTGGTGTCACCGTCTGACCAGACCGTACGGCCAAGACGCTCTTTGCCTTGAAAGTTCACGCTGACGGTCTTGCCCGGTTCGCTGCCTTCCAGCCCCTTCACACCAATGCCGGTTCGGGACACGTTTTCCACTTCCACGGTCTGGCAACTGCCATTGAGGTGCACTTCCGCCGCGCCGGAAGCAGAATGTCTTGGGGACTGGCGGGGCTCCGCGTCTTTGAGTTCTTCGTCCATCGCGACAGAAAGCTGCTTGAGGCCTTCCACGACCACGTTGCTTGCCTTGTCGAGCTCCGCGAGAGCTTCAAACGCGTCCGACAGCCTGCCGTCTTCTGCGGCGCTCAAGGCGCGGTGTCCGGCGTCGTGGACCGTCTTGTGCGGTTGAACGAGGCTCTTGAATGCGGGGTGAGAGCGGATCTTGTCGTTCTTGATACCATCATACCACTTGCCGAGGCGGCAGTGATGGTGGTCAGGCATGGCGGACGACGTCCAGTCATCGTGGCCTGTCACGGTATCGACAACTCGCTTCTTGAACAGAACGTGGTCGATCCGGGCCATCTCAACCAGCGATTTGTCGGAGTCTTCGTCGTAGAACGTCTTTGCGTTCTCGCCGAAATGGTTGTTGCTTTCACGCAGAATTCTCTGCATGTCGGTGAGCTGGAGATCTGTGTTCCGGTTGGATTCAGCCACGTTGGACACGTTTTGTGCAATTTCGTGACTGGCTTCCTTCTGCTGGTGCAGGATCTCGGTAATCTGGGTCACGCGTTCCGAAACGTTGCCAACCATGCCGTCGATCGACTGCATGATTTCGTTGGCGGACCCGATGGCATCTTCGCCGTTCTTGATCGCACTTTCCGAACTGTGGATCGCAGACTGAATGGTCTGCATGCCCTCGGTCAAAGCTTCGATCCGTTTCGCGATGTCTTCCGTAGCCTTGCCGGTCTGCGATGCCAGCGTCTTGACTTCCGAGGCAACGACGGCAAATCCCTTGCCCGCTTCCCCCGCGCGCGCCGCCTCGATCGTGGCGTTCAGCGCCAGGAGATTGGTCTGGTCGGCGATGGACTGGATGACCGAGAGAAATTCGCTGATCTGCGAGGCAGCCGCGTTCAGGTCAGTCAGGCTCCTGGAGGTCTGCTGCGATGTGGACGCAATGTCCCCGATCGCTTCGGAGACGGCTGCCATCTTGGTCAGCCCATCCTTGGCTGCGCCGTTGGTGGAATTCGCTTCCTCTGCAGCGCCTTCACTGTTTTCCGAAATCTGTCCGATCGATGCCACAAGCTCGTCTGCCGCCGTTGAGATCGACTGGCTGTTGGCGTTGGCTTCCTTCGTGTTGCGGGACAGCAGTGCCATGGCCATGACCAGCTCGTTGAGCTCACATATGGTGTTTGCGGTGGTGCGCAGATTGATCAGGCCGACTGTCTCGCGCTCTTCCACTTCCTCGATCTGACGTTGCTCGGATTCAAAGGCCCGTTGCGCCAGGATCATGTCCAGGAAAAAACGCGTGACAACTGCCTGAAGCGTGTCGATCATCGCCGATTGAGAGAACCGGTGCTTCTTGACGATCACCGGGATGGCTTCGTTCAGCAGTCTGCCAAAAGCGGACATCAGCCATTCCGCTTTCAGTCCTATACGAACATGCGCCTGTCCGATGCGAGCAGCCTGTCCGACGAACTCCAGATCAGGTTCGTTGTTGAAGATATAGTCCCAATGCTTTGTCTGGGCGCCTTTGAGCGGAGAAGTATTTTGGCTGTTGCGACCCATCTTCTCACGAAGCTCGTCCAGCGAAAGAAGGTCGTCGTAAAAGCGGTTGAGAATTTCAGGAAGCGCGGGCTGCAGGGACTTCCAGGCCTTCTGTGCGGACGTGGTATTACTTCCAGTTGCCGACATAAACTTGATATATTTTGTAATATTGTCGGTTTCTACTGTTTTTTTATTATAAGTTGCGTGCATTTTGGGTGGCTCGTGAGGCGGGTGGGGGGGTGTGGATTGAATTTGAGCCTGCTGTGTAAATAAACTTCTAATAATAGTTGAGTAAACTCATACGTATAAATCCTAGTATACTTTGGTATTGGTGGTGGCAGGGGCAAGCCGTAACAACGTGCAAAAGCAGTCAGGTTGCTGCCATTGCACGATGCTTTGAGCTTACAAATGCCGCGGATCTATTGAAGCGGTGAGCCGGGCAGTAGCCCCGGATCTGTGCTGAGCCCGTCGTCGGATGGCTGCTCGGGATCGGTCTGCAGACTCCATTCGACGATCTCCGGAGCGAGCTCTTCAAGACCTGGCAAGGGAGCGTTGGGATCGCTGTCCCAGCTGGAGGAAGGAAGTTCCGTGAGCCATTCTGACTGCCACTTGCCGATTTTCTTTTCCCTGGCGGCAAGCGCCAATTCTACCAACTCCTGAGGCGCGTCAGCTGTCGGATCGGCCCAGCCATAGCGGATCAGTCGCGAGCTCAGGTCGAATTTGCCTCTCCAGCAAGATGCAAGTATGTGCTGCGGACCCAGTTCCTCGATCTTCTTGCAGGTCACCTTGAACTGTCTGATCAGGCCTCTGAGAAACGTTTGCGCTCGCGCGCCACAGGGCCAGGTTCCGCCCAGCCGGGAAACGCAGGTTTCTTCACGTGCCAGCGGCACGATATGGGCAAGTGTTACCGTCAGTTTGTCAGATTTTATGTGTCCACTGTCCAGAACCTGCACGCGGCGCAGGTGAAGCGGTCCGTCCGGGATAGGCTCAACGGGTGGATCCTTCAGTTCCTGGTATCGCTTGGAAGGTTCGATGCGCTTCAGGTTGCCGGTGACCCTGGGTGCCGAAACACCGTCCGGCGAGACATTGCGGATGTTGCCGGGCAGGGGCGCAGCGGAGGCTGTTTCCTGGTTCTGGGATTTGGGTGGGTGGGGTACCTCTTCGTCTACCGCAGTTTCCGCGAACGTTCCCGGCTGCTTTGCCTGTGCGATGCTCTCATCGGTGGGCTCAGGTGGATCGCTCAGCAACAGCCAGGCAACAAGACCGCAGGAGACGGTCAGTAGAATTACGGGCACCAAAAGCGGCCGGAGCTTCATTGCGGGGTCACTCGTCTTTGCTGGCTCTTCGACATAATACGGGCTGTTGTTTGGAATTCCGAGAGTTCAATTCAAAGCTGTGCCGATTTTTCCCTGCCAAATCGTCAATCTTCCGCAAAAGAAGCGCTGCTCAACTTGTTCCACGTGACCCTCTTGGGTAGTAGTGAGCGCGCAAGTTCGGCGCTGGCTGCATCAATAGCAGTCGGTCGGGATAGACGAGTGATTGGAACTGAGTGCACACATGACCCTGATTTTTAAGATTGTCCCACGGTCCCTCTGGCAGGAGGCTGTTGAAGCAGGTGTGTTCAAGGGAGCGCCGGTCGATCTGGCAGACGGGTTCATTCATTTTTCCAGCGCTGAACAGGTGCGCGAGACGGCCTCAAAGCACTTTGCCAACATTCCCGACCTCCTGATTGCGGCTTTTGATGACAGCGCCCTTGGAGACCAGCTCAAGTGGGAACCATCTCGCGGTGGCGCGCTGTTTCCTCATTTATATGCCGACCTGGATCCGGCCTCTGCATTATGGGTGAAGGACCTGCCGTTATCCGGCGATGGAACTCACCTCTTTCCGGAGCTCGGTCAATGACACTGCGCTGGCTTGAAAACGCAGCCCTGAAGGGTCTTCAGAAACTGGATGCGGAAACCGCGCACCGAATGACTGTTCTGGCGCTGAAGTCCGGTCTGCTTCCTGGGAGTGGAACTGGGGTAGATCCGCGCCTTTCGATCAAGCTCTGGGACCTGACATTTCCAAATCCCGTCGGCATGGCTGCCGGGTTCGACAAAAATGGCGAAGTTCCCGATGCGCTTCTCAATCTTGGATTTGGATTTACAGAAGTTGGGTCAGTGACACCAAGACCCCAACCCGGAAACCCCAAACCACGCGTGTTTCGCCTTCCCGCCGATCAGGGTGTTATCAATCGATACGGTTTCAACAATGAAGGGCACGCGGCCCTGCGCCGCCGCCTGAACGCTCGCGCCAGATTGACTGGTATCGTTGGGATCAATGTCGGGGCCAACAAGGATGCGGAAGATCGGGTGGCCGATTATGTTTCCGGTATCTATGAATTTGCCGACATGGCGTCGTATTTCACGGTCAATATCTCATCACCGAACACGCCCGGGTTGAGAGATCTGCAGGGGCGGTCGGCACTTGCGGAACTGCTCACCGGAGTAATCACCGCCAGGGACGAATGCACCCGCAAGCTTGGCCGCCACGTGCCGGTTTTGTTGAAGATTGCGCCGGATGTGGCGGATGAAGATCTGAATGACATAGTCGAGGAAGTCCTCGCCAAGAATGTCGAGGGTCTGATCGTTTCCAATACGACAATCGACCGGGAAGGTCTGAGTGGGGCCGGACCTGCTTCCGAAGCAGGTGGATTGTCAGGACGCCCTTTGTTCCGCAAGTCGACAATCATGCTGGCACGTGCCCGAAAGCTTGCCGGGCCGGACTTGCCGATAATCGGAGTGGGCGGCATCGATAGTGCCGAAACGGCCTGGACCAAGATCACGGCCGGCGCGGATCTGCTTCAGCTCTATTCGTCACTCGTTTTCAAGGGTCCGGCCTTAATCGAAGAGATTGTTACCGGATTGGCATCGAAACTTGACGAACACGGCCTGGGTTCTTTGCGCGAGGCGCGGGACGTCAATGTCGAAGCGTGGGCATCCGAGGCAGTTTAGCGCTGTTGAAGCACCAGAAGATGGCCATGCATCAACCCTGTCCGGATTGCACCGGGAAGGGCGGTGGGTGTCCAATCCGACAAGTGGTGGCAGCTGCTTTCTAGGCAGCGGCAAAGGTCCGGTCAGCACGTTTCCGGCAGGCTGCAAGCAGGCTTATGCCACGCAGTCCCAGAAAGAGCTCCAGCGCGATCCACAGTCCGTGATTTCCCAGGATCGGGAAGAGCACATAATAGGCCGCTATGAACACGGCGAGGGACAGCAGCATCATGTTGCGCATCGTCCCCGACCAGGTTGCCCCGATGAAGACGCCATCCATCTGAAAGGCCAGGACGCCAAGAAGCGGTGCGATGATTGCCCAGATCAGATAGGTGTAGCCGAGTGCGCGCACCTCGGGTGCAGTGGTCATGAAATCTATCATTGCGGGTCCGGCAACGGAGTAGATTGCGGCGAGAATACCGGCCATGACAAAGCTCCAGAGAGCAGTCAGCTTTAGCGTCCGGTCGAAAGCCGGCCTGTACCGCGCTCCGACAGCGCGCCCGGAAAGCTGTTCAGCTGCGGTTGCCAGGCCGTCCAGAAAGTATCCGGACACGAGGATGAACTTTTCCAGTACCGCGTTGGCCGCCAATACGGCATCACCCTGATCTGCGGAGCGCGCCATGAAGAAGGCATAGGCATACAGAAGGGCAAAGGACCGGATCATGATATCGCGGTTGAGAGCCATCATGCGCAACAGCAGGCGGCGATCGAATATGATCGACGCTGGCGGCCACGAGCCTTTCTTTACGCTCGTTAACACCAGAACCAGACCGAGGGCTGTTGCCATGATTTCACTCAGAACAGTCGCCAGCGCGACGCCTTCAACGCTCCAGTTCAAGCCGATGACAAACCAGATGCTCAAGCCGATGTTCAAACCGTTGAGGAAAAGCTGCAACGCCAGACCGGTCCCGGCGCGACCGCGGCCGATGAACCAGCCCAAAATCGCATAGTTTGCCAATAGAAACGGCGCACTAAGCACCCGAATGTCAAAATAGCGGCTGGTTGCGGATTGAACATCGGCACTGCCCCCGAGAAACCATAATCCGACATCCCGCACGGGCGCGTGAACTGCGATCACGGCGATCCCACCGATTGCAGCAACAACAAGGGCACGCAGGAGCGTTGCCTTGATTTCTTCCTCGTTGCGGGCACCCAGGGCCTGTGCTGTCAGCCCGGTCGTTCCTGAGCGCAGGAAATTGAACGCGGTGAAAACCAGGTCGAAAATGATGCCACCCATCGCGATGCCACCGAGCAGGGCCGCATCGCCGAGCCGACCGATCACAGCCATGTCGATAACACCGAGAAGCGGCGTCGACAGATAGCCAAGGGTCATCGGCACAGCAATGGCGAGCACCGAGCGGTGCGTCACCGAAAATGCTTGCCCTGCTGCCTTTTGGGTTGCAAGAGAACTGGACATGATTGGCTCACTTTGAAACAGCAGCCCTTTTTGTCCAGCGCATCGGGTTCGTCAATTGTTTTCTTGCTTCTTTCAAAGCATTGAGACGGTCGGGCTTTCCTCACGAAATGAGTGCCTTATATTGCGCGCAATGATGCTTCCGATTGTTTATCACCCGGCGTATTGTGCCGACCTTCCTGCAAATCATCGGTTTCCCATGGATAAGTTTCGTGCGGTTGCCGATCTTATTCGCAAGGAGAACCTGCTTGATGAGGGATCGTTTTTTCGTCCAAGGCCGGCTCCTTTCGAATGGGTCGCACTCGCGCATGATCCCGTTTACGTCGATCAGGTTTTCAATGCCGACGTGCCGGAGAAAATCGTGCGTGAAATCGGATTTCCGATGCGCGAAGACATCTCGTTGAGGGCACGCTGTGCGACAGGCGGCACGGTTCTGACCGGATATCTGGCGTTGGAGCACGGAATTGCCTGCAACACGGCAGGCGGCAGCCATCACGCCAGATGGCGCCACGGAGCCGGTTTCTGCGTGTTCAACGATGTCGCGGTCGCGATCAGGGTCATGCAGGCGGACGGAGCTATCCGCAAGGCACTGGTCATTGACCTTGATGTTCACCAGGGAGACGGAACCGCAGATATCTTCCAGGGGGACGGCGACGTGTTCACGTTCTCCATGCACTCGGCGAAAAACTATCCGGTTCGGAAGGTTCCCTCACATCTCGACATCGGTCTGCCGGATCTTACCGGTGATGAAGCTTACCTGAAGCACCTGGAACAGGTCTTGCCGGAACTGCTCGGCAAGGAGAACTGGAACCTGGTCTTCTACAATGCAGGCGTTGACCCTTACGTTGATGATCGTCTGGGCCGGCTTGCCTTGACCCGCGAAGGGCTGAGACGCAGAGATCGTACCGTGATTGAAACGGTCAGGAACGCCGGCCTGCCACTGGCAGGGGTTCTTGGAGGAGGCTACTCGACCGATATCGAAGAACTCGCAGACCGGCACGTCACACTTCACAGAACAGCACGAGCCGTCGCGATGGATGCCAGCTCGAGTGTGAGCGCGGGAGAGAGGCTTTCAGTTCGGTTGAAGGACCGGATGGTCGTATCAGACGACTATCTGGGAAATTGAGACGTTTATAGAGGTGCTCGAAACCGTTGATGCAGAAGCTGTGGAACCTCCGGCTCCCAGGCCGAGAGCATTTTTCAAACCGGGGTCATTCAATTCTTCAAGACCGTCTTTCAGATCGTCTCTGACATCCTTCAGGTCTTTTTTCGCCTCGTCGTCGTCCTTCTTCGCCAGACTTTCCAGACGGTCTGCAAGCAGCTTGATTTCTTTGGCAATCTTGCCGAGTTCTTCATGCTCCTCCTGCATCCGTGCCGTTCGGTTCTGGCGGTGAGCACTGTCGCTCTCGTTCAGCCTGTCGGTATACGCCTGGACCGCCGTTTTCACGTCAAACGCTGCTGCGTCCTCGTCGGCCTTCTTCTCTTGATCGGCAGACGGGTTCGAAAGGGTGGTTCCGGACGATGTTTGGCTTTCTTCATCCTGATTGCTGTTTCCGGCGTTGGAGTGAGAGCCTGTGTTGAGCGAGCTTGTGGTGCCGGCTGCTTCTGTATGCAATGTTGAGGCGTTGACTGCTGTTGCGCTTTGGGTTTCGGCGATCGTGCCGGTTCCGGTCGCCGCCTCTATCACAGAACTGATGGCACTTGCCGAGCCAGTGGTCGTCGAAGAAAGGGCTCCGGGTCCCTGTCCCTGACCAGCCTTGTTCAGGTCCTGTGAAGCGGTTTTGAACTCCTTTGAAATCTGCTTGAGTTCCTTGAGCATCCGTTTGGCCTGCTCAGGCGTTGCGAACCGCAACATCTCCTTCAGTTGCTTGATGCGCTGCTGCATCCTTTCGACACGCTGCTTGCGCATCGTGTCCTGGTTGTCCTTGACGGATCGCGACAGGCTGCTGCTGAGATCAGATGCTTCCTTGTAGCTTTCAAACAGGGATTTGGCTGCTTCTTCCGCTTCCGCAGTGCTCTTTCCGGAAGAACTTATTGCCTTGGTCAGGCTTTCTGCTGTGGCCAGGTGTCTCGAGTTATCTTGCGCGGCAGTGCCACTGCGCAAATTGAACTGTTGGCGGCTGGAACTTTGAAGAACTGAAAAGATCGACATACTTGGCCTGCGACGGCTCGGGAAGGTATGCCTAATACTTCTTAATCTTGGTTAAGAAAGTCTTAATTTCGCGCATCGGTTGTTTCTGGGGCAGGAGCACCGGCGCTGAAGAGCGCCGGGATGTCAGGTTATCTGGACTTCCCCATCGCCAGAAGTCGCGAAACGAGCCAGATTGGAACAACCACGATCGCACCAATCACCAGGTAGTTCCCGAGACGTCCAATGGCATGGAAGCCCATGTCCCAAAGCCGCTCGACAAAGTTGATCGTCATGTGAACCAGGTCGAGTGGATCGAGGTTCAGGGCGGAAAGTACGATCCCGACAACAAAGGAAAGGAACACCAGTCGCAACAACACTTGCGCAGGCGAGCCCCCCAAAAATCGGCTAAAGCCGGAGTCCGACATCTTTGTCTCCTGATTGTCTGGATCGTGTATCTCCTAGCGGGAAGTTAGGAATGTTGCACGTCAATTACAATGTGTTCGGTCCTGGGCCATTGGTAATATGGACAGTTAAAGCGCCTTTCCGATAGACGACTTGTCGCAAAAAGCTAATTCCCTCTCGTTTCCAGCCAAAGACACCACCTGCGTGCTGGTGTATGAATGAGGTCAGGTCAGCACCATCCGGCCCGAGCGCAAACCCACTTGCGATCGCGCGGGTGCTGCCTCTACCCGTGGTGAAAGACAGACTTCCAATTCAGTGTTTTTGGCGCGGTTGGCAACGAAAAAATCACATTGCGGGGTAGGTCCGATGTCAGCTGGATCATGAAGCGCTTCAATTGCGCTGCCAAGAGGTTGCTGGCACGAGGCGGATGCTGAAACGGAAGTGTTGAGTGTCTGCAAACCTGAATGATCGATCTTAGGCGCGGCGATGGTATGCCCGAGACCGTCACCGCGCCCCAATTCCCGGATGCCCTTCCGACCGGGTTGCACCTGCTTATTTGATATCGGCTGACGTCTTGGACTTCATGTAGCCGGGCGCAGTGCTGACCGCTGCGGATACGGAACCCACTCGAACACCTCCAGCCAGTCTGTCCGGATCTGTTTTCATCTGACAGGGCGAAAGCGACGCTTCGCGAACTTTTCTGGGGGAGACCCCAAACCAGGTTTTCACAGCTCTGGAAAAGGTGCTGAGCTCGGAAAAGCCAAGCAGGTAAGCAATTTCCTTCATCGGGAGATCGGTGCTGCGCAGATATCGCTCGGCGGCTGACCGGCGGATCTCTTCGCTCAGTTTGCGGAAGCTTGTGCCTTCCTTTTCCAGAAGGCGCTGAACAGCCCGTTGCGACATTCCCAGTTTTGCAGAGATTTGCGGAAGCGTACAAGCGCCATGCGAGAGATTGGATGCGACCTCATTCGCAATTCGCGACAGCGGCGATTCCATCTGCCCAAACTTGTCCATCTCTCCTGATGCGGCTCTGAGAATGATCTCGTAAAGATGCGCATCGTTTCGCCGCAAAGGGCGAGAAAGCAGGGAGCGGGGGAATGAAATTCGGTTATGCGGTGCTCCAAAATTCAACCTGCCCTGATATTTCTTCTGAAACACCGACGTGTTCTGAGGTGGGGTGGCCGCCAGTTCGATCAACACCGGAGGGACCTGCATATCAAGGGCATGCTCAAGCTGCCTTGTTGCCCAGCCAACCCGGGCAAACATGTTTTGCCGCCAATCTCCCCGGCCTTCCAGTATAGGCCATTCGACATATCCGCTGGTCTCCGTTTCGGTGAAGATCATCCGGTAGGCATTGGTTCTGATGGGGATGAATTTGACCCAGGCCTGGCAGGCATCCCGCAGGGTAGGGGCGCAGGCAAACAGGTAGTCGAAGATGGAAAAGCAGCCGATATCGATATTGTTGAACAGGTCGAACATGGCGGCATCATCGCCCAGTTCGCCCGCCACATGCTCAAACACGCCGTGCCATGCGGTTATCGGCACGATACCCTCGGGATCTTCCAGGCTGGCAAGTTCGAAGTTGTACAATTGGGCGATATGCGGCCAGTCCAAATCCACATTTGAACAAGTATCACGCAGAACACGGAAAACATCCGCGCGCGCCCATTCGCCTTCAAGCGGCATTCAGTTCTCCAGCCGACCCGTGCACCTATCTTTAGGGAAATTTGCATGACAAGTCAGCGTGGATCAAGTTGTAGCACAAATTGCTAACATCTATTCTGCTGAATATACGAAAGTATAAAAATACCGCCTCCCGGGGGAGGCGGTGTAAGTATTTTCCCTAAGCTGCTTCTTTTGCAGGCTTTTCGGCTTTCGGCGGAAACTTTCCGTAGAAGGTTGCGTTTTCCTTGGCCATTTCGCGCAACAGCTTGTTGGGCTTGAACCTTGGACCCCATTTACGAGTGAATTTCTTGCAAAGTTCAACAAAAGCAGGGGTGCCCATCGTGTCGATATAGCTGAGCGTTCCCCCGCTATAGGGGGCAAAACCGAAGCCCAGAATTGAACCGACATCGGCTTCTCGGACATCCGTGAGGCACTTTTCCTCAAAGATGCGGGCTGTCTCCAGTGCCTGCATGACCAGAAGGCGCTGCTTCAGTTCCTCGATGTTGAAGCTGTCGGCAGACTTCGGCTGGCCGGTGACATCCGGAATTCCGGGCCAGAGGCTCTTGTCCTTGCCTTTGTAGTCGTAAAAGCCCTTGCCGTTCTTGCGGCCAAAGCGTTCCTGCTTGACCACCATCTCCTCAAGGATGTTGTCCAGTGGTCCTTCGACATACTTCACACCAAGGTCCTTGCGGGTGGCGGAGACGATCTTCCAGGCAAGGTCGAGAGCCACTTCATCACCCAGGGAAAGCGGACCAACAGGCATACCTGCCATTTTGCCGGCATTTTCGATCATCGCGGCCGGCACGCCATCAGCCAGCATCATCAAACCTTCACGGATGTAGGTCATCACCACGCGGGATGTGTAGAAACCGCGGCTGTCGTTGACGACAATCGGTGTCTTCTTGATGGCCTTGATGTAGTCCAGCGCCATGGCCAGCGCCCGGTCCGACGTGCGTTTGCCGAGGATCACCTCCACCAGCATCATCTTGTCGACCGGCGAGAAGAAGTGAATGCCGATGAAATTCTTCGGCCGCTTGGAGGCTTGTGCAAGCGAAGTGATCGGCAAGGTTGACGTGTTGGAGGCAAAGATCGCGCGCGACTTCATCACCGCCTCGGCCCTTTCCGTGACGGTTTTCTTGATCTCACGGTCTTCGAAGACCGCTTCGATCACCAGGTCGCAGTCGGCAAGAGCCTCGTAGTCGACGGTTGCGGTGATCTTGGAGAGAAGCTTTTCCTTCTGTTCTTCTGTAGCCCGTCCGCGCTTGATCGCTTTGGTGATCAACTCGTCGGAATGTGCCTTGCCCTTGTCAGCAGCGTCCTGATCGCGGTCGATCAACACCACGTCAATACCGGCCTGCGCCGTGACGTAGGCGATACCGGCTCCCATGAAGCCCGCACCCAGAATTCCGACCTTCTTGATCTTGTTCGGGCGTTGGTCGAGCGGACGGCGCGCCAGTTTGTTCAGCTCTTGCATGGACACGAACAGCGAGCGGATCATGTTGGCAGCTTCAGGCGTCTGCAGCACTTTGGCAAAGTACCGGCTTTCCACCTGAAGGGCGAGATCCATCGGCAATTGCAGACCCTCAACGACCGAATGCAGCAGATAGCGAGCACCCGGATAGTTGTCGAACGTCTCACGGCGGTAGATCGCATTCGCGGCGGGCCAGAACTGGAACCCGGCGGGCGAATAGATCTTGCCGTTCGGCAACTTGTAGCCCTTCTTGTCCCAGTCCTTGACCGGGTCGACACCGGCATTCAGCATTTTCTTCGCAGCTGCGACCAGCCTTTTCGTGCCGGTCACCTCATCGACGAGCTTCATCTGTTTGGCCTGTGGCGCCCGCAAGGTGCGGCCCTGGAGGAGGAACTGCATACCTTGCTGACCGTCAGTCATGCGCATGACGCGCTGCGTTCCTCCGGCTCCCGGGAATAGTCCCACCTTCACTTCCGGCAGGCCCATCTTCAGACCTTCGTCAACGACGCGGCCATGGCAGGCGAGGGCGAGCTCGGTTCCGCCGCCCATGCAGGTGCCGGATACGGCAGCAACAAACGGTTTGCCGCATGTTTCCAGTTTGCGATAGACGAGCGTCAGTTTGCGTGAACCGTCAAAAAGCGCTTTGGCGGCAGCTTCCGGGTCCTGCGCGCGCTTCGTGTGGAAGTCTTTCAGAAGACCTTCCAGCATGGTCAGGTCAGCGCCACCGGAAAAAGCCGATTTGCCTGAAGCGATGACTGCACCCTTGATGGCATCGTCACCGGCGATCTGGTCGATAATCGCGTCGAGCTCATCCATGACGGTGAGGTCGATCACATTCATGGACTTTTCCGGCATGTCCCAGGTGATCAGGGCAATGCCGTCGTCGTCGGTCTCAACGGTGAAGTTCTT
Organism: Roseibium sp. SCP15; assembly: GCF_040329435.1. Lineage (NCBI taxonomy): Bacteria > Pseudomonadati > Pseudomonadota > Alphaproteobacteria > Hyphomicrobiales > Stappiaceae > Roseibium > Roseibium sp. SCP15. The sequence continues at coordinate 107,637 of NZ_JBDZYI010000002.1, read as the reverse complement.
GTAACTCATTTGAAAATCCTCCTCGGGTCAGGCGCCGGTGGAACGTGTGCTGTTCGGCTGCAAGTGGGCGCGCTGTTGCGCTGCCGACTTTGTGCCTTCCACGACCACGTCGCCCGTATGTTTGGTTTCAGCGGGTTCAAACAACATCACCCAGCATTCGTCTTTCGCGATCGGGTTATGCTCAACGCCCTTCGGCACCACGTGCATGTCGCCCGCACCCAGAACGGCGTCGTCCCGGTCTCGGTACTGAATGGTCACACTGCCCTTGACGACGAAGAACAATTCATCTTCGTCCTCATGGTCATGCCAGACGAACTCGCCTTTCAGTTTGGCGAGCTTGACGCTCTGATCGTTGACGTCCGCCACCACTCGGGGCGACCAGTAGTCGGTGATCTGCGCAAATTCCCGGTCGATGTTGTTAATCATGGTTCAGACCCGCTCGATGATTGTCGCGGTTCCCATGCCGGCCCCGATGCAAAGGGTAACGAGCGCTGTATTGAGGTCGCGACGTTCCAGTTCGTCCAGCACGGTGCCGAGTATCATCGCCCCGGTTGCTCCGAGTGGATGGCCCATGGCAATCGCACCGCCGTTGACGTTGACGGTTTCCGGGTCGAGGTCGAAGGCCTGCTGGTAGCGCAGAACAACCGAGGCAAAGGCTTCGTTGATTTCGATGAGGTCGATGTCCTTCATCTCCATCTTGGCGTTTTTCAGAAGCTTTTCGGTCACATCGACAGGGCCGGTCAGCATGAGCGCCGGCTCGGAACCGATATTGGCGAAGGCCTTGATCCGTGCACGGGCTTTCAGGCCGGAGGAACGGCCGGCCGTGCTGGAGCCGATAAGAACTGCCGCCGCACCATCGACGATGCCTGAAGAGTTGCCTGCATGGTGAACGTGCTTGAGAGCTTCGATCTCCGGATGTGCCTGAATGCCGACCGCGTCGAAGCCACCCATGCTGCCCATCAGCTCAAAGGAGGGGTTGAGCGAGGCGAGGGACTGCATGTCTGTTTCCGGCCGCATATGTTCATCGCGGTCAAGGATCGTGATGCCATTGATGTCTTTCACCGGGACGACGGATTTGGAAAATCGTCCTTCTTCCCATGACTTCCCGGCACGTTTCTGGCTTTCCACCGCATAGGCGTCGCAATCGTCCCGGCTGAAGCCGTATTTCGTCGCGATCAGGTCGGCCGAGACACCTTGAGGCATGAAATAGGACGGGATGGCGACCTGTGGTTCGATTGGCCAGGCGCCACCCGAAGCGCCGATGCCGACCCGGCTCATGCTTTCCACGCCCCCGGCAACGACCAGCTTGTGCTGACCCGCCATGACCTGGGCGGATGCCATGTTGACGGCATCCAGCCCGGAGGCACAGAAGCGGTTGATCTGCATGCCGGGAACCGAAGTATCATAATCAGCGGCGAAGACAGCGGCTCGGGCGATATCGCCACCTGCTTCCCCGACCGGATCCACGCAACCCAACACAACGTCGTCCACCCTGGCAGTGTCGAGGTTGTTGCGGTCGCGGATAGCCTCCAGTGCGGTTGCGGCAAGGCGAACGGACGGCACTTCGTGCAGGGCACCGTCCTTCTTGCCGCGGCCGCGCGGGGTCCGCACATGATCATAAATATAGGCTTCAGGCATCAGATCCTCCTCTAGATCAGATCAGCATCATTTTGCATCCGGCATCGGGTGGCCGGGCATCAGGTCATAAGGGTGCTTCCAGCCGGGCAGGGACTTGATCCGGTCCAACCAGGCGGTGACATGTGGATAGCGTGCGAAATCGATTCCGAGTTCGCCGTCGTAGTAGAGATAGCTGCACAACGAGAGATCGGCGCTGGTCGGTTTAGAGCCGATGGCAAACTCGTTTTTGGAGAAGTGCTTGTTCAGGATGGAAAGCGCTGATTGCGCCCGGCCATCCAGAAATCCGGTGACATCGTTTTCACCGGTCTTGATCAGCGTTCGCATAAAGCGGAGCGGGCCGATGACACCGGAGACCTTCTGATTGTCGAAGATTGTCCAGCGCAGTACTTCCCGGCGTTCATCGTCGTTGTCCCAGCCGAACTTGCCGAACGTTCCGAACAGGTCGTCCATGATGACAGCGGACTGCGTCAGAATCTTATCTCCCTGAACGAGAACAGGAACTTCTCCCATTTCGTTCAAGGTATTGCGGAATTCTTCGGTGCGGGTTTCTCCGTTGAAAAAGTCGACCCACCTCGGCTCCCAGTCTGCTCCGCACAGCTCCAGCATCAGGGCCACCTTGTAAGAGTGTCCCGACTGCGCCATGCAATGAAGAACGTATTCAGCCATAACTTGAAAATCTCCCTGACAAATCGAATCCGGAGCGAGCCTACACCGGGAGTTTCATATTTGCTTGGGTTGATTTCCGGCCCGGAACAAGCCAGGCCGGGCGAGATCAGAACGCGTCGGCGTCCAGTGACATGAGCGTATCCGAGCCGGATGAGATCCGGGCCAGATGCGCTGCGGTTTCCGGCATGGTGCGTTCCATGAAGAAGGTGCCGAAGGTGAGTTTGTTTTCCAGCCAGTCAGTCTTGTCACCCGCGCCCTGCGCCAATTGCTCCTTGATGGTCTTGGCCATTTTCGCCCACATGTAACCAAGCGCGACGAGACCGAAGAGGTGCATGTAGTCGACCGATCCAGCACCTGCATTGTCCGGATTTTTCATGGCGTTGTTCATTAACCACATGGTCGCCGCCTGCAGGTCATCGGCCCCCTTCTTCAACGGGCCGGTGAAGCCGGCAAGGTCATCGTTGTCCTTGTTCTCTTTCAGGAAGGTGTTGACCTCGTTGAAGAAGCTCATGACTGCGCGGCCACCGTTGGCGGGCAGCTTGCGCCCCACCAGGTCGAGTGCCTGAATGCCGTTGGCGCCTTCGTAGATCATGGCGATGCGGGCATCGCGCACGAACTGCTCCATGCCCCATTCGGCGATGTAGCCGTGTCCGCCATACATCTGCTGTGCATTCACTGCATTGGCAAATCCAGTGTCCGTCAGAACCCCCTTCAGCACAGGGGTCATCAGACCCATCATGTCGTCGGAGAACTGTCTTGCGCTTTCGTCGTCGGACCGGTGGGAAACGTCGCCATGCAACGCGGTCCAGATGATGAACGCGCGCGCGGCTTCGTTGAATGCCCGGATCGACATGAGCGTGCGTCGGACATCAGGGTGAACGATGATCGGATCTGCTGGCTTGTCAGGGTCTTTCGGTCCGGTCAACGAGCGTCCCTGAAGGCGGTCCTTCGCGTAGGTCACCGCGTTCTGGTAGGCCACCTCTGACTGGGAAAGTCCTTGAACGGCAACGCCAAGGCGGGCTTCGTTCATCATGGTGAACATGGCTCTCAGGCCCTTGTTCTCCTCGCCAACCAGCCAGCCGCGGGCGTTGTCGTAGTTCATGACGCAAGTCGCGTTGCCGTGAATACCCATCTTGTGCTCGATGGACCCGCAGGAAACGCCGTTGCGTTCACCGACAGAACCGTCGTCACCGATTTCGTTTCGGGGAACGACGAAGAGCGAAATTCCCTTGGTCCCCTCCGGCGCGCCCTCGATGCGCGCGAGCACCAGGTGGATGATGTTGTCCACCATGTCGTGCTCACCGGCGGAAATGAAGATCTTCGTCCCCGAGATTTTGTAGCTTCCGTCTGCCTGCGGCACGGCCTTTGTGCGGATCAAGCCGAGATCGGTACCGCAATGCGGTTCGGTCAGGTTCATGGTGCCGGTCCACGTGCCGGCGATCATGTTTGGCAGGTATGTTTGTTTTTGGTCTTCTGTTCCGTGAAGCGTCAGGGCAGCGACCGCGCCAGCCGTCAGTCCCGGGTACATGGAAAAGGCCATGTTTGCGGAGGAAGCGTATTCATTGAAGATGGTGGCCAGCGTGTGCGGCAGGCCCTGGCCGCCAAAGTCCGGATGTGCGGACAACGTTCCCCAGCCGTTTTCACAAAAGGCCTTGTAGGCGTCCTGAAAACCATTGGGGACGCTTACCGTGCCGTCATCGTGTCGTGTACAGCCTTCCTGGTCACCGCTCTGGTTGAGAGGCTGAATAACCTCTTCAGCAAACTTGCCACCTTCGCGCAGGATCGCCTCGACAAGATCCATCGGTGCGTCGGCGAAGCCGGGCAGGTTGGAATAACGTTCGTAGCCAAATACGTCCTTCAGCAGAAAAAGAGTATCTTCAACGGGGGCGGAATAGCTCGGCATGGAAATCCTCCCAGATCTGCCGGTTTATGTGTAGCTTACGTTTCCGTAAACGTCACCTTGAGCCCTATATACCCATCTTGATTGGCTCCGACAAGTGGTGTCCCAAGGGAAGGGATGGCAAAAAAATATGCCCAAAACATGCATATGTGAATGTTTTCGGGAGTTGGTATCGCCGGTTTCGTGTTCAGATGACGAAATTTTGAGGATATTCGCTGAGGTGCCTCGAAGTGGTTGCGGTGTTGTTTGAAGGCAATTTTTCCGTGATAGGCAAAGAAAAACGCCGGACCTTCGGCCCGGCGTTTGACTGGTGAATTCGAATTTCTGGAGCTGTTAGCGCTCTTCGGCTTCCTTGTGCTTCAGCATGCCGGAGACGATTTCCACTGTTCTGGAAAGCTCTTCTATCGCTTGCTCAATGTCCTTGCGCTGATCCTCGAGAACCGAAATCTGTTCATTGAACTTGGACAAGGCAACACGCAGCTGTGTGACCTGGCCGTCGCGCAGATCGTACAGGTCGAGCATGTCGCGGATTTCAGAAAGGGAGAAGCCGACCCGTTTGCCCATCAGGACAAGTTTCAGGCGTGCACGGTCACGGCGGTTGTAAATCCGGTTCATGCCGTCGCGTTTTGGATTCAGAAGACCCTTGTCTTCGTAAAAACGCAATGTCCTCAGCGTGCAGCTGAATTCCTTGGCCAGGTCGCCGATCGTGAATTGGGTTTTCTTGGTGCTGTCGTCACTTGCGGACACCACATCCACAAGATCGTCTTCGTTCAGAATTGAAAGCGCTTCGCTCATGGCAGTTGGTACTCGATTTCCAGCCGTTGTCCGGCTCATTGTTGATATTTTACGGTTCCGTGAAACCGGAGCCGAGGAATTTGTCTTCAGCGTGTTTCTATTGACTTATGTGAGTGCACAGTAATCAGCCGGTTTCTTGGCCTCTATTTAGCTTACGTTTGCGTTAAGGTCCAGTGGCGTAAGCGTTGGTCCTCATTATTCGTTAACGCTTGGTCAGCTGTTTCGCCTCAAATGCGGTGATAAAGCCCTGGTTTTCATTCGAAAACGGTTCATTTTCGCATTTAGCAAGACCGGTTAACGCCCTGTTTACCCTAAGTCGACAAAGTCTATTAAAACGCTGCGCCTTGTTCCGTCTTTGGGGGAGAATGAGAGCAGCCTGCAAAATCAGCGGCCTGGAGGGCCGTAAATCCAGGGTCAAGATATGCCGGCTTGGAAGACACACGAGGCAGGACGCCACGGTCGTGACGCGCACGAAAGCGACGGGTTCTACGAAACGCCGCACCGGGAACCGGCGCGCAGCCGGATAGAGCGGTTGACCCGCACCGCCACAGCTTTGGGGCGACGGGGCGATCCACACCTGGAAAGCAGGCATGACGAGGACCTGGATGCCGTCGCCGATGAACTGGACCGGTTGTTGTCTGAACGATCCGATGCCGTTCCGCCCCGGTCACCTGAACCTGTACGGCCGGTTCGACCTGTTGCTCAGCGGCGCGCTCCGGTTCGCGACGCAGGCAGGTTTCAACGTGAAACGAAAATGGACGACGTCATGGGAGCACTGGACCGCCTGGACGAACAGGTGAAGGGTCTGGTGAATGCTGACATGCCGAGAGAAAGTTTCCGTCATTCTCAATCCGGGTCACCGCACCGGCCGGACCGTTATGCCACGGAGAGCATGGCGCCTGACCGGGGATACCCGGAACCCGAGGAATATTACCCGGAAGAAGACAGCGAAAACGCCTTCGGTGCGGGTTACGAATTTGACAGCCAGCCGGTCAGCGCAAGGAACGCGCGCGCTCGCCGCGATGCGTCAATGCATGTCTACAAGGACCTCGGACGACGTATCGACGCCCTAAGGGCACCTCAGGAACAGGCCCTCAACCAGGTTCGCGAAGAACTCGGCTCGTTGCGGGACGCTCTTGGAGGCATCTCCCGCGGCACTCATGAGACAGTAAGCCGGCAGAACGCGGAACTGCGCCGGTTGGCCGATATGGTCGAGCGCTTGAGAGCTGACAAGAAAAACGACCAGTTGGCGAAAGAGGTCCGCAGGGAAGTCGCAGATCTCAAGGACATGGTCGGACGAACGAATGTGGAAGGCGCTCTTCAGACGCTTGAGCATGGTTATGCCCATATTCTGCAGCGATTGGATGAACTTTCCAGGGCGTCGGTCGACCCGAGGGTCCTGAAGGGCGTAACTGCCCGTTTGAACGAAATCGAAGATGCCTTTGCCGCGTTGCCGCGTTCCGAGCACATGATCGTGCTTGAAGACCGTGTGGTGACCATCGCCGAGCGAATGGAGGAGCTGCTTCAGCGCAAGGGACATGCGGAGATTGAGCCGCTCAGGGTTGAATTGCGTGAAGTGCGCGGCTTCGTTGAGCAAATCGACATCAAGGGCCTGGTCGAAGGTATCGACGACCGGATGAAATTCGTCTCCAGTCGCCTGGATGATCTGGAGGTTCTGGCACGCGAACAGCGCGGGTTGGACAGCCGTCTTTCCGCGATGGAAGAGCGCATGCCGGAGCCGGAAACGATTTCCCGGTTGCAGGGACGCCTGGAGGACATCGCCGGCATGATGGCGGACGACCGGGCGAACCCGGTCGATCACGAACATCTGTCCCTTGTGGATCAGCGTCTGAACGAGATTGTTGACCGTCTGGATCGGATGGAACAGGCGGCGCCAATGCCGTCTGCTGATGCAGGGGCGTTTGAGGCGCTGGAACATCGCCTTGAAGGCATTTCCGGCAAGATCGATGCCATTGAAAAGAAAACATCGCGGCCCGTTCCTGTGCTCGATGCCGCTGCCATGCGCGCCGGGGCGGGGCCGGACAACAAGTTTCTGGCTCAACTGCAGGAGCGGCTGAATGATCTGACCGCGCGTCTGGACCAGCCGCAGGACACCGTCACAACTTCTGATCTGGACAAGCTGCGTGAAGAGATCGGCTCCATGCGGGCGAGCGTGGCGGCCCCAGTGTCCACTGACGCGCTGGAAAAGCGAATTTCCGACCTGGCCCAGATCGTTTCCAAGGGCGGTGATGCGTCTGACGACGAACGTTTCGAGCAACTAGGCGCCAAGGTTGCTGCCCTTGCAGAACAGATCGAGAGCAATTCGGTAAAAGCGCTCGATGTTGAGCAGATCTCGCCGGTTCTGGAACGGATCGAGCACGGTTTGCAACAGACCCGGACTGACGTTGCCGGGATTGCAACAAAAGCAGCGCAGGAAGCAGTTGCTTCCGTTCCATCCGCCCGAAACGACCAATACGAAGATGCCATCAACGCCTTGCAGGGCGACCTGAAGCGCCTTCTCGATGCCGCCGAGGGCAGTGAAGAGAGAACCCGCAACACATTCGATGGGGTGAAGTCCGTCCTTGGCTCGTTGACTGAACGGCTGGACAATCTGGAGCGCGTCGACGGTCCGCTCAAGCCGCAGGCGGCAACGGCAGCGAGCTTCACTCCCTTCAACCTGGAAGAGGCAACCCCGGTTTTCACCAAACCTGCGAGCCCGAAAGCAGACGAAAAGCCGAACGCGCTTTCCGAGCCGGAAGCAGACCGGCAGGAAAACCGGGCGCGGGATCGCAAGGCAGATTTCATTGCCGCCGCGCGACGTGCTGCGCAGGCTGCATCTGCTGAAGCTGCAAAGCTTGAGAAGAAACAAAAGTTCAGTGCAGAACCGGAAGATGCGGACGAAGAGCGTGGCAAAGCTCGTATCGGCTGGTTGCGCAACGTCCTGAAGCGCGACAAGGCAAAGGAGCAGGACGCCAAGAAGGACAAGGCCCCGGAAGTTTCACAGGACACGATCGAGCTTCCAGACGAAACCGATCTGGCGCTCAGCAACGAAGATATCGCGGATGCGGCCTATGAAGCGCAAGAGGCAAAGGTGTTGCCCGGTGATCGTCCGGCACCGGAAGCTTCTCAGGCATCCGGTAGCCGTCGCCGTGCCATTTTGTTCGCAGCTGCCGCCGTTGTTCTGGTGATGGGTACGCTTCAGGCCTACCGGTTCGTATCGGCGCCATCTGAAAGCGGGCAGGATCTCGCTGCTGCACCGCAAGAAGAAACACAACCGGTTGCGGCATCCGAGGAACCCGTCGCGGCCGCAGTTGCGGTTGCTTCTGTCACCGAAGTTGCTCCTGCAACTGAAGCGGAGGCCGGGCCTGCGCCGGTGGGGGCGGAAGAAGTCTCTGCGAACCCGGCTCCGGTTGCAGTCGAAGTCGCTTCCAAGGTGGAACCCGAAGTCACCGCGAAGGCGACTGACGAGCCGCGCACCATGCCGATGGGAGCATCGGACAAGGTTCAGCCAGCGTCAGCGAGTGATGCGGCAACCTCTGAAACTGAGCTGGCATTTGCGCCGCCCGCCGGTGTCGCCAGCAGCTTTGGAGAGAAACCGGCTGGCAATCCCTCGAGCTTCACACCGACCAAGCCGGAAACTGTTTCCACGAATGATGCGCCTTCTGCCCTGATCGCAAGCCTGCCACCGGAGGGTATCGGACCGATGGCGCTGCGCAGCGCGGCAGCGAGCGGTAATCCCGCCGCTGAGTTCCTGGTCGGGGTCAAGTACACGGAAGGCAATGGTGTCCCGGCCGATATGTCGAAGGCTGCCGTGTGGTATCAGAAGGCGGCGGACAAAGGCCTGCCGCCAGCGCAATATCGTCTTGCAAGCCTTTATGAGAAGGGCCGCGGTATCAACAAGGACCTGCCAAAAGCCAAGGCGTGGTACGCGAAGGCTGCGGAAGCAGGAAATGCGAAGGCCATGCATAACCTTGCCGTTCTCTATGCTGAAGGTGGTGGCGGTGAGCCGAACTATGCGGCGGCCGCAAAGTGGTTTGAAGCGGCTGCGAATTACGGTGTGAAGGACAGCCTTTTCAATCTGGGCATACTCTACGCAGGCGGGATCGGCGTCGATAAGGATCTGATCGCGAGCTACAAGTGGTTCGCCATTGCCGCCGATCAGGGGGATCCGGAGGCTGCCAAGCGCCGCGACGATGTTGCCAACATGATGGATCAGGAAATGCTGGCCAATGCACGGTTGGCGGTCGAAGGGTTCGCTCTGACTGCACCGGACGCAGCAGCCAACAAGGTGACGCTGGAGCCATCATGGGCAGATGAAGCATCGCTGCCGGCGGCCAAGGCTTCGGTAACGACTGTCGATAACACCGCGATGGTCAAGGAAGCTCAGGACAAGCTGAACTACCTGGGCTTCGACACCGGCACACCCGATGGCCAGATGGGACCGCGCACCCGCAGTGCGATACGTGCCTTTCAGCGTAGTCTCGGTCTGACCGAGACCGGCGAGGTGGACAGAAAGCTGATTGACGAATTGAACAGTCAGGCGATCTGAAATCCTGTCTGAAACCCGACTGTCGAAAACATTCAGCTGAAAATGATCTGCTGCCCCTGTCAACCGGCGGGGGCAGTTGCATTTGGGGTTATCGCTCGTTGCCGGGCGAGCGAACCAATCCTGAAATCCTTCCAGGCTATTCTGTCTTGGGGCAAGGTAATCGATTGCATGCCTGCATGAGAACACGCTGGTCCCGATAGGGCCAAATCGGTAAAAAATATAGTTCCAGATACCGGTTTGACTGGCCTGGTGGACTGAAACTGTATGATCGACTGGTTGACATAGTGGCTGGCACGGGTCTTTAACCAATTTGATCTAACTTCCGAGACCACAAACCAATCCCTAAGCAGTTCAGCTGCACTGAAAACCGGCGTAACCCTGTGCAATTATATCTGCCCATAGCCGAAATACCGGTCAATATCTTTGTGATATTCGGCATGGGTGGTGCTGTGGGGTTTCTCTCTGGCCTGTTCGGGATCGGAGGTGGTTTTCTTCTGACCCCGCTGCTGATCTTTTCCGGCATCCCACCGGCGGTTTCAGTCGCAACCGTGACGACACAGGTCGTCGCGTCGTCGGCATCTGCCGTGATGACCTATTGGCGACGTAAGGCCATTGATCTCAAGCTGGCGACCATCTTGCTGGCCGGTGGTGTTTTCGGGTCCTTGATTGGCGTTATCCTGTTTGATGTGCTGCAGGCGGTCGGCCAGCTGGATGTGGTTATTTCGCTCTCCTACGTGACGTTCCTGGGAACCATCGGAGGGCTGATGCTGTTTGAATCCGTCCGGGCGATCCGGCGGAGAAAATCCGGTGCGGCACCAAAGGCACGCAGGCCAGGTCAGCACAATTGGATTCACGGGCTGCCCCTGAAAGTGCGGTTCCGCCGGTCGAAGCTTTATGTGAGCGTCATCCCGGTTGTTGGTCTCGGTGCAATCATTGGCTTTCTGGGCACCGTTCTGGGCATCGGCGGCGGCTTCATGATGGTTCCGGCGCTCATCTACCTCTTACGCGTTCCGACCAACATCGTGATCGGCACATCGCTGTTTCAGATCCTGTTCACGATGGCCGCGGCCACCATTTTCCACTCGATGGGAACCAAAACGGTCGACATCGTCCTTGCGATGACTCTTATGATCGGCGGCGTGATCGGAGCCCAGTTTGGCGCGCGCATGGGACAGAACCTTCGCGGTGATCAGTTGCGCCTGTTGCTGGCGCTCCTGGTGCTTGGGGTCGGAATGCGTTTCGCGGTCGACCTGCTGCTGGTGCCCGACGATCTCTACTCCATTGCTATTCGCAAGGGAGCGGGCGCATGACCCGGATCATGCTGTTGCTCGCGACCGTTTTGCTTTTCTTCAGCGGACCGGTTCTGGCTCAGGAGAAAAACAAGGACCTTGTGACGGCCCTCTCGTCTGACATGGTTTCCATCCAGTCCAATTTTACCGGAACGGAGATCGTCATTTTCGGGCAGGCGAGCCATATCGACAGGCAGCCCAACGCCCCGGGTGGCTTTGAGCTCGCCATTATCGTCGAAGGTCCCCCGCAAGACATCACCACCCGGCGCAAGGGGCGCTTTCTTGGCGTCTGGGTAAACCGCGAAGCGGAAAAATTTCAGAAGGTGCCGTCTTTCTATGCTGTCGCGAGTACGACGGATATCGGAGAGATTGCACACAGGAATATTCTGGACGAATACGGTATCGGGCTCAATCACATCAATCTGGCCGTGTCGGGCGTCTCCAATGTGCCTCTGTCGGATCGCGATGATTTCCGAAAGGCTTTCATTCGCCTTCGTCAGGACATGGGGCTCTATTCCGAGCAGGAGACCTCGATCCAGTTTCTGACCAATACAATGTTCCGCACCAACATTCCCTTGCCGGCAAACATCCCGGTCGGCGACTACAAGGTCAAAAGCTTCCTCTTCAATCAGGGAAATTTGGTATCGCAGACGGAGCAGACACTCGCGGTCGCAAAAATCGGTTTCGAGCAGATAACATTCGAACTCGCCCAACATTATTCGTTGGTCTATGGACTGCTGGCGGTTGCCTTGGCAATTTTCACCGGCTGGCTTGCGGGTGTCATCTTCCGGAAGGACTGACTTCCTTCGGTCAAAGAGGCGCTCCGGCGAAACACTCTTCGCTGACGCTGGTAGGGTAGCGCGGCCTGCCGATTGAAAAAGCAGCACTTTTTGTCTGGAACTCGGTGATACCGCCGCTATGCTGCCGTTACGTATTTTTTAAACGTTCAGGCAGGGCAGCATGGCTGATCAATCCAATTCCGATATTTCGAAGAACGCACAGGCCAAAGTAGAGCCTTCTGTCGATGCCAAGGTGATCGATATCGCCATTCGATTGGGGGTCCTGGGCCTCTTTGCCTATTTCTCCCTGCAATTGGTCGCGCCGTTTTTCCTGTTTCTGCTTTGGGCGGTTGTTTTGACCGTTGCGCTCTATCCCGTTTACAGCTGGCTGGCGAAGAGGCTGGGGGGGCGTAAGGGCCTTTCTGCCACTCTCGTGACGCTGGTTTGCCTTGCGATTGTTGTCGGTCCTGTCGCCGTTCTTGTGGTCAACCTCGTGGATACGCTGCAGACCTGGTATCACGCCATTGCCGGTGGCACTTTCAAGTTTCCGACGCTGCCCGAAAAACTGGCCAATGCCCCTGTGGTCGGTTCCAAAATTGCCGAGATGTGGGACCTCGCCAGTCGCAGCCTGGAACAGTTCGTGGTCAAGGTCGGCCCGACCCTGGTGCCTGCAGGCGAAAAGGTTCTGTCCGTGCTCGCCAGCTTGAGCGGCAGTGTGCTCTTTTTCATGGTTTCCATCATTGTCGCCGGCTTTCTCTTCGTCCCCGGGCCCGCGCTCGCATCGGGCGCCAAGCGGTTTGCCGACCGGATCATTGCTCCGCGCGGTGCGGAGTTCGTCGATCTGTCCGGCGCCACCATTCGCAACGTCTCTCGCGGCGTGATTGGTGTTGCGGTGATCCAGGGCCTGCTGACCGGTATCCTGCTTGTTCTGTTTGCCGTGCCGTTTGCGGGTGTCCTGACCTTCGTGACCTTGATCCTCTGCATCATTCAGATCGGACCGGCGCTCGTCATCATTCCGGCCATCATCTGGGCGTGGAGTTCTTGGGCGGTCGTTCCTGCGATCATTTTCACGGCGCTGATGGTACCGGTGATGCTGATCGACAATGTGCTGAGGCCACTTTTGATGTCTCGCGGCCTGGATGTGCCGATGCTTGTCATATTGATCGGCGTGTTCGGCGGAACCATCGCCTATGGTCTGCTCGGCCTGTTTCTCGGCCCGGTCATCCTCTCAGTCTTCTACGAGCTTGTCATTGCCTGGGTGAAGGTGCGGGAGGAAGCCGACGAAGAAATCTGATTTCATCCATCAGCTGACCGAGAAACAAGCGAAGACCGTCCTGACAAAACGTCTTGCCTTGTTCCAGGGCAAAACCAACGTTGCTTCGGAGGATTGAGGTTTCTCCAGCCTCCAACACTCGTGCCGAAGGATGGGCTCAGTCGCCTACCAACCGGCTCGCGGTAAAGGGAAACAAGCGGTCATTGCCGAGCATGAAGACCGAAAACTGGCGGCGCCGGAAGATCATGCTGTAGGCATCATGCGTGACGTTCAGACCGCCGGTAAGAGCGCCGAAGGCAGGGAGCACCAGGCGGGTGCCGTCGGTAATGAAACAGGCGCGGCGGATGGACCGGCCAAAGCGGCGCACGCGCGCAGCCGGATGCAGGTGACCACACACTTCTCCTGCAGTTTCTTCCGACCCGATTTTCTCGATCGGCTCGTGGCGGAAGGTGAGGGGACCGATCGTTGTCTCGTCCACGGTTTCACCGCACAGGCGCACCGGTGCAACCGGGTCGTGGTTTCCCGTCACCCAGATCCATTCCCGTCCCAGCTGCAAGGTGGTCAGCATGGCACGGTAAGGGGCAGGCAGCCTGTCGGATCCATCAGAATCGTGGAAACTGTCGCCCAGGCAGATAACTCTCGCCGGGTCGAACGCATCCATGACGCCGGCCAGCTTTTCAAGCGTCGCGCCGGTGTCGTAAGGCGGCAACATGATGCCGCGGCGAGCAAAACTAGAGCCCTTTTCCAGGTGGAGGTCGGCAACGATCAGGGTCGACTCGTCGGGCCACCACAGCACACCGCTGTCGTGCAGGCCAACCAATTGACCGTTGATCTGAATGTCATGACACACCGGCGCAGCAGAATACTTGCGCAGATGGGATGTCAGGGCAGTCATTCCATAGCCTCCAGAACCAACTCCTCGGCAGCTTCTTCCAGCAATGTGTCCATGGCTTCTCCGTAGACCGGTTCTTTTCCTATTTCCAGAAGGATAGGCACGGCGAGGGGAGAGACGTGCGGAAGGGCAGTATGGGTGATTCGCCCGCGAATTCGGGCAAGAAGTTCCCCGAGGCGCGAGATATCCAAAAGTCCTTCTGCGGCATCGTTCCAGGTCGCCTTGAGCAGAATATGGTCAGGTTCATGGGCACGTAACACATCGTAGATCAGGTCCGAGGACACAGTTACCTGCCGACCTGTTTTCTCCTGCCCCGGATGGCGGCGCTCGATCAGGCCGGCGATCACGGCACAATTACGAAACGTACGTTTCATGAGGCTGGATTCGGCGAGCCAGGCGTCGAGATCATCGCCCAGAATGTCCTCTTCGAACACCTGATCCAACGGAATTCGGCCGGAGGAAAACAGCAGCGACAAGTCGCCCAGGCCCCACACCGACAGGGCGTAATCATTGGCCACAAACCCCATAGGCCTCGCCCCCATGCGCTCAAGCCGCTTGGTCAGAAGCATTCCGAGCGTCTGGTGCGCCAGGCGGCCTTCAAACGGATAGCAGACCATGTAGTGCTTGTTGGCTCTTGGAAAGGTTTCCACGAGCAGACCGTCTTTTGCCGGCAGAACCGACTTGTCCCTCTGGATTTCCAGCCAGTCGCGCACCTGATCGGGCAAGGCAGGCCAGGAGGAAGGGGTTGCCAGCATGGTCCGCACGCTTTCTGCAAGGTAAGTGGAAAGCGGGAACTTGCCACCCATGTAGGAGGGGATCATGGGGTTGTCTGTTTTGGCGCGCGAAACATAGGCTTCGCTCTCGCGCATGCCTTCGAACCTGAGAACTTCACCTCCGAAGAGAAACGTATCGCCTTGTGACATTTGCTCGATGAAATATTCTTCGATTTCTCCCAGTAGGCGCCCGCCACGCCCGACCGGCGTGCGCCGTCCGTCTGCCTTGGACCGGACCAGGCGCACCTTCAGCATCGGGGCCTCGACAATCGTGCCGACGTTCAACCGGTATTGCTGGGCGATCTTGGGATGCGAAATGCGCCACAGGCCGTCCTTGCCCTTGCGCAACTTGGCATACTGATCATAACTCTTGAGCGCGTAGCCGCCGGTGGCAACGAAATCCAGAACCTTCTCGAAGGTTTCCCAATCCAGATGCCTGTAGGTTTCCGATGATCTGATTTCGTCGAATGTGGCGACGGCATCGAGAGGGTCGGAACAGGCAAGTCCGAGAATATGCTGCGCAAGCACGTCGAGGGCTCCCTTGCGCAAGGGAGGCGTATCCTGATCACCTCGCTTGGATGCGGCCAGAGCTGCCTGGCATTCAAGAACCTCAAATCTGTTTGCGGGAATTAGAATGGCTTTCGAAGGTTCATCCATCCGGTGGTTGGCGCGGCCGATCCTTTGAGCCAGGCGACTTGCCCCCTTGGGTGCACCGATGTTGATGACGAGGTCGATATCTCCCCAGTCGATGCCCATGTCGAGCGAGGAAGTTGCAACGACGGCTCTGAGTGCCCCCGACGCCATTGCAGCTTCCACCTTGCGCCGCTGACCGACGTCCAACGAACCGTGATGCAACGCGATCGGCAATGTCTCGTCATTGATGCGCCAGAGCTCCTGAAAAACCATTTCCGCCTGGCTGCGCGTATTCACGAAAAGCAGCGAAACATTGTGTTCCCTGATCAGCTGATACATGTCGCCAATGGCATAACGGGAGGAGTGACCCGACCATGGCAGGCGTTCTTCCGAATTGAGGATCGAAACATCAGGTTGTGCCCCGCCACTGACCTCAACAAGATGCGACAAGGATCTTGCCGCCGTGTCGGTCTGCTCCACCAGATAGGCGCGCAGGTCATCGGGTTCGGCAACCGTCGCCGACAGGCCGACAGTGCGCAGTCCGGGGGAAAGGCGGCGCAGTCTGGCCAGCCCGAGCGCGAGCAGGTCTCCGCGCTTGGACGTTACCATGGCGTGAAGCTCGTCCAGAATGACTGTCTTCAACGACGCGAACAGCTTGGCAGATGCCGGATCCGACAGAAGCAGGGCAATCTGTTCAGGCGTCGTGAGCAGGATATCGGGCGGATTGAGCTTTTGACGCTGTCGTTTGTGAGACGGCGTGTCACCGGTACGCGTCTCAAGTCGCACTGGCAGGCCCATTTCCGAAACGGGTGCTTCCAGGTTCCGGGCAATGTCGACCGCAAGGGCCTTCAACGGGGAAATGTAAAGAGTATGAATGCCGTTGCCTGCCTGTCCCGGCTTTCTCTTGCCTCTTGCTTCAAGTTCTACAAGGCTTGGCAGAAATCCGGCGAGTGTCTTGCCGGCACCCGTTGGAGCAATCAGCAAAGTGGAATGGCCTTGCCCGAGGTGATCGATCAGCTGCAGTTGGTGCGCTCTCGCAGACCAGCCTCGCGAAGCGAACCAGCTTTGAAATCGATTGGGTAAAAGCGCTGCATCCATGAGATTGTTTTAAGACACGAATTTTGAAAAGGCGAGCATTTCGGGCTATGAATGTTCTTATTGTGTTCTGCTCCAAAATTTATTGCATTGTGGCAAGCGCCAAGGCAGAGATCTTGGGCATGCCACCGGGAAGGATGACTTTTAGCCGATGTCCGAGCTTCTGACGCTCACACCTGCCGGGCTTTTTTGTCCGCAGGCCGATGCCCATATCGATCCGGTGCGCCCGGTGGAAAAGGCGATTGTTACCCACGGGCATGCCGATCATGCACGGGCGGGGCATGGTGCGGTTCTGGCAACACGGCAAACCCTTGACATCATGTCGATCCGGTATGGTGAGGAGTTCTGCGGGCGGCCCCAATCAATCGACTATGGTGAAGTGATTGAAGTCGGCGGTGTCTCAGTCTCGCTCCACCCTGCCGGGCACGTCCTGGGTTCGGCTCAGGTTCTTCTGGCCGATCGCGGGCGTCGCACAGTGGTCTCGGGAGATTACAAGCGCCAGCAAGATCCGACCTGTACTCCCTTTGAGTTGGTGCCCTGCGATACTTTTGTGACCGAGGCAACGTTTGGCCTGCCGGTTTTCAGACACCCTCCGGCCCGTAGAGAAGTCGAGAAGCTTCTGTCGTCACTGGAACTCTTTCCCGAGCAGACGCATCTTGTTGGCGCTTATGCGCTTGGTAAGGCTCAGCGAGTCATCGCGGAGTTGCGGGCAGCCGGTTATCAAAAGACGATTTTTCTGCATGGGGCGCAGGAAAAGCTGACGACGTATTACCAGAGCCAAGGTATCGAGCTGGGAGATCTGGAGCCCGTGGGCAAGCGCGGGAAAGAGCTTCAGGGCGAGATTGTTGTCTGCCCACCCGGGCAACTTGGGGATCGTTGGGCCAGGCGTTTCGGCGATCCAGTTGCAGCCATGGCTTCCGGGTGGATGCGCGTGCGCGCCCGCGCCCGTCAGCGAGGTGCCGAACTTCCGTTGATCATTTCAGACCATGCTGATTGGGACGACCTTTGTCGAACGATCATTGAGACAGGGGCGGAGCAGGTTTGGGTAACGCATGGCGCAGAAGAGGCACTTGTCCACTGGTGTGAATTGAATGGACGGCATGCACGACCACTCAATATGATAGGGTATGACGACGGTGAAGACACCGGTAATCCGCCAGCCCAGGAGGCCTAAGGTTCAATATGAACGGGCGGACCGTTTGTCCGATCTATTGGGGAGGCAGTCATGTCGGATGACGACAAAATCACGAACTCTGACGAAGAGCAGGCCAGCAATGAGGCTGCGAACCTGAACGGTGAAGCAGAAGAAGCCATCGCGCAGCTGTTCGATGACTATCAGGCCGGTTTCAACGATTACGAAGCAGACAGGATCTGCGATTGTTTTGCGCTGCCTGCCATCATCTGGCAGCATGAAAAAGGCCATGTCTTCAACGACGACGAAGAGTTGCTGGAAAACATCGAAGCGCTTTTGAAGGCTCTGGAAAAGGAAGGGGTGACCCATTCCGATTTTCACGTCAGTTCAAGCCATGTAAGCGGCACGACCGCATTGGTGACGCTTGATTGGAGCCAGGAAACGGACGATGGCGAGGCGATCTTCGAATTCACATGTCACTACCAGCTGATTCACGACGGCTCCGACTGGGTCATCGCCTGCATCATCAATGACTGAACGCTGGACGTTGCTGCAGTCGGCCTGGGTTGCCTCCCTCATCCTTGCTGTTGTTACATTCCTGCCCGCCATGACTGGCGCGTTTGCTGCTTCCTACGGAGCGTTGACGGAAGCGCCGCAGGACTTGAGAGATTGCGAACTCCCGGCAGATATTTCGGGAACTACACTTCTTGAGACCGGGTGCCGCTACACGCGCAGCATCACGATTTCAGCAAGCGACGTCGTACTCGACTGCCAGGGAGCCACAATCACCGGCATGCACCGGCGCGGAATTGTTATCCGGCCCGGATTGAAGAGCGTGACCGTGAGAGACTGCCGCCTTCACGATACCGGTGGAATTCTCATCGAAGGGCAGACGCCGGAGGACGATCCGCAGTCCCGGGAAGCTGCACGTGTCGGGTCGTCGCAAGGGGTCGTTCTGGAACACCTCACGATTACAAACTCTTTCATGACCGGCATTTTTGTCGATCACTATGTTGTCGGCGCGGTCATTCGAAACTCGATTGTCGCCGATGGCCATCACGTCGGTATCTATCTGGAGCACGGGTCCCAGAAAAACACCGTCTCAGGCAACCTTGTCCGCAACAATGGCCTGTTCACGAACTTCGGTATCAGACGGATTGGTCCGACGCGCCGGGAGGGGCTCTCGGTCGACGGATCAGCCTTCAACCTGATTGAGAATAATGTCTTTGACGGCAATGCCTTCGGCGGCATTTTTCATTACAAGAACTGTTGGGAGTTCCACACCACAAACTCCCAAAGCTGCCCACGGCTTCAGGGGTCGGATGGCAATGTCATCCGTGGAAATGTGTTTCGCAATATGGACATCGGTATTTGGGTAGCATCTCGTCAGTCCCGTGACTTGGTTATGTGGGATTGCGGCGACAAGAGCCCTTATGAAAATCCGGTATCTCTGGAATTGATGATGGGCGAGCGGGAATGGGGACAGTCCGACGGCTTCCAGGGCTACCATTTCAACCCGGAGCAGATTGCCGGCTTCGTCGACAAGCGTGCGCTTTCACCGCGTTGGCCTTTCCCGACGAAGCTGCATCTCTACGAGGATTTCGCCAAGGACAACATTTACGAAGACAATTGCTTTGAATGGTTGGAAACGGGAATTCGCATTGAAGATGACGGCAACGCTGTTACCGGCAATCGTTTCATCGGTGACTTCGAGTATCTTTATCTCGGGAGCCCGTTTCGCGCCAGATTTCTGAACCGTCCAATCAAGAACACGGTGATTTCTGGTAATCATTCGTTCTCTCCGTCCGGACGATCGTTCCTGGAAAACAGCTTTCTGGCCGAAGGAGAACACATCGATACGGTCATTGAGCAGCAGGGCTTCGGCAATTTTAGCATGCCGAAGCGTACAACCTGCTCTGCAGGCCCGTCATGAAGAAGACAGCGGAGAAGACGGATTTTGAAAATTGGAATGTGAGGGGATGAAAAAGGCCGCAAGCTCATGAGCTTGCGGCCTGAATTGCAAAAGGTAGAACGTTTGCTCCTGGCTGGCGAACGGGTTCGTTTTGAAGCTCGTCTCTGCCAGGGGCGCTGTTCAGGATCGCCTTATTTCTTGGCTTTAGCTGCCTTGCGTTCCGACCGGGAAGGCTTGTTTTTCTTTGGTGCTTTCTTTTTGGGCGAAGCTGCCTTTGACGCGGACCGCGGTTTTGATCTGCGCTGGTCGTCTCCCTCCGGGTGGTCGGCACCGCGTGGCTTCCGCGAAGGTTTACGGTCGTCTCCGTCAAGGTCCCGGGCCAGTGCCTTCATGTCCAGCGGCTCGTATGCCGGGTGATGAGGTGCACCCTCGTCGTCTCCGAACTTGCGGCGCTTTTTGCCGCGAGGGCCATCGAATTCCCGTTTCGGTCCGCGCTTCGGACGGTCGGACTTCAAACTGTCTTCCGGGCCAAGGTTCTCATAGTCCGGCGCATCGCCTCTGGAAGGGCGCCGTCTGGGTGCATTCTGACGTCCCCGACGTTCGAAGTCTTCCTTTGGAGGGCTGGGAACCTTTCCGCCGCGTGCATCGAGCAACGTGATTGTGACGTTGTCCTCACCCGTTCCTTCCCGCTTGATGACGTCCGCAAAGCGTTCACCGTGGCTGGCGGAAATTTCGAAGTAGAGCTGATTCTGGAAGATCTTGATCGCGCCCACTTCCTTCTTGGTCACATGGCCGGCACGGCAGATCATCGGCAGGATCCAACGTGGTTCGGCCCGCTGACGGTGACCAAGCGACAATGAGAACCAGATGCCATCCTCGAACTTGCCGGTGATTTCCGCGTTGCGGCCACCGCGAGAACCTGCGTCACGGCCTTTCAACGACGTTTCGTTCAGCTCGGAGATTTCTTCGGGAGCCGGCATGCGGGACTGCCGCAGCTTTACGAAGGCAGAGGCAAGCTGCTCGGGGCTGTGGAGCGCAAGAAGCTCCATTGCGATTGCGCGGTCCTCTTCCTCCAGCTCGACCGTTAATGCCGGATCTGCCAGAAGGCGCGCCTTGTCCTCAGCGCGGATCTCGTCTGCGGTCGGTGCGCCTTTCCAGGTTGCCTTGATGCCCGCGAAATGGAGAACGCGCTCCGCTTGTCTCCGGCGGGGGAACGGAACCATCAGAACGCAAGTGCCTTTCCGGCCTGCACGGCCGGTGCGGCCGGACCGGTGCAAGAGGGCAGCCTTGCCTGTCGGCAGGTCCGCATGGATGACGAGATCCAGATTGGGCAAGTCGATCCCGCGTGCAGCAACGTCGGTCGCAACACACACGCGGGCGCGTCCGTCCTTCATCGCGGCAAGTGCGCTGGAGCGTTGCTCCTGGCTGAGTTCACCGGAAAGGGAAACGATCGAAAAACCGCGGTTTGCGAGGCGGGACGTCAGGCGGCTGACAGCTTCGCGGGTCGAACAGAATACGATCGCCTTTTCAGCTTCGTGCAACCGCAGGACATTGATAATCGCGTTTTCGCGCTCATTCGGCGGAACAGGGTGGGCGACATAGTCGATATCGCCATGCTGTTCACGCGCATTGATGGTCGAAAGGCGGACAGCATCCTTCTGGAACCGTTTTGCAAGTTCTGCGATCGGTCGTGGAACGGTCGCGGAGAACATCAGGGTTCTGCGCTCTTGAGGCGCTGCGTCCAGGATGAACTCCAGATCTTCCCGGAAACCCATATCAAGCATCTCGTCGGCTTCATCCAGCACGACAGCACGGATCTCGGAGAGGTCCAGGGCGCCACGTTCAATATGATCGCGAAGACGTCCTGGTGTTCCGACGACAATATGCGCACCGCGTTCCAGCGCCCGGCGCTCGGAGCGCGGATCCATGCCGCCCACGCACGAAGTGGTAACGGCTCCAGCCTGTTCGTAAAGCCAGGTAAGTTCTTCCTTCACCTGAAGGGCAAGTTCGCGGGTCGGTGCGATCGCAAGCGCAATGGGAGCCGCCGCCTTGCCAAGCTGGTCCTGTCCCTGCAGGAGGGTAGGGGCAAGTGCGAGACCGAAAGCTACAGTTTTGCCAGAACCGGTCTGTGCTGATACCAGAAGGTCTGCTTCCGGGGGCGCGTCGTTCAGAACGCTTTCCTGTACAGGAGTGAGGCTCTCATAGCCTCGTTTCGCCAGCGCGGCCGACAGGGCCGGGGCGAGAGACGTCAACTCAGTCATAGAAATCTTTCAACTGCTCCGGATCATCTGCGTGCCAGTCAGCAGTCTACCGGATCGGGCTGTCTTAGTATCAGCCTGGATGTGCCTAAGATGGGCGCGGCTTATACAGGGAAATGGTAAGAAGGTCCATCCCGGACTTGTAAACGGGAGCATTCCCGGTTTTTCTGGTCCCATGCAGGCATTTTCCCAGCTTTTGGACAGACTTTCTCTGGAGCCCAGGCGTCTCGCGAAAGAGGCGCTGCTGGTCAGGTATTTCAAGGAGACGCCGGATCCGGATCGTGGATATGCGCTGGCGGCGCTAACCGGAGGGCTCAGCTTCAAGAACGCTAAGCCTGCCATGCTCAGGTCTCTCGCAAGCGAACGAACCGACCCGCAGCTCTTCGCCCTTTCGTATGATTTCGTCGGAGACCTTTCTGAAACCATTGCGTTGATGTGGCCCGCTGGCTCAGCGGGGCAGGAAGACCAATCGTCGCTTGAGTTGTCGCGTGTGATCGTCGCCCTCGAGAATGCCGGTAAAACCGATGTGCCGAGATTGTTGACCGACTGGCTGGAGCAACTGGACGAAACCGGACGATGGGCTTTGCTGAAACTTGTGACCGGTGGGATGCGAGTTGGCGTTTCTGCCAGGCTTGCCAAGACTGCGGTTGCACGACTTGGAGAAGTGGACGTGGCTCAAGTGGAGGAGGTTTGGCACGGGCTCAGGCCGCCTTACGAAACCCTGTTCGCCTGGATGGAAGGGCGAGCAGGGCCGCCCGAGACCGACGATCCGGCCCCTTTCCGGCCGGTGATGCTTGCGCATCCGCTGGACGAGGAGAAGGATATTGCTCAACTGGATGCCGGGGAGTTTGCGGTTGAATGGAAATGGGACGGCATCCGCATTCAGGCCGCTGCAGGCAAAACGAAACAGGGAGAAACCATTCGCAGGCTCTACAGTCGAACCGGTGAGGATATTTCGAAAGCGTTTCCCGATGTGATTGACGGGCTTGATTTTGATGCCTGCATCGACGGGGAGCTCCTGATCGTCAAAGAGGGCAGGGTCTTGCCGTTTTCCGACTTGCAAAAGCGTTTGAACAGGAAAACCGCAGGCCCAAAACTGCTGAAGGACTATCCGGCAGCGATCCGTGCATATGATCTTTTGTTTCTGGACGGAGAGGACTTGCGCGAACTGCCCTTTTCGGAACGAAGAGCGAAACTGGAAGACTTCATTGCCACTCGGGCGCCGCACCGGATCGACTTGTCTCCAATGGTGGAGGTTGAGGACTGGGATGTCATCGCGGCTGCCCGCTCGAAACCGGATAGGTTCCTCGAGGTGAACGATGCCGGGGCCGTGGAAGGCTTGATGCTGAAAAAATGGGAGGCTCGCTATCTCAACGGCCGGCCAAAAGGACTGTGGTACAAATGGAAGCGGGAACCTTTCCTGATAGATGCGGTCCTGATGTACGCTCAGCGCGGGCACGGCAAACGGTCTTCGTTTTATTCAGACTATACATTCGGGGTTTGGAGAGACGGAGAAAGCGGTCCGGAGATCGTTCCTGTCGGCAAGGCGTATTTTGGATTTACCGACGAAGAATTGCGGGAAATCGATCGATTTGTTCGCGCCAACACCATCAACAGGTTTGGACCGGTCAGGGAGGTGGCTCATGGCAGCGAGAACGGCCTTGTTCTGGAAGTTGCCTTTGAGGGGCTGAATCGGTCCACACGCCACAAGTCCGGTGTTGCGATGCGGTTTCCGAGAATTTCCAGGCTGAGATGGGACAAGCCGCCGTCGGAAGCGGATCGGATTGAGAGCCTCGAAGCGCTATTGCCTGCGAATGAAGGCTGAAAGCGCTAAATTTACGATAAACCGCGAAAAACCGGCAATGGCCGTGCTTTGGTCACGGAATCGTGGCAACCATCAGGTGAAGAACAACGGTGGATCGCCATGCCGTATAACGGAGAGACGAGATGAAAATCCGCAAGTTTGTGCCTGCAACAGTCTTGGGCGGTGCAGCTGCCGTTTTGTTGCTTGCTGGAGCCGCAACGGCTCAGGACCAGATCACGCCGGAACAATCCGACGCCGTCACACAAGGTCAGCCCGGCCGATATTCTCTCGTGGCTGTCGATGGCGACATTCTGCGTGTGGATCGGCAAAACGGCACGGTTTCGGTTTGCCGGGAACAGAACACCTCCTGGCGCTGCAACCCGGTCCCACTGGCGGAAGATGCCTATCTGGCCGAGATCAACGAACTGGCAAGCGAGATTGACCGGCTCACCGCTCGGGTCCAGGAACTGGAGAGTGGTGCGAATGGCGACAGGCAATTGCCGCCGGGCTCGGCCCTCGATCGCAAGCCGTCGGAAAACGGTAACACCGACATGACAACCGGTCTTGAAGAAGCGGATGAGGAACTTGAGAAGGTTTTGACGTTCACAGAAAGCGCGATGAGGCGCTTCTTCGGCATGGTGCGGGAACTTCAAAAGGATTTTGAGGACGAGGGCAACTGAGCCAGTTGCCCTCGTCATTGATCACTTTGACCACGGTCTTAGTCGATCAGCATCTTGGAGAGATTGTTCTGCGCTTCTTGCGGCAGTTCAACGGCCTTGCGTGATGACAGGTCCATCATGAGCGCTACCACGTCCAGGGTTGCCGCCAGACGGTTGGTCCTGCTTTCAAACAGGTGATGCCGCATTGTAAAGGACTTTGAATTGACCCCGGTGAAGCCTGTTACGACGACAACGGTGTCTCCGGTTTTGAGCGGGGTCGACCAGGTCAGCTTCATTTCGACGGCCACCCGTCCGAACCCGTTTTCCGTAAGATATTCATGCGTCATCGGCGTGCGCTGCCAGACATGCGGAACGCCGTCCGTGCAGCAGGACAGGGCATACTGATCGTCTGCCTTGCTGTCGACGCCGATATCGCGCGGAAGTACGGTTCCGCGGTAACAGACCTCGGCGCCTTTCCCCTGCAGTCCCGAAGGAGTTGCCCGAAGCGCACTCGGTCCGGTCTGGATGCCCCTCGGCGCGGCTTCCTTGATCATCGGGGTTTGAAAGTCCTTGAACCGTTGGCGCAGGGTCTTGGCCGAATTCGCGTTCGGTTCATAGCCATCCAGGGCCGTCGCAGCGAGGGCGCCACTTGCGCCGTCACGCATCTCATGCACGACGGTCATCATATGCGGACCGTCGAATGCGATGCTGGATTGAATTGTAATCAGGTCGCCGGTGCGCAGTTCCTTGTGGTACCGCACGTGACGAACCCTGCGGGCACCGACAAGCGTTTCGCTCAGGCCGGACAGCAGGCGGAATTGACGATCAGCTTCTTCAAACCGGCTAAAGTAAAACTGAACATTTAGATGGTCATTTTCGTCGCATTCCCAGCGATTAACAAATGAAAAAAGGGTCTCTTGAATTGTCATCCTATAAATTCGTGCGCTCAGTGATTTTATTTAATCTGTACAAAGTCGTTGAGGTACATTTGTTGCAGTCTTTTGGTGAATATATCAATAAGAAATGTAATCTGTGGAAAATTAGATCGATTGATCAGGTGGCTGAGTTCACTAGGAAAAATTCAACTGCGGAAGTTTGGCGTAAAATCTGAAGTTGTGAGCATCTGCCGGATTGTTCTCGTAGCCAGTACTACGCTGCGGGAGCTTAGTCCCGGGTGCTTTGGCGCTCAAAGCAGTGTGGGCTGACAAAAGAACCCGTCTTGGTCAAAAGCATGGTTTGACTTGAATGTAATCCATGATGCAAACATACTTCAAAACAAGCCGCCAAACGGGGTGAGGAGCCGGAAACCAGAAAACCTTGATGCGCAAGTGGCAGCGGCGCTCGGTTTAACTGGTCGTGAAGCGGATGGGGCCGTTCAGGGAGGTAATGCAACGTGTCGGCGACAACGTATAGGTTTATCATCGCGGATGATCATCCCTTGTTCCGAGGGGCTTTGCGCCAAACACTTGAGACACAGTATCCAAACGCCGCAATTGAAGAAGCAGGTGCCCTGGAAGATGTGACCACACGTCTGGAACAGGACGGCGACGTAGATTTGATTCTACTGGATCTGACGATGCCGGGAATGCGCGGTTTTTCCGGTCTCATGTATTTGCGTGCGCAATACTCGGGTGTTCCTGTGGTCGTCGTATCGGCGAACGAGGATCCGCAGGCGATCCGCCGCGCGGTGGAATTCGGAGCTTCGGGGTTCATTCCCAAGTCTCACGGCATCGATGTGATCCGGCAGGCGATTTCGGAAGTCATGTCCGGAAACATGTGGACACCGCCGGATGTCGATCTGAAGGCTGATGACGGCAGCGGTGATCTTGTTCAGCGCCTTGCCACTCTGACACCTCAGCAGGTACGCGTGCTGATGATGCTGTCCGAGGGATTGCTGAACAAGCAGATCGCCTATGAACTGTCGGTGTCCGAAGCGACTGTGAAAGCGCACGTCTCCGCTATATTGCAAAAGCTCGGCGTTGAAAGCCGCACACAGGCGGTCATCGCGGCTTCCAAGATTGAAGCCGGACAGTGGCAGCTTGGCGGTGATGCTACCGAAAATGCCGAGTTGCATTGATGTGAAATTCATCGACAGGTAGCGTAATTTCTGAAGAAAACCAGGCATGTTGAATCAGCCCGGGCGGTCACTCCGTCCGGGCTGAGACCGGTTGTGTCCGGCGCAAAACAGCCGGAGAAGTTTTGTTAAGGTAAACCGAAATTAGTTCTAATTTTTTGAAAAATATCGAGAATTCGGAGTGCCTTCCGTCGGGGCCTTTACCGGAATTTCAATGAATGCGCGTATCCCTCTGCTTCAGGGAGCTGTGTTGAACACGGCACTTCAGGAGCAAAAGCGGAGAAGAAATGCGGCTTAGCGCCAATTGGAAACTGGTCTTCAGCACGATTTGCCGGGCGTTCATCTCACCCAACGCCTGCGCGACGATGCCTGCTGAAAACACAGGGCCGGAGCAAAACGGTCTGGTGGACAACGACCAGAACCGGGCGCTGCTCCTTGCATTCGGTTATCCGGTTGTGGAGGAGTTTCTCGCCCGCCGGGTTCGCGCTGCACAGATTGCCAGCGTCGCCCGTCTTACACCCGTTATTGTTCTTGCAAATGTCGTCAACGCGCTGGTCGTGATGCCGGTTTTCATGAACTTCGTGCCCTTGTCCTATTTGACAGTGTGGCTCATAGGTCTTGGCTGCCTGATGAGCTTTACGGTTGTCAAATGGATTTCCACGAGGCGGGATCCGGTTGAAACGGCATCGCGCAGAGCGCTGGAAAAGGCGGTTCGGCATGCAACTGTGCTCAGTTTGCTTTGGGCCGTGGTGCCCATCGTGGCTTTCGCCAGCGGAGATCCGAACGGCATCTGGATTTCCTCGTGTATTACAACGGGGATGATTTGCGGTGGCGGATTTGCCATGGCAACGGTGCCCCAGGCTGCGTTTCGTTGGGTGACAATTCTCTATGCCGCCTCGGTCATCTCGCTTCTTTTCGATCAAAGCGCGTCCATGTGGCCGCTGCTGTTTCTGCTGACGAGTTATTCGATTGTTGTCGTCGGCAGCGTGACTGCGGCGGGCTGGCTGTTTGCCTCGCACTTTCTGGCAGAAGCAGAGTTGAAGCAACGAGGTGAGCTCATCGCCTTGCTCATGAACGAGTTCGAGGAAAAGTCCAGCGACTGGATCTGGGAAACGGACAGCGCCGGCAATTTCCGCAACATTTCCGAAAGGTTTCTTCACGCAAGCGGCAGGACCCGTTCCGAGCTGGAAGCGATGCGAATGGTTGACCTGGCCTATTCGCTGAACAATTCCGATGCCCGGGAAGTCGTGCGTACGCTGCAGAAGGAAATCAGTTTGCAGAAGTCGTTCCGCGAAGTGGTGATAGGTGTATCGGTCAATGGCGAGGACCGCTGGTGGTCGCTTGCTGCCCGCCCTGTGTATGACGACCACGGGTCGTTTACCGGCTATCGCGGAGTTGCGTCAGACGTGACGGAGACCCGCCGCGCAAATGCGTTGATCGCGCATCTGGCCGAACATGACTCCCTGACGGGTATCGGCAACCGCAGCTGGTTTCTGAAACAGGCGGAATTGATGCGGTCGGAACAGTTCAAGTCAAAACAGAATACCTTGACCCTGTTCCTGATTGATCTGGACAACTTCAAAGTTGTGAACGACACGAGCGGCCATCCGGCCGGTGATGAGTTGCTCAAACAGGTTGCCAACCGGTTCACTGCGATCGGCGAGGGCAGGATCAGCCTGGCACGTTTTGGTGGTGACGAATTCGCGGCCCTCGGTCACTTTGTGAGCGATCAGGCTGCAAGTGCCTTCGCTCAGGAACTGGTCAACATCACCCGCAAGCCTTTCAGGATCAGCAATCGTGACTTTGCGATTGGAGCGACCGTTGGTTTCACGCGCTTCCTGGATCGAACCGATACCGTTGACGACCTGATGCGCAAGGCAGACATTGCGCTTTACAAGGCCAAGGAAAGTGGTCGCGGTCGAGCTCTGGCCTTCGAAAGCGACATGGAGAGGGAAGTTCGGGAGCGCCGTGAGCTGGAATCCGATCTTCGGGAAGCATTCGAATACGGCAAGCTCAGTGTCGAGTTCCAGCCAATCGTCGACACTCGTTCCGGGAAGGTTGTCTCCAGCGAGGTTCTTGTGCGCTGGTATCACCCGACGCGGGGAGAGGTGCCGCCAAATACATTCATTCCGATTGCCGAGCAGGCCGGGCTAATCCTTCCGCTCGGGAGCTGGGTGCTGAAACGCGCCTGTTCAACGGCGGCGCAGTGCCCTGATCTGGAAAGTGTGGCGATGAACCTTTCGCCGGTACAGTTCATGGATCCCAATCTGGTCGAAAGCGTTTCCTCCGTTCTGGAGGAAACAGGCTTCCCTGCCGAACGGCTCGTTCTTGAGATAACCGAATCCGTCTTCCTCCGCGATTTGGGTTCTGCGTCCGAAAAACTTCAGAAACTGCGCGACCTTGGCATCAAGATCTCACTCGACGATTTTGGAACCGGCTATTCTTCGCTGTCCTATCTGCGTCAGTACAAGTTCGACAAGATCAAGATCGACAAGTCGTTCGTCGACGAAATCGGAGATCGCAGTGACGGACTTGCGATCATTTCCGCTGTGATCGCTCTCGCACACAATCTGGGCCTAGAGGTCACTGCCGAGGGCGTTGAGCGGCAATTCCAGGTGGATGCGCTGAAGGCGCTTGGTTGCGATACGCTTCAAGGCTACTTCTTCGGGAGACCGGACGCCAATCCCGCGAATATCACACGCATCGACAACTCAGATTGGCACTCGGAAAACTCCGGTCGGCGAGCCGACGAATCTGTTCCAGCCAGATCGGCCTCTTGAACTCACAAACGTCAGGTCAGTTTATTCGGCGGCCTGACCGGCCTGACAGCGGGTGAGATGTGCTCTGAGGGCGGCCGGTTTGACCGGTTTGTTGAAGAACGTGATGTCTTTGTCCCCGGCCTCGGTCCGCACCGCCCGGCTTCTGTCGGCAGTAATCAGGATCGCAGGAATGTGCCCACCAAACTTCCACCTCAGCTTGACGATGGCATCAATTCCCGTGCCGTTATCCAGGTGATAGTCGGCCAGAATGACATCCGGTGTAACGCCGGCCTTGTTCAGGACTGAAGCTGCTTCCACGTCATCGGACGCGGTAAACACATTGCAGTTCCAGTTCAACAGGAGGTGGCGCATTCCGCTCAGGATGTCCGGCTCATTGTCAATCGCCACAACGCAGAGGCCATCCAACTGTCCAGCCGGCGAGGGAGCTTGCTGCACAGGAGTGAGATCCGGCATCGCTGCCGATCTCGGCAACTCTACAGAAAAGCACGAGCCGCGGTTTGCCTCTGATCTGAGTTCCACCGGATGCTTGAGCACGTGACTGATGCGCTCGACTATCGACAATCCGAGCCCGAGTCCTTTGGCAACGCGCATTCCGTCATCGAGCCTGTGGAATTCCTGGAAAATCGCCTTCTGTTTGCTCTTGGGTATGCCCATTCCAGTGTCGTAGACTTCTACCAGGACCCGGTTTCCACGCCTGCGGCATCCGACCAGAACTTTACCCTTCTGGGTGTATTTCAAGGCGTTGGAGACCAGGTTCTGCAACAATCTTCGCAGCAGACGCCGGTCCGTGCGCACCGAAACAGATGTCGGTACGATCCTGAGCTCCAGTCCTTTTTCCTGTGCCACTGGCTGGAAATCAAGCGCCAGTCCACGCAGCAGTTCGTCAAGACGGAACACGCTTGGTTCAGGTTTCAGCGCGCCCGTATCAAGTCTTGAAATGTCGAGTACGGCGCCAAGGATGTCTTCCACCGACTCAAGCGCTGATTCAACATTCCGAACCAGTTCGCCATCATTGCCCGCCTTCAGGCGATCCACCAACACAGATGCATAGAGGCGGGCGGCGTTCAGAGGTTGAAGGATGTCGTGGCCTGCTGCAGCCAGGAAACGGGTCTTGCCGATATTGGCTTCTTCCGCAGCTCTTGTGGCTTCCACAAGGCGTTCGTTGACGTGGGTGAGTTCTTCGGTTCTTTCGCGCACCCGCCGTTCCAGAGTTTCGTTGGCCCGTGCCAGCGCTTCTTCCGCCATAACCCGCTCGGTGATGTCGGTGTAAGTCGTCACGATACCACCGTCCGGCATCGGGCTGATCCGAACCTCGAATACGGTCCCGGTTGATTCCAGTTTTTCCTGGAATGTTTCCTGTATCAGCACAAGCCGCTCGATCCGGTCGGCGACGATCGCTTCCACCGGCCCGGGACCGTGTTCCCCACGTTCGGCATTGAAGCGCAGGATTGCGTCCAGGGTCGTGCCCACCTGACCGTATTCGGCCGGCAAACCGAGAAGATCGCGGAACTGCCGGTTCCAGCAGATCAGCCGAAGGTCCCTGTCGAAAACGCCAATGCCTTGGCGCACCTGATTCAGCGCGGTTTGCAGCAGATCCCTGTTGTACTGAATGGCGATAGACGCATCATCGAGAAGCTTGACGGCACCCTTTGTTGACGGATCGTGGCGCTTCAACATCAGCGTCAGGACGAGCCTTGAAGAGGCCGCCCCGATCGCGCTGGCAAGAAGCTGCTCGGAGAACCGCAGCAGACTGGCATCGGCCAACGTGTTGGGGTCAAGCGGAATGCCACGCTCGTTGGCAAATCTCTGGAACGAACGGTCCGTGCGTTCCTCGCCGAGATACCTGGCGACGGTTGCCTGCAGGTCACCAGAAGTTACGGATGTACGCCAGTAGCGCAAACTCGGCGTCGGTGAGAAAGCCGCCGGTACGAAAACATTCGCCTGGAGAGTCTCGGCAGGCAGGGGCTTGCGGATAAAGGAAGCTCCAACGAAGAGGAGGATGTTGACCAGCAGGCTCCAGAGCGTGCCGTGAATGAAGGGGTCAATTTCCAGTCCAAGCAGCGCCTGGGGTTTCAGGATGCTTAGGCCGAAAGGTCCGGTTGCCAGGAACCCGTCGGAGATGAGCCCTGACTGGGCGAAAGTTGGCAGCAGGAGCGTATAGCCCCACAAAATGAAGCCTCCGCTGAGGCCTGCGATTGCTCCAAGTGATGTAGCCCGCCGCCAGAACAGTGCTCCGACGAATGCAGGTGCGAACTGTGCTATCGCCGCGAAGGACAGCAATCCGATGGATACCAGCGCGGCAGTGTCACCGGCGGCCCTGTAATAGGCGTAAGCGAGCAGAAGGATGGCGAAGATTGCCAGGCGCCGGATAAGCAACAGCTGACGGCTCATGTCTCGCCCGCTGGTATCGACCAGTTCATCCTCGCTATGGCGCCGCAAGAGCAGTGGCACGACGATGTCGTTCGAGATCATGATGGCCAATGCAACGGTCGCAACAATGACCATGGCGGTCGCCGCTGAAAGTCCACCGATAAAGGCAAACAGCGCAAGCCAGTTCTGGCCTGCATCCAGCGGCAGTGCGAGCACGAAAGTGTCCGGATTGATGTCCTGACCGAAACGCAACAACCCGGCGGCCGCGATCGGAATGACGAACAGATTGATCAGGACGAGGTAGAGCGGAAACATCCACGTTGCCCGCCGCAATTCCTCATCGGAATTGTTTTCCGTCACCGTGACATGGAACTGGCGCGGAAGCAGGAGAACGGCGAAGGATGAAAGAACCGAGAGGACAACCCAATTACTGATATTGACCGGTTGCTCGAAAATGGCGGCGACCTCCGGCGCTTCCGAAATGGCCCGAACGAGATCGAAGGGGCCATTGAAGAGCCAGTAGGTCACCCAGATGCCGACCGCCAGAAACGCAATCAGTTTGACGATGGCTTCCGCTGCGATGGCCAGCATCAGGCCTTCCTGGTGCTCGGTCGCATCGATATGCCGGGTGCCGAAAGCCCAGCTGAAGATGGCCATCCCGAGCGCGATCAACAGCGTCAAGTCGTCAAAGACCGGGGTAAAGACGTCTCCGGGGGAGATGACCGGTCCGACCATTGTCGTGACCGAAAGAGAGACCGCCTTGAGCTGGAGGGCGATATAGGGGATGACACCGATCACTGCGATCAGGGTGGCCAGGGCTGCAACAGTCTGGCTCTTGCCGTATCGGGCACCGATGAAATCGGCAATCGACGTGATGCTTTCGGTTTTGGAAATCTGAACGATGCGGCGAAGGAGCGGATATCCAAGGGCAAAGACGAGAAGCGGGCCGATATAGATCGTCAGGAATTCCGCACCGCTTCGGCTTGCGTTGCCGACCGAGCCGAAAAACGTCCACGATGTGCAATACACGGACAGCGAGAGCGCATAGATAAACGGTCGCCCGCCTGAGCGGGACGAACGCTTCCTGGTCATGCGATCGCCGTAGCTGGCGATGGCAAACAGGAACAGGATGTAGGCCGTTGCGGCCAATATCACGAACCATCCGTGCAGCATGGTCTGGCTTACCGTCCTCCCGATCGGTTTGGGCGCCTCGTTCTGCAGGTTCTGCTCAAAGACCCCGGCAGAACCCCTTGCGCTGCTTTTCCAAATCCGATCACAGCTCAGTCTTGCTGTCTATTCGTCTTGCGAACAAGGCGCATGAGAGCGGATTTCTGTGATTTAGGCAATTGATTGCGATTGATCACAGATCGTGAAGTTACCTTCACATCCTTTCATAAAACATTGGGATACAAACCAAGTATGGTGTCGCAAACAATGATTGGGGGATATGCCTAGTGACAAGCTTGATCGACCGGTTGAGCCCGGAAGGACGCAATGCTCCGGAAAGCGGGATCGTCGAAGTGTTCAACGCTGGCTGGGGGCGCGATGACCTGATTCCACTTTGGGCCGGGGAAGGGGATCTGTCGACGCCGGATTTCATCTGTCACGCAGCGAAGGAGTCGCTCGACAGGGGCGAAACCTTCTACACTTATCAGCGCGGCATTCCTCAATTGCGCGAGGCATTGGCCGACTATCATAAAGATCTCTACGGCAAGGACTTTTCTCCGGAGCGGTTTTACGTCACCGGATCGGGCATGCAGTCGATACAGCTTGCTGTCCAGGCTGTTGCAGGAGCCGGAAAGGAGGTGATTGTACCTTCACCGGCCTGGCCAAACATCACTGCAGCGGTGGAAGTCCATGGCGCGCGGGCTGTCCCGGTGACAATGCGTGAAGAGGAAGGTGGTTGGCAGCTGCATCTGGAAGACATCGAGGCGGCCATCACACCCAACACAACGGCTCTTTTTCTCAACTCTCCCTGCAACCCGACCGGCTGGGTTGCAAAGCAGGACCTCCTGAAGGACGTGCTGAACCTTGCCCGGAAGCACAAGCTCTGGATCATTGCGGACGAAATCTATGCATTGTTCTATTACGGCGAAGGGTCTCGTGCGCCGTCTTTCTATGACATAGCGGAAGAGGACGATCAGATCGTCTTCGTGAATTCCATGTCCAAGAACTGGGCGATGACAGGCTGGCGAATCGGCTGGATCTCGGCTCCTCCTGTTCTCGGTCAGGTTTTTGAAAATCTTATCCAGTATTCCACTTCTGGTGTTCCCTCGTTCTCTCAATGGGGTGCTGTTGCCGCATTGCGGGAAGGGCGAGAGTTTCTGGAGGCGCAGGTTGCCCGTGCGCGTGCAGGGCGAGACTGTCTTCTCAAAGGATTTCAGGGCCTCGATCGCGTCAGGGTTCTCCCTCCTGAGGGGGCATTTTACCTGTTCTTTTCGATAGATGGCGTTACCGATACGCGCCAGTTCGCGCTCGACCTGGTGCGTCAGACCGGAGTTGGTCTTGCGCCGGGAACAGCCTTTGGTGTGGGCGGCGAAAACTATCTGCGGCTCTGCTACGCCCGGCGCCAGGATCATCTGGAAGAAGCAGTGCGGCGAATTAGCGCTTGGCTTCCAGCGATTTAGCCGTTTGACGGGTTGCTGGCCTACGGGAAAACCCCTAAACCATAAATGGACGTGATTTCCATATGGGTACAGGGATGACGCGAGACAGCGTTCTAGACCACGATGAGGAGACAGCAGCAGTATCGGAAGCCCGCCTTGCGAGCGTTTTCGACACCGCTGCGGATGGCATTATTGTCACCAATGATCGCGGGCAGATCCTGGCCTTCAACAAGGCATGCGAACACCTGTTCGGATTTGAAGCCTCGGATCTGCTGGGCCAGAATGTCAGCTGGATCATGCCGGACAGCCATGCCCGGCAGCACGATCGCTATGTCCGCAACTACCTTGAGACCGGTGAAAGGAAAATCATCGGAATTGGCCGCGAGGTTCAGGCGCGCCACAAGGATGGCACCGTGTTTCCGATCGAGCTCTCGATCGGCGAAGCTGCAACGCCTTACGGGCGTCAGTTCATCGGCATTTTGAGGGATCTGCGGTCGCGCAAGCAGATCGAGGACCGGTTGGCGAAAACGCAGGCGCAGCTTCTTCATATGACGCGTATCAGCGCACTGGATGAGATGGGCGCTGCGATTGCCCACGAGCTCAATCAGCCTCTGACCGCAACGCTGCTTTACCTGCAGACCGTCTCCCGCAAGGCCAAGGCTGAAAGCTCGCTGGACCCCATGATCCTCGATGTGATCGACAAGGCGGTGCGCGAAGCGGAACGGGCCGGTGAAATCATCCAGCGCATGCGGCAGCTGGTTGAAAAGAAAGCACCTGAACGCCAGAAGATTGATGTTCTGGAACTGGTCAGAACATGTCTCGAAATGGCGGAGCTTGGAAACGGCGATGCGAAGTCCTGCTTCAAGGCAGAAGTTGCCGAAGAACTTCCGCCTCTGTTTGCGGATCCCGTGCAGATCCGGCAGATCCTGATCAATCTTCTGCGCAATGCGCGGGAAGCCGTTGCAGATCAGACCGGAGGGACGGTCACGCTGTCGGTTCTCCATGGCGAAGACGGATTGGAATTCAGGGTCCGCGACAACGGACCGGGCGTACCAAAGGAACTCGTGGAAGGACTCTTCCGCGCCTTTACCGGTGCGAAACACAAGGGTGTGGGTTTGGGGCTGGCGATTTCACGATCGATTGCACAAAACCACGGTGGTGATTTAAGACTGGAATCAGCGCCGGATGGCGGCGGCGCTTCGTTTTTGCTGACGCTACCTGTCAACCCGGCGGAAGATATCACTGTGAGGCCGAAAGAGCCTGTCGCTGAATAAGAAGTAAGGAAAAGATAGAGATGAAATCTGACGCGGAGGCCATTTACATCGTTGATGATGACCCTGCGGTGCGCGACGCGTTGTCCGTGTTGTTCAACATGGAAGGATACGTGGTCGAGACCTTTTCTGACGGCGATACCTTTATCCAGTTTGCAGAGAAGGCCGTGCCTGCCTGTGTCATGCTGGACGTGCATATGCCGGGTCGTTCCGGGATTGAAATCCTGAAGGCGTTGAACGCGGAAAACTATCCGGCTCCGATCTTTATCATTTCCGGGCAGGGGGATATCCCCATGGCTGTAGAGGCCATCCGAAACGGCGCGTTTGATTTCATCGAAAAACCTTTCTCTGCCGAAACCGTGCTGGAACGTGTTCAGGACGGTATCAACGCCATGAAAAAGCGTGAGGAAGAACAAGCCACTCCCTCATTCCAGGGATCGGATGCGCTTACCCGTCGCGAGCTTGAAGTGCTGAAGGAAATCACCGATGGCGCTTCCAACAAGGAAGCGGGTCGGACGTTGGGGATTAGTCCAAGGACTGTCGAAGTCCATCGCGCCAGAATCATGGAAAAGCTCGGCGCGCGTAACGCGGCGGACCTGGTACGGATCGTATTGGGGCACCCGCAATAGGGAATCAGCCCGGAATTTCATCAAGACCCTGCCGCTGCTCAGCCGTGGCAGGGGCCAATTATCTCAAGACTTCGTATTTCTGCGTACATGCGTCAGCGGGATTGTGACGTATGTATGTACCCAGGTGCTGCAAAATCGCCAGCAGCTGAGGACGAAATCACGTGGATGTTCATATTGTGGAAGATGATGCAGCGGTTGCAGACGCTTTATGCGTCGCGCTGGCTGACCTGAATCATAGTCCAAGAGTATATCCGGATGGGGAAACTTTCCTCGCGCAAGCGAGCCTGTCGGCATGCCACTGCGTGATAGTTGACCTTGGTTTGCCCGGAATGAGCGGCTCCGAATTGGTCAATATGCTCAGTGAACAAGCGAAACCACCCAAGATAATCGCCATTTCCGGGAAGCCGCGTGTAAAGCTACTGCGGCACATGCGGGCTGTTCCGGGGCTCACGGTTCTCCGCAAACCGCTTTCCATAGACATGCTCTCTGAAGCAATCGAACAGGCTCGCCCGATCTGAACCGCGAGCGGTGATTGGGGAGTGGTTGCTTTTTTTCGCATGCTACCAAAGTCGTGCGTCCTTTCATCTCATATGTAGTTCCTCTTACGCAGTCGACCGAATTCCTTCAGTGCAATCCGTTGGTTAGATTGCACCCTGCAACTTGCGGAGCGTCGGACGGGGCGCTTGGCAACGGCGTGTGTGCATCAGGTTTTACAGGGCAGTGTAAAGCTCGGGTTCACTGAATTACAGGCGCCGCGTTTGCGATTACAGGCCGTGCATGAATGCACGAAGGAGGGACGTATGGCATATCTCGAAGCAGTCACCCCGACACACGGTGTGAGCGCAGGGCAAAACCGCGCGCCAGTTTGCGTGACCGGAAAATCTTCTTTTTCCGAGTTCGGCGCGAAGGCCGCTCGATATGAGACCCATGCGGTAATCTACTATGAGGGCGATCCCACCAAGCGTCTTTATGAACTGGTCAGCGGTTCCGTGATGCTCTACAAGCTTCTCCCGGATGGCCGCCGCCAGGTTGTCGAAGTTCTTCGTCCCGGTGACATTTTCGGTCTAGCCGGCAGCGATGAACATGATTGCACTGCAGAAACATTGACGGAAACCGAAGTGCATGAAATCGACCTGCGACAGGTCGAGCGTTCTGTCGATCTGCAGCGTACCTTGACCCGGTGTCTCACCAATCAGATGCAAACCCTTCACGAGCATGCGGTTTTGCTTGGCCGAAAATCGGCAGTCGAGCGCGTCGCCAGCTTCCTCATGCATCTCGTTCCGAACCGGGGTGGGCTTGGATGTGTTGGTCCCAGCGATGAAGAAAACGATGTCTGTGACCTGAAACTTCATATGACGCGCCAGGAAATCGCCGACTATCTTGGCCTGACGATTGAAACCGTCAGCCGGGTCGTGTCGGATCTGAAACGGCGTGGCGTGATCCGGGTCGACAAGGCGGACAAGATCCACTTGAACCGCGTCTGCTCCCTCTGCCAGATGACCGGCATGCACTGATCGCGCCCTAAAGCGGAAATGAAAGACGGCTGCGGAATTCCGCAGCCTTTTTTGTGTTTCCACACTGGTTGGAAAAAATCATCGAACTTGCTTGAGCCGGACCTACGGTCATAGCTTACAGGAACCTTCGTGGAGGTTCCCATGGACAGAAAAACTTCAAAGGATGTGCTCCTGACGGCTGCCGAATGTGCCAGCCGGATCGGCATCTCGGCACGTGCGCTTCGCGTTTACGAAGCGCAAGGATTGCTGAAACCGGTCCGGACCGAGAAAAACTGGCTGCTTTACGGTGTCGACGATATCGCCCGATTGAACGAGATCATGTTTCTCAAGCAACTGGGACTTAGCCTGTCAGAGATCGCGAAGCTGACTTGCGATCGGACTGTAGATATCAGCAATCTTCTGGAATTGCAGGAAGTCTTGCAAAACAACCGTTTGGAGCAGGCTGAGCGCAGCTTGCGGCTGATCAGCGGATTGCGAGCAAAATGCAGTTCTGGCGACAATCTGTCGATGGATGACCTTCTGGCCCTGGCCAAGGAGGTACAGATGAGTGAAGCAGCGGATGAGCTTGCCTGGAAACGCTATGAACAGGCGCGTCCAAGAACAGAGAAGAAAACGGAGGCTGGAGAACTCCTGGAATTCGTAGGTGAGTATCAGTTTGAAGATGGCTACGTCATGCGGATTTCCGACAGTCAAGGCCAATTGCGGGGTCAGCTTCTGGGGCAACCTGAAATTGATCTCTTCTGTGAAGACAAGGACCAGTTCTTTCTGAAGGTGACGCCCGCACAGATCGTATTCTCAAGGGATGCTACAGGCCAAGTCGACGGACTCGCCCTTCATCAGGGCGGTTACGAAATGAAGGCCCGGTGCTGTGAGACAGGTGAATTCGACAGAATGAAAGGCGAGCTCAACGAACGAGTTGAGACAAAATCGGCCTTTCCGGGAAGCGAACAGATGCTACGCAAGGTGATAGACGACCATAGAAGAGGCAAGCCCGATTACGACAATATGAGCCCGTTGCTCAAGTCGCTTGTCGAGGAACAACTTCCCGTCGTCAGGCAAGAGCTTGAGCGCCTGGGGAGGGAGAAGAGCATAGAATTTAGGGGTGTCGGAACGGATGGCTTCGATATCTATGTCGTTGATTTCGAAGGCGGCCGTGTCGAGTGGGGACTGGCGCAAGGCAGCGGCGGTCAATTGACCGGCCTTTATCTTCGGCCAACCCCATAGCGAAGGAAATCGGAAGAGCGCGCTGATTGCGCGCTTTTCGCTTTTGGAAGATCAGACTGCAGTTGAGTGTCTTGCCTTGCCCGTCGCCTGGCTTTCAACCAGATAGGCGTCAAAGGCTGCGGCGACGAGCCGGACATAAGGGCGTCCTGCTTCGGTCACCTGTACCTTGACCTCATCACCAGCACCGCATTCCAGTTGAACCAGTCCGTCTTCGACGAGGCCGTCCAATGCGGCGAAGGCATCGGACACGTCCTGGACCGCCATCCCATGTGCCTTGCAGATCGGAGCAAGATCGCAGGAGTAATTGGTCATCAATTCTTCAATGATCCGGCCGCGCAGGCGGTCGTCTACCGAAAGCGCCAATCCTTTGCTGACCGGCAGTTCGCCCGCAAGGATGCTCCGCCGCCAGTTGCCGACATCCGGCATGTTCTGGATAAATCCTTTCGACAGTTTGCCGATGGAGGAAACACCCAGGCCAACCAGTTGCTCGCCCTGGTCCGTGGTGTAACCCTGGAAGTTACGCTTCAGCGAACCGTCGTTGAGAGCAATCGCCATACTGTCGTCGGGCCGTGCGAAATGGTCGAGGCCGATTGCGACATAGCCGGCTTCGAGAAGCGCGCTGCGGGCAAGGTCGGCCAGTTGCAGCCGTTCTGCAGCAGAGGGCAGGGTCGCCTCATCGATCAGCCTCTGGTGCTTGCGCATCCAGGGCATATGCGCATAACCGAACAGAGCAATCCGTCCCGGAGCCAGCGAAAGCGTTTTTTCCACCGTATCCAGAATGGTTTCCGGCGTTTGCAGCGGGAGACCATACATCAGGTCAAAATTGAGTGCCGTCAGGTTCGCGGAGCGCAAATAGTCCGTCGCTCGTGCAACCACCTCATACGGTTGCACCCGGCCAATGGCCTTTTGGACATTCAGGTCAAAATCCTGCACGCCCAGGCTTGCGCGGTTGACGCCAATGGCGGAAAGCGTTTCAGCAAGTTCGGCCGAAACGAGACGCGGGTCCAGTTCAATGGCATGTTCGAGATCCGGCGCCAGATCGAAATGCGACTTCAGCAATTCCGACAGTTCGACAAAGCTCTGCCTTGGAAGCATGCTTGGTGTGCCGCCACCCCAGTGGATGTGCCGGACGGGACCGGCATTTCTCAGATGCTTGCCGACGAGGCCGATTTCCTGTCCGAGCGTAACTGCGTAGGTCTTGAGGGGAGCTTCCTGACGCGTTGCCTTCGTGTGGCAGCCGCAATAGTGACAAAGCTCACGGCAATAAGGCACGTGCAAGTAAAGCGACAGCGTATCATCAGGTGTGATAGTGCTCAGCCAGTCCGCATAGGTCTCGGCTGTCACGCCAGCGTGGAAGTGTGGCGCAGTCGGATAACTTGTGTAGCGCGGTACGTTGCGCAGGGCGTAGGAAAGCGGATCTTTTGTCATGGCCGCATATTTTCCGCATTTGTCCGTGGAAGCCTTGATATTGCTCAAGTCCGGAGCAACGAAATTGGAGAGCGACTGTGAAAGACATTGATGAACCACCGGTCAAAGGTGATGCCGGCGCGCAGTACAGGCTTCACGGTTCTCCCGACAGCGCCAATTTTGTCGTGCGAATGATTCTGGAGGAGCTTGGCCGAGACTATGAATATGTGCCGGTTGACCGGTTGGTTTCGGAACAGAAGTCGGAGGCATATAGAAAGCTCAACCCGCAGGGACTTATTCCGGTTCTCGAGGTCGCAGGGCAGGACGCTCCATTGTTTGAAACCGGTGCGATTATCCAGTTCCTGACGGATCGCTACGGCGCGCTTTCTCCCGAGCCCCTATCGCCGGAACGAGGACGGTTCCTCAAGTGGTTGTTTTTCATTTCCAACACGTTGCACGCAGATCTGCGCATATCCTTCAAACCGCACAGGTATGTTGAGGACAGGTCGAAATGCAATCTGCTGGCCGATGCCTTGACCGGCCGCATCGCATCCGCCTTTCAGCAACTGGAACATGAAATTACCGCAACCGGCGGGCCTTATCTTCTGGGAAGCGAAGTGAGCTGTCTCGATCACTATCTGGCAGCGTGCGCGCGCTGGGCGCAGATTTACGGGCAGTTCGGCAGCTGGCCGGTCGATTCATCGCCACGCATAAAACATTTGCTGGCGGAGCTGGAAAAGAGACCGGCGGTCAGGCAAGCTTGCAAACTGGAGATGATCGAGGGCTCTCCTTTCGTTTCACCTTCTCCAGTGACCTTGCCGGGCATAACAGCGTAGCTGGTTGCAACTTGATTATGTTGATTGATGCAATCAATGATGCGCAAGCTGATCAATATATCTATATCGCTTGAAGATCTTGAAAACCTGACGGCTTTTTATGACCCTCGCCAAGCCAGACACAACCATCGTTCGATTGCCTGCCACACTGCTGATCGCGGCTCTTGGCGGCTTCGTGTTCTACATCCTCGATCTGCCGGCCGCCTGGCTTTCCGGTGCAATGGTGTTCGTAGCGGTGGCAACGCTCGGAGGGGTTCCAACGGTCCTACCCAATCGCTTGCGAGATGCGTTGTTTGTGCTGATCGGTA
Source organism: Roseibium sp. SCP15 (assembly GCF_040329435.1). Classification (NCBI taxonomy): domain Bacteria; kingdom Pseudomonadati; phylum Pseudomonadota; class Alphaproteobacteria; order Hyphomicrobiales; family Stappiaceae; genus Roseibium; species Roseibium sp. SCP15. The sequence continues at coordinate 66,571 of NZ_JBDZYI010000002.1, read as the reverse complement.
TCTCCATGGGAGCGGGCGTGCGTCCGGATGTTGTTGAGCGTATTGGCGAGTGGCCGGTTTCAATGGCGCTTTTGCTCGTCGTGGTCGTTTGCGTCACCCTTGCCGGTTACGTCGTGCTGCATTTCGGAGCGAAATGGTCGAAGGAAACGGCTTATTTCGGTGCTATACCGGGAGCGTTGTCTTATGTGATTGCGTTGGCGTCCGATCGGGGAGCCGATCTGCCCCGCATTGCTTCCAGCCAGTCTGTACGCCTCTTTGTGCTCGTTGCTTTGCTTCCCTTTGCTGTCGTGTCTTCAAACGGCGTGGTCGAGGGGGAAGGGGGCATTGTGGTGTCTTCGAGCCTGCGTGAAATTTTGCTGGGTGTGCCCGTGTGCCTTGCTGCCAGTTTTGCGGCGGTAAAGCTCAAGGTGCCGGGTGGATGGATGACCGGCGCTTTCTTCATGAGTGCGGGGTTGAATGCTTCGGGTGTTCTGACATTGGCACTCCCGGACTTCGTCGTCCTTCCCTGCTTCGTGATGATGGGCGCAATGATTGGCTGCCGGTTCGGCAACATGACACTGCGCCAGTTCGTCAGCGTGCTCGGCGCCTCTTTGGCCGCCTTCAGTGCGGCGTTCCTGACATCCATCGTCGGGGCTATGCTCGTGTCGGCGCTGGTCGACATTCCTTTCGGGCAGGCCCTGCTTGCCTATGCACCGGGGGGATTGGAAGTCATGACGCTGCTGGCCTTCATGCTTGACCTGGACCCGGCCTTCGTAGCGGCACACCAGATTGCCAGATTTACCGGGATGGTTCTGCTGCTCCCCCTCGTGACGGGCCTCGTGCTTGGCCAGCGTCCGCGCTAGCTTCCCTCGATCGCAATCAACCTCACGCTTGCAGCTCGACCGTCCGTTCGGCAGCCCAAGAAATCCAGACGGGGCCTGTGTCCGAAAGACCTTGCAGATCCTTATCCCGGCCGATGACTTTGATTGTTTCTCCCTGCCAATTGATGATGCAGGTTCCCATGGCCCCGCCGAACACCCGTTGAACCAATTGGGCTTTCAGTCGGTTCGGTGTGTTTGGTTCAGTCTCGGAAATTTCCAGGTTTTCGGGTCTGACAGCGATCTTCTCTGCTTTGGTTCCTGCAATCAGGCTTCCGTCACGCAGCCGGAGGCCGCCGTCTTCCGGTGTACCGGTAAAGAGATTGGCTTCGCCCAGAAAACGTGCAGTGAATTCGTCCCTGGGGTCGTCATAAACGGCGCGTGGCGGACCGTGCCTTATGACGCGGCCATCCTTCAGGATGCCGATCTGGTCCGATAGCGTCAGTGCCTCTTCCTGGTCATGCGTGACAAAGATCGTCGTGATCCCGATCTCGCGTTGGATTCGCTTGAGTTCGATCTGCATGTCGACCCGCAAGGCCTTGTCGAGCGCGGAAAGCGGCTCATCAAGCAACAGCACACGCGGCTGGGTGACAATGGCGCGGGCCATGGCGACACGTTGCCTTTGCCCGCCAGAAAGCTGGTGTGGTTTCCGCTCGCCCAGATGTCCGAGTTGCACAAGCTCCAGGGCTTCTGCCACCCGTTTCTTGCGATCGGCGGACGGCACCTTGCGTACCTCCAGCCCGAAGGCGACGTTGTCTGCAACGCTCATGTTTGGAAACAGCGCATAGTTCTGAAAAACCATGCCGATTTCACGATGCTCCACGGGAACATTCTCGACGGGCTGTTCACCGATGATCACGCGGCCGGTATCCGGTATCACGAACCCTGCAATGGCGCGCAGCAAAGTGGTCTTGCCGCTGCCGGAGGGGCCCAGAAGTCCGAAGAACCCGCCATCGGGAAAGGTCAGCGACACGTCGTTAAGGGCTTTCAGGGCACCATAGGACTTGATCAGCTTTTCAACCCTGACTTCGGCCATCAGCGTTCTCCTCCAAAGTTCGAGTAGCGCGCGGCAAGAAGCATGATGCTCATGGAGGCCGCTATGATTATCGTTGAAATTGCGTTGATTTCAGGCGTGAAGCCTTTGCGGATCGAGGTGTAGATCAACACCGGCAGGGTGCTGTCGCCCGGTTCCGAAAGGAAGTAGGAGACCACGAACTGATCGAAGCTGACGGCAAAGGCGAACAGTCCACCGGCAATGATACCTGGCAGGATCCAGGGAATGGTCACAGAGCGGGTCACTTTCCAGGGAGAGGCTCCAAGAGAGCGCGCCGCTTCTTCCAGCGTGCGATCGAATGTGGTGAGCCGGGCCGTCACGACGACGATGACATAGGGCAGGGCCAGCGCAACGTGACCGATAATGACTGCGGGCGTGCCGCGGCCAAGGCCGATGCCGAAGAAAAACACCAGCATGGCCGTACCGGTAATCAGCCACGGAATCGCAATTGGTGGGAACAGCAACACCTGCAGGACCTTCTTGCCGCGAAACTCGTACCGGAAAAGCGCGACCGAGGCGGCGGTGCCCAGGCTCGTCGCGACAATGGTCACGATGACCGCAATCCAGACCGAACGCCACGCCGCAGCGAGTATCTCGCTGTTTCGCCAAAGTCTCTCGTACCATTCCGTCGAAAAGCTGAAAGGCAGCTGGTAGAATTCCGAGGCGTTGAAGGACATGGCCGCCATCACCAGGATCGGCGCGTACAGAAACACCAGGATCAAGGCCACGTAGACGCGGCCAAGGCCGGCAAGAAAACGGTTGCTCATGTCTGGGCTCTCCTGAGGATCGGGCTGAAGGCAGCCAGGATAGCCAGCACCACGGCCAGGAGAATGAAGGACAGTGCAGCTCCCAGAGGCCAGTTGAAGACGGCCACGAACTGATCCTCGATCACCGTGCCGTAATAAGTGCCGAAACGGCCGCCCAGAAGGCGTGGTTCCATGAACGAGCCGACTACTGGCACGAAGATCAGGACCGCTCCGGCAATGATGCCAGGGGCTGCCAGGGGCAGGATCAGGCGGGTCAGGATTGTTCTGCGCGGAGCTCCCATCGATCGGGCGGCCTCGATCAGCGTATCGTCAATGGCCTGAAGCGCCAGATACGAGGTCAGGATGACATAGGGAAGGTAGGAATGGACCAGCCCGATCACGATGGCCGTCGGGCTGAACATCAGATTTACGTGCACGTCCCAAGGCAGGATTGCATTGACGGCGGTGTTCAGGACACCATTGCCGCGCAATACGATGGCCCAGGAGAATATGCGGACAAGCGAGTTGGACCAGAAAGGCAGGATGACGAGAAGAAATAGTGCTTCCCGAGACCGCCCGCGGATCACCTTGGCCAATACGAACGCGCAAGGAAAACCGATGACGACCGAGAAGGCCGTCACCGTCAGCCCAAGCTTCAGAGATTTCCAGAGCAGGGTCGCATAGGTGCCCGTTTCAAGAAATTCCCGGTAGTTGTCCAGCGTGACGTGCCATTCGCGTTCGCCGAACGGCACGTCTGACAGAAAGCTGAAATAGGCCATGGCCGAAAGCGGCAGAAAAACCGCGACCGTCAGCCAGATGTAAGCCGGAGAGAGAAGCATAAGCGCTCGTGTCCGGTCTTCACGCGCCATCATGGTGCTCACGACTTCCCGTCTCCCTTTGATCAGCCGTTACTGGTTGGCTTTCAGGCCTTGCCAGAGCTTCAGGTAAGTCTCGCGGTCTTCATCGGAGACCGGCCGCATGAACTGGACCTTGGCAACGGTTGCCGGATCACCCAGGACCTTGCGATTGAAGCTTGTTTCGGGAAGGCCGGCGGCTGCCTTTGCATTTGACGTTGCAGGTGCGCCTTCGGCATCCCACTTCACGTAGAATTCCGGATCGATCATCCAGTTAATAAAGGCGTAGGCCGCGTCCTTGTGTTCCGATGTCGAAGGAACAGAAAGGCCGTCCAGCCAGCCGATGGCGCCTTCTTCAGCCACAACGAACGTGATCGGCAGACCCTTGGCAATGGAGCGTGACGCCGAGCCGGACCAATAGGTCGCTACCGCAAATTCACCCGAAGCCATGTACTGGTTCCAGTCGTTCTCCGACCCCCAGAACGTGGTGATCTGTGGCAGCAGTTCGGTCAGTTTCTCCTTGACCGCGTCCATATCCTGTATGTCGTTGATGTTCTGGCCGGTTGCCATTGCAGCAAACTGAACCGCTTCCAGACCATCGTCCCGAATGGAGACCCTTCCTTTCAACGCAGGGTCCCAAAGGACCGAAAGTGATGTGGGAACTTCGGAAAACTCGTTGGCATTGACCGCAAGCGATGTCAGGCCCCAGGTCCATGGAACGCCATAAAGTTCGCCACCGGGGTTGAGGTCCTCGTTTTCAGCCAGATTGGGATCCAGATCGACAAAGTTCGGGATTTTGGAACTGTCGATCGGAGAAATCAGGCCTTCGTCCTTTGCCCGCGCCGTGTAAGCCGCGTTGATCAGGACGACATCATAGGCGCCGGGATTGGTGCGCAGCTTGGTCAGCATCTCCTGTTCGGACGTGAAGTATTCATGAACCACCGTGTGCCCGGTCGCCTCAGCAAAGGCTTCCAGCGACCAGTCGAGATCGGTGCCGTAACCTTGCCAGTTCAGGACTCGAATTTCATCGGCAAACGCGCTTTGAGCAGCAAGCGCCATTGCCGTGGTCAATAGCAGTCTTTTCATTCTTTCCTCCTGTATCAGAATGACTTTCGGACCGGCGCAGATGCGAACTACCGGCCCATTGCCTCCAGTGCCGTATTCAGGATCGGTGCTGTTGCGGGGCCTTCCCTTGTGGTCGAAAGGGCGGCACAAACATTGGCAATTTTCGCCGCCTCCAGCGGCGCTTCTCCACGGGAAACCAAGGCGATGAAGGCACCTGTATGCGCGTCCCCGGCGCCGTTCGTATCAATTGCCTCTACCCGGTGGCCCGGCAGATGAATGCACTCGCCATTGGCCTCCGCAAACCAACATCCATCAGCCCCCATGCGAACCAGTGCGCCTCCCGCACGCCCTTTCGCCAGGGATGAAGCAGCCTTGGCCGGATCTGCAACTCCCGTCAGAAACTCCGCTTCGTTTTGATTGGCTGTGATCCATGTGGCGGCATGCATAGCGGCTTCCCGTGCAGCCGGCTTGATCTGGGCCACGAGCGGGCAGGGGTCGAAGACCAGTTGAAGGCCTTCGGGCGGGTGCGCAAGCCATTCGGTAAGTGCCGCGTGGCTTCCAGCGTAACCGAGCGCGTAACCGGAAATGAGAAACCAGTCATCGGCTCGCACCTGGATCCTCGCCAGGTCTTCGCTGCGGACAACGCCATCTGCGCCCGGCGCGGCAATAAAGCTTCGCTCTCCATCCCGGTCGACAAGGACGGTGCAGCAACCCTGGTCCATGTCCTTCAGACGCGGTCGCAACAATCCGATCTCTTCTGCCTTGAGTGCCTTTTCCACGATGTCTGAAAGCGGTCCCGTGCCAAGCGTCCCGGCATAGTCCACTGCAACGCCGGTGCGGCGCGCGGCAATCATCGCATTTATGCCGCCACCGGCCGTCAGCGTGCTGTCATGGACAATCGCTTCGGTGCCGGGCAGTGGCACTTGTTCGACGGTGTAGATCAGATCAACGATCACGCCGGACAGCTGGACCATTCGAGCGGTCATGGCGCGGTCCTCCGGCGATCGGATTTTTCATTGCGAATGTGCAGCAACGACCCGGCGATCGGTTCCAGATCGAGGTGGTTGACTTCCAGAACCCGGTTGATCTTGTCGGCAGGAAAGGCGGCAAGCCCTGTGCAGGCGCCAACCATGGAACATGCAATCGCGCCAATGGTGTCGGTGTCGTCACCGAAATTTGCCGCCAGAAGAGCCACCTGCCACGGATCATCCTTGGCGAGCCAGGCGATGCCGAATGCAGCTGCGACGGATTCACGGCTGGCGACGGAATTGCCGGCGGTCTTCAGCAAGGCCTCTTCTCCACCGGTTGCCGCAGCCTCAATGGCGTCAGTTATCCGTGCATCCATATGGGCTTCGCCAACAGGGTGTCCCTTGCTACTGCCCAGTTTGCAGGCTTCCAGCGCCTTGGGCAGCGCGGCCTCCAGGCTTGAGCCATCCAGTCCCTGGCTGATTGTCATCGCGACGGCCGAAGCCGCAGCTATGGCCTCTCGCGAAGAGTGCGTGACCTGGCAGGCCTCCACTACCTTTTCGACAAGACCGGCAGTGTCATCGGCGGGCATCATGACCCCGACCGGCGCAATGCGCATCGCAGCCCCGTTGGTCGTACCGTTCTTGCCGGTCTCTTTTACAGATGTACCGGCCGCCAGTGCCTCCAGAGCGGACTTGGACGAAGGACCGAGCAGATCCAGAAGCCCGCGAGCGCGAACATCGGCTTCCCATTCGAGCAAGGTTTGCGCCCAGAGGTGGTCGTCAAACCCGTCCGGGTTTGCGATCAGCAATTTCGCCAGAAGCAATGTCTGCTCGGTATCGTCGGTCACCTGAGCGGAGGTGAGACCGTGAGACACCGGATGACCGGAATAAGGGGCGACAAAATCAGAGATGCGGCCATAGGCAGACACGATGTCCGGTCTCTGGAGTGTCTGCGCGGGCATTCCAAGCGCATCCCCCAGAGCGACACCGGCAAGTGCACCCATGGCTCTGTCCATCTGAGAGGTCAAAACGATATCCTCAAACCAAAGCGTGCCGGATCCAGAAGGCTCTCGACATACTCAAGCGCCGAGCCGTCAGCGCAGCGTGTAATGCGTCGAAGACGAAGCATGGGATCGCCGACAGGGCGTTTCATGATGGCTGCATCAGCTCCTGACAGGGCTGGAACGACATCCGCCATCTCTTCACCGCTGGCTGCGACAAGTCCGAATTCATTCAGTGTTTCGCTGAGGGAGTCACCGTGCAGTCCCTCGCGCAGGACGGTCTCGAATTCCGGTCTCCAAGGAAGGCGGCTACGCTCCAGTGAAATGCCGCAATTTGCTTTCTGACAGAAACGGAGGCGGTCCAGGCAAAGGTAATCGGTGTCGATATTCAGCGATGCATTCGCTTCGGAGCTCGGAGCCCGTTCAAGCGATAGAAGTCGGGTTTCGATTGCGCCTTCACCTTCCGAAAGGGCGACGGTCCAGCCGAGATTGCTGTCGATTGTCGTCCCGTCGTAAGTGACGAACGAGCCGATCCCCGTGCGCGTCGTGATAAGCCCTTGCCGGGAAAGCTTCTCCAGACCGCGTCGGACGGTGTTTCGGCTGACGGAGAACCGGCGCATGAGGGCGCCTTCGCTCTCAAGCTGATCCCCATGGCCGAACCGGCCTTCGCGGATCTCCCGCTCGATCGTCTGGGCCAGTTGTTCCGCCTTGGGGAGGCCGATGTTCTTTGCTGCTTTCATATTGAGTACCTGTTCCTACTTGTACTTTCATCGTGACGTTTGGATTTGTCAAGAAGATTTCCCCGTGAGGCCATGAGGAGAGACTTTCTGCGAAGTTTCCCGCTTGGATATTTACGCAGAATTCTGCCTTGGTTGATAGACGGTTTGTGACTGATTTTCTATAAATAATAGAAGCTTAGAAGCCACTTGATTATACTTGAAGGTTTTTTTGATTCAGCTGAAAGCGCAATTGAGACGCAATGGATAAATTTTAGATCCCAGCATTGAAAAGGATGGAACAGGTGAGGGGTAAAAAGTGACCTTCGTAAGGGACAGGTTAGGTACAGGTTGTCTTTCGACCCATCGCTTCGCGAGAACGGCAATGGTGAGGAGGAAACACTGGTCAACCGTGAAGCGGCATTTACGCTCCAGCCTCCAGAAGGCTTTTGCGCTCAAGACAGTTGTTTCGTTGTTGCCGACCCCGGAACGGCAGAGGCATCCACTGCCGTTCTGTTTTCCATGAATCAGGTTCGGATGAAGTGCAGCGTCTTGAAACTCCGGCGCCATTCGCTGACGCGCTCGGCCATCGGTTCCGGGTCGTTTGATCGCAACGCTTCTGCAATCATGCGGGCGAGTTGCGTCATGTCGTTTTCATCCATGCCCCAGCGCACGAGTTCAGGCGTCCCGAACCGCAATCCATTCATGTCTCCATCAAGCGGCGGGAGGGGCAGGCCGATACCGCAGGCCAGAAAACCCGCTTTGCGGAGTTTTTTCGAGGCAGCCTGACCGCCTCCGAAAGCAGCAGCTTCCAGCGCAAACTGATGAGAGGCCGTAGGGCCATTCTTGGTTGAATAGACCGGAAGCCGCTCCGCTGACAGAGCCGCGGCAAGCGCTGCTGCTGTGGCGACCATTTTTTCTGCATAGGGTGCGCCGAAGTCGCGCCAGTCCAGAAGGGAGACCGCGAGTGCGGCGGACTTGGCAACATCGAAATTGGCTGTCAGGCCGGGAAAGGCAATCGCATCGAGTTTTTTCGACAGCGCTTGTTCGTTGGTGACGATCAGGCCTCCTGCCGGTCCTCCTAGGCTCTTGTAGGTGCTCATCGTCATCAGGTGAGCACCTTCAGCCAGAGGATCGGCGAAGACACCACCTGCAATCATCCCGCATTGATGAGCTGCATCGAACAGAACATAGGCGCCAACTTCATCTGCGATTGCCCTGATCTCGGAAACCGGGTGAGGGAACAGGTTCAGGCTCATGCCGATGGTGATAAGCTTCGGTCGAAGTTCCAGCGCTTGCTTGCGGAGCCCCTCCAGATCAATCGTGTAACCATCTTGGTCAATCGGCGCTTCGTGGATTTTCAGCCCGTAGAGCCCGGCGCAGCCGGGAGTATGATGTGTCACATGCCCGCCGACGGAAGCCGGCGGCGCGATGATGGTGTCACCGGGCGCGCAGGTCGCCATGAAAGAATAAAGATTGGCAAGCGCTCCAGAACCAACCCTGATTTCCGCGTATCGCGAATTGAAGACTTCACAGGCAAGGTTCGCCGCAATGACCTCGATTTCTTCGATCGCCTCCAGTCCCATTTCGTACTTGTCACCTGGATAGCCGAGTGACGGCCGCGAGCCGAGACCACTGGCCAGCAACGCCTCGGCCTTCGGGTTCATGACATTGGTTGCCGGATTGAGATTGAAACAATCCCTTTCGTGGATCGCGCGGTTCTCCTCCACCAGAGCGTCTATCCGGATGTTTATCTGCTCCGAAGTCATGGTCCGGGTGTTGTCGGTAATGCCGTCTATCCGGCGCGCCACGGTGTCCGGTAACCAGGGGCGGAGCTCATGTGCAGACATTTAAGGTTCTCCAATGCGTATTGGAACAACAGTGATCTTTTGCAGGCGAATCTGCAATTCCGAATTTCCTGAGAAAGTGCAGGCGGAGACGGTTGGGCAGCAAGTGGTCCGATTTGCTTTGAGGCAGAGGCTTAACCGAGTTCCAAAACCGTTCACGTCGGAAAACGGCGTGCCCGAAGCGCTGCATTTTGGACGGGAGGTGAAAACTCTGCGGATGCAATTTGAAAGGGTGGTGCTGCGGAGCGCTTATCTGCGACACCGTTGAAAATCCGTGGAAATCTGGTCCGGGATTTTCGCAATGATGCATGTTAAGGTTTTGCCCGGAGGGGAATTTTTGGCTCAATTGCGAGCACCTGGCCGGGTACGCAAAACTACTATTGGGACACTCTGCCCGGGGCATGCGACATTCTGCATGCAACTTTCACATCTTTGAATGCAGTAAGACCCCTCTTGATATGAATCAACGCGGCTCAAAAGGAGTCGTGCGCATGGTCGTGCCATCGTTGGCACCTTGTATGGATTCTAAGGACTGGGGCGCTAAAATGGCACATAAAAAGACCAATATGGTCTCGCTCGAGGAGGGTGGTTTCGCCATCTTCCTTGTGCTGCTCGCATTTGTCTGCCTAATCGTGGCAGGTAAGACCTTTGATCAGGTCATGGCATTTCACGCTGGTATCGGGGCATTCTTTGCCGCGGTCAGCGTGTTTCTTATTTTCAAGAACTATTTCGACGATGGCGGCGAACCGATCCCTGCCGAAATCGACGGAAAACCCAACTACAATCTCGGCCCTGTGAAATTCGGCGCAATCGCGGCGATGTTCTGGGGTATTGCAGGTTTCACCGTAGGGTTGATCATCGCACTTCAGCTGGCCTGGCCGGCATTGAACTTTGATCTCCCCTGGACCAACTTCGGCCGCCTGCGTCCGCTGCACACCTCCGCGGTGATTTTTGCGTTTGGCGGTAACGTACTGCTGGCAACGTCCATGTACGTCGTTCAGCGGACCTGCCGTGTTCGCATGCCAGGCAAGATCCTGCCCTGGTTCGTGATCCTGGGATACAATGTGTTCATCCTTATTGCGGGAACCGGCTATTTGCTCGGTGTCACCCAGAGTAAGGAATACGCTGAGCCGGAATGGTATGCCGACCTGTGGCTGACCATCGTCTGGGTCTTCTATCTGTTCTTGTTCCTCGGCACGCTGTGGAAGCGCAAGGAACCGCACATCTATGTAGCAAACTGGTTCTATCTGGCGTTCATCGTCACGATCGCCATGTTGCACATCATCAACAACCTGACGATCCCGGTTTCGATTTACTCGACCAAATCCTACATCGTCTGGGCAGGTGTTCAGGATGCGATGGTTCAGTGGTGGTACGGCCACAATGCGGTGGGCTTCTTCCTGACCGCCGGCTTCCTGGCCATCATGTACTACTTCATCCCAAAACGTGCTGAGCGGCCGGTCTATTCTTACCGTCTGTCCATCATTCACTTCTGGGCGCTGATCTTCCTCTACATCTGGGCGGGTCCTCACCATCTGCATTACACAGCTCTGCCGCAATGGGCTTCCACGCTCGGCGCGACGTTCTCCATCATCCTTTGGATGCCGTCATGGGGCGGTATGATCAACGGTCTGATGACGCTCTCAGGAGCATGGGACAAGCTGAGAACCGATCCGGTTCTGCGTATGATGGTCGTGTCTGTTGCCTTCTACGGCATGTCGACCTTCGAAGGTCCGCTGATGAGCCTGCGCTCGGTCAACTCCCTGTCGCACTACACGGACTGGACCATTGGTCACGTGCATTCCGGTGCACTCGGCTGGGTTGGCTACATTTCCTTCGGTGCGCTCTACTGCCTGATCCCGTGGTTGTACAACAAGAAGCGGCTGTATTCCCTGCGTCTGGTTGACTGGCACTTCTGGTTGTCGACGATCGGTATCGTGCTCTACATCACGGCGATGTGGGTCTCCGGTATCATGCAGGGTCTGATGTGGCGCGCTTACGACAGCCTCGGCTTCCTGGAGTATTCCTTCGTCGAGACCGTGGAAGCGATGCATCCCTTCTACATCATCCGTGCCTTGGGCGGTGCGCTCTTCGTGCTCGGCGCTCTGATCATGGCCTACAATCTCTGGATGACCGTCCGTCATGGCGAGGCTGAAGAAGCCGATGCCGCGCCGGCTGGCTCCCTGGCTCCGGCCGAATAAGGGAGGGACAACAATGTCACTTTGGAAAAAACACGAAGTCTTCGAAAAGAACTCCTTCGTCCTTCTGGTCGGTATTCTGATCGTGGTCGCCATTGGCGGCCTGGTCGAGATTGCTCCGCTCTTCTACCTGAAGAGCACGATCGAGAAGACGGAGGGCATGAGGCCCTATACGCCTCTCGAACTCGCCGGTCGCGACATCTACATCCGCGAAGGTTGCTATCTCTGCCACTCGCAGATGATCCGTCCGATGCGTGATGAACTTGCGCGCTACGGCAACTACTCGCTGGCAGCGGAAAGCATGTATGACCATCCGTTCCAGTGGGGCTCCAAGCGTACCGGGCCGGATCTTGCGCGAGTTGGTGGCAAGTACTCTGACGATTGGCACGTCGAGCACCTGATCAACCCGCGCTCACTGGTCCCCGCATCGATCATGCCCGGTTATCCGTTCTTGGCGGAAAACAGGCTGAACACGCGGGATGCCCAGGCGGCTCTGACGGTCAACACCGTTGTTGGCGTGCCTTACACGGATGAGCAGATTGCCAATGCGAAGTCTGATCTCGTCGGACAGGCCATGCCGGATTCGGACGCTGCCTACGCATTCGAGGAGCGCTGGCCGACAGCCACCGTCCGCGATTTTGACGGCAATCCGAAGGAAGTTACGGAGATGGACGCTCTTGTTGCCTATCTCCAGGTGCTGGGCACCATGGTTGACTTCTCCATCTACGACGACAAGGCAAACTCGAGGTAAAGGCGATGAACGAAACGTATAACGCTTTTGCGGGCTTCGCCCAGACCTGGGGCTTGGTCTACTTCGTGATCCTGTTCGGCATTGTCCTGGCCTACGCTCTGTGGCCGAAGAACCGTAAAAAGTTCGACGATGCTGCCCACATCCCGCTCCGGGAGGATTGATCCATGGCGGATTCACATAAAAAGGAAATCGACCAAATCTCCGGGGTCGAGACGACCGGCCACGAATGGGATGGTCTGAAGGAACTGAACAACCCGTTGCCGAGATGGTGGCTCTACCTCTTTTATGTCACCATCGTATGGGCGGTGATCTATTGGGTGCTCTATCCGGCGTGGCCGTTGGTCAACGGATACACTCACGGTCTTTTGGGCTCAAACCAGCGTGAAGAAGCTGTCGCTGCCTATGAAAAGGGCATAGCTGAGCAATCCGAGTTTGCCGACAAGATCGTGGCGACGTCTCTTGAGGACATTTCCAAGGATCAGGAGTTGCTTCAGTTCGCACTCGCCAGCGGACAGGCGGCATTCGGTGACAACTGTGCACCGTGTCACGGCACGGGCGGCACGGGTGCTGAAGGTTATCCGAACCTCCAGGACGATACCTGGATCTGGGGCGGTACGCTGGATGACATCCACACCACGCTTCTCTACGGCATCCGGACGGATAACGACGACACGCGTGTCGGCGACATGCCCGCATTCGGCCGCGACGAGTTGCTGAGCCGCGACGAGATCAATCAGGTTTCCAACTTCGTCGCGTCCCGCGCCGGTCTGGAAACGGATGAGGGCGTCGATCTGGCGGCCGGTCAGGTTCTCTACGAGGACAATTGTGCGGCATGTCACGGCGACAATCTGGAAGGTATCCAGGAAGTCGGCGCACCGAGCCTGATGTCCGCCAACTACCTCTATGGCAAGACGCTTGCGGACATCAAAGAGCAGGTGTTCAACGCTCGCAATGGCGTGATGCCGGCCTGGAACGAGCGCCTCGATCCGGCAACGATCAAGTCGCTGACGGTCTATGTCCACTCCTTCGGCGGTGGTCAGTAAATTGGCTGGGAAGGTGCGGAATATGCGCCGGAAAGCCTGAAGCTATTGATCCGGCGCAAAGTGTGACGCTTTGCGCCGGATTAATTTAAGACCACGCTGTAACTGAGCAGTGGCAAATTGGTTATCCAGGATCCTATTGGGGCAGGATCGCGTGAAAGAGGACGGACGGTATGTCTACGGACACCGATACGCATGAGGGCGGGAATCCGGATACTTGGTTCGAGTCTGCCAAAAAGATCTATCCCATGGCGACCCACGGAACTTTCCGTAGGATCAAGTGGACGATACTATTCATAACGCTTGGCATTTATTACTTCCTGCCTTTCATCCGCTATGACCGCGGACCGGACGCACCCGGGCAGGCGGTTCTGATCGATATGGAAAATGCCAGGGCTTACTTCTTCTTCATCGAGATTTGGCCGCAGGAGGTCTACTACCTCACCGGTCTGCTGATCATAGCGGCCGTGGCACTGTTTCTGATGAACGCGGTCGCGGGCCGGATCTGGTGCGGCTACCTTTGCCCACAAACTGTCTGGACCGACTTGTTTCTCTGGGTCGAGCGGAAGGTCGAGGGTGACCGGCGTGAACGCATCGCGCTCGACAAGGACCCTTGGACCTTCAGCAAGGTCCGTAAACGCGCCACAAAGCATTTTTTCTGGTTGATGATAGCCTGGTGGACCGGGGGTGCCTGGGTGCTCTACTTCAATGACGCACCGACCCTCGTCTGGCAGCTGTTGACCTTCCAGGCGCCGATGATCGCCTATATCTGGATCCTGATCCTGACGTCGACCACGTATCTGCTTGCAGGTTTCATGCGCGAGCAGGTCTGTATCTACATGTGTCCCTGGCCGCGCATTCAGGCAGCGCTGACAGACGAAAAAGCGCTGAATGTGACCTATCGCTGGGACAGAGGCGAACCGCGCGGGTCGCTGAAGCAGAACAAGAAGCTCGCGGCGCAGGGTCTTCCGGCTGGTGACTGCATTGACTGCTTCCAGTGCTTCCAGGTCTGCCCGACCGGCGTCGACATTCGCAAGGGAATGCAGCTGGATTGTATCCAGTGCGGTCTTTGCATCGACGCGTGCGACAACATCATGACCAAGATCGGTAAACCGACCGGCTTGATCGCTTACGACACTGACGAAAACATCGAGCGCCGCCTTGAAGGCAAGGAGCCCGTATATGAGTTCGTTCGGGTTCGTACGGTCATCTACGTTGCCATCATCGCGGTCGTCGGTGCCATCATGTTGTTCACATTGCTGAATCGGGATTTTGCCGACATCAGCGTGTTGCATGATCGCAACCCGGTCTTCGTCGAGCAATCCGACGGCACTGTTCGCAACGGCTACACGGTGCGCTTGTCGAACAAGCGCCGTCACGCGCGTAGTTTCATGCTGCATGTCGAAGGCATGCCCTCGAACACGCTGGTTGAAGCTGTCGGAGCGGAATCCACCTTTGCAGGTAGGCCGATCATCGAAGTCGGGCCGGACACTACCCGGGAAGTACGCGTTCTTGTAACGTCTCCTCCTTGGGTGGATATGCCTCATTCGACGCCAGTGACCTTCCGCATTACCGAAAGTGTGATGGGGGAAGTGGTCACTACCAAAGACACCTTCAAAGCCCCAGGCAAGCCTTGAGGAGTTCAGGATGACGATGGTTCAGACAAATGCAAAAGAACCCAAACCCATCACAGGCAAGACGGTTCTGGCCTGGCTGATTGGCTTCTTTGCAGTGATTTTCATAGCCAACGCAATTTTCATCTATCTCGCGCTCGGGTCGTTCCCGGGCGTGGTGGTGGAAAGCTCATATGAGGCTGGCCAGAACTACAACAGCGAAATTGCTGCTGCGAAAGCTCAGGAACGACTCAATTGGCAGGTCGCCAGCGAATTTGTTCCTGTCGGTGAGACCGAACATCAGCTGCGGGTCACGGCGGCTGATGCCGAAGGCACTCCGCTATATGGCGTAGACGTTCAGGCAACTCTGCAACATCCCGCGCAGCAAACTGCGGATGTTGAAGTGATCCTGAACGCCGATGGCGGTGGACGCTATGTCGGGACACTCGACAAGGTGTATTCCGGTAATTGGACACTTGTTCTGGAAATCGAGCAGGACGGCAAAAGGGTGTTCAAATCCGAAAACCGGATTTTCCTGAAAGACTGAGGCAGAGGCCGTGACGGTTCATCAGCGCGATTGGCAGGCATTTGTCACACCCGGAAAAGACGGTGCGGTTCATATGGACCTCGCCGTTGACGGGATCACCTGTGCTGCGTGCATGGGGGAGATCGAGCGCGGATTGAAACGACTGCCGGGAATTCGGACCGCACGGGTCAACCTTACAAGCCAAAGGCTGGCAGTGGACTGGGTTGAAGACCAGACCGGCGCCGATGAAATCGTCTCCGAACTGGCACGGCTCGGCTATACCGCGCACCCTTTTGATCCTGCGAGCCAGAAGGAACGCCAGGACAAGACCGGCAAGCAGTTGTTGCGCTGTCTCGCGGTTGCAGGCTTTGCCGGCATGAACATCATGCTTCTGTCGGTGTCGGTTTGGTCGGGCAATGCTACCGACATCACGCCGGAAACGAGGGACTTTTTCCATTGGCTCTCGGCGCTGATTGCCTTGCCGACGGTTGCCTATGCCGGGCGCCCCTTTGTCAAAAGTGCTTTTAACGCCCTTGCTGCAGGGCGTTTGAACATGGACGTTCCGATTGTCATCGGTGTGTTTTTGGCCGTTGCCCTCTCCGTCGTGCAAACCCTGCAGCACCAGCATCATGCCTATTTTGAATCAGCCGTGATGCTGCTGTTCTTCCTGCTGGTCGGCCGTTATCTCGACCACAACATGCGCGGTCGCACGCGCTCGTTTGCCGAAAACATTGCCGCGCTGAAGGCGGAGGTCGCCGCGAGGATCAATCCTGATGGAACCGTGAGGGAAGTGCCGCTTTCCAAGGTCAATTCAGGCGACCTTGTGCTGGTATCCGGCGGCGAGCGTGTTCCGATTGATGGCGTCGTGGAAACGGGCCAGTCGGAAATCGATCAGAGTCTCGTCACCGGCGAGAGCGTTTTGGTCCCGGTGAAGCCCGGGCAGCGTGTCTATGCCGGCACATTGAATGGAGCAGGGGCTCTTCAGGTGCGCGTCGAGGCTGCATCAGGGGCAACATTGCTCGACGAAGTCAACCGTTTGCTCGAAGCGGCTTCACAGGCGAAGTCGAAGTATGTCCGGATTGCAGATCGAGCAGCGCGTCTGTACGCCCCCCTGGTTCATGGGGCGGCTGCTCTGACTTTCCTTGGGTGGCTGCTTGCAGGGTTGTCATGGCAACCGGCTCTGGTGATTTCCATCTCCGTTTTGATCATCACGTGTCCCTGTGCACTTGGTCTGGCCGTCCCTGCAGTTCAGGTTGTTGCCTCCGGGCAGCTCTTCAGAAGCGGTATCTTGCTGAACTCTGGAGATGCCATCGAACGGCTGTCGGATATTGACACCATCCTCTTCGACAAGACCGGGACGCTTACGCTTGCCGAGCCTGACCTATGTGGAACTCTGGACCCTGATGACCACGTGATCGCTTTGGCGGGCCGTCTTGCGCTTGCAAGCCGCCACCCGCTTTCGGCAGCTCTCGTGAAAGCAACCGGAGCGTTGGTTCCGCTGCCCAATGTCGAAGAGGTTTCCGGTGCAGGGCTGGAAACAATTGTTGACGGCGACCTGTTGCGTCTGGGTAGTCCGCTTTATTGCGGTGCCCGGCAGGAAGATGTTGCGCAGGCGCTTCAGGCAACACCCGGGGCTTCGCTTCTCGCAATTCGTTTTGGCAACAGACCGGTCCACCTTCTTGCATTCCGCCAGCGTCTTCGCCCGGACGCCCCGCAGGTCATCAGACTTCTCCTCGAAGAGGGCTATAAGATTGAGATCTTGTCCGGCGACACCGAACCTGCTGTTGCCGATTGTGCCAAAACGCTTGAGGTCGCAGATTGGCGCGCTGGTATGAAACCTGCCCAGAAGATTGCGCGCCTGGAAGAGTTGCAACGTCAGGGCCGCAAGGTGCTGATGGTTGGTGATGGTCTTAATGATGCGCCGGCCCTTGCAGGTGCCCACGTGTCACTGTCGCCAGTTTCGGCTGTTCATCTGAGCCAGGCTGCTGCCGATGCGGTGTTCCTTGGTGAAAAGCTCATGCCGGTTGCAGACGCCCTGCGGCTTTCCAGGAAAGCCCGGGCTGCGATCGAGCAGAACCTCTGGATTTCGGCGCTGTACAACGTTATCGCCGTGCCGATCGCCGTTGCCGGTTTTGTGACACCGCTCATGGCGGCGGTCGCCATGTCTGCTTCTTCGCTTGCCGTGACAGCAAATGCCTTGAAACTGCGCTGGGGAGAGGTTAATCGGAGCCAGTCATCAGGTTCCGAAGACAACTCAAATCGGGGGCTGCGAGGATAATCGTTCATGGACGTTCTGATTTACCTGATCCCGATCGCATTGTTTCTCGGAGGGCTGGGGCTGGTGGCTTTCCTATGGTCACTGAAAAGCGGTCAGTATGACGATCTTGAAGGTGCTAAATGGCGCATTCTGGACGATGATGACCTGCCGGATTGATTTCCTGGAACGAGGTCAGGTGGTTTCGGAGTATTCACTCAAATTATCATGACGTGTACGGGGCCTCTGTCTAAGGTCCGGCATTGCTGAAATGTCAGGGAGAGTTCTCATGAAGCGGTTTCCCGATGCTCACAAGCCCGGCTATGCCGCGTATTCCAAGTTGTCGCTGGCAATATACGATACGCTTGTTCTTGGACTTTCGAACCGCTTCATCTGGAGATGTCCGAGTGAGTTTCTGACAGCTCTCTACAATCGAAATCTGTCGGCAGATCATCTGGATGTCGGTGTCGGCACAGGTTTCTTCCTCGACAAGGCAACATTTCCAGTTTCCTCCCCGAAGATAACGCTCATGGACCCCAACGAAGCCTGCCTGGAAAAGGCGGCTTCCAGAATCGCAAGATACGAGCCGAACAAGATACGCGCAGATGCGCTCGTTCCGTGGCTCAGGCAGCTGGGGTCATTTCGGTCGATTGGCATAAATTATCTGTTGCACTGTCTACCGGGAACAATGACGGAAAAGTCGGTCCTCTTCGACCATCTGAAACCGCATTTGGCGGAAGACGGAACTCTGTTCGGTGCAACCATTCTGCAGGGCAATGTCTCCCGCACGGCCTTGGCACGTAAGCTCATGCGGATTTACAACGGAAAAGGTATCTTCTCGAACGAAAACGACACGCGCGAGAGTCTGGAACTCGAATTGTCCCGCCGGTTCAAGAATGTGGACATCGAGATGATGGGCTGTGTCGCCCTGTTTTCTGCAAATCAACCGATCTAGCGCTCAGCTGGGGATCGAGCATTCTGGCATTAAGGGACTGCGCCTCAATGCCCGGGAACAATGGAAATCGCCATGCAAACGGCGACCAGGACCAGGCCAATGCCTGAAATCAACAGCGCATTTTCCCGCAGAAGTTCTGCGAAGCCGGAGCGGGACCGTTCATCGTCGAATGAGAACATGTTTTCCTCGTCGAAATGCTCGGCCTTGTGAAAACTGGGTCTTGCGAGTGTTGGCAAAGGGGCCTCGGTTTTTGTTTTTGTTGTGGCGGCAACATGAGGCTGCACCCCTGAAAGTCACGTTAATTGAATTGCCGAGAAAAAGTTAATTCACCGCAACATTACCAAGGAGTGAAACCGGCCACCGAATATACGGTGGTGGCGTAAACGCTGTGTTGGGGCATTTGCCGAAGCAGGAGAGGGCTTGATGCCGGGATGAATGATGGCCGCGTCATCACGGGCTAACTCATTGTTCAGACTTTCGTGTCAAGACTTTGGGGAAACAAGGAGGACTAGGTGAGCCTGGATCTTGCCTCTCTGACATTTTTGCTGGTCGAAGACAGTGCCTATATGCGGACGATCCTGCGCACGATGCTGCAGGGCTTCGGCGCACGCCGCATTGTGGAAGCCGAGGACGGAGCATCCGGCCTCGAGGCGATGGACCGTGCGAACCCGGATATCCTCATTCTGGATTGGGTCATGCCCATTCTGGATGGGGCCGACATGGTGCGCATGATCCGCAGTCCCAACAATCCCTTTGCCTATATCCCGATCATCATGGTGACAGCCCATACCGAGCGCAGCCGGATCGTTGAAGCGCGCCGACTCGGTGTTCATGAGCTTTTGTCCAAACCGATCTCGGCCAAGTCGCTTTATCAGCGGGTATCGAGTGTGATCCTGCATCCAAGGGACTTCATCAAGACCGCGACCTATTTTGGGCCAGCTCCTCGTGAAATCCGCAACAGACAGAAGATCTGGCAGGGTGGGCCTGGTCAACCGCCTGGACAAGGTCCCCAAGGCGGCGATGAGGGTGAAAACGTCACCGCGATCGGATAAGCAGACGGGCTTTTCTTAAGAAATTCAGTCGTTTACCGGTGTGTAACCGGTTATGCCGCTGCAATCGATCCGATCGATTGCGGATTGCTTTGCGCGGTTTGAGCAGCGCTTGCTTCCAGATTATCTGCAAACTCTGCCAAGACGTCCAGATCCACGGTGTAGTGGTCCAACAGAAACTGGGAAAGAACATCAATCGGAAGATGCTGGTAGCCGTCGATCGCAGCCATCAGAGCTTCAAGAGTGTCCAGCCGTTCACGCAGCTTGATCATCGTAATCCGCTAAGTCGATTTTCTTTCACTTTGGAAGTTTATAGTTAATAGTACGTAAATCTGACAAGTGCAAGCAGGTGTGGCAACTTGTTCTGGTACCTTGTTGCCGTCCACAAACTTTTTTCAAAAAATCGCAGATTTTCTGGAAAAATACACCTTATGAATACATTGTGCCTGCGCAAAGTGAGGAACATTTTTGATGGCCAAAACGATCTATGTTTTGAACGGTCCAAATCTCAATCTTCTTGGGAAGCGCCAGCCGGAAATTTACGGTTCGCAGACCCTGGAGGATGTGCGCCAACTGTGTGAGGCGCAGGCCGACGAAACCGGGCTGAATGTGGTCTTCAGGCAAAGTAATGCTGAACATGACCTCATTGACTGGATACAGGAAGCCCGTGAGAGCGCCAGTGGTATTGTCATCAATCCGGCAGCGTATTCCCACACATCTGTGGCCATCCTGGATGCACTGAATATGTGCACTTTTCCTGTTATCGAGGTTCACATTTCCAACATTCACCAGCGCGAGAGTTTCCGCCACCATTCGTATGTAACCGCGCGTGCAAACGGGGTGATCGTCGGATGCGGAACGGAAGGCTACTTGTTGGCGCTTCGCCATATGGCAAGTCTGTTGAAGGACAGCTGACACCACGTTGACCAGAAAATTCCAAGAAGGCTCAACGTTGAAAATCAGTAGGAATTTCCTGGAAAAGGTCGATCAAAGCCATACCGGCAAAGTCAATATCCATTGCCTTTGAAGAACTCTCGGACAACCGTTTTGCCAAGAACGGTTATGTCGAGAGGAATAGAGTGTGCCCGAATATATATAAGGTCGTATTCAAGTCGCATGCGAGCGGTCAGCTCCGTATTGGTTTCGCCACGGCAGCCGTTGATTTGGGCCAGCCCTGTTATGCCGGGCCGCACCATATGCCTGTCCATGTAACGCTGATCGAACTCTTCGTATGGGAGCCCGGCGGCAAGCATACCCGGAACATGAGGGCGCGGGCCAACCAGGGACATTTCCCCTTTGAGCACATTGATAAGTTGCGGCAGTTCATCGAAATTGCTTTTGCGAAGAAAATTACCGATCCAGGTGACGCGTGGGTCATCGGTAACCGTTTGCAGAACACCTGAAGTGTCGCACAAGTGCTGGTGCATCGTCCTGAACTTCAAGATGATGAAGGGCTTTCCGTTCAGACCAATTCTTTGCTGACGAAAGAAGATCGGCCCACGGCTTGTCACTTTTATCGCAATCGCGATCGCTGCCAGTAGTGGAAACAGGAGCACCAGACCTGCCGATGCACCGGCAATGTCCAACATACGTTTGAGGGCGTTGCTGACTTTTCGCCTTGTTGTCCGGTCATCGGGCAGGGGAGAGCCGAATTCCACGCACTTTCGGCGTAGTTTCCGCCGCCATTCAACATATTCGGCAAGCGCAACAGCTTGCCGGTGGCGGTCTTCAGCAGCATATGTGCCTGTCTCGTTTGCCAAGCTTCCCCAGCCTCAACTCATGACGCGCGCGTATGAGAGTGTGCGGACTTAATCCTATTGAGTTGTTTCCGCTTACGCCACGGTATTGTTAGTAAGTGGTTAATCAAACTCGAAAAATTTTGCCAGTTAATAAATCGGTTACCATTTGCGGGGGGCGTATGCAACTTCTCCGGCAGAGTGAGGATGTTAAACTTTTGTAATGACAGACGCGAAAACGCCGGACAGATGTCTGCCCGGCGCCTTGAGAAGAAGTATCTGTGAAAGCAGTGTTGCCGTTCTAGTAGCTGCGGCCGACGCTTTCATACTCAAAGCCTTGACCAAGCATGTAGTCGGGCTTGTAGATATTACGGAGGTCAACGACCTTTGGTGCCTTAACCAGAGATTTCACGCGGTCCAGATCAAGCGCGCGGAATTGGTCCCACTCGGTCACGATGACAACCACATCCGCATTTTCAATTGCGTGATAGGGCCCGTCGCAGAACAGAACGCCAGACATGAGCTTGCTGGCTTCTTCCATACTTGCGGGGTCATACGCCCGCAAATTTGCACCTGCTTCTTGAAGCTTCTCGACAATGTCAATGCTGGGTGCATCGCGCATGTCGTCGGTATTGGGTTTGAAGGCAAGCCCGAGCAGAGCAATGGTCTTGCCACTGACATCGCCACCCATGAAATCGATGACCTTTTGGGCCATTCTCTTCTTCCGTGCGGCGTTCACTTCAATAACGGAATCGACGATTTTCAGACCGGTGTCTGCGTCCGCGGCGATCTTGGAAAGTGCAAGCGTGTCCTTTGGAAAGCAGGAACCGCCATAACCCGGGCCGGCATGCAGGAATTTGCCGCCGATGCGGTTGTCGAGGCCAATGCCCCTCGAGATTTCCTGAACGTTTGCACCGACCTTTTCGCACAGGTCCGCAATCTCATTGATGAAGGTAATTTTCACCGCCAGGAAGGCATTTGCTGCATATTTGATAAGTTCAGAGGTGCGCCGTTTGGTGACGATGATCGGTGTTTCGTTGAGGTAAAGCGGCCGGTAGAGCTCCTGCATGACTTCGACCGCGCGGCTGCTTTCAGTGCCGACGACGACCCGATCCGGGCGTTTGAAGTCGTTGATAGCAGCGCCTTCCCGCAGGAACTCCGGGTTGGAAACAACGGCAAAATCCGCATCCGGATTGGTTTTCCGGATGATCGCTTCGACTTCATCGCCGGTGCCAACAGGAACGGTTGACTTGGTGACGACGACAGTAAAGCCCTCGATCAGTCCGGCAATTTCCTCTGAAGCCGCATAGACGTAGGAAAGATCTGCGTGGCCGTCGCCGCGCCGGGTTGGTGTGCCAACCGCTATGAAAACCGCGTCCGCCTGTCTGATCGCCTCGGCTGGGTCAGTTGTGAAAAAGAGCCTTTCTTCATCAACATTCTTGGCGACGAGCTCCTGTAGACCCGGCTCGTAGATCGGAATTTCACCGTTGTTCAAGGCATCGATTTTTGATGTGTCTTTGTCAATGCAGGTGACCACGTGACCAAAGTCGGCAAAACATGTTCCGGAAACAAGACCGACATAGCCGGTCCCAATCATTGCAACGCGCATAGTGAATTCCAGTTCCTAAACAGGTGTCCCGAAATACTGGGACCAAAACGTCTCGTCTTCAGACAGAAGAGCTGCACAGCCCCTAACACGACTGGCAAGCCGATTTCTACCCTCATCAATCCGTTAACCTGCGCAGATTGCCGCGTTTCCGGATATCGCCCCCTCTAGTTCGGAAGCAAGTGATCACACCGTCAGATACCGACGCACTTCAGTTTCAGAAAGGTCTGCACCGCTGCCGGAGAGAACAATTTCGCCGCGGTCCATGACCGCGTAATCATCTGCAAGATCGCGAGCGAATTCGAAATACTGCTCCACGAGCACGATGGCCATCGTGCCCTGGTCGCGCAACCATGCAATTGCCTTGCCGATATCCTTGATGATTGAAGGTTGAATACCTTCGGTCGGCTCATCGAGTACGAGCAGGCGGGGCCGTGTGACCAGGGCGCGTGCGATGGCGAGCTGTTGTTGCTGTCCTCCAGAGAGGTCGCCTCCGCGCCGTCCAAGCATGTCTTTCAGGACGGGGAAGAGGTCATAGATCGTTTCCGGAATGATGCGATCGGCACGCTTCAACGGGGCATATCCTGTTTCAAGGTTTTCTTTCACGGAAAGAAGCGGGAAGATCTCGCGTCCTTGTGGAACAACAGCAATGCCTCTTTTCGCGCGGGCATAGGGTGCAAGAGACGATATGTCCTCGCCATCCCAGAGTATTTTCCCGCTTCTTATGCCGTGTTGTCCTGCCACGGCGCGCAAGGTTGATGTCTTGCCGACACCATTGCGTCCCATAAGACAGGTAACTTTGCCGACTTCTGCGGTCAGTGAAACGGATTTCAAGGCCTGAGCGGCTCCATAGTAAAGATCGACGTTTTGAACTTTCAACATTGTTCAGCGCCCCAGATAGACTTCAACGACCCGCTCGTCTGCGGACACATGATCAAGCGACCCTTCGGCCAGGACGGATCCTTCATGCAGAACCGTGACCTTGACGCCAAGCGAGCGCACGAAAACCATGTCGTGCTCAACCACGACCACGGAGTGGTCTTTCGCAATGTCTTTGAGAAGGTCAGCAGTCTCCGCGGTTTCCGCGTCGGTCATGCCTGCTGCAGGTTCATCGACAAGCAGCAGTTTCGGGTCCTGCGCCAACAGCATGCCGATTTCCAGCCATTGT
This sequence comes from Roseibium sp. SCP15, assembly GCF_040329435.1. Taxonomy (NCBI): domain Bacteria; kingdom Pseudomonadati; phylum Pseudomonadota; class Alphaproteobacteria; order Hyphomicrobiales; family Stappiaceae; genus Roseibium; species Roseibium sp. SCP15. The sequence goes on along the minus strand of NZ_JBDZYI010000002.1, from coordinate 42,567 downwards.
TTCTGGCCGTGGCTGAGGTTGGCCGCCAGGTCATGACGTTTGTTGCCGAGCCGAATGAGATCCAGAAGGTAGTCGATGCGTTTCTTTTCGGAGTTCGCAATGACATGGAAAAGTGTCGCAAAGGGGCCTCTGGGCGCCTTGAGTGCCAGCTCCAGGTTGTCCCAAACGGTGTGGCTTTCAAACACTGTCGGTTTTTGAAATTTTCGACCGATGCCAAGCTCGGCTATGGAAGCCTCATCTTCACCGGTCAAATCGACGGTTCCATTGAAATAGACGTCGCCGCTATCCGGGCGCGTCTTGCCGGTGATCACGTCCATCATCGTGGTCTTTCCCGCTCCGTTCGGACCGATGATTGCGCGCATTTCCCCTGGGGCAATGGTTAGTGACAGCTCGTTCAGAGCCTTGAAGCCGTCGAAAGAAACCGACACACCATCAAGATAAAGAAGACTGGTCGCACGTGCCATGGTCTACTCCGCAGGCTGGGGTTTGGCCGAACCGGAAAAGTCGGTTGCCGGTTGCGGGGGCATGATGTTCGCTTGCACGCTTGGAGACTGCGGTGGTGCCGAAGGCGGGCCGTCAGAGCCTTGTTCATAGTCTGACGACACCCTGCGCTGGCTCAGAGCAGTCCAGCCAGTGCTGACGGTTCCAACTATACCCTTTGGCAAGAACAGGGTGACCACGACGAAGAGGCCGCCAAGGGCAAAGAGCCAGAATTCAGGCAAGGCAGCTGTGAACCAGGTTTTGGCAAAGTTCACCAGAACGGCTCCCAATACCGCGCCCACGAGCGTGCCGCGCCCACCAACAGCAACCCAGATGACCACCTCAATGGAGTTGGCAGGGGCGAACTCACCCGGATTGATGATGCCGACTTGTGGAACGTAAAGCGCACCTGCGATCCCTGCCATCATGGCGGACAGGGTCCACACGAACAGCTTGTAACGCTCCACCCGATACCCCAGGAACCGGGTCCGGCTTTCGGCATCGCGCACGGCAACAAGAACCTTGCCGAGCTTGGAACGGGTAACGGTTCGGCAAATGAGGAAGCAGACAGCAAGCGCAAGGCCTGACGCAGCGAACAGCCCGGCTCGGGTCGTGTCGGCCTGAATGTCGAAACCCAGAATGTCCTTGAAGTCCGTCAGACCGTTGTTGCCGCCAAATCCCATGTCATTGCGGAAGAAGGCAAGCAGCAATGCGTAGGTGAGAGCCTGGGTGATGATGGAAAGATAGACGCCCGTAACGCGGGACCGGAAGGCAAACCAACCAAAAACAAAGGCAAGAGCACCAGGCACCAGGACGACCATCAGGGCGGCGAACCAGAACATGTCGAAGCCGAACCAGTACCAGGGCAGCTCCTGCCAGTTTAAAAACACCATGAAATCCGGCAGGACAGGGTCGCCATAGACACCCCGTGTTCCGATCTGACGCATCAGATACATGCCCATTGCGTATCCGCCGAGCGCGAAGAAGGCTGCATGACCTAGGGAAAGAATGCCGCAGTAGCCCCAGACGAGATCGACCGCGAGCGCGAGCAGCGCATAGGTCAGATATTTGCCCATCAGTGTGACCGCGTAAGTCGGCACGTGGAATGGTGAGCTTTCTGGAACCAGAAGATTGCCTGCGGGAACCAGAATGATCGCGGCTCCGAGGATCGCCAGGAAGATTCCAGCGCGCGCATCCATGGCGCGGAAGAGGAAAGAGGACATCATGCTTCAACTGCCCGGCCCTTGAGGGCGAAGAGCCCTCGCGGACGTTTTTGAATAAAGAGAATGATGAAGACGAGCACAAAAATTTTGCCGAGCACGGCTCCGGCGTACGGCTCGAGGAACTTGTTGACGACACCGAGCGTCATGGCGCCTACCAGCGTGCCCCACAGGTTCCCGACACCGCCGAAAACGACCACCATGAAACTGTCAATGATGTAGCCCTGACCGAGGTTGGGTGAGACATTGTCAATCTGGGAAAGTGCAACGCCGGCGATCCCGGCAATTCCCGAGCCCAGGCCAAATGTAAGAGCATCGATCCACGGCGTGCGGATGCCCATGGAAGCCGCCATACGCCGGTTCTGCGTGACGGCACGGGTGTAGAGCCCGAATGGTGTCTTCTTGAGAACGAGCATCAATCCGGCAAAAACCAGCAGTGCGAACACGATGATCCACATCCGGTTATAGGTGATGGTCATTTGGCCGAGATCGAATGCACCTGACATCCAGTCCGGATTGCCGACTTCCCGGTTGGTCGGCCCGAAGATCGAGCGCACTGCCTGTTGCAGGATCAGTGAGATACCCCATGTGGCCAACAGTGTCTCCAGCGGGCGACCGTAAAGCCAACGGATCACGCCGCGTTCGATCCCTATGCCGATGAGGCCCGCAGCAAGGAAAGCGAGCGGTAACGCAATGAACAGGGAATACTCGAAAAGACCCGGTGCGGACGTTCGGATCAGTTCCTGGACGACAAAGGTCGTGTAGGCGCCGATCATCACCATCTCGCCGTGAGCCATATTGATGACACCCATAACGCCGAACGTGATGGCAAGACCAATAGCTGCGAGTAACAGGACGGAGCCGAGTGAGAGGCCGTACCAGACGTTCTGCGCGGTGTCCCAGGCGGCAACGGATTTTTCGATTTTTGCTACGGCTCGGGTGGCTGCATCGCGTACGGCACCGTCAGAGGACTGCTGAACGCCTATCAGCAAGGACAGCGCTTCTCTGTTTCCCATGACGGAAAGTGTTTGGACCGCATCCAGCTTGTCAGCCTCACCGGAGCTGGAAATCAGAACCGCTGCAGCACGTGCCTGTTCCATGATCAAGCGGACGTCATTATCGGTCTCGACTGCGAGAGCGGCGTCCAGTGCTTCGATGCTGTCAGGTTTGCGAGCCTTGAACATGGCAGTGGCGGCAGCCTTTCTCACCTCCGGGTCCGGAGCCATCAAGGTCAGCGAGCCGAGCGCCGCACGAACGACCCGTCTCAGTTTGTTGTTTACCTTGATCTTCTTGACTTCGCGTTTGCCGGCTTCGCCTGCCGCTTCAAGGGTCAGCGGGTCTGTGAGGGTAAAGGATTTTCCGGATTTTTGCGTGATGAAGACTGCGCCATCCGACTTGCGGAAATAGAGATTTCCAGCCCCAAGCGCTTCTAGTGCTGGAGCGACAATGGGGGCTCCGGTTGCGACGAGGGCTTCGATCTGTTGTTCGGTCTCAGCGTATTTTCCCTTTGCCAATGCGTTGACCAACTGGCGAAGGGTATCCGGATCTGATTGCGCAGCCACCGGTGCAGCCAGAGCCGGCAGCAGGCAAAGATACACAAGGAACGATTTCAAGAAGGACATAGGTCCACCGGGTTTGGAATATCAGAAATGGACCGGGCTCGCGTGTGCCCGGCCCAACTCATTCGCGGACTTTAGGAGCCTGAACCGCCGCACTTGCCCGTCGCGGTGTTGAAGTTTCCGCAGGACATCGGTGCGCGCCAATCCGAAATCAGGTCTTTGGAACCGTCGAGATAATCGGACCAGGCATCGCCAACGACCAGACCGGACGTTTCCCAGACGGTCTCAAACTGACCGTCTTCCTGGATCTCGCCGATCAGGACCGGCTTGGTGATGTGATGGTTGGGCATCATTGCGGAATAGCCGCCAGTCAGGTTCGGCACCGTCACGCCGACAATGGCGTCGATTACCGCATCCGGGTCGGTGGTGCCCGCCTTCTCGACTGCCTCCACCCACATGTTGAAGCCAATGAAATGGGCTTCCATCGGATCGTTGGTCACACGGCCTTCGTCGCCGACAAAGGCCTGCCAGGTTTCGATGAACTCGGCGTTGGCGTCAGTGTCCGCGGACTGGAAGTAGTTCCAGGCGGCAAGGTGGCCGACGAGCGGAGCGGTGTCGAGGCCGGCAAGTTCTTCTTCTCCGACTGAGAAGGCAACAACCGGAATGTCTTCAGCCTTGATGCCGGCATTTCCAAGTTCCTTGTAAAAAGGAACGTTGGCATCGCCGTTGATGGTGGAGACAACGGCGGTTTTCTTGCCGGCGGAACCGAACGCCTTGATGTCGGACACGATCGTCTGCCAGTCGGAATGACCGAACGGCGTGTAGTTGATCATGATGTCTTCTTCGGCAACGCCCTTGGATTTCAGGTAGGCTTCCAGAATCTTGTTGGTGGTGCGCGGATAGACATAGTCGGTTCCTGCCAGAACCCAACGTTCGACGCCTTCTTCGTTCATCAGATAGTCGACTGCCGGAATCGCCTGCTGGTTTGGTGCAGCGCCTGTGTAGAAGACATTGCGCTGTGACTCTTCGCCCTCGTACTGAACCGGGTAGAAGAGAAGCGAATTGAGCTCTTCAAACACCGGCAGAACGGATTTGCGCGACACGGAAGTCCAGCAGCCGAAGACAGCGTCGACACCGTTCACTTCGATCAGCTCACGAGCTTTTTCAGCAAAAAGCGGCCAGTCAGACGCCGGGTCGACAACGACGGCTTCGAGTTTCTTGCCCAGCAGGCCGCCTTTCTTGTTCTGCTCTTCGATGAGCATCAGCATGGCGTCCTTGAGGGTCGTTTCCGAAATCGCCATCGTTCCGGAGAGCGAGTGCAGGATGCCGACTTTGATCGTGTCTTCGGCAGCGGCGCCGCCGATCATGGTGGAGGCCATCAGGCCTGCAAGAGCAAGTTTGGTGAAGGTCTTTTTCATGCGAGTTCCCCTTTTTGCGTCACCGGTTCCCGGCCGGTGAAAGGCGGCTGGAAGGCTTGCCGCCGTCGGGAAACGATGGTGCGACGGAAACGCTGCGCTGCAACATACGTCAATTGACGTAGTGGGCCTTCGGGGGACTTTTCGATCGTTCATGTCCGTTCGGCACGAAATGTGCTGAGACAACCTTCAAAAGAAAAATCGGGTGGAAATGCCGGCAATGACATGAGGACGTTGCCGCAAAAGTGGGCAAATGATGCGAAATGAGGCGGTGGTGATAAAGGCGTGGCGGGAAGGGGCATCGAAATGAATGCCCGCCAACGCATTCTGCCGATTCGCCGCCGGTACAACAAATGGGTCAATAACCAGACCCTTGAAGACTATGCCTTGCGCTTTACCGCAAAGAGCGCGCGCAGGTTCTCTTCACGCGCAATATCGCAAACGGCAATCGGCGCAATTTCCTTTTTGGCACTGGAAGCGATTGGAGGCGCAATCACTCTATCGCACGGAACCGCAAATGCGTTTCTGGCGATCATGGTCGGCAGTCTCGTACTGCTCGTCATTGGATTGCCAATCAGCCGCTACGCGATGCGCTACGGCGTCGATATCGATCTTCTCACACGCGGTGCCGGTTTCGGATACATCGGATCGACAGTGACATCGCTGATCTATGCCAGCTTCACCTTCATTCTTTTCGCGATTGAAGCCTCGATCATGTCCAGTGCGCTGGAATTCGCTTTCGGCATTCCGCTCTGGCTTGGCTACATTATCAGCGCCGTTGCTGTCATTCCGCTGGTGACCCACGGCATAACCTGGATCAGCCGTTTCCAACTGGCCACTCAACCTTTCTGGATCATTCTGAACATTCTGCCATTCGTCTTCATCGCCTTCACCGACTGGCAGTCCGTCGGCAACTGGCTGACGTTTTCCGGTATTGATCCATCAACGCAGACCCCAAGCCTCGAACCGGGGGGCTGGAGCAGCGTCAGTCTTGTCGGTTTTGGTGCGTCATCGGCGGTCATTCTGGCACTGATGGCGCAAATCGGCGAACAGGTCGACTTTCTGCGCTTCCTACCGGCAAAGGATTTTGCGGGGCGGCGTCATCGCCTGGCTCTCTTTCTGGCCGGTCCCGGTTGGGTCGTTCTCGGAGCGCCGAAGATGATCGCAGGCTCCTTTCTTGCCGTACTGGTGCTCTCTCACGGAGTGCCGGTTGAACATGCCGATGAACCTTCCCGCATGTATACGGTCGCCTTCGGTTACATGATCCCGAACGAGACGATTGTCTTGCTGTTGATGGCAGCATTTGTGGTCGTTGCGCAACTCAAGATCAATGTAATGAATGCCTATGCCGGATCTCTTGCCTGGTCGAACTTCTTTTCGCGGCTGACGCACTCTCACCCGGGGCGGGTGGTCTGGCTGGTGTTCAATGTCGGGATTGCGCTCCTGCTGATGGAGCTCGGCATCTATCGGCTGCTTGAGGAAACACTCGGGGTTTTTTCCATCGTCGCGATGGCTTGGCTCTCAGCCATTTCAGCGGATCTTTTTATCAACAAGCCCCTAGGTCTGTCGCCGCCGGGTATTGAGTTCAAGCGGGCTCATTTATTCGACATCAACCCCGTGGGCACCGGGGCGATGTTTCTTGCGACTGTGGTTGCACTTGCCGCGCATTTTGGCCAGTTCGGTGAAGCGGCAGCCGCACTTGCAACGTTCATTGCCATAGTGATCGCGCTTGTTGCAGCCCCGTTGATTGCCTATGCGACCGGCGGAAAATTCTATCTCGCCCGCAAGCCTCGCCAGGGTTGGCAGCGGGAAGCACAGATTTGTTGTTCCATTTGCGAAAATCCGTTTGAGCCTGAAGACATGGCCTATTGCCCGGCTTATCAGGCACCGATTTGCTCGCTGTGCTGCTCGCTGGACGCACGCTGTCACGACTCTTGCAAGCCGAAGGCGAGGATTTCCCACCAGGTCGGGTCAGTCGCGAGCCTGCTTCTTCCGGAACGTGTTCTTGCCTGGTTTCGCACACGTCTCGGACGATATGCGCTGGCCTCCATATTCTCGATTGCCGGTATCGGAGTGACGCTTCTCGTCATCTATGCGCAGGCGGCAAACCGGTTGGGGGATCCGACCGGTATCATCGGGCAAACGGTCACTTTGATCTTTTTCGTCTATGCAATCGTTGCAGGTATCGCATGCTGGTTCCTTGTCCTTGCCCATGACACGAGGCGGGTCGCAGAAGAAGAATCCATTCGCCAGAATGCTCTTTTGCAAAAGGAGATCGATGCGCACGGCGTTACCGACGCAGCCCTGCAGAAGGCCAAGGAAGATGCTGAGGCGGCCAATCTCGCCAAAAGCCGTTATGTCGTCGGGTTAAGCCATGAACTCAGAACTCCGCTCAACGCGGTGATGGGATATGCGCAGATCCTTGAGCGCGATGAAACACTGCCCAAGGCCCGAAAGCCTGCGGTTAGTACCATCCGGCGCAGCGCCGAGCATCTTTCCGGTCTGATTGATGGACTGCTTGATATTTCGAGGATCGAGGCAGGGCGATTGCAGGTCTATTCCAACGAGATCAATATTCTCGAGTTTCTGGATCAGATCGTTGACATGTTCCGGATGCAGGCCTCTGCCAAAGGACTGAAATTCGAGTATGACCGTGCCGGAAATCTTCCCGCTTTTGTGAGGACGGACGAAAAGCGGCTTCGTCAGATTCTGGTCAACCTGCTGTCAAATGCCATCAAGTTTACGGATACGGGGACGGTTTCGCTGAAAGTGTCTTATCGCTCGCAAGTCGCCTGCTTCACGGTGAGTGACAGCGGTCCCGGAATTGCGCTCGATGAGCAGACCAAGGTTTTTGAACCGTTCGGACGCAGCAAGGCCGCGACTGGATCAAGAGCGCCTGGATTGGGTCTCGGGCTGACGATTACCAAGCTCCTGACGGAAACCATGGGTGGTGCAATTGCCCTGGCCAGTGAGCCGGGCAAAGGCGCTGTCTTCGAAGTGCGGTTGATGCTGGCGGCTGTCGATCGGCCGGTGGATACCGTCCGGCTTGAGAAGCAGGTACGGGGATACGAGGGGCCTCGCCGGACAATCGCGGTGATCGATGACAATGCCGATCATCGAGCCTTGGTGAAAGATATCCTCCAACCACTCGGTTTCTCAGTCGTTGAGGCCACCAGCGGGGCTGACTGTCTCGCCTCTACCTGCGCGAATAAAGCGGATCTCTACTTTGTAGACATTCTTATGCCGGGAATGAACGGCTGGGAGTTGGCCAGTGCCCTGCGTCTTCGCGGCGTCAGTGCACCTATTGTGATGCTTTCTGCAAACATCGGTGATCAGGCCTTGCGCCCGGCGGGGCCGGCCAATCATGACGCCACACTGGCAAAACCCTTCGATATCGGTCAGTTGCTAGATCTTCTGCAAAAGCACGTTGGATTAACGTGGACGGAAAAGCCCCAGGTCAAAGGTGCGCCTTCGTCTGATCCGCAGCGCTTCCAATCGCCTGGTGGCAAACATGTAGCTGATCTCATATCGCTTGGCGAAATCGGCTTTGTTGAAGGGATCGAGGCCAAGCTGAAAGAGCTTGCGGAAGAGCCGCAGAATCGAGCCTTGGCCGGCGCGCTGGAAGGGCATCTCAGCCGGTTTGATTTCGAAGCCTACCGAAACGTTCTGAGCGGACTGGAAAAACATGAAAAATGAACGCCGCGATACGGTTCTGGTCGTCGATGACAGTCCGGAAACGCTTGGATTTGTAACCGAGGCGCTGAAGAAGTCCGGGATAACCGTCCTTGTCGCAACGAGTGGCGAGGCCGCTCTTTCCGTTTGCACAAGAGTGAGCCCGGATACCATTCTCATGGATGCCGTCATGCCGGGGTTGGACGGATTTGAAACGTGTGCCCAGATCAAGGCAAGTCCCGCTCTCAGGCACATTCCGGTGATTTTCATGACCGGGCTTTCGGAAACGGAGCACATCGTGAAGGCACTTGATGCAGGCGGTGTGGACTTTCTGACGAAGCCGATTGATCTGGACGAACTCAAAGCGAGGATCAGGGTGCATCTGAAAAATGCCCGTTCCGTTCAGAGTGCCCACGTTGCGCTGGATGCTGCAGGCCGGCACTTGGTCGCGGTGAACTCTGAGGGGTCGGTCCTGTGGTCCACACCCCAGATTCAGAACCTGCTGGCTGGAACCGGAGCAGCGGACACCAGTTTGTATCGATTGGGGCGCGCGCTGGGTGAGTGGCTTGACGCACCTCATTCTGTGAGTGAAGAGCGCAAGAGCTTCATGCTGGGCCTGTCAGAAGATCTGGCTGTGCAGCTTCATCCCTTGGGCCGGGTCGGGCCGGATGAAAACCTGTTCCGTGTTACCGCGGAAGATGAAGCGGGGCAGCAAACCGCACTTAGAGATCGGTTCGACCTGACACAACGTGAATCGGAAGTGTTGATCTGGATCGCCAAAGGCAAGGCCAACAAGGACATCGGTGAAATCCTTGGGCTGTCTCCGCGCACGGTCAACAAGCATCTGGAGCAGATCTTCATCAAGCTTGGCGTGGAAAATCGGGCATCCGCTGCGGTCAAGGCGGCCGAAGTGATCTACGCATTCTGACCGGGTTCGGAAAAGGATCCGGTGGGCGTATCATGCAATCGGATATGCTCGACAAGCCTGCTGCCTTGTCATAAGGATGCAACACAGCTCGGATTGAGCGCCCTGAAGAAGGCTGCGGGACGGGGAGGGAAATTAGTCATGACGGAATTTCGGCAAGTGCGCCGGTCCTCGCTCCTGCCGGATCGGATTGCGTCGGAGATCATGGCGAAAATCACCGATGGGGACCTGAAGCCCGGTGACACGCTTCCAACCGAGCACACTCTTGCTGAAACATTCGGGGTAAGCCGCAATGTCGTGCGTGAGGCGATAGCCCGGTTGCGGTCCGACGGTATCATCGAGTCGCGCCAGGGGCGCGGTGCCGTGGTCAAGCCGATGTCTGAACGCGAAACTTTTCGCGTCGATCTGCGGGCGTTGGGGAAGTCTGACCATTACGCCGACCTGTTCGAGCTTCGAGGTTTGCTTGAAATCGAAGCGGCGGGCCTTGCCGCCGAACGCCGGGATGCAACGGACCTTGAAGAGCTCCATGCTGCCATCGTTGCCATGAATGGTCAGAAAAGCTTCGATGAAATGCGCCTTGAGGCAGATGCGAGTTTTCATAGAGCGCTCGGCAAGGCAACAGGCAATACCTATCTGTCTGCCGTGATCGACTACATTTCTTCCCGGCTGAAGGAAACAACCAGGGCAACGTCCGATATCTATGACAAAGACGATCTGCTCGACGTGACCATCAATGAGCATCGTCAGATATTGAATGCCGTGGAAGCCGGAGACAGGTCAGCCGCACGCGATGCGATGGCGGCGCATATCAAGGGCGCTGCCGAGCGCCTGCGCGTGCCGGGCAAGTCGGACAAAGTGTCGGGCCGATAGCTGGTAAGTCCAGACTCAAGCTTTCGGAAGGGGAGGAGAGGCTCCTGCAATTTCTTCCGAATGGTCTTGCTCCAGATGGATGACCACATCCACCTTTTTGATGCGATAGCCTGTGGGCGCGCTTGGCGTGACATCAAGCTGGAGGGCGGAAGGAGGACAGTCGAACACCGTGTCCTCCGCCGGAATGTAGTAGTGTCTGTGATCGCCGGTGTCCGTATCAAACCAGGTTCGTTCGCCGGAGATGGCTATCCTGCGCAACAGGCCGACACGTTCGAAATCGTTCAGGATGTTGTAGATCGTCGCGAGCGAAATTCGATAACCGGTGTTCGAGATTTCTTCGTGCAATTTTGCGGCGTCGACGTGCTGATGTGGTCCATGCAATAGAAAGTCCGCGACTGTTCTTCGTTGCATGGTTGGGCGCAGACCTGCCGTGCGCAGGCGGTCCGGAATGGTGTTCTGCGATTTCTCTTCGATCTCCGCAAATTGAATTGTCATTTCAATCACCTTTGAGCGCCTGTAATGCTTTCCTGCTCCGCCCGTTTCTGTGGCAGTTTCCATATATTGATGAAGTTTTTGCAAATGATTTGCAATAGCAAAAATGCAAAGTTGGACTATGAAACCGAGTAAAACTGCAGAATTTGTAGGCGCCATGTTCTCAACAAACTGGATTGAGATACTCATGATAATGCAAATCATTCGCAATAAGGTTGACAGTTGCGAATGATTTGCAATATCACTTGCAACTAACGCGACAGAATTTCTCTCTTTCAGGAGTTGGTAATGGTCAAAAAGTTGGTTCTCACCGCATCGCTTACCGCTTTGGTGGCAGGCTTTGCCTCGGGTGCATGGGCGCAAGACAAAATGAAAGTTGTCACGACTTTCACCGTTCTTGCGGATATTGCCCAGAACGTTGCAGGTGATACTGCCGAGGTTGTATCGATCACCAAGCCTGGCGCGGAGATCCACGGATACCAGCCGACACCTCAGGACATCGTGCGCGCCTCCGACGCTGACCTGATCCTGTGGAACGGCATGAACCTGGAGCTGTGGTTCGAACAGTTTCTCACCAATCTCGGCGACATTCCATCTGCGACCCTGACCGACGGTATCGATCCGATTTCCATCCGCTCCGGTTCTTATGAAGGAAAACCGAATCCGCATGCCTGGATGGGCCTCGACAATGCTCTGGTCTACATCGACAACATTGAGAAGGCTTTTTCCGAGCAGGACCCGGACAATGCCGCGATGTATGAGCAGAATGCCGTTGCCTACAAGAACAAGCTGCGGGCAACCATCGAGCCGCTGCGCGAAGCAGTTGCGGAAATTCCCCAAGATCAACGCTGGCTGGTTACCTGCGAGGGGGCCTTCAGCTATCTCGCACGCGATTTTGGCATGAAGGAACTGTACCTGTGGCCGATGAATGCCGACCAGGTCGGGACGCCTCAACAGGTGCGTTCCGTCATCGACGGTGTCAGGGACAACAATATACCGGTGGTCTTTTGCGAGAGCACGGTCAACACGGCCCCGGCCCAGCAGGTCGCCCGCGAGACCGGCGTTACCTATGGTGGTGAGCTTTACGTTGATTCCCTGAGTGAGGCCGATGGCCCGGTCCCGACCTATCTTGATCTGCTGAAAGTGACCGCCGGAACGGTCGCTGACGGCCTGAAGGCGGCAACGAACTGATCGCGCTGAAGAAATTTCATCACCCCGTGGACTGAAACCGCGGGGTTTTGTTTGTGAACCTTTGAATTGTGCTTTTAAATGGTATGACCCGATGCTGAATGTCATCAAGGACCTGGAAATGGATGTAACCGCTCAGGCGGATGGTGGCGGCCTTTCCGCCGAAGACGTTACGGTGACTTATCGCAATGGCCATACCGCATTGTGGAACGCAAGCTTTGAAATCCCGTGCGGAACCGTGACAGCGCTTGTTGGCGTCAATGGCGCCGGCAAATCCACCTTGTTCAAGGCGATCATGGGATTTGTTCCGGCCGCCAAAGGCAATATCAGGATTCTCGACCTGCCTGTACGTGACGCTCTGCGCAAGAACCTTGTTGCCTATGTTCCTCAGTCGGAAGAGGTCGATTGGTCGTTCCCGGTGCTGGTGGAAGACGTCGTGATGATGGGCCGCTACGGCCATATGGGTTTCCTGCGGCGGCCGAAACAGACTGATCATGACGCTGTCGAAGAGGCCTTGAAACGCGTCAACATGCAGGACTATCGCCATCGTCAGATCGGTGAACTTTCCGGGGGGCAGCGCAAACGGGTCTTTCTTGCCAGGGCTCTCGCACAGGACGGGCAGGTGATCCTGCTGGACGAGCCCTTCACCGGTGTCGACGTCAAGACCGAAGAACAGATCATTGCGCTTCTGAAGGAGCTTCGCGACGAGGGAAGGGTGATGCTGGTGTCCACCCACAATCTCGGATCTGTACCGGAATTCTGTGATCGCACGGTTCTGGTCAAGGGCACAGTTCTCGCCTATGGGCCGACAGATACGACCTTTACCCGGGACAATCTGGAACAGGCCTTTGGCGGCGTGCTGCGCCACTTCACGATTTCGGACGAAACCCTGCACACCGATGGCGACCAGCGCAAGGTGACCATTCTGACCGATGACGAGCGGCCGTTCGTGCAATACGGCGATGAGGTTCAGACCACAGAGGCACGCAAGTGATGGACGTGTTGCTGGAGCCTTTCGCATATTCCTACATGACAAATGCTATGTGGGTTTCCGCACTTGTCGGCGGGGTATGTGCCTTTCTTTCCGCCTATTTGATGCTGAAGGGATGGTCCCTTATCGGCGATGCCTTGTCCCATTCGGTGGTGCCGGGCGTTGCCGGTGCTTACATCATAGGCTTGCCGTTTTCTCTCGGCGCGTTCCTCGCAGGAGGACTGGCAGCTGGAGCCATGCTGTTTCTTTCCGAACGCTCGGGACTGAAAGTCGATGTGATCATCGGCCTGATCTTCACCAGTTTCTTCGGCCTCGGTCTCTTTATCGTCTCCGTCAATCCGATGTCGGTTTCGGTTCAGACCATCACTATGGGCAATATTCTGGCCATCACTCCGGAAGACACGCTGCAGCTTGCCATAATCGGCTTCGTGTCACTGGCCGTTCTGCTGGCCAAGTGGAAGGACCTGATGGTCACGTTCTTCGACGAAAATCATGCCCGGACCATCGGCCTCCGGCCGGGACTTTTGAAGGCGATCTTCTTCGTGTTGCTGTCCGCCTCCGTTGTTGCGGCGATGCAGACCGTAGGCGCATTTCTGGTGATCGCTATGGTCGTCACGCCAGGCGCAACCGCGTACCTTCTGTGTGACCGGTTTCCAAGACTGATCATGCTTTCTGTCGCCATCGGCGCGCTCACGAGTTTCTCAGGGGCATATGTCAGCTATTTCCTCGACGGTGCCACCGGGGGCATCATCGTTACGCTGCAGACCGCGATCTTCCTGATTGCATTCCTGTTTGCTCCCAAACATGGTCTTTTGGCCGCCAGGCGCAAAGCAGCCGAAGCCTTGAAACAGGGTCCGGGAGACAGTGTCGTGCCTGCCGAACTTCTGGCCGGACGATCAAAGCAGGGAGAGATGCTGTGATGGATCTCGATACGCTGCTTTTGCCTTTCAAGTTCCCTTTCATGCAGAACGCCTTCCTGATCTGCATCATCGTTTCCGTCCCGACGGCGTTGCTCTCCTGCTTCCTGGTGATGAAGGGGTGGGCGCTCATGGGCGATGCCGTCAGTCATGCGATCCTTCCTGGCATCGTGCTTGCGTACATTACCGGCATACCGCTTCTGATCGGAGCGTTTGCGGCAGGAATGCTCTGCGCCCTCGCAACCGGTTTCCTGTCCGGCAACAGTCGGGTGAAGCAGGATACCGTCATGGGTGTTGTCTTTTCCGGCATGTTCGGATTGGGCATCGTGCTTTACGTCTCCATCGAGACCAATGCCCACCTGGATCATATCCTGTTCGGCAACATGCTCGGCGTTGGCACAAAGGACTTGCTCACCGCTGGTGTTATCGCCGTCATTGTTGGCGCTGCCCTGGTTCTGAAGTGGAAGGACCTTGTCCTGCACAGTTTCGACGCCGCACAGGCTCAAGCCTCCGGCCTTCCGGTCAACTTCCTGCACTATGGACTGCTGGCGGCCTTGTCTTTGACCATCGTCGCGACCTTGTCGGCCGCAGGGCTGATCCTCGCCATCGGACTTTTGATCGCACCGGGTGCGATCGCATTCCTGCTGGTGCGCACCTTCGGCACCATGCTTTGGGTGTCTGTCTTGGTCTGCATGGCTTCCATGCTTGCCGGCACCTATGCCAGCTTCTTCCTCGACAGCGCACCGGCACCGACCATTATCCTGATCCTGACCGGCATTTTCATCATCGCCTTTGTCAGGCGGATGGTTCTTACGCGGCAGATGTCGCGGCGGCGAGTGGAAACCGGGTAGGGGAGTGCGTAACTCCTCTGACTTCCAGGCGCTGGTCATTCACGCAAACTATGCGTGAATGACCCTTGTGGTTTTGAAGAACTTGGATTGTTGGGAACTCAGTTTCGAGCAGCGGCCGGTTTTCTGGCGTAAGCTCTGTTCGCGCAATGCAGGGAAGGTCCAGAACGCGCATTGCGCAGCATTCCAAGAGTCAGGTTCCAACCGTTGATGTGGAGTTTGTGCCAGGTCCGGTGGCTGAATCGCTTCCGGGATTGTCAGCTCATTTTTGTCTGCGATTGAGGCGCAACAACAGGCGGCTGTTGTTCGTTCCCTCTCCAATCGAAGCGCAGCCTGCGCACGGTCAGATGAAGGTGATTCTGTCTTTTCGAAATCCTTCGGCAGGATTTTGCGGTTCCTCGCTGACACCGCTTTCCCCATGGAACATGAGCTCTCTCGATCCTCGAGAGGGCAGTCTCGTCATGCGTGAAAATCGGTAGATACTGCGGTCAATTGGCAGAAAAGTCGCCCAGTTCTCAAAGCGAGATCGAAGTGATAAAAAAATTGTTGGACAAATAGTGTATGTAATAATAAAAAACATAATGATCTGCTTAAGCGCCGCTTTTGCAGGTCACGGAGGAAACCGGATTGGGAAGAGAGGAGCCGAATCCGCACGTTCATCGAATTGAGGAAGCCGACAAGCAAATTTCGGCAACCTTCTGATGGGTTGATTTAAATTCGAATGAATGTTTCATTCTTAAATATCAGGGTTTGTGAACGAAAAGTCTGCTTTGCCCTGAATGGGAGGAGATCAAATGAAATCTGGATTTGTTTCGAAGCTCGCCTTGGGCGCAGCTTGTGCATTTGGTGTGCTTACGCTTTCGGCTCAGGCGCAGGACGTCCTGAGGTTTGGGCATGTCTATGAGGCTTCAACACCGTATCACGCTGCGGCGGTGCGAGCTGCCGAGCAATTGGAAAAGGCCACAGACGGCCGCTACAAAATGGAGGTCTTTCCGGCATCTCAGCTGGGCAAGGAAACAGCGCTTAACGAAGCCCTGTCCTTGGGTACGGTGGATGTGATCTTCACCGGGGTTGCCTTCTTGGGGCAGAGCTACGGCCCGATCAGCATCTCAGACTATCCGTTCACCATGCGGTCCTACGACCATTGGAAGGCCTATGTGAATTCCGATCTGTTTGCAGAAATGGCGGAGAAATACAAAGAAGTTTCCGGCAACACGATCGCGACGATGACCTACTATGGCGCACGCCATGTCACTTCGAACAAGCCGATACTTTCACCTTCCGACATGGAAGGACTGAAGATCCGGACACCCAATGCTCCAGCCTATCAGATGTTCCCGAAAGCGACAGGCGCGAACCCCACTCCAATGGCGTTTTCCGAAGTGTATCTCGCGCTTCAGCAGGGCGTCGTCGACGCGCAGGAAAATCCGCTGCCCACCATTCAGTTCAAAAAATTCTACGAGGTTCAGAGCAATATCAACCTTACCGGTCATATCACCAACTCGCTTGCAGTCGTCGTTTCTCCGGTCACCTTGGCCAAAATGGGCGACGACGGTCAGGTCCTGTTGGACACATTGGCTGATGCTGCCTCCGTAACGTCGGATGAGATCGTCGCTTCAGAGGGAGCCCTGGTGGATTGGTTTCGCGAAGAGGGCGTGACAGTCAACGATGTTGATCGCAAGCCGTTTATGGAAGCTGTTGCGCCGATGCTCAAGGGATCGGACGTTCCCTGGGATGCAGAAACATTTGAGCGCCTGCAGGCGATCAAGGAATAAAATCTGTTCGAGCCTCTGTCGCTTCAGAGGCTCGTTTCCCAGTTCGGAAAGATTGCAACATGACCGATACCTCTCGGATTGAGGAAGTCGATATCGACTTCTCGGCAATGGCTGCCGAGGACGAAGCTCACTTCGAAAAGTTCAAGCTGCACTGGCCGGACTACGCCTTGGTCGCGATGTTCGTCGCTTTGTTCCTTGTCGTATTCCTCCAGTTCTTCACACGCTACGTCCTGAACGACTCGATTTCCTGGACGGAGGAGGCGGCCCGCTATCTTCTGATCCTGCTGTCTTTTGCAGGGGCTGTCCGGTGCCAGGCGAAGGGGTCACACATCGTGCTGGAGTTTGTCGACAAATACTATGGCCGCTATTTGCCCTGGATCCGCCTGTTCGCACTCGCCATGACGTTCGTCTTGTTCAGCGTGATCATATGGTCTGCATACGGCCTGATCCAGCGCACGTCCTTTCAGCAGATGGTCTCGCTGCCGTTCCCGAAATACTACCTTTACGCTGCTGTGATGGCTCTGACGGGTCTGAATGCGGTGACAGTGCTCTGGCAGATGATCAGTTCGGTCAAACGAAGCGAGGGAAAGTGACCCCATGGCTTTGACAATTCTCTTTGCTTCGCTCTTTGCGTTGATGTTGCTCAGAGTGCCAATTGCGTTTTCACTGGCACTGTCTTCCTTTGCCTACATTCTCTATGCCGGCATGCCCCCGGTGCTGTTGTTCCACAACATGGTCAATGGCATGGACAGCTTTCCATTGCTGTCGATCCCGTTTTTCATTCTTGCGGGCGCACTCATGAATTCTGCCGGCATCACAGCGCGCATATTCGGGTTCGCCCGAGCGTTGGTGGGGTGGATGCATGGCGGGTTGGGTCACGTCAACATTGGTGCAAGTATCATTTTCGCGGGAATGTCCGGTGCGGCTGTCGCAGATGCGGGAGGCCTCGGCGCCATTGAGATCAAGGCCATGCGGGAAGCCGGCTACGATGACGATTTCAGCGTCGGCATCACTGCCGCATCTTCAACCATTGGCCCGATCATTCCTCCCTCGCTGCCGCTTGTGATTTTTGGCGTTATGGCTTCCGTTTCAATCGGCAAGCTGTTTGTCGCCGGAATTGTGCCCGGTCTGCTGATGGCTGGTGCTCTTTCGGCAATGGTCTGGTGGACATCGCGCAGGAGACACTATCCAAGGGACGTCGACTTCAGACCGTCGCTCATTGTGAGCCGGTTTCGCGAGGCCTTCTTGCCTCTGCTGACGCCGGTCATCATTGTTGGAGGCATTGTCACCGGGGCTTTCACGCCCACGGAAGCAGCAATTGGGGCCGCCGCTTATGCACTGCTTCTGGGCAGCGCGGTCTATCGCAGCCTTACCTTGCGCAAACTGATGGTCATTTCCCTGGAAACCATCGAAACGACAGCGGCGATCATGATGATCGTCGGTGCGGCAAGCGTGTTTGCCTGGATATTGACAGCCAACCAGATCGCAAGTCACTTCGCCGAATTTGTCCTGTCCTTCACCGACAGTCGAGCAGTTGTGCTGCTGCTGATCATGCTGGTTGTTCTGATCGTCGGCCTTTTCATGGAGACAATTGCGGCAATCTCAATTCTGGTTCCGGTCCTCATGCCAGTCGCCGGTCAGTTCGGCATCGACCCGGTTCACCTTGGTATCATCGTCATCCTAAACCTGATGTTGGGTCTGCTGACACCTCCGGTCGGGATGGTTCTTTTCGTCTTGTCACGTGTGTCCAAGGTTCCATTCGAGAAGTGTGTTGCAGCAACTTTGCCCTTTCTTGTTCCGCTGCTGGGGGTGCTGCTGCTCCTCACATTCATTCCGGCAATGACACTTTGGCTTCCGGATCTGGTGTACGGCAAGTAACCAGTTGCAGGGCGCTGGCTGACGCAAAGAGGGACCGAGGATCAACGACACTCGGTCCCGTTTCATTGTGTGCTGCATGAGCCATGTCATCGAAACCTTACCAGGGTCGGCAAGGCTCCTGGCATGGGCGGCTGGCTGCTGCGCTTTGCGCTTTCAAGGCAGAGCAATCAGTTCGGAGGCCAAGCGTTCGTCAGGATACCTCAGGGTACCACTCCGACGCTGCTGTCTTGTCTTGTCTCAGTCGAGCTCGGTCTCCCGCTGACAGAAGATTGATTGAATCCGGTGTACGTAGGGGAGGAGTTGCTAATTGTGTCGGCTTTGAAGAGTTGAAAATACTAGAAAGACTTCAAAAACAGCATTCTGGCGCAGAGTCAGGTCAGAATTTACCAAGTTGCAAATAATCTCGACTTTCAAGTTGCCGATGTAGAACATTGGCAAATATCTCATTGACAGAACTTGGCGCGCTTGTTAACGCTTCGTTAAGTTTGCGTATCAAGCTCGGACCGCCATTCAGCGGGGGTCTATTTAGTACTGAATTTGCATTATCTAATGGGGCATCAATGAAAATTACTTTTCCGAAAAAACTGTCATCGTTTTTTGCATCGCTCGCGCTTGCGGCTGCGGTCACCACGGTGGGTGGTGCAGCAAATGCTGTAACCTTTGGATTTGGCGGGTCTTCCCCCGATTCACACTCCAAATTCTTTACCTCTGGCGGCATTGGCGTGACAGTGACCGCTGGCACGTTCATTGGACCTAACCCGTCCTCTATCAATTACGCCACCCGCCGCGTTGACCACCGGAATGGTCGTCTCGGTGCTGACGGCTTTTTTGACGGTGGCCAAGTTGATGGATCCCTTGGTAACGACGTCCTGGTGTTCACATTCGACCAGAACGTTCGTATCGACAGCATCAGCTTCACAAGTGTCGATGGCGATGACGACTTCGCTTTTGGCGCGGTTGCCGGCAATCTGTTCAACCGCTTCGTTAACTTTCAGGACGTTGAAGACATCGTCTTCACAGCCGACTTCCTTTCTCCGGCCTCTCTGAGTGTTGGAAACAGTTTCGGCATCGGTGCTATTGGAAGTCTTGATGACTTCAAAATCACCGCTCTGACCGTGACCGCTGTCCCGGTTCCGGCTGCGCTGCCGCTTCTGGCGGGTGGTATCGGTTTCCTGGGTTTCGCCGGCTGGCGCAGAAAGCGTTCTGCAGCTGCGTAAGCAACTCAGACCTTTGAAACAGAGAAAAGCGGTCCTTCGGGGCCGCTTTTTGCGTTTTGGGAGTGCAGCATCAATCAATCGGCATCCAGGCCCCTCCGACAATCAGGAGAGGGAACGTTCCAATGCCGCTGCGGACATACCTGAATTAGCTGCAACTTCCTGGGTGAGCCAGCAACAGCAAAGAGGGTCAATGCCATTCGCACCGTTGAAGATCGGGGCGTTCCGGTCGGTGCCCGTTGTCCTCGCCTGCAATGTTCCGTCGGTACCTCGATTTGGCACGGTGCGGCCCCATCAGCGACGCTTTGCGGGGAATTCACTGCTTCTCGATGCCAACATTGTTAGGCGTCTTTTGAGAGAAAAGGACTGCTGATCCTGACATTGGCAGTTTTTTCAATCTGCGCGTGACGCCGATCACAGCCATTT
Source organism: Roseibium sp. SCP15 (assembly GCF_040329435.1). Lineage (NCBI taxonomy): Bacteria > Pseudomonadati > Pseudomonadota > Alphaproteobacteria > Hyphomicrobiales > Stappiaceae > Roseibium > Roseibium sp. SCP15. The sequence goes on along the minus strand of NZ_JBDZYI010000002.1, from coordinate 22,697 downwards.
GCTCTCGACTCTGGTTGACCTGGGTCAGACTTCCTGATGAGTTTTCGGGAATTTGATTGCATCGTTCGTCTTTGGGTTGGGGAATTTAATGATTTTCAGATTGGCCACTTTGATTACGCCTTTGTTGTTGCTCGGAGCAGCAAAGGCGCAGGAAGCCGGTGTCGAGCAGAAAAGCCAGGTGATGATGATCCTGGACGGATCCAACAGCATGTGGGGCCGTGTCGACGGCGAACCGAAGATTTCGATCGCCAAGGACTTGATGACCGATCTCATCACCAACTGGGATGACAGCACCGACATGGGGTTGATGGTTTATGGTCACCGCCGAAAAGGCGACTGCGCCGATATTGAGGTTGTGGCCATGCCGGGGCGAGTCAATCGCCCATACCTGATCGACAAGGTGCAATCCATCTCTCCGCGCGGAAAGACGCCCATCACCGAAAGCCTACTTTTGGCGGCTGTGAGCGTTCAGTACTTCCAGGGCAGGAATTCTGTCGTTCTCGTCAGCGATGGCATCGAAACCTGCGAAGCAGATCCTTGCGAACAGGCGCGCTCTCTTGAAGAGCTGAACCCGGATTTCTCGGTCCATGTCATCGGCTTCGATGTGACGGAAGAAGAATTCAAAAGCTTGCAGTGCATTGCCACAGAGACCGGCGGCAAGTTTTTCAGGGCCAACAATGCAAACGAGCTGAAGGATGCCTTGAAAGAGACTGTTCACGCCGTCAATTCTACTCCTCCCGCACCGGAGCCTGTTCCCGTTGCCCAGCCTGCCAAGCCGGAACCTTCTCTGCTTCTCTACGCCAAACTTTGCGAAACCTGCGAAAGCGAAAATCACGACATTCGCTGGACGGTGCGTGACGGAGATACCGTTCTTCACGATCAGCTTGGAGTGATTTATTCCGACGAGAAGCAGCTCCCCCCCGGGACCTATGATGTCAAAGTGCAGTATCACTCCAGCCCGCTCGTGCGGGAGGGGCAAGTCACGATAGGTGAGGATGGCCAGCAGGTCGGAGCCTTTGATCTCAATGGTGGTTCGGCCCAGCTCTACGCCTTTGCCACAGAGGACAGGAATGTCGCTGCCAACCCGATTTTCTATCGGTTCTATCCGATCATCGATGGACAGCCTCAAACGAACGCCATTGCTGATAGTGCTATCTCGAACGAGGACACATGGTTGCCGGCGGGACGTTATCTGGTGACGGCCGATCATGAAAATCTGAAGGGCAAGGCCGAGATTGAAATTCGCCCTGGCGAGACAACCAACTACACGTTCGATCTACGTTTCGGCTCCATCCGCCCGCAGGTCTCCCTGTATGAAGGCGGAAAAGTTGTCCGGGGCCGCATGTCCTACGGTATCTTTGAAACGGAGGCCGCTGCTCAAAAGGCCACCGGCACAAACGGAGCCCTGGCAAGCAAGCTCGGCGAGCTGAACGAGTACATGTCCGTTCAGCCGGGAGATTACTTCCTCAAGATTGCCTACGACAACGGACTGGGAGCGGTTTCGAAGATCGTCCCGATCACCGTTGCAGCGGGAGATAAGTCAGATCCGGCAATCAGCATGGATGTTGCCCCGTTCAAATACGCCATCACGACCAACTCGGGCTTTTCCGGTTTTGGCCTTGAGCTCCACAAAGCGGGGGACGATGGCAAAAGTGCCGGAAAACTGGATTTTGAAATCAACGCCAAGGGCTTGGGCGTCGTTCCTCCCGGAATGTACTTCTTCCGGATCAGCAACAAGGGAGAGGTCATTGTCACCAAGCCTTTTGAACTGACCACCGGCCATACCAGCGAACTCAACATCACCATTCCATGAGGACCGGCAATATGAAGACGTTTTCCGTTGCTTCCGTCCTGATGGTGTCGGCAACAGCAATTGCTCTGAGCCCCGCCGGGGCAAGCGATTTGGACGTTCCAGTCATGGAGATTGCCAGCGACGACCTGGACACTTGCGCTCTTGGAAAAGTCGCAGGGCTGAAGAAGGATGGCGACGGCTTTCTGGCCGTCCGGTCCGGGCCGGGAACGAACTTCCGGAAGCTCGATGAAATCCATAACGAGGACATCGTCTGGCTGTTCGAGCAGAAGGGAAACTGGATCGGTATCGTTTATGGCGTCGGTTACGATATGAACTGCAGTGCCGTAGATCATGACCGTCCAGTCCCCCATCGCGGCAAGAAGGGCTGGGTACATGAAAACTGGATCGAGTTTCTGGCGGGGTGATATGGTTGGTATGACTGTCATTCGCTCAGGCATTCTGCTGGTAAGCCTGTTGTTCGCGCATTCACTTGCACTGGCTGCAGAACAACCGGCTCTCACCTGGTCGGACCGGGTTACGGTTGAGCAGGAAAGCGGCGATCTCGTTGACACACCGCCAATTGTGCAAGTCGGTGAGATAAGCCTTAGCCGTTTTTCGCAGATGCAGAGCGTCACCTTGCAGGAAACCTTGAAGGTTGATGCCTACGATGGTCCTGAAACGGTTTATGTCTTCAAGGTCTGGCAAGGCGGTGCAAGTCAGGGCGAGCAGCTGATGCTGGTGACACTGTCGCAGCAAGGCCTCGATATTCTCGGGCCTCATGAGACCGATTTTGAAACGCTCAAGGTTATCCCTTCGGAAGGAAATGCCGGACCGGTTTTCGAACTCTTCAGGGCCGATACCGCCAGCCCACTTGTCAGGCTCGAATATTTCACCGGGCAATTGATCGAGTTGAATTGAGCAGTCACCCATCGTCGCTCGGTCGGCTTTTCCTGCCAACGATATGGTCAGATTTTTATTCCGAATTGATTGGAAGAAATCATGTTCTCCAGGCTGAAAGTCAAACAACTGCATTTGATCCTGTGCGCGTTCCTTCAGGTGCCGTTGGTCTTTTCAGTAACCTCCGATGTCTTTGCTTCCGGCAAGAACCAGCTGGACACGCATATCGAAGCCATTGAAGCAATGGTGCCCAGGATCGAGGGACTGAATACCTCCTGCGAAAACGATCGATCTTGCGGAGAGAAGCCGGTCTGCGAAAGCCGGATGCATGTTCTGCGCGATGTCATCAACCTGGATCGGTTGCTGGATCAGTACGTTCAAACCTTGAATGCGGAAGATGCCGCCCTGAGCCGTGGCATAGATGATGCGATTGCAAACAGCGACTTGCATGCGGCTGCCTTGGAAGGGGCCCGGATCGCATCGAGCATCACGCATACAACAGATCAACTGCTGGGGGCTGTGACCGAGCTCAACGGCATTGCATCATTTGCCCTGAGCCCTGACTTGAGCAATCCGGACGCCGTATGGGAATTGCTCAAGGACGCCAATTCCATAATCAATCGAATTGCGGATGCCACCTACGGAATTGATCAGCACATAGAATCCGTACGGTATGTCAACGTTCCCGATGACCAGAAACACAAGCTAATAGATCTCAAGAAAGGCTATGAAAACGCCTTCATTGCCTGGACGGGTGGTCAGCTGGGAACTTCGAAGAGCTTTGAAAAAGCCCTGGACAGGCACAAAAGCAATCTTTCCGACGCCGTCAACCTCATGCGCACGGCAATGGCGGAAGTTGCAAAAGCCGATTCTGCCGATGAAGTTTTCAATGAAATTGCGAGTTACAGAAAGAACGTTCTTCGCGACACGCCGCAACATCTCAAGGCCACGGTTCAGAAGAGCCTGGACGCAGCGCAGGTGACAGCGACCAAGTTGAGCAAGGAGAGCCAACTCGCCTCCAAACGCGCCGCGCAACTCGCAACAGCACAGATTGTCGCCAGAGTGGTCCAGACCTATTACTCCGAACCTTATCTGAAAGAATTCAGAAAGAAGGTTCAGCACCTGAGAGACCTGGCAGCCAGGAGTGGCGACAGGCACCTGGCGCTTATCGAAGAGAGGGATCTGGTGCGCAAACGGGCGCGTCAAGCTGCCCAACTGAAAGACAGGTTGAATTCACTGTCGAGCGGCTTGCGCCAATGCGCCTTCGAAAGCTGCAGGGAAAACTTCGCATCATTGGATATGCTCCAGTTGCCGGAGATCCCCTCCCGGAATGGCAATCTTATGTACGCACAGGCTCAAAAACGGCTTAGGCCGACCCTTGCAGCCGTTACCCGTTCCCTCTCCACAAATCTGACCGGCGGCAGCGTCGATCCTGTTTTCTCGGAAGGTGAAAAGACTGTCTCGATTGACACGTCTTCCAGCGGCTTCGAGGCTCTCTGTTCGAAGTGCCGTATTTTTGCCGGTGAGGCCAACGCGCTTGTCGCACGGATCGCGCTCGGTGAAGCGCGCCGGGACGCTCTGAAAGTAAGCGGCGACGAGCTTGCTCAACTCAAGATCGCGAGACGAGCCGCGCTGAAAGAGGCGGAGGAACTGCAGGATCAATACAACGCGCAGAACAGCTCTGGCTTGTTTGGAAGTTGGGCAAAGGTTACGGAAGATCACCAGACCGACCTTTCAGAGCTCGGATCGCAGATCCGCCGCTTGACGACCCGGACGAGAACATTGGGAGATGAGATCGAGCGGATCGAACAGATGCACGCGAAGTTCGATGAACTCGATCGGCAGATTTCTCAGGACCGCCAAAAGTTCAACGAAGTGTTGGGACGGTTGGACGACTGCAATCTGAATATGTGCAGCCGGCAATCCACTGATGCCGGATCAGGTGCGGACACGCAGCCGACAACGCAGTCCGACAATCATGAAGACTGCGCGGAACCTGACACCAACCAGTCCGCAAAGACGCTTGTCATAGATGTCGTTGTCGGGACGGATCAGGAAATCGCGGACCCAGGCTCGGCCACAACCGGTTCTGGCTCAGACACCACCATTCCGGTCCCTGATGAGGCAGAAGAATACGTTCTCGTTAAAGTGAAGGAACCTGTGACAATTCCATATTGGTGCACCAAGAAAGAGACCGGGTCCAAGTTGGTGAAGTGCCAGTTGCAAGTTTCGTCGACTGTTGTTGAATGTTGGGTTCCCAAATCAGTCGCGGCAAAAGGCGTCAAGAGCTGCACCGAAGCCAGGAAGATTTACAAGGACCGCAATGGGGGGTAACCCTCCAAAGCATTCCTGAACTGTCCTTCAACACGTTGAAGTACTGCTTGTCCGCGTTCGCGTCGGGCCATTTTGGGCACGTTCAACCGAGTGCAAACCAAGGTGGCGGCGTGGCGCCTGATGCACAACTCGGCCGCGTCGCCCGAACGACGCAATGTCCACCTGCGGTGCCGGAATGTGTCCTGGAACACAGGATTTACAGTTGCTGGTTGAGGAAGTTACGTTTGTGATTTGAAGCACATAGAAGAAATCCGGACCTTGTTATCTGATGCTCAATTTTCTGATTGAGAATAAGGCTCGGGCAATGATTTCTATTACTGCAAACGATTACGTCAAGGATGAAGGCAATAGCGGCAAGACCGTTTTCACTTTCACAATCACAGCAAAGAATATTTTTGATCATGAAGGCAACGGAAATGGCGACAGCGCGCTTTTGAACCTCCGGCTGCTCGACAAGGGAATGGATGGTTCAGATGGGCTCAAGCTAATCGCCGATCCGAAAGCTGGTGTTGCAATGACCAGCAGCCTTGCCGGTTCAATCAGCTTCGACAAAAACAAAGACAAGTTCGAGAAGGTCGAAGAAACGTTCGAAGACGAGTCCGGTGAAACCATTACCGTTGTTGATTACATCTACACAAAGACAATTCAGGTTGAAATTACCGGCGACACGGACGTGGAAGCCCACGAGATGTTCGGGCTCGCCGTTACCGGCGGCTGGATGAAACGTGACGGAAAGATCACATTGGACCCTGGTCACGGTCAGGGAGTGAATCCGGACTTTCCGACTGGGAATTTCAAAGTCAACGAAGTTGCCTACCAGGTCGTCAGAAATGATGACGGTGAAGGTAAAATCAATGAAGAGGCAATGACGGCTCTGGGCGAACAGGCGGCAAAACTCGGGCTCTCAGGCGGCAAGGCTCACGTTGAATTTCTCAAAGGACGTCTCGAATTCGATCTTAATGGCGAAGGCAGAAAGTCCGAACCCAAAGATTGGTCGGAGCTCACCCCAGAGGAAAAGATCGAGGAAATCAAAAAGCTGATCGAAGAAATCGAAGCAGAGGAACAAAGAGTTTTGGAGGAGATCGATGCTGAAAACAGCAAGGGGGTCTCCGAAGAACTCAAAAAGCGCCTGGGTGAGATCGATGAGCGTCTCGACAAGGAGCGTGAGCGCCTCGAAAAGGCGGAGCGGGAACTGAAAGAGCAGCAGGAACAGGAAGCAGGCAGCAGCGGCGCATCAGAAAAGATTAAGTTCGACAGCGGCGAGCAATCCTTCGCTTTTGACTTCTCAAGCTCTCCAGAGCCCAAAGGTGCGTCAGAAGAAGGTAGCACCTTTGAGGCCTTTGATGCTGAAAACGTTGAGCACTTTGAGTTCGTCAACGGGGAAGAGTTTCACTCTTCGGAGGTTCTTCAAGAGAACCTTTATGACCTTCAGATCACAGACCCGGACTTTGCCTTCTGAGCGGATTGCGTTGAGAGTATGAGATCTGCACTAATGTTTTCAGCCTAAGAGGTTGAATTCGCAACATTAAGTATGAAAAGTTTGATGGTGCTGCCGGAGAGATTTGAACTCTCGACCTCTCCCTTACCAAGGGAGTGCTCTACCCCTGAGCTACGGCAGCATCTGGTGGGCTGTGCGCCGGTGCTTTGGCGCGCCCTGCGTTCTGAAAAAAACAATGTAGAACTGTTCGTTTCGGGACGCGAATGCTGGTGCCGATCAGCGGTGCCGACCGGATTGATGGGGCTTTTGCCACAAGAGCTTTCGGGACGCAAGAAGTGATTTGGATTTTTTTCGCGAAGCGATTCTCGCCGGGCAAGACTGAGGCGGCAAATGCCGTGATCCTTGCGGATTTTGACCAAAATCCGGATTTGTGTCGCGCCTGTGGATATTGCTTGAGGCGCTTGATCCGAGCACGGGCAGGGGGGCGACAGGATGGGAAAGTTCCATTCGACCAGTTTGTGGTTTGTCGATTGGCCTGGTGAATGACGAGGCGTTGGTAAGTATCAACTTGTGGGCTTTGCTGCGGCTTGCAAGCTTGCTAAACAGAGCGTGAAAAATATGGTTGAAGAACGCAGATGAGCGAAAAAGACAAGCAAGAGCAACCCGTTGCCGCTGGACAGGAAGGCGAGGCCGGTTCTGGTAGCAAGATTGCCACCCGTGAGAAAAAACCGACCAAGGAAGAGCGGTTGGCGGAAGCACTGCGGGCAAATTTGCGCCGACGCAAAAGTGCGGCCAAGTCGCGCAAGGACGGTTAGCCCTATCTGGTATGTACGAGGCCGATTGGGCAATTGCCTTGAGAATGCCCGATTGTGAGCATTTGCGTGCCTTGCATGGGTCATAAGGAGCGTGTAGATCGCTCGTCTGATGTGAGATTTATTGAAGTTGGTGCCGCGCGAGATCGCGGCCAGGATGCGGGCAACGGGTTCGGGGTTTCATATGGATAGTATTAAAGTCGTTGGCGGTGCGGAGCTGAACGGAATAATCCCGATTTCCGGGGCCAAGAATGCGACGCTGCCGTTGATGATTGCATCGCTGCTGACAGACGAAACCCTGACATTGTCAAACGTTCCGCGCCTGCGCGACGTGGCGCAGCTGATGCAGATTCTTTCCAACCATGGCGTCGACTATTCGGTAAACGGCAAGCGTAGCGGTCAGGATGACCTTGCCGGTCAGACCCTGAACCTCACGGCGCGTGAGATTGTTGATACGACCGCTCCCTATGAACTTGTTTCGAAAATGCGCGCCAGCTTCTGGGTCATTGGTCCGTTGGTTGCCCGGATGCACGAAGCCCGTGTTTCGTTGCCCGGAGGCTGCGCCATCGGCACCCGCCCGGTCGACTTCTTCATCGATGGCCTGGCAGCTCTTGGTGCGGATATTGAAATCGAGGGCGGCTATGTGGTCGTCAAGGCACCAGGCGGTCTCAAGGGTGCCCGAGTCGAGTTTCCGAAAGTCTCTGTTGGTGCCACGCACACCATCATGATGGCCGCAACGCTGGCCAAGGGTGAAACCGAGATCGTCAACGCCGCCCGCGAGCCGGAAGTGGTCGACCTGGCTAAATGCCTCAAGGCCATGGGGGCGAGAATTGAGGGCGAGGGAACACCGGTAATTCGCATTCAGGGTGTGCCACGGCTCCATGGTGCTCATCATGCGGTTGTCCCTGACCGCATCGAGACGGGCACCTATGCCATGGCGGTTGCTATGACCGGTGGCGATGTTCTGCTGCAGGGCGCCCGGACCGATCTGTTGGAAAATGCACTCGACACCTTGCGCCAGACCGGAGCCGACATCACGCAGACGGAAGAAGGCATCAAGGTCTATCGAAATGGAAATGGCATTCAGCCCGTTGATGTGACGACCGAACCTTTCCCCGGATTTCCCACCGACCTGCAGGCGCAGTTCATGGCACTCATGACAAAAGCAGGTGGTGCCAGCCGGATTACCGAGACCATCTTTGAGAACCGTTTCATGCACGTGCAGGAGCTGGCCCGCCTTGGCGCTCAGATCCACGTGGATGGCCGTACGGCGACCGTTGACGGCGTCTCAACGCTGCGTGGCGCACCGGTGATGGCAACGGACCTTCGTGCATCGGTTTCTCTGGTGATCGCCGGATTGGCCGCAGAAGGTGAAACCACTGTCAGTCGGGTCTATCATCTGGATCGCGGCTTCGAGCGTCTTGAAGACAAGCTCACGCGCTGCGGTGCGCGGATCGAACGCATTTCCGGTTGAACGCAGGCGGCAGTTCGGCTGCCGCGCGCCAATCAATCTGCAGGCATCTGACGCGAGACGACCCGTCCACGTGAAGTGAATGACGGGCCCGGCCCGCCGCTGCCGCTGGTCATGATGGATTCGGTGATCGGACTGAGGGCAGGGGCAGCAGACGTCCACACAACCAGAAAGTTTGAGCCGACACCACCTGACGTATCATTGATCGGGATCAGCACGGTTTTGGACTGCAAGGGTGCCAGCTCAACCGGGCTTTCCAGAATCTTGCGCAAAAGCTCGCCATTCTCGCCGTGATAGTCGACACGCGTCAGCGTAATGGCGGTTTCCTGGTCGACGTTGTGAACGGCAAGTGTCGCAGCAAGCAGATCGGAACGGTTCGGATAAGAAAAGATCCGAGAGTAAGCCGGCACGTAGATGGTTTCTCCTAGGGCTTTTTGCAGCAGGTCCTGGGCGCCGGCGACCGGTGTTGTGAGGACGGCTGCCAAAACGGCCATGACGGTGAGTTTCTTGAGCATTTAGCCCCCTGATGCGTGAATTTGAGCTCAGCAATTCTCGAAACTTTCCAAAATACGGTGCGTGAATGCAAGTGGGACCAAAAGAGACTTGAAACGGGAAGCGGGAGGCTGGATCGTAAGTAACGTAAGTCTTTTGAGGGGAAGCAAGTCCAATGGGGGCTCAAACGATCCGCTTTTTGATACAGGTGGCATTTGCTCTTGTGGCAATGGCGGCAGTCATTTTCGTGCCGGCCCCTTACGGTCCCTCATTGGGGTTTTTCTTGCTTGTATTTGGCCTCTGGCTCGGAAGGCGCGTGTTTCAGAAGATTGCGACACTTGATGAAGTCAAGGCTGATTTGCGCCAGCGCGTGGACGATGGACCCTGAATTGGTCGTGGGAGAGGGAATATGTGCCCTCTCAACTCTCGGGTCGGAACGGGACACACGCGAAGGGAGCTGGTCTTTTGGTTCCTCTTGCCATTCAGCACAGTCCTGCTCGAAAGTCTGTATGTCAGGTCCACGCAATCCAAAACAACAGCCGCAGCATGTTGGTGGCTTTCCTGGGTGTTTGAAAGCGGAGCGACCGGGTAGTGACATCACTTTCATCATTCGGAGTTGGCTTTTCTGGCATCGGCGCTGCTTATCTCGTGAGGGAGCTGCAATCTGCGGCGCCTGCCTGCGGAAATGGAGGAAGGTTCGTTGCCGAAAGGCAAAGAGGCGACGAAAGACACCCGGAAAGTCGGTTTGGCTGCATTCGACATTGCCAAATGCAGCTTTCCGTTTTAGGTCATCAGCCTTGGGACATGGGCAGACCCGACCTATATGCGGTTTGCCGAAAAACGACTAACCGGATCAGAATTCGACCACCATGGATCAGCTGAAACTCGCCGCCCTTGACCAGGAAGATCTTCAGGTTCTTTCCGCCCATCTTCAGGATGCTGTCCTGACCGTTGCAGATATTCGCTATTTGCCAAAGGAAAAGAAGGCGGTCTTTGTTGTAAACCGCTTCGTCTGGGACAAGGAAGCCGACAAACGCTCAAAGGAACACGAGCGCCGCCGCTCGGCCCTGGCATTTGCCGGTGTGACCGGCATGAAAGCACAAAACATTCGTCAAGATGCAAAAGGCGTGGTGCTGGAACTGTTGGCCGTCACGTTCGAGCCTGGGGAGGAGCCTGCGGGCCGCATTGAATTGGCATTTGCGGGCGGAGCAAGTCTTGCGCTCGATGTGGAATGCATTGAGGCGCAATTGTCGGATCTCGGTGCCGCATGGTCCACGCCGAACCTGCCTCATCACGACCTCAGCTGATCAACGATGACCTGAACTTGCGGTACCTGACACCGAAACCAATGGAGAATTGCGTGGTTCTACGCCTGACGAAAACGGACGCGGATTTTGAAGCGAAGTTCAAGGCGCTTCTGGCTGGTAAACGTGAAGTGTCCGAGGATGTCGACCATATTGTTCGCGACATCCTGCATAAGGTGCAGGTGGAGGGTGACAAGGCGGTGCTGGAATACACCGCGAAATTCGACCGTCTCGATGCCAGCAGCATGGAAGAGTTGAGCGTTTCGACCGAGGAAATCGAAACGGCCTTGCAGCAGGTTCCCGCTGAAACGCTCGAGGCGCTTCAGCTCGCGCATGACCGTATTCTGGCGCATCATTCCCGGCAGATGCCGCAGGACGATCGTTACACCGACCCGATCGGGGTTGAGCTCGGATCGCTCTGGACCGCGGTTGAGGCCGTTGGCGTTTACGTTCCGGGAGGCCTTGCCAGCTATCCTAGCTCGGTTCTGATGAATGTCGTTCCGGCGAAAGTTGCCGGTGTGGAACGCATCGTCATGGTGGTTCCAAGCCCGGATGGTGTTTTGAATCCGCTCGTTCTGGCAGCGGCCAAGGTTGCGGGCGTGAATGAGATCTACCGCATCGGCGGGGCTCAGGCCGTTGCGGCGTTGGCATATGGCACGGAAACGATTGCGCCGGTCGCCAAGATTGTCGGACCCGGCAACGCCTTTGTAGCCGCCGCCAAGCGCCGGGTATTCGGCACGGTTGGCATCGATATGATCGCAGGGCCGTCAGAAGTCCTGATCGTTGCCGATGAGGGCAACAATCCCGACTGGCTGGCAGCTGATCTGCTGGCGCAGGCCGAACATGATACGGCGGCTCAATCCATCCTGATTACCGATAGTGCCGATCTGGCCGAGCAGGTGGAAAAGGCGGTCGAAGTTCAACTCAAGACGCTGCCGAGGGAAGAAGTTGCCCGTGCCAGCTGGCAGGACTTCGGTGCTATCATTCTTGTCGATGATCTGGAAGCGGCCATGCCGCTTGCAAACCGGATTGCGCCTGAGCACCTGGAACTGGCGGTTGCCGATCCGGAGGCGTTGCTGAAAAAAGTCCGGAACGCCGGAGCCGTGTTTCTGGGGCATTACACGCCGGAAGCAATCGGAGATTATGTCGGCGGCTCGAATCACGTCTTGCCGACGGCCCGTTCTGCCCGGTTCTCCTCCGGTCTTTCGGTCCTTGAGTTCGTCAAGCGCACGTCCATACTGAAGTGCAATCCCGACAATTTGCGAGCACTTGGACCGGCGGCAATCACACTTGGTGAATCGGAGGGCTTGTCGGCGCACGCGCGCTCTGTTTCCATCAGGCTGAACATGTAACCGGATTCGAAGAGGCTTCGATGGCATGAGCGACCCGCAACCAGATACCGAACCGCAAGCAGCCGGCGGAAAGCTGGTAGATGTCGTTTTGGACGAGGCCTCCATCGCGCGCTCGACCCCGGAAGTGGAGCACGATCGTGCAGTCGCCATTTACGATCTGATCGAGGAAAACAGGTTTCAGCCGGTCGGTCATCCGGTCGCGAAGTATGTGCTGAACCTCGCAGTGGTCGAGAAAAAGCTGGTTTTGCGGATCAAGACGGAAGACGAGCAGGACGTGGTTACGCATGTCCTGTCGCTTTCGCCGTTGCGAAAGATCGTCAAGGACTATGACCTGATTTGCGAAAGCTACTACGAGGCGATCAGGCACGCCACGCCCAGCCAGATCGAAGCCATCGATATGGGGCGGCGTGGGGTTCATAACGAAGGTTCGGCCGTTTTGATGGAGCGTTTGGAGGGCAAGATCGACGTGGATATGCAGACAGCACGGCGGCTGTTCACTCTCGTTTACGCCCTGCACTGGAAGGGCTGATCGGTATGACCGGGCCGGGCCTTCGTCCGACTGCGGTATTGTTTGCATGCGGAATGAACTCCGTGCGCTCTCCCATGGCCGAAGCGTTGACCCAGAAGCTGTTTCCTGGCCAGATCTACGTACGCTCGGCGGGCGTTCGCCACGGCAAGGTCGATCCATTCGTTGATGCCGTCATGTCCGAAATCGGTGTAGACATGAGCAAGCATCATCCCAAGACTTTTGACGATCTCGAAGAGTCCGGTTTTGATCTCGTCGTCACGCTTGCGCCGGAAGCACACCATAAGGCCCTTGAATTGACGCGTACGGATGCGGTGGATGTGGAATATTGGCCAACGCTTGATCCGACGCTGGCGACTGGCAGCCGCGAACAGATTCTGAATGAGTACCGCGCTGTGCGTGATCAGTTGATGATGCGGATCAAGAAGCGACTCGACTGGACCCCTCAGGCAAGCCTGTAACTTTGCATTTTCAAGGCATATTCAATGTCCAAATTGATCTACCCGATAGTCAGCGGTCGGTTGTTGCTGCGTCCCGTGACTGAGAGCGATGCTCCCTCCATTCAGGCCTATCACTCTCTGGAAGAGGTGGCGAAGTATCAATTCTGGGAACCCAGAAGCGAGGAAGCGGTGCGCGGCGAGGTAAAGAAATGGACGACGCACAACCAGATCGATGGGGAAGGGGAGCTGCAGCTCGCAGTCATCTTGAAGAAATCTGGCGAATTGATTGGGGACGTCTTTTTCAAGATAACGGACGCCACTGCGCGTCAGGGTACCGTCGGATACACCTTCAATCCGGCATTTCAGGGCAAGGGCTACGCGACCGAAGCTGCAAACGTGATGCTCAAACTCGGGTTCGAGACATTCGATCTGCATAGGGTGTTTGCAAGATGTGATGCGCGCAATGTTCCCTCCTGGCGCTTGATGGAGCGTTTGGGAATGCGCCGAGAAGCGCATTTCAAGGAGCATGCTCTGTTCAAGGGAGGCTGGGATGAGGAATTCTACTACGCGATTCTTCAGCGCGAATGGCGGCAATTGACAGTCACTTGATACGACTCGCCACAGCGAATTGTAAATCTTTTAGAAATTTAAGCAGCTTCATGCAGCTTTCTTTGAATTGCGTCGCAAAGAAAGGTTCACATTCCAACCCTAATCCGTTAGTTTCCCGGCACCCGCGGGCAAGGTCCGCTTTAATCAGGATATCAAATGGCCAAAGAAGAAGCTCTGGAGTTTCCGGGCGTCGTAACAGAACTGTTGCCGAATGCGACGTTCCGCGTAAAACTTGAAAATGATCACGAAATCATCGCCCATACCGCAGGGCGTATGCGCAAGAACCGTATCCGCGTTCTCGCTGGGGACAAGGTTCTTGTTGAAATGACCCCATACGATCTCACCAAGGGGCGGATCACCTACCGCTTCAAGTAAGCGGTTCCAGGTGTTTCCTGTTGCTAGGCTAGCGCTTTCATGACGAATGCCCCTCAGTTGATCCTGGCTTCCGCTTCGCCGCGCCGCCTTGCGCTGTTGCAGCAAATCGGGCTGGAGCCTGATCATCTCATGCCCGCCGATATCGACGAGAGCCCGAAGAAGCACGAGACGCCTCGCAGCCTCGCGCTCAGGCTTGCCCGTGCAAAAGCAGAGGCTGTGCGACAAGCCGCCGACGCTTCGCAGGAGCTTGGTGAAAGTATCGTGCTTGCAGCAGATACGGTTGTTGCTGTTGGCCGCCGGGCGCTGCCGAAGGCGGAACTGACCGATCAGGCGCTGATGTGCCTGTCTCTCTTGTCGGGCCGTGGGCACCGCGTCTTTACCGGCATTGCCGTCGCTGAACCCAACGGAAAGGTGCGTTCCAAGCTGGTGGAAACACGAGTCCGCTTCAAACGCCTGTCTCGCAAGGACATGGACGACTATATCTCCTCAGGCGAGTGGCGCGGCAAGGCTGGTGGTTACGCCATTCAAGGACTGGCCGGAAGCTTCGTCGTCAAACTGACCGGATCCTATCCGGCTGTTGTCGGCCTGCCTCTCGTCGAGACAGCCAATTTGCTGGATGCCGCCGGATATCCGGTACACAAGAGCTGGGCAACTGCGGCCGCTTAACTCGTGGCCGCTGAACGCTTCCGACAACGACAAGGGAGGATGGAGATGTCTGATCAGAAAGGCGAAAAAGCTGTGCGCCGAATGCGTCCCTGTCCGATCTGTTCCAAACTGTCGACCCAGGAAGACTATCCCTTCTGCTCCGACCGTTGTGCCAAGATCGATCTCAATCGATGGTTCTCCGAAGGCTATACGATCCCGGTTGTCGAGACGGACGACATAGACGAGAACAATTTACCCGACGAATGATCGTTTTCGCCGTTTCGGCGATCTGGGCAAATCCACGAAAAAATCGAGTAGTTTCAAGTGGCTTGGACCGTGTCCTTGAGCTGTTTGGTGTGGCTTGGCCTGCACATAAGTCCGGGATATCCGGGAGTTTTGAGATCTGCTGCAAAAATATTTACCCAGCAAAATTTTTTTCAAAAAGGCACCCTTCAGCTCTTGCGGCTGTCATAAAACTGCACCAAGATCAGCCTATACCGGCGGCCCCGGCCTCTGGCAAATCCGGTTGAAAGCGGATTGGTCTGTGTACCTAGTGTTGATGGGGTGGGGTCTCAAAGACGACCGGGAAGGCTGCGTCCGGGCATGTATGCTCCGGTCCGGTCATAACAACCAATCCAAAGGGCGAGGGTCCGATGAACAAACGTTTTCTGAGCGCAGCAGTGTTGTCGTTGAGCACGGCACTGTCGACGGCAGCCTATGCTGATTATTCGCTGACGATCTTGCATCTCAATGATCTGCATTCCCGTATCGAGTCGATCAACAAGTACGATTCTACCTGCGATGCTGAATCGGAAACCGAAGGCAAGTGCTTTGGTGGTATTGCCCGGATCAAGTCCAAGCTGGATGAGCGGCGTGCCGCCCTGGATGGTGAAGGCAAAAACGTTCTTGTCGTTGATGCCGGCGACCAGTTCCAGGGATCGTTGTTCTACACGACCTACAAGGGCGAAGCCGCCGTCGAGTTTCTGAACGGAATGGACATTGATGTCATGGCGGTCGGCAACCATGAATTCGATGACGGCCCGGCCGCCCTCGCGAATTTCATCGACAAGGCCGAGTTCCCGATTCTGTCCGGCAACATCGAAGTGAACGCCGAGCCGGCGCTGAAGGGTAAGGTTCCAGGTGTCCTGATCGTTGAAAAGGGCGGTGAAAAGATCGGCATAATCTCGGCGCTTGCCGAGGACACGGTCGATACGTCGTCGCCGGGTGAGAATGTTCGTTTCATTCAGGCCGAGGACTACCTGAAAGGTGCTGTCGAAGGGCTGGAAGCTGCTGGTGTGAACAAGATTGTCGCCGTAACCCACATGGGTTTGCCGCGCGACAAGGAAATCGCCGCAGCCGTTCCTGGCATCGACGTTATTGTGGGCGGACATTCGCACACCTTGCTGTCGAACACTCAGGAACGTGCGGAAGGCCCGTATCCGGTGATCGTCAAAAATCCTGAAGGCAAGGATGTGCCGATCGTTCAGGCTTATGCATACGGCAAGTTTCTCGGTGAGCTCGACGTTACCTGGGACGACGACGGCAACCTTATCAAAGCTCAGGGCGAACCGATCCTTCTCGATGCTTCTGTTACGCCGGATGAGGCTTTCCTTGCCCGCGTAGCTGAGCTTGCGGCGCCGATCGAGGAGCTGAAGGCAAAGGTCATCGGCGCATCGAAGGCTCCGATCGACGGAGATCGTGGTTCCTGCCGCTCCGGCGAATGCCAGATGGGCAACCTGGTGGCTGACGCAATGCTGGATCGCGTCAAGGATCAAGGTGTTCAGATTGCCATCCAGAATGGTGGTGGCCTGCGTGCATCGATTGATGACGGTGAAGTTACCATGGGCGAAGTTCTGACGGTTCTGCCGTTCCAGAACACACTCGCAACATTCCAGCTGAAAGGCGCAGACGTGATTGCAGCGCTTGAGAACGGCGTTTCCCAGGTCGAAGAAGGCAAGGGTCGTTTCCCGCAGGTTGCCGGTCTCAAGTTCTCCTGGACTCGCAAGAAAGCGCCGGGCGAAGGCCGGGTACTGGTTGTAGAAGTCATGGAAGACGGTAAATGGGTGCCCATCGATCCGGAAAAGGTCTATGGCGTCGTGTCCAACAACTACATGCGTGGCGGCGGCGACGGCTACAAGGTGTTCGCAGAAAAAGGCATGAACGCCTACGACTATGGCCCGGGTCTTGAGGTTGTGGTCGCGGACTACATCGCCGAGCGCAACGGCTACACCCCGTTTACGGACGGTCGGATTACCGAGCAATAAGATCGGTCGCAAATACCATCGGAAAAGCGCGTCGCTCTGCGGCGCGCTTTTTTTGTGTCAAATATGTTTCATTTGTAGAGAAATAATTACGTAGCGTAACTCAAAGTGGACAATTTTCGATAAATTTGGTAGGTAGCCCTATATTTTTCTATTTTATGTTGCTGGTAGGGTTGTTGAGTATGGCGTGGGCGCGTGGGCTTGTTCACATCGGGAGAAGGCTATTCTTCTCCTGTTCTCTTCTGGTTGCTGCTCCTTTAATGGTGGGGCTGCCATCCTTTGCACAAACATCTGATCCGACGGCAAGTGCTGAAACAGGGCGCGAAGCATTGCTTGCGCGCCAGGCATCTTTGCTGACCATAATGCTGGAGCGTCCGGCTGATCTTGACGTTGCATTCGAGTACGCAACGGTTTCAGTCATGCTGGAGGACTACGAAGCAGCAATTTCAACGTTCGAACGAATGTTGATTTTTGCGCCCGACTTGCCGCGAATTCAGCTTGAGTTGGGGGTTCTTTACTATCGACTGGGGTCGCTGGAGACCGCCAGATACTATTTTCAGTCAAGTCTCGAGTCTCCGAACGTTCCTCCAGAAGTGCAGTCAAAGGTCGAGACCTATCTGGCCGCAATCAATGCCAAAGCCCAGCCGACGCAGTTCCGGGCAGCCTTGATTGCAGGTGCCAGATACCAGTCCAACGCCAACGCGGCTCCTGGTGGCCGGCGCGTATCACTCAACGGCCGCGATTTCATTCTGGATGACACCGCAACTGGCCAGTCAGACTATAATGGTTTTATCGCCGGTCGTGCGTACGGCTCTTACGACCTTGGCACACAAGGCGACCTTCTTGAAGCCGACCTGGTGTTTTATGCCGCGCGATATGCGGATCTTGTTCGGTTGGACACCGGCCTGGCAGAGGCCACATTTGGTCCTTCCTTCAACCTGGCGCGGTTCAACATTGATAGCGTTCAGCTCGGTCTTTACGGGATTGCTTCAGGTGTTCGGCTCAATCACGCCAACTACAATGGTGCATTGGGTCTTGGTGCCAGGATTGTTGCCCAACCCGATATCCTGACCCAGGTGAATGCAAAGGTCGAATGGCGGAACCGCTGGTACAATGACACAGCCGAGTACCCAACAGTTTCCGATCGCAACGGCGCCTACCTGAGATTTGCGTCCACTGTTTCGCGACAGGTGACGAAAGCCCTGCGTGCCCGTGTGTTGGCTTTGGCCGATTTCGAGGAGGCAAAGGTCAATTCGCAGCAAAGCTGGGAAGTTGGCGGCGGTGTTGGCGCGACCTACCGGTTCCGCTCGCCGGTCAAGCAGTTGCCTTCATTGTGGTCGGTTGATGTGGAAGCAGGCTATATTTTCCGGGAATATGCTGAGCCGGATCCGCTGATTGACGCTCAGAACAGCCAGTTCGATCACGAAGGCTGGGTTCGTGGTGCACTGAACGTTCCGCTCAAATACGATTTCTCAGTGGGTCTTACCGGCGAATTCCGCCGTCAGTATTCCAACTACGACTTGAGCACCTATAACAACGCGTCTGCGATGTTTTCAGTGATGAAGACGTTCTGAAGGGGAGGAGAAGATGCAGAAAACCACACATTTCGCCGCCTTCAATTTGCCTCTGGCAAGCGTGCTCATGACCTCTGTTGCGATCGGACTTCTGCCGCTGGGCAACTTGGATGCGCAGGCCTCGACGACCGTAGGATCGGCTGCTGCGGTGAACACGGAAGCATTCGGAGCCTCTCCCGGTACCGTTCGCAAGGCCAAGTTGATTGGCGACAACGTCTTTTATGACGAACGGATCGAAACGTCGGGAACAGGTCTTGTTCAGATCCTTCTGAATGACGGGTCTTCGTTCACCGTCGGCCCGAATTCCGATCTGGTTATCGATGAATTCGTTTACGATCCTGACGGCGGCAGCGGAAAGCTGGTCGCGTCGTTCAGCAAGGGGGTCGCCCGCTTTGTCGGCGGCAAACTGAGCAAGAAAAAGGGTGGTGTGACCGTCAAGACGCCAGTTGGCACCATCGGCATTCGTGGCGCCATCACCAACATCAACCTTGCAGCTCCCAAGCCGGTGATTTCGCTTGTTTTTGGCGACGAGCTCACATTTACCGGCAATGACGGAACGTCGAAGCGGGTCTATCAGGCGGGATACTCCCTTGAAGTAGGTGGAGGCGGAACGGGCGTTCGACGGACAACAAGTGGTGATTTGACGACGGTTCAAGGTGCGATTTCCAGTAAGCCCGGGCAGACCGGAGGGTCCTCATCCCCGCCTACAAACCAGAGGGTGGCGGGCTCAGGCTTTTCACGCATCAACTCTGATCTGGGGCAGATCATCACAGCACCGCCGCCCAAGCCGCAGGCGGTGCAGTCAACGCCGTTAATCGAGACGGAAGACACGCTGGTTCAGGTGCAGAAAGTCACTGAAGAGCAAACCGTCACGATAATCGAAGATGAGATCACCGATGACGGCGGAAGCGACGACGTTGAGCAGACGGTTGATGTGCGCGTACTGATTGCAGGTTCGACATTTGCACCGGTCTGGGATTCTAGCCGTGTTGTGACCGCTCCAGGTGCTCAGGGGCTTCTGGGTGGCAGCACAGGGCTCAACACAACGGTTGCTTTCAGTTTCCTGAATGTCACATCCGGTAGCGCAACCAGCCTTGTCCAGGCGACCATCGAGGGTAACAAGGTTGCGCAGTTCGTTTTTGAGGGCGATGGCACCTATTACTATTCCCAAGCCTATACCGACGCGGGCAACGTTGTTCAGGAAGGTAATTCCAGCATTGTGCCGGTCGTTCCATCCGTCGATCCTGCAAAGGACGGCAATGTAACGAGCTACGCTTGGGGCGCTCAGCAATACAATGAGAATTTTGTTGCATTTGCTCATCTTCCGAACGTTACACCGGGAGGAGCTCCATCCTTTGATATCGAGGATTTGATTGTCGGTTTTTACGGGGTCGGAACGGATTTCGACAATTTCGGAAACGCATCCGACCCTACGGAGGTGCGGCGCTATACCTTGTCGACCGATCCGACCACGATGTTTCAGCTCGGAACGGAAGGCAATGACGGCAGTTTTACACCCTTCACGACCCAGGCGCTGTTTCTCAATCCACTTGTTGCGCAAGAGCTTGGGACGGGGTTCCTGTCAAATGTCGGGTCAACCGATCTTCTCCTGATTGAAAATGCGCCAGACACTCTGGATCAGGCGCATTTTCTGGCTGCGTCATTTTACATCGACGGCACCGGATCTTCGCAGAAGTCCTTCATATCGCTCGCCGTTGGTGACGTATATCTGGACGACAGCAATCAGTACGGAGCAATGGGTACCGGGCGACGGGGTAGTCATCGAATGGCGGCCAGCCAGACCGCCGCCCTTTATGGCGGTGGTATCGATACGTTTACCGGTCCAACTGGCGGCGATTTTTTCGGCTCAAATGCCCAGAGCTTTGTGTTCGGAGCGGATTTCTCCGGCCCTGAAGGAGATTCACCATATGGTGACAGCTACATAGATCGACCGTCCGGTGTTGATCGTCCCGATACATTGTCGGGCACGATCCACGTTGGCTCGCTCGATGAGAGTGTTTCGACAACCGTCAGCTCGCTCTCAAGGACGGATCGGACTTTGACCGGTTATGCGGCAGGCGTTCTTGAAAGCACTGTGAACTATTATGATTACGGCGTCGGACCTGTCGGCTACTCCAGCACCGGTCCCTCGGATTTTTCCGTTACGTTTGACAGTTCCGAGCATTCCCTCGGCGGATCACTGACTGTTCGCGACACGAACGGTCAGGATGCAGATGTCGACTCCATAACCGTCCGCTTTGGCTACGACCAGGATGGCTCGGGTACGTGGCGTGCAGCATTTATTGATGACGACACCTATGCTGCACGGAATTCTCGAGATCGATCAGCAACTTATCTGATCACCGATGACGGCGAGAAAGTCGAACACGACCCAGACAACAATCCGAATACCTATTTTGTGCCACATACCTTGGTGAAATCCGCCGATGGAAACACGTCGGCTGACAACGCCATTTTGGGTGGAACCACCGCATGTACATGCGCATTTCTGGAGTGGGGGTATTGGGGAACTTCTCTTGACTACGACGACAAGGATGGAAACCTGACTTCCTCCGAACAGCGCCGCGATCAGTTCCACTTGGGAACCTGGGTCGCCGGTGATGTGACCAATTCGGTG
This sequence comes from Roseibium sp. SCP15, assembly GCF_040329435.1. Lineage (NCBI taxonomy): Bacteria > Pseudomonadati > Pseudomonadota > Alphaproteobacteria > Hyphomicrobiales > Stappiaceae > Roseibium > Roseibium sp. SCP15. The sequence continues at coordinate 1,737 of NZ_JBDZYI010000002.1, read as the reverse complement.
AACCTGCCAAACTCGGGCAGCGCAAGTTACGCTGGTCATGCGGTTGGAAACGTGATCAACAACGGGGCGCAATACCTGGCTGCCGGCGATTTCAACATGTCGGTGAATTTTGCAGATCGCGCAGGCACGGCAACGATCTCGAACTTCGACGGCAGAACGATGAGTGGTGTCGTCAATGAACAGACGATCGCAAACGGTAATCTGTTCTCCGGTACATTGTCCGGCACCGGAAGCCTGACTGGTGACCTGAACACGTCGTTTGTCGGCGGTCCTGGCGGCAATCATGACGGTGTCATAGGAAACTTCAATGCATCCGACGGCTCCTGGTCGGCCAATGGCATTGTCGCCGGAGAGAAGCAGTAGGACTTTGTTCGCTGGGGGAGACACAAATTCGACCTGAAAAAATCATAAATTTCAGTGAGTTGATGTGGCAAAAAGTTTTCCCCAGTTAGGGCCGCCAAGAAGTGCAAAAAACTTTGCCGGGGTGCTGGACAAGGTCAAAACGAGCCTCTATAAGGACCGGGCTTTCAGCGAACGGAGCGCCGCTTCGGACCGAAAAAGCAAGCCCAGATAGCTCAGTTGGTAGAGCAGCGGATTGAAAATCCGCGTGTCGGTGGTTCGATTCCGCCTCTGGGCACCACTCTTTCCCCACGTTTGAGAAGTATTTAGCCCAACATTGGTCTTGTTGACTGCGCGTTGCTCAGAACAAGCGCCTCAGAATGCATCTCGTCCTGATTTTTTCGACAAGTTGTCTTCGTTTCCGATTGCGTGCCCAAGACCTCCCTTGCCGCGCAAGAGAGGTCCTGATTGTTGTGTGTCGGGGGCACTCCTGGGAGTGCCCTTGAAGGTGTTTAGGTGAACAGTTCGTCGCCGGACGGATCTAGTTGAAGCTGGTCATCCAGCACTCTGAAGTCGAAAATTGTCCCGTCGAAGTGATCGTTGGTCCATCCGATTTCACCGGACGGGCTGCCCCATCCATTGGCGCCGATCATCAGGAATTCCTCGTTTCCAAGCCAATCCGCCTGGAAGTTTTCGCTTCCTGCAACTTCGACACCATCGATGAAAAGGAACACGCCATCATCACCGAATGTCAGGGCGAACTCGTGCTCCGTTCCAACTTCGATCACATCTTCCGCCTTCAGCCAAAGAGAACTGTCTTCGTCCTGAAAGCGGACCTTCACATCCCCGTTCTCAGTGACCCAGGCCGTCACATGGCCTCCGGATCCGTAACCGCTGGCATCTTTTGAAAAGAGTGCATCGTAGCCGCTGATCTGGTCAGCCTTGAACGAAAACGCGACGGTGCCTTCCGCAATCTTCATGTCTTCAGAATGAGAGATCGCGATTTGCCCCTCGCGGGTTCTCTCCAGTTGCAAGGCTCCGGCAATGGCAAAGACTGGCGTCATGCCTTCGGGCAGGGGGAGGTCGTCCTGCGAGGGCAGGTCCGCTGGAGGCGGCACGTCCTCGCGTTCTTCTCCCATCTCGATGGGCTTGAGGGCCTCCTGGAGATCTGAGATGGAGCGGACGATGCCGTAGGCCGGTTTGGCGGTGGTGGAGATGTCGGTCTGTGTGACGAGATCGCCATAGACAGTGATGGTTCCCAGGTCATCGTTGTTGTGGGCACCGCCTCCCGAGCCCTGGTCGGAATAGAGGCTGATCACGGTGTGGTCGACAACACCGTCGCCATTGCTGTCGCCATAGGTGATGGAGCGGATCTTGGTGGTGTGGCCCTCGATGACG